>BPGJ01000001.1 GCA_026002975.1 Acidimicrobiia bacterium
AGTCGTCGAGGATCGCCTCCTCGTCCTCCACCAGGCCGTCGGGGGGTAGTCCCCCTTGGGATTGGCCCAAGCTCATCGAACCTCGGGAGACGTGGAACCTGATCCCCACCCGCCGGGCCGCTTCGACCTGGTCGTCGACCCGGCTGCCACCCGGCCACAGGTACTGGTGGTCGAAGGCGGTGGTGCAGCCCGACAGGGCCAGCTCCACCAGACCCAAGGTGGTGGCGACCCGGACGTGTTCGGGGGTCATCCTCCCCCAGATCGGGTACAGGGCCCGGAGCCAGCCGAACAGGGGAAGGTCCTGGGCTTGGGGAACAGCCCGGGTCAGGGTCTGGTACAGGTGGTGGTGGGTGTTGACCATCCCGGGGATCGCGACCCGGCCCCGCAGGTCGATCACCCGGTCGGCGGTTGTGGGCAGCCGGGAGGTGGGGCCGACCTGTTCGATCCACCCGTCCCGGACGAACATGCCCCCGTCGGGGATCTCCCCCAGGGTCGGGTCCATGGTCGCCAGCACTTCGGCGGATCGGACGAGCAGAGTCGCCATCGCCGTGCCACGCTAGACCATCCCGTAGAGTCCCGACACCGGAGAAGGGAGGCCGAATGACCAACGGTTCCGTCGCCGCCGAGTTCGCCGACCGGGTGGCGGGGTCGCTGCCCTCGCCGCCCCGGGAGGCTCCCCCCGGCCAGCCGGTCCACACCGTGTATGGCGGCGCGCACCTGTTCCGAGCCGACACCGCCCAGAAGTTGGGGGAGGTGGCGTCGAGGACGTTGGAGCGGTACGCGCCCCGTCCCGCCGACCTGGCCGAGGCCCTCGGCCTGGAAGAAGCCGACGACCTGTACAGGCGGGTGGTGGCCAAGCTACAGACCGAGCCGGTGGAGGACTACCGGATCGACTTCGAGGACGGGTACGGGGTCCGCTCGGACGAGGAGGAGGACGGTCATGCCCGGACGGTGGTGGAGGAGCTGGCCCGGGGTATGGCCGACCAGACCCTCCCCCGGATGGTGGGGATCAGGATCAAACCGCTGACCTCAGACCTGTACCGCCGGTCGCTGCGGACCCTGGAGCTGGTGGTGACCGGGCTCCTCGAGAAGGCGGGGGCGCTTCCCGGCGGGTTCGTGGTCACCGTCCCCAAGGTGCGGCACCCCGACCAGGTGGCGATCCTGGTCGAGTTCCTGGGGCGGCTCGAAGAAGCCGCCGGGTCGTCGGTGGGGCGGATCCCGGTGGAGGTGATGGTCGAGACCCCGGAGACGGTGGTGGCACCCGACGGTTCGGTGGGGGTGAGACGGTTCGTCGAGGCGGGTGACGGACGGGTGAGGGGCGCCCACTTCGGAACCTACGACTACACCGCGGCCTGTGGGATCACCGCTCCCCACCAGACGATGGACCACCCGGTGTGCGACTTCGCCCGGCACGTCCTCCAGGTGTCGCTGGCCGGCACCGGGGTGTGGCTGTCGGACGGCGCCACCAACGTGATGCCGGTGCCGGTGCACCGGGGCGACGACCTGACCGAGGAGCAGATCGCCGAGAACCGGCGGGTGGTCCATTCGGCGTGGCGGATCCACTTCGAGCACATCCGCCGGTCGCTGTATCTGGGTTACTACCAGGGGTGGGATCTGCATCCCGGTCAGCTTCCGAGCCGGTTCGCGGCGGTGATCGGGTTCTTCCGGGAGGGACTCGACCAGACCGCAGCCCGTCTATCCAACTTCGTAGAGCAGGCCGCCCGGGCCACCCTGGTCGGCGAGGTGTTCGACGACGCGGCCACCGGCCAGGGTCTCCTCAACCACTTCCTGCGGGCGATCGACTGTGGAGCGGTCACCGAAGAAGAGGCCACCCGCCTCACCGGCCTCACCATCGAGGAGCTGCGTCTCGGCTCCTTCACCCGGATCCTCGCCGGCCGCCGATGAATCCTTCTGTGCGGATCTTTCCCGGGGTGGGCGGGATAGTTCCGCACAGAAACGTTTTCTCGGCGGGTTTCGACCGGAGGGGACATGCGCCGTGACCTGATCAAGGCGACCGGCCTGTCTCTGACAGTGGCACTGCCCGCCCTTTTCGCCCGACCCTGGGCGGACGAACGGACCTACCTGTACCGGTCGGAGGCCCTGGCGGGAAGCAACCCTCTTCGGCTGGTAGCACGGGTGATCGACGAGATCCCCGGATACCTGCAGCTCGGTGTGTTCCGGCCCGTCAGTCGGCTCCTCACCTTCTTCGAGAACTGGGTGATGGTGAGGACGTCGATCGCGGTCGGGGTCCAACCCAACGTGCTGCGGGCTCTGCCCAAGGCGTTGATGGTGGCGTTCCTTGCCTGGGTCGCCCTCCTCACGGTCGACCAGTATCGGAGAGCCACCGGGCTGGAGCGGGACGGAGGCGGGTTCCGGATATTCATCGGGTCTCTGGTCGCGACGTTCGCGGCCGGCCTCACCCTCTTCAATCCGGCGTCTCATCCCTTGACCCTGTTCCCCACCCTGTATCTGGGGTCCGCCGGGTTCGCTCTGGGAGTCCCGGTGATGCTGGGCCGGCTCGGAGGTCGTCAGGTCGGATGGCGGACCGTGGTCGGGTTCGCCCTGCTGGGAGCGGCGGCCGCCGGGATGATCGAGCTGGCGTATCTGGCGGTGCCGCTGGGCCTGGCGCACCTGGTGTTGCTGGAGGTCGCCGGCGGGCGACGACCTCGGCCGTCGACGCTGTGGCGAACCGGGGCCGGGCGAGCCTGGACCGGTCTGGCTGCGGGTTTCCTGCTGGTCGCGGTGCCAGCCCGGCTGGCGATAGCTCTCACCTGCCGGGAGGTCGTCTGCTATCAGGCTGCTCAGCCCGCTTTCGGCGTCGACCTGGCGGTGTCGTGGCCGGTCCGGGTGCTGGCCGGGTTCTTCCCGGTGCTGCAGCTCGGCCAGTTCGAGTCGGCGGCCAGGGCTCTGCTGACGAACCGCCACGTATGGGGGCTGGCGGCGCTGGCCGCGGGGGCTGCAGCGATCATCCTGGCCCGGGGCTGGGGTGGCACATCCGCCGAGCTTCGACCCGCACCGTGGCTGCGGTTCGTCGCCGTCTACTTCTCGGCGGTGCTGCTCCTCGGCGCCGGCCTGTCGGCGACCAGTGCCACCATCCAGTCCCGCGGGTTCGACCTGTCGCCGTGGCGGGAGATGGGCTTCACCTGGACGGGGTGGGCGGTGCTGCTCGCAACGGGCGTGGCCTGGCTGGTTGCCGGACGGAAGGGCCGGCTGCTCCGGTTGGGGTTGGGGGTGTTGCTGGTAGGGGGCGTGTTCCTGGCGTCGGTTCAGAACCAGGCCGACATGAACCGGATCCGCGCAGAACCGGAGAACCGGATCCACCATCAGATCGCCCTGATGCTGGTCCACTTCGACCGAAGCCCCGAGGGGGATCGAGCCCGCTGCCTCCTCATCGACGACCTGGTCGGCCTGTTCGAAGAGGGCACCCAGCGCGACCAGATGGTGTTCCTGGCCGGTCTCGTCGACCAGGTCGCCCTCAACCATCACGGGGAACCCTTCTGTGCGGATCCTTCCCGGGCTGGGCGGGACAGATCCGCACAGAAGGGACCTCACTCGGCGAGGAACCTGGCGATGTCGGCCACCACACCTTTGGGATCACGGCGGACCCGGCTGGCGCTGTACCGGCGGATCTGGTGACCCGTGTCGAGGATCAGGTTCTGCCGGTATAGATCCCGGTCGAGGGCCAGCGCCCCTCCGTGGGCATCCCAGCCGTCTATCT
Organism: Acidimicrobiia bacterium; assembly: GCA_026002975.1. Lineage (GTDB taxonomy): Bacteria > Actinomycetota > Acidimicrobiia > Spongiisociales > ZC4RG35 > BPGJ01. The sequence continues at coordinate 3,719 of BPGJ01000001.1, forward strand.
CGACCACCTTCCGGAACCGGGGCCAGCCGAAGTCGACCACCGCCACGGTGTGATCCGCCAGCGGAATGCGGTACTGACGCACCGGCTCCGGGACGCCTGCCCGCCGCATGTACGACAGGATCTCGACCTCGGCCGGGCTTCCCGCCGGCCGACCGTCGGGTCGTGCCGCCAGAATCCCCCTGAGCATCTTGGTGCCCTTCACGCCTCTGCCTCCCCTCAACACCAACTCGGCGAGGACCTGATCGACGGAAGTGAGGTTCTTCCGGAGGGCCGACTCGAGTGCCTTCTCGACCACCAACCCGGGGAGACAGGACGCCGCGTCGAGGATGGTCCGCTCGACGGTGGTGACCGGGATACCGTCTCGAACCACCCCTTCGGGGGGTCGTCTGGTGCGGTGGACGATCACCCCTTCCGGCACCGGGCCACACTCGATGGGGACGGTCAGCTCCAATGGGGCAGCCGAGATGCCGTCCAAATCCCAGACGACCATCGCCGCACGGTGGGAGGCGACTGCCCGCTCCCCGGCCGCGAGAGCCGCCGCCACCAGACGGGCCCGCCAGTCGAGCGGCACCGCCCCCACCGCGTACACCCCGGGGTGGAGCCTGGTCCAGGCACCCTCATCGACCCGGTGGCTGATCATGTGGTCGGTGAAGCCCGCTTCTTGGGCCTCGGACCTTCCGCAGACTCCGAGATGGTTCACCGCCACCGGATGGAGCCGACGGTCCGGCGTTGTTTCCATACGACCAAGGTGACGCCTCCCTGTGACACGTTCCTTCTGTGCGGATCCGCGCCGCCGCCACCGGGGAGGATCCGCACAGAAGGATCCTGCTGGTCGTGCAACAATGCGTTCATGGTCGACACCACCCGCCCCTGGACCGCTTGGATCGACGGCGCCCGAGTAGCTCCCCGCCGAGACGACACCAGGCCTCTCATCAACCCGGCCACCGAGGAGGCCCACGACGAGGTGGTCGACTCCGACCCCGCCGAGGTGGACCGGGCCATCTCGGCGGCCCGTGAGGCCTTCAAAGAGTGGCGATCCACTTCCCCGGCGGAGAGGTCCCGGATCCTCCTCAGGTTGGCGGACCTGATCGAACGGGAGGCCAACACCCTGTCGATGCTGGAGGTCGAGGACACCGGAAAGCCCCTCGCCACCATGAGGGACGGGGAACTGTCTTTCGCGGTGGACAACCTGAGGTTCTTCGCCGGATCGGCTAGAAGCCTGGAAGGGACCGGCGCCGGCAGCTTCAACCGGGGTTACCTGTCGCTACTCACCCGGCATCCGGTGGGGGTGGTCGGTGCGCTGGCGCCGTGGAACTTCCCGCTGATCATGGCGATCTGGAAAGCAGGGGCAGCGCTGGCGGCTGGCTGCACCGTCGTCCTCAAACCGGCTCCCAATACCCCGAGAACCAGCATCGCGCTGGCCGAACTGGCTCGGGAAGCCGGGTTGCCCGCCGGGGTGATCAACGTGGTGTTAGGCGGCGACGAGGTAGGACGAGCGATCGTCGAGCATCCCGGTGTGGACATGGTCAGCCTGACCGGCTCGACCGACACCGGCCGGCAGGTCATGGCCCAGGCCGCCAAGACCCTGAAGCGGGTAGTCCTGGAGCTGGGCGGCAAGGCTCCCTTCGTCGTGTTCGGCGACGTCGACCTGGAGGTGGTGGTGCCTTCCGCGGTGCTGGCCTCCACCTACAACTGCGGGCAAGACTGCACGGCGGCAACCCGCATCTACGTGGAGCGGGCGCTTCTCCCCGAGTTCACGGACGCCCTGGCGAACGCTCTAGGGGAGCTGACCATCGGGGATCCACTGGATCCGGAAGTAGCGGTCGGACCGCTGATCTCGGGCGAGCATCGCGAGCGGGTCAGAGGCTTCGTAGACCGGGCGGAGGCCGAAGGAGCGAACGTGATCACCGTGGGATCCGTACCCGACAGAGGGTTCTTCTTTCCGCCGGTAGTGGTGTTGGACGCGGATCAACGCTCCGAGATCGTCCAGGACGAAGTGTTCGGCCCGGTGGTCACCGTCCTGGGATTCGACGATGAGGAGGAGGCGGTGGCTCTGGCCAACGACGTTCGTTACGGCCTAGCGGCCAGTGTCTGGACCCATGACGTCGGCCGGGCCCTTCGGGTCGGTAGCCAACTTGAATCCGGCGTGGTGTGGATCAACGACCACCTCCCCATAGTGTCGGAGATGCCTCATGGTGGGGTCAAACAGTCGGGTTTCGGGAAGGACATGAGCCAAGAGGCGGTGCTGGAACACACCGTTTCTCGACACATGATGATCCGGCATCTCCCGCCAGAACGCCCGGAGGGTTTTCGTCCGAACTGAACTCAGCGGGGTAAAAGGACGGCATCCTCAGGTCGCCAAGTCATCCACACCGTGGCTCCAGGCTGGAAGGTGCGGGGTCCGGGCGCGGTGACTACTACGGGTTCTTCCCTACCGGGCAACCTGACGTAACAGTGGGTGAGGCTCCCGAAGAAGGTGGTCGTCTCAACCCTCCCCTCGAGCTCGACCGGGGTTGCCCCAGGTGATTCGCGAAGGACGATCTTTTCGGGTCTCAACGCCAACCAAACGGGGCCGGCATCGGCGTCGGGGGCCGGCACGCCCTCGAGCTCCGGCGAGAAGAACCTGCCGTCCCTTACTTCTCCTGCGATGAAGTTCATCTCTCCTATGAACTGGGCCACGAAGTAGTCTGCGGGTCGTTCGTACAGAGTGATCGGGTCGGCCACCTGGAGGATCCGGCCTTGGTTCATCACTGCGACCCGGTCGGCCATCGACATGGCCTCCTCCTGATCGTGGGTGACCACAACGAAGGTGATACCCACTTCGTGTTGGAGCCTCTTCAACTCGAGTTGCATATCCGCCCTGATCTTCTTGTCGAGAGCGGCGAGCGGTTCGTCCAGGAGAAGCACCCGGGGACGTTTGACGATGGCTCTTGCCAACGCAACCCGCTGCTTTTGACCGCCCGAGATCTGATGCGGCTTCCTCGACTCGAGCCCTTCCAACCCTACCTTGGCGATGACCTCCCCCACCCGCTGTTCGATCTCCCGTTTCGGCAGTCTCTCCTCGACGAGGCCATAGGCGATGTTCTGCCACACGGTCAGATGCGGGAACAGGGCGTAGCTCTGGAACATCATGTTGACCGGCCGGTCGTAGGGTCGAACCCCGACCAGGTCTCTTCCACCCAACAACACCTGGCCTTCGTCGGGGTCTTCGAACCCGGCGAGGATCCTCAGAAGGGTCGTCTTCCCGCATCCGGATGGTCCGAGGAGGGCGAAGAATTCGTTCTCTTCGATCGTCAAATCCACCGCGTCGACGGCGGTTACGTCGCCGAACCGCTTGGTCACCTTGGCGATGTGAACCAGTTCAGGCATTGTCGACCACCCGCCGCAGCCCGATGAGACGCTGCGAGACCACCACGACCGTGAAGCTCAGGCCGAGCAGAACGACCGCCAGGGCGTTGATCTCGGGGGTGATCCCGAACCGCACCATGGAGTAGATCACGGTGGGGAGGGTTTCGACCCCGGCTCCCCGAGTAAAAAAAGCGATAACGAACTCGTCCACCGACAGCGTGAACGAGAGCAGGGCGGCAGCCAGGATTCCCGGTGCTATCAGCGGCAACGTCACCCGAAAGAAGGTCCGGAGCTCGGTGGCTCCGAGATCCAACGATGCTTCCTCGAGCTGCTGATCGAAGTTGTGGAGCCTGGTCCTCACCACCGCCGTGACGAACGCGATATTGAAGGTGACGTGGGCGAAGAGCACCGACACGGTTCCCAGGGTGAACTGAATCATCGTGTAGAAGGCCAACAGTCCGATGGCCAGAACGATGTCGGGCACCACGGCGGGTGCGATGGCAAATGCGTCGAACAGCACGCTTCGGCTGTACCGCTCCAACCCGAGTGCCAGAAGGGTTCCGATGATCGTGGCTAGCACGGTCGCACCCAACGCCACGACGAGGGTGGTTCTGGCACCTCGGAGAATCAGATCGTTCGAGAACAGCGCCCCATACCACTTGGTGGAGAAGCCCGTCCAGGCGGTCGGGAGTCCAGATTCGTTGAAGGACAACACCGCCAGGATCACGATGGGGACGTACAGGAAGCCGTACACGCCGAGCAGGGGGAATACGAGCCACCTTCTGAACCTAGGCATGGGCTCGGGTCCTCTTGAGCTGGACCGCCTGGACCACCAGCAGGATCATCATCAGACCGACGATCGACAGGCTGAGCACTGCGCCAAAAGGCCAGTCCCTGGCCCGCAGGAACTGGTCCCGGATCAGGTTGCCCACCATCACGGCCTGTCCGCCTCCGAGGAGTTCAGGCACCACGAAGTTCCCGATGCTAGGGACGAAAACGAATATCGAGCCCGCGGTCATTCCGGGAAGGCTCAACGGAACGGTGACTCTGATGAAGGTCCTCCAAGGTTTCGCACCCAGGTCGGCCGACGCTTCGTCCAGTGCGGGGTCGATCCGGTCGAGGGCTGCGTATAGCGGGAGGATCATGAGGGGCAGATAGGCGTACAGCAGTCCCACTACGACGGAACCCCGGTTGTAGAGGAAGCCGACCGGTTCGTCGGTCAAGCCCACTGCCCGGAGAGCCTTGCTCAGGATTCCCTCTCGGTTGAGGAGAACTATCCATGCGTAGGTTCGTATGAGAAAGTTGGACCAGAAGGGGAGGACGATGGCGACGAGGGCCGGTAGCCGCCAACGGGTCGGGAGTTTGGTGATCGCGAACGCGGCCGGGTATCCGATCAGGAGGGCGAGCAGGGTCGTCAGCCCCCCTATCCGCACCGAGTCCCACAGGATCCGCAAGAAGAGAGGGTCGACTGCTCTCCGGTAGTTCTCCAGGGTGGGCTGGTAGACGACCCCGCCGAAGGTGCCTCTACGCATGAACGAGTAGGTGACGATCACTGCCAGGGGCACCGCCAGGAAGAGGGTCAGGTAGAGGCCCCCCGGCCCGAGGGTGAGGAGCCGTCCGACCCATCGGGTCGGACGGCTCCTATCCGCCTTGGAGAGTCTCTTCGTCAACTCCCGGCCAGCACCTCGGTGGCGATCTGCGTGTACATCGGCTGGGCGTCTCCCAGATCGAGGAGTACCTCGCCTTGGAGGAGCTCCTCGGGTGTCATCGCCAGGTTCGGGAAGGTTTCGAAGAGGCTGGGGTCGACCAACTCCATCGCGGCCCTGTTCGGGGTCTTGTAGAGGATGTTCTCTACGACCCACGAGTGGATGGAGGGCTCGAGGACGTAGTTGATGAAGGCGTGCGCCGCCTCCTTGTTCTCCGACGAGGCCAGAATCGCCATGGTGTCGACCCACAGGTCTGTGCCTTCCTGCGGGATCACATACTTGATGTCGGGGTTCTCGGCGATCCCGTAGTTGCACCAACCGTCCCACGCTTCGACCAGCCAGGCCTCACCCGACACCAGCTTGGAGTAGAAGGTGGTGTCGTCGTAGGCCAGGAGATGCTGTTTCGCATCGATGAGAACTTGCTTGACCTGCTCCATTTCGTCCGGGTCGGTGGTGTTGACGCTGAATCCCAACGCCTTCTGGGCGGGAAGCATCAGCCACCTCTCGGTCGCGAGCATGGTGATCTTTCCGCTCAGCTCGGCTGGCGGGTCGAGTAGGTCCCACCACGAGTCGGGTTCGAAATCGAGGAGGTCGGACCGATAGCAGAGTCCGGTAGTCCCCCACGCGTACGGGACCGAGTACTGCATCCCCTCGTCGTAGCCGAGGCTTCCCACCTCGTCGTACAGGTTCTCGGCGTTGGGGATCTGCTCGTGGTCGATCTCGGCCAGCAGACCCTGCCCGGCCAGAGCCTGTGCGAATTGGCCTGAAACGAACACCACGTCGAACCCTTCGCCTTGGGCGGCTACCAACTTCCCGACGATCTCCTCATTCGTGGCGTGGAACGTAAGGGTGGTTTCGACGCCGAACTGCTCACTGAAGTTCGGGACGAGATCGTCGGGCATGTAGCCCTCCCAGTTGGAAATCACGAGGCTCTGCTCCTCGATGGGCCGCTCAGCGGTGTCGGCCCCGCCGCACCCGGCGAGTATCAAAGCCAGGGTGCACGCCATCAAGACAAGTGATCTCCGGGTCTTCATGTTTCCTCCGTCCACCTCGGGGTCGCCGCCTCGGTTTCGCGCCCGGCGGCCACCTTACAGTAGTCGTCGACCCGCCCCCGATTGCCCTTGATGTAGCCTTCCCGACCGTACGCCGAGAGGAGAGCACATGCCGGACAGCCTGACGATCGTCTTCTTCCCTGAGGCGGCCTACGGGCCCACCAACAACTGCGTGGGGATAGGCAAGGTGCTGTTGGACCGGGGACACCGAGTCGTGTTCGCGGCCGAGGCTTCCTACAAGGGCACCTTGGAACCCATCGGCTTCGAGGAACGGCTGGTCAGGCTGGCCGACCCGCCTGAGGGCGACGAGGACCCGGGCCAGTTCTGGAAGGACTTCATCGCGGCCACCGCTCCGGAGTTCAGGAAACCGACGATCGAACAGCTCGAGACCTTCATCAAACCCACGTGGCAAGCGCTGCTGGACGGCGCTCGATACGTCGAAGACCAGCTAGTCGGCTTGTTCGAGGATGTGCGGCCGGATGTGATCGTCGAGGACAACGTGTGTGCCTTCCCGGCCGTGTTGACGTCGGGGGCCCCGTGGGTTCGGATCGTGTCGTGCAACCCCTTGGAATTGAAGGACCCCGCCCTGCCCCCCACATTCTCGGGTTATCCCCTCGCTGATCGCACCGGCTGGGACGAGTTCCGCGCCGAATACCGGGGAACCCACATCGACATGTGGGGTGAGTTCAACGAGTGGTGCTTGGAACGGGGCACCGAGCCGCTACCCGAGCTGGAGTTCATCCACGAGTCGCCGTGGCTCAACATGTATCTGTACCCGGAGATCGTCGACTATCCGCGGTCCCAACCGCTGGGACCGACCTGGCATCGCCTCGACTCGTCGGTTAGGACCACCGACGAACCGTTCGAGGTGCCTGACGAGCTCCGGTCGGGCCCCGGCGCGCTCATCTACCTGTCCCTCGGGTCGCTGGGTTCGGCCGACGTAGAACTCATGAGGAGACTGGTAGAGGTTCTGGCCGACGCCCCACACCGGTTCATCGTCTCGATGGGTCCGAGGCACGACGAATACGAACTAGCAGACAACATGTGGGGTGCGGAGTTCCTCCCCCAGACCTCGATCCTGCCCCAGGTGGACCTCATCATCACCCATGGGGGCAACAACACGGTCACCGAGGGCTTCCACTTCGGTAAACCGATGATCGCCCTGCCGTTGTTCTGGGACCAATACGACAACGCCCAGAGGCTCGACGAGACCGGGTTTGGGGTGCGGCTCCCCACCTACACCTTCGAGCCTCAGGATCTGATGGGCGCGATCGACCGACTCCTCGGCGACCAGGCGCTCCGGGCCAAGCTGGCCGACAACGCCACGCATCTCCAGGCCCATCCGGGCACGAAGAAGGCGGCGGACCTGATCGAACGGCTGGGCAGGACACGGCAACCGGTGACGAGATGAGCGCCCAGGTTTTCGTCGTTCCGGGCGACTCCCAGCTTCCCTGGGAGCCGGTTCCTCAGGAGCCGGAGGATCCACGTCCGGTTGCCGAAGAAGTCGTCTCTTTCAGGTCCGAGGATGGGCGTTTCGCCGTCGGGTTCTGGAGGCGCGACCCCGAGGAGGGGCCCATGGATCTCGCCGAGTTCCACGAGGTGATGCTCCTGCTGGAAGGCCGGGTGGAGATCCAAACGGAGGACGGTGAAACCCTCATCGCCGGACCCGGAGACCTGATCGTCGCGCCCCGAGGAGCTCGGGCCACTTGGCGTGCCCTCACCCCGGTGAGGAAGGTTTGGGCGATCTACCGGGAACCTTGAGTCTTTCTGTGCGGATCCTTCCCGGCGTCAGCGGGACAGATCCGCACAGAAGGATCACCTAGATACCGTCAGGTGGATGTCGCCGTAGGGTTCGTCGACCGGGTGGAACACCACCTTCCGGTCGGGCATGTCGAATCGGGTCAGATCGAACTCCAGGTGGTGGATGTTGGGCAGGCGGAGACGGACCCACCCGATCTCCGGGTGGGCGTCCAGCACCGCCTCACGCCATCAGATACCCCTGCTCCTGCACCGACCGGCTGGGACGGGTGGCGAAATCCTCCACCAGGGTGTCCCTCACCGACCACCACAACCCGGTGTAGTCGGCCGGTTCCGCCAGGTAGCCCCAGACGGCGGTGATCGACGTGGCGAGGAGACGGTCGGCCGCCTCGGGGAGGGTGGTGAACCGATCCCGTGGGAAGCCGGCGAACGCCGAACCGGTGGTCTTGAGGATCCGCAACCCGGCGATCCCCGACTCGACCTCCCGCTGTCCACCCCCGACCGCAACCCGGGCGGTCCTTCGGTCGGGACCGGAAGCCACATGCGTGTGCGGGTGACCGCCCACCGCCGACCATGGGCGTGACTCGATCTGCACCTCCACCCGGTCGACCTGGTCGAGCTCGGCGAAGTGGTCGCACAGCACCTTTCCGAACCGTTCCACTTCGGCGGTGAGGTGATCCTGAGCCAAGGCGTACACCACGTTGCGCATCGTGTCGGTGGGCACCACCCGGCTGTTGTCCCCCCGGAGGTAGCTGGCGGCGAAATCGCCCTCCATGTGGACCGACACCTCGACGTCGACGATCCCGCCCCCGTCCAACACCTTGAAGACCCGCACCCCGGCCTTTCCGTAACGGTGGTCCCGCAACTCCATGTCAGCTCCCCCGGTAGGTGGAGTAGCCGAAGGGGCTGAGGAGCAAGGGGATGTGGTGATGCCGGGCGGCGTCCTCCACCCGGAACGCCACCGTCACCTCCGGGTAGAAGCGGTGCCCGTACGCCGCGGTGTTGAACACCAGCCGGTACACGCCGGTCCGCAAGGTGGACTCGCCCAACAGGTCGGCGACCCGCCCGTCGGGGTCGGTGTTGGCGGCGTGTACCCGCCGCCACGCGCCGTCTTCCATCCTCTCCAGGGTCACCGCCAGGTTGGGAGCCGGATCACCCGACTCCAGGTCGAGGACGTGGGTGCTGATCGTCGCCATGTCATCCCTCCAGCATCCGTCTGATCCGCAGCTCGGTGATCTTCCGCTGTTCGGCGGCGGCCCGGGCCCGTTCCGCCGACGGGTCGTCGCCTCGGAGACGCTCCTTCAGGTCGGCCAGGATCCACGCCGCGTCCCGGCCGGAGGCGAACACGATGTAGGGGATCCCGAATCGCTCCCGATAGAGGCGTTGACCTTCGGCCAGCCTCCGCCGGGTCTCCTCGTCGGCTTCGGCCACCCCCGCCTGTTCCCTCTCCGACATGGCCTCCCCCTCGGCGGTCTGTCTGCCCCGCCGCTCGCCGATGGCCGGGTGGGCCCGGAACGCCTCCTCCCAGTCGGCGGGAGACATCGCCTCGAACGCCGCCTCGACGGCGTCCCACAGGCGCTCGACGGTCCCGAAGGGGCGGGCCTGCACCATCGAACGGACCCAGGCCTCGGAGGCGCAAGCGGCCCTCAGTCGGGTCTCGGCGTCCTCGGGGCACAGCGCATCCAGATAGGCCACCTGGGAAGCGACGACCACGTCAGGGTCGGGTTCGCCGAACACACGGAGGCGGGCCACCCCGCCGTCGGGTCGGATGTTCAACCTGAGGTGGGTGACGGGGGCGGGCTGTGCCCCCACCGGGATCAGGTTGACCCGGTCGGGTTGGGTCGGCACCCAGCCGGTGATGGGGAACCAGCCGTCCGGCCGGTCTTCGACGGTGGCGTCGATCGACACCCATCCGGGGGCGTTCCCCCGGAACCAGGAGGTGTCGACCATCACCCGGTCGATCCGCCCCGGGACACCGAGACGAACCACCACCCAGTCGTGGCCGTCACCCCGACGGCGCCGGGTCTCCCATCCGTCGGACATACCCTCGGCCGGGCCGGGCAGCAACAGGTTGTCGGCCCTCCCGAAGAAGTCGTCGCTGACCTCCACCACCTCCCCGCCGACCAGCATCGACGCCAGGTCGACCGCCGTGCCTTCGGGTTTCAACACCCGCAGATCGGGAACCGGTCGGCCCCACACCCGCAGCCGGGCGACCCCGCCGTCGGGGTGGATCCTGAGCCTTAGGAAGGTGACCCGCCCGGTGTCGTCCACCTCGACCTGGTTGACCGTGTCGGCAGCCAGGTCGTGCCGATCCACCAGGGTGTGCCACCGGGCGGCCAGGAGCGACCCCAGCTGGGTGGACGGGTCGGCTCCCAGCCCGTCGAGCCCGAAGGCTGGGGCGTGGTTCCCCTTGAACCAGGTGGTGTCGACCTCCACCCGCCGTACCACACCGGGGATCCCGAGCCGGAGGATGGCGAAGTCGTGACCCGGGTCGCGTCGGCGTCGGGTCTCCCAGCCGTCCATCCACTTTCCCCGGTCGGTGTACTCACCCTCCCGCCATTCGGGCGGGGGCCGCCTCCAGGAGGCGGGAGGCAGGGCCGAAGAACTCGTCGTTGGCGTACACCACCATCCCGCCGACCCTGCGGGAGGCCATCTCGATCACAGCGCCCTCCCCAACACGGGTCCGTCGGGGGTGGCCTCGACACCCCGCAGGAAGACGGCGATCACACGGCCGGTGAGCACCCGGCCAGCATACGGAGACAGCGGGTGGCGGTGCCGAAGGGCCACCGGGTCGACCCGGAACTCGGCATCCGGGTCCCACACCACCAGGTCGGCGTCGTAGCCGGGGGCGATCCGCCCCTTGCCGGCCAGCCCCGCCAACCGGGCGGGGGCGTCGGAGAGGACCCTGGCCAGCTCGACGGTGGTCCATCCCCGGGGCCGGGCGCCGGTCCAGGTTGCCGCCAGGCGGAACTGCACAGACGAGATGCCACCCCAAGCCCGGGCGAAGTCGCCGTCGTCGATCGCCTTCAGCTCGGGTGGGGAGGGCGAATGGTCGGATACGACCATGTCGATCGACCCCTCCTCCAGGGCTTCCCACAGAGCCCGGCGGTGTTCGGCCTCCCTGATCGGCGGGGCGCATTTGAACAGGGTGGCACCGTCGGGGATCTCCTCGGCGGCGAAGGTCAGATAGTGGGGGCAGGTCTCGGCGGTGATCGACACCCCCCGGCGGCGGGCCCGGCCGACGATCCCGGCAGCCGAGCCCGAAGCCAGATGGAGGACGTGCACCCGGGCGCCCGTCTCTTCGGCCAGCCGCGCCACCAGAGCCACCGCCTCGTCTTCGGCTTCGGCGGGTCGGACGCGAGATACGAGGTGTAGCGGCGCCGTTCCTCAGGCGGGGACTGGGCGAAGCGTTGCTGGGCGGCCGCCATCGGCCCGGGGAGCTCGGCATGGACCAGCACCGGCAGCCCGACTGCGGAGGCCGACTCGAGCGCCTCCCGCAGCTCGGTCTCGTCCAGGGGTGGGAACTCGGGGACCCCCGAGTCGACGAGGAACACCTTGAAACCCCGCACCCCGGCCCGGGCGAGGGCTTCGACGTGGCGGATCGAACCGGGCACGATCCCTCCCCAGAACGCCACGTCGGTCCGCACGACCCCCGACGCTTCCCGGCGTTTCGCCTCCAGGGCGGCCGGCTCGCAGGTGGGGGGAACCGAGTTGAGCGGCATGTCCACCACGGTGGTGGTCCCGCCGGCCAACGCCGCCGCGGTGCCGGTCTCGAAGCCCTCCCAGTGGGTGCGTCCCGGCTGGTTGAAGTGGACGTGGGAGTCGACCAGCCCCGGGGATACCACCAGCCGTCCTAAGTCGACCACCTCCCCCGTCCGGGTGGATCCGTGACGGGCCACCTCGACGATCCTGCCGCCGTCCACCACCACATCGGCGGGTTCCTCACCGTCGGGGGTTACCACCCGACGACTCCGCACCACCGAGCTCATCTGACCCGCCGGAGCAGGTCCGCCACCCGGCCCAACACCCGGCCGAGCAGTTCCACGGTTCGGGCAGGGTCGTCGGGCACCTCCAGGTTGGGGTCGGCGTCGGTGAGCTGCAGCACCTCGGCCCGCCGCATCGAAGCGGCCACCTCCACCCGCCAGTCGGGATCCGAGGGGGATCCCACCACCAGGGAGGGGGCGTCGAGACGCCGGAGTGGGTCGGCCACCTCGGGGTCGGAGAGGAGGGGGGTGAACCACACCCCGGGCAGGGAACGCTCGGCGGCCACCCCCGCCGCCCGAGAAGAGCCGGACTTGGTGACCACCACCACCCGTCCGGCCAGCCGATCGACGATCCGGCGGAGGGCCCCGGCCGGGTCGGCGGCGCCGTCCTCGCAGGTGACGACCGACCATCCCTGCCCCCTGCCGACCAGAGCGGTGTACCAGAACAGAGGCGCCGTGGCCGGGTAGTCGGGGGCGGGAAGCAGCACCAGGTGACCGCGGTAGTCCATCGCCGTTCAACGGTACTTCCCGGAGGGCCGGTTAGCTTGACCCGGGTGGAAACCGACCGGAAGCCGGCGGCGGTCCTGGCGGTGGCGGTGGTCGTCTGGGTGGGGATCTACGGGACGCTCACCTACCTGCGTCACCGCTATTTCGGGACGTTCGGTTTCGACCTGGGCATCTACGACCAGGGGATCTGGCTGCTCTCCCAGGGCTCCCACGACGTGATCACCGTGAGGGGGCTCCCCCTGCTGGGCCATCATCTCAACCTGGCGTTGGTGGGCTACGTGCCCTTCTACTGGCTGGGCGCCGGACCGCAGTTCCTCAACCTCACCCAGGCGGTGTCGCTGGGTCTGGGTGCGGTCCCGGTGTTCCTCCTGGCCCGGGACAGACTGGGTGACGCCTGGGCGGCGGTGGGGTTGGCGGTCGCCTACCTGGCGCATCCCACCACCGGTTTCCTCCAGGTCGAGACCTTCCATCCCGACACGATGGCGATCCTGCCGCTGCTGGTCGCCTGGTGGGCGGCCCACCGGAAACGCTGGGGGTGGTTCTTCGTCGCCGCCGGCCTGGCGGTGGCCTGGAAGGAGGACCTGGCGTTGGCGGTGGCGGTGCTGGGGGTGGTGGTCGCGTTGCGGGGCGAACGGAGGCTGGGCTGGGGGGTGGCTGCGCTTGCGACCGGTTGGTTCGTCGCCGCCACCGGGGTGGTCATCCCCCTCCTCAACGGGCGGGGGGTCTTCTACGGCCAGTTCTTCGGAGACCTGGGAGACGACCCGCTGCAGGTGGGTTTGACCCTGCTCAGCGACCCGACGGCGCTGCTGTCGAGGCTGACCGCCCGCGACACCCTCACCTACCTGTGGTCGATCTCGGCGCCGTACGGCTTCACGTTCCTCGCCGGCCCGGCGGGCACTGCGGTCGCCCTGCCCCAACTGGTGGTGAACCTGATCTCCGAGTTCCCGTACACCCGCGACTACCGGGTCCACTACTCGGCGGTGGTGTTGGCGGGAGCCACTCTGGGAATGGTGGAGGGGGTCGGCTGGCTGGCCCGCCGGCTGGGTGACCGTCGCCTGTTGGCGCTGGCGGTCCTGTACACCGCGGTGGCGACCACCGTCCAGTGGGGGCCGTTGACGCTGGCTCCCCAACACAGGGTGTGGCCCGGTCGGTTGCCGTGGTCCGACGCCCTCGCCGAGGCGGTGGCGTCGATCCCGCCCGACGGCGCGGTGTCGGCCACCTACCTGGCGGTTCCCCATCTCACCCATCGGCGTCTGATCTACGAGTTCCCCAACCCGTGGAAGGTGGTGAACTGGGGGTTCCGGGACGAACTACCCCCCGACCCGACTCCGGTCCGGTGGCTGGTGGTGATCCCCGAGCTCCACGGTTCGGAGGACCGGTCGTTGTACGAGGAGTTGAGGAACGCTCGGGGGGCCGAGGTGGTGTTCGAACGGGACGGGGTGGTGGTCGTTCACTTGGGCGAGCCGGTGTCCCGTCAGGATCTGGGTTCGATCAGCTGAGCTTGGTTGATCCTCCCCAGCGGTCCCCGCTGGTCGAACACCTGGGTGTCGGCCAGCCCGATGCCCGACGGATGCTGATGGGCGATCGACCGCATCCCGATCCACTCGCCCTCGGGAAGCCGAGACGCATACAGGGTGATGTCGGGGTTGACGTAGATCCACCGTCGGGGGTGGAGGTTCTGGGAGTTGCCGTTGGACATGTCGGCCAGGGTGGCCAGCCTCACGAAGGGGCTGGGTTCCTCCCCCGCCACCACCTGTACTTTCAGCCGGAACCACGACTCCCCCATCCCGGGTCGGAAGAAGGACCCGTCGACGGTGCGGATCTCCACCGCGTGGGTGTGGAACCGTGGGAGGCGGCTCCTCCCGAACGCGTCTTCGATCGACATCGGCTCGGCTCGGTCCAGAGGCGGCATGACCTCGCCGGTTTCGTCGGGCAGCTCCAGGTCGAAGGTCCCCACCCGGATCTTCAACGCGGAGGCCCGCCCCACCTCCACGTCGCCCGCGCACAGATACGTGTCGACCACCTGGATCCTGAGCCCGTCACGCCGAACCTCGGTGCGAACCGTGAGCGGAGTGAGGGGGACCGGGCGGAACAGGTCGATGGTGAACCGCACCGTCTGCATCTCCACCGCGGTGGGTACCGCTTCGACCGCCCTGGCCAGCAGTCCCGACGGTGGGCTGCCGTGTTGGGCCTCGTCGGACCAGCCACCCCTGGTCAGCTCGGTGGGTACGAAGACGTTGCCTCGCTCTTCGAACAGGTATCCGGACACGGCGGGGAGAGTAGACCGAAGGGGATTACCCGGGGTCCGGGTTGCGTTGCCGAGTGCATGAGCGAACGAGGCAGATTCGTGAGGGACACCCGCTACATCACCACCCGGATCACCGCCGACGGACGTGACGGCTACCCGGTGGAGCCGGGCCGGTATCGGCTGGTGGTGGCCCGGGCTTGTCCGTGGGCCCACCGGGCGGTGATCGTCCGTCGGCTGCTCGGCCTGGAGGAGGTGATCTCGTTGGCGATCGCGGCCCCGGTCCACACCGAGGAGGAGTCGTGGACCTTCGACCTGGACCCGGGGGGTGTCGACCCGGTGTTGGGGATCCATCTGCTGCGGGAGGCCTACGAGAGGCGCTTCCCCGGCTACGACCGGGGGATCACGGTCCCTGCGATCGTGGACGTCACCACCGGGGAGGTGGTGACCAACGACTTCGCCCAGATCACCTTGGACTTCTCCACCGAGTGGAAGGCGTACCACCGCCCGGGTGCTCCCGACCTGTATCCCGAACACCTGCGTGACGAGATCGACGAGATCTCGGAGCTGATCTACCGGGACGTCAACGACGGGGTGTATAGGGCCGGTTTCGCCACCGACCAGGCGGCCTACGAGGAGGCTTACGACGCCCTGTTCGCACGGCTCGACTGGCTGGAGGAGAGGCTCGGACGGCAGCGGTATCTGGTGGGCGACACCATCACGGAAGCCGACGTGAGGTTGTGGCCGACGCTGGTGCGGTTCGACGCCGTCTATCACAACCACTTCCGGTGCAACCGGAACAAGCTGACCGAGATGCCGGTCCTGTGGGCCTACGCCAGGGACCTGTTCCAAACCCCGGGTTTCGGCGACACCGTCGACTTCGACCAGATAAAGGCCCACTACTACCTGGTGCACACCCGGATCAACCCGACGGGGATCGTCCCCAAGGGACCCGACCTGTCGGGGTGGCTCACCCCCCACCATCGGGAGGAGCTGGGGGGTAGGCCGTTCGGGGATGGGACACCGCCCGGCCCGCCCCCAGAAGCCGAACGGGTACCACCGCCCGGTGGCCTGGTGGGGATACCCGGATAGTCGCACGGGGGCGGGTCGGGATCGGCCCCGCGGAAACTTTCCTTTTGGGTATCCGGTCGGCTCCGCCTAGCCTGGCCTCCGGGCCGCAACGGTGCGGTCTGTTCGCATTCGATTCAGGAGTCCCCCATGCCGAAAGACGGCGACCGCGTAAGTGTCCACTACACCGGAACCCTCGAAGACGGAACCGAGTTCGACACCTCCCGGGGTGGTGAGCCCTTCACCTTCGAGTTGGGAGCCGGAGCGGTGATCCCCGGTTTCGAGGAGGCGGTCCGACCGCTCGAGGTGGGTCAGAAGACGACCGTCACCCTCCCTCCGGAGCAGGCCTACGGTCAGCCGGACCCTGCGCTGGTTCTCGAAGTCCCCGCCGACCGGGCCCCCGAGGGCCTCAACCCGGGAGACCGGGTGATGCTGGGCAACGGCGTCCCCGCCACCGTGGTGGAGGTCTCCGACGAGGTGGTGAAGATCGACGCCAACCATCCGCTGGCAGGCCGTTCCCTCACCTTCGAGGTGGAGCTGGTCTCGGTCGGCTGACCCCGGCCGACTCCACCGTTCAGATTCCGAACCGGCCGGCGAAGTACCCGATCACCCGGTCGATCGCCCGTTCCTGGGTTTCGTCGACCTGGTATTCGCCGTCGGGGCCCCGCTGGGGGTAGATGTAGCCGTGGAGGGGATGGTCGAACGACTCCCATTCGACGTCCTTCCCCGCCTCGGCCAGCAGCTCGTAGGTGAGCCGGAAGATCCCCTGGAGGTGGTCGCCGTCCCTGCCCACCACCAGGATGGGGGTGTCGATCGGTTCGATCCGACGGAGGGCCACCTCCTGGTCGATGAGTTGCCTCACCGCGGCCGGATCGGTCATCTCCATCAGCTCGACTCTTCGCAGGTTGGTGTCGGGGTTCACCGAGACGGCATCACCGGGGTTCAACATCAGGAACTCGTGGGCCGCCGGTTCGGCGGCCACCGCCGCGGCGACGCCGTGGTACTCGGAGGTGATCTTCAAGATCATCTCCCCGCCGTGGCTCATCCCCACCAGGCCGATCCGGTCGGGGTCGACGTAGGGCAGCTCCTTGGTCTGTTCGATGATGGCGATCTCGTCTTCGTATTCGAGAGGTGACCGGTTGAACAGGTCCCGGCCGGTGCGGACGTCCCGCACCAACCGTCCGCCCCGGTTGTATCCCAGCTCGACTTCGGCGCGGTAGCGGATCCAGGCGCAGGCGAACCCGGCGGCGAGGAGCCGCTCCATGATGTAACCCCGGTTGCGGACGGCGTCCCGCACCCAACCCATCCCGCCGCCGCCGTTGCCCGACGCCAGCAGGATCAGCGGATACCGACGGTCGGTCGACGGGGTCCGCAGCCCGATCGGCGCGTACAGCCCGTCCCAGGTCTGCAGGTACATGAGGTGGACCGGGATGTCCGAACCCGGCACCTCTTCGACGATCTCGACCCTTTCGGGGTCCACACCATGGCCCATTGTGTGCCTCCTTTCCGTCCCGGAGACCCGGCGGCTCAGCCCAACCGAGCGAGGACGTCGTCTACCGACAGCACCCAGGCGATCGACCTGGCCATCAGCTCCAACGCCATCACATGCGAGTCTCTGCCTCGCATGCTGGCCACACAGTCGGAGACGACGATCGGCCAGTAACCCAGGTTGGCGGCGGTGAAGGTGGTCGAGTAGACGCAGGTGTCGGTGTTTATCCCCCCGATCAGCAGGTACTTGGCCCGGTACACCCGACGCAGCAGGAAGTCGAGGTCGGTGGAGGAGAAGCTGTCCAGGTTCTTCTTGGTGGTGACGTGCACGTCCCCGGGCGCGACCAGCTCGGCGGGGACCTCCGATTCGGGAGATCCGGCTTCCCGGTCCCCCCGGGTACGGACCGGCCGATGGGGAAGCTGTGAGGCGCCGATCTCCCGACCCACGATGTTGTAGGCGAGGCCACCGGTATGGATGCCGGCGGCCAGCTCCTCGGGTCGCCGCACCACGTAGGCGTGGATGACCGGCACCCCCCTCGACCGGACCTCGTCGAGGAACCGTTTGGCGGCGTTGAGCACCCGTTGTGCTTCGGCCGGCTCCACCACCGACTGTCCCACCGACTCGTCCAGGTACTCCCGCTGCATGTCGACGGTGAGGGCCACCGTGCGGGCCGGGTCGAGACGCCCCAGCGCCTGGTTCATGGCCCGTTTGAACTCGGACCGGTCTGCGATCTCCATCGGCTCACCTCCTCGCAGTCGAGCCTAAACCGGCTGGAGGGGGATTCGGTTCAGAGGAGGCGGCGGCGTCGCCGGTGTCGGGTCCGGCCCTTGGGGGCGGCCGGTCTGGTGACCTCGTCGGGCTGCCAGGTGGTCAGATCGTCGAGCCGGGGGTCGTCGGAGAACATCTTGACGACTTCCAGATGGAGTCCGGTGGCCTTCTGCAGCCGGCGGATCCGGTCGGTCTGGTCCCAGTCGACCAGGGTGACCACCAGACCGTCGCGGCCGGCCCGGGCGGTGCGGCCCGACCGGTGGAGGTAGGTGGTGACGTCGGACGGCGCCCCGTAGTTGACGACGACGTCCACGTCGTCGACGTCGATGCCGCGGGCGGCGACGTTGGTGGCGACCAACACCGAGGTCCGTCCCCGGCTGAACCCGTCGAGAGCCCGGTTACGGCGGGCCTGGTCGAGGTCGCCGTGGATCGCCTGGGCCCGTATTCCGAGGTCGCGGAGCTGGCGAGCCACCCGGTCGCAGGCCCGTTTGGTTTCGCAGAAGACCAAGGTCCGGCCGGCTCCCGCGGCGATCCGTGCCACCACCTTGGGCATGTCGAGGGCGTGGACCCTGAGGAACCGGTGAACCGACGTATCCACCGTGACGGTGTCGGACTCGACCCGTCGATGCACGGGAGACGCCATGTAGTTGCGCACCAGGATCTGCACCCGGTTGTCGAGGGTGGCCGAGAACAACATGGTCTGGTGGGGTGAGGTGACCCTGCGGAGGATCGACTGGAGTTGAGGGAGGAAACCCATGTCGGCCATCTCGTCGGCCTCGTCGATCACCACCACCTCGACCCTGTCGAGATGCACCGCTCCCCGCTCGAGGAGGTCGATGAGACGCCCGGGGGTCGCCACCACCACTTCGGCGCCACGACCGAGCGCCTCACGTTGGCCCCGGAGGGGGGCACCCCCGAACACCGGTACCACGGTGTGGCCACGGGTGGCGGCCAAGGGTCGGAGAACCTCGGCGACCTGGATGCACAGCTCCCGGGTGGGGACCAGCACCAGCCCCCGGGGCCGGCGGGGATCGGAGCGGCCCATCCGTTCGAGGAGGGGAAGCCCGAAGGCCAGGGTCTTGCCTGAGCCGGTCTTGGCTTGGCCGCACACGTCGTGTCCGGACAGCGCGTCCGGGATGACCAGGCTCTGGATGGGGAACGGTTTCCTGATGCCGTCGGCGTCGAGGGCGCCGACCAGCTCGGGGGATACGCCCAGCTCCCCGAAGGTGGGGGCCGAGCGAGCTGTCTGAATCGTCACGTTTCTCCTTGGTGGAAGGTGCTCGCCCGCCGAAGAGGATCTCTGTGCGAGAGAGCTGGCCGAACCCGGAAGGTCCCGGCTCGCACCCACCCTAGCGGGATTCCCGGGAGAGGCAGGAAACCGGGTTCGGAAAAGTGCAAGGCCCGTCTGACGCTGTCCCTGCGCCGGTATTACCCGGTTCAGGTGATGACGGTCGCCGACTGCAACCTGCCGGCCTCTCAGCCGGGAAGGACCCGGCTCCCGTCAACGCCACACGGACCTTGCACGACGAAACATAGGCCGCCGCCGGACCGGGCGCAACAACGCGAAAACCGTCCCGGGAAGAAACCCTAAACCGGGCGCCGTCCACGACCGACAAGATCCTGACCGGGGTCCACACCGGCCCCGGCTCTACCTGTGAGGCAAAATGACCATGCGCGTTCTGTCAGCCGTTCTGGTGGTGGCGTCGATCCTGTTCGGGGCTCCGTCAGCCTGGGCGGAGCACCCCGGCGACTCGCCAGTCGAGGCATATAAAGACGATCTGATCGAGGCCGGCTACCGGAACGGCCGGATGCCGGAGTTCCGGCTGCTCGACGTGGGGGGCTGCGTGTTGGAGCGGGAAGCCGCCTATGCGTTGTCGATGATGATCGAGGCCGCCCTGGCCGACGGAGTCGAGTTGGAGCCGGGTTGGTGCTACCGCACTCTGGAGCAGCAACGCGCCGCCTACGAGAGGAACTGCCCGGTGGAGACCGTGACCCGTCTCCGTCTCGACCCCAAGACCGGTCTCCCCCTGACCGACGACGAGGGACGTCCTCTGACGACCACCTGGACGATGCGGGTGTGCCGGGTGCCCACCGCCTCGCCCAGCACTTCGAATCATGGCTGGGGCCGGGCGGTGGACTTCGTGTATCGGGGGCGGGCCCTCGACTGCGGCGATCCGCCGTTCCGCTGGCTGCAGGAGAACGCCTGGGAGTTCGGGTGGGTCCATCCACTGTGGGCCTGGTGCAACCGGCCGACCGCCGAGCCGTGGCACTGGGAGTGGGACGGGACGCATGTCCAGGCGGACCTGGCTCCCCCCTCGGTGGAGGCGCCCTCGAACGCCGAGTAGCCGTCCTTCTACCCTCGAAGGGCGTGCGGTCGAAGATCCCGAGGCTCGTCTGGCGGACGGTGGTCGACACCTTCGATGACCACGTCCCCGGTCTGGCCGCCGAGATGGCGTTCTACGTGGTGTTGGCGATGCCCCCGCTGCTGCTGGCGGTGTTGGGCACCGTCGGGTTCGTCCTCGGGGGCCTTCCCGAAGCCGAGCTGGTCGAGCTCGAGACCCGGATCCTGGACGCAGCCAGGACGCTGCTGACTCCGGAGACGGTGAACAGCATCCTGGCCGAACCGGTCGCCCGGCTCCTACGGGAGGGGCGGGGCGACGTCGCCTCGCTGGGCATCGTCCTGACCCTGTGGTCCGCCTCCCGGGCCGCCAACGTCCTCCTCCGGACGGTGACCATCGCCTACGACCGGGAGGATCCGCGTCCTGCCTGGAAGCGGAGGCTGCTGGCGCTCGCCATCACCGTGGTCGGGGTCGGGCTGGCTGCTTCGGTGATTCCGCTCATGGTGTTGGGGCCACGGGTGGCGGCCCGGCTGCTGGACGGTGTGGCCGCCGACCTGGCCGGGGCGTGGCCGTTCATCTACTGGAGTGCCGTGGCGGTGGTGGCGGTGGTGGCTCTCGCCTGGCTGTACCACGTGTCGGCCGGGTGGGACACACCGTGGCGGCGGGACCTGCCCGGGTCGGTGCTGGCGCTTCTGATCTGGGTGGGGGCCGCCTGGGCCACCCGCAACTACACCGCCCAGCTCCTCGGGGTGGCCGCCGACGACGCCTTCCAGGGGTTGGCCGCGCCGCTGGTTTTGCTCCTCTGGGTGTACGCGTCCTCGTTGGCGGTCCTGGTGGGAGCAGAACTCAACGCCGAGATAGAGAAGATGTGGCCGTCACGTGTAGCGGGCGAGGACCCGATCGGAGAACTCGGGCCAGGCCCGGAGGGCCCATAGGTCGAACTCCCGGTCGGCCAACCCCACCGCCGCCAAACCCGGTTTCGGATCCACCCACAGGAAGCTGCCGGATCTCCCGAAGTGACCGAAGGTCTCCGGCGAGTTGCCGTCGCCGGTCCAGTGGGGTTTCTTGTGGTCCCTGATCTCGAAGGTGAGGCCCCACGGGTTGGGGTCGAACAGCCCGATGCCGGGTACCACCCCCTTCAGTTCGGGGAACTGGGGGGTGGTGGCCTCGGCGAGTGTCTCTGGTGAGACCAAGGTGGGGTGGAGCAGCTCCCGGGCGAAACGGAGGAGGTCGGAGATGGTCGACCGGATCCCGTGGGAGGGCGGGCCCACCAGGGTGGTGTCGGCCATGCCCAGCGGTTCCAAGACGCCTTCCCGGAGGTAGGTCTCGAAGGGCATTTCGGCCCGGGCAGCGAGGTGCTCGCAGAAGCGGTCGATCCCCACGTTGGAGTAGATCCGGCGGGTGCCGGGCGGGGCCACCACCCGGTCTTCGTCGGTGGCCAGGCCGGAGCTGTGAGACAGCAGATGCCTTACGGTGGAACCCGGCGGACCGGCCGGTTCGTCCAGGTCGATGGTCTCCTCCTCCCAGGCGACCAGAGCGGTCATCCCCACCAGCAGCTTGGAGACCGACGCGATGGGCGCCACCCGGTCGGGGTCGCCGCCCACCCCCCGGGATTCTTGGGCGTCGGTGACTCCCACCGCGGCCCATCCCACCGGCCAGTCCGAGATCCACGAGTTCAGGTCGTCCACCGGCCGGCAAGGTAGTGGGACGCGAAGGATGGGGGGCCCGGAGGCCCCCCATCCTTGCGGTGGCGGAGATCAGACTCCGGCCGGCTCGGGCCGGGTGTCGGTGGGGATCACCACCAGGGTCTCCTCCCGGCCACGAGCCACCCAGAGGAACCCGATGCCGGCCACGAGGGACACCAGTCCCATCCCGGCGAACGCTCCCGCCAAGGCGGTGGCGAGCTGGACCATGGTGGCGGTGGTGGTTCCCACCCCCAGCTCGGCGACCAGCCCGTGGACCGTTCCGCTCCAAGCCTGGTTACGGGCCGGGCCTTCGATGGGGTGCAGCCGGTCGAAGTCGGTCCAGTAGCCGCCCAGCCCAGCCGCGACCCGCTCGGGGGAGCCCACCTCGATGGGGGTGATTGTGTATTCACCCGCCGGGAACACTTGGCCGTCGTATTCCACGTCCTCGGTCAGCACGACGGTCTGTTCACCGTGGCGAACGTGGTAGACGATGGTGGCCATCTGGTACATGTACTCGGTCGGGGTGTTGACCAGCGGATCAGCCGGATCCAACTCCGCCTCGTTGACCGGGTATCCCCATTCGTTCCTCAACATGTCGAGGATCGCCTGGGCGCCCTCCGGGGTGCCCCGGTCGATGAGGCGGCCCTCCTCGTCGTAGCTCAGGGTCACGTTCTGGGCTGCGCTGAACTTCTCCAGCGACCGGTAACCCTCCTGGCTCTTGGCGAAGGCGACACCTCCCGCCACCAGGAACACCAAACCGAGGACGGCCAACACCAGACCGATGATCTGGAACCTCCTACGCATGGGACCTCTCCTTTCTCCTAGTCCCGGGTCTCGTGATCTTCTTCACAAGCCCATCATGACCTTTCGCTCCTCCCCGGGGTAGGGGCATGGGTCCCACCGGTCAGGGACTTAGGTCCCGGGACGCGTCGAGGGCCCGGCCGAAGCCGGGCCCTCGAGACTCTCAGACGTCTCGGATCAGCGGTGGCGCCACACGATGCGACCCTTGGAGGGGTCGTAGGTGGAGACATCCACCTCGACGGTGTCGCCTTTGAGGATCCGGATCTTGCGTCCACGACGCATCCTGCCCGCCGCCTTGGCGGTCACCTCGAGTCCTCCTTCGACCTCCACACGGAACACCGCGTTACGGTCGACGGAGACCACGACTCCCGTCATCCGGACGTACTCCTCGCTCACCAGCGGGACCGTGCCCTACGGTCGCCGCCGCCTCGCCCACCCGACGTGCGGGGACGGGCCTGGTTGACGGTGAGGGGGCGACCCCCCACGTCGGAGCCGTCGAGGGCGGCGATGGCGCTGCGAGCCCCCTCGTCGTCCATCTCCACGAATCCGAAACCGCGGGAGCGGCCGGTGTCACGGTCGGAGATCACCTGGGCCGACTTCGACCTCGCCGTACTGGGCGAACAGCCTGGAGAGATCCTCCGAGCCGTAGGAGAAGGGCAGATTGCCCACATAGATGTTCATGAGTGCTCCTCACTCGTTGCCTTTGCGACCGGATTTCCGTCTACCAATTGACCGGCCCGGCGCGACCGGTCCTCCACCGTGTCCTTACTGCCTTCGCTCCCGGTCGAGAGCTTCGAGGAGGAACCACTGTGTGCCGACCCGGCCAGCTTATCACCTCGCCTGGAAAAGCCAACCGCTCACCCGCGTGAAGCCCCTGGACGCTACGGTCCGAACCTGGTTGGCTGGCCCCATGGTGCTGCTGATGGACATCGGCGGCGTGCTGATCAAGACTCCGTTCGAGCTGCTCGACGCGGTCGGGAACCCACCGTGGCACGGGCCTTTCGACCCGGAGGCCGATCCCCTCTGGAGGGACGTCGTCGAAGGTCGGCTGTCCGAACGCGACTATTGGGATGCCAGGGCCCGCAGCCTGGGTGGCCTCGACCCCCGCGATCCGATCGGCCACCTGTTCCGGATCCTGTTCGACCGGCCGGAGGACGAGGTGGTGCGTCCCGAAGTAGCGGGGTTGGTCCGCTCGGTCGAGCGGACCGCAGCCCTGACCAACGACCTGATCCGTTTCCACGGGCGACGGTGGGTGGAACGCATGCACATCTTCAGGCTGTTCGACCCGATGATCGACCTGTCGTTCGACCGGCACCGCAAGCCGGCCCCCCAAGCCTTCGAGAAGGCCCTGCGGGCGCTCGAGGTGGAGCCCGACGCGGTGCTCTACGTCGACGACCAGCCCGCCAACGTGACGGCTGCCCGGGCCGCAGGGATGGATGCCGTGCTGTTCGACGTGACCGACCCTGGAGCGAGTGTCCGCCTCCTCGAGCGAAGAGTCCGCGGATGACGGCCATCCTCTTCGACCTCGACCGGACCCTGGTGGACGTCCAGTCGTTCACCGACTACCGAGCAGCCCTCTTGGACCTGAAGGCTCTCGTCGGCTCCCACCCGGAACGGTCGATGCCCGCCACCGGGTGGAGCAGCGAGACCGTGGCGTGCATGGCCATCCTCTACGAACTGGCCGGAACCGATCTATGGGAGGAGGCCTCCAGGCTGGTGGAGTCCCACGAGTTGGCGGCGGTCCCGGTCTCGTCTCCGATGCCCGGCCTGGAGCTCGTGGACCAGGTCGTGAGCCGATACCCGACGGCCGTGGTCACGCTCCTCGGTCGGTCGGCGACAGACGCCGTCCTGGAACTCCACCGCGTCCCGATCCCGGTTCGGGTGGCTCGCAGGGTGGATCTCCGTCCGAAACCCGCTCCCGACCAGCTCCTCGAGGCTTGTCGTCTATTGGGCGCCGAACCGACGACGGCGATCATGATCGGCGACTCGACCTGGGACCATCAGGCCGCCGTCGCGGCGGGTATGGGTTTCATCGGCGTGACCAACCGGGGTCCGTCGGAGTTCCCCCCGGACGCGACGACGGCCCCGGACCTAGCGTCCGCCGTCCGGCGGGTGCTCACATGACCTGACCGACGTTGGAGTCGACATGGGAGGTAGCGATGATCAGACGAGTCCCCGAGCTGACCGCGGAAGCGGCCAGGGCCGTCGTCGATGCAGCCGTCGACCGGGCCGGCCGGATGGGCGTTCCGGTGGCGGTGGCCGTCGTAGACCGGGCGGGTGAGCTGCTCGCATTCCTGCGGATGGACGGAGCGCCGCTGCTGTCGGTGGGTGTGGCCCAGGACAAGGCGTGGACGGTCACCGCGTTCGGCCGACCCACCCGCTGGTGGACCGAACTGTTCGCCGCCCAGCCCGAGTTGCGGGCACTGTCCGCCGGACGACGGCTGATGCCGGTCCCGGGTGGGTGGCCGATCGAGGTCGACGGCGCGGTCGCAGGGGCGGTGGGTGTCAGCGGGGGATCTGCCGAGCAGGACGAACAGATCGCTCGGGAAGCCGCCGCCGTCGTCAGCGGTCGAGGAGCATCCTGAGCCGGCTGAGGCTGCCCACCTCGTCGGAGACGTCGAACCACACCGCCGCCATGCCCACCGCCTCGGCTCCCCGACAGTTGACGGGGAGATCGTCCACGAACACGCACTCCCGGGGGCCGCAACCCACCGCCCGGGCGGCCTCCAGGTAGGGCAACGGATCCGGTTTCCTGGCGACCAGCTCCGCCACGTCGACCAGGGCGTCGAAGAGACCCGAATACTCCCAGGTCGTCCGCCAGTCGGGGCCGAGCCACCGGCTGGCATCGTTGGTGAGCACCACCTGTCTGATGTCCTCCCTGCGGAGCTCCTCCACCATGGCCACTACGTCCGACCTGATCGCGGTCTCCCAGTGGAACCGTCGGTACAGCTCGGCGTCCACTCCTACAGACCGGAGTCGGTCCTGCACCCTGCGGACGTACTCCGCCTCGTCCATGCGGCCTTCGGCCATCGCTCGGTAGTCGGCATCGGGAACCGGTCCGGTCGGCCCGAGAGGGAGGCCGTCCAACCAACCTTCGGCTCGCGCCTGATCGACGAGGAGTTCGGTGAAGTACCTGTAGAGGACCCCGCCCATGTCCCAGACGACCGCCCTGTTCATGGTTGGCGCCTCCACTCCCGGGCGTGACGCAGCAGGACCTGACGAATCGAAGCCGTCTCCGGCTCGGGCAACTCGATCCACACCCGGCCGTCGACCACCTCGCAGGGCACCTCGCTGAGGCCGATGGTCGGATCGGCCACGAGACGCCCATCGGAGATTCGATAGCGCCAGAAGTGGGCGGGACAGGTCATCACGCCGTCCGAAATCCGGGCACCTTCGAACGACGACCCGCGGTGGAGGCAGCGGTTCTCGAACGCTCGGACTCCGTCTTCGGTCCGGACGACCACCACCCGACCGTCGGCGGCCACTACCGCCTTCGACTCTGGGAGATCATCCAGGCGGCCCGCCTCGACCCTCATCGGGGAAACTTGATCACCACGGCCTTGGCTTCCGTGAAGAAATCGTACGAATAGTCGCCCCCTTCGCGACCGAGTCCGGAGTCCTTGTAGCCACCGAACGGGGCACGCAGATCCCTCACGAAGAAGCAGTTGACCCACATGGTCCCCGTCTTCACCCCCCTGGCGACCCGGTGGGCCGTGTCGAGATCCCGGGTCCAGACCATGCCCGCCAGTCCGAACCTCGACTCGTTGGCGATCCGGATCGCCTCGTCGACCTCCTCGAACGGCATGATCATCTCCACCGGCCCGAATATCTCCTCCTGGCAGACCCTCATCGAGTTGTCGGCGTCGGTGAACACGGTCGGCTGCAGGTAGTTCCCTTCGGCCAACGGCCCGTCGTCGAGGCGCCGGCCACCGGTGACCAGCTTGGCTCCCTCCTGCTGAGCCAGCTCGATGTAGGAGAGAACCTTGTCCAGGTGTTCGGCTGAGACCAAAGGACCCATCTCCGTGTCGGGCGACAGCGGGTTTCCGACCCGTATGCTCTCGGCTCTCTCCACGAACCGGGAGACGAACTCGTCGTAGATGGGTCGTTGCACCAGCAGGCGGGATCCGGCGAGGCACACCTCTCCCTGGTTGGTGAAGATCCCTCTGATCGATCCGGCCACCGCCGCGTCGAGGTCGGCGTCGGCGCACACGATGTTGGCCGACTTGCCGCCCATCTCGAACGACAACTTCTTCAGGGTGGGGGCGGCCTTGGCCATGATGATCCGGCCGGTGGCCGACTCCCCGGTGAAGGTGATGGCGTCGACGTCGGGATGAACGGTCAGCGCCTCCCCGGCCGAGTCCGGCCCGAAACCGTGGACGACGTTGAACACCCCGGGTGGTACGTCTACCTCGGCGAAGATCTCCGCCAGGATCGAGGCGGTGATCGGGGATTGCTCGGCGGGTTTGGCGACCACGGTGCACCCGAAGGCCAGAGCCGGAGCCACCTTCCAGGTGAGGAGCATCAGCGGGAAGTTCCAGGGCGAGATCGCACCCACCACCCCGACCGGTTCCCGGAGTTCGTAGGTGAACACACCATCCCAGGGACGGTCCCAGGCCTTGGACCCGACCTGGCAGGCATATTCGGCGAAGAACCGGAAGTTGTAGGCGGCCCGGGGTACGTCCTTGGTCTTGGCGTCCGAGATGGGTTTGCCCATGTCACGGGTCTCCCATTCAGCCAGCTCGTCGGCCCGTTCCTCGATCCGGTCGGCCACCGCCAACAGGAAGCGTTTGCGCTCCGATGGGGCCATGGTCGACCAGGACTCGAAGGCGTTGCGGGCGGCCTTCACGGCTTTCTCGACGTCGGCTGCACCGCCTTCGGCGACTGTGGCGATCGCACGGTTGTCGATCGGGCTGATCGACTCGAAGGTCCTGCCGTCGACCGAGTCGACGAAACGACCCCCGATGAAGTGCTCGACCTGTCTCATCTCTCGGCCCTCCTCCGCTCTTCCAGGACGACCCTCCAGGGTTTGCCTCCCACCCCGTACTGGTGGGGGGCCATCTCGTTGACGACGACCCGAACCGTGTCTATGGGGGCGTCCAACGTGTCGGCTATCGCCCGTGACACCGCCGAGATCATCGCTTCGATCTTTTCGGGGGGTCGTCCTTCCATCATGTCGATTCGCACCAGCGGCATGGTTCCTCCTGTTCCCTATTCGACGGTCAACCTCACCGAACCCAGACGGTCGAACTCGGCGATCACCTCCATACCTCGGCGGAGATCGACCGGTGCGGTCAGCCCAGCGGACAGGACGACTTGGCCGGGCATGAGGGGCTCGCCGCGGCTGTTGACCAGCCAGGCCACCGCCCGGGCCGGGTGGTCGAGCACGGCCGCTCCAGCCGCCGTCTCCCCGGGGTCTCCGTCGGCGAAGAGAACGACCCCGATGAGCCGAAGGTCCAGCCCGTCGACGGGGTGAGGGTCGCCCAGGGCGAAGTTGGCCGCCGAGGAGTTGTCGGCGATGTTGTCCAGGGCGGCGAACCGAAAGTCGATGAACCGGGAGTCGACCACCTCCAGGCAGGGGATGACCTTCTCGGTTGCGGCCATCACGTCGAAGGCGGAGGCCGAGGGTCGGATCTCTTCGCCGATCAGGAACGCTATCTCGGGTTCCACCTTGGGGTGGATCAGCCGCTCCCAAGGGACGGGGCCGGTGAGCAGCATGGCGTCGGTCAGCACCCCGTAGTTGGGGTGGGACACACCCATGGCTCGTTGCATGGCGCGGGAGGTGAAGCCCAGCTTGGCCCCGACCACCCGTTCGCCCTCGGAGATCCGCAAGGAGAGCCCGTACTGCTGGATCCGATACGCCTCCTCCAGGGTCAGGTCACCGAACCCCTCGGTCAGGGGCTCGATGGGCCGCCGGTCGATCCTGGCGCGGTGCAGCTCTGTAGCGAGTCGTCGGACGTCTACCGGCATGGGAGAGTGAGGGTGCCGATCCTGTCGAGTTCGACAGTGACGGTGTCGCCGGGTTGGATAGGGACTGCTTCGGTGAGGGCTCCGGCCAAGACGATGGTGCCGGGTTCGAGGTGGTGTCCTCGTTGGGTGAGCCGGTTGGCGGCCCAGGCGACCGCGGCGGCGGGGTGGCCGAGCACGGCGGCGCCGGCGGCGGTGGCTATGGTTTCGCCGTTTTTGGTGAATACGCATCCGACGGTGCGGAGGTCGATGCCGGTCGGGTCGACGGGGTCGCCGAGGAGGAACCGTCCGGCGGAGGCGTCGTCGGCGATGACGTGGGGGAGGGTGAACCGGTATCCGGCGTATCTGGAGTCGAGGATGTCGAAGGCGCAGAACACGGCGTCGGTGGCGGCCATCACGTGGGTGGCGGTCAGGTTGGGGCCGGCTAGTTTCTTTCCCAGGAGGAAACCGATCTCGGGTTCGGCTCTGGGTTGGATCAGCTCGGAGCAGGTCAGCGGCTGGCCGATGTCGAGCTGCATCCAGTCGACCAGCCACCCGTACAGCGGCTCGGACACGTTCATCTGGGTTTGTTTGGCTCGGCTGGTGAGCCCCAACTTGAGGGCCTTGGGGGTGCCTCCCAACAGCTCCACCAGTCTCTCCTGCACCCGGTAGGCGGTTTCAGGGTCGTCCAGGTCGGGGTCGGGGGTGGTGGCTCGACGGTTCTGGATCGCTTCGAACAGCCGGCGGGCCAGGTCGTCGACGTTCACGATCCCTGCCTCTGTCTGCGGGCCAGCTCGACCGCCACGTCGATGATCATGTCTTCCTGGCCTCCCACCACCTTGCGGCGTCCCAACTCCAACAGGATGTCCTTGGCGTCGACTCCGTAACGCTCCGCGGCTCGTTTGGCGTGCAGCAGGAACGACCCGTACACCCCGGCGTAGCCCAGAAGCAGCCCGTCCCGGTCGATCACCCCCTGGTCGGGACGGATGGGACGAACCACCTCCTCGGCGGCGTCCATCACCGCCAGAGGATCCACCCCGGTGGGTATCCCAGAGCGTTCACACACCGCCACCAGGATCTCGGTGGGACAGTTACCCGCCCCCGCACCCAAACCGGTGGTGCAGCCGTCCAACTGGTCGACCCCCTCCTCCAACGCAGCCAAAGAGTTCGCCACCGCCAACGACAGGTTGTTGTGGGCGTGCAAACCCACCTGACAACCCAGCTTCTCCTTCAACAGCCCCACCCGACGACGGGCATCCTCTATGGTCATAGCCCCCGCCGAGTCCACCACATACACACAGTCCGCCCCATAAGACTCCATCAGCTTCGCCTGAGCCAGCAGGTCCTCCGGTTCGATCATGTGGGCCATCATCAGAAACCCCACCGCCTCCATCCCCAGCTCCTTAGCCAACCCGATGTGCTGCTGAGAGATGTCCGCCTCCGTGCAATGGGTCGCGATCCGAGCCACCGACGCGCCGATCTCCGCCGCCTTCCGCAGATCCTCCCTGACCCCGATCCCGGGGAGGAGCAACACCGCGATCTTCGCCCGCCGAGCGGTCTCCACCGCCACCCGCAAAAGCTTCATCTCGTCTGTGCCGCTGAACCCGTAGTTGAACGACGAACCCCCCAAACCGTCGCCGTGGGAAACCTCGATCACCGGCACCCCCGCCCGGTCCAACGCCGCCACCACCGACCGCACCTGCTCCTCGGTGAACCGATGCGCCACCGCATGCGACCCGTCCCTCAACGTCGAGTCGGTGAGACGGAAACGGGCCGTCACCGCTCCACCCCCACCAGCTCCTCAGCCAACGCCTCACCCACCCGAACCGCCGAAGCCGTCATGATGTCCAGATTCCCCGCATACGGCGGGAAGAAATCCCCCGCCCCCCTCCACCTCCAACAACACCACCACCCGGGCCGGCACCACCCCACCAGGAGTCTCGAACCGGTCATACTCGAACACAGGATCCGACTTCAACCGATACCCCGGCACATACGACGCCACCTCAGCCACCATCTCCAAGATCGACGAAGCCACCGCTTCCTCGTCGAACCCCTCCCCCAACCCACAGAACACGGTGTTCCTCATCAAGATCGGCGGCTCCGCCGGATTCAGAACGATGATCGCCTTCCCATGCTCAGCCCCCCCAACCTCCACCAACGCCCACCCGGTGGTCTGAGTGAACTCGTCGATGTTCTGCCTGGTCCCCGGACCCGCCGAACGCGATGCCACCGTCGACACGATCTCCGCATAAGGAACCCGACACACCCGAGAAACCGCATACACGATCGGCACCGTCGCCTGCCCCCCACAGGTGATCAGATTCACATTCGGAGCATCCAAATGCTCCCCCATATTCACCGGCGGCACCACCGGCGGACCCAACCGGGCCGGCGTCAAATCCACCGCCCGCAACCCGGCCGCCTCATACCTCGGCGCGTTCAGCCGATGCACCCAAGCCGACGTCGCCTCGAACACCACATCCACCTCATCCGCCCGCCCCAACAGCCAATCCACACCCCCATGGGACGCCTCCACCCCCCGCTCCCGAGCCAACCTCAAACCCTCCGAATCCGGGTCGATCCCCACCATCGCCACCAGCTCCAACAGAGGAGACCGCGACAACTTGAACATCAAATCCGTACCGATGTTCCCCGACCCGACGATCGCACAACGCAGCACACCCACCTCCTCACATCACACGAACCGGACAGTCACCCCACCCAGCCGATCGAACTCCGCCCGAACCACATCCCCCGCCGACACCCCAAACGCCCCATGCAACGACCCGGTCATCACGAACCAACCCGCCTCCAACCTCTCCCCCAACCCCGCCAACGTGTTCGCCAACCAAGCCACCGCCCGCAACGGACCACCCAAAGCCGCCGCCCCCGCCCCAGTAGCCATCACCTCCCCATTCCGATAGATCACCATCCCACACAGCCGCGGATCCCACCCCGCCAAACCCACCACCCTCGACCCCAACACCGTCGCCGCCGACGACGCCAAGTCCGCGATCGTGTCCGCCAGCCGTATCCGCCAACCCTCGATCCGGCTGTCCACCACCTCCAAAGCCGCCACCGCCCCACCCACCGCCGAAGCCGCCTCCACCGCCGTCACCCCCGGACCCTCCAACGGCCGAGACAACACCAACGCCACCTCGGCCTCCACACGAGGCTGAATCAACCCCGACACCGACAAACACGCCCCATCGTCGAACACCATCGACGACAACACCGGCCCATAATCCGGCTCATCCACCCCGAACATCTCCTGCATCGGCCTCGACGTCAAACCCAACTTGAAACCAACCACCCGACCACCCTCCCCCAACAACAACGACACCAACTCCCGCTGCACCGCATACGCCTCCCCCACCGACATCGACGGGAACTCATCCGTCAACGGAGCAACCGGACGCACCTCCCGCCGCGCCCTGAACAACCGAGCCGCCAACTCAGCCGCGTCCACACCGCCTCCTCATGGTCTATGGTCTCCAGCCCAGCCTCCGGGAGGCGGCGGCGGCCGCCTCCATGACCGCGTAGATCACCTGATGCATCTGCGGGTCCATGCGGGGGGCGGGTCCCGCCACCCCCATCGCAGCGACCACCCGACCCAACCGGTCGCGAATGGGCGCCGCAACGCTGAGGATCCCCACCTCGGACTCGTTGAGGTTTTGGGAGTAGCCCCTCTCGCGTACCTCCTCCAGCTCCTTGCGGAGGAGTTGAGGGTCGGTGATGGTGAAGGGTGTCTTGGCGGGGAGATCCCAGCCGTCCAGCACTCGGTCCAGCTCGACCCGCGGCAGGTGGGCGAGCAGCACCTTCCCGGTCCCGGTGCAGTGGGCCCAGTTCCTGCGGCCGACCTCGAGGAACAGGCGAAGCGTGTTGGGACTCTCGATCCGCTCCACATAGACGACCTCACGGCCGTCGAGCACCGCCACGTGGGCGGTCTCACCGGTGCGGTTCCTCAATTCGGTCAAGGGAACGATGACAGCCTCGTGCAGGTCGAGCTGCTTGGCCACCGCCGCGCTCAGGTCGTACACCGCCAGCCCGAGACGATATCGGCCCGAGTCGGGGTCTTGTTCCAGCAGATGCTCGGCCGCCAAGGTCGCCACCAGACGGTGGACGGTGGACTTGCTGAGTCCCAGCCGTCTGGACAGCTCCGAGACGCCCAGGAGGCGCTCCTTGCCGGTGAACTCCTTGAGCAGCCGGGCTGCGTTCCTGACCGAGGTGAGCAGGGTCCGGTCACTCATCGGTTCCCACCCGGAGTGCCTCCAGCAGACGCCGTCGGATCACCGCGGGGTCGGCTCTGCGATCCCGGGCCAGTCGCTGCAGTTCGGTGTCCCAGGGTGCGATCTCTCTGGCGAGCAGAGCCTGGGCGGTCCTCAGTCCCGCCAGCGAAGCCCCCTCCATCTCGTCGACCAGCTTCTCCCGACCTCGGGCGTAGGCCCGTATCTGCTCGAAGTCGCGGGCTTCGGCGGCGTGGGCGTTCGCCAACCCGGATCCGGCGTGGCCAGCATGGTGGGGAGTGAGCTGGGAACCGGGTTGGACGATCAAGTGGTAGAGGTAGGTGGTGATCCCGAGCGCCCTCCTCACCAGGTCGCCGGCCGGACCACGGCGCTCGTCGATCAGCCCCAGGGGAGGCAGGACCACCGGGTCGTAGAACCGGAGCTTCCATCTCATGGGAGGCAACTCGTCGTCGAGTTCCACCTCTGGTCCCCGGGGGGCGGCCAATTGCTCGCGGGTGGCGACCACGTGGAGGTTCTGGACCCCGGCTGCGACCACCGTGAAAGGGGCGGACAAGAGAGGCATCCTGCCCTGCACTGCGGGAGGCTGGAGCTGCGCCTGGCTCAGATAGGAGCGGTGCACCGTTCTGACGTAGTCGGCCATCGCCGAGCGCATCTCCTCGGGGCTGGCGCCGGTCATGGTGTCCGACACCCTAGTAGTCGTGTCCCTCCATATGGGAATATGTCCCGCATCAAGAGACACGAACCGTCCTAGCTCCTGAGGCAAAACGTCCCGACATACGGGACAGTTTCCCATATGACAGAACAAAGCGTTTATTTTCGTGGGTATGGGAATCATCAGGCTGTCTCACGTGGACATCACCGTCCCCGACCTCGATCTGGCCACCGCCTACTACACCGAGGTGATGGGGATGTTGGAGACCGGTCGCACCGACGACCGGGTGTTCTTCAAGTGCTGGGACGAAGAGGATCACCACTCGCTGGCCATCCGCTACGACCCCCGGGTGGGGATCGACCGTTTCTCCTTCAAGGTGGAGGCGGAGGACGACCTCGAGGACCTCGAGCGCCGGATCGAACGGTACGGCTTTCGGGTGCACAGGGTCCACAGGGGGGAAGAGGTCGGTCAGGGTGAATCCATCAGGTTCGAGACCCCGTCGGGGCACGAGATGGAGCTGGTCCACGAGGTGGAGAAGGTGGGGAGCCTGCTCCCCAAGGTGAATCCCCGACCCTATCCCACCGGCCTGAAAGGAATCGCGCCGCCCCGCATGGACCATCTGCTGGTCACCGCCGAGGAGGTCCCCGAAGCAACCCGCTTCTACATGGAGGTTCTCGGTTTCAGACTCACCGAACAGCTCCTCGACGGCGACGGCCACCAAATCGGCGTCTGGCTGGAACGTTCCCACACACCCCACGACCTCGCGGTGGTGAGCGGCCCCAACGGCGGTCTCCACCACTTCGCCTTCTGGCTGGACGACTGGGACGAGGTCCGGCGTGCCGCCGACATCCTCGCCTACAACGCGGTGCAGATCGACGTCGGCCCCACCCGCCACGGAATCACCCGGGGGGCCACCATCTACTTCTTCGACCCGCTGGGGACCCGCAACGAAGTGTTCACCGGCGGGTATCGACCCGACCCCGACTTCCCGACCATCACCTGGACCGAAGACAACGTCGGGAAGGCCATCTTCTACTACGAGGGCGAGCTGAACGAACGGTTCATGAAGGTGCACACATGAGCGGCCGGCCCCTGCCCGTCGGGGATCCTACGGCTCTCCCACGTGGAGCTGCGCGAGCCCGACCTGGAGCTGGCCACCGCCTACTACACCGAGGTGGTGGGCCTCATCGAGACCGCCCGTGAGGACGACCGGGTCTTCTTGAAATGCTGGGACGAGCATCAGCACCATTCGATCGTCCTCAACTACGCGCCGACCTACGGGGTAGACGCGGTCGCGTTCAAGGTGTTGGACCGCAGCGACCTGGACTTCTACCAGCAGACGATCGAAGCCGCCGGCATCACCACCAAACGCTACGAAGCGGGAGAGCTCGG
Source organism: Acidimicrobiia bacterium (assembly GCA_026002975.1). Taxonomy (GTDB): domain Bacteria; phylum Actinomycetota; class Acidimicrobiia; order Spongiisociales; family ZC4RG35; genus BPGJ01. The sequence goes on from BPGJ01000001.1 coordinate 38,705, forward strand.
GCCCGGTTCGGGAGAGACCCTCAGATTCGAGGCCCCCAGCGGCCACGTCACCGACCTGGTGTGGGGCATGCAGCAGGTTGGAAACCTGCTGCCGCTCCACAACCCACCTCCCGAACCGCCCGACCTCCTGGGGATCCATCCGCCCCGCCTCGACCACGTCTTCTTGATGTGCGAGGACGTCGACGGGATCACCAGGTTCTACCGGGAGGTGCTGGAGTTTCGGCTCACCGAGCAGATCGTGGCGGACGACGGCCACCAGCTCTGCACCTTCCTCGAGCGCAGCCACACACCCCACGACGTGGCTTTCATCACCGGCCCCCAAGGGGCGTTCCATCACGTGGGGGTTCTGGGTGGACGACTGGAACCAGCTTCGGCAGGCCGCCGACATCTGCAGTTACCACGGCGTCCGGATCGACGCCGGACCCACCCGCCACGGTGCCACCCGGGGTTGGGGCCTGTACTTCTTCGACCCGGCCGGCAACCGCAACGAGGTCTACACGGGCGGCTACTGGGTCGATCCCGACCGGGAGCCGATCACCTGGACCGAGTCGGAGATGGGCCGAGCCATCTTCTACTACGAGGGCTCCGTGAACCAGCGATTCCTGACCGTCCACTCATGACGAGACGCGAATCGGGCACAGGCGGCAACGAACAGCGGGAGAGCCCAGCTCGTTTCCCGAAGACCGAGCGGGCCGAACCTCCCCTGTACCTGGCCCGGTACCTGGCGAGGCAGACCGGCCGAGGGCCTGGTGCAGAGCCCGACGACAACGGTGCCGGAGACGACGGTCTGCCGCTGTACCTGCGCCGCTTCCGCGAGAGGGCCCGCACCGAGGCGACACCCCTGTGGCAGAGAGCCCCACACGGCATCCAGCAGGCTCTCAGCGAGGACAACCTCAACAAGGAGATCTCGGCGCCTCCCGAAGCCAGACCACGGATAGTCAACGAGATCTACCTGGTGAGACACGCCGAAACCCAGGGCTACTCCACCGAGTCGGGCCTCACCCCCCTCGGGGTGTGGCAGTCCCACACCTACGGCCACAACCTGGCGAAGCGGGTCAGATCGGGGGAGACGATCGCCGTGGTCCACGCCGATACCAACCGGGCCCGGGAAACCGCCGAGAACCTGCACAGGGGCCTACTCGACGGCATCGTGATGTTCGAGAAAAACGTCGAAGTGCTCGATCCCCGGGCGATGCCCGAGTTCCGCAACTTCCAGGTGGCCACACCCGACGGTCTGAGGGACCCCACCGCGGCGTTCCGGCGCTACTACGCCGTCCTCGAGAAGTTCGAACGGATGGCCCTCGGCGACCGCCCCATGTGGTTGGTGGAGATGGACCGGTTCTGGAGAACCCAGCAGGGGGGAGCCGACCCCATCCAGTTCTGGCTCACCGTGCCGCTCCTCCACTTCGAACCACCTTCGTTCTGCGTACGCAGATTCTGGAAGGGGCTTCGCCAGCTCGCCGAGGCCCACCCGGGTGCCAGGTTGGTGATCACCTCACATTCGGGGCCGATCCGGGCCTTCGCGGTGTGGGCGTTCGGCTACGACCCGGGCGAGCCGTACAACACCGAACACGTCCGGGTCAAGTTGATGGAGGGGGGACAGGAAGCCCTGGTCTCGTACCGCAACCGCGTCCAGGAAGTCCACGTGCCGCCGCTGGATGAGTTGCCGGCGTGGGAGGACGTGATCCGAAAGGAGGTGACGGCGACGAGCTCGCTGACAGGCGCAGAGGAGAGGAACCAGCCGTGAGAGGAGGAGGGGCAGATGAGCGCTGATCGATTCCCCAGCCCGTTCGAGGTGGAGACCCCGGCGGGAGCCGAAGGGTGGGAGCGGATGTATCCGTACTACCTGTTGTTCTCGGAGGACAACCGGCAGTACGAGGACTCGGTCCTCTGGTTCCAGGACGGCATGCACCACCCGGAGGTCGAGTTCCCGTTCGACACGATCACCCACGAATGCTGGCGGGTCGCTCTCGGCCAGTACAACTCGCGCATCTTCGCCGTGCCGCCAGCCTACGGGATCGAGCAGCGCATCCTCAACGGATACGTGTACATAACGCCGGTTCCCGTGACCGAGGAAGAGTGGGTCGGCCAGAGGGCGGAGCTGTTCATGCAGCGGGCCGGCCACTACTACCAGAACTGGGACTCCCTCTTCGAGAAGTGGAAGGAGAAGATGGAGGGGGTGATCGACGAGCTGAAACAGCTCGAGGTTCCCAACCTCCGACGGCTCGAAGACGAGGAGGTCGTCACCGAGGGCAGGGGCATGAGCTCCGGGTACCGCCTGCTCGAGGCGTACGACCGGGCCATCGAGAACATGTTCGTGGCGTGGCAGTACCACTTCGAGATGCTCAACCTCGGGTACGCGGCCTACCTGAACCTGTTCATGTTCTGCAAGCAGGCGTTCCCCGGGATCAAGGACGAGACCATCGCCCAGATGGTCGCCGGGACCGACATATTGTTCTTCCGTCCGGACGACGAGATCAAGAAGCTGGCCCGGAAAGCCATCGAGCTCGACATCGTCGACCTCGTCCGGGGCGAAGGATCGCCCGAGGAGATCATCGAGAGGCTGAGGGAGCATCCCAAGGGGGCCGAATGGGTGGCCGCCCTCGAAGAGGCCAAGGACCCCTGGTTCTACTTCTCCAACGGGGCGGGCTTCTACCACCATCACCGCTCGTGGATCGACGACATGACGGTGCCGTGGTCGGCGCTGGTCAACTACATCGAGAAGCTCGAGAACGGCGAGAACATCGACCGTCCCCAGGACGAGGTGGTGGCCCGCCGAGAGAGGCTGCTGGAGGAGTACAGGAACCTGCTGCAGACCGACGAGGACCGCAAAGCCTTCGACGAGAACGTCGGGTTGGCCCGGACGGTCGCCGCGTACATCGAGGACCACAACTTCTATGTGGAGAACTGGCACCACACCCTGTGGTGGAACAAGATCCGGGAGTTCGGGGACCGGCTGGTGGAGGGGGGTGTCCTCGACGACCGGGAGGACCTGTTCTACCTGAACCGCTGGGAGGTGGGTCAGGCCCTGTACGACATGGTGGCCGGCTGGGCGACGGGGGCACCCAACCGCAGCCAGGTCTACTGGAAGCGGGAAGTCGCCGAACGGAAACGCATCGTGGAGGCGTTGCGGGCTTGGGCACCCCTCCCCGCTCTCGGCCCGGTTCCCGATGAGATCACCGAGCCGTTCACGGTGATGCTCTGGGGCATCACCACCGACCGGGTTCAGTCGTGGCTGAAGGGAGGCACCGAAACCGGCGACGCCATCGAAGGGGTGCCCGGGTCACCCGGCGTGGCGGAGGGACGGGCGAGGGTCCTCTTCTCGGCGTCGGAGCTGAGCGAGGTCCAGCCGGGGGAGATCCTGGTCTGCCCGATCACCGCACCCGCTTGGGGGCCGGTGTTCGGAACGATCGCCGCGGCGGTGTCCGACATCGGAGGGATCATGAGCCATGCCGCGATCGTCAGCCGGGAGTACGGGCTGCCGGCGGTGGTGGGCACCGGCCGGGCGACCAAGCTGATCAAGACCGGCGACCTGGTGCGGGTGGACGGCAACACCGGCAAGGTGACGATCCTGGAACGGGCCGGAGGCTGACAGATGGGAGACGGGTACCGGTACGTCCGCTGGCTGGCCGACTGCGCCGACCTCGACTCGCCGGAGGAGGTCGGAGGCAAGGCCGTCGGTCTGGGACGACTCTGCCGCCTCCACTTGCCCGTGCCGCCGGGATTCGCCGTCGGTCTGGCCGCCTACCGGGACTTCCTCACTCGGGCCGGCCTGGGAGAGGTGATCGAGGATCACCTCTCCCGGGCCCGGGACCCCGACGGATACCGGATCGCCTCGGAGAAGATCGCCGAAGCTTCCGCCGCCCATCCCGGCCGACGTGGAGCGGGCGATCCGGCAGGCGTACCGACGCTCTGCGACCGGTGCGGGGCCGAGGACCTGCCGGTGGCGGTGCGGTCGAGCGCCACCCTGGAGGACATGGCCGACGCCCTCGTTCGCCGGCCAGCAGGAGACCTTCCTGTGGGTGATGGGCGCAGACCGGGTGGTCGACCACGTGGTGGGATGTTGGGCCAGTCTGTTCACCCCCCAGGCGATCGCTTACCGATCGCATCTGGGCAGACCGGCCGATCACCTGGGAATGGGTGTGGTCGTCCAGCAGATGGTGCCAGCCACCGCCGCCGGCGTGATGATCACCCTGGATCCGGTGACCGGGGATCCATCCCAGGTCTCGATAGAGGCCTGTCATGGGTTGGGCGTCGGGGTGGTGAACGGTGAGATCACCCCCGACCCGCTACTTTGTCGACAAGGTGACCGGGGAGCTGCGATCCAAGACGGTCGCGTCGAAACTCGAGGAGTTCCGCTTCGACCCTGGGACGGGCGGCGTGGAGAAGCTCCCTGTCGAGGAGGAAAGGCGGGACCAACCGGCCCTCACCGACTCGGAGGTGCGTGCAATCGCCGAGCTCGGAGTGCGAATCGAACGGGCCCTCGGCGGACCCCAGGACGTGGAGTGGGCGTACGGACCGGGCGAGCCGGATCGCCGCGACCTCTACCTGTTGCAGACCCGGCCTGAGACGGTGTGGTCCCATAAGCGGAGAGAGCCGATCGCTCCTCCGGGGTCGACCGTGATGGACCGGATACTCATGACCATCTCCCGACCGATCAAGCTAAAGGAGACCTGAGGAGGAACCATGCTGTCCAAGGAGAGGAACGAGGCGCTGACCAGGGTCGGACCCGGGACCCCGATGGGTGAGCTGCTCCGGCGCTACTGGTATCCGGTGGCATTCCAGCGCGAGTTGGACGAGTGGCCGATCAAGAAGGTCCGGCTTCTCGGCGAGGACTTCGCGTTGTGGAAGACCCCTCAGGGCGGCTACGCCATCATCCAGGAACGCTGCCCTCACCGGCACGCCTCCCTGGTCTACGGGGTGGTGGAGGAGGAAGGGATTCGCTGCGGCTATCACGGCTGGTTGTTCAGCTGTGAGGGGACCTGCCTGGAGCAGCCCGCCGAGCCCGAACACTCGGCGTTCAAGGACAACGTGAAGGCGTTCGCCGGTAAGGCGCAGGCGTTGGGCGGAATGGTTTGGGTGTACATCGGCCCCGAACCCGCTCCGGAGCTTCCTAGGTTCGACGTGTACGTGGACCCGGGTTTCAAGGACGTGGGCCATTCGGTGCTGCCTTGCAACTGGCTGCAGATCATGGAGAACTCGGTGGATCCCCACCACGTGGAGTGGTTGCACGGCCGCTACTTCCAGTTCCTCGCCTCCCAAAAGGGGTTCCTCGCCCCGCCCTCCTTCCAGAAGAAGCACGTGAAGATCGGGTTCGATCCGTTCGAGTGGGGCATCATCAAGCGGCGTCTGCTCGAGGGTCAGACCGAAGCCGACGACGACTGGGCGGTCGGCCACCCCTTGGTGTTCCCCTACTGCATGCGGGTGGGGGGCGGCGGGATCGATCAGATGCAGATCCGGGTCCCGATCGACGACACCCACACGTGGGCCCTGTTCTACTCGAACCACCATCCCGACGGCCTCGACGAGTATCCGGAGCAGATCTACCCGGTCGACTACGAGTACAAGTGGATCGACGAGCAGGGGAACTTCATCGTCGACTACGTCGAAGGCCAGGACATCATGGCGTGGGTGACCCAGGGCGACATCACCGACCGGACGGCCGAGCACATCGGGAAGTCGGACGCAGGAGTGATCATGCTGCGACGCATGTTCCGGGAGCAGATGGCCTTGGTGGAGGAGGGGAAGGACCCGACCGTCGGCTTCACCCGAGAGCCCCACGACCGGATCGCCCTTCCCTGTGAGAAGAACAAGTTCGGAGCGGGCGTGGACTTCGCCCTCCAGTGGCTGGACATGGGTTCGAGCCGGTACTCGCCGGCGCTGGACACCCTCCGCAAGCTCCACATCGACGCCGCAGCGGCCCGTGGGGAGCTTCCCGGTCAGACCGAGACCTCATGATCCCCCGCCCACCCCGGGTCGCGAACCACGTGGAGACGCCGATCCCCGTGAGGGATCGGCGTCTCGGGGGTCCACATTGGTGGGATCCCGACCGGATCCGGCACCTGGACGACATGCCCCACCACTGCCCGGCGTGTGGTTTCTCGCTGGACGGTCCGGGGGGGATCGTCGTCGAGTACTGGGAGGCCGACCGAAGGATGTACCACGTGTGGTGCAAAGCCTGTCGATGGGCCGGAGACGTGGTTCGTGTCCGGCGCATGATCGGACACGAGGCCGCCGATTGACCGCTCAGAACGGGAGGGCGGCGGCTCCCCAGTGGAAACCCGCCCCGAACGCGGTGAGGACCACCAGGTCGCCGGGGCGGATCCGCCCGGTCGCCTGGGCTTCCCAAAGGGCCAGCGGCACCGACGCCGACCCGGTGTTGCCGTACTCGGTCAGGTTCACGTAGACCCGGCCGGTGCCGAGCTTCCGTCCCACCACGTCGATGATCCGGGCGTTGGCCTGGTGGGGGATCACCAACGCCACGTCGCCGATGCTCCGGCCGATCGACCCGAGCAGCTCCTCCACCGCCGACGACATCCGTCGCACCGCCTCACGGAACACCTCTCCCCCATCCATCGTGAGGTGACGGTGGTCGCCTCTACGGGCGGCTTCCAGGGTGAACGGGCGGCGGGTTCCGCCGGTGAGGAGCCCGAGGATGTCGGCCTTCGACCCGTCGGTTCCGGTGACGACCTCGAGAATGCGAGCCCTACCGCCTTCCGGGCCGAGCAGCACCGCGCCGGCCCCGTCGCCGAACAGCACACAGGTAGACCGGTCCTCCCAGGAGATCAGGCGGGAGATCAGCTCGACCCCCACCACCAGCACCCGCCGGGGCCGGTAGGCGATCCGGGCCCGGGCCACGTCGAGGGCCTGGACGAACCCGGCGCATCCGCTCCCCCCGAGGTCGTAGGCGGGGATCTCCCGCATCCCCATGCGGTGCTGGAGGAACGCCGCGGTGTCCGGGGTGTAGACCTCAGGGGTGTCGGTGGCGACGACCAACTCGTCGACGTCCTCGGGTTCCAGCCCGGCGTCCTCGAGCGCCTCCCGACAGGCCGCCTCGGCCAGGTCGGCGGTGGCTTCGTGGTCGGCGGCGAACCGGCGACGTTTGATCCCGGTCCGCTGGGTGATCCACTCGTCGCTGGTGTCCACCAGTCGAGCCCAATCCTCGTTGCTCATCACCTTCTCGGGCACGTAGCCACCGAAACCCAGCACTTCGGCCAACGACCACCTCCTCGGGCCCCAGGCTATCGGGTCCGGCCCGGGCGGCGGCCGTATGCTTTCGGCATGGCCGACGCCTACTTCACGACCAGGGACGGCATCTGGTTCCAGCCCACCGCCTACACCCGCGGACCTTGGGACGCCGACTCCTGCCATGCAGGGCCACCCACCGCCCTGATGGTGCGGGCGGTCGAGAGTCTCGGGTTGGCACAACGCCTGGTCCGGATAACGGTGGAGTTCTATCGGCCGATACCCATGGCCGGCTTCCGGGTCCAGGCCGCCGTTCGACGCCCCGGACGTTCGGTGGCCTACTCCCGGGCGGAGCTGTTCGACGACCGCCACCTCTACGCCCGCCTGTCGGGTCTCCACATCCGGGAAGCGGAGGTAGGCCCGGTGCCGAGCCCCGAACTGCCCGCTCCGGACTTCTCGGTGTCGGTCCCGGGGCCGTTCCCCATCAGGGAGACCGCTCACGGCCTGGTGGGATTCACCGCATCGGTGGAGTGCCGCTACGACCCGTCTACCCCCGACGGGGCGGGGGGACCGACCACCGTGTGGGTGAGGACGCTGGTTCCCATCCTCCCCGACGAGGAACCCTCCCCCTTCCAGCGGATATGCCCGTTGGCCGACTCGGGGAACGGGATCAGCTTCAACGCCCCGGTGTCGAGGTTCAGCTTCATCAACCCGGACCTCACCGTGTTCTGTCACCGTCCACCCACCGGCGACTGGTTCGGCTCCCGATCGGTTTCGCACTGGCACGGCGACGGGATCGGGGTGGCCGACGCCGAGCTGTTCGACGTCGACGGCCCGATCGGCCGTGCCACCCAGAGTCTGATCCTGTCAGCGGTCGAGCAGTAGGTCCAGGTCGGCCAGGACCTGTTCGGGATGGGAGGCGATCTCGTCCCTCGCCACCTCGTACACCTTGCGGATGGTCAGCTCCGGGTCGATCACGAACGTGACGCGTCGAGGAACGCCGTAGAACCGGTCGCCTGGCTCGCGGTCCACCCCCAGCAGCGCCCCGACACGTCGGTCGGGATCGCAGAGGAGGGGAAAGGTGAATCCCATCTTCTCGGCCCACGCCCGGTTCTCCTCCGGGCGTGTCGTAGGAGATGCCGTACAGGTCCACGCCCCGCCGGGCGAACTCGGGGGTTCTGTCCCGGAACCCCTCACCCTCCACCGTTCAACCCGGGGTGTCGGCCTTCACGAACCACCACAGCACCGTCCACCGGCCCGGCCAGGGCCCGGCTGGTGACCTCTGCGGCCGTGCTGGTCGACGGCTGCCGAAGTCGGGGAGCTTCGTGCCTTCGGTCAGCATGGCCCCAATGATGCCAACCCGGCTTGCCGTTCACCCGCCACGGTTGGCAGAATCGTGGGCGTGACCGACACCGTCACCAGACCCCAGATCCGCCCCGACACCGGCCAGGGCGACCACGACCGGTTCGCGCACTACGTCAGGAAGGAAGACATCGTGCGGGCCAACGTGGAGGGGGTGCCGGTGGTCGCGCTGTGCGGCAAGAAGTGGATCCCCAACCGGGACCCCAGCCGCTACCCGGTGTGTCCCACCTGCAAGGAGATCTACGAGGCGCTGCCCGACGCCTGACCGATCGTCTCACCAACAGGGCCGTCTGACCTCCTCATCCCCTGTAGCGGCGTTGGAACAAGCCACGATGAGGATGTAGTACACCCGCCGTGTCAGGGCCGCACCTCGACGAAGCCGGCAGCCGCGAAATCCCCGTCGAAACACAGCGCCTCGACCAGACGTCGGCGACGCATCACCACGAAGCTGGTGGCGTCCACGAAGGAGTAGACCCGCTCGCCCCGGGTTCTCAGCCAGGCCCACGCCTCCTCGACCACTCCGGCATCCACGTGGACGACCTCGATTCGGGGAGAGGCCCGCACCGCGTCGATGAGTTCCACCACTCGGTCGTGGCTGGTCCCCCGCACCCGGAGCAGGGTCCAGGTCTCTCCCAGCACCAGGTCGGTCGTTACGATTCGCCCTCCCTCCCTCCAGAGCTCGACCGCCGGTTCGTGCCGTCGATCAGAGGCAATGTGCAAGCCGAACCAGAAGCTGGTGTCGGCGAACCGAACTCTCATCCGTACAGAACACGGTCGATGTCATCCACCGGTTCCCCGTCGCCGGCGCCGATCACCGCTTCCACGGGGTCGCGACTGGGACCCGGAAAGGCCTGACGTACCAGCTCTCGGATCAACGCGGCTTTTGAGATTCCACGGCGAGCAGCCTCGGCGGCCAGGGCGTCGTCGACATCCTCCTCCAAGTGGATCTGTATGCGTCTCATGTGGTCATGATACACACCTTCCCGTCAGGGCCCTCCCCTCGAACACCACCGGCCCGCCCCTCGGTGTGTCCCACCTGCAAGGAGATCTACGAGGCGCTGCCCGACGCCTGACCGATCGTCCTCACCATGTCGGCCAGCCGTTCGGCGTCGTCGGGTCCCTCCACCGGGATGGAGAACTCCACCCCGGTGCACACCCCCAGGTAACGGTCCCGCACCTTGGAGGCGATCTCGTCGTAGGCTCCCACCACCGCGATGGTCTCCACCATCTCGTCGGTGACGAGCGGCTCCATCTCATCCCATCGCTGCTCCCGGGACAGCACCGACAGGCGTTCCGCCACCTCCCCCCAGCCGTGCAGGTCGAAGACCCTCCGGTAGGTGCGGGTGGAGGCGTAGAAGGAGATCCGGGCCCGCACGTCCCGCACCGCCCGAGCCACCGCCTCGGTGTCCGGCCCGGTGGCGATCAGGGGGCTGGCCACCATCTCGATCTGGGAGGGGGATCGACCCGCCTCGCGGGCGCCGTCGGCCACCGCGGGCGACAGCACCTCCTCCAGGTAGCGGCGAGTGCAGATCGGGTGGGGACGGACCCCGTCGGCCACCCGCCCCGCCACCCGGGCCATGTAGGGGTTGACCGCGGCCAGGTGGATGGGGATGTGGGGGTACTCGATCGGACCCGGGTCGAACAGGGGGTTCATCAGGGTCAGGTGGTAGTGCCGGCCGTGGAAGTCGAGGGGGGTTCGGTTCTGCCAGGTTTCCCAGACGGCTCGCACCGCCCTCACGTACTCCTCCATCCAGGGGCCGGGAGCCGACCACCGGAGCCCGTACCGACGTTCGATGTGTCCCTTCACCTGGGTTCCCAACCCGAGGACGAACCTCCCCCGGGAACCCCGTTGCAAGGTCCACGCGGTCATGGCGGTGACGGTGGGGCTGCGGGGGAAAGCGATGGCGACTCCGGTGGTGAGCCGGATCCGTTCGGTGGAGGCGGCCGCCATCGCCAACACCACGAACGGGTCCTCCTTGGTCTCGGTGAGCACCAGACCGTCGTAGCCCAGCTCCTCGACCAGCCGGGCGTCCTCGGGGACCCGGTCGACCGCCAGAGGCCGGTCGGAGGGACGGATCCCGGGGTCGACCTTTCCCAGCGGAAGATGGGTCTCGACCTTCATCCCAACTCCAGGGTGGTACCGGTGAAGACGGCCACCAAGCCGTCTGGGCCGGTCACGTCGATCCGCCACACGGTGCGGGGCCCCTCCCGCATACCGGGTCGGGCCGTCGCCACCAGACGGGTACCTACCGGACATCCTGTGGTGGTCGACAGGTGGGCGGCCACCGCCATCGCGGTGCGGAGACGGTTGGAGATCAGACTCATCGCGCAGTCGGCCAGCCCGAACAGCACCTCGGGCGCCACCTGGCCATCCTGATCGAGATGACGCTCCTCCAACCGGAGCGCGACCACCACCTGCTCCTCGGATACCTCGTCGAGCTCGGCTCCGAGGTGGGCGGCGTAGCGGTCGGCGGCGAGGAGATCGGCGGGTTCCGGCATGGGCGGGATTCTCGATCCTCGACGGCGACGTGTCCAGTCGCCAACCCGACGTTGGATGGCCTAGCCTGGGCGCCCATGAGCTTCCTCATCCGTCTCGGGTCGACCATGTTCGCCCTGTGGGTGGCGGTCCAGATCGTCCCGGGTCTCGAGTTCGAAGGTTCGGTGTGGGCCCTCGCCGCCATAGCGCTGGTGTTCGGGCTGGTGAACGCGTTCATCCGGCCGATCCTCACCTTCCTGTCGCTGCCTCTGCTGATCGTCACCCTGGGGTTGTTCAGCCTGGTGTTGAACGCGGTGGCGTTCCTGATCGTGATCTGGATCTCCGGTGCGCTCGACCTGGGGTTGAGCACCAGCGGATTCTGGCCGGCGTTCTTCGGGGCGATCGTGGTGTCGGTCGTCGGTTGGGCGGTGAACGCCATAGCCGTGGACTGATCGTGGCTCTCGTCTACGAGTGGGGTTTCTTCGTCAAGGAGGATCGGAAACCCGAGTTCCTGACTTGGCTTCGGGAACACGAGGAGGAGCTCGCCCGCCACGCGCCGGAGCATCTGGAGTATCTGGGCACCTACACCCCGGTGTGGGCACCCGAGGAACGCTGCGACTTCTATCAGCTCTGGCGGTGGAGGAGCCACATTCCCTCGTTCTCCCTGAGGGAGGTGGCCAGGACCGAATCGTCGGCGTTCACCGAGCTGGCCCGCCAGTTCCTTTCCTTCGTCGACGACGACCGAAGCTCCCAGGAGTCGTTCCGGCTGCACCGGTCGGCGGTGGTGACCTAGGGGACCAGCACCGCGGTTCCGTCGAGCCGTCCCCGGTCGAGGTCGACCAGGGCCTGCGAGGCTTCGGCCAGGGGGTAGGGGCGAGGGTGGGTGCGGATGCCGGTCCGGGACGCCAAGGCGAGGAATTCGGCGGCGTCCCGCCGGGTCACGTTGGCGACTGAGGCCAGGCTGCGCTCCCACCAGAGGAGTCCGTAGTCGAAGGACGGGATCCCGTCGAGGTGGATGGCGTTGATCACCACGGTGGCGCCCCGGTCGACGTGGCCCAGCGCCTCGACCACCACCCGGCCGACCGGGGCGAAGGTGATGGCCCCGTCGAGGGGCACCGGGGGTGTCTCCCCGGGGCTCCCCACCCAGGCGGCTCCCAGCTCGAGGGCTCGGGCCCGACCCTGCTCGGAACGGGTCACCACGTAGACGTCGCAGCCCCAACCCACCGCGAGCTGCAGGACCAGGTCGGCGGACGCTCCGAACCCGTAGAGACCCAGACTCCCTCCCGGCTCGACCCCGCACCGCCGGAACGCCCGGTAGCCGATCACCCCGCCACAGAGGAGGGGCGCCAGCTCCGTCGGGTCTCCCGGTCCCATCGGAACCACGTAGTCGGCGCGGGCCACGAGACGGGTGGCGAACCCGCCGTCGCGGTCCCAGCCGGTGAACTCGGCGGCGACACACAGGTTCTCCCTGCCGGTGGAGCAGAACCGGCAGGTGCGGCAGGCACCCGCCAACCAGAACACCCCGACCCGGGTCCCCACCGTCACACCCTGGCTGTCGGGCCCCACCTCGGTGACCCGACCGACGGCCTGATGTCCGGGCACCACCGGGAGTCTGCGGGGTGGGAGATCGCCGGCACAGAGCTGCAGGTCGGTGCGGCACACCGCGCACGCTTCGACCTCGATCAGCACCTCCCCCGGCCCGGGCCGGGGGTCGTCCAGTTCGACTTCGCGCAAGGAGCCGAGGTCACCCGGCCGGGTGAGGGGCACCACCCTCATCGCCGGTAGGTTCCGGTCAGGGTGGCCTCCGCCAGGATCTTCCCGGCCGCCGCCGAGAGCACCTGCTCCTTGGTCGCTCCCTCCCCCAGCTCCAGGGGACCGTCCAGAGCGAGGACCCTGAACACGTAGCGGTGAGTTCCCGAAGGGGGACAAGGTCCGCCGTAACCCAGCCGCCCCCACGAATTCCGGCCCTCGACACCCGGGGAGGTCCCTTCGGGGATCTCCCCCACCTCGCCGGGGATGTCGTACACCACCCAATGATCCCAAGTGCCCCGGGGAGCGTCGGGGTCGTCCATGATCAGAACGAAGTGGCTGGTTCCCTCGGGCGGATCGGAGATGATCAACGGCGGGGAGACATCCTCACCGTCACAGGTGTAGCGGCGAGGAATCGGTTGACCTTCGGCGAAGACGGGGGATTCGAGCCTCATGTCGGACTCCTCCACGACGACCGACGGTGCCTCGGCGGGTATGCAGGCCACCATCAGCAGCAACGCAACCAGCCGACGGGGCGACCACACCGCCAATCGTACGTCAGTCGGCGTGCAGCTCGATTACGTCCCCGTCGGCGACGACGTAGTCCCGTCCCACCTGCTGGCCCTGGTGTCCACCCGAGCCCCACAGCCGCGCATACGCAAAGCGTTCCGCCAGTTCCTTGTGGACCAGGCGAGCCACGTCCAAGACGGTCTGGCCCTTCCGGACCGTGAAGGGGCGTTCCATAGAGGGGGGGCGGCCTGGAGCCTTGGTGTAGACCCGGACGATCCCCAGCTCGTCGAAGAGGAACCGTCCTATCCGGTCCAAGCCCTCACCCGTCTCCGCCGACACCGTGAGAGTCGGGTACCGGTAACCGGTGAGTTCACGGAAGGCGGCTATCTCCGCCTCGGGGTCGTCCAACAGATCGACCTTGTTGACCACCAGGGCGGCGGGGAGCACCTTGACGAAGGGGTCCTCTTCGATCTCGGTCGCACCTTGGGCAGGCCAGGTTGGGATGAGCACCACCTTCTTGTCGGCCAGTATCCGGTGCAGATCGACCGTGCGTTCGACGCAGTCCGGGGCGGTGAGGTCCACCACCAGCAGAGCCCCGTCGGCGGGTGACAGGGCGTTGCCGATCCAACCGATGGGGTGCTCTACGGCCACCGAGGGGAGGTCGACGAGCTGGATGTGGACGTCCTCGTAGGGAAGCATGCCCGGGTTCGGGAACTGGGTCGCGAAGGGATAGGGCTCTACCGCCGCCCGGGAGCCGGTGAGCCGGGAGTGGAGCGCAGACTTGCCGGAGTTGGGAGGACCTACCAGAGCGACCTGCGCAGCCCCCTCCGGGCGGATGACGGTGGGGGGACCGGTCCTGACGCCGCCCCGCCGGGTGGCCAGCTCCTCGGTCAGCTCCTTGATCCTGGATTTGATGTCGGCCTGGAGATGCTCGGTGCCCTTGTGCTTGGGGATGGTCCTCAGCATCTCCCTGAGGGCCTCCAACCGGTCGTGGGGGGTCCCGTGCGGCCCGGTAGGCGGCTTCGGCGGCCTTGTACTCGGGGGTCACGTTGGCGGGCACATCCCGTTCCTACCACAGACGAGACGCCCCGGGGATGTGGTGAACTGCGCCCGTGCGACGACCCCGACCACTCCTGATCTTCTCGATCACCCTGATCGGGATCACCGCCAACACCGTGATCGCCCCCGCCATCCCCGAGATCCTCGACGCTTTCGGGGACGGACGACGCCGCGGCGGGTCCGCTGGTGGCGGCGGCCACCCTGCCTGGGATCTTCCTGGCTCCCATCATCGGGCTGCTCGCCGACCGGTATGGACGTCGACGGGTGTTGGTCCCTTGTCTGGTGGTGTTCGGGGTGGCGGGGGGCGCCGGCCTGGTGGCACCAAACCTGGCGTGGCTCGTCACCCTCCGCTTCTTCCAGGGGGCCGGGTCGGCCGGGCTCATCAACCTGGCTGTGGTGGTCATCGGCGACCACTGGACGGCCCCCGACAGGTCCCGGATGATCGGCTACAACGCGGGGGTGCTCACCGCCGGGCTGGCGCTCCTCCCCACGTTGGGAGGTGTTCTCACCGGCATGTTCGGATGGCGGGCCCCCTTCGCGGTGTATCCGGTGGCCCTGGTCGTCGCAGCGGCGGTCCATCTGGGGCTGACCGAGGTTCCCAGACCCCACGTCGGGTCGGTGCCGGGCCAGCTGAGGGGGATCTGGGAAGCGTTGAGGAGCCGCCGTATGGCCCTGCTGCTCGGCCTGTCGTTCCTCAGTTTCGCCCTGATCTTCGCCATGCTGCTCACCGTCCTGCCCGTGCACCTCGACCGGGGGTTGGGGATCCCCGCCGAGAGGAGAGGCATCCTGCTGGGTCTGCCCGCCCTGGCCACCTTTGCGGTGTCGGTCAACCTCGGTCGGTTGGTTCCCCGGCTGGGACGGGCCCGGCTCCTCGGACTGGGAACCGCCGGCTTCGCCGTCGGTTACCTGGGGCTCGGCCTCTCCGCGGGACTGGGAACCCTGGTGCCGGCCGTGCTGGTGGCGGGGATGGCCGAAGGGGCGTTGATCCCCACCATCCAAGACGCGGTCGTGTCGACGGGACGAACCGAAGAGAGGGGCAGCCTGATGGCGTCGTTCGTGGCGGCGGCCCGGGCGGGTCAGACGATCGGTCCCCTGACCGCGGGAGCCTTGATGGGTGCCTACGGAACCCGGACGGCGTTCCTGGTCGGCGCCGCAGTGGCGGGGGTGATGGCGGGTACGGCAGGCCTGATCGTCCGACCCGGTCGGGTACGGACCTGAGTCACAGGACCCGGGCTGCCATCTCTGCGAGGGGACTGCGGATCGACCGGTCGAGGGTCACGTGGCCGAACAGGGGTGAGCCTCGGAACCTTTCGATCAGGGTGGCCATCCCTCCGTAAGGCGACACGTAGGGGTTGTCTACCTGGCTGAGGTCGCCACAGAACACCACCTTCGAGTCCCGACCGATCCTGGTGAGGATCACCTTCAGGGTGGACAGCTCCAGGTTCTGGGCCTCGTCGATGATCACGAACTCGCCGGTGATGGAACGACCCCTCAGATAGGTGACCGAGGCCATCTCCAGCTCCCCCTGATCGAGCAGGTCTTCTATCGCGGTTCGGGGATTGGCCAGTCCGGTGAACAGGGCGTGGAGGTTGTCGTACACCGCAGCCATCCACGGGGCCAGCTTCTCGTCGAGGTCCCCCGGCAGGTAACCCACCTCCTGCCTCCCCACCGGGACGAGCGGCCGGTAGACCGACACCTTCCGGTATCGACGCTGCTCCAGGACCTGTTCCAACCCGGCGGCCAACGCCAGGAACGTCTTGCCGGATCCTGCGGTGCCCATCAGCGAGACGGCGGTGACGGTCGGGTCGAGCAGATGGTGGAGAGCGACCGTCTGCCGGAGGTTCTTGGGTTCCACTCCGAAAGCCCTGACCTGGTTCGGTAGCCGCTCCACCGTCGGTTCGGGGTCGGTTTCGATCACCCGAGCCAGCGCCGACCGGGAGGGCCCCGACCGGAGCACCACCACGTCGTTGATCGCGGCCCGGAGACCCTCGAGCGGGATCTTCCCCTCCTCGTAGAGACTGTCGATCACCCGGTCGGAGGTGTCGACCTCTACCACCCCGGACACCGGTTCGGATCTGGTGACGGTGTCGGCCCGGTAGTCCTCGGTGTCCACCCCGAGTTGGGCTCCCTTGATCCGGAGACTGGCGTCCTTGGTGACGAGGATCGGTCGGATCCCGCCGTCGGCCAGGGAGAGGCAGGTAGCGAGGATCCGGTGGTCGGCGGTGTCGGGACGGAACACCGGGGGAAGGCCGGGATGGGACACACCGTTGACTTCGATGCGAAGGGTGCCGCCCGAGGGTAGGGCCACCGGGTTGCGGAGACCCCCCTGCCGGGATGCGCCCAGCTCCTCGAGCAGCCTTATGGCTCGGCGGGCGTTGGCCCCGACCTCGTCGAGCCGACCTTTCTGCCGGTCCAGCTCCTCGACCACCACCAGGGGAAGCACCACCGAGTGCTCCTCGAAACGGAACAACGACTCGGGGTCGGCCAGCAGGACGCAGGTGTCGAGCACATAGGTCTTGGGCGACATGCCTCTCCTCGGATCGGCCCCTGGCAGTATCGTCGCCCGGCTCCGGGAAACCGCGGAATTCAGGGTTTGGCGAACACCGACACGAACTGCGGGCTGGAGAGGAGGTTGAACTCGTGGTGGGTTTCCTTCCAGCCGAGGGGCTCTACCAGCCTCCTCATCCGGGACGGCCACAACCACTGGCAGTGGACGGTGGTCGCCTTGAAGGGGTTGCGGTGGAGGATCACCGCGGTGGGCACCGCCCAGATGCCCTTTATCGGTTCCGCCGGGTAGATGAACACGGCCCTGCCGCCCGGTCGAAGTACCCGGTCGATCTCGTCGAGCGCCTCCCCGAGCTGGGGGATGTGCTCGAGGGCGTGGACCGACACCACCCCGTCGAACACCCCCTCGGCGAACGGAAGCGCCTCCGCCCGGCAGGTCACCACCCTCCGGGTGACGGCGTGCAGGGCGGCGTGCGGGTTCACGTCGATCCCCACCGCTTCGACCCCCAGATCGTTCAGACGTTTGGTGAGGTGACCCCGCCCGCATCCCACTTCGAGGATCCGCTCCCCGGCGACTGGCCGCAGGTGAGCCACCACCCGGGTCAGGTGGCGGGGATCCCAACGGTTGAGCAGCGCGTAGCGACGGGACGAGTAGCCGGCAGGTCCCATCGGGTCGCCGCTCAAGGTTCCAGGTGGGGGACCAGCCCGTAGTCCACCAACGTGGGACCCTCGTCGTCCCACACCAGGTGGCTGATCGACGTGTTGGGCGGGGTGGCCAGACGACGCCAGGCCTCCGGGTTGCCGGCCACAACGGACACCACCGCCCTGATGGCCGCTCCGTGGGACACCACGACCGTCTTCGGGTCGGGGCGGAAACGGTCGAGGAACCGTCCCAGCCGCTCGACCAGCTGACCGAACGACTCTCCCGAACCGCCCCGAGGCAGGTCCTCGCCGTCTCGGTAGATCCGCCTCGCCAGAGGATCGTCCCGGAGGTCCTCGAAGGTGAGGCCCTCCCAGTCACCGAACCCCATCTCCTTGAGGTCGTCGTCGACCTCGACCGGTCTACCGAACGCCGACGCCGTCTCCAACGCCCGGGGTAGCGGAGAGGAGACCACCCGGGCCACCGGGCCGTACCAGGCGGCCAGGGCCGCGGCCTGCCGCCGCCCCTCGTCGTCCAGACCCCAACAGGACTGACCCTGGATCCGGAGCTCCTTGTTGGCGGAGGTGACCCCGTGCCTCACGAAGGCCACCACCGGCCGGGAGGCGTCGGCGAGGTCGAGGTGGGTGGCGTCGTTGAAGCGGCTCAGCCGCAGGTCACCCGGAGAGCCCTCCAACACGGTGAGGGAGGTGTTCTCCACCAGCGACACCGTCCTCCGGCCGGGTCGGCGACCGAGGAGCGACCCGACCACCACGTCGATGACCCCTCCGTGGGTGACGACCAGCACCTCGCCCTCCCCCACCCGGTTCGCCAAGGCGCCCAGAGCGCCGAGTACCCGATCCCTGAACCGGCGGAGGGTCTCGCCGACCTCCCCGAAAGCCAGCTCCTCTCCGGCCCGTATGGCGTCGAGAAGGTCACCGTGGAGGTTCCTCACCTCCTGGTAGGTCTTTCCCTCCCACCGGCCGATGTCCATCTCCCGCCAGCCGGGATCGATCTCCACCCGGTCGGCCACCGCCCGGGCGGTGTCGACCGCCCGGGTGAGATCCGACGAAACCACCAGGTCGAACCGCCGACCGGCCAGACGGTCGGCCAACCGTTTCGCCTGCTCGGCACCTTCAGGTGAGAGACCCGAGTCGCCCTGACCCTGCCACACCTGGGCGAGGTTGCCCTCCGACTGTGCGTGCCTCACCAGGGTGATACGCAGCGGGGCGGTCATCGGGGGATGTCCAACACGAGGTTCAGACGAACACCGAAGCGAAGATGAGCGAGACGATGGTCATCACCTTGATCACGATGTTCATCGCCGGACCCGACGTGTCCTTGAACGGGTCGCCGACCGTGTCCCCGATCACCGCGGCCTTGTGCTCGTCGGAGCCCTTCCCGCCGAACGCCCCGGCCTCGATGAACTTCTTGGCGTTGTCCCAGGCGCCGCCGGCGTTGGCCATGAAGATGGCGATCAGGAATCCGGTCACCAGCGCTCCCGCCAGGAACCCGCCCAGGGCTTGCACGTCGATCATCCCCACCACCAGGGGCAGAGCGATGGCCAGGGCGCCGGGGAGGATCATCTCCCGGAGTGCCCCCTGGGTGGCGATGTCCACACAGGTGGCATAGTCGGCCCGGGCGTCGGGGCGTCCCTCTTTCAACCCGGCGATCTCCCGGAACTGACGACGCACCTCGTCGATCATCTTGTTGGCGGCCCGACCCACCGCATTCATGGTCATCGCCGCGAACAGGAAGGGGAAGGCCGCACCGAGGAACAGGCCGATGGTGGTCTGGGGGCGGGCCACGTCGATCGCTTCGAGGGGGGCAGCCAGGCCGGCCTCGGCCGCGGCGTTGTTGACGGCCTGGATGAAAGCCGCGAACAGAGCCAGGGCGGTGACCGCCGCCGACCCGATCGCGAACCCTTTGGCCACCGCCGCGGTGGTGTTACCCAAGCTGTCGAGAGCGTCGGTCGATTTACGGACCTCGGGCGGGAGGTGGGCCATCTCGGCGATCCCCCCGGCGTTGTCGGCGATCGGACCGTAGGCGTCGACCGAGACGGTGATCCCCAGCGTGGCCAGCACCCCGATGGCGGCGATGGCCACCCCGTAGATACCTCCACCGTCTCCCAGCGCCCAGTCGCCGGCGAAGAAGGCGACGCCGATACCGGCCGCCACCACCGCCACCGAGAAAGCCGCCGAGCGCATCCCCTCGGCGATCCCCGAGATGATCACGGTGGCCGGACCGGTCTGGGCTTGGCGGGCCACCTCCTTGACGGTCTTGTACTCGTCGGAGGTGAACCACTCGGAGATGCGGCCGATCAGCCACCCGGCCAGGAGACCGGCCAGCACCGCCAACCACAGGCCCACCGGGTTCTCGGCTACGCCGCCGAAGATCCAGTAGACCAGGCCCAACACGCCGAGAGCGGTGACGATCAACGCCACGTTGGTGCCCCGGTGGAGGGCCGCGGCCAAATGGGCTTCGTCCCGGGCCCGGACCAGGAACGAACCGAGGATGGAGGCCAACATCCCGACCGCGGCCACCGCCAACGGGAAGACGATGGCCTGGGCCTGGAAGCCGGATCCGGAGAAGACGAAGGCCGCGTAGGCGATGGGCGCCACCAGGGCTCCCACATAGGACTCGAACAGGTCGGCTCCCATGCCCGCCACGTCACCGACGTTGTCGCCCACGTTGTCGGCGATCACCGCCGGGTTGCGGGGATCGTCCTCGGGGATCCCGGCCTCGACCTTGCCCACCAGGTCTGCCCCGACGTCGGCGGCCTTGGTGTAGATGCCGCCTCCCACCCGGGCGAACAGGGCGATGGACGACCCGCCGAGGCCGATGGCGGCGAGGATGTCGGCCCAGTCCGGGTCGGCCAGCAGGCGGTTGAACAACAGATATCCGAGACCCACCCCCAGCAGGCCGAATCCGGCGACGGTGAATCCCATCACCGCTCCGCCGCGGAAGGCCACCGGAAGGGCCGCCGCGACCCCGCCCTGACGGGCGGCTTCGGTGGTGCGGGCGTTGGCCGCGGTGGCGATCCGCATACCCACGAACCCGGCCGCCCCCGACAGCGACGCCCCGAAGACGTAGGCCAACGCACCCCAGGGGCGGCCCCAGTCGAGGAACGCGAAGATGAGGACGGCCATGACCACCACGAACACCGACACCCAGGTGTATTCGCGGCGTAGGAAGGCCATGGCGCCCTCCCGGATGGCGGAGGCGATCTCCACCATCCTCTCGTTTCCCTGGGGTGCGGCCAGCACCATCCTGGCGTACACGACGGCCAACACGAGGGCGGCCGCACCTGCGATGAGCGCGATCGACAACACAGTGGTCGACATGACGGTTTCTCTCCCGAGTCAGGAACCGGGGAGGGGAGTATACGTCGTCGCAGCCGGGGCTCATCGGTCGGACCGACGCTTGACCCACAGTCCGACCGCGACTCCGAACCCCACAGCCCACCAGGCGGGGAACACCCGTACATAGGCCAGCACCAGGTCGGCGGTTCCCACCGGATGCACCACCGGCCGCCCGAACCGGGTCTGGATGGCGACCTCCTCCACGCCGGAGATGGGATCGTCGGACACCCAGCCGACCCGCCCAGCTGCCCGGTAGAAGTAGCTGCCCGCGGGAGCAGCCGGGACTTGGTCGCAGTCGTCGGCCGACCGTCGCTGGCTGACCACCCACCGTTCCACCACCCCCGGACCCCACACCCGGGTGGTCACCGCCGCGGATCTGCCCCACGGGAAGGGGTTGGCGGCCACCACCCGGTATTCGACCACCCGGGGGGTGTCGGGGGAGGTGATCACCGCCAGGAGAGGCTGTTCGGGGCAGTCTGTCCCGCCGGCCATGGCCAGGAGGAGAATCAGAGTCCCAACCATGCCGAGAACTCGTCCCAGGGTCTGGTGTTGACCACTCGGTCGGGCGTGGCCCATCCCCGCTGGGCGTTGAGCACCCCGAACCTCATCCGGTCCAGTTCCGAGGTGTGGTGGGCGTCGGTCGAGATCACCAGGTCCACCCCCCGGGCGACGGCCCGCCGGACGACCTCGGAGGGAGCGTCGAGACGATCCAAGGCCCCGTTCACCTCGAGGGCGGTGCCGGTGTCCCGGAGGGCGTCGAGCACCGCGTCCACGTCGATCTCGATGCCGGGTCTGCGGCCTATGTAGCGGCCGGTGAGATGTCCGATGGCAGACACCGTGGGGTCGGCGATGGCGGTCAGGAGGCGTTCGGTTTGGCGGGCTTGGGGCAGGTCGAAGTGGGAGTGGACCGACGCCACACACCATTGGAAGGTCTCGGCCCGGAACTCGGGGTCGTAGTCGAGGCTCCCGTCCTCCCCGATGTTGAGCTCCGCGCCGAACAGCACGCGGAGCCGGGGGAACCGGGAGGCCTCCTCCTCCACCTCGAGGCGGTGCTGCCGCATCTGGTCGCGGGTCGACCCGTTGATCGCCAGGTTCTCACCGTGATCGGTTATCGCGACGTACGAGTACCCGCGGCGGGCGGCTTCGCCGAGCATGTCGGCCACGGTCGACCGTCCGTCCCCCGACCGGGTGGTGTGGACGTGCAGGTCTCCTCGCATGTCCTCCAACTCCACCACCCGGGGCAGCTCACCCCGGGCGGCGGCTTCGATCTCCCCCGAGTTCTCCCGCAAGGTGGGCGGTATGAACTGGAGTCCGAGCGCCCGATAGATCTCCTCCTCGGTCCTCCGGGCGATCACCCGACCGCTCTCCTTCTCGACCAGGCCGTATTCGTTGAGCAGCCAGCCCCGTTCGATGGCGAGCTGCCGCAACGCCACGTTGTGGGACTTCGACCCCGTGAAGTAGAGGAGAGCCGCGCCGAGTTGGTCGGGTTCCACCACCCGGACGTCGACCTGGATTCCGTCCCGGGTCCGGATCGACGTCTTGGTGTCTCCCCGGGCGATCACCTCCTCGGTGTCGGGGTGGGACACCACCTCCGACATCACCGGTTCGGGGTCGCTGGCGGCCACCGTGATGTCGATGTCGCCGATGGTCTCCTTGAAGCGTCTCAGGCTGCCGCAATACGCGGCGTGCTCCACCCCGAGCGACGAGATTCGTTCGACGAGGCGTTCGGCCAGGGGGAGCGCAACCGCGATCGGCACCCGTCGCTCTTCGAGGCCGAGCCGCTCGATCGCCCTGCCCAGCTTCTCTTCGATGGTGCGGCCCATCCCGGGCAGGGTGCGGATCCGCTGCTCCTCGATCGCCTTGCGCAACCCCGTCAGGTCCTCGACCCCCAGCTCCCGGCGGAGCAGCTTGGCCCGCTTGGGTCCCAGACCGGGAACCCGGGTCAGCTCGACGAACGACCTGGGGTACTTGGCTCTCAGCTCCTCCAGCCTGGCCACCCTCCCGGTTTCGACGAACTCCCTGATCAGCTCGGCGATGGATCGACCCACCCCTTTGATGCGGGTCAGCTCTTCGAGGTCGAGGTCGGCGACGTCGGCTCCGTGACCTTCGATGCCCGCCACCGCGTTCTCGAAGGCCCGCACCCGGAAGGCGTTTGGGTTCTCCTCCTCGAGGGTGGTCAGTTCCGCCAGCTCCCGCAGCATCGCGGTGATCTCACGGTTGGAGGGCTTGGCCATGGTGTGATCAACGCTATCGGCCGGAGAGGCGCCGACCGGTAGATTCGGGGTGTGACGTCGAAACGGTCCGCGCAGGAGGAGACCAGCCCTCCCGGTTGGCGGGTGGAGGGAATGCCCGAAGACCGGGACAGGCGGCGCCGGCCGCCGCCGGGTGGACGCTGGTTCTGGGTGGCCCTGGTGATCCTGGCGGTGATCAACCTGCTCCTGTCCAACGCGTTGCTCTCCCCCGCCCCCCGGATACGGATCTCCTACACCGAGTTCCTGGCCCAGGTGGACGCGGGGAACGTGGTGTCGGTGGTGGGTACCGGCGAGACCATCCAGGGCACCCTGGCGGAGCCGATCAGCGACCCGCAGAACCCCCAGGTCACCTCCACCGAATTCGAGACGGTGCGGCCGGCCTTCGCCGAGGACGATCTGCTCGCCCGGTTGATCGACGCCGGAGTGACCGTCAACGCCGAGGACCCGGACCGGCCGCCGCCCCTGTGGCAGCAGGTCGTGTTCGGGTTCGGTCCCACCCTGCTGCTGGTCTGGCTGTGGCTGATGTTGTTCCGCCGGGCCGGGTCGGCCCTCGGGCCGCTCGCCGGGCTGGGACGCTCCCAGGCCCGCCGCTACGAGGCGTCGGGGAAACGCACCACCTTCGACGACGTGGCCGGCATCGACGAAGCCGAGGCCGAGCTGGTGGAGATCGTCGACTTCCTCAAGAACCCCGAGAAGTACACCCGGCTCGGCGGACGGATTCCCAAAGGGGTGCTGCTCTCCGGTCCGCCCGGCACCGGCAAGACCCTCCTGGCCCGGGCAGTTGCCGGCGAGGCAGGGGTTCCCTTCTTTTCGATCTCGGCTTCCGAGTTCGTGGAGATGGTGGTGGGGGTGGGAGCGTCCCGGGTGCGGGACCTGTTCAAGACCGCCAAGGAGAACGCACCTTCCATCATCTTCATCGACGAGCTGGACGCCATCGGGCGGGAGCGGGGCGGTTCGATGTCGATCGGAGGCCACGACGAACGGGAGCAGACCTTGAACCAGATCCTCACCGAGATGGACGGTTTCACCGGCCGGGAAGGGGTGGTGGTGATCGCCGCCACCAACCGCCCCGAGATCCTGGACCGGGCCCTGCTCCGCCCGGGGAGGTTCGACCGTCACGTCGTGGTGAACCCGCCGGACCTGAAGGGGCGCCGGGCCATCCTGGAGGTCCACACCCGGGACAAGCCGCTGGCCCCCGACGTGGACCTGGACGCGGTCGCCGCGGCCACACCGGGCATGGTCGGTGCCGATCTGGCCAACCTGTGCAACGAGGCGGCGCTGATCGCGGCTCGCCGAGACCGTTCCACCATCACCATGGAGGACTTCTACGACGCCCTCGAGAAGGTGGTGTTGGGGGCGGAGCGTCGCATCATGATGAGCCCCGAAGAGCGCCGGAGGACCGCCTACCACGAGTCGGGTCACGCCCTCCTGGGAATGTTGCAGCCCGGTGCCGACCCGGTGCGAAAGGTGTCCATCGTGCCCCGAGGCCGGGCACTGGGTGTCACCCTCCAGTCGCCCGAGGCCGACCGCTACTCGTACTCCGAGGAGTACCTGCGGGGAAAGATCATCGGCATGTTGGGCGGCAGGGCCGCCGAGGAGATCGTGTTCGGCGACGTGTCGACCGGAGCCGAGAACGACATGGTGCAGGCCACCCAGTTGGCCCGCAGCATGGTCGGGCGGTGGGGCATGTCGGAGGTGGTGGGGCCGGTGACCGTGTTCGACGACCGGATGGTCGACGCCTTCGGCAGGCCGTTGGTGTCGGAGAAGACGATGGAGATCGTCGACGACGAGGTGAGACGCCTGGTCGACGAATGCTACGAGGCGGCCCGCAAGCAGCTCACCGAGCATCGGGACAGGCTGGAGGCCCTGGCTGCGGCGCTCCTCGAACGTGAGACCCTCGACGAGGAAGAGGCGTATCGGGTGGCGGGCCTGCCCCGGTCGTGAGCCGGTGACGATCCTCGACCTCATCGACGGCTGGAAGCGGGAGCATCCCGACGAGCTGGTGTTCGTCGGGCACCTGCCGGCCCGTGATCCCCTGTTCTCGGAGCTCGACCCTCCCCCGCCGCCGATCCTGCGCCACCGGCTGGCCGAGCGGGGGATCGACCGCTTCTGGCGGCATCAGGTCCAGGCGATCACCCGTATCCGCCGCGGGACGCACACCGTGGTGGTGGCCGGCACCGCCGCGGGGAAGACCCTCTGCTATCAGATTCCGATCGTCGAGTCGGTGTTGGGGGATCCTCCGGGAACCTCCCTGCTCCTCTACCCGACCAAGGCCCTGGCCCAGGATCAACTCCGCAGCCTGTTGGACCTGCGCATCCCCGAACTCCGGCCTGCCACCTACGACGGCGACACCCCGGTCTCCGAACGCAGACGGACGAGGGAGAGAGCCAACGTGGTCCTCACCAATCCCGACATGCTGCACCTGGGCATCCTCCCCCACCATCGGGGATGGGAGGGGTTCCTCCGGAGGCTCGCCTACGTGGTGGTCGACGAGATGCACACCCTGAGGGGGGTGTTTGGATCCCACGTCGCTCTGATCCTGCGTCGCCTTCGCCGGATCTGCGACCACTACGGCTCCTCCCCCACCTTCGTGTTCGGGTCGGCCACCATCGGCAACCCGGACCAGCTCGCCCGGGCGCTGTCGGGCCTGGAGGTGGAGCTGGTAGACGACGACACCTCCCCCCGAGGTGAACAGTGGGTGGCCCTCTGGAACCCGGCGGTGGTCGACGAGGAGTCGAACCGCCGCCGGTCGCCCCTGGCCGACGCCACCGACCTGCTGTGTGAGCTGGTCCGCCGTCGGATCCACACCATCGTCTTCACCCGGAGTCGAAAGGCCACCGAGTTGATCTACCGGTGGGCTTCGGAGAGGGTGGGCAGGGACCACATCGCCCCCTACCGGGCCGGATACCTGCCGTCTGAGAGGAGGAGGGTGGAGCGCCGACTGTTCGCCGGTGAGCTCCTGGGAGTGGTGGCCACCAACGCGTTGGAGCTGGGGATCGACGTCGGGGCGTTGGACGCCGCGATCGTCACCACCTTCCCGGGAACCATCTCGGCTTTCCGCCAGCAGGCCGGCCGGGCGGGCCGCCGCCGGGACGAGTCGCTGGTGGTGCTGGTGGCCGGGGAGGACGCCCTCGACCAGTACTTCATGACCCACCCCGAGGAGCTGTTCCGCAGGGAACCCGAAGCCGTGGTCGCCAACCCGGCCAACCCGACCATCCTGAAGGAGCATCTGCTGTGCGCGGCCTATGAGAGGCCGGTCACCCTCGACGACCGGGAGGTGCTGGGCGAAGGAGTGGAAGAGGCGGCTACAGAGCTGGTGGCCGAGGGTCTCCTCGAAGTGAAGGGCCAGGCGCTGTACTGGGCGGGCCGCCACCGGCCCGCCGGTTCGGTGGACATCCGCTCTTCGGGAGGCCCGGGATACCTGGTCACCTGCGACGGGAGGCCGCTGGCGGTGCTGGACGAGTCACGTGTCTTCCGGGACGCCCACCCGGGCGCGGTGTACCTCCATGGGGGAGATACCTACCTGGTTGAGAGGCTGGATCTCCGCAACCGCGAGGTGCAGGTGGTCGAGGCCGAGGTCGGCTACTACACCCAACCCAAGGAGGAGAAGTTCCTCGATGTGGTCGAGGTGGAAGCCTCGGCTGCGGTCGGATCGGTGCTCCACCTGTTGGGAACCCTCCGGGTGGAGGCCCAGGTGGTGGCCTATCAGCGTCGGAAGCTGGGCTCCCGGGAGGTGATCGAGACGGTCCCGGTGGATCTCCCCGCCACGTCGTTCGTCACCCAGGGGATCTGGTTCGTGTTCCCCGAACAGGTGCTAGCCGTCGCCGGGGTCGACCCACGTGACCTTCCCGGAGCGTTGCACGCCGTCGAGCACGCCGCGATCGGCATGCTGCCTCTGCTCGCAGTGTGCGACCGGTGGGACCTGGGTGGGCTCTCCACCCCGTGGCATCCCGCCACCGGCGGGCCGTGCTTCTTCGTCTACGAGGCGTATCCGGGAGGAGCCGGGATCTCGCCGGTCGCCCACCGGGCGGGACGCAGCCACCTCGAGGCCACCCTCCAGGCGGTGCGGGACTGTCCCTGCCGCCGAGGGTGCCCTTCCTGTATCCAGTCTCCCAAGTGCGGCAACTTCAACGAGCCGCTGTCCAAGCCGGGGGCGATCGCCCTGCTGGAAGCCACCTTGGGTTGAAACATTCTGTTCACATTCGGGCAACTCGGAGGAAACGACCGGCTGGGAGGCTGCCCGCAACCCGAATCAGGAGGACAGCCCATGCCCTATCGAGCCGAATACATCTGGATCGACGGGTCGCAACCCACTCAGAAGCTTCGCTCGAAGACCAAGATCGTCCCCGACGGACAGGAGCCTCCCATCTGGGGGTTCGATGGGTCTTCCACCAACCAGGCTCCCGGCAACGCCTCCGACTGTGTGCTGAAGCCGGTCAAGATCATCGCCGATCCCATCCGGGGCGGCGACGACGTGTTGGTGCTGTGTGAGGTGCTGACCGTCGACATGGAGCCCCACCCTTCGAACACCCGGGCGGCTTGCGTGGAGATCGCCGCCAAGTACGCCGATCACGACCCGTGGTTCGGGATCGAGCAGGAGTACACCTTCTTCAAGGACGGAAGGCCGCTGGGGTTCCCTCCCGGTGGTTTCCCCGCTCCCCAGGGTGGCTACTACTGCGGGGTGGGAGCCGACGAGATCTACGGGCGACCGGTGGTGGAGGCCCACACCGAGGCCTGCCTCAAGGCGGGTCTGGCCATCTCGGGCACCAACGCCGAGGTGATGATCGGCCAGTGGGAGTTCCAGATCGGCCCTCTCGGCCCGGTCGAGGTCGCCGACCAGGTGTGGTTGGCCCGATGGCTGTTGTATCGGATCGCCGAGGACTACGGCATCAGCGCGCATCTCGACCCCAAACCCGTCAAGGGTGACTGGAACGGGGCCGGCGCCCACACCAACTTCTCCACCAAGGAGATGCGGGAGAGCTACGACGCGATCATCGCCGCCTGTGAAGCGCTGGGCAAGCGCCACGACCTCCACATCGAGAACTACGGGGCCGACATCGAACACCGGCTCACCGGTCTGCACGAGACCGCCCCGTGGACCCACTTCTCCTACGGGGTGTCCGACCGGGGAGCATCGGTGCGGATCCCTTGGCAGGTGGCGAAGGAAGGCCGCGGATACATCGAGGACCGCCGACCCAACGCCAATATGGATCCCTATGTGGTGACCCGTCTCATCACCGAGACGGTGTGCGGCTCCTTCGACGGGGATCTCTGAACTTCCCGCCGGTTCGGGTATCGAAGGGGGGGACGGTTCCGTCCCCCCCTTCGGTCACGTCAGGGGCGCCACCGAGGCGCCCAAAAACCCCACCAGGTCGGGCGAGGCCAACTGGAGTTGGAGACCTCGGGCACCGCCGCTCACGTACACGACCGGGTCGTCCATGACCGAGCGGTCCACGTAGACCGGGAGTCGCCGACGCTGCCCGAACGGGCTTATCCCTCCGGTGACGTATCCGGTGAGGCGTTCGGCGTCGGCCGGGGAGGCCAGCTCGGCCCGCTTACCGCCCGCCGCCCGGGCCAGAGCCTTGGTGGAGAGGCGGGAGTCGGCGGGGACTATGGCCACCACGGGTTCGCCGTCCACCCGGGCCACCAGTGTCTTGAACACCCGCCGGGGATCCAGCCCGAGGAGCCTGGCCACCGCCTCGCCGTAGGGGAGACGCCCGTCGACCCGGTCGGCTGGGTAGGTGAGCACCCGATGGGGCACACCGGCTCGGGTGAGCTGGTCGATCGCCCTGGTGCGGGTCATCCGGCCATGCTAGGAACGCCCTCCGCTGCCGCCGATGCCCTGACCGTGACCCGGCCGAACACCGGAACCACCCTGATCATGCTCACCCCGACCTCGACCCGGCGGGTTCCGGCTCCGACCTGGCATCTGCACCATTCGAGGCGGGCGCCGTTGGCCCGGGCCAACCTGCCGGCCTCCCTCGAGGCGGTGCCGGGTGCTGCGGCGGCAGCGGCGAGGGCGGCGGCGTCAGCCGCGGTCTGGGCCTCGAGTTTGGCGGACGCCAAAGAGGCCGCCCCCACCGCTGCCATGCCCACCAGGCACACCAGGGCCGCCACCGCCGCCGCCATGACCCCCGCCGAACCCTTCATCGTTCCACCCTCATCACCGCTCTGGCGGTGAGGGGAACGGTGATCCCCCTGACCAGTGGGGTCACCAGATTCCGGCGGTACGACACGACCACCTCGGCGGCGGCTCCCACCACCGAGGGTCTCCGCACCCTGATGGTCACCCGTGAACGGAGCGAGTCGGGTAACGCCCGTCTGGCCGCCTCGACCGCCCGGGCCGGATCGGGGACGGTGGCCGCCACCCGGGCACCTTCCCGGGCGGCGGCCACCAGCTCGAGGCGGGCGCCGAACAAGGCGGCGAGTTCGACGAATCCGATCAGCACCGCCAGGAGGAGGGGAAGCACCAACGCCGCCTCCAGCGTGAGGGATCCGGCCTGATTCAGAACCGGACCCCGCGGGCGGCGGAGGTCACCCAGCCCACCACCGTCTCGAACAGCTTGCCGAGGGTGCTCTTGCCCGACCCGCTCTTGGCCCAGGAGATCAGCACCAGGGCGATGGCGGTGACCGCCAACATCACCAGGACGTATTCGACCGTCCCCTGGCCTCTCTGGTCCCGTGCCATCCGCACCAGGAACCAGCTCCACAGTCGCGTCATGCGCGCTCCTTTCGTCGCTGCCGGCGGCCGGCCGGCCACGGGGGGAAGTGATCCTCATGGGCCCACCCCGCTCCACAGTTCCGAGATCTGGGTCGCCACCACCGGTCCCATCACCAGCACGACGAAACCGGGGAGCAGCATCAGAGAGAGGGGAACGAGCAGGGTCACGGGAAGAGTGCGGATCCGGCGGAGACGCTCGGTTCGGGATTCGAGGGTGCGGGCCCGGATGAACGCCCCCACCGCTTCGGTCAGGGGAGCGCCACTCAGTTGGGCTCTCGCCAGGAGTCGTGCCAGACCGGCCAGCTCTCCTTCGGTCTCGACGAGAGCCTGGGCCAGCCCCACTGCGGTGGCCCGCCTGGTGAGAGCGGCCAGCTCCCGCCCCACCCCGGTCTCCTCGGTGGTGCGGTGGAGCGCCGAGGCGAGCGGGAGCCCGGCGGTCAACCCGAGGGAGAGGAGACGGGCGGTGGCCAACACCGGGTCGTCCCGGCGGGTACCGACCAACTTCGGAAGGCGGCGCGGCCGCCAGCCCAGCACCAGCAGAGCGCCGAGCAGCCAGATCACCGGGTCGCCCTCCTCACCAGATAGGCGGTGGACGCCACCCCCGCCAAGGTGAGGGACGAACCGACCGTCACGATCACCGCCCCAGCCAGGGACGACGCCGCCAAGGCGGCGAGGCGACCGTCGGCCAGCATCCAGACCAACAAGAGGAGCGGCAACCCGCCCACCACCATCCCTTGGAGGAGGGCCGGCGCGGTGGCTGCCCGCCTCTCCCGGTCGAGCTCCTCGCTGTCGAGCACCTGCACGGCCAGGTCTTCGAAGAGACGTGCGGGGGCGCCTCCAACCTCGGCGGCCAGCCGAAAGGCGGCGGCTGCCAACCGGCCGGCGTCCCCCAGGGCGGTCTCCACCGCGTCGGCCACCTCGGCCATCGGCCTTCCCTGGGCGGCCAGCCGCGCCGGTTCCCCGAACCGGGGATGGCCCTCCCCCACCGCGGCGAGCGCCGCTCGGAGGGACTGGCCGGCCCGCAGCTCGGAGGCCAGCGCCACCAAGATCTCGGAGTCGGGGGCAGTCCGATCGGGGTGGGAGCGCAGGCTGCGTAGCGACAGGACGCCGACGATCACGGCGGTTGGAGCCGGCCACCAGTAGGCGCCGGCCGCCAGACCGAGAACCGGCCACGGCACCCGGTGGAGCAGGGCGAGAGCAACGACGATCATCCCACCTCCTCGATCGCCACCACCCGGCGGGACGACCCCCGCCTCTCCAGCTGCACGACCAGGTCGATCGCCACCTCGATCTGGCGTCGGACCGCGGTCTCCGAGACTCGTCGGCTCCCCGAGAGGGCCAGGGTCTCGAGCCGCCACAGCGCCTCCTCGGGAGAGTTGGCGTGGATGGTCCCCAAAGACCCGGCATGCCCGGTGTTCAACGCCGAGATGAGGTCGAGGGCCTCCGGTCCCCGCACCTCGCCGAGCACCAGTCGGTCGGGGCGGAGCCGGAGCGCCGACCGTAGGAGCTGCGCCAAGGTGACCTCCCCGGCCCCCTCGGCGTTGGGAGGGTGGGCTTCCAGTCGCACCACGTGGCCGGGTAGGCGCAGCTCGGCCGCATCCTCGATGGTGACGATCCTCTCACCGGGAGGAATCAGGGCACCCAACACGTTGAGCAGGGTGGTCTTGCCGGCACCCGTGCCTCCCGACACCAGCACGTTGAGCCGTTCCCGGACCGCGGACGCCAAACGGTCGGCGCCGAGCCGATCGATCGAACCGGCCGCGACCAGGGCGTCGAGATCGGGAACCGCCTGGGTGAACCGTCTGATCGCCACCAGGGGACCGTCCACCGAAGCGGGTGGGACCACCGCGTGGAGGCGGCTGCCGTCGGGCAGACGCGCGTCGACGGTCGGGGACGACCGGTCGAGGCGGAGACCGAGAGGGGTGATCGCCCTTTCGACCGCGGCCACCACCGCGGCTTCGTCGGGAAAGGCGACGTCGGTGAGCTCGAGCCGTCCGTCCCTCTCCACCCACACCTGGTCGTACCGGTTGACCAGCACGTCGGTGACCCGGGGATCGGCCAGCAGGCCCTCCAACGGGCCGAGTCCGACCAGAGCGTCTACCACCGACTTCAGCTCGTCGGGACCGGCCAGCGGAGCTTCGGTGATCGCCAGGCGTCGGACCAGCCGCTCCACGCTGTCCCGGTCGAGGGGAACACCGCTCCGCAGCACCGCCCTGGTGAGTCGGCCGGTCATGCCGCCTCCCAGACCCGTCTCCAGGCCGCCACCCAACGCCAACGCCGGTCGACCCGGCCTCCCAGCAGGGTCTCGATCTTGCCCCGGTCGATGGCCGGCAGGGTTATCCCGTCCGACGGTCCCCGAACACCCCGCCGGCAGGCCTGGTATACGACCGGCGGTTCGGCCGAGACCCGGATGGGAGACGGAAGGAGCGGCACCACCCACAGATGGGTCCACCCCCGGGGCCTCCCCGGGGTGCGGGCCACCACCGCAGGCCATCGCTCTCCCAGCGCGGCCAGCAGGCCGGCGGCCGCCTCGAGGTCGGCTCCCCCCGACGACAGAACCGCCACCCCGTCCCGGGCGGGAAACAGGTGATCCCGGCCGACCCCGTCCGAGAGCAGCGACGCCACCGTCGTGCCACCCGGATAGGGAGGGCCCTCGGGGTCCAGGTCCACCACCACCGCCGTGCCCGCCGCGGCCGCCAACCCCAGCGGGGCGATGTGATGCAGCACACGATCCACGGACGAAACCATCAACAAACGCATGACCATGCCGAAGAACGTAAAACAACGACGGACGGGATGGAAGGGGGCCCTTCCCCAAGGTCGGATCCCTTCCTCATTGGCCGGGCCGCTCTACAGTGATGCTCCAGCGAAGATGACAGATCAGCCCAAGGCCGCGGCGTTCTTCGACCTGGACAAGACCATCATCGCCAAGTCGTCCACCCTGGCTTTCGCCGGTCGGTTGTCCAAGGCCGGGTTCCTCTCCCGCCGCTCCCTGCTCAAGGCGGGGTTGGCACAGATCTACTACCAGATGTTCGGGGCCGACCACGCTCAGCTCGAACGGGTTCGCGAGGAGCTGACCAACCTCACCAAGGGGTGGAACCAGGCGGAGGTGCGTCAGCTCATCCAGGAGACGGTCGACGAGGTCGTCACCCCGCTGGTGTACGCCGAGGCGCTGGCCCTGATCGACGAGCATCGGCGGGCGGGGCGCAAGGTGGTGGTGATCTCCTCGTCGCCGGTCGAGGTGGTCGAGCCCCTCGGGCGTTACCTGGGGGTGGACGAGGTGATCGGAACCCGCTCGGAGATCGACGACGAGGGCCGTTACACGGGACGGCTCGAGTTCTACGCCTATGGAGATGGCAAGGCCGAGGCGATCCGGGAACTCGCAGCGAAGGAGGGGATCTCGCTGGCCGATTCCTACGCATACTCCGACTCGGCCACCGACCTTCCCATGTTGGAGGTCGTGGGTCACCCGGTGGCGGTCAACCCGGACAAGGAGCTGAGAGCCGTGGCCGAAGAGCGGGACTGGCAGATACTCGAGTTTCAGCGTCCGGTGACGATCAGGACCCGCCTGGCGGCCGTACCCAAACCGGTTCCGGTGATCGGAGGAGCAGCCCTGGCCGGGGGGGTGGCCGCGGCGCTCACCGTGTGGGCGTTGCGGGCCCGTCGACGAGGGGCCTGACCTCCCCGTAGAAGCCGACCCGGCCACCCCAGTCACACACCAGCGCGGTGGGGTTGACCCAGCGCCGGTCGGCGGCCGGCTCCAGAGCCCGGGCCAACACCGACCGGGAGATCACCTCCGGGCAGCGGACCGACACCAGCGAAGACCGGTCGAGACCGGCCACCACGTACCGGCCGTCGCTTTCTTTGACCGCCTCGGTCAGAGGAGCCGGAACCGCCAGGGCGTCGACGTCCGCGTTCTCGAAGGCCACCAGCATGTCGTCGATCAGCGACACCGTGGCTGCGTCGGGTAGGGGCTGGTCGACGATCACCACGGTGTGGACGTCGGGGGCCAGGTCGGCGACCCGGCGGGACAGGGTGGGCTGGTGGACGAGCACCGCGCTCGCCGCCCAGCGACCACCGCAGGAGGCGAAGACCACGACCCGGTCGTCGCCCGAGACCAGAGCCAACTGTCGCGCGGTGTAGGTCCGGATCAGGTGGGGGCTCACCACGGCCATGGGTCCAGGATAGGAGGGCGTCGAGGAGGCCTATCGTCCCGGGGGTGCGAGCGGCAGGGTTGGTCTTGGCCGGCGGCTCCGGCACCCGGATCGGGGCCGGATCCAACAAGGTCTACATGACCGTGGCAGGGAGGAGCCTGCTCAGCTACGCGTTGGAGACCTTCGAGCGGTTTTCTCCGGTGGACCGGATCGTCTTGGTGATCAGAGATGCGGACAGGAATCTCGCCGAGCGGGCTTTGCAAGAGGCCGGTGTCTCCAAACCGGTCGAGATGGTGCCGGGCGGCGAGTCCCGCCACGCCAGCGAGCTCGCCGGCCTCGAAGTGTTGGAACAGGCGATCGGCGCCCGGTCGTTGGACCTGGTGGTGGTCCACGACGGGGCCCGGCCTTTCGTAACCGTCGACCTGCTCGCCGCGGTGACGGAGGCCGCTACCCGCTCCGGCGGGGCGGTTCCCGCCCTGCCGGTGGAAGCGCCCTTGTTCCGTCGGGACTCCGCCCAACCCCTCCCGGGGGACACCATCCGAACGGTCCAGACCCCCCAGGCTTTCCGGGCCGGGCCGCTCCTCGAGGCCTACCGGAGAGCAGCGCAGGAGGGTTTCGAGGGGGTGGACACCTCCGAGACCGTCACCCGGTTCTCCGACCTCGAGGTCGAGCTGGTCGCGGGGGATCCCCGGAACCTGAAGGTCACCTACCCCCGGGATCTGACCGTCGCCGAGTCCTATGCCTCCTCGTGGGAGGCGGGGCGCTGGCGGAGGGTCTTGCGGTAGCGGATCAACAGGGGGTTCGCACCGAAGATCGGCTCGGTCCGTGTTCCGCCGTCGGGTATCCAACCACAGGCCTCATAGAAACGACGGGCCCGGGAGTTCGCCTCCAACACCCAGAGGATCGCCTCGGGGTAACGGACCGCCAGGAGCCGCTCGGCTTCCTCGAGTAGCCGGCGTCCCAGCCCTCTCCGCCACGTCCCGGGCAGCAGGTAGATCGCATACAGTTCCCCCACCGGTTGCTCGGCCCTCTCCTCGGCGGGCCCCAACGACGCGAAGCCGACCGGTTCACCACCGTCTTCGACCAGGAGAACGGCGACGTCCGGGTGCCCGATCCGGCGCCTCCAAGCCTCGACCCGCTCGGTCGGGTCCATCGCGTCGAGGAACCGGTCGGGGAAGATCCCCCGATAGGTGGCCTGCCAGGAGGCGACGTGTATCACGGCGAGGCGTTCGCCGTCTCCCGGTTCGGCCTGACGGACCGTCACCCGGACGCCGCCTCCTCCCCGGGCGGTCCTTCCCGCCGCTTTTCGCCCAGCGCCCAGAACGCCAGCAGCGACAACGCCGCGGCGCCGGCTGCCACCGCCAGCCAGACCCACCGGGCGGGATCCGGTTCCCCGCCCCGAGGTGAGGCCGCCACCCGGCCGAGGATGGCCGGATCCAAACCGAGGCGGGACAGGTTCACCGGACCGGACATGTCCCCTCCGATCACCTCGAACACCGCCACCAGGTCGACCCGCCTCACCTCGATCACCGTGGTGTACAGACCGGGTCGCTGCTCGGCCAAGGCGACCGTCTGCTGGGGGCCTCCCGGTTCGATGAGGTGCACCACCACCGACCGGCCCTCGGGTGCCTCCACGGTGAGCTCCACCTCCATCAACGTGGAGGACACCACCCGGCCTTCCGCCCGGGCCTCACCGAAGTCGCCTCCCAGCGGAACCGACAAGACGAGCAACAGGATCAACGGCCACACGGGATCCAGCCTACGCTTGGAGTCGGTGTCAGCGATCGAGGTACTGCAAGGCGACATCACCCGACTCGAGGTGGACGCGGTGGTCAACGCCGCCAACGAACACCTCGAACACGGCGGCGGGG
This sequence comes from Acidimicrobiia bacterium, assembly GCA_026002975.1. Lineage (GTDB taxonomy): Bacteria > Actinomycetota > Acidimicrobiia > Spongiisociales > ZC4RG35 > BPGJ01. The sequence goes on from BPGJ01000001.1 coordinate 74,548, forward strand.
TCGCCGCTGCCATATCCCGGGCGGGAGGCCCGACCATCCAAGCCGAGTCGGACGAGTGGGTGAGACGCCACGGACCCCTCCGCCCCGGCCAGGCCGCAGTGACCGGGGCCGGTGCGATGCCGGCCAGATGGGTGATCCACGTGGTAGGCCCCAGATACAGACCCGACCAGGACAACGAGACCCTGCTCGGGCGGGCGGTCGTCGCGGCCCTGGAGGCCGCCGCCGAACACGGAGCCAGATCGATCGCCCTGCCGGCGATCTCGGCGGGCATCTTCGGTTACCCCCGCACCGAAGCCACCCGGGTGATCGCCCGAACCGTGGCCGACTGGCTGTCCCGCAACCCGGGAGTCGTCGACCGGGTGGTCCTCGTCGGGTACGACCAGGCCACCGCCGACGATTTCAGGGCCGCGGTGGCCGAGGTAGAGGGAACCGCCGGACATCCTCCAACCGATGGCTAAGGTTCCCCCCTGAACATGGCCGCACGGACCCTCTTCGAGAAGATCTGGTCGGATCACGTGGTCCGGTCTGCCCCCGGGGAACCGGACCTGCTCTACATCGACCTGCACCTGGTGCACGAGGTCACCTCGCCCCAGGCCTTCGACGGTCTCCGCCTGGCGGGTCGACGGGTGCGGAGACCCGACCTGACCATCGCCACCATCGACCATGGGGTCCCCACCGTGGGCCGGGAGTTGGGGATCACCGATCCTCTGTCGAAACGTCAGATCGAGGCCTTGATCGCCAACTGCCGGGAGTTCGGGATAACCCTGTTCGGGTTGGACGACCCACGCCAGGGGATCGTCCACGTGATCGGCCCCGAGAACGGTTTGACCCAACCCGGGATGGCGATCGTCTGCGGGGACTCGCACACCGCCACCCACGGGGCGTTCGGTGCCCTCGCCTTCGGGATCGGCACCTCCGAGGTGGAACACGTCCTCGCCACCCAGACCCTGCCCCAACACAAACCCAAATCGATGGCGATCACCGTCGAAGGGGAGCTCCCACACGGCGTGACCGCCAAGGACGTGATCCTGGGGATCATCGCCCGGATCGGCACCGCGGGCGGAACCGGCCACGTGATCGAGTACCGGGGCTCGGCGATCCGGTCCCTGTCGATGGAAGGCCGGATGACCATCTGCAACATGTCGATCGAAGCCGGAGCCCGGGCGGGGATGATCGCCCCGGACGACGTCACCTTCGCCTACCTGGAGGGCCGACCCTACGCCCCCAAGGGGAAGGACTGGGAGGAGGCACTGGATTACTGGCGGACCCTCCCCACCGACGAAGGCGCCGTCTTCGACACCGAGATCCGAATCCAAGCCGCCGAGTTGGAGCCGTACGTCTCCTGGGGCACCAACCCGGGACAGACGGTGCCGGTGACCGGCAGGGTGCCCGACCCGGCGTCCTTCGAGGATCCGGTGGAGCGAGCCTCGGCCGAGAGGGCTCTGGCCTACATGGGCCTCCAGCCGGGCACCCCGATCACGGAGATCCGCATCGACCGGGTGTTCATCGGGTCCTGCACGAACGCCCGGATCGAGGACCTGCGGGAAGCTGCCCGGGTAGTGGAGGGCAGGAAGGTACATCCCGACGTCACCGCCATGGTGGTGCCCGGATCCGGACTGGTGAAACTCCAAGCCGAGGAAGAGGGGCTCGACCGGATCTTCAAGGAGGCGGGATTCGAGTGGCGTGACGCCGGATGCTCGATGTGTCTGGGGATGAACCCCGACATCCTCCAACCCGGAGAACGCTGCGCCTCGACCTCCAACCGGAACTTCGAGGGTAGACAGGGGCCCGGCGGACGGACCCACCTGGTGTCTCCGGCGATGGCCGCCGCCGCGGCGGTGGAGGGACACTTCGTCGACATAAGGAGCTGGTCGTGAAGGCGGTCACCGTGGTGGTGGGGTCGATGGCGCCACTTCGCCGAGCCAACGTGGACACCGACCAGATCATGCCCAAACAGTTCCTCAAGCGGATCGAACGCACCGGTTACGGCCAGTTCCTCTTCCACGACTGGCGCAAGGAGGACCCCGACTTCGTCTTGAACCGTCCCGAGTACTCCTCGGCCAAGATCCTGGTGACCGGGCCCAACTTCGGCAGCGGCTCCTCCCGGGAGCACGCCCCATGGGGGTTGCAGGACTGGGGTTTCGAAGCGATCGTCGCCCCCTCCTTCGCCGACATCTTCAAGAACAACTGCACCAAGATCGGCCTGCTGCCGGTGGAGCTGTCTCCCAAAGAGGTCGAGTGGCTGATGGAGTTGGCCGAGTCCGACCCGTCGGCGGAGGTGACGATCGACCTCGACGCCCAGACGGTCACCTACCGGGACGAGTTCGAGGCGCGTTTCGAGATCGACGGTTTCACCAAGTGGCGTCTCCTGAACGGCTACGACGACATCGGCCTCACCCTCCGCCACGAAGACGCCATATCGGCGTTCGAGGGAACCAGGCCGGCGCACCGGCCCCGCCTCTAGGGCCGGCCGGTCCACCGACCCATTCCCTCCAACAGCCCGCGGAGCAGGTCGGGACGGTCGGTGATGATCCCGTCCACCCCCATCTCGACGAGGCGACGCATCGTAGGGACCCGGTTCACCGTCCACACGTGCACCTGGTAGCCGGCTCGGTGGAACGCGGCCACCGTGCGGGGAGTCACCACCGGTATCAGGCGATGCCATTTGGGGACCTGCACCGCGTCGGCTAGACCCGACGGGACCGGTCTGCCCGACACCGCCGCCCGCCACAGCTCCCTGGTCTGACCCGGTCCGGTCGAGGTGGCGATTCGGCCGGCCGACAGGACCCTCACCTCTTCGAGCCGCCGGTCGCTGAAAGACCCGGCGATCAGCCGGTGCCAGAGGTCGAGACGGTCGGCGAGAGCCACCAGCGGCTCCGCCAAACCGTCCTGTTTGAGGTCCACCACCAGCCTCACGTCGGGAAGAGCGGTGACCACCTGCTCCAGGGAGGGGACCCGTAGACCCTTCCCCCGGAAGGGACGACCCCGGCCCCGCCGGAACCGATAACCCGCATCGAGGCGCTGAAGCTCTTCGAAGGTCTTCTCCCCCACCGGTCCATGACCGTCGGTGGTGCGATCCAAGGTGTCGTCGTGAATGCAAACCAGGACCCCGTCGGCGGTGAGGTGGAGGTCGGTCTCCAGCCACAGATAGCCGAGGTCCACCGCGCCTCGGAACGCCGCCATGGTGTTCTCGGGCCAGAGGATCCGGCTGCCCCGGTGGGCGATGGCGTGGGGCAGCGGACCGGTGAGCGCGGGATGCACGATGTCGGGGACCTTACCGTCAGGGCACCAGGCCACCGTCGACCACCACCGAGAAGACCCGGTCCGGGTCGAACAGGAGCGCGGTCGGGTCGGGGGAGTCGACCACCACCAGGTCGGCCCGGTCCCCCGGCCGGAGCCGTCCCGCCTCCCGGTCTCCCACCGCCATTCCACCGCCCCGGGTGACCGCCCACAGGGCCCGGAGGGGATCCATACCCCGCAGGACCGCAACCGCCGCAGCCAGGTGGGGTCCCGGCATCTGGATGGGGTCCCCCGATCCGCTGGCCAGAGCCAGCGGATCGGCTGCCGGGTCGACCGATCCTTCGATCAGCCAGGCAGCCTCGACCAGCTCGACGCCTCCCTCTCCCGGGCAACCCTCCCGGCTGAGGACCCGGCTCCCTCGGGGCGGCGACGCGTCGGGTCCCCGCAGGCGAACCGGGGTTAGGTCGGGGAGGTCGAACCCAGCCGGTCCTCTCAGCTCGACGGCGGACACCGCCGCCAAGGCGGCTTCCGCCAAGGCGGAGTCGGGTTGGTCCACCACCCAGGTGACCGACACCCGTACCGGGCTGCGGTCGACCACCTGACGGGCCGCAGCGAGGAGCAGGGGGTCGCCGGCCACCCGGAGATCCACCGCGGTGACCCCCCGGGCGAGCCCCCGTTCCAGTCGATCCAAGGTCAGTCCCACCGGGTCGTCGGCCGGGTCGATCGGGACCGCCAGCAGCCGGTTGGACGCGTCGACCAGGCCGGGGATCACGGCCCGCCCGCCACAGGGGATCTCCTCCAGTTGCCGATAGCGGTCGGGGAGGTGACTCTCGGGCCCTACCCAGGTGATCCGGCCCCGCCGTACCGCCAGGGCGGCGTCCTCCACGATCCCGAGCCGGCCTCCCCGTCGAGGGTCGTTGGTGACCAGGGTGCCGATGCCGGTCAGAACCAGGTCTCCGGGCGGGGGTTGGGCCGCGTCGGCGATCTCCACCGCAACCTGGGCGCAATCCTGGCAGATCGCCACACCCCTGGGACCCGCCACCAGGTACCGTGACTCCTCGGCGGGACGTTCACAGAACGAGCACCGAGCCACCGACAGCGCGGGAGGTCGACATGAGCGTACGTTACGAGCTGGACCGGGACGTGGCGGTGATCACCCTGGATCGACCCGACCGGTTCAACGCCATCGACCAGGCACTGGCCGACGGGGTGATCGCCGGGCTGGACCGGGCGGCGGGCGAATCCCGGGCGGTGGTGATCACCGGCGCGGGGAAGGCGTTCTGTTCGGGCGCCGACCTCGCCGATCTGAAGGAGGAGTACGGCAGGGGCGAACCGGACCTGGAGGCTCTCATCCGACGACGGTTCAACCCGCTGATCGAGGCGGTCCTCGACGCACCTCTGCCCGTGTTGGCCGCGGTCAACGGAGCCGCGGCCGGAGCCGGGATGGGCCTCGCGTTGGCGTGCGACCTGAGGGTGATGGCGGACACCGCCTTCCTGATGAGTGCGTTCATCAACGTGGCGCTGATCCCCGACTCGGGTTCGGCCTGGTTCCTGGCGCACATGGTCGGCGTGTCGAGGGCTCTGGAGATCACCTACACCGGACGTCGGGTCTCCGCCGGCGAGGCCGCGGAACTCGGACTGGCCCATCGGGTGGTGCCCGCCGAGCGGATGCTGGAGGAGGCGAAGAGCTGGGCCGCCGAGCTGGCCGACGGCCCCAAGGACGCCTACGTGGCGACCAGGCGGCTGGTCCGCTCCGCCGCGGCCTCCCCCTTGGCGGCCACCTTGGAGGAAGAGGCCCGCCTGCAAGGCGAGCTGGGCCGACGACCCGCCCATCTGGAGGGGATGAGCGCTTTCCTCGAGAAGCGGAAACCCGACTTCCGTGGAACGTGAAGGCCGTCGTCTCCTGGTCGTCGGGCAAAGACTCGGCCTGGGCGCTGTGGCGGGCCTTAGACGCAGGCGTCGAGCCGGTTGCGCTCGTCACCACTTTCCACGGGGACGTGGCGACGATGCAGGGAACACCCCGGACCCTGGTCGAGACCCAGGCCCGCCTGGTGGGTCTTCCCTTGTGGGCCGTGAACCTACCCTGGCCGTGCCCCAACCGGGTCTACGAGGAGCGGATGGCGGCCATCTTCAGCCGAGCCCGGGACGCGGGAGCCATCCATGTGGTGTTCGGCGACCTGTACCTGGAAGACGTGCGGGCTTACCGGGAGGAACTGTGCTCCTCCCAGGGGATGACCCCCGTCTTTCCGCTCTGGTGCACCCCGGAGGAGACCCCGGGGCTCGCCACCGAACTGGTCGAGGCCGGCGTGGAGGCGGTCATCAGCTGTGTCGATCCCCGGGCGCTCGACCCTGGCTTCTGCGGGGAGGTGTGGAACCCCCGACGCCTACCCGACGGTGTCGACCCGATGGGCGAGAAGGGGGAATTCCACACCTTTTGTTACGCAGGCCCGTTCTTCCCCTCCCCGATCGCGTTCGAGGTGGTCTCGCTCTTCGACCGGGACGGGTACCGATGGGCTTCTCTTCAGGGACGGACCACGTAGATGGTGAGGGTCATCTTCCCTCCCTCACCGCCGCCGAGCCCGATCCCCACCACCTGGTTGAGCCAGGCGAGGTCTTCGTTTCCGGTCTGGAACGTGATCAGCTCCTGGGCGAAAGCCTCGTTCTCGGACCGGACCACGGACACACCCGACGCCCGGTAGGCGACGGTTTCGCGTTTCTCGCCGATGGTGGCTCGTATGTCGAGGTCCATGTGGCCGTCGCCGCGAACCGTCACATAGTCGACGCCCCGGACAGGTCGCTCGCCATCCCAGTGGTCGCTGGTGGCGGTCCCCTGAAAAGCGAAGTCGATGCGGGTCCCTTGAGGCATCCGACCCAGCATGCGGGGCTGGAGCTCGACGTTGACCACACAGAACTGTTCGAGTGACGGCACGAGTCGCTCCCTTCCTAGGCTGACCCGACGCTACCGGTATCGCCTGAGGATGGACAACACCTCTTCGTCGGTGACCTGGTGGAAGTCGGAATACCAGGAGCCGACCGCGATGAGGTCGGGAGGGGTGAGGGGGCAGACGACCCGGTCGGCCACCCGGGACAGTCGCTCCACCGTGTCGGGAGCCCCCACGGGAACCGCCAGCACCACCTCGGCCGCCCCCAACTCCCGGGCGGCACGCACCGCGGCCTGCGCCGTGTAGCCGGTGGCGAGACCGTCGTCGACCACCACCGCGGTGTGTCCCTCCAAGTCGGGGGGAGAACCGCCCCGGTAACGGGCCGCCCGGCGGGCCAGCTCGGCGGACTCCTGAGCCAGCACCCGGGCACGCTGGTCGGGCGAGATGCCCAGCCGGGAAACCACCGCCTCGTTCCACACCACCACCTCCCCTTCGGCGATGGCCCCCATCCCCAGCTCGGGATGCCAGGGAACCCCCAGCTTCCTGACCACCAGCACGTCGAGGGGGGCGCCGAGACGTCGGGCGATCGGGTCGGCCACCACCACGCCACCCCGGGCGAGCCCCAACACGAACGGATCGGCGGGAGGGTCTTGGGCGAGCAGGTCGGCCAGCACCTCGCCCGCACTCTGACGGTCCCGATACCTCATTCCGTCCTCCCGCCTTCCATACACTGCCCACGGTGGAGCTCGCCCACGAGACATGGTTCACCGACGCCAGACCCGACTACCGGTGGGGCTTCCTCCTCGAGCCCCTCACCGTCGCCGCGGTGGGCTCGGCGATACTGGCCGTGGTGCTCTGGCGCCTGATGGGGTCGAGGCTACCGCGCCCCGAACTCGGGTTCCTCGCCTTCCTGGAGCGCCTGGTCCCCTACGTTCCGCGTCTCCTGGCCGTCCACGCCGGGGTGTCGCTGATCGCCCAGGCCTACGGCGGAACCTACCTGGCTCCGTCCCTCGACCTCCCCGACACCACGGCCGGGGCGGCGTTGGCGGTCGCCGAGGGGGTGCTGGGTGTGTGGCTGGTCAGCGGGTGGAAGGTGAGGCCCGCCGCGGTCCTGCTCGTGCTGTCGGGGCCGCTGGGCATGGTGGCCTACGGTGTGGTGCCGATCCTGGAGCGGATCGACCTACTGGGGATCGCCCTGTTCCTGAGCCGGGTGCCGCCCGGCCCCGACCGGTACGGCGCCATCCACGTCGATCCGGAGGCACTGCGGATACCGGTGTGGTGGTTGAAGGGGCTGACGGGGGCTTCGCTGGTGGTGCTGGCCTTCACCGAGAAGCTGGCTCGACCCGACCTCGCCCTGGAGCTGTTGGACCGTTACCCGGTGCTCAACGTGGCCCGGGCCGTCGGTTGGCAGGTTCCCGACCTGGTCTTCGTCACCCTGGCCGGTGCGGTGGAGCTGGCGTTCGGCTTGCTGCTGATCTCCGGAGCGCTCCCCCAGCTCGTGGTGTTGGCGGCCGGCGTGCCGTTCAACGCGACCCTGTTCTTCTTCGGGGCCGAGGAGCTGGTGGGGCACCTGCCGCTGTACGGCACGATGCTGGCTCTGCTGGTGTACGGGTCGTCGCCGGTTCACGCCCCGGTGGTGGCGTGGCTGCCGGGGAGGAGGGAAGGGGTCGGCAGCACGCCACCACCGTGACGACCTACACCGCCGCCAGCTCCTCGGACTTCTCGCCGGCTCGACGGCGATGCCACGACTCCCACAGGGCCAGTAGGGACGGGAGGACCGCCACCGCGCCGATCAGGGACAGACCGACCGCGTAGAAGGTGACCTGACCCATCTGCTGGAACGGAACCAGGCTCGAAGTCACGAGGATCCCGAAACCGGCCATGGTGGTGAAAGCCGACCCGGCCAGCGCCCCGCCGGTGTGCCGGGTGGTCGAACGGAGGGCGTCCTCCAGCGACTCGAACCTCTGCCGGTCCTCCTCGAACCTGCGGGTGATGTGGATGGTGAACGGCACACCGATGCCGATGGCCAACGCCGCGAGGGTGGCGGTCACCGGCCCGAACGGGATACCGGTGGCGTACATGAGCCCGTAGGTCCAGAACACCACCATGACCACCGGGAGGATGGTGATCACCCCCAGGAAGGGGCGCCGGTTCTCGATGAAGAAGGACACCACCAGGATGAGGGTGGCGACCACCAGGGTGATCATCAGGGACACCGTCTGGGAGGCGGCCAGCTCTTCGACGATCACCGCCGAGATGATGTTCTGGGAGGTGGGCACCACCGACACTCCGGGGAGCTCCTCCACCGTCGAGAACACCTCGAGCAGGTCCTGGCGGAGCTGGGAGGCTCCCTGCTCTCCGGCCTGGGTCTGGATGGAGAACAGGACCGCGTCGAAGCGACCGTCGTCGGCCCGGTGAACCACCCGGGCGGCCTGTTCGGGGGCGGCCGACGTCATCGCTTCCCACAGCGGCGCGGCCGATCCGGTGACGGTCAAGTCGGGCTGCAACCCGGCGGCTGCGGCAGCCTGCAGGACCTCGGGCGGAGCCGATTCGGGACCTGCTGCGAACAGTCCCTGGAGAACCGAGATGGGGGACTCGGCGGACGGCACCGGACCGACCGGGGTGTCCAGGGTCACCACCGCGTCGATCCCGGTCAGCGCCCGGTTGGCTTCCACCAGAGCGTTGTGGACCTCGGCCGAGGCCAGGTCGGTTCCCGGTTCGGCTTCTACCAGCACCTGGGTGGTCTCGGCGAACCCGCCGCCGAAGTCGTCCTGGATGATCTCGAGGGTCTGAACGTAGGGCGAGTCCTCGGGAAGGAAGTCGGTGACCGAGAATCGGGTCTCGAGACGGCTGAACCCCCACCAGCCGAGGAGTCCCAGCCCCACCGCCACGGCGAGGGTGGCGACGGGTACCCGTTCGGCGAGGATCGAAACCCGTTCCATCAGACGGGGCAGGAGCCGGTCGCCGGTGGCGGCCATGGCCAGCCGGGGCAGCCTTCCCGCCCTCTCGGCACGACGATCGAGGAGGAGTCGGACCGCGGGGACGAAGGTGAGCATGAGTAGGAAGGACACCGCGATCCCGATCGACGAGAGGATCCCGAAGTCCTTCAGGGCCGGCACCGGGTTGAAGGCGTTGGTGAGGAAACCCACCGCGGTGGTGAGGGTGGCCAGCGCGAGGGCGATCCCCACCGTGCCGATCGAACGGCCGATCGCTTCGGTGACGGTCGCGCCCTCTCCGATCTCCTCCCGGTACCGGCTGGTGACGTGGATGCCGTAGTCGACGCCCAACCCGATGAGGAGCACCGGGATGATCTGGGTGACCGGGTTGAACGAGCCGATCAGTCCCGCCCGTTCCAGCAGCACGCCGATGCCCTGCATCCAGGTGATGGCGGCGAAGATGGTCACCAGGGTGAGGGACACGTCGGCTGCGGTCCGCCGAACCGATCCCAGCCAGCCCGACCCGGTGGGTCGCAGCCAGAACACGAACGCCAGGATCACCAGGATGATCAGGGCGGCCAGGGCGAACAGTCGGCCCACCTCCTGGTCGAAGTCGTCGGTCCCCGAGAACAACAGGGTGAAGCTGAACGGCCGCACCTCCACCCCGTCGGGGGTGGGAACCGAGGCGACCGCTTCGGCTATGTCCTCCTCCAAGGCGATCTGGGCGTCGAAGCCCTGGGCGGCGTCGTCGGCGGCGGGCGGTTCGAGGAACACCAGGATCAGTCCGGCGGAGGCCCGAGCGGAGGCGGGGTCGGAGCCCTCGGCGAGGAGTCCGGTCACGAACGACACGTCGGGTGATCCCGACGCCACCGCCTGAGCGAAGATCCCGTCGACCGCGGCGTCGTCGGTCACCGGCACGCCCTGGGCTGCAGCCGCCTCGACCGGGGCCAGGAACGTGACGATCGGCGGCCGGTCGGCCCTGGTCGACAAGGAGTCGCCGGCGACCTGGGTTATCGCCGTCCGGATGTCGGCCACCAACTGGAGGGTCTCCCGGTCGATCACGTCGCCGTCGTCCGACCTGACGACGATCTGGAGCACCTGCTCCTGGCTGTCCGAGCCGAACAGCTCGCCGATCCGCTCCGAAGCCCGTAGCTCGGGGTTGTCGGGAGCGAATCCCTCGTTCCCCTGGGCCACCTCGATCTGCCCGGCCAGCGGACCCAGCAGGGCGGTGATGGCGAGGAAGGCCGCGACGACCACCCACGGTCCGCGCAGCACCGCCGAGGTGAACGCTCTGATGACGGCTCTCATGACCTACCCCGTTCTGCCGATGATCGACAGTCTGTCGGGAAAGCCGGAACTACGCCAAATCGCCCGGTTGGGAGAGGGCTGACAGCTCCTCCTCCAGCGCCTCGACGAACCGTCGGTTCTCTTCCGGGGTACCCACCGTCACCCGCACCCAGCCATCGGCCATGGGGCGAACGATCACTCCGTGACGGAGGAAAGCCTCGGTGGTCCGGTCGGTGGACGCACCCACCCGGAAGAACACGAAGTTGGCTTGGCTGGGCACGAAGGAGACCCCCAGTTCGGCGAACCGCTCCTCCAGCCATTCCCTGCCCACCCGGTTGGCCTCCACCCGTTCGGCCACCCTGGCCGGATACCTCAGCGCCTCCACCGCGGCGACCTGCCCGATCGAAGTGACCGTGAAGGGAGCCTGGGCCTTCCTCAGTTCGGCCACCAGATCGGCCGACGCCACCGCATACCCCACCCGCAGGGCCGCCAAACCGTAGACCTTCGAGAAGGTGCGGGTCACCACCAGGTTGGGCCGACTCACGGCTTCGGGGAGCATCGTCGAGTAGGTCGGATCGGTCACGTACTCGCCGTACGCCTCGTCGACCACCACCAGGCACCGTTCGGGGATCGCGTCCAGGAACCGCCGCAGGTCGTCGGCAGGGACCACGGTCCCCGTCGGGTTGTTCGGGTTGCACACGTACACCACCGTGGTGTCCGACCCCACCGTCTCGGCCATGCGCTCCAGGTCGTGGGCGAAGGCGGCGTCGAGGGGGACCTCCCGAGCCTGGGACATCGCCCAGATGGTCGCCAGCCGGTAGATCACGAAGGAAGGCCACGCGTAGACCGCGGTCGTTCCCGGGCCACCGACCGCCAGAGCCGCCACCCGCAACAGCTCCGAGGACCCGCCACCCACCCAGATCTGATCGGGGGCGACGTCGAGATGGCGGGACAGCGCCTCCCTGAGTTGGTAGGCGTCGTCGTCGGGGTAGCGGTTGACCTCGGTCAGGGCCTCTGCCATCGCCTTCTCCACCTCGGGGAAGGGAGGTAGGGGGTTCTCGTTGGAGGCCAGCTTGACCACGTCGGCCGGTTCGAACCCGTAAGAGCGGGCCACCTCGGATATGGGACGGCCCGCCTTGTAACGGGCCAACCCTGCGATGTCGGGGCGGAAGCGCGGCACGAACATCGACTTTACCGACCCATCGGACGCCGGGAGATGCCATCATCGGGGGTGGATGGAGGACCGGAAGCTACGCCTGGTCGACGATCCCGACCTGCTGAGGATCATCGACGAGGAGGGACGGCCCGTGACCTCGGAGCCGGACCTGACCGGTGAGCAGCTCCAGGAGATGCACCGTCTGATGGTGCTGGCCCGCCAGTTCGACCGGCGGATGGTGGCGCTGCAACGTCAGGGCCGGGTGGGTACCTATGCCCTGCTCGAAGGCCACGAAGCCGTGCAGGTTGGTTCGGTGCTGGCCCTCCGCCCCGACGACTACGTGTTCCCCTCCTACCGGGAACACGGCGTGCAGCTGGCTCGGGGTATGCCTCTGGAGGTCGTGATGGCCTACTGGCGGGGCCTGCCCAACTCGGAGTGGGACGTGCACCGGTACCGCACCGGGATCGTGACGGTTCCCATCGCCAGCCACCTCCCCCACGCAGTCGGATACTCGTACGTCACCAGGCTGCGAGGAGAGAGCACGGTGGCGGTGGCCTATTTCGGCGACGGCGCCACCTCCGAGATCGACTTCCATTCGGGGATGAACTTCGCCGGGGTGTGGAAGACGCCCACCGTGTTCTTGTGCGCCAACAACCTGTACGCGATCAGCGTTCCCTACGAGAAGCAGACCGCGTCGCCGACCATCGCCCAGAAGGCCCAGGCATACGGCTTCGAAGGGGTCCGGGTCGACGGTATGGATCCCCTGGCCGTGTATGCAGCGACCCGGCGAGCCGTCGACAAGGCCCGGCGGGGAGAGGGACCCACCCTCATCGAAGCGGTGTGCTACCGCTACGGGCCGCACGCCACCGCGGACGACCCGAGTCGGTACCGCTCCGAGGAGGAGGTCGAATGGTGGCGGAGGAAGGACCCTCTCGTCCGGTTCCGTCGGTATCTGGAGGCTCGGGACCTGTGGGACGAGTCACTCGACGAGAAGGTGGCCACCGACGTCGCCGAACGAGTCGAGGAGGCGATCTCCCTCCTGGAGTCCCGGCCGCTGCCGGGGCGGGAAGACGCCATCCGGCACGCCTACCACCGGATCCCGGCCCGCCTGGTGGAACAGCTCCACGCCATGCAACGGGCCCACGGGGAGCAACCCACCACCTTCGACGCCGGCGAGCTGTGGATCCCGCCTTCGGAGACCCGACCGGACGGCGAGACCGCCCGGTGGACCTTGGCCGAGGCGATCAACGCGGCTCTCACCGAAGCGATGGAGCGGGATCCGTCGGTGATCGTCCTCGGCGAGGACGTGGGCTTGTCGGGCGGCGTGTTCCGGGTCACGGAAGGCCTGTACGAGAAGTTCGGCGAAGACAGGGTGATCGACACCCCGTTGAACGAGTCGGGGATCGTCGGAGCGGCGGTGGGGATGGCGTTGGCAGGTGCCAGGCCGGTCGCCGAGATCCAGTTCGACGGCTTCGTCTACCCGGCTTTCGACCAGATCGTTTCCCATCTGGGCCGCTACCGGTACCGAACCCGGGGCCACGCCAGGGTGCCGGTGGTGGTGCGGTTCCCCAACGGGGCCGGAATCCGGGCACACGAACACCACTGTGATTCGCCGGAGGCGTACTTCGTGCATGCCCCCGGCCTGGTGGTGGTCTGCCCCTCCTCTCCCTACGACGCCAAGGGGTTGCTGGCCGCCGCGTTGGAGGGTGAGGACCCGGTGATCTTCCTGGAACCCAAGGTGCTCTACCGGGCGGGACGCGAGGAAGTCCCGGTGGGTCGTTACACGATCCCGATCGGACGTGCTCGGAAGAGGCGGGACGGATCGGACGTCACCCTGGTCACCTACGGTGGGATGGTTCCCACCTGTATGACGGCAGCCGACAGGTTGGCGGCCGACGGGATCGACGTGGAGGTGATCGACCTCAGGACCCTCTTCCCCCTCGACGAAGAGACGATCCTCGAGTCGGTGTCCCGCACCGGTCGGCTGGTCTGCGTCCAGGAACCCCAGGGTGCCTCCGGGGTGATGGCCGAGGTGGCTGCGGTGGTCGCCGAGAAGGCCATGTTCGATCTGGAAGGTCCGATCGTCAGGGTGACCGGGTACGACGCCCCCTGGCCCCAGTTCGCCATCGAGCAGCACGCACTGGTCGACCCGATCAGGGTGGAGGCGGCGATCCGTCAGGCAGTGGAGAGCTGAAACCGTGGCCGTCGTCGCGGTCTTCGGGTCGTCGACCGTCACCCCGTCCGATCCGGTGTGGGCCCAGGCAGAGACCGTGGGGAGGCTCCTCGCCGAAGCGGGCCTGGTGGTAGCCAACGGAGGCTATGGAGGCGCGATGGAAGCGGTGTCGTGTGGAGCCAGGAAGGCCGGGGGGAGGGTCATAGGCGTCACCGCCCCGCCGGTGTTCCCCCAGAGACAGGGCGTCAATCCCTGCGTCGACGAGGAGATCCCGGCCCGGACCATCGCCGAGCGTATCCACCGGCTGGTGGACATGGCGGACGGCTGGATCGCCCTCGACGGGTCGATCGGGACGGTCACCGAGCTGATGGTGGCCTGGAACACGGCGTTCGTCGCGCCGTTCCGGGGGGTGGATCCTCCACCGCTGGTGGTGTTGGGAGAGTCGATGGCCCGGTTCGTGCAGGCCGCAGCTTCCCTGGTGGGTGCCGACGCCGGTCTGGTTCGGATCGCCGGCGGACCCGAGGAGGCGGTCCGGATCGTGCGAGAGGAGATCGGCCGCCGCCCCGACCCGTCCGGATAGTCTGGGGGGCTGCACATGAAGGAAGGCAGACGCGACCGGAATAGGGCCCGCACCGACTGTCGAGCGGGCCGCCACCGGTACGGTTCCGGTCAACATGTAGGCGGAGGGATCGTGCGTCGGGTGTGCGCCGCCTGCGGTGCGGTCTCGATCGACCTGACCGCTGCCGATGAGGCACTGCCGGCCGAGGCGGCGTCGAAGGAGTGACCGACACCGTCCACGCCTCAGGGGGTTTGGTGTTCCGACCCGACGGGGACACCCTCCGGGTGCTGGTGGTCCACCGCCCCAAGTACGACGACTGGTCGCTCCCCAAAGGCAAGGACGAGCCGGGGGAGGATGCCGCCCGGTCGGCGGTCCGGGAGGTGGAAGAGGAGACCGGTGTCCGAGCCAAACCGGTCGCCGACCTGGGTGAGGTGTCGTATCGGCTGGCCGACGGGCGCCTCAAGGTGGTCCGCTACTTCGCCATGGTGCCGATCACCGAGAAGCCGTTCGACCCCAACGAGGAGGTCGACGAGGTTCGCTGGTTGCCGGTCTCGGACGCGGCCACGGTCTTGACCTACGAGCGGGACCGGCGTCTCCTACGAACCGACCTGTCGTCGCTGGTTCCCCCGGGGAGGGTGTACCTGGTGCGTCATGCCCACGCGGGCGACCGACATCGGTGGGAGGGAGACGACCGTCTCCGGCCCCTCAGTGAACGGGGCTTCGAGCAGGCCGAGGCGATCGCCCGGGTCCTCTCCGATGCGGGGGTGGACCGGATCGTCTCCAGCCCTTATCTGCGATGTGTGCAGACGGTGGAGCCTCTGGCCCGGATGACCCACCTCCCGGTGGAAGAGTGCCCGGGCCTGGGAGAGGGATCGGATTGGAAGCCGATCCTTTCTCGGGTGGAGGCCGCCTGGGGGATAAACGTGGTGGCCTGCAGCCACGGAGATCTGATACCTGCCCTGGTCGAGGCGGCCGCCCGGCGGGGAGCCCGGGTGGAAGGAGGAGGCAACCAGAAGGGGGCTTTCTGGGAGCTGGAGGTCGACCGGGGACGGGTGGTCGCCGCCTCCTACCATCCTCCGCCGTAGATCAGTCGAGAGCGTGGGCTACCAGTGCCTGCTGCTCGGCCTGATGCACCTTGGAGGATCCGGTGGCCGGACTGGCTGCCTCGGGACGACCCGCATAGGAGGGCTCCCGCCCGAAGATCCTCCGGAGGTGGTGCCACATGAACCGCCACGCCCCGAAGTTCTCCGGTTCCTCCTGACACCAGACCACCTGGGCGTCGGGGTGGCGTGAGGCGAGGTCGGCCAGGATCGTCTCCGGCACCGGGTAGAGCTGGGAGACCCGCACGATGGCGACGTCCGACCGGCCCCGCTCTTCCCGGGCCCGCACCAGGTCGTGGTAGACCTTCCCGGCGCACAGGATCAGCTTGGTCGCGCCTTCGCGGAGGTCGGGGTCGTCCACCACCGTCTGGTATGACCCCTCCCAGAGGGAGGCGGCCTGGCTGAAGGACTCCCGGGTACGGAGGAGCGACTTGGGGGTGAACACCACGAGGGGCTTCGACGGGCGGAGGAGCGCCTGTCTGCGTAGCAGGTGGAAGTACTGGCCGCTGGTGGCCGGGACCACCACCCTGATGTTGTCCTGGGCGCACAGTTCGAGGAACCGTTCGATCCGTCCGCTGGAATGCTCCGGGCCCTGGCCTTCGTATCCGTGGGGAAGGAGCAGGGTGAGTCCGGACTGTTGACCCCACTTCGCCTCCCCCGAGACTATGAACTGGTCGATGATCACCTGGGCTCCGTTGGCGAAGTCCCCGAACTGGGCCTCCCACATGACCAGCGCCTCGGGCCACTCCACCGAGTAGCCGTATTCGAACCCGACCGCGGCGAACTCGGACAGCAACGAGTCGACGAAGCGGACCCGGGTGTGAGGAGCGGCCAGCTCCTGTAGTGGCAGCCACTCCTCCCCCGTTTCGTAGTCGACCATGACCGCGTGCCGATGGCTGAAGGTGCCCCGGCGGGAATCCTCCCCCGCCAACCTCACCGGTATCCCCTGCCGGGCGAGGCTCCCGATGGCCAACGCTTCGGCGGTCCCCCAGTCGACGAGACCGCGTTCGAGGCTGCGGGCCCGATCCTCCAGGAAGCGTTCCAGTTTGGGATGAACGGTGAAACCGGGAGGCGGGGTGGTGATGAACCTGAGGATCTCCTCCAGTTCGGCCCGGTCGACCGCCGTGGTGGGTTCGTCCACCGGGGCAGGCGCCGGCGGCGGCATCACCCGCGGCGGCTCCTGCTCGCGGGTCTCGAGGAACGCCCTCTCCATCAGCTCCCGGTACTCGTCGAGGAGGGACTCCCCCTGCTCCATGGTGATCTCACCGGTGTTGACGAGCCGTTCGAGGTAGAGCTTGCGGACCGAGCGGTGGTTCTCGATCAGCTTGTACATCAGCGGCTGGGTGTAGGAGGGTTCGTCGCCTTCGTTGTGGCCCCTACGGCGATAACAGATCAGGTCGATGACCACGTCCTTGTGGAACGCCTGGCGGAAGGCGAATGCGAGGCGGGCAGCCCGCACCACCGCCTCGGGATCGTCGCCGTTGACGTGGATGATGGGTGCCTGCACGGTCTTGGCCACATCGGTGGCGTAGAAGCTCGAGCGTGCGTCGAGAGCCGAGGTGGTGAAACCCACCTGGTTGTTGACGACGATGTGGACCGTGCCTCCGGTTCGGTATCCGCGGAGTTGCGACAGGTTGAGGGTCTCGGCGACCACCCCCTGGCCGGCGAAGGCGGCGTCGCCGTGGATCAGGATCGGCAGCACCCTGGTGTGCCCGTCCTTTCCCCGCTTCTCCTGTTTGGCCCGGGCCACTCCTTCCAACACCGGGTCTACCGCCTCAAGGTGGCTGGGGTTGGCCACCACCTGCACCCCGATCGGGCCGGCGTCGGTCTCGTACTTGCCCTCGGCACCCAGGTGGTATTTGACGTCGCCCGAGCCTCCGGTGGTCTCGGGGTCGAGGTCGCCTTCGAACTCCCGGAAGATCTTCTCGTAGCTCTTCCCGATGATGTTGGCCAGCACGTTGAGCCGCCCCCGATGGGCCATCCCCATGACCGCTTCCTCGATCCCGTCGCCGGCGGCCGCGCCCAGGAGGGCGTCGAGGAGCGGGATGAGGCTCTCGGCTCCTTCCAGCCCGAAGCGTTTGTGGCCCACGTACTTGGTGTGGAGGAAACGTTCGAAGGCCTCGGCCTGGTTGAGTTTGCGGAGTATCCGCAACTTCTCGGAGTGGTCCAGCTCGGTGGAGACCCCCTCGACCCGCTCCTGGATCCACCGCTTCTGGTCGGTCTCCTGGATGTGCATGTACTCGATGCCGGTGGTCCGGCAGTAGGCGTCCCGGAGCATGGCGAGGATGTCCCGGAGTGGCGCCACCGAGGTGCCGCCCAACCCACCCGAGTTGAACTCCCGGTCGAGGTCCCAGATGGTCAAGCCGTAGAACAGGGGATCCAACTCCGGATACATCCGCGGCTTCTGTTGGCGTAGGGGGTCTAGATCGGCGATCAGGTGGCCCCGCACCCGGTAGGCGTTGATCAGCCGGAAGACGTTCGCCTGCTTCTCGGCCCATTGGGGTGTACCCAGAGGCGGGTTGTCGTCGGTGGCCCAGCGGGCCGGTGTGTACGGGATCGCCAACGCTTCGAAGATCTCGTCGTAGAAGCCGTCTTCGCCGAGGAGGAACCGGTGGATGCGGGCCAGGAACTCGCCGGATTGGGCTCCCTGGATGACCCGGTGGTCGTAGGTGGAGGTGAGGGTGACGACTCTTCCTATCCCCTGACGGGCCAGATACCGGGGGTCGGCCGCCTGATACTCGGGGGGATAGGCGATGGCTCCCACACCGACGATCACGCCCTGGCCGGGCATCAGGCGTGGCACCGACTGCACGGTCCCCAAGGTGCCCGGGTTGGTGATGGTGACGGTGGTCCCGGCGAAATCGTCGGGGGTCAGCCGGTTCGACCGGGCCCGGTGGATCACCTCTTCGTACTCCAGCCAGAACGACTTGAAGTCCAAGGTGTCGGCCTGCTTGATGTTGGGCACGACCAGGATCCGCTCCCCGTCGCGTTCGAGGTCGACGGCCAGGCCCAGGTTCACGTGTGGATGACGGAGCAGATGGGGCCGGCCGTCGATCTCCGCGTAGGAGACGTTCATCTCGGGCATCTCCCGCAGGGCTCGGACCACCGCCCAGCCGATGAGATGGGTGAAGCTGACCTTCCCCCCCTGGGTGAGGCGGGCGAGCTGGTTGTTGATGATCAGACGGTTGACCTCCAACAGCTTGGCCGGCACCGTACGCACCGAGGTGGCGGTGGGAACCGCCAAACTCTCGTCCATCCGGCGGGCGATGGTGGCTCCGATGCCCTTGAGAGGCTCGGCGCCCTCCGGTATGGACGGCTCAGGACCCGTGGACGGCTCGGCCTCCACTCGCGGGGTTTGGGTCTTCTCCCGAACCTGGGTCGGGGTTGGAAGGGGCTCCGCCACCGGCGGCGGAGCCTTCGTCGCCCTCCTACGTCCGTTGCCGGACAGACCCGGGGAGTGGGCCTCGTAGTCCTCGAAGAACTCCCTCCAGGCGTCGCTGACCGAGTCCGGCTCCTCCAGGTAACGCCGGTACATCTCGTCGACCAGCCACACGTTGGGGCCGAAGGCCTGCGGATAGCCGGGGTTGCTCATCACTTCCCATCGTAAGCCGGGGCGTTGGATCCCGGCTCAGTCTTCCAACTCGGACAGCACCGCGGCGAGGAGGTCCCGCACCGACACGATGCCGAGCAGTTCGCCTCCGTCCACCACCGGCAGGTGACGGTATCCGGACTCCAGGACCCACTCGGCGGCTTCGAACACGTCCACCGACGGAGAGAAGACGTCGGGGTCGACGCTCATCCAGGCCCGCACCGGTTCGATCGTGAGGTCGGCTCGCCGGGCCACCGCCCGCACCAGGTCCCGTTCGGTTATCACCCCGACCAGTTCCCGACCTTCGATCACCCCGGCCGAGCCGTGATCCCGAGCCTGCATACCCTCGGCCACTTCGGCGAGGGTGGCGTCGGGCCCGCACACGAACGGCGCGCCGGAAACTAGCTCCCCGAGCTGCATGGACACCAAACCTACACCGGCCCGGAACCGACCATCGGAACGGTCAGATCAGGTCCTGTTCGCGGATGCCGAAGGAGGGGTGGCGGAGCCGGCACAGCGCGAGCTTCTCGAGCTGACGGATCCTCTCCCGGGTGAGGTTGAACTCCTCGCCTATCTCCTCCAGGGTGCGGGGCACGCCGTCGTAGAAGCCGTAGCGGAGCGCCAGGATCCGCCCCTCCCGCTGGGGGAGGCGTTCTATCGACCGGCGCAGCGACTCGGCTACGTCCATCTCCTCGGTGACCCGCACCGGATCGACCGCATCCTCGTCTTCGATGAAGTCGCCTAGCTGGGCACCGTCCTCCCCCACCGGCTGCTCCAGCGAAACCGTGTCCGCCACCCCGAGGGCCAGCTCCACCTTGTCGACGGTCACTCCCGCCTCCTCGGCGATCTCCTCGGGTCGGGGGTCCCTGCCCAGTTCGGCTTTGAGGCTGGCCTGCGCCGATCGAACCGCGGCGAGGGTGTCGTGGAGGTGCACCGGGATCCGCACGGTGCGGGACTTGTCGGCGATGGCCCGGGTGATGGCCTGCCGAATCCACCAGGTGGCGTAGGTGGAGAACTTGAAGCCCTTGCGCCAGTCGAACTTCTCCACGGCCCGGATGAGCCCCAGGTTGCCCTCCTGGATGAGGTCGAGGAAGTCGATCCCGGACGTGTTGGCGTAGCGGCGGGCGTTGGCGACCACCAAACGGAGGTTCGCGGTGAGGAAGGCGTCCTTGGCTTCCCGGCCTTTGCGTTCCAGGCGCCGCAGCTCCATCTCTTCGGTCTTGTCCCGATAGTCGCCCCTCCGGAGGCGGTCGGCGGCTTCCTCCCCGGCTTCGATCTGCTGGGCCAGCTCCACCTCCTGTTCGGCGGTGAGGAGCTCATATTCGCCGATGGCAGCCAGGTACTGGGAAACCAGATCGGTGGTTAGACGACCCCGCTCGTCGGTCACTTTCCCCGCGACGTTCCGCCTTCTGGCGTCGCGATGCCCACCTCTGGCCTCAGCCGTAGTCACTGACACGCACCTCCGTCGCCTACTGCTCGTCCCGCCGGTGCCGGACCGGGCCAGACTCCGAACCGACCTGGAGCGGCGCAGAGCCTAACCGGATGGACCGGCCATCGGACACCGGCCGGGAACCTCCGCCCATGTCCGTCCATCCCCACCCGAGACGCTCCTCGCCGTGGAGGACCCATACCTCGGGGCGGGAGTCTCAATATGACAGACCCGAGCCGGGTTGTGAACCCCCAACTTGGGAGAATGGTCGACCAGACGACGAGACGAGGCGGGAATCCGTTCGGGATTCCCGCCTCGTCGGTCGGACGCCGGTTCAGGGGAGATCGGGTGCGGGCACCTGATCGGGGAGGTCCACTTGGGGGACGTCCCCCGTCTCGTCTCCGGCTTCGTCGGGGACGTCGGCATAGTCGTCGGCGACGTCCCGGTTGCCGGACCCGTCGGCGACGTCCCGGTTGCCGGACCCGTCGGCGGCCCGCTCGAGACCCGAGGTGGACTCGCCGTCGGAAGCGACTTCGGCGACGTCCTCCCCGTAGTCCCGACCGTCGGCAGGAGTGGTCTCACCCTCGAACACGGCGTCGAGGACCGGATCCGCCCGGTCGGGTGCCGGGATCTCGATACCCACCCGGGCGAGGGCGTCGGAAGCCCACTGCTGGGCCGGGTCGGGCAGATTGCCGGTGGCGGCGAGGCCACCGGTCGTGGCCGCCACCGCGGTGGCGGCGATGGCCAGCTTCCCGAACAGGGAAGAAAGGAAGGTGGTGAGCATGGCTCTTCTCCTCCATCTAGGGGACAGGGGGGCGACCGGGGGCGTGACCCCGGCTGAAGCGGCCCTCGCCTCTCGGGTCAGTCGACCGATCAACTCGGCGTTCACCGGGGTCTCCGGTATCCGGCCGAGCTCCTCGAGGAACCGACCGATCGGCCCGTCTTGGGGAAGCTCGAAGGTCCGCTTCTTCATGTCCCCGTTACCGACGCTCGGCCTCATTTCGTACGCCTCCCTTCCAGGATCTTTCGGAGCCGTCGAAACGCCCGCTGTTGGAGCTGGTTCACCGCGCCCGGGGTGCGGCCCATGATCCGGGCGATTTCTTTGGTCGAGAAGCCACCCATCACCCGCAGGAGTATCGCCTCCCGCTGGGCGGCCGGCAGTCGGCGGAGTGCCTCCATCAGCTCCGTTTCCTCGATCGCGGCGACCGCTTCGGTCTCGGCGGACGGTGAAGGCGGAGCCAGACGACCCAGCTCCCGGTGGTCCGAACCTACGGCAGGTCGCCGGCTGGACCTCCTTCGCTGGTCGATCACCCGGTGATGGGCCACCATGAACACCCACGACCTGAACCCGGCCGCGTCCCCCCGGAAGGCCGGCAAACCACGCGCCACGTGGAGCCATGTCTCTCCGACTGCCTCGTCGACGTCGTCGGAACCCAGACGCCGCACATATGCCCGGAGTGGAGGGTCGAGCTCGGACACGATCCGCTCCCAGGCCCATTCGGCTCCGGCCCGGGCGGCTTCCATCACCGACTCGAACGCCTCGACCGGGAGCGAGTCGAGGGCGCGCTGGGAACTCATCACGGTCGTTACCGACCGGGCCGCCGGTTTTCGTACGGTCATCCTGAGAGTTGTCGGTCCCCTGCCGGTTGGGCTGAACCACGACTAGGGTCGGTGGTCCATGGCGAACCGTCTCGCCCGAGCCACTTCCCCCTATCTCCGGCAGCACGCCGACAACCCGGTGGACTGGTACGAGTGGGGACCGGAGGCGTTCGAACGCGCCCGCCGCGAGGACAAACCGATCCTGCTGTCGGTCGGCTACGCCTCCTGCCATTGGTGTCACGTCATGGCGCACGAATCCTTCGAGGATCCCGCCACCGCCGAGCTGATGAACCGTCTGTTCGTGAACGTGAAGGTGGACAGGGAGGAACGCCCCGACGTGGACGCCCTGTACATGGAGGCCGTCCAGGCGATGACGGGACGGGGAGGCTGGCCGATGACGGTGTGGCTGACCCCCGATGGGCGACCCTTCTACGCGGGCACCTATTTCCCGGCCACCGACCGTCACGGCATGCCCTCGTTCCGGAGGGTGTGCCTGGCGGTGGCGGAAGCCTGGGCGGAACGCCGGCAGGAGGTGGTCGACCAGGCCGACCGGCTGACCGAGGCGATCGGGAGGAAGCTGCCTCCGGCCGACCGACCGCCGACCGGCGACCAGCTCGCCGAAGCCCTCCGCCTGGTGGAACGGACCTTCGACCCGGTCCACGGCGGTTTCGGCACCGCCCCCAAGTTCCCCCAGGCCCCGCTGCTCGAGTTCCTGCTCAGAGCCCGCCGGAGACCGTGGGGCGGGGAAGCCGACCGGATGCTCGGCGTCACCCTGGAGAGGATGGCCCGGGGCGGGATCTTCGATCAGCTGGGCGGTGGTTTCGCCCGGTACTCGGTGGACGAGCGCTGGCTGGTTCCCCACTTCGAGAAGATGCTGTACGACAACGCGCAGCTCGCCCGTCTGTACATGTGGGCGGGGGTCGAGCTGGGGAGCCGGCATCTGGGATGGGTGGCGGAGCAGACCTTCGCCTACATGCTCCGTGACCTGCGTCATCCGGACGGCGGCTTCTACTCGGCGGAGGACGCCGACAGCGAAGGCGTGGAGGGCGAGTTCTACGTTTGGAGCCACCAGGAGTTCGTCGAGGTGGTCGGCGACCCGGCCGAGCCGATCTGCGAGTACTTCGGCGTGACCCCGGAGGGCAACTTCGAGGGTCGCAACGTGCTGTCCCGTCCGGTCGAGGTGGCGGAGCTGGCGGCGAGATGGGGTTGGGAGACGGAGGACTTGGTGCGGCCGTGGAGGAGGCCCGGAAGAAGCTGTTCGAGGCCCGGTCCCGGCGGGTGCGGCCCGGCCTGGACGACAAGGTGGTGACCGCCTGGAACGGGTTGGCGATCAGGGCCCTGGCCGATGCGGGAGCGGTGTGGAAACGACCCGAGCTGATCGACCACGCCCGGGCCGCGGCCCGTTTCGTGCTGGAGCATCTCACCACCGCCGACGGTCGGCTGCACCGTTCGTGGGCCGGAGGCCGTCCCGGACCCGGCGGGTTCCTCGACGACTACGCAGCGATGGCGGTCGGGCTGTTCTCCTTGTACGCCGCCACCGGGGAGGTGGAATGGTTCACCGAAGCGGCCCGGCTCACCCGTTCGATCCCAGACCACTTCACCGATCCCGAGGGCGGGTTCTTCCAGACCCCCGACGACGGCGAAGCTCTGATCAAACGACCCAAGGATCTGATGGACAACCCCGCCCCTTCCGGCACATCGCTGGCGGTGGAGGCTCTCCTCCTGTTGTACGCCTACACGGGAGACGACGGCTGTCGACGTCTGGCCGAGGAGACCGCCAGGACGTCGGGTCTCCTGGTGCAGCGGTACCCGTCGGCGGTCGGGCATCTGCTGGCGGTGCTCACCTCGGTGGATCAGGGACTGAGGGAGCTGGCGGTGGTGGGCGAAGCCGCCGAAGACGTCGCCCGTCCGTTCTGGGAGCGATACCGGCCCGAAGTGGTGTTGGCGATGGGCCGGGGCGGCGCCGACCCGGAAACGGTGCCTCTGCTGGAAGGGCGGGCCCGCCCGGGCTCCACCGTGGCGTACCTGTGCGAGGACTTCACCTGTCTGCAGCCGGTCGAAACCGCCGACGAGTTGAGGGAGCTGCTGGGATCAGCGACCGGCCGCGGCCTCGGCTAGCACGAACCCGCCCAGGATCCCCGAGTCGTCGCCCAGAGCAGGAGGCACGACGAATTCGGCCCGGTGCTGGTCGGTCACTCCGTAACCGGCCAGCTCGTCGAGGAGTTTCACCCCGACCGACCCCACCAGGCCCGGCAGCCGGGAAACCCCACCTCCCAGGACGATCTTCTCCGGACAGAGGACGTACACCACCTGTCTCAGGCCGCGGGCCAGGTAGGTGGATGCCAGCGACACGGCAGCTTCGGTCTCGGAACCCAGCTCCGAAGGGGGCCGTCCGAACCGCCGCTCGAGGGCCGGACCCGACACCATGCCCTCCAGGCAATCCCCGTGGAAAGGGCAGATCCCGGCGAATTCGTCGCCCGGTAGTCGGGTCACCGAGACATGGCCCATCTCGGGATGGACGAGGCCGTGGAGGGGCCGCCCTCCGATCACCGCACCTCCTCCCACCCCGGTACCCACCGTCACGTACACCACCGGGTCCATGCCCCGACCGGCCCCCCACCGCCACTCTCCCAGGGCTGCACCGTTCACGTCGGTGTCGATGCCGACCGGCACCCCCAGGCTCTCGGCCAGGCGCCCGGCCAGGTTCACACCCTTCCAGCCCGGTTTGGGCGTCGAGGTTATGGTGCCCCAATTCGGGTGCCCTTCCCTGAGCTCGACCGGACCGAAGGTGGCCACTCCCAGAGCACGTATCGGATAGCGGGTGAGGAACTCGACCACCGAAGACAGGGTGGTGTCGGGGTCGGAGGTGGGGATCACGGTCCGGGCCTCCACCCGGTCGGGGCCGGTTCCCACCGCGCAGACGAACTTGGTGCCTCCGGCCTCGACCGCGCCCCACATGCCGGTCAACCTATCACCAGAGGGTGGAACCCACCGCCTTCTCCTCGGCCAGGTCGAGAGAGCCGGTGTAGATGCCGGTCGACAGGTATTTCCATCCTGCGTCGGGCAGGACGGTGACCAGCACCGAACCCGGAGGGAGGTCCCCGGCGATCCGGAGGGCGGCGTAGACCGCAGCTCCCGAGGACGGTCCCACGAACAGACCTTCGGCGTCCAGGAGCAGGCGGGTCGTCTCGATGGAGGGCCGCAACCTGACCAGCAGCTTGCGGTCGACCACCGCCGGGTCGAAGACCGGCGGGATGTAACCCTCGGCCAGGGACCGCAGCCCGGCGATCGTCTCCCCGGCGGGCGGCTCCGCGGCGATCACCTTCAGATCGGGCCACACCTCCTTGAGGTGGGCGCCTACTCCGGTCAGGGTTCCGCCCGTGCCCAGACACGCCACGAAGACGTCCGCCCGGTCGATGCCCATGGCGGCTAGCTGGGTGACGATCTCGGGCCCGGTGGTGGCTGCATGCACCTCGGGATTGGCCGGGTTCTCGTACTGGTGGAGCATGAGGTGCCCCTCGTCCCGGGCCAGGCGCTCGGCCAGCGTCACCGCGCCGTTCGAGCCTTCGGCGCCCGGCGAGAACCGGACCTCGGCTCCGAAAGCCTCCAGCAGCTCGATCCTCTCGGCGGATACGTTGTCGGGAACGACGACCGCCAGGCGGTATCCCCGCATCCGGGCGATGCGGGCCAGGGCGATTCCGGTGTTCCCCGAGCTGGGTTCGATGAGCCGGTCGCCGGGTCGCAGCAGGCCTCTGGTCTCGGCGGCGGCCACCATGGCGGCCGCGACCCTGTCCTTGACCGAGCCGGTCGGGAGATGCCATTCGCATTTGGCGAAGATCCGCACCCCGGTCGGCGACAGCCGGGTCAGCTCGATCAGAGGGGTCTCCCGGATGCCGAACTCGGTGAGGTCGATCAAGTCGCCTACCTCGCTCCCCCGGCCACCGCGGGAAGGATGGTTATCTCGGCGTCGTCCCGCACCGGAGTGTCGAGGCCGTCCAGGTAGCGGATGTCTTCGTCGTCGACGAACACGTTGACGAACACACCCAGATCGCCGTCGGGGGCGAGCTGCGCCGCCAAGGCCGGGTAACGGCGGGCCAGGTCGGCGAACACCTCCCCGACCGTGTCGCCGGTCGCCTCCACCGTCTTGGCGCCGCCGGCGTGTTGCCGAAGGACGGTTGGCAGCTGGATCTTCACGGTGCTCATCTCGTCTCCTCCTCGATGTCGATCTCGGTGATGGTTCCGTCGTGGATTCGGAAGGCTCGAAGCTGGGGCCGGTCCCGGTCGGCGAGTCCGATCAGGAAGTAGACCCATTCGGGGTCGGGGGCCAACCTGACGTCGGTGGGCGAGGGGTAGGCCTGGCTGTGGGGATGAGAGTGGAACACCCCCACCAGCTCCCACCCTTGCCTCTCGGCGTGCTTCAACGCCCGGAAGTGCTCGACCGGGTCGATGGTGTAGTTGGTGGGTGAGGCCAGCACGTTGGTCAAGGGGTACGCCATGCGCAGTCCTCGTCGGTCGCCCGCAACCAGCCCGCATGCCTCCTCCGGGTAACAGTTCTCGGCGTGGACCAGCATCGCCTGTTTGATCTGGGCGGGCAGTCTGAGGCTCATCCGGGCACCTTCGACAAGTACTCGGCGACCTGACCGGCCGACTCGATGACCGAGCGGCCGCTCCGGCGCATCACCAGTCGACCTCTGGCGTCCACCACCAGCAGGGTGGGCAGGGCCCGGATGTCCACCCCCCGCAGCTGGCCGACCGACACCCGTCGAGGCTGGACTCCGTGGCGTTCCAGCGCCGCCATCGCCGCTCCGCACAGCCGACACCAGTCGGCGGTGACCAGGGTCACCCCCGGCTCCAGGCGACCCCGTTGCCGGGGAGTCCGCCTCTCCCACCACCGCACCACCAGCCAGGCGGCGGCCACCACCACGACGAGGAGGACGAACCGCTCCGTCATCTGGCCACCACCTTCTCGTAGAGGATGCAGCCGACACAGACGCGGGTGGTGGCAGCCAGCCCGGCCAGGGCCGTTACCAGCAGTGTCAGAGCCCACCCCACCGTCTCGGCTCCTCCGTAGAGGAACACCGTGGCGACACCCAACGTGACCGAGCCGACGAGCTGGGCGAATCTGGGTGGCGCCGCAGGTTCGTACTCGACGGGCTGGTTCAGTCGGGGGCGGATCAGACCCAGGTAGATCCTGGTCAGGGGAGCGAATCTGGGTCCGCCCAGCCAGGAGACGGCGAGGACCACGAAGGTCAGAGCTACCAGCCACCGCAGCTGGGCGACGAAGGCCACCGCGGTCAGGACTGCGACCACGGCCTGGTTGAATCGGGGGACGTTCACGTCGACGGTCGGCTCCGGCATGGGGAAACACCTCCTGGGAAGGGGAGAGGGTCGGCGGGTTTCGGCCGGGGCGGTCAGGCGGTCCGAGCGACCGACCCGGCCGGCATACACAGACCGTCGTACTCGACGATCTTGGGGGGCATCTGCTCGTCGGCGCAGGCTGGGCATCGGGGGTTGCGCCGCAGCCGGAGGGTGCGGAACTCCTCGGTCAAGGCGTCGTAGGTGAGCAGCCGCCCGACCAGCGGTTCGCCCACCCCGAGCAGCAGCTTGATCGCCTCCATGGCCTCGATCGACCCGATGATGCCGGGCAGGACGCCCAGCACACCCGCCTCGGCACAGGAGGGAGCGAGCTCGGGGGGTGGAGGTTGGGGGAAGAGGCACCTGTAGCAGGGGCCTTCGTAGGGTTTGAAGACGCTCACCTGGCCCTCGAAACGGAAGATGGCGCCGTGCACCACCGGGATCTTCAGATGGAGGGACGCGTCGTTCACCAGGTAGCGGGTGGGGAAGTTGTCGCCGCCGTCGACCACCAGGTCGTATCCCGACATGATGTCCAGCACGTTGTCGGCCGAGAGCCGCTCCATGTAGGGCTCGATCTTCACGTCGGGGTTGATCGCCTGGAGGGTCTCGCGGGCCGACTCGACTTTGGGCACCCCCACCCGGTCGAGGGTGTGGAGGATCTGCCGCTGCAGGTTGGTGGCGTCCACCACGTCGAAGTCGACGATTCCCAGCGTTCCCACACCCGCCGCTGCGAGGTAGAACGCCGCCGGGGATCCCAGGCCTCCCGCCCCGACCAGCAGCACCTTCGACTCGAGCAGTTTGATCTGCCCCTCCTCCCCTACCTCGGGAAGCAGGGTGTGTCGGCTGTAGCGGGCCTTCTGCTCCTTGGTCAAGGTCCGGGGCGTCTCCCAGGGCCGCCCCTCGGCCTTCCACCGTCCGAACCCGCCGGCCATCGACGACACGTTGCGGTAGCCCATGTCCGCCAGCGCCTTGGCCGCCAACGCCGACCGGGCCCCTCCCGCGCAATACAGGATCAGCTCCGTGTCGGGATCCGGGACGTGCATGCCGATGCTGGATTCCAACAGGCCCCGGGGGATCAGCTTGGCGCCCCGGATCGCCCCCTGTTCGTACTCGTCGGGTTCCCTCACGTCGACGATGACGACCTCGCCCAGGCGCTCCTCGACCTCGGCCGGGGAGACTTCGCGGATCTGCTTCTTTGCCTGGGCGACCAGCTCCTGGTAGGTGAGCGCCATGCGGGGTTCTCTCGGTTCGGGTCGGTCTTCAACCACGTTTCTACTCACCATGAGAATAGGGGAAATTCGGCCTGATCAAAACGGCTCAACACCCGCTCCGGCGAGATCATTCCCGGCGAGGCGTTGGGCGGTGAGCCAGGTCCAGGCGATCCAGGTGAGATCGGCCACGAGGAGGTGGGGAACGCTGAGCCACAGCGGGGTGCCGAACACCACGTTCGCCGCACCCAGCACCAGACCCACACCGAGGGTCAGGATGGCGACCTGGGCGGCCGGCGAATCTCTATACGGCCGTGCGACCCAGATGCCGGCCACGGCGACCGCCACCGCCACGAAGGGATGCACCACCCGCAATCCGGTCAGGAAGTGACGGACGTCGTCGGTTCCTCCCCCACCGAGCAGGGAGGGCCTGGGGAAGAGGGTGTCGGCGAGAGCGGTGACCGCTCCGGTCGCGGCTACCACCACCAAGCCGGCTCCTACCG
Organism: Acidimicrobiia bacterium; assembly: GCA_026002975.1. Classification (GTDB taxonomy): domain Bacteria; phylum Actinomycetota; class Acidimicrobiia; order Spongiisociales; family ZC4RG35; genus BPGJ01. Next base: position 103,564 of record BPGJ01000001.1, read on the forward strand.
CCAGGAGACCTGCCGCCTGACGCCGGAGGCGCAACCGGCTACCCCCGCCGAGCCAATACACGGTGAGGGTCAACGCGGACAGCAGGAACAGGGTGTTGACCAGATGAAGGGGTACCGCCACCACCCTGGCCGGGGATGCGTCGCCCGCCACCCATTCGGCGAGGACGATCATCGCCCCGATCAGCGATTCGACCACCACCGCGATCAGCGACAGGACGGCACCCAGCCGGGCGGGGTGGGCGACGGGAGTGCTCCTCCACACTGCCACCAGCAGCCCGACGACGGCGAGGAGAGCCACTCCGCTCACCACCCGGTGGGTGAACTCGAGGGCGGTCGCACCCGCCAGCTCGGGTATCACCACCCCCTGGCAGGTGGGCCAGGATCGCCCGCATCCGGCTCCCGACCCGGTGGCTCGCACCACGGAACCGACCGCGATCGCACACAGGTTGACCACGACGGCCAGCCAGCCGACCAGCCGCGCCATCGGCTTGGGCGAGGCCCGGACCAGCTCCATGACGGTCAGGCTAACCCGGCTCGGTGTAGGTGGATCATCCGGAGGAGCTCGACCGCGGCCTCCGGATCGGGGACCCGGTGAGCGGCTCGGGTAGGACCAGGCCCCACCTTCACGCCCAGGTCTTCGGGGCCGAGGACCGCGAAAGCGGCCTCGTCGGTGGTGTCGTCCCCCAGGTAGACGACGGCGTCGGCTCGGTGCGTGGCCCGCAACCTCGTCAAGGCGGTTCCCTTGTCCTCGGAGCCGAGGTGCAGCTCGAAGACGTCCTTGCCCTGCTCGAGCCGAGCCTCTGCCTCTTCGGCGAGCCGGGCGACGGCCGACCGGACCTTCTCCACCTCATCGGGGGACCTGCCCCGGGTGTGAACCGTGATCGTGGCCGGTTTGGTCTCTATCCGGAGCCCGAGATCCCCCAGGGTGTCCCGCACCCGGCGGTCGAGGTCGGCCAGACGGGGATGAGCGAGGGTTTCTTCACCCAACTCGACGCCGTGCGATCCGACCAGCACCACCCCCCGGGGGGAACCCGAGACCGACTCGAGCAGGTCGCGCCGACGACCCGACACCAGCGCCACCACGGTGTCGGGCAGCCGCGCCAGGCCCTCGAGGGTCTCCACGGCTCCGGGTACGGGCCGAGCCGCGGCGGGGTCGTCGACCAGGCGCGACAACGTGCCGTCGAAGTCGACGCCCACCAGTAGACGAGGCACCGAGGCGACCACCGCGGCGGCCGCGGCCAATTCCGGGGTCAACCGTCGAGGGAGGCCAGACATTCGGAGGCCCACCAGTGGACGTCGAATCTGGATACGGAACGTCTCAAGGCGGCCATACGGGTCCGCTGCTCGTCGGGCGACAGCGACACCGCCTGCTCCAACACCGCAGCCATCTGGTCGAGGTCGTAGGGGTTGACGATGAAAGCCTCGTCGAGCTGTTCGGCGGCTCCCGCGAACTCGGACAGCACGAGCACCCCGGTGCCGTCGGTGCGGGTGGCGACGTACTCCTTGGCCACCAGGTTCATGCCGTCCCTGAGGGGGGTGACGACCATCACGTCGGCGGCTCGGTAGTAGGCGATCAGCTCGTCCTGGGGAAGCGAGCGGTACAGGTAGTAGACGGGGATCCAGTCGGGCCTTCCGAACTCCCCGTTGATCCGACCCACCAGCTGCTCCACCCTTCCCCGTATCACCTGGTACTCCTCGACCTGCTCCCGGCTCGGGACCGCCACCTGGATGAACACGACGTCTCCATGCAGATCGGGACGCCGCTGGAGCAGGGTCTCGAAAGCCCTGAGACGCAGATCTATCCCTTTGGTGTAGTCCAGGCGGTCGACTCCCAGCAGGATCGAGGAGGGTTTCCCCAGCGACCGTCGCAGGTTGTACGCCCGGGACACGGTTTCGTGGGCGAGCGACAGGGCCCGATAGTGGTCGGCGTCGATCGAGATGGGGACGGTCTCGGCGACGATCGACCTCCCCCGGTATTCGAGCGACTGGGCCCTACCCCGGGCTCCGCCGAACATCCTGGCTGCCCCGGCGAAGTTGAGCACCGCCCTTCGGGTCTGGAAACCGAGCACGTCGGCTCCGAGCAGACCCTCCACCAGTTGGGTGCGCCAGGGAAGGCGCCCGTAGATCTCGGGAGGCGGGAACGGGATGTGGAGGAAGAAGCCGATGCGGGTATCGGGGACCAGCTCCCGCAGGAAACCGGGCACGAGCTGGAGTTGGTAGTCGTGCACCCACACCCGGTCGCCCGGACGGACTATGTCGGCCACCCGGGCGGCGAACCGGCGGTTGACTTCGACGTAGGGTCTCCACCAGTGACGGTGGATCTCCACCGGCCGGATGGCGTCGTGGTAGAGGGGCCACACCGTCCCGTTGCAGAACCCCTCGTAGTAGGTCTCGACCTCGTCCTCAGCGATGGGAACCGGGACCTGGGTGATGCCGTCCACCTCGAACGGCTCGGGCGCGTGGTCGGGGGTTCCCGTCCATCCAACCCACACGCCCTTCCTCTCGGCCAGGACCGGCTCGAGGGCGGTCACCAACCCGCCGGGGCTGGTCTCCCATCTCCCCGCCCGGGGATCCCAGCGGACCGGGAGACGGTTGGCGACGACGACGAGTCTTCCATCCACCGGGTCCGACACTACCCGCCGGGCGGGATATCCAAACCGGGATGTAGGCTCCACCGTCCATGGAGATCCACGACGACGTCCTGGGGGCCATCGGCAACACCCCGCTGGTGCGTCTGGCCCGCATCCATCCCCCCGGCAACCTGGTGGCCAAGGTCGAATACATGAACCCGGGCGGTTCGATCAAAGAGCGTATCGCCCTGGCGATGATCGAAGACGCCGAACGGCGGGGCCTACTCCGAAGAGGGGGAACGATCATCGAACCGACTTCGGGGAACACCGGGGTGGGACTGGCGATGGTGGGGGCGGTGCGGGGGTATCGGGTGATCTGCACCGTGCCCGACAAGGTGTCCCAAGAAAAACGCGACCAGCTCCGCGCCTACGGGGTGGAGGTGGTGGTGTGTCCCACCGAGCTGGGACCCGAAGATCCCGACTCCTATTACGGGGTGGCCCGGCGCTTGGCGTCCGAGATCGACGGGGCGTTCATCCCCAACCAGTACTTCAATCAGGCCAACCCGAGAGCCCACGAGGAGACCACGGGTCCGGAGATCTGGCGGCAGACCGACGGGCAGGTGGAGGTGTTGGTGGCCGGAGTGGGCACCGGAGGCACCATCACCGGCGCCGGCCGTTATCTGAAGAGGATGAACCCGGAGATCGAGGTGGTGGGGGTCGACCCCGAAGGGTCGATCTACACCGCCGGACCCGACGGTGACATCCACCAGTACTACGTGGAAGGGGTGGGTGAGGACTTCTATCCGGAGACGGTCGACCTGGACCTGATCGACCGGTGGATAGCGGTGGGAGACGCCGACAGCTTCGCCATGACCCGCCGCCTGGCCCGGGAGGAGGGCCTGCTGGTGGGCGGGTCGTGCGGGATGGCGGTCCACGGAGCGGTGCAGGTGGCGGCCGAGGACCCGTCCCGGCTGGTGGTGGTGGTACTGCCCGACTCCGGCCGAGGCTACCTATCCAAGGTCTTCAACGACGACTGGATGCGGGCCCACGGCTTCGAGGTGTGATCTCACACCTGGGCGAGAGCTCGATCCAGGTCGTCTATCAGGTCTTCGGGGTCCTCGAGGCCGACCGAGAGTCTGACCAGCCCATCGGTTATCCCCACCGCTTCCCGCTCGGCGGGGGACATGTCGCCGTGGGTCATGGTCACCGGGTGGGTGATCAGCGACTCCACCGATCCCAGGTTCTCGGCCAGACTCCACAGCCTGACCGAGTTCATCAGGCGTTTCCCGGCTTCCAGCCCACCGGTCAGTTCGAACCACACCATGGCGCCGAACCCTTTCTGCTGGCGGCGGGCCAAGTCGTGCTGGGGGTGTGACGGCAACCCGGGGTAGCCGACCCGGGCGACCTTGGGATGGTCCTCCAGGTAGCGGGCGATCTCCATGGCGTTGGCGGACTGGCGGTCCATCCTCTCGGACAGGGTCTTGGTCCCCTGAAGGGTGAGCCACGCCACCTGGGGAGACATGATCAGCCCGGCGGACTTCTGGACGAACCGCAGCTTGGTGTCCAGTTCGGGGTCGGCCACCACCACCGCCCCTCCCAGGGTTGCGTTGTGGCCGTCCAGGTATTTGGTGGTGGAGTGGATCACCAGGTCGGCGCCCAGTTCGAGGGGCCTCTGGTAGTAGGGGGTGAGGAAGGTGTTGTCCACCGCGTGGGGGATCCCCGCCTCTCGGGTCACCGCCGACACCGCGGCCAGATCGGTCAGCTTGAGGGTGGGGTTGGCCGGAGTCTCGGTGAACACCAGCCTGGTCTCGGGTCGGAGAGCCCGCTCGACGTTGGCGGGGTCGGAGGTGTCGACGAAGCTGAACTCGACCCCGAACCGGGTCATCACCTGGGTGGCGAAACGGTGGGTTCCCCCATACACCACGTCGGAGACGACACAGTGGGCTCCCGCGTCCAGCAGCGCCAGCATCACCGCGACGGTGGCCGCCATGCCCGATCCGTAGGCGGTGGCCGCGGTTCCTCCCTCCAGGGCGGCGATCCGCTTCTCGAACGCCGCCACCGTCGGGTTTCCGGCCCTGGAGTACGAGTACCCCTTGGCCATGTAGCTCTCGATCGATTCCTGCACGAAGGTGGTCGACTGGTAGATCGGGGGCAGGATCGACCCGGTGGTCGGGTCGGGTTCGGTACCGGCGTGGATCTGATCGGTTCTGAATCCCATGGCCCCATTGTGCCCCGGGGATCACGCGGCCGTGTCCAGGACGGTGATCCCCGACGGTCCCGGGTCGTCGTCGACCGGTTCGTAGGTGATCCAGATGCGGGGGAACTCCGAGCGGGGGAAGGCACCCCACACCACCACCTCGCCCGCGGCCCGGAACGTCCCGGCGGAGAGGTGCCGGCCGTCCGGTGCGGTGAGCCACACCTCGTAGTAGCCGTCGTCGCCTGCGTCGGGTAGCCCCTCCACTTCGACCACCATGCGGGTTCCCTCCGGCCGGTTCCAGCCGTACACGACGGCTCGGGCCTGCGGCGCCTGGTCGGTCGGCGCCAGCACGACCGTCCAGTCAGGTCGGGTCTGGATCCACCACGATCCGACCACGACCAGCGTCACCGTGGCGGCAACCGCCGCCCAGCGAAGCCGGCGGCCCGGGCCCGGGCTGGAACCGGCGGTGGCGGAGTCGACGATCCGCTTCTCCAGATCCGGAGGCGGCTCCTCCCACAGAGCCGGGTCCGCCAGCCGCGTCCGGAGCCGTTCCAGTTCGGGGAGGGCGGCCCGACACGCCGCGCAGGCCTGAGACGTGCAGCCGGTCGGCGGGTTCCGGCCTACCTTCGAGCATGCGGGCCTGGACGTCGGGGCACCTCATGCCGACGCCTCCCTCAGGTGCTCCAACATCTCGGCGAGCCTCCGGTGGGCCCGGTGGGAGCGGGACTTCACGGTTCCCACCGGCACTCCCAGCTCCGACGCCACCTGCCGATGGGTGAGACCTCGGTAATGGGTGGCTTCGATCACCTGTCTCTCCTCCGGGCTGAGCCGGTCGATGGCAGTCCTGATCTCCCACGCCTCCCACATCCCCTCGAAGCTGGAGGGAAGGGCGGCCATCTCCACCTCGTCGTAACGGTCGGCCCGGTGCCGCCTCTCCCGCCGGTACACGTCGACCGCCACCCGCCGGGCGATGGCGTACAGCCAGGGTCCCAACGGGCGTTCCGGGTCGAAGCTGGCCGCGGCTCTCCACGCGTTGAGGAAGGTCTGTTGGGTGGCCTCCTCGGCCAGCATGCGGTCCCCCAGAGCGCGGAACGCCACCGAGAACACCGCCCGCCCATAAAGCAGGTACAGCTCCCTGAGAGCGGCGGCGTCACCCTTCCGGAACCGTTTGACGAGGCGACTCTCGGTCATCCGTACCCACGGTACGCATCCGAGGGCGGCCCCAGTTCACACCACCCGGTTGGTCCAGCCCCGACCGCGCCGAAACGCCTCCAGGTTGGCGGTGAAGATCCGGGTCAGACGGGGGCCGTACAGGGGAGACAGTCCCGCGATGTGGGGAGTCAGTACCACCCGGGGGTGGGACCAGAGGGGAGAGTCGGCGGGGAGGGGTTCGTCTTCGAACACGTCGAGGCCGGCGCCCCGCAGCTCCCCACCATCGAGGGCGTCCAACAGTGCCGAGGTGTCGACCGTGGATCCCCGACCGACGTTGACGAACCAGCCCCGCCCCAACGCGTCGAATGCCTCCCTTCCAACCAGATGCCGGGTCGAGTCGCCCCCGGGGAGGACCGCCACCACCACGTCGGCCAGTCGGCAGGCCTCCACCGTCCCCTCCGGGGGAAACACCCGCACCGCGTGACCCCGGTAGCCCTTCGGACGGGCCTTGGTTCCCACCACCTCCATCCCCCACAGCTGGGCTCTGCGGGCCACTTCCTCGCCGATGGTCCCCAACCCGAGGACCGCCATCACCCTCCCTTCCAGCTCCTCGCCCATTCGGGGACGCCAGATCCGCCTCTCGGCTTCCCGCATCGATATGCCCACTGCACGGGTGAGGGCGAGGAGCAGGGCGAAGACATGTTCGGCCACCTGGGGGGCGTTCACCCCCCTGGCCGAGGTCAGCGCCACCCCCCGTTCCCGCAGGGCTTCGATCGGATACTGCTCGACCCCGACGCTCACCGACTGGATCCACCTCAGAGCCGGGGTCAGGAACCGGTCGTCCCAGACGAAGGTCACCAGGACCGGAGCGTCCCCCAGAGCCTCGACCACCCCGTCGTCGTCGGACGGCTCCACCAGCTCGATCCCGTCCACCGCCCGGAGCGCCTCCTCCACCCCCCGCGGATAGCGGGGATGGAGGACCACCCTGACGGGTTCAGCCGCCGAAGAACGCATCCCAGACGTCGCCCAGCGCCGTCAGGAGGTTTCCCGCCGCCCAGATCCCCACCACCGCCAACGCGACCAGTCCCACCGCGGTGTACACACCGCGGAGCCGATAGGCGGTCCGCTGTTCCGGGTCTTCCATGTAGGAGGGCCCGACCGCCGACCGGCCAGGCGTTTCCCGGGAGGTGACTCGCCGCATGAGGGTGGCGACCGCCCAGGTCACCGCTTCGACCCACGAGGCCCGTCGATGAGACACCCGGACTCCCCGTTCCGCGGCTGGTCGGTCCGGGTCGGCGACGGGCGCCTCCACCGTCTGCGAACCGGTTTCCCCCGTGGGGAGTCCGGCGGCCTCCAAGGCCCTGTCCTCGGGGATTCCCAGCACCGCGGCAACCGAGGAGACCACCTTGGGGTCGGTGGGCACCGAACGGTCCTTCTCCCAGGCCCGGATCGCCGATGGGGAACGGCCCACAAGTTCCGCCAGGCGGGAGATCGACATGTCCGCCTCCTCCCTGGCCCGGCGTATCAGTCCCCCGAAGGTGTCCACGTCGGCTCAGGATAACCCCGGCGCTAGTCTCGTCCGGTGGAGGCGAAAGAGCACCTGGTGGGCTCCGCGGTCTTCAAAACCGTTGGGGCGGCCGAGGGCCGCCCGGCGGGTTCGATTCCCGTCCGCCTCCGCCAAGGCCACGAACCCCGACCCTTGGGAGGTGCAGAGTGGGTTACACACGAACGGTGGTACTCGACGTCCCTTACGAGGAGGCGGTGCCCAAGGTCAAGGAGGCGTTCCAGACCCACGGGTTCGGGACCCTCACCGAGATAGACGTCAAGGCCACCCTCCAGTCCAAGATCGGGGTGGAGATGGAACCGTACGTGATCCTCGGTGCCTGCAACCCGCACCTGGCGCACCAGGCCCTCACCGCCGATCCCGAGGTGGGTGCACTGCTCCCCTGCAACGTCGTGGTGCGCCGGGACGGCGACCGGACCCTGGTCCACGCCCTCGACCCCGAGGTGATCGGACGGCTCGCCGACGTGCCCGAGTCGATCGCCCGGGAAGCCGGAGAGCTGATCCAGAAGGCGCTCGATTCCCTGACGGCGAGCTGACTCACCGGGAGGCGGCCAGTCTCTTCTTCCGCTGGGCGTCGGCCACCGCGTAGGCGGTCAGGTTCACCACGTCACCGACCTCGGCGTCGCGCTGGAGGACGTGGACCGACCGGGCCAGCCCGGTGAGGATCGGCCCGATGACTTCGGCGTCGCCCAGCCGGTTCAGCAGCTTGTAGGCGGCGTTGGCGGCGGTGAGGTTGGGGAACACCAACACGTTGGCCGCCGCGTCGAGCTGCCCGTGGGGTCTACGGGCCTTGAGCAGGTCGTACACCACCGCGGTGTCGGCCTGCATCTCACCGTCGGCGGGGATCCCCGGATGCTTCTCCCGGAACAGCTCGACGGCGGTTCGCACCCGGGCGGGTTCCTCGCCCAGCGCCGAACCGAAATCGGAGTACGAGATGAACGCCACCCGAGGCTCCCGATCGAAGAAACCCTCGGCGACTTCGCAGGCCGCCCAGGCGATCTCCGCGAGCTGGTCGGCGGTGGGTTCGATGTTGACCGCACAGTCGGTGAAGAAGTAGGGACGGCCCTTGGCCACCACGACGTACAGCGCCGATGCGATGGTCCGGCCCGGCTCCAGTTTGATGATCTGCAAGGCGGGACGGATGGTCTCCGGATAGAACGTGGTCAAACCGCCGAGCACCGCGTCGGCGTCGCCCTGCTCGACCATGAGGGCGGCGAACACGTTGGGGTCGAAGACCGCCCGCTCGGCAGTCGCTTCGGACATGCCCTTGTGGCGACGGAGCTCCACCAGGCGGGCCGCGTAGCGACGACGGGTCTCCCTTTCGGTGACCGGGTCTATCACGATCATGCCGTCCAGGGAGATCCCCAGTTCCGCCGACAGTTCCTTGATCACCCCGGTGTCGCCCAGCAGCACCGGAACCGCGATGCCCTCGTCGAGCACCCGGCGGGCGGCCCGGATGATCCTCAGATCGTCGCCGTGCGGGTAGACCACCTTCATCGGCTCTTGTTTGGCCCGGACGGTGACCGCCTGGATGAGCCCGTAGCTGGCCTGGAAACGGGCTCTCAGCTCCTCTCGGTAACGCTCGACGTCTTCGATGGGGATCCGGGCGAGTCCCTCCTCGGATGCGGCGAGGGCCACCGCGGGGGCCACGGTCCACAGGACCCGCGGGTCGAACGGTTTGGGGATCAGGTAATCGGGTCCGAAGCTGAGTCGGTCCAGTCCGTAGGCCTTCAACACCGACTCGGGTACCGGTTGGCGGGCCAGCTCGGCCAGCGCCCAAGCCGCCGCCACCTTCATCCCCTCGGACACACCCCGAGCCCGGACGTCGAGGGCACCCCGGAAGATGAACGGAAAACCGAGGACGTTGTTGACCTGGTTGGGATAGTCGCTGCGTCCGGTGGCGACGATCGCGTCCGGCCTCACCTCCTTGGCGAGGTCGTAGTCGATCTCGGGGTCGGGGTTGGCGAGGGCGAAGATGATCGGGTTGGGGGCCATCTCCCGGATCATGTCGGGGGTGACCGCCCCACCCACCGACACGCCGACGAAGGCGTCCGCTCCTCTGAGAGCGTCGGCCAGGGTCCGGGCGTCGGTGTCGACTGCGAACTCGGCCTTGATGGGGGTCAGGTCGTCCCGTCCGGTGTGGATCACCCCCCGGGAGTCGACCAGGACGATGTTCTCCGGCCTCACCCCGAGCTCCCGGAAGAAGCGGGCGGTCGCCACCCCGGCGGCCCCGGCACCGCTGAACACCACTCTGGTGTTGGAGATGTCCCGGTCGGTCAGGTCGATGGCGTTCAGGAACGCGGCGCCGCCGATGATCGCGGTTCCGTGCTGGTCGTCGTGGAAAACGGGTATGTCGAGCCGTTCCCGCAGGGTCTCCTCGACGTAGAAGCAGTCGGGAGCCTTGATGTCCTCCAGGTTGATCCCGCCCACGGTGGGTTCGAGGAGCTCACAGAACCGGATGACGTCGTCCGGATCGGACGAACCCACTTCCAGGTCGAACACGTCGATGTCGGCGAACCGCTTGAACAGCACCGCCTTGCCCTCCATGACCGGCTTGGCGGCGACCGGTCCTATGTTGCCCAAACCCAACACCGCGGTGCCGTTGGAGACCACCGCCACCAGGTTCCCCCGATTGGTGAACCGGAAGACCGCCAGCGGGTCCTCGGCGATCACCCGGCAAGGCTCGGCTACACCGGGCGTGTAGGCGAGGGACAGATCGGCCTGGGTGGCGGTCGGTTTGGTGGGATGGACGCTCAGTTTCCCCGGACGCGGATACTCGTGATAGTTGAGGGCCTCACTGAACTTGACCATTCGGACTCCAGTTGCACGGCGAGGCCCTCGACGATAGCGGGGCAGCGACCCGGGTATTTCAGGTCTGTTTCGACAGTCGCCGGTTCGTGGCAGACTGTCGGATGATGGCGAAACCCGAGAGCAGCAACGGATACAAGGTTCTGAGTGGTTGGCGGGTGGGTCACCCACCGGAGGAGTCGACCACCAAGTCGGGGCTGCTGGTGCCCGCCGGAACCCGCGACTCCAACGACGCTCTCGCCTTGATCGACGTGAAGACCGGTCAGCGGTTCTGGGCGGTACCCACCGGCGCATGGCGGTTCATCTGGCCGCCCACCGGGCGACCGGTCGTGGCGGTGCGGGAATCCCAGATCATCGCCGAGGAGGAACTCGACCACGTCGGCGACGAAGGGCAGTACCTCTGAGGACCGCGGCGTGACGTCGGACAGAGCCGCCCGTCAACGTCGACGGCTCACCGCCACCGTCACCGACCTGGAGGCCCTCCGTCAGCGGGCCCTCCTGGTGGGCGTGTTGCTGCCCGGCGTCGACCCGTCGGAAGCGGAACGTTCCCTGGCAGAGTTGGCCCTCCTCGCCGACACCGCCGGCTCGGATCCGGTCGCATCCGAGCTGGTGCGCAGGGCCGCTCCCGATCCCGCCTATTTCGTCGGGCGGGGCAAGGCCGACGAGTTGGCGGTGTTGGTGGCGACGGAGGACGTCGACGTGGTGATCTTCGACAACGACCTCACCCCTGCCCAGCAACGCAACCTCCAGCGGCGTTTCGAGGTGGACGTGGTAGACCGGGAGGCGCTCATCCTCGACATCTTCGCCCAGCACGCCACCAGCCGGGAGGGCATGCTCCAGGTGGAGCTGGCGCTCCTCCGTTATCGGCTGCCTCGGCTTCGCGGCCTTGGTCGGGTGCTGTCCCAACAGGGCGCCGGTATCGGAACCCGGGGACCCGGCGAGACCAAACTCGAGACCGACCGTCGGCGGATCCTGCGCCGGATCGCCCATCTGGAACGGGAGCTGAAACAGCTCGGTCGCACCCGGGACACCCAGCGCAAGGCGAGGAGGCGTCGCCAGGTGGCCCAGACCGCACTGGTGGGCTACACCAACGCGGGTAAGTCGACCCTGCTCAACCGGCTCACCGACGCCGGGGTCCTCACCGAGGACCGGCTGTTCTCCACCCTGGACTCGACCGTCAGGCGGATGGCGCTTCCCGACGGCCGGTCGGTGGTGGTGGCCGACACGGTGGGCTTCGTCAGGCGTCTCCCCCACCATCTGGTCGAGGCGTTCCGGTCGACCCTGGAGGACGTAGCCGACTCGGATCTCCTCGTGCACCTGGTGGACGCGACCGACCCCGATCCCGAAGGTCAGATCGCGGCGGTGAGAACGGTGTTGGCCGAGATCGGTGCATCCCGGGTTCCGGAACTCCTCGTCTTCAACAAGGCCGACGCGGCTTCGAGATCCGACCTGGGCAGGCTCATGCGGCTGCATCCCGACGCTCTGGTGATATCGGCCAGGACCGGTCTGGGCGTTCCCACCCTGATCGAGGAGATCGCCGACCGTCTCCGACCGGTCACCTCGCTGGTACACCTCGAGGTTCCCTACGAACGGGGAGACGTGGTGGCGGCCGCCCACCGGCTGGGCGAGGTGGTGGTCGAGAAACACGACGCCACCGCCACCCTCCTCGACGTAAGGCTGAAAGCCGAAGACCTCCCCCTGTTCAAGGACTTCGTGGTGGCGTGAAGGCCAGCCGGGCCACCAGCGCCGCACCCACCACACCGGCATCGTTGCCCAATAGGGCGGGTTTGGTAGGGGTCTCGACGGTCAGGTGACCCCGGAAGCGGGCGAAGTTCTCGCTGATCCCGCCTCCCAGGACGAACAGGTCGGGTGAGAAGATTCGCTCCAGGTGGCGGAGATAGCCGTCGAGCCGACTCGCCCACTCCGACCATCCCAGGCCTTCCCTGGTCTTCACGGCGGCGGCCACGTAGTCCTCCGCCGACTGGTAGCCCGCGTAGTTGAGGTGCCCCAACTCCGTGTTGGGGACGAGCTTGCCGTCGACGAACAGGCCCGACCCCACGCCGGTACCCAGGGTGAGGACCAGTACCACACCCGGCACCTCCCTGGCCGCGCCGAACCGCACTTCGGCCAGTCCGGCGGCGTCGGCGTCGTTGATCACCGCCACCCGCCTGCCGGTGGCTTCGCCGAGCAGACGGGCCACGTCGGTCCCGATCCAGGCCGGGTCGATGTTGGCGGCGCTGCGGGCCACCCCGTCCTTGACGATCGCCGGGAACGCGCATCCCATCTCGGAGCCGCCGCCGAGCTGCCCGGCCAGGTCGGCGACCACCTGGGCGACGGCCGAGGGAGTGGCCGGATGGGGTGTGTCCACCTCGATCGGTTCGCCGATGAGGCGACCCGCGTCCAGGTCGACCAACCCCGCCCTGATGGTGCTGCCTCCAACGTCGACGCCCAGCATGGGCCCGAGCCTAGGTGTGGAGAACCATCCGGAGGAACCGCCGGGTCCGTTCGGTCTGGGGATCCTCCAGCACCTGGGCGGGGGGACCCTCCTCGACCACCACACCTTCGTCCATGAACACCACCCGGTCGGCGGCTTCCTTGGCGAAGCCCATCTCGTGGGTCACCACCACCATGGTCATCCCGTCGGCCACCAGGTCACGCATCACGTCGAGCACCTCGCCTACCAGCTCGGGGTCGAGGGCCGAGGTGGGCTCGTCGAACAGCATCATGTCGGGGTTCATCGCCAGTGCCCGGGCGATCGCCACCCTCTGCTGCTGCCCACCGGACAGTCGCGACGGGTACTCGTGGACCTTGTCCCCCAGCCCCACCCTCTCCAGCATCGCCCGCCCGATCTCCTCCGCCTCGTCGGCGGACCGCCTCAGCACCTTCCGCTGGGCGATGGTGAGGTTCCCGAGGACGTCGAGGTGGGGGAAGAGGTTGAACTGCTGGAACACCATGCCGATCCGGGTGCGGAGCCGATCCACGTCGGCGTCCGGGTCGGTGATGTCGTCCCCTTCGATCAGGATCCGCCCCGAGGTGGGCTGCTCCAACAGGTTGATACACCGGAGCAGGGTCGACTTGCCGGAGCCCGACGGCCCGATGACGCACACCACCTCCCGGGGCATCACCCTCAGGTCGATCCCCTTCAGCACCTCCAAGGGTCCGAACGACTTGTGGAGATCCAGCACCTCGATGGCGGGAATCACGGTGTGCTCCTATCGGGCATGGGCGGTCCGCCTCTCCATGCGGGCGACGAGTTGGGTGAGGGGAAGGGTGATCGCCAGGTACACCAGCGCGATGACGGTGAGAGGAGTGCCGTTGAAGTTCTGGGACATGGCGTCGCGTCCGAACTTGAACAGCTCCTTGGTGAGGGGTGTGGTCCCCAGAACGAACAACAGGGAGGTGTCTTTTAGCAGCAGGACGAACTCGTTGGTGAGAGGTGGGACCACGATACGGAAGGCCTGGGGAAGGACGATGGAGGCCATCGCCTGCGAGTAGCTCATCCCCAGCGACCGGGCAGCCTCCATCTGACCCTTGGGCACCGCCTCGATTCCGGCTCTGATCGTCTCGGCCATGTAGGCCGCGGCGACGATCCCCAGAGCCACCGAACCCTTGCCGAGTACACCGCCCGGAACCGTGATGTCGAAGGCTATCGGCACCACGAACCCGACGGCCATGATGGTGACCAGGGCGGGAAGGCCCCGAAACAGCTCGATGTAGGCCACCGCCATCCATCGGTAGGGCCGGATCGGGGAGATCTTCATGAGAGCCAAGACGAGGCCGCCCACCAGCCCGAAGGCGAAGGAAAGCGCCGTGTAGAGGATCGTGTTACGAGCTGCGACGGTGATCACGTCGGGGAACATCTCCCGGGCCAGCTCGGGATTGGCGAAGGCCCGGGCGATGGCCGGCCAGTCGGCCAGCACCAACGCGGAGACCACAGCCAGGATGAAGAGCCCGTACAGGGTGCCCCTCACCAGCCTCTGGCGTCTTCTTCGGTTCATGTCATCTCCTCCACACGCGCGAGGGGGGACCCGGATCCGGGTCCCCCCTCGCGCTCCAACGACGATCCGATCACCCCTGAGGGAACCACTCTTGGTAGATACGGTCGTAGGTGCCGTTCTCCCTGAGCGTGGCCAGGGCCTGGTTGACCGCCTCGAGCAGCGCCTCGGCGCCCTCCTCCTTCACCGCGAACCCGTACTGCTCGTCGGTGGGGTAGGTCTCGACGACCGCCACCGTGTCGTCCTCCAGGGTCCGAGCCTGGTTGACCACCAGATCCTGGAGGATGGCGTCGATGTCGCCGGCTTCGAGAGCGACGAACAGGTCACCCGGGTTGTCGAAGGAGACGATCTCGGCTCCCTCGGGGGCGTTCTCGTTGGCGTAGGCCTCCCCCGTCGTGCCCGACTGCACTCCGATCCGCTTGCCGGCCAGGTCGGCCAGGGAGCTGATCCCCGAGTCCTTCTTCACCAGCAGCGACTGGTCGGCGGTGAAGTACGGGTCGGAGAAGTCGATGTTCTCCTCCCGCTCCTCGGTGATGGTGATCGACGCCGCCGCGATGTCGCATTGACCCGCCTCCATCGCCGCACCGGAGGTGATCGGATCGAAGCCCGAGTTGACCACCTCTATGCCCGAGAGACCGAGCTCCTGGGCGATGGCCCGCATCAGCTCGATGTCGAACCCGGTGAACTCGCCGTCCTGTTCGAACTCCATCGGCGGGTACGGCGCGTCGGTGCACACCGTCAACACATCGGGGGTGATCGTTTCGAAGGCCTGGTCGCCGTCGCCCGCCTGGTCGCCTCCGCCGCAGGCGGCTACGACCAGCACGAACGACACCAACGGAATCAAGCGTTTCATGGTGTTCCTCTCCTCTCGATGGTGTTTACAGACTGGTTCCTCCCGCACGCCGATGGCGTGCCCGGTCAATGCTAGGGAAGGGACGGGAGGTTCGACCACCGTCTAGCCTGGGCCTCCATGTCGGTAGGTTTGATCGGCCTGGGAGTGATGGGGCGGAACCTGGCCCTCAACCTCGCGGAGCACGGCTACCCGGTGGTGGTCTACAACCGCCGAAGCGAGGTGACCCGGGAGTTCCTGGCCGGGGAGGCTTCCGGGTTTCCCATCGAAGCAGCGTACGACTTCGAGGAGCTGGTGGGTCGCCTCGACCGACCCCGCCGGATCCTGTTGATGATCACCGCCGGGAAGCCGGTGGACCAGGTCCTCGACCAGCTCACCCCTCTGCTCGACCCGGGCGACATCGTGATCGACGGCGGCAATTCCCTCTACACCGACACCGCCCGCCGCTGCGAGGAGATGGAAGCCAAAGGTCTCCTGTACGTGGGGGCCGGTATCTCCGGCGGGGAGGAAGGAGCCCGCCACGGGCCTTCGATCATGCCCGGCGGGTCCGAGGAGGCGTGGCCGCATCTCGAGGAGATGCTCAAGGCGATCGCGGCCAAAGCCCCCGATGGCACTCCCTGCTGCGAGTGGTTGGGGCCGGGTGGGGCCGGCCACTACACGAAGATGGTCCACAACGGGATCGAATACGGCGACATGCAGGTCATCGCCGAGGCGTATCACCTGATGAAGGCGGCCGGCATGAGCCACCCGGAGATGGCCGACACCTTCCGCCGGTGGGGGGACGGGGTGCTCGACTCGTTCCTGATCGACATCACCGCCGACATCCTGGGGGCGGTCGAGGCCGACGGGACGCCGCTGGTGACCCGGATCCTCGACGCGGCCGGCCAGAAAGGGACCGGAAAGTGGACCGTGATCTCGTCCATGGACCTGGGCCAGCCGGTCACCCTCATCTCGGAGGCGGTGTACGCCCGGATCGTCTCGGCCTTGAAGGAGCTCCGGGTGGAGGCATCCGGGGTGTTGACCGGCCCCGACTCCGTTCCCCAGGTCGACCCGGACGACGTCCACGACGCCCTCTACGCCTCCAAGATCGTCTCCTACACCCAGGGTTTCATGCTGCTCGGCGCGGCCTCCGGCGAGTACGGATGGGGTCTCGACCTGGGGGTCGTGGCGAGCCTGTGGCGGGCGGGCTGCATCATCCGGGCCCGGTTCCTCGACGACATCACCGCGGCTTTCCGTCGGCGACCGGACCTCCCCGCCCTCCTGTTCGACGGGTTCTTCGCAGATGCGGTTTCCCGGGCCCAGCCGGGATGGCGACGCGTGGTGCAGACCGGAGCCGAAGCGGGGATCCCCCTTCCCGCCTACTCGGCCGCGTTGGCGTTCTACGACTCCTTCCGGTCCGAGTGGCTCCCCGCCAACCTGATCCAGGCCCAGAGGGACTACTTCGGAGCCCACACCTACGAGCGGATCGACCAGCCTCGGGGTGTGTTCTTCCACACCGAATGGACGGGGGATCTGTCCACCCGTCGGGTCTAGATCGGCGGTAGTCCCTCCACGGGGACCGGCTCCCCGGCGGCCTCCTCCTCGGCGTCGGCCAACTCGACGTCTTCCCGCCGTACCCCGAGCAGGAACAGGAGGGCGTCGAGGTAGGGCACCGAGACAGCGGTGTCGGCGACCTCACGCACCACCGGTTTGGCGTTGAACGCCACCCCCAGGCCGGCGGTGGCCAGCATGTCGACGTCGTTGGCACCGTCCCCCACCGCCATCACCTGGGCGAGGGTGATCCCCTCCTGCTGGGCCAGCCGCCGGACGATCTCGGCTTTGGCCGCCCGGTCCACGGGGGGGCCGGCCAACCTCCCGGTGAGGACTCCGTCGACCACCTCCAGGGGGGTGCCGAAAGCGTGGTCCAATCCGAGTTGGTCCCGGATCCGCTCGGTGAAGAAGGTGAATCCGCCCGACACCACCGCCACCTTCATTCCCATCCTCTTCAGGGCCCGGACGAAGGTGCGGGCCCCCGGAGTGAGGCGGACCCGCCGGGCGATCACCTCCAACACCTCCACGGGTGTTCCTTCGAGGAGGGAGACCCGTTCCCGGATCGCCTCATCGAAGTCGAGTTCGCCGGCCATCGCCCGGGCGGTGATCTCCTTCACTCGGTCCCCCACCCCAACCTCCTCGGCGATCAGGTCGACGATCTCGTCCTGCACCAGGGTGGAGTCCATGTCCAGAACGACCAGGCGGGTGGCTCTCCTCAGGAGCCCCTCGGCCTGGACCGCCACGTCGACGTCCCGCTCCGCCGCGGCGGCCATCACCGCGCGTCGGATGACGTCGGCGTCTCCCCCCGACACGGCGAGTTCGTAGCTGACCACCGGGTAGCGGGAGAGTCGGACGATCCGGTCGATGTTGCCTCCCCCGGCCGCGATGGCCTCGGCCACCGCCCCGAAGTCGGAGGGCGTCACCCGATGGCCGATCACCGTCACCGCGAACCGCCTCCGGGGAGGAGCCGGGGAGGCGTCCTCCACCACCTCGAAATCTACGTGGAGGCCGTTCTCCCAGCCGTAGTAGAGGAGCTCCTTGAGGACGTCCCCCCCGTCGGGCACCGCAACCAGGAGCCCCAGCGTCAGGCGTCCTCTGACCGCCACCTGCTCGACGTCGTAGAGCTCCGCCCCGCCGGCGGCCAGCACCGCCATCAAGCCGGCGGTGATTCCGGGGCGGTCCCGGCCGGTGACCCTGACGAGCATCGCGGACATCGGGCTTCAGACTATCGAGCGTCGAGGCCGGCCCCGTCGGGTACCATCGGGCGGCACCCGTCCGGGAGGATCCCCTTGTCCGACAACCCCTACAGGCTGCCCAGAACCGTACTGCCGGTCCGCTACGACCTCCGGATCGAACCCGACCTGGACACCTTCACCTTCTCGGGGGAGGAGACCATCACCGTCGAAGTCCACCAACCCACCGACGAGGTGGTGCTCAACGCCTGTGAGCTGGAGATCGACCGCGCCACGGTGGGCGGTATGGACGCCGAGGTCGCCTACCAGCCCGACTCCCAGAGGGCGACCCTCCGGCTCCCCCGACGGCTCGAAGTCGGGCCGAACCGGATCGAAATGTCGTTCCGGGGGATCCTCAACGATCGGCTGCAGGGCTTCTACCGGTCTACTTTCACCGACGTCGACGGGAACACCCGCCTGATCGCCACCACCCAGTTCGAGGCGACCGACGCCCGACGGGCGTTCCCCTGCTTCGACGAACCCGACCTGAAGGCGGTCTTCTCGGTGACCTTGGTGGTCCCCGAGGATCTGATGGCGATCTCCAACACCCGGGAGGTCGAACGGACTTCGGTAGGCGACGGGAAGGTGGCCGTCAGGTTCGCCGACACCATCCGCATGTCCACCTACCTGGTGGCGTTCGTGGTGGGTCCGTTCGAGGCGACCGACCCGGTGGAGGTCGACGGGGTTCCCATACGGGTCGTCACCCCGCCCGGAAAGCTCGGCCTGACCGGATTCGCCCTGGAGGCGGCCCGGTTCTCACTCCGCTACTTCACCGACTACTACCGGATCCCCTACCCGGGCGACAAGCTCGACCTGGTGGCGATCCCGGACTTCGCCTTCGGCGCGATGGAGAACCTGGGTTGCGTCACCTTCCGGGAGGCTGCCTTGCTGCTCGACCCCGAGACCGCCGGACAGGCCGAGAGGCAGAGGGTCCTGGACGTGGTGGCCCACGAGTTGGCCCACATGTGGTTCGGGGACCTGGTCACCATGCGCTGGTGGGACGGCATCTGGCTCAACGAGGCGTTCGCCAGCTTCATGGAGATGAAAGCCGCCGACGCCATGCGGCCCGACTGGAAACGCTGGCTGGCTTTCGCCGCGGTGGATCGACCCTGGGCGTACCGGGTGGATGCCCTCCGGTCGACCCGGCCGGTCGAGTTCGTCGTCACCTCGCCGGAGGAGGCCAACGAGATGTTCGACGCCCTCACCTACGGCAAGGGGTCGTCGGTACTCAGGATGCTGGAACAGTTCCTCGGCGAGGAGACCTTCAGGCGCGGGATCGAGACCTACCTCCACACCCACGAATACGACAACACGGTCACCGAGGACTTGTGGGACGCCCTGGAAGACGCCTCGGGTCTGCCGGTCGGCCAAGTCATGGACACCTGGATCCACGAGCGGGGCTTCCCCTGGGTGTCGCTGGGGATCGAAGACGGCCGGCTGGTCCTGTCCCAGCGGCGGTTCCTCGCGCTGGGAGGCGACGACCCCACACTGTGGTCGATCCCGCTGCAGATACGGGGCGAGACCGACCACGGGCCCTTCGAGATCCGCCATCTGCTCGACTCCAGGGAGATCCGGCTGGAACTGCCCGGCGAGCCCCACTGGGTGGTGGCCAACGCAGGCGGGCACGGCTACTACCGGGTGGGGTACCCGGAGGACTGGCGGAGCGCCCTCACCGACCGACTCGACCGGCTCGCCCCCATCGAACGGTTCTGCCTGGTCGACGACCTGTGGGCCTTCTCCGAGGCAGGCACCGTCGCCGTGGTGGACTATCTCGAAGCCCTCGGCTCCTACCGGAACGAGGAGGAACACGCCGTATGGCAGACCATCGCCGAGGGCCTGGCCTCGGTGTGGCACCACCTGGTGGCCGATGAAGCCGAAGCCGGGTTCTCGAAACTGGTCGACGACCTGACCGATCCCATGCATCATCGCCTCGGGTGGGAACCGACCCCCGGCGAGACGGACCTGGTGCGTCGGCTCCGCGGCCTGCTGCTCACCCTCCGGGGTCGGTTCGCCGGGCTACCCGAAACCGTGGACCGGCTGCGGAGCCTGGCCGACTCGTGGCTCGACGATCACCGGTCGGTGGACCCGGACGTCGCCCAGGCCGCAGTGTCCACCCTGGCAGCCCACGGAGGAGAACACGAATACGACCGTCTGTTCGCCGCCTATCAGCGAGAAGACGACCCGCAGCTCAAACTGCGACTCCTCCGGGCCCTGACCATGGTCGACCACCCGGAGCAGGCCGCAGCCACCCTGGACGCGATCACCGAAGGGCGGATCCGAAACCAGGACTCGGCCTGGGTGGTGGCGGCGTTGCTGTCTCTCCGGCGTTCGGGTACCGAGGTTTGGCGGATGGTGGTGAAGCGCTGGGACGAACTGAAAGCGGCCATGCCCCCCATGACGATCCGGCGCCTACCGGAAGGGCTTCCTGCCTTGTCTGACCCCGACACCGCCACCCAGGTGAAGGAGTTCTTCGCCGACCGTGAACTGCCCGAGGCAGCCAAGGTTCTGCAACAGAACCTGGAACGCCTCGAGGTGAACGTGGCTCTCAGGCTTCGGGAACGGGGACCGGTGAACGCCTACCTGCGCGAATTCGGGTCCGGCTAGAGCCGGACCCGAATCGCAGCGGAGATCGGAACCTACTTGAGCTCGACCTTGGCGCCCACCGCCTCCAACTGGGCCTTCGCCTTCTCGGCGGTCTCCTTGTCGACCCCTTCCAACACCGGCTTGGGAGCCGAGTCGACCAGGTCCTTGGCCTCCTTGAGACCCAGGTTGGTGAGGGCCCTCACCTCCTTGATCACCTTGATCTTCTCGGAGCCGGCCTCGGTCAGCACCACGTCGAATTCGTCCTTCTCCTCTGCAGGGGCGGCTCCTGCCTCACCTCCCCCGGCGGCCGGCGCGGCGGCCACCGCCACCGGAGCGGCGGCAGTCACGTCGAACCGCTCCTCGAAGGCGTCCAGGAACTCCTTCAGCTCGAGGACGGTCATCTCCTCGAAGACCTTCAACAGCTCTTCGGTGGTCATCTTCGCCATGTTCATTCCTCCTCGGTTCCGGCCGGGACGGCGCCCGACTCCTTCTTCTCCAAGAGCTGGGCGATCGCCCAAGCGGTGTTCCGGGTGAGCGCAGCCATCAGGCCGGCCATCTGGTAGAGGGGTGCCTTGGCCGCGCCGGCGATCTTGGCGAGCAGCACCTCGCGGGGCTCGATCTCGGCCAGCTTGGACACCTGCTCGGGCGGGATGATCGACCCCGCCAGGATCCCACCCTTGATGACCAGCTTGTCGCTGTCCCGTGAGGCGTCACGGAGCACCTTGGCCACCGTCACCGGATCGTCGGCGAAGGCCAAAGCGGTCGGGCCGACCAGCAGCTCGTCGAGGCCGTCCAAGCCGACCTCGGCCGCCGCCCGCCGAGCCAAGGTCATCTTCACCACCTTGTACTCGGCCCCCGCCTGCCTCAGGTTTCGCCGGAGCTGCTGCATCTGGCTCACCGTCAGACCCCGGAACTCGGTGAGGAACACCGCCCGGGCTTCGGCCAGCCGCTGCTTCAGCTCCGCCACCGCCTGGACCTTTTCGGGTCTCGGCATCGAACTCCTCCTTCGCGTACAAAGCCCCTCGGCGCGGAGACCGGGGGCTCGAGGAGCCGACCTACGCTGGCGGGAACGGACCCCTTAGGCGACAGCGCACCAGCGGTCTCAGGCCGAGGTTTCGGTTGGAGCCGAGAGTCTAAGAGCCGACGGTCGGAACCACCAAAAGCCAAGATGGCCTGGAAGAATTTCCCTGGACATCGGCGGCGTGGGGCGCGATAGTCGGGTCAGGTTCGGGGGTCTCCGGACGCAACACTGGGCGGGAAACCCGCAGACCGCCCCCGCCCACGGATCCCGGTCGCACGCGAGCCGGGCCGCCGGGCCGTCGGTGGCGAGCCGAGCCCCTACCCCAGCGGCTCGCCGCCGGGAGACGGTCCGGAAGAGGTGGACCTGGCAGCCGGGCCCGGCGCGGAGGGCCGGGAACCCGGAGACCCCCTTCTTCTCCGTCGCTCGTTCGCCTCGGCTTCAGGCGGCCCGGGCGAGCAGGTCGTCGATCTTGTTGACGTCCACTCGAACCCCGGGACCCATGGTCGAAGAGACCACCAGCGACCGCAGATAACGACCCTTCGCTGCGGCCGGTCGTGCCCGGATCAGCTCGGCGGCCACCGTCGCCAGGTTCTCGACCAGATGGTCCAGCGGGAAGCTCACCTTGCCGATCGGGACGTGGACGTTCCCGTACCGGTCGTTCCGGTATTCGATCCGACCCGCCTTGAACTCCTGGACCGCCTTGCCGACGTCCTGGGTGACCGTTCCCGCCTTGGGGTTGGGCATCAACCCGCGCGGGCCGAGGATGCGTCCCAGCTTCCCTACCTCGGCCATCATGTCGGGGGTGGCGATGGCGATGTCGAAGTCCAGGTCGCGTCCGGCCTGGATCTCCTCCACCAGCTCCTTTCCGCCCACCAGGTCGGCGCCCGCCTCCTCCGCCTCGCCCTGCTTGTCCGGAGAGGCGAACACCGCCACCCGTACCTGTTTGCCGGTGCCGTGGGGCAGGCTCACCGTGCCCCTGACGAGCTGGTCGGCCTTACGGGGGTCGATCCCCAGACGGAACGCCGCCTCCACCGTCTCGTCGAAACGGGCCCCGGCCAGGCTCTTGACCAGATCCAGGGCCTGGTCGGGCGGATAGGCGGCGTGCCGGTCGTACCGTTTGGCCGCCTCCAGGTAGCGCTTTCCTCGTTTCATCGTTCCTCCTAGTGGTCCAGGCGACCCTGTCGGGTCTCCCACTCTCGTCCGACCGGGCTCAGCCCTCGACGGTGATCCCCATCGACCGGGCCGTACCCTCGATGATCCTCATCGCCGCTTCGACGTCGTTGGCGTTCAGGTCCGGCATCTTGATCTCGGCGATCTCCCGGATCTGTTCCCGGGTCACCTTCCCCACCTTCACCTTGTTGGGTTCCGGGGAGCCCTTGTCCACCTTGGCGGCCTGGCGGAGCAGGGCCGCGGCGGGCGGGGTCTTGAGCACGAAGGTGAAGCTCCGGTCTTCGTAGATGGAGATCTCCACCGGGATGATCTGCCCCCGCTGGGCGGCGGTGGCGTCGTTGTAGGCCTTCACGAAGTCCATCAGGTTGACTCCGTGGGGGCCCAAGGCGGTTCCCACCGGCGGGGCGGGCGTCGCCTGCCCCGCGGGCAACTGCATCTTGACGACGGCGACCAGTCTTCTGCGTCCCATTTCCTTCTTCCGTCAGGTCTTCTGGATGTCTTCGAATCCGAGCTCGACCGGTGTGTCGCGCCCGAAGATGTTGACCAGCACCGTCACCTTGGACTGGTCCAGGTCGATGTTCTCGATGCGTCCGTTGAAGTCGGCGAACGGGCCGCTGACCACCCGCACCAGGTCCCCCACCTCCCATTCGGGCCGGAACTTGGGTTTGGGCTTCTCCTCTTCCTTGGTGACGCCGAGGAAGCGTTCCACCTCGCGGCGGGACAGCGGGGTCGGTTTGGAGGAAGCCCCGACGAACCCGGTCACCCCCGGGGTGTTACGGACGACGTACCAGGAGTCGTCGTCCAGTTTCATCCTGACCAGGAGATAGCCGGGGAACACCTTCTTGGGAACGGTGATCTTCTTGCCCCCTTTGAACTCGACCACGTCCTCCATGGGGATCTGGACCTCGAAGATCTTGTCCTCCATGTGCATCGACTTGATGCGGGTCTCGAGGTTGGCCTTGACCTTGTTCTCGTAGCCCGAATAGGAGTGGATCACGTACCAGTCCCCGGGGAGGTCGTAGGGGCTGGGGGGGCGCTCCTCGACACCCTCCTCGGGATGCTCCTGCTCGGCGTGTTCCCTCTCCGCCACTTCAGCCACCGGCTCCTCCGATCATGAACAACACCACTTCCTTGAGGACCACGTCCAGCCCGAAGATCAGCAGGGTCAGGGCCACGGTGGTGATCAAGGTGACCGTGGTGAACGCGACCATCTGCTCCCGGGTGGGCCAGGAGACCTTTCGTAGCTCCACCCGTACGTCGTGCAGGAACCCGACCAGACGGCGCCACGCGCCGGCCCGCTCGCCGGAAGGGGCGCGACCCGCTGCGGGCGCTCTCCGTGACTTGGCGCCCGCCGCCTCCTTTTTCTTCTGGCGCCGCTCTTCGCGTTCCATGAGCCGGCGCATCTCTCGGTTCATCGTCTACCTCGGGTTCTCACGGCCCGGGTCGGGCCTTCGCTGTGTGGCTCCGTGTCGTATCGGCCCCGTCTCGTAAGCCTCTCCGTCGGTCCGTGCGCCGGGTGCATCCGCCCTCGGAGCGGATCGGCGAAGGCCGATGCTCACACCTTAGGCCAATACACCTCACGCGGTGGCAGGGGTGGAGGGACTCGAACCCCCAACCTCCGGTTTTGGAGACCGGCGCTCTAACCAGTTCGAGCTACACCCCTACGGGGGTTCGCGCGGGCCCTACAAGTATACGGAGGGCCCCATCGACCCCGAAATCTCAGCGGGTCTCCCGGTGGGCCGTGTGGGTCCGGCACCATCGGCAGTACTTGCGGAGTTCGAGACGGTCCCGGGTGTTGGTCTTGTTCTTGGTGGTGACGTAGTTCCGCCGTTTGCACTGCTCGCATGCCAGGGTGACCGGCGGACGTTTGTCCGAAGCCATGGTTCTCCTACTTGATGATCTTGGTTACCCGGCCGGCGCCCACGGTCCGACCCCCCTCCCGGATCGCGAACCGCAAACCCTCATCCATCGCGATCGGAGCGATCAACTCCACCCGCATCTCCGTGTTATCCCCCGGCATCACCATCTGCGTCCCCTCCGGCAACACGATCGTCCCAGTCACATCCGTCGTCCGGAAATAAAACTGAGGCCGATACCCACTGAAAAACGGGTTATGCCGACCCCCCTCCTCCTTCGTCAACACATACACCTGAGCCTCAAACTCCGTATGCGGAGTAATCGACCCCGGCTTAGCCAACACCTGACCCCGCTCAACCTCATCCTTACCAACCCCCCTCAACAACACCCCCACATTGTCACCAGCCCGAGCCTCATCCAACAACTTCCGGAACATCTCGATCCCAGTCGCAACCGTCTTACGAGTCGGCCGCAACCCAACAATCTCAACCTCCTCATTCACCCGCAACACACCCTGCTCAACCCGACCAGTAACCACCGTCCCCCGACCCGTAATACTGAACACATCCTCAATCGGCATCAAAAACGGCTTATCAACCTCACGCACCGGCTCCGGAATATACGAATCCACAGCCTCCATCAACTCCAACACCTGCTCCTCAGCCGCAGGATCCCCCTCCAACGCCCGCAACGCAGACACCCGAACCACCGGAGCCTCATCCCCCGGAAACTCATACTCCGTCAACAAATCCCGAACCTCCAACTCCACCAAATCCAACAACTCAGGATCATCCACCAAATCAACCTTATTCAACGCAACCACGATATACGGCACCCCCACCTGCCGCGCCAACAACACATGCTCCCGAGTCTGAGGCATCGGCCCATCCGCAGCCGACACCACCAAAATCGCCCCATCAACCTGCGCCGCCCCCGTAATCATATTCTTAATATAATCCGCATGCCCCGGCATATCCACATGCGCATAATGACGACGCTCAGTCTCATACTCCACATGCGAAATAGAAATCGTAATCCCCCGCTCACGCTCCTCCGGCGCCTTATCAATCTCCTCAAACGCCGTAAAACGATTCGACCCACCAACCCGCTCAGCCAAAACCTTCGTAATCGCCGCAGTCAAAGTCGTCTTCCCATGATCAATATGACCCATAGTCCCCACATTCACATGCGGCTTAACCCTCTCAAACCTCTCCTTACCCATCACAACATCCTTTCTCGCTAGGTTCCTGATGATTGTAGGTCCGTAGCGGCGGGCGGACTCGAACCGCCGACCTCTCGATTATGAGTCGAGCGCTCTCACCGACTGAGCTACGCCGCCGAGTTCGATCGGGCGCCCCGCCGCGACCGCGTCGGCCTGGCGGGCCGGCGGAGCCCCCTTGCGGACTCGAACCGCAGACCTCTTCCTTACCATGGAAGCGCTCTACCGACTGAGCTAAGGGGGCCAGTCGTGCCGCAGGCCGGTCGGCCTGCGGCGGTGCCGGGAGAAGGATTCGAACCTCCGTAGGCTTTCGCCGGCAGATTTACAGTCTGCTCCCTTTGGCCGCTCGGGCATCCCGGCACGCCCCGAACTTCCTCCGGGGGCGAGGCCAGGATAGCGTTTGGCGGGAAGTCTCTCCAACGGGCTCAAGCCCTCAGGAAGGCTCCCATGGCCGCCAGGATCAGGGCCAGGCCCAGCCCGAATCCGGCTGCCAGCACGGAATATGGCAGGGCGACGGCCGCCAAGGCTGCCACCGCCCCGGCCGACCAGAGGGCTTTCCTGCGCAGGCCGGCGATCAGCTCCGACCTGTCCTGTCCGGCCACCTCCCCGAACCCGACCGTGTCCCGCACCCGGATGAGGCGTCGACGAAGGAGCATCCCCCAGAGGTAGAGCACGGCCACCAGGTAGAGGAACCCGATCCCCAGCCAGGGGGGCCGGACGAGAACGACGGCGGCGATCGCGGCCAGCGCTCCGGCGGCCGCAGCCGGCGCCAAACGGGCGGTGAGCCGAAGAACCCAGTCGGGTCCCCGGGACAGCGACCCCACTCCCAGGGCAGCTCCGGAACCTGCCGCCACCAGGGCGGCCACCCCGAGCAGACCGACCGCAGCCTGCTCGGACAGTGCGATCACCGGGTCACGCCGTAGGCCATCTCCTGTAGACGGCGGATACGGTCTTCGATCGGGGGGTGGGTCGACAGCAGGTTGAGGATGCCGCCACCTCGGAAGGCCTTGAGCGGATTGTCGATGAACAGCTGACTCACCGCCGGGTTCACCTCCATCGGGATGCGGGCGGTGGCCTGCCCGATCTTGGCCAACGCCGAGGCCAGCCTCAGCGGCTGGCCGGTTATCTGGGCTCCCGACCGGTCTGCTTCGTACTCCCGGGCTCGGGATATGGCGAACCGGATGAACATCGCGGCGATCGGGCCGACGATGAGCGCCAACAGCGCCCCCACTGCTCCGAACGGGTTGTCCCGGTCGCGGCTCCCGCCGAACCAGAAGGCCATCCGGGCGAGGATGGTCAGGGCCGCGGCGAGCATGGCCGCGATCGACGAGATGAGGATGTCCCGGTTGCGGATGTGGGCCAGCTCGTGGGCCAGGACCCCTTCCAGCTCCTCGTTGTCCATGATCCGCAGGATGCCGGTGGTGACAGCCACCACGGCGTGTTTGGGACTGCGGCCGGTGGCGAAGGCGTTGGGCTGGGGGGAGTCGATCAGATAGATGCGAGGCATCGGCATGTTGGCCTTCATCGCCAACCTGCGGACGATGGAGTACACCTCGGGCAGTTCGGCCTCGGTGACCGGCTTGGCCCCTGTCGCCATCAGCGCCAGCTTGTCGGAGAAGAAGTAGGCCCCCAGGTTGAAGATGGCTGCGAACACCAAGGCGCCGCCCGCCGACACTCCCAGGCTCTGGGCCACGAGCACCAACAGGATGGTGAGGAAGGCGAGCAGACCAGCGGTCTTGACGTTGTTCATGGCCGCCATGCTATCCCGGCCCGGCGACTGTGGAGAAGGTCCCCACTCTGGGCGACACGCCGGCCACCGACGGTGTAGTTTTCCCGGTGGTCGAGAGAGGAGGACCGGAGATGAGGGGACGCTTCGCCGTCGCGCTGACCGTACTCGCCCTGGGGCTGGTGTCGGCGCTACCAGCCGGAGGGGAGACTCCCCCGGCCAAGGACTTCGAGGAGATCGACCTCGGTGGTGTGTCTCCGACCCTGCTCCCCGCCCTGGCCGATCCGAACCGAGAGATAACGGTGATGGTCGAGCTGACCGACCCGCCGGTGGCGGTCCATCAGGCCCAGGCAAGAGCCGCCGGACGGGAACTCTCGAAAGCCGAACGGGCCGCCATCCGGCAGTCGATCAAACAGAAACAAGACGGCCTCCAAGGAGCGATCCGCCGGTTGGGCGGTCGAGTGGTCAACCAGCTAGCCGACGCCTACAACGGGATCCGCGTCACCATCCCCGCTCGTGCCGTCCCCGAGCTGGCGTCGCTACCCGGTGTGGCCGCCGTCCGGGACCTGGTCGAGCACGAGCCGGTCAACGCCAACTCGGTGCCCTTCCTCGGCACACCCCAAGCCTGGGAGAGCCTGGGTCTGACCGGTGAGGGGGTGAAGATCGCCATCATCGACACCGGGATCGACTACTACCACGCCAACTTCGGAGGGTCGGGAGACCCGGCCGACTACGCGGCCGACGACCCGACGATCATAGAGGCCGGAACCTTCCCCACCATCAAGGTGGCAGGCGGGTTCGACTTCGCCGGCGACGACTACGACGCGTCGGATCCCGACCACGACACCCCCATGCCCGATCCCGACCCCCTCGACTGCAACGGTCACGGCACCCACGTGGCCGGCACCGCCGCCGGGTTCGGAGTGCTGCTCGACGGCACCACCTACCCGGGCCCCTACGACACCTCGACCCACAACCACAGCTTCGCGGTGGGCCCCGGCATGGCGCCCCAGGCCACCCTGTACGCTCTCAAGGTGTTCGGCTGTGAGGGTTCCACCACCCTGACCGTCGACGCCATCGACTGGGCGGTCGCCAACGACATGGACGTGATCAACATGAGCCTCGGCGCCCCGTTCGGGCGGGCCGACGACCCGTCGGCGATCGCCTCCACCAACGCCGCAGCCGCCGGGGTGATCGTGGTGGCCTCGGCGGGCAACTCTGGGTCCTCCCCCTACATCACCGGGTCGCCCGCCGCAGGGGTGGGGGCGATAAGCGTGGCGGCGCTGGATTCCATCGAGGGTCTGCCCCACGCCGACTTCACCGTGCCCGGCGAACCGGCCGACGTGATCGACATGCAGAACTCCAACGGGGCCGACCTGAGCACCCCCATCACCGCTCAGGCGGTGGTGCTGAAGGACGATCCCACCACCCCAGACGTCGACGAGTCGCTGGGATGCAACGAGAGCGACTACCCGGACGTCTCCGGGAAGGTGGCGATCACCTTCCGGGGGGTGTGCGCCCGGGTGGCTCGAGCCATCCACGGCCAGAGCCTGGGCGCGGCCGCGGTGGTGATGATCAACAACACGGGCGGTTTCCCGCCCTTCGAAGGCCCGATCGCCGGAGTGACCATTCCCTTCCTGGGAGCCCTCCAGGCGGACACGCCGAGGATCGTCGCGGCGGACGGCTTGGAGGTCACCATCTCCGACGCAGGCCTGGTTCCCAATCCGGCGTTCCGGGACTTCGCCGGGTTCACCTCGGGTGGACCCCGCAACGGCGACAGCGGCTTGAAGCCCGACGTCACCGCTCCCGGGGTGAGCATCGTCTCCTCGCTGGTGGGAAGCGGCACCGGCGGGCTGACAGCCTCGGGGACGTCGATGGCGGCACCCCACGTGGCGGGTCTCGCTGCCCTGGTCAGGCAGGCCCATCCCGACTGGTCGGTGGAAGACGTGAAAGCCGCCATCGTCAACACCGCCGACCCGACCGGCATCGTCGGGTACAGCACCAGGCGGGGGGGCTCCGGGTTGGTGTCGCCGCTCGACGCCGCCTCCACCACCTTGGTGGCGGTGGGCGACCCGGGGACGGCCAGCCTGTCGTTCGGGTACGTGGAGGGGACCGGAACCATCACCCGCACCTCCGAGATCGAGGTCCGCAACCACGGAACCTCATCGGCCACGGTGAGTCCGTCGGTGGAGTGGAACACCAACCCGGGAGGGGCGGCCTCGATCTCGTTCTCACCCAAGAAGATCACCGTCCAACCCGGCAAGTCGAAGAAGGTGAACGCGACCCTGAAGGTGGACGCTTCGGCGGTCCCCGACGGGTTCCAGACGGCTTCGGGCAACGTGGTCCTCACCGCCGCCGGCCACCCCACCCTGCGGGTGCCGTTCCTAGAGGTGGTGAGGGGTGAGGCTTCGGTCCGCACCACCCCGGGCCGCGTCAACCTGCCGCCCGGCGCCGACGAGGCGTCCTTCATGACCACCAACCCCACCGGAGCGGCGGGAACCGCCGACGTCTACGCCTGGGGCCTGACCGATCCAGCCGACGCCACGGTCACCGACGTGAGAGCCGTCGGGGTGCAGGCGTTCCCCGGAGCGGTCGGAGGACTCGGCCTGGGGGTCTTCGCCATCAACACCCACCAGCGGGTCTCCAACCCGTCGGTGAACGAGTGGGACGTGCTCCTCGACGTCGACGAGGACGGCGCCTTCGACTACGCGGTTGTGGGGTACGACATCGGAGCGGTGTTCACCGGCTCCTTCGACGGACAGCTCGGGTCGTTCACCATCGACCTGTCGACGGGGACGATCGTCCGGGCGTTCTCCCCGGCAGGCGGGTTGGACACCTCCACGGTGTTGCTCCCCTTCCTGCTGGCCGACGTCGGGCTGACAGGGCCCGACACCGACTTCACCTACGTCTCGGGGGTGTTCTCCTTGGAGGGCTTCCCCGACGACTTCGTCGACGGCGCGGCCCGCTTCGACGTGGCCCAACAGCCGGTCGACACCGGGGCGTTCTTCGAACTGGGCCCGGGAGACTCGGTTGCGTGGTCGGCGGCGGTCGACCGGGATTCGCTGGCGGCAAACCCGGTGCGTGGGTGGATGGTCGTCTACACGGAGAACGGAACCGGAGGCGACCAAGCCGACCTGATCCCACTGACCACCCGATGACACCCGAGGGGGGCGCCGGGTACGGCGCCCCCCATCAGGGGACCGTCCCGGCCTCACACAGGCGGAACCGTCCCCGGGTGTCGGCCCTGTAGTCGAGGGTGGCGTCGCCCGCCGAGACGACGACCCGGTAGCCGGGCGTGATCACCTGCAGGTAGGTCTCGCCGGGCCGGGGACAGCCGAGAGAAGAGTCGGGATAGATCATCGCCTGGGTCGAGATGACCCGCACCGACGCCACGTCGACTCCGCTCCGGGCGGCGGCGTCCACCCGGATGGCCTCGATCAGATCGGCGGGTACGGCCTCATCCGACGTCTGATCGGAGCTCTGGGTCGGGGGCCGGTCGTCGGCTTCGGACGGTCGGGTGATCGACGGGTGGACCGCCCCATCCTGGACGGTCGTCGAGGTGCTGGTGGTCGACCCGACCGGGTGCTCGGCTCCGCCGCCCTGGGACCCGGCGGATGCCGGGGTGGTGCCCAGGTCCCCCAGGTCCACATCGTCGGGCGTAGGCGTGGCACAGCACGCCAACACCAAGACCAACCCGGCCACTCCCAGCTTCCTCACACCGATCGGGTCTCGCACACCCCCCCTCCCCGTTACCCCCTTCGGGCAACCAGCACACGGAAGTCGCCGAGACCGCGGGGGTGGAGCAGGGTCTCGGCCTCGGTGCGGAGGCTCCGCACCTTGAGCCGCTCCACCGGGTCGCCTCCGCGGGCCAGAGCCAGCTCCCGATGCCTCAGCTCAGACAGCCGGTCCCGCAGACCCAGACCGGCCAGGAAGTCGTCCTGACGGTGGAGCTCGGTCTCGGCACCCGCCTCCCGGGCGGCGGCTTCCAGGGCGGTGAAGTTCACGTCGGCCGTGATGTCGGTCGCTCCCGGTTCGTCCAGGGGGTGGGGACCCATGTGGTGCGCCCTGTAGGTACGGAGCGTGCCGTCGCGGCGGCGGGGAGCCAGCCCCTCGGCGGTGTCGCCGTAGTCGATCACCACCACCGCCCCGGCCTCCAGCATCGACACCGCCCGTCCCATCCACGCGTATGCGTCGAGCTGCACCTCCACCCAGCCGCCCGGCTCCACCGGCCCGGAGAAACGTTCGATCCACGCGGCCACCTCGGGTCGTATCGGCGCGTCCACCAGGCTCAGGCGCCCAGCGACGTGTCCCACCCAGCGTTCCCTCCAACCCCCCTCGGTGAGCTGGGCCATCGCCATCGGCAGGTTGTCGACCAGCTCGTTGGCGATGATCACCCCCCGGAAAGGGGCGGGCACGTCTCCCAGGTCGGCCACCACCCGGACCGGCAGCCGAGCCAGCGCCTCCCGAGCGGCCGGCGACACCTCGACCGCCCAGGTGTCCGCCACCGGGTGGACCGCCAGGAGGGAGGTGAGCAACGAACCCGATCCTGCACCCACCTCGACCAGCCGAAACGGGTCTCCCACCCGGTCGTGTTCCGCCTCCACGAAACGGGCCAGAGTCTCACCGAACAGGGGACTCACCTCCGGCGAGGTGAGGAAATCACCCGACTTCACGGACCGGAGCCGGGACGAAGCGAAGAAGCCGCCCTCCCCGTAGAGGGCCTCCTCCATGAACCGTTCGAACGGGATGGGCCCCACCCTCGAGATCAAGTCGACTATCCGGGCACCGGCCATGGGAGTCACGATAGGGTGGGCGTCATGGAGTTCGGCATCCAGATCTTCGCCACCGACCGGACCCTCCAACCGGTGGAGCTGGCCAGAGCGGTCGAAGAGCGCGGTTTCGAGTCCCTGTGGCTGCCCGAGCACAGCCACATCCCGACTTCGCGGAAGACCCCATGGGGCGGACGACCCGGCGCCCCACCCCTACCCGAGAAATACTGGCGGTGCCACGACATCTTCGTGTCTCTGGCCGCGGCGGCCGCGGTGACCGACAGGCTGAAGCTCTGCACCGGGGTCACCCTGGTGCCTCAACGGGACCCCATCTGGCTGGCGAAGGAGGTGGCGTCCCTCGACGTGATCTCCCAAGGCAGGGTGATCCTCGGGGTGGGATACGGCTGGAACCGGGAGGAGATGGAACACCACGGAGTCGACCCGTCCCGACGTCGGGCGCTCTTCCGGGAGAAGATCCTGCTGATGAAGGCATTGTGGACCCAGGAAGAGGCCTCCTTCGACGGGGAGCTGCTGCACCTGGAACCGAGCTGGGCGTGGCCGAAACCCGTCCAGGCACCCCACCCTCCCATCGTGTTGGGGGCCGGGTTGGGACCGACCTCGCTGGCCCACATCGTCGAACTGTGCGACGGGTGGATGCCCAACCGGAAACGCGACCTCGAGGTGTCGGTCGAACGGATCCTCGAGGCCTTGGCCGACGCGGGCCGTGACCCCGGGTCGTTCGAGTTCACCTACTACGGGGCGTCGCCCGACCCGGAGTTCATCTCCGAGTTGGAGCTCCTCGGGTTCCGGAGGGTGGTCTTTCGGGTCGAGTCGGACCCGCCCGAGCAGGTGTTGGCCACCCTCGACGATCTGGCCCGCTTCGTCGACTCGCTTTGAGGGTCCTCTTCCTGTCGCCGGAGGTGGCCCCCTTCAGCAAGGTGGGGGGTCTGGCCGACGTGGCCGCCTCCCTTCCCCCGGCCCTGCGTCGACTCGGGGTGGACATGGTGGTCGCCACCCCCCGTCATGGGCGGATCGACCGGTCCGAGCTGACGCCCTTGCGGGAAGGTACGGCCGACATGGCCGGCCTCCAGATCGCCTGGCGGGCCTTCACCCGGGACCGGGTGGTGTTCTTCGACCTGCCGGGCCTGTTCGACCGGGAGGAGGTGTACGACGACGGTCCGGACGAACACCTCCGGTGGGCCGGGTTCTGCCACGCCGTCTTGGACTGGGCTCGGGGAGAGGAGCGATTCGACGTGATCCACGCCAACGACTGGCAGACCGGCCTCGCCTGTCACCTCGCCACCGACGTCGGATCGGTGTTCACCATACACAACCTCGGCTACCAGGGCCGGTTCTCCCCCGACCAGCTCTCCCAGATAGGACTGGATGCGGGAACCGTCGCCGGAACCCACGGGCTGTTGGGGTTGGCGATCGCCGCCGCCGACATGGTGACCACGGTCAGCCCCACCTACGCACGAGAGATCCAGACCCCTGAGGGCGGGGCCGGTCTCGACGGGCTGCTGCGGGCCCGATCCGCCGATCTGGTGGGGATCCTCAACGGGATAGACCCCGAGGTGTGGAACCCCAGGATCGATCCGCTCATCCCGTTCCACTATTCCGAAAAGAGCCTGTGGCGCAAGGAGTGGGACAAGCAGGTCCTCCTGGCCGAGATGGGGCTCCCTCACCGGCGCCTGGTGCCGGTGGTCGGAGTGGTGTCCCGACTGGTGCCCCAGAAGGGCTTCGACATCGTCGAAGGGCCCCTGCGACACTTCCTCTCTGTCTGGGATCTCCGGGTGGTGGTCCTCGGTTCGGGAGAGCGGCGGTACGTGGACATGTTCCGGCGCCTCGCATCGGAACACCCCGATCGGCTCGCATTCCGGGAGGGACACGACGAGCGGCTCTCCCACCTGATCGAAGCCGGCTCCGACATCTTCCTCATGCCGTCGCTCTACGAGCCGTGCGGCCTCAACCAGATGTACAGCCAGGCGTACGGAACCGCTCCGGTGGTGAGGAAGGTGGGCGGGCTGGCCGACACGGTCCGGCACTTCGACGGGACCCGGGGCGACGGGTTCGTGTTCGAGCACTTCGACGAGCAGGGCCTCGGGTGGGCCCTGGGACAGGCCCTCACCACCCATCTGGACCGTCGGAGGTTCCAGGTGCTCCAGCGGAACGCCATGGCGGTCGACCACTCATGGGACGCCCGGGCCCCCCTCTACCTCGACGTCTACCGGAGGGCGGTGAAGCGGGATCACGCGAGGAGGTCGGCTTCCCGGGCGGCGAGGGCGGCGAGGAGGCCACCCCGCTCCACCAGCTCCGAGTAGGGTCCATCCTCCTGCACTCGGCCGCCCTCCAACACCACCACCCTGTCGAAGCGGCGAACGACCCGAACCAGGTGGGCGACCACCAGAACGGTGCGGTCGTCCAAGCCCAGCAGCACGTCGAGGACCCGACGCTCGGTGTCGACGTCCATGCCGTTGGTGGGTTCGTCGAGCACCAGGATGGGAGCGGGTCGGAGCAGGGCCCGAGCCACCGCGACCAGGCGCCGCTCCCCGCCCGACAGGCCCGCCCCCAGCTCGCCGATCGGGGTGTCGAGCCCGAAGCGGGCTCCCAGCGAGTCGAGGACCCTGGCCATGTCCTCGGGGGTGGGATCTCCCGCCAGACGGAGGTTGTC
Source organism: Acidimicrobiia bacterium (assembly GCA_026002975.1). Taxonomy (GTDB): domain Bacteria; phylum Actinomycetota; class Acidimicrobiia; order Spongiisociales; family ZC4RG35; genus BPGJ01. The sequence goes on from BPGJ01000001.1 coordinate 138,478, forward strand.
GGCCACCGTTCCCCACACCAGATGGGGCCGCTGCTCCACCACCGCGAAGAGGCGGCTCCGCTCGTCTTCGCCGAGCCGGGCCAGGTCGACACCGCCCACCCGGATGCGGCCTACCTGGGGGGTCCACCAGCCGGCCAGCAGACCCACCACGGTGGACTTGCCCGAACCGGAGGCGCCCATGATCGCCACCTTTTCCCCCTCTCCGACCGTGAGGTCGAATCCGTCGAGGATGGGACGTTCCGACCGGTATCCGAACACCACCCGTTCGACGGCCAGGTGATGGTGGACCGGTGGCGGGGAACCCGGCCCCGAGGTCGGAGATGGCGAATCGATCAGCTCGAACACCCGTCGAGCGGACGCCACCGCCTCGGCGAGGTCGGGTACCAGTCCCTCCAGCGCCCGGACCGGACCGAACACCCCCAACGTGACCGCCACCGCCACCGCCAAACCCTCGCTCGACACCGACCCGGACGCCAGGAGGCGGTAACCCACGGCGGCGACGGCCACCAGACCGAATCCGGCCGCCAACTCGGACACCGCCGTCCGGAAGGACGCGACGTGGGCGAGGCGAAGCCGCAGGTCGGTCAGACGCTCCGAGATCTCCCGAAGTCGGTGGGCCCTCATCTCCTCGGCTCCCATCAGCACCACGTCCCGGAGACCCTGAACCGTCTCGGTGATCTCGCCCGATGCCAGTCCGGCGGTGCTCCGCAGCTCGTCGGTCAGGCGAGTGTTCGCCTTCCACAGCGGCGCCGTCCAGCCGATCAGCAGTGCAGGGGCCAGCGTCCACGCCAGTGCGGGGTGGATCGACATGAGCACCGCCCAGCCTCCCAGCGGCACCACCAGGCCGGACACCACCGGCGCGACCAGGTGGGCGTAGACCGGTTCGAGCCGGTCCACGTCGTCGGTGAGGATCCCGGTCAGTCGTCCGGAAGGAAGATGAGGGTCGGGAAGCCGCCGACCCAGGCCCCGGTACACCTGGATCCGGAGCCGGGACAGGAGCCGGAAGGCCACCGCATGCCCGGTGAGCTGCTCCAGGTAGCGGAGGCCTCCCTTCAGCACCGCCAGCACCGCCATCCAGCCGACCAACCCGGGGCGTCCCGTCACCGCGGCCGCACCCAACGCGAGGATCGTCACCCCCAACCCCTGACCAGCCACCCGGCAGGCGGCCGAGACCACCACCAGGGGGAGAGCCGGCCGGAGCAGGCCCAGCAGACGGGCGATCATCGGGCCACCATCCGAGAGAACAGGCCCGGCCGACCGGCGAGCTCGGACGGTGAGCCCTGGTCCACCACCCGGCCGTCGGACACCACCACCACCCGGTCGACCTGCATCAGGGTGGAAGCCCTATGAGCGATGATCAGAGTGGTCTTGCCGCGGGTGAGCCGGCGGATGCCTCGGGTCACCGCCGCCTCGGATCCGAGGTCGAGGTCGGCGGTCGGTTCGTCGAGGACCACCACCGGCGTGTCCCGGAGCAAGGCCCGGGCCACCGCCAGGCGCCTGGCCTCGCCGCCCGAGAGGGCCAGACCCCCTTCCCCCACCTGGGTGTCCCAGCCCTGGGGGAGTCGTTCCACCACCTCGTCCAGGTGGGCGGCCCGGGCCGCCGCTTCCATCTCCTCCCACGAGGCGTCGGGACGGGCCAGGCGCAGGTTGTCGGCGATGGTCCCGGAGAAGAGACGCGGGTCCTGCGGGACGAACGACACGAGGTCCCGGACCTCGGACAACCCGGGATCCCGTCCGGCGACCCTGACCGTCCCGGCCGACGGGCGGAGCAGCCCCATCACCAGGTAGGCGATGGTGGTCTTGCCGGATCCGGATGGCCCGACCAGCGCCACCGTTTCGCCGGCCCCGGCCCGGAAGGTCACCCCCCGCAGTACGGGGTCCCCGTCGGGATAGGAGAACCACACGTCGATCAGCTCGAGTCCACCATCCGCCGTGGCCTCGACGACGGACACAGGTTCGGGGATCGGGAGACCGAGGAGCCGTCGCAGGGGCTCGGCTGCGGCCCGACCGATCGCGCCCACGTAGAAGAAGCGTCCGATCTGGGAGAGCGAGTCCACCATCACCGCCGCGATGAGCACCACCCCCAAGCCCTGGGAAACCGGTGCCGCCCTCCACACCACCAGCCAGGTGGCCAGGACCACGGTGGTCGTGGTCAGGACCGTGTCCACCAGGAAGAGAACGAGCTGGTTGACCGCCAGCAACCCCATGGTTCGGCGCCGGAGGGTCTCCGATTCGGTTTCGAGGGTCCGTCCGAAGGAGTCCAGCCGGCCGTAGGTCCGGAGCATCGGGATGGCCTGCACCGCGTCGAGGAACCGCCCGGCCAGCAGCTCGGCCTGCTCCCGATAGCGGTCCGACACCGACCTGAACCGCTTCTCGACCAGTCTCATCAGACCCGGTACCACCACCACCCCGACGGTGAGCAACCCTCCCACCACCGGATCGACGAACGTCAGCCACACCAACAGGAGCGCCGGTCCCGCCAGACCGGCGATCAGGGTGGGGAGGAAAGACCCGCCGTAGAGGGCCACCGCACCCACCCCGGCGGTGGCCCGGGACACCAGCTCACCGGTGCGGCGGTCCCGATCGACCAGGCCTCCTAGGGCACAGATGCGTTGAAACACCCGCAGCCGGAGGTCGGCTTCGATCGACGCCACAGCCCGTCCCGACCAAACGCCGGCCCGGCGGGCAGCCTCCACCCTCGCCAGCACCAACCCGGCCGCCACCGCCGGCCACCAGCCGGAGGAGGACCCCAACCCTCGAGCCACCCACCACACCAGACCACCGGTGGCGGCAACCCGCAACACCCCGTAGACCGACGCCCGCAGGATGGCCCTCCGTCCGGCGACGAACAGTCCCATGAGGGGTCACGGTACCCAGCCTTCTGTGCGGATTTATCCCGGCCCAGCCGGGAGCAATCCGCACAGAAACAAGAGGCGGGGCCCCTCGAGGGGCCCCGCCTCTGTCCGCCGACAATAGAGCGGATCAGAAGTCCATGTCGTGGCCGTGGCCACCACCGGCAGGCGCCTTCTCCTCCTCCTTCTTCTCGGCCACCAGAGCCTCGGTGGTGAGAAGCAGGGCCGCGATCGAGGCGGCGTTCTGGAGGGTGGAGCGGGTCACCTTCGCCGGGTCGATGACACCGGCCGCCATCAGGTCCTCGTAGGTGCCGGTGGCGGCGTTGAAGCCGAAGGAGCCTTCACCGTTGCGCACCTGCTCGACCACCACACCGCCTTCGAAACCGGCGTTGTAGGCGATCTGGCGCAGCGGCTCCTCCATGGCCCGCCGGACGATCAGGCGTCCGGTCTTCTCGTCGTCGGTGCCGCCCCGCAGCTTGTCGACCGCGGCTTGGGCCCGAAGCAGAGCCACACCACCGCCGGGGACGATGCCCTCCTCCACCGCGGCGCGAGTGGCGGAAACGGCGTCCTCGATGCGGTGCTTCTTCTCCTTCAACTCGACCTCGGTGGCGGCACCCACCTTGATCACCACGACACCGCCCGACAGCTTGGCGAGCCTCTCCTGGAGCTTCTCGCGGTCCCAGTCGGAGTCGGTGTTCTCGATCTCCCGCTCGATCTGCTTGATCCGGGCCTTGACGTCGGCCTCGGACCCGGCGCCGTCGACGATGGTGGTGTCGTCCTTGGTCACCACCACCTTGCGGGCCCGACCGAGCATGTCGAGGGTGACGTTCTCCAGCTTGAGACCGACCTCCTCGGAGATCACGGTGCCGCCGGTGAGGATGGCGATGTCCTGGAGCATCGCCTTGCGGCGCTCACCGAAGCCGGGGGCCTTCACCGCGATCGACTGGAAGGTGCCGCGGATCTTGTTCACCACCAGGGTGGCCAGCGCTTCCCCTTCCACGTCCTCGGCGATGACCAACAGACCCTTCCCGGCCTGCATCACCTTCTCCAGCACCGGCAACAGGTCGTTGACCGAGCTGATCTTCTGGTTGGCGATGAGGATGTAGGGCTCCTCCAGCACCGCCTCCTGCCGGTCGGGGTCGGTGATGAAGTAGGGCGAGATGTAGCCCTTGTCGAACTGCATCCCCTCGGTGAACTCGAGCTCGAGCCCGAAGGTCTGCCCCTCTTCGACGGTGATCACGCCGTCCTTGCCGACCTTGTCGAAGGCCTCGGCGATCACCTTGCCGATCGAAGGATCGTTGTTGGCCGAGATCGACGCCACATGGGCGATCTGCTCGGAGGTCTCGATCGGCCTGGCCATCTCACCGATCGCCTTGACCACCGCGTCGACCGCCTGCTCGATGCCCCGCTTCAGGTCCATGGGGTTGGCGCCCGCGGCGACCTGCCGGAGACCCTCACGCACCATGGCCTGGGCGAGGACCGTGGCGGTGGTGGTGCCGTCGCCGGCTACGTCGTTGGTCTTGTTGGCGACCTCGTAGGCCAACTTGGCCCCCATGTTCTCCCACGGGTCGTCGAACTCGATCTCCTTGGCGATGGTCACACCGTCGTTGGTGATGGTGGGGGCTCCCCACTTCTTCTCCAGCACGACGTTGCGGCCCTTGGGGCCGAGCGTCACCTTTACGGTGTCGGCCAGTTTGTCGACTCCGGCCTGAAGACCCCTACGGGCCTCCTCGTGATAACGGACCTCTTTGGCTGCCATATCTCTCTCCTCCTCCGTGTCAGCTGACGATGGCCAGCAGATCCCGGCTGGAGAGCACGAGGTACTCCTCGCCGCCGATCTTCACCTCGGTGCCCGCGAACTTGGAGTAGAGGACCTTGTCCCCCTCCTTCACGTCCATCGGCAACCGTTCGCCGTCGTCGTTGAGGGCACCGGGCCCTACGGCGATCACCTCGCCGATCTGCGGCTTCTCCTTGGCAGTGTCCGGGATGACCAGACCCGACGCGGTGCGAGTCTCCAGCTCCTCGTCGGGTTTGACCACCACTCGATCGCCAAGAGGCTGAAGCTTCATACAGCTCCTCCTCTGCTCCTCGACTCTCGGTACTCCTACCCGTCCCGGGTAGCGACCGCCGGAACCAATCGAAGGGTTCCTAGCAGTCACCCCCCAGGACTGCCAAAGATCTTAGCAGTCTTCAGAACAGAGTGCTAAGGCGGTTCTATTCCCGGACGTCGAGCCTCCGACCCGGATCCACCGAGTCGGTCCAGTACCCCAGGCGTCCCTTTTCCAGGTGATGCACCGCGGCTGCCCCGATCATGGCCGCATTGTCGGTGGCGAAGACCGGGGAGGGGAGGTACACCTCCAGGCCCCGCTCCCCGGCGGCCTCGGTCAGCTTGCGCCGCAGCCTCCGGTTGGCCAGTACCCCACCCCCGCCTCCGATCACCCGCACCCCGGTGGCCTCCACCGCGTTGAGGGTCTTCTCCACCAGGACGTCGACGATCGCCTCCTGCACCGACGCAGCCATGTCGGCCAGCGACGGCAGGTCACCGCTCTCTGTGGCCTGCCGGATGAAAGTCAGCACCGCCGTCTTCAAACCCGAGAAGGAGAAGTCGAAGGGACGGTCCTCCAGAGCCCGGGGGAAGCGGACCGCGTCCGGGTCGCCGCCCTCGGAGGCCCGGTCGATGGCCGGCCCGCCGGGGAAGCCGAGCCCCATCACCCGGGCCAGCTTGTCGAACGCCTCGCCGGCCGCGTCGTCGATGGTGGCTCCCATCACCCGATACTTCCCCCAATCCTCGGCGTAGACGAGCTGGCTGTGACCCCCCGAAGCCAGCAGGACGATGGCGGGCGGCCGGAACTCGGGGTGTTCGAGCAACGGTGAGAAGAGGTGGCCTTCCATGTGGTCGACTCCCACGAACGGGAGCCGCCTGGCCCAGGCCGTCGCCTTGGCGTACGAATGTCCCACCAGCAGGGCGCCTACCAGTCCCGGCCCTTCGGTGGCGGCGACCGCGTCGAGGTCGTCGGGATGGACCCCGGCTTCGGCCAGCGCCCGATGGGTCAGCCCCCGGATGGCTTCGACGTGGGCCCGAGCGGCCACCTCAGGGACCACCCCTCCGAACCGGGCGTGGAGATCCACCTGGGAGGACAGCACGTTGGACAGCACTTCCCGACCGCGGACCACCGCGACGGCGGTCTCGTCGCAGGAGGTCTCGAAGGCCAGCACCACCGGGTTCACCCGTCGATCTCCTCTCTGATCTCGTCGATCCTCCGTCGGTACTCCTCGTCGTCGATGTCGTGAGCCCACATGATCAGCGCGTCCTCGTCCCGGTAGTACCGCTTGCGCACCCCGACCGGCGCCATCCCGAAACGCCGATAGATCCTCTGGGCCGGCAGGTTGGAGACCCTGACCTCCAAGGTGAGGGACCGGGCACCCCGATCCAAGGCGGCTTCCACCAGACCCAACATGAGCCTGGTTCCCAGCCGCCGACCTCGATGGTGGGGGTGAACCGCCAGGGTGGTGATGTGCGCTTCGTCGCCCACGAACATGATCCCGCCGTATCCCGCCAGCCGCCCCGAGGCGTCCGCCGCCAGGTAGACCCGGTCGGGACGGGCCAGCTCCTCTTCGAACACCTGTTGGGACCACGGTTGGGGATACACCAGACGTTCGATGGTCACCGCCTCGGGAATGTCGGCCGGGGTCATGGCTCGGAGCCGGGTGTCGATCATGGAGCGTTCCCCCACGGGCTGTCGGGGCGGATCGCCCCCCAGTTGATGGTCACGTCGGGTTCCCTCAGGTACAGAGGACGGATCTCGTCGGGATGCGGGATCTCGCCTCTCTCGAGTATCCCCATGCCGATCTCGACCACCGCGTCTGCCTGGGGGTAGCGGGGCCTGCCCGTCTTGACCCGGTGGAGGCCCTTCAGGAGTCCCGGCTCGAGGGCGGCCACGTCACCCACCACCAGGGAGTCGTCGGGGTCGGATTCGAGGAGGGCTCGGAAACGTTCGGGGCTGACCAGTTCCGGAGGGCCGTCCTTCACCACTCCGCCCGGGACGGGACGATACCCGGCCACCGCCAGCTCGCCGCGCCGAACGTCCACCACCGCCCAGATGTGGCGCCGCCCGGTCGCGGCTCGCAGGGCGATGGCGTCGAGGGACACCGACGGGACCAGCGGGACACCCACCGCGGCCGCCAACCCTTGAGCGGTGGCGAGACCGACCCGGATCCCGGTGTACAGCCCAGGTCCGACGTCGACCACCACCGCGTCGAGGTCTTCGGGAGACCAACCCGCCTGGTCGAAACAGAAGTCGATCGCCGGCACCACGAAAGACGCATGACCTCGACGGTCGACCCGACTGGCGGAAGCCACCACCTGCAGCCCGTCGGCCAGCGCGACCCCGGATCCGGGGGTGGAGGTCGTGATCCCGAGGAGTTTCACGCCACCAGCTCCTCGAGGGTGCGTTCCCTCCAGTCGCCGGCGGGTAGCAGCCTGATCCGGCGTTCCGTGCCGTCGACGTCGATCTCGACCCGGAGGTGGTTCCGAGGCAGCGCCGGCGACACGGCGTCTCCCCATTCGACGACAAGGACCCCTTCTTCGGCCTCCTCGAACACGCCCAGATCGTCGAACTCGGCCAGGGAGGTCAACCGGTACACGTCGACGTGCACCAACGGCAGGAATCCCGACCGGTAGGTACGCATGAGGATGAAGGTGGGGCTGGTGACCGGCTCCTCGATACCCAGGCCGTCGGCCAGCCCACCCACGAACGTGGTCTTGCCCGCCCCGAGCGGACCGACCAGCGACAGCACGTCCCCCGGTCGGCACAGCGAGGCCAGGCGGCGGCCGACCGCCCGGGTCTCCATCTCGGTGGGGCAACGCAACTCGATGGTCATCGGTCGAACAGCTCCAGCTGCGCGGGTTCGGGATCTTCGGAACGGGCCGCACCGTCGAGGGCCTGGCGGACCAGAGCGAAGTCGAACCGCATCGCCTCGACGATACGGTCTCCTCCCCGAAGGGCGGCAGCCGGATGGTAGGTGGGTATCAGCGTCTTTTCTCGCCACCAGCGGTATGCCTTCCCCCGCAGCCGCCCGATCCCGGCGTCCGTTTTGAGCAGGAGCCGGGTGGCGAAGTTCCCCAACGTCAGCACGACCTGCGGATCGATCAGCCGGAGCTGTTCCCGGAGAAAGGGTTTGCACGACTCCACCTCGTCGGGAAGAGGGTCGCGGTTGTTCGGGGGACGGCACTTGAGGACGTTGGCTATGTACACCTCTTCCCTCTCGATGCCGATCTCCCCCAGGAAACGGTTGAGCAGCCGCCCGGCGGCCCCCACGAACGGTTCGCCCTGGAGATCCTCGTTCCGCCCGGGAGCCTCCCCCACCAGCATGAGATCGGCGTTCGGGTCGCCGACCCCGAAGACCACGTTGGTGCGGGTGGAGGCGAGACGACACGACGTGCACGCCTCCGCCCTGGTCTTCAGCTCCTCCAGATTCATGCTGTGCCAAGGGTATCCGAGCTCCGCAGCGCCGACTCGATCGCCCGACCCACCGCCTCGAACGCCATCTCGGCCACGACGTCGAGTTCGGCGGTCTTCGAGCCGCAGGACACTGCGAAGCAAGTGTCGCCGTCGTAGCCGGTGTGGACCGGCCGGATGCAGGCGGCCAGCGCGTCGTGGGCCCGCACGCAGACGCGGCGGAGAGCCGCCCGGTCGAGGGCCACGTCGGTGGCGACCACCACCAAGGTGGTGTTGTCCCCCGGGGGCACCAACGCCGGCGGCCCCGGCACCGGAGGACCGCCGGTCAACGCTTCGCCCTCGAGGCTGAACACGTCGCCCACCGCGTTGACCACCGCCAGCGCCCCCACCGTGAAGTCGGCTCGGGTCACCGCAGCCGAGCCGAGCCCGCCCCAACGGGCGTGCTCCCTTCCCCGCCACTTGGCGACGGTGGCTCCGGTTCCGGCCCCCACCCTGCCGGTCTCGACCGGTCGGTTGGACGCATCCTCGAAAGCCCGCCGTCCCTCCCGGGGACCGGGGCGAACCTTGGGATCCCCCACCATCAGGTCGAACACCACTGCGGCGGGCACGATCGGCACGGGTCCGGCCGGGGTCGGGTGTCCTCTGCCCTGCTCTTCGAGGGCGGCCACCACTCCCTCGGCGGCAGCCAGACCGAAGGCGGAGCCGCCGGTGAGCAGGATCGCCTGGACCTCCTGCACCCGCATCCCCTCGACCAGGAGAGCGGTCTCCCGGGTGCCGGGGGCCGCCCCCCTCACCTCCACCGCCGCGACGTTCGGGCTGGGGAACACCACCACGGTGCATCCGGTCATGGCGACCGGGTCGGCCCAGTGTCCCACCTCTACTCCCGGGACTGCGGTGATGGTCGGATCGGCCACGCCGTCTACACCTCCTGGTACCTGCGGGGCAGCCGCGGCCCGGGGAGGCACACCACCTCGTAGTTGATGGTGCCGAGCCGAGCAGCCCACTCGTCGGCCGTGATCTCCTCCTGTCCCTGACGTCCCAGGAGGACCACCTCGTCGCCGATTTCCACCGGGTCGTCACCCACGTCGACGACGATCTGATCCATGGTCACCGTTCCCGCCAGGGGATAACGCCGACCCCGGATCAGAACCTCGCCGCCCACGTCTGTGAACCTCCGCGGGTATCCGTCGGCGTATCCGATGGGGACCGTGGCGACCCAGCCTTCTCTGGGCATGGCCCTCCTGCGTCCGTAGGACGGTCGGGTTCCGGCCGGGTGTCGCCTGACGTGACTCACGTGGGAGACGATCCGCATGGCGGGCTCGAGGGTCACCACCTCGCGGGTGGCGGAGGTGGGGTGGAGCCCGTAGAGGCCGAGACCGACCCGGACCATGTCGGCCCGGGTTCGGGGATGCAGAACCGCGGCGGGGGTGTTGGCCAGGTGCCGGATCACCCCACCGACCCAGCGGGTGGTGTCCCAGAAGACCGACGTCTGGTGGCGGGTGAACTCGGGATCGGAGTCGGCTACCGCGAAATGGGTCCACACCCCTTCCAGGGTGAGGTTGGGAGAACGTCGGATCGACTCGACCAGCTCGGGGAAGGCCGAAGGGTCACAGCCGACTCTATGCATCCCGGTGTCGACCTTGACGTGGACCGGAAAGCGGCCCTCCCCCGCCGTCGAGGCCAAGGCCTCGACGAACCGGGGGGTGTAGACGGTGGGGGTCAGCCGCCACCGGACGACCTCTCCGGCGTCTGCCGGAGGCGGCTCGGAGAGGAGGAGGATCGGCGCTTCCACACCGGCCTCCCGCAGCCGTATCCCCTCCTCCACCAGGGCCACCGCCAACCGGGCGGCACCGGAGGCGAGAGCGGTGGATGCCACCGGAACGTCTCCGTGGCCATAACCGTCGGCCTTGACCACGGCGCACAGCTCGGCCGGCGCGACCAGCTCGGCCAAACGCGCGACGTTCTTCGCCACCGCCCGCAGGTCGACCTCCACCCAGGAGGGCCTCATCCGTCCTCCCATGCGAACCCGGCCACCTCCTCGACGAGCCGATCGGCGGTGACCGTGCCCCTCCTCCGGAGCGAAGCCCCCGCCACACCGTGCCAGTAGGCGGCCGAGGCGGCCGCCATCTTTGGATCCAAACCCCGGGAGATCGACGCGGCCACCATGCCGGTGAGGACGTCACCGGTTCCGATGGTCGCGAGTTCCGGGCCGTTGCTGGTCACGACCAGGGGGGTGCTCCCGTCGGTCACGAAGGTGGGGTTCCCCTTCAGCAGCACCACGCAGCCCGTTTCTCTGGCCAGCTCGGCTGCCTGCCCCGGCCCGGCTACCCGACCGGTGAGCCGCCGGAACTCGCCCCCGTGGGGGGTCAGTACGGTCGGCCCGTCCCGTGACCGCAGCCCGGCGACGTCGATCGAGTTGATCCCGTCGGCGTCCAACACGACGGCTCCGCGATGCGCGGCCAAGAGACGTCGAACCAGTTCCGGCTGTCGACCCAACCCGGGCCCGACGGCCAGCACGCCGAAACGGTCGACCACCTGGTCGATCTGGTCGAGGCGGTAGGTGAGGACCTCGTGAGCGAGAGCCGCCGCGATCGGCTGGGTGTCGTCGGGGACGGCCAAACCGACCGCTCCGGCTCCGAAACGGAGCGCCGACCGGGCCGCCATCACCGCGGCGCCGACCATCCCCACGGCGCCGCCCACCACGAGGACGCTGCCGGCGGACCACTTGTGGGCGGTGCGGCGCCTCGAGGGACGCCGAGCATCGCCCTCCTCCACCACCAGGAGGGCGGGGACCCCCCCTTCCAGCCCGATGTCGGCCACCACCACCTCCCCACAACGGTCGGGGCCCTCTCCCAGCAGGTGGCCGGTCTTGAGGGCGTGGAAGGTGACGGTGGCCACCGCCGTGAAGGCGAAGTCCTCGACCGACCCGTCCCCCGGATCCACCCCCGTGGGGATGTCGACTGCCAAGACCGGGGAGTCGGTCTCCATCCAGGGACGTAGCTCCTCGGGAACCCCACGCCGGAAGCCTCCCCCGAACACGGCGTCGATCAGCATGTCGCAACGGATCACCCGACCGATCGGTCTGGAGCGAACCCCCACCGCGGCGGCTCGGGCCGCCGCCCATCGGCAGGCGTCGCTCTTGGGAGGTGCGACCTGTTCGACCCTGACGTCGGCCCCACGGCGGGCCAGGTAGTAGGCGGCGACGTACCCGTCCCCGCCGTTGTTGCCCGGTCCGGCCAGAACCACCACCCGATCACCCGCACCTATCCCCATCCTGACCGCCTGACGGGCGACCGCATATCCCGCCCGGTCCATGAGAGTTTCGACCGGCTGGCGGGCGACCGCGTCGAGGCGGGCTGCCTCCTGCGGGCTGATCACGGGCCGCACCCCCAGCAGGCTACCCGGCGGAGGGGGGATCAGTCCCCGACGGCGATGGCGAACACCAGAGCAGCCCGGTCGGTGTGGGTTATCGACACGTGGATCTCGGTCACGCCCAGCTCGGCGGCCCTGGCCGCAGCCCGACCGGTCAGCCGCACGGTGGGACGACCCCCTCCGGTTATCTCCACCTCCTGCCACCCGATTCGCCGCCACCCGGTCCCCAACGACTTCATGACGGCTTCCTTGCCGGCGAACCGAGCGGCCAGACGGCGACCTGGACGGACGAAGCGGAAGGCGTAGTCCCTTTCGTGCTCGGTGAAGCAGCGTTCGGCGAAACGCGGATACCGGTCTAGGACCCGCTCCACCCGTTCGATGTCGGAGAGGTCGACTCCGACACCCAGGATGCGCATCAGGCTGCCCTCGCCCGGCCCTCCGACCAGGGGACCCACTCGGATAGATGGTGGATCCGCCAAGAGGCCAGGGCGGCCTGCAGACTGTCGTCTCCCAGCCGCGACGCGATGCGGGCGATCACATGGGCCGGAACCGAGGTCTCGACTCGATGACCTTCGGACAGGTCGCACGCCTCTCCCGCCCGTTCGGCCAGTTCGGCCGCCCCTATCCGTCTCGCCTCGGCGACGATCTCCTCCTTGTCGAAGGCGAGGAGGGGTCGGAGCACCGGAACCTCCGACAACGCGTCCAGACCGGCCAAGTGGGTGAACGTCTGCGACGACACCTGGCCGATCGACTCTCCGGTGGCGACCGCGGGGATGTCCAGCTCCCTGGCCATCCATCCCCCAGCTTTCAGCATCCGCTCCTTCAGCACCACCTGCCGGTACCGGGGAGCGACCCCGCCGATCAAAGCCTCCCGCACCGGGCCGAAGTCCACGACGTGAACCCGGCCGTCCATGCTCCGACCCCACCTGGTCCACAGCCGGTGCGCCACCGCCAGGGCTTGGTCCCGTTGGGCGCAGGCCAGCGAGAAGTGGACGAACTCGACGGCGACGCCCCGCCGCATGAGCCGCCACGCGGCCACGGCCGAGTCGTAGCCTCCGGAGAGCAGGACGAGGGCCTTCCCCTGGCTCCCCAACGGGAGGCCACCGGCCCCGGACCATTCCCGAGTGACGAGGTATGCGCGGTCGTCGACCACCCTGACCCTGACGGTCACCTCGGGATCGGTCAGGTCTACCCCGGCGGAAGAGGGGAGCAGAACGGCGCCCAAGGCCCTCTCCAGATCGGGGGACCGCCAAGGGTGGGAACCGGAGCGTTTGCAACGAACCGCGAAGGTCCGGCCCTCCACCATCGGCCGGGCAGCCGCCGCCAACCTCGCCACACCCCGTTCCAGGTCGGGCAACTCGACCTCCTCGACCTCCTCGACCCTGGCGACCCCAAAGACCCGGGCCACCTCCTCGGCCCGGTCGTCACCACCCACGATCCGAAGCCGACCCCGACCCACCTCATCCACCTGGGTTCCCGGCTCCAAGACCGCGGCGACGTGGTTGCGGGTCATCCGGGCGAACCGGGCTCGAACCGGCCGGCTCTTCAGGTGGATCTCGGGGGACAGGGCGGCGAACAACATCGCTTCACTCAACCGTAACCGTCTTGGCCAGATTCCTCGGTTTGTCCACGTCGAGGCCCCGCTGGGTGGCGATGTGGTAGGCGAGGAGCTGGAGCGGCACCACCGCGGTGACGGTGCAAAGAAGGTCGGGGCTCTGGGGGATCACCACCACCTCGTCGGCCAGACCGCTCACCTCGTCTTCGGTGCCCTCCTCGACCACCATGACGATGGTCCCCCCTCGGGCCTTCATCTCCTCCATGTTGGACAGGGTCTTCTGCCGGACGTGGCTGTCGGTGGCCACCCCCACCACGACCACACCCGGTTCCACCAGAGCGATGGGGCCGTGCTTCATCTCGCCGGCGGCGTATCCTTCGGCCCGCACGTAGGCGATCTCCTTGAGTTTGAGCGCCCCTTCCATCGCCACCGGGAAGTCGCCGGAGCGACCGAGGAAGAAGAAGTCCCGCACCTGGGCGAAACGTCGAGCCATGTCTTCCATCTGGGGTTCGGTCTGCAGCACCTTGCCCACCTTGTCGGGAAGAGCCTGCAGCTCGGCCACCAGGAGCCCGATCGTTCCAGGGTCCATCGTTCCCCGTACCTGCGCCAGGTAGAGACCCAGCAGCTGCATGGCGACCAGCTGGGTGGTGAAGGTCTTGGTGGCGGCCACGCCGATCTCCGGACCCGCCCGGGTGTAGAGGACGGCGTCGGACTCCCGAGCCAGCGCCGAATCCACCACGTTGGACACTCCGATCACGGTGGATCGCTGGGCTTTGGCGTAGCGAACCGCCGCCAGGGTGTCGATGGTCTCGCCCGACTGGCTTATGCCGATCACCAGGCTGCGACCGTCCAGCACCGGGTCCCGGTAGCGGAACTCACTGGCGATGTCGATCTCGGTCGGCAGCCGGGTCCACCGTTCGATGGCGTATTTGGCCATCATCGCCGCGTGGTACGAGGTGCCGCAAGCCACCACGAACACCTTGTCCACCATCCGCAGGATCTGTTCCGGTAGTTCGAGCTCCCTCAGCGCGATCACCCCTCCGTCGGCGGTGCGACCCCGCAGCGTGTCGGCGATGGCCTGGGGTTGCTCGTGGATCTCCTTGAGCATGAAGGTCGGGTATCCGCCCCTCTCGGCAGCTGCCAGGTCCCATTCGATCACCTTCTCGACCAGCGGCTGCTCGACGCCGTCGAGGTCGAAGATCCTCACCCCACCGTCTCGGATCTCGATCACCCTGTCGTCTTCGATCACCACCACCCGCCGGGTGTGCGACAGGAAAGCCGGGATGTCCGAGGCGAGGAAGGTCTCCGATTCACCCAGGCCCACCACCAGCGGGCTCCCCCGCCGGGCCCCGACGATCAGACCCGGCTGATCGGTCCTCACCACCGCCAGCGCCAGGGCACCCTCGGCGGCCTTCATCGCCTCGGCCACGGCTTCGACCAGGGACAGGTCGGAGCCTTCCTCGACCAGGTGGGCGATCACCTCGGTGTCGGTGTCGGAGATGAACCGGTGGCCTCTTCGGATCAGCTCGGATTTGAGTTCCGCCCAGTTCTCGACGATCCCGTTGTGCACCACCGCCACGGTTCCAGTGCAGTCGGTGTGTGGATGGGCGTTCAGGGTGGTGGGTGCCCCATGGGTGGCCCACCTGGTGTGACCGACCCCCACCCGACCTTCCGGGGGTTCGGCGGCTGCGACCGCCTCCTCCAGGTCGGCGATGCGTCCGGCCCTCTTCACGACCGAGAGGCGGGAGCCGTCCACCAGCGCCACCCCCGCCGAGTCGTAGCCTCTGTATTCCAGTCGATGGAGGCCGTCGATCAGCACCTGGAGGGGCGGTCGGGGCCCTACGTATCCGACGATTCCGCACATGGTCTGTCCTTTCGGGTTGCAGCCGATCGGGTTGCAGACGAACAGAGCGGCGAGACCGCGCGGACCACGGGACCGCAGACCTGCTGTGGTCCTCCCCACCTCGGGAGAGCCTCTGTCCCCGGGGTCACCCCCGGGTTTTGCTCTCTCCCGTCACGACCGTGGGCGGCCGGGAAGGCATCCGCCGATGATTTCGATCACCTTCCTCCTCGTCGACTGCAAGAGCAGCCCAGGCGCTTTCAGGCTCGTCGGCTCTGTTCGGTTTCAGGGACTCCGGCTCTCCTCCTTTCCGAGAACACGGCCGACCACCGCGGCCAGCTCCTCAGCGTAGCGGGAGGCGACCTCCCCGTGGGCGGCTTCCACCATCACCCGCACCACGTTCTCGGTGCCCGAGGCCCTGACCAACACCCTCCCCTCCTCCCCAAGGAGGCGTTCTACCCGGCGCACCTCCTCCCACACCGGCTCGGCTCCCTCCAGGGCGTGGCGGTCCTCTACCGGCACGTTGATGAGCACCTGGGGGTACGACTCCATGGCCTCATCGGAGAGCTCCCAGAGGGGGCGTCCGGTCGCGGCCACCACTTCGAGCAGCCGGATGCCCGTGAGGATGCCGTCGCCGGTCCTGGCCCGGTCGAGGAAGATCACGTGTCCCGACTGTTCTCCCCCGATCACCACCTGGTTGGCCTGCATCGCCTCCAACACATAGCGGTCCCCCACCCTGGTCTCGATGACCTCCACGCCGAGTTCCGCCATCGCCCGTTTGAAACCCAGGTTGGTCATCACGGTGACCACCACCGCCGGTTTGGTGAGGAGACCCGCCTCCAACCAGTGGCGGACGCAGATCGCCATGGTCCGGTCACCGTCGACCACCCTCCCCTTCTCGTCCACCGCGATCAGCCTGTCGGCGTCGCCGTCGAAGGCCAGGCCGATCCGGCCGTCGATCACCCCCTGGAGGTATTCGGGGTGGGTGGATCCGCAGCCGGCGTTGATGTTGACCCCGTCGGGGATGTCGCAGTGCACATCCACGCTGGCTCCGAGCCTGCGGAACGCGTCCGGAGCCACCCGGAAAGCCGCCCCGTTGGCGCAGTCCAAGACCAGCTCTATCCCCCGGAACGAGTACCGGACGGGCTCCACCAGCCACTCGACGTACCTGTCGGCGGCGTCGGCCATCGGGAAGCGGGTACCCACCTTCGCACCCACCGGTATCCGGTGACTGCCCTCCCAACCCACCTTCTCGGCTATCCGA
This sequence comes from Acidimicrobiia bacterium, assembly GCA_026002975.1. Lineage (GTDB taxonomy): Bacteria > Actinomycetota > Acidimicrobiia > Spongiisociales > ZC4RG35 > BPGJ01. The sequence goes on from BPGJ01000001.1 coordinate 154,820, forward strand.
TCCTCCTCCGAGTCGGGCAGCTTCGCACCTCGGCGGTCGAGCAGCTTGATGCCGTTGTCGGCCGCCGGGTTGTGGGAGGCGGACACGATCGCTCCCATCTCGGCCTCGGTGGCCCCGGTCAGGAAGCTGATCCCCCCGGAAGGCAGGATCCCCACGTCGATGGTGTCGACTCCCGCCGAGTGGAAACCAGCCTGCAGGGCCAAGGAGAGCATCTCGCCGGAACGCCGCGGGTCCCGGCCGACCAGGACCGGTCCCGCTTCCAGGGACCAACCGGCGGCTCGCCCCACCGCGACCGCCAACTCGGGGGTGAGGTCGACGTTGGCGACCCCTCGGATCCCATCGGTCCCGAACAGCCGCCCCACGGGGCCTCAGCGTTTGGTGTACTGGGGAGCCCGGCGCGCCTTCTTGAGGCCGTACTTCTTCCGCTCGACCACCCGGGCGTCCCGGGTCAGCATTCCCGCCTTCTTCAAGGTGGGGCGTAGCTCCGGGTCGACCTGGGCCAGCGCCCGGGCGATGCCCAGGCGCAGCGCATCCGCCTGGCCGGTGAGACCGCCACCCTCGAGGGTGGCGTCGATGTCGAAGCGACCGGTGCTCTGGGTCACCTGAAGGGGCTCCAACACCCGGAGCCGGGTGGCCATCGACGGGAAGTAGTCCTCGAGAGAGCGACCGTTGAGGACGACTTGGCCGCTTCCCTCCCTGAGCCGGACCCTGGCCACGGCCTCCTTGCGGCGTCCGGTCGACTGCACCAACGGCTTGGTCTTCATGAGCTCACCTTCCGGATGTCCAGGACGAGGGGGCGGGGACTCTGAGCCGAATGGGGATGGTCCGGTCCGGCGTACACCTTGAGTTTGCGGATCATCCGCCGCCCGAGCCGGTTCTTGGGGAGCATGCCCCGTACCGCCCTTTCGATCACCGCTTCCGGGCGCCGACGGCGGAGAACCTCGAACGTCTCGGCCTTGATCCCTCCGGGGTAACCCGAATGCCGGTAGTAGATCTTCTCCTTGGTCTTGTCGGAGGTGACAGCCACCTTCTCGGCGTTGACCACCACCACGTAGTCGCCGCCGTCGAGATGGGGGGCGAAGGTGGGCTTGTGTTTCCCCCGCAGCAGCCGAGCCACCTCGGAGGCGAGACGTCCCAGGGGGAGGTCGGTGGCGTCGACCACCCACCACTCGTGGGTCAGCTCGGATGCCCGGGGCGAGTACGTCTTGTCGTTGGTCATGGGTGGATCCTCGAAGAGATCTGAAGTCCGCAGCGATTGCTGCGGGCCGGGGGCATATGCTACGCGTCGTGGGCTCCAACCGCCAACCCGGCCCGACCCTGGACGACGTTTTCGAGGCAGCCAAGGTCACGTCGACCCGGATCTCCCAGACGCCCCTCAAGCCGTCGCATTCGTTCTCCCGGATCACCGGTCGGGAGATCTGGCTCAAGGCGGAGTGCCTGCAGCGGACCGGGTCCTTCAAGATCCGCGGGGCGACCAACGTGGTGAGTCGGATCCCCGGTCGCCCGGTGGCGGCCGCGTCGGCCGGTAACCACGCCCAGGGGGTGGCGCTGGCGGCGAGCTGGTTCGGCTGTCCCTGCACGGTGTTCATGCCCGCCTCGGCTCCCCTCCCCAAGGTGGCCGCGACCCGCGACTACGGAGCCGAGGTCCGGCTGGTGGACGGCCCCTTGGAGGAAACGGTCGCCCGGGCTCTGGAGTTCTCCGAGGAGACCGGAGCCCGCTTCATCCACCCCTACGACGATCCGCTCATCGTGGCCGGTCAAGCCACCTTGGGTTTGGAACTGGTCGAGCAGCTCCCCAGCCTGGGCACGGTCGTGGTCCCTACCGGGGGCGGCGGTCTGCTGGCCGGGGTGGCTCTGGCGGTGAAGGCCCACCTGCCCGAAGCCCGGGTGATCGGCGTGGAGATCGACGTGGCCGCGGTGTACGCCGAGTCCCGCAGGGCCGGACGGCCCGTCCGGCTGTCGCCTCGACCCACGGTGGCCGACGGCATCAACGTGACGGTGCCGTCGGAGATGGTGTTCTCGATGGTGGAGGAGCTGGTCGACGACCTGGTGGTGGTGAACGAAGGCCACACCACCTCGGCCCTGACCCTGGTGTTGGAGCGAGCCAAGCTGATGGTGGAACCGGCCGGGGTGGTGGGGGTGGCGGCGGTGTTGGAGGGACTGGTGGGTTCCTCGTTCCCCGAGCCTCTGGTGGTGGTGCTGACCGGGGGGAACATCGACCTCCTCCTGCTCGGGAAGATGGTGAGGCACGGGTTGGAGGCGTCGGGACGATACGCCGACTTCCGGGTGTGGATCCCGGACCAGCCCGGCCAGCTCGTCCGGGTGCTCCAGGCGATAGCCGAGATCGGAGGCAACGTGGTGGAAGTCGAACATCACAGGGAGGGCTTCGGCCTGCCTTTCGGGAAGGTGGAGGTGATGATCGCGGTCGAGACCCAGGGGCCCGAACACACCGCCCTGATCCGGGAGGCGCTGCGCCCCTACGAGCCGTCGGCGTAGCCTACGTCCCAGAGGATCAGCCCTCCGGGAGGGGCCACGGTGGGCACCAGCGACCGGTCGCTGCCACGCAGCGCCGCAGCCATCGCCTCGGGCGGTCTCCTGCCCCGTCCGATGTCGACACACAACCCGACGATCGACCGGACCATCTGGTGGCAGAAGGCGGTGGCTTGGAGCATGCACACCGTCAGGCTCCCCTCACGGCGCCAGGCGGCCTGCAACACCCTGCGGACGTTGGAGCGGCCCTCTGCCCGTCGGCAGAACGACGAGAAGTCGTGTTCCCCCACCACCAGCTGCACCACCCGGTCCATGGCGTCGACATCCAGGGGTGGAGGGACGTGCCAGGTGACGTGACGAAGCAACGGGTCGGGATACGGGGAGCAGAGCACCTGGTAGCGGTAGGACCGCCAACGCGCCGAGCGACGGGCGTCGAAGCCGTCGTCGACCAGACGGGCCGAGGTGCAAACCACCTCGGGGCCGAGCATCCGGTTTATCGACTTCTGGATCCGGGCGGGTTCCAGGGTCCGACCCACCTCGAACGACACGACCTGTCTTCGGGCGTGCACTCCGGCGTCGGTACGGCCGGCACACACCGTGGAGACCGGTTCACCGCTCAGCCTGCTCAACACCGATTCGAGTTCGCCCTGAACGGTCCGGACATCGGGTTGCCGGGCGAAGCCGTGGAACCCCGACCCGTCGTATGCGAGGTCGAGACGGAAGGTGGGCACCTCGATCGGCTCAGATCAGTCCGCCGATCACCGAGAAGGGCGCCCCCAGCAGGGTTTGAACCAGCACGACGACCGCGGCGCCCACCAGGATCGCGATCCCCCCCTCGGCGAGGCGGATGTCGAGGGCCACCGAAGTTCCCACCGCGGCGGCTGCCAGGAACCACAGAATGCCGATCGCTCCGATCGGTCCGCCGATCCCCGCCAACAGGTTGGGGAGGAACGCCAACCCGTGCATCTTGAGCATGGTCTGCGACTCCTCGAAGCGTCGGGACGCCGATCCCGGACCGCTGAACAGACGCGATCCGACGAACCAGGTGGCCAGGGCCAGCACCAGCCAGGCGGCCAGGGTGGAGATGGTGGTACCCAGCACGAAGGTGACCGCCCGGTCGAGGCTCGGCGTGAACCGGATCACCTGGAGCAGACCGAGAGCCGCCCCGACCACTATGACGATCAGGGCCGCGTCGGCGGTGGCGCTGGGCTCCCACAGAGCCTGCTGGAAGGGGCGGCGGTCGAAGAGGGCGGCCCGGAAGGCACGACGGAATATGTCGGCCATGGCTACTCGAGTTCGCCCAGGTAGGCCTTCTTCATCTCCGGGTTCTCGAGGAGAGCCGACGCGGTGTCGGCCAGCACGATCTGGCCGGTCTGCAAGACGTATCCCCTGTCGGCGATCGACAGGGCCATGTTGGCGTTCTGCTCCACCACGAACACGGTGGTTCCCTGCTCGTGGATCTGCTCGATTATCTCGAAGTTCTGGGCTACCAGCACCGGCGCCAACCCCATGGAGGGTTCGTCCATCAAGAGCACCTTGGGACGGGCCATCAACGCCCGTCCCACTGCCACCATCTGCTGTTCGCCCCCCGAAAGGGTCCCGGCGCGCTGGTTGAGGCGGTCCTTGACCCGGGGGAAGAGTTCGAAGACCCGCTCCATGTCCTCTTCGATGCCCTCCCGGTCGTCCCGCAGGTAGGCCCCCATCTCCAGGTTCTCCCTCACCGTCATCCGCTTGAACAGCCTTCGGTTCTCCGGGACCATCGAAATGCCTCGACGAACCCGTTCCTGGGTTGGGAGGCCGCTGATCTCCTCGCCGTCGAGGAACACCGCTCCATGGGACGGCTCGACGTACCCGAGGATGGTCTTGAGGGTGGTGGTCTTGCCGCTGGCGTTACCTCCCAGCAGGCAGACGATCTCTCCCGGGTAGATCTCGATGGTGACGTCCTTGAGGATCTGGATCGGCCCGTAGTGGGTGTCCACGTCGCGGAGCTCCAGGATGGGCCGGCGTCCGTCTCCGCCGCGGTCCGCTCCGGTCTCCATCTACACGCCCTCCACGGCTTTGGTCCCCAGGTACGCCTCGATGACCCGCTCGTTGGTTGCCACCTCGTGGTAGGTCCCTTCGGCGATCTTCCGCCCGTAGTCGAGGCAGATCACCCGGTCCGACACTCCCCGGACGACCCGCATGTCGTGCTCGATGAGGCAGATGGTGAAACCCTTCTCGTCCCTGAGTCTGGCGATCAGCTCGGTCAGTTCGAGCGTCTCCCGCGGGTTCATCCCCGCGGTCGGTTCGTCGAGTAGCAGCAGCTTGGGTTCGGTGGCCATCGCCCGGGCGATCTCGAGGCGCCGACGATTGGCGTAGGACAGCACGAAGGCGGGCTGCTCCAGCCGGTAGCCGATCAGCCGGGTGCCGAAGAACGCCAGCGCCTCCTCCGCCTTCCGGCGGATCGCCTCCTCTTCGGCCCGGAATCCCGGTGTGCGGAGGATGGCCCGGATCGGACCCGACCGGGTGCGGGCGTGTTGGCCCACCATGGCGTTCTCCAGCACCGTCATGTTCTGGAAGAGACGCACGTTCTGGAAGGTGCGAGCGATCCCCAGCTCCAGGATCTGGTGGGGCGCCAGACCGACCAGGTCGATCCCCTCGAACAGGATCTTGCCCGAGTCGGGTTGGATCATGCCCGACACGAGGTTGAAGAAGGTGGTCTTCCCCGCGCCGTTGGGTCCGATCACCGAGACGATCTCGCCTTCCTCGATGTGCAGGTCCAGGTCGTCGATGGCGTGCAGACCACCGAACACCTTGGTCAGCCCCTGGGTCTCGAGAAGCGGCATGTCCGATCAGCTCCCCGCCGCGGCCGCGGCCTCTTCTTCCTTGCGGAGCCACGCGTCCTGCATCATCTCCTCCTGGTGGAGTTCCCGGGCCCTCTGCCTGGAGGGTATGAACCCCTCGGGCTTCTTGAGCATCATGAAGATGAGCAGTACGCCATAGATGAGGTAACGGAACTCGGCGAACTCCCGGAGCAGCTCCGGCGCCCCCACCAAGATGAGAGCTCCCACCACCACCCCGGGGATGGATCCGATCCCCCCGACGATGATGATCACCAGCACGACGATCGACACCAGGATCTGGAAGCTGTGGGGGAACACCGACCCGATCTTGTGGGCGAACAGAGCCCCTCCGAAGCTGGCCAAGATGGCCCCGATGACGAAGGCGGTGAGTTTCGCCTTCACGACGTCGACCCCCATCACTTCGGCGACCGGTTCGTCTTCTCGCATGGCCATCCAGCCCCGGCCGATCCGGGAGTTCTGCAGCGCCCAGGACACGTAGGCGAAGACCAGGACGAAGGCGTATATGGGATAGAAGAAGTCGAGGGAGCTTCGGAAGGTGAGGGGTCCCAACTCCAGCGGCGGTATCTGGAGGATGCCCTGAGCCCCCCCGAAATAGGGTTTGAGCCAGTCCGACAGGAACAGGAGCCGGGCGATCTCCCCGAAACCCAACGTCACGATCGCCAGGTAGTCGCCCCGCATCCGCAGAACCGGGGTCCCCACCATGATCCCTGCCATGGCCGCGGCCAGGACGATGAAGGGAAGAGCAGCCACGAACGTCATCTCCGGGCTCCATCGGGGCGAACCGGGGGAGGTGAGGACCGCGGTGGTGTAGGCCCCCACCGCGAAGAAGGCGACGTAGCCCAGGTCGAGCAGACCGGCATAACCCACGACGATGTTCAGGCCGAGGGCCATCATCAGGAAGATCCCGGCCAGGTCGAACACCTCGGAGAGGAAGTTGCCGAGTATCTGGGGCAGCACCGCGAGGATCACGATCGCCACGACCAGGCCGACCCCCACCCATCTGCGACGTTCCGACGGCGACATCGTGGCGATCCTCGACCGGACTGTCTCCCGCCGCGAGGCGGTCGACAGGTATACGGCGAAGAACAGCACGAAGACGATCAACGCACCGACGAGACTGAGCCCTCCTCCTGGTTGGTAGAGCAGATCTTCGAGGAAAGGCACTTTGGCGCCCCGGAAGATCTGCGCGAACAGATCCTCGAACAGACCGAAGGCCAACACCCAAGCCAAGGCGTTGACCAGCGGGGCTCGGATCCGCTCGGGGAGCACCGGGATGCCGCCGCCCAAGGCTCCCACCAACCCGAAGCCGCCGATCAGAGCCGCTGCGGCGAAACCGGCTCCTCGACCGAAGGTGAGCAGGTCACGTAGTTGGGGTGAGACCGATGGGAACACCGAGCGGATGTCGACCGCCCCGATCAACAGGACGAACAGCCAGAGTACGGCTCCTCCGACCAGACCGGCGATCAGCCCGGCCGCCACGTTGCGCACGCCCCGTTCGGGGGCGAGGAAACCCTCGAGTTGCTCTCCGGGCCGGGCCGCCGCGTAACCGAACACCAGGGCGGCGCCGAACAACACCAGGTATCCCAGATCGACTCCGACGACGACGCTGCGCACCTCGAATGCCTGCACCATCCCGATGGCCGACACGAACACCGCGGTCATCCCCGCGATCAGCCCCCACTTCACCGCGGCGCCCAGGTCGACGGGGGGACTGGGGACCAGCTCCCTCTCGGGCAGCGCTTGCCGGGCATCCACGGTCTGCGCCATCAGGCCCTCTCCTCCGCCAGCCTCTCACCCATGATCCCGGTCGGTCGGAAGACGAGTACCAGGACCAGGGCGAGGAACGCCACTACGTCTTTGAGTTGGTGGGCGGCCGGCACCCCGAGCCCGGCCAGCACCAGGCTCGGTCCGATCGACTCCACCGCTCCCAGGACGAGTCCTCCCACCATCGCGCCGACGATGTTGCCGATTCCGCCGAGCACCGCCGAGGTGAAAGCCTTGATCCCGGGCAGGAAACCGGTGAAGAAGAACACCTGCTGGAAGACGAGGCCCCACAGGAGTCCGGCCACGCCGGCCATGGCTCCACCGACCGCGAACACCGTGACGATGGTCCGGTCCACGTCCACACCCATCAGCCGGGCGATCTCCTGGTCCTCGGCCACCGCCCGCATCGCACGGCCGGTCTTGGTCCTCTCCACCAGAAGGTACAGCAGCACCATCATCCCTACCGCGGCCAGGATCACGATCCCCTGGGTCTTGATCACCCGGAAACCGAGTACGTTCCAGGCTCCGTCCAGGGCCCGCACCGCCGGGTAGGACTTCACCCCGGCTCCGAACAGACCCCTGAAGGCGTACTGGAGGAAGAAGGAAGCCCCGATCGAGGTGATCAACGGGATGAGGCGGGGGGCGTTGCGTAGCGGGCGGTAGGCCACCCGTTCCACCCCGACCGCCACCAAGGTCGAGGCGGTCATGCAGACCAGCAGAACGATGAACAGCGACAAGAACGGCTGGCTGGCCCAGAGTCCGGTCTGGTTCAGGTAGTTGGCGGCGAAGAAGCCGATCATCGCCCCGCTCATGAACACTTCACCGTGGGCGAAGTTGATGAACCCGAGGACCCCGTAGACCATGGTGTACCCCAACGCGATCAGGGCGTAGACCGAACCCTGGGCGACCCCGAACACCATGAGGTCCTTCCACTGGTCGAAGGAGAGCCGACCACCGGTGATCGAGAAGTAGGAGCCCCATAGGATCCCGAAGACGGCCAGGATCCTGACCGCCCACAGGAAACCCTTGACGAACCCGAAGCGGGACGGGCCCCGCCCCGTTGCTGCCGCCGATGCCGCTGTCATGTCCTCCTCGGGGGTCGAGAGACTCGGCGCCGCCGTTATAGCAGCGGCGCCGAGTCCCCGTCCGCTCAGAGCCGGATTATCTCAGGCTCCAGGCTCGTAGGTGAACAGCACGTTGGCACGCACCGCCGCGATGTCGGGCGTTTCCTCGGTCCTCTGGACGATGTCGATGCGCGGATCCGCGCAGTCGCCGAACTCGTCGCAGGTGAGGGTTCCGGTCAGACCCTGGAAGCCCTCGGTGGCGTAGAGGGCGTCGCGGAGCGCCTGCCGGTCGATGTGGACGGTCCCGTCGTCCTCCACCACCGCGACCTGCTCGATCGCCGCGAACAGCATGTTGGCGGCGTCGTAGGCGTGGGCGTGGAACGACTGGATCGGCGCCTCGCCGTACTTCTCCTGGTACTTGGCCACGAACTCGTCGTAGGCCGAGCCCTCCGGCGAAGCCGGGCCGGAGAAGTACATGCCGACGGTGAACTCGTTCACCACGTAGGTGTCGGACAGGAGGCCGTCGGCTCCGAACAGGACCACGTCCTCCAGACCGGCGATCTCCCTGGCCTGCTGGGCGATGAAGTCGCCCTCGGGCTGGAAGATGGGGAAGAAGATCACCTCGGCGCCGGCCGCGGCGACCTCGGTCAACACCGGGCGCATGTCGGTGTCGCCCTTGTTGATGGCGGTGGCCAGCACCACTTCGCCGCCCAGCTCCTGGAACGACCGCCCGAAGGCGTTGGCCAGACCCTCGGTGTAGGGGTCGCCGTCGTGGATGGTGGCGGCCCGGGTCAGACCCAGTTCCTGGTAGGCGAAGATGGCAGCGGCTTCACCCTGGATGATGTCGTTGTGGGCCGTCCGGAAGTAACCCGGCTGCCACGCCGAACCAGGGTTGCCCGCCAGGTCCGAGGTCAGAGCCGGCGAGGTGTTGGATCCGGAGATCATCACCAGACCGGCCTCCGACATGATCTGGGAAGCGGGCACGCCGGCCCCGGAGCAGCTCGTCCCGATGATCCCCACCACCTGGGGGTCGGCGACGATCCGCTGGGCACCGGTGGTGCCGCCCTCGGCCGAGCACCCGTCGTCCTCCACCTGGAGCTCGATCGGATGGCCGAGCAGCTCGCCGCCCCGGTCGTCGATGGCGATCTCGATCCCTCGGACCTGGTCCTCGCCGAGGCTCGCCACCGCACCGGAGATGGCCTGCAGCGCCGCGATCTTGATCGGCTCACCGGGTGCGACGGTGACCGCCCCAAGCGGTCCCGGCTCGAACTCGGCGGTCGGCTGCGTCGTGGTGGTCTCTCCGGGAGCCGCGGTGGTGGTCGTCATCTCGCCACCGGGCGCCTGGGTGGTCGTCGTCGTACCGCCGCCGCCGCAAGCCGCGGCGATCAACGCCATCACGACGAGCACCGCCCACCAGAAGGTGGAATGTCTGCGCGTCACGTCGTCCTCCTTGTTTCTCTTTCGAATGGGGAGAAGCACCGAACCCGGCTCCTCCCTGCCACCCACCAGGTGGTGGGTGGCCAGGATTGTACGTGAAGACGAGCGACAAGTCACCTAAGGACCTGGCAACAACTGGAAGACCTAGCGTCGACGGAGCCTCACCCTGGCCACCGAATGGTCGGCCGACTTCTCGAGGATCAGGGTGGCCCTTTCCCTGGTGCCCAGGATGTTCTCCCTCAGGTTGGGCAGGTTGATGCCCCGCCAGATCCCCCGGGCCACTTCCCGGGCCTCGTCGTCGTCGAGGGAGGCGTAACGATGGAAGTAGCTGTCGGGACGACGAAAAGAGGTATCCCTGAGGGTGAGGAATCGGTCGACGTACCAGGCCTCGATGTGGTTCGGATCGGCGTCCACGAAGATCGAGAAGTCGAAGTAGTCGGATACGTAGGTCCCGCCCCCTCCTCCCTGCAGGACGTTGAGTCCCTCGATTATGACGATGTCGGGTCGGCGCACCACCCTCTCTTCTCCCGGCAGGATGTCGTAGTGGAGGTGGGAGTACACCGGCGCCCGGACCTCCTCGAGTCCCGCCTTGAGGCTCGACACGAAGGCGAGGAGCCTGCGCCGGTCGTACGACTCGGGGAACCCCTTCCTGTGCATGATCCCCCGGGCTTCGAGAACCGCGTTGGGGTAGAGGAACCCGTCGGTGGTGACCAGGTCGACCCGCGGATGGTCGGGCCACCGGGCCAGCAGCGCCTGCAGGATCCGGGCGATGGTGGACTTACCCACCGCCACGCTGCCGGCGATCCCGATCAGGTATGGGACTGGTTGGGTGGGTTTACCGAGGAAGGTGTCGGTGACGCTGAACAGTTGCTGGGCGGCTTTGACGTACAGGTTGAGGAGACGCGAGAGGGGCAGGTAGATCGCCTCCACCTCATCGGTGGACAGGGCGACGTTTATCCCCCGCATCCTCTCGATGTCGCTCGCATCGAGGGTCATGGGGGTGGAAGCCCGGAGACGGGCCCATTCCTCCCGGCTGAACTCGAGGAACGGGCTCGGTTCTTCGGTCACCGGGTAGGCGGGACGGGGACCGGGCTCACACCAACTCGATGATCGCCATCTCGGCGCCGTCGCCCCGACGAGGACCCAACTTCACGATCCGGGTGTAACCGCCGGGACGGTCGACGTATCGGGGGGCGATCTCGTCGAACAGCTTGGTCACCACCTCGTTGTCCGGGATGGTCTTGAGGACGATCCGACGGCTGTGGAGGTCTCCCCTCCGAGCCTTGGTGATCATCTTCTCGGCCAGAGGCCGGACCGCCCGCGCCTTGGCCAGGGTGGTCACCACCCGCCCCTCCCAGAACAGGGAGGCGGCCAGGTTGGAGAGGATCCGCCTCTGATGGGAGGGAGAACCCCCCAAACGGGGACCCTTGGTCGGCCTGGGCATCTAGGACTCACCTCCCGAGTCGGCCAGGCTCAGACCCAGCTCGTCCAGCTTGGCGATCACTTCCTCCAGGCTCTTCTGCCCGAAGTTGGTGATGTTGAGCAGGTCGTCGGCGGTGCGTTGCACCAGCTCGCCCACCGTCTTGATCTGGGCCCGCCGCAGACAGTTCCGGGGCCTCTCGGAGAGGTCGAGGGCCTCGATGGGGAGATCCAGGTCGGGGGATCCCGCCGTCTCCTGGGTCACCTCACCCAGTTCGAGCCCGACGCCTTCTCCCAAGTCGGCGAAGAGTGACAACAGCTCCCTCAGGGTCTTGCCCGCCGACGACACCGCCTCGGCGGGGGTCAGGGCGCCGTTGGTTTCCACGTCCAGGACCAGCCGATCGAAGTTGGTCATCTGCCCCACCTGGGTGTTCTCCACCCGGTAGGCGACCCGACGGACCGGCGAGAAGACCGAGTCGATGGGAATCACTCCGATCGCACCGCTGGTCTTGTTGGCTTCGGCCGAGCGGTAACCAACGCCGGGAGCCACGGTCAGCTCCATCTCCAACCTGCCGCCCGAGGACAGGGTGGCGATCTTCAGGTCGGGGTTTACGATCTCGACTCCCGCCGGGGCCTTCAGGTCTCCCGCCTTGGCCTCACCGGGGCCCTTGGCCGACAGGTACAGGGTCTGGGGATCCACGCCCTCCATCCGGACGACGATCTGTTTCACGTTGAGGATGATGTCGACCACGTCCTCCACCACGCCTTCCACGGTGGAGAACTCGTGTTGCACACCTTCTATCTGGATCGAGGTGACGGCCGCGCCGGGAACCCGCGACAAGAGGGTACGGCGGAGGGTGTTCCCCAGGGTGTAGCCGAAACCCGGCTCGAGGGGTTCCACGACGAAGCGGGAACGCGTCTCGGTCAGTTGGGTCTCTTCGATCTGAGGACGCTGGACGATCAACACGGCTGATACCTCGCTTACTTCGAGTAGAGCTCGACGATGAGCTGCTCGTTTATGGGTGTATCGATCTGGTCGCGGCGCGGCAGGTCCCTCACCAGGATCCGACGCTCGGAGTGGTCCACCTCCAACCAGTCGGGCACCGGCCGCCCGAAGGTGTCGATGGCGTGCTGGATGACTATCAGGTCGCGGGAACGATCCTTGACCGTGATCACGTCTCCAGGACGAACCTGGTAGGAGGGGATGTCGACCTTGCGGCCGTTGACCCTGAAATGCCCGTGGTTCACCAGCTGCCGGGCCTGGGGCCGGGTCTCGGCGAACCCGGCTCGCCAGACGACGTTGTCCAGCCGGCTCTCGAGGATGCGCAGCAGGTTCTCACCGGTGATCCCGGGCTGGCGGGCCGCGATCCGGTAGTAGCGGCGGAACTGCCTCTCCAGCACCCCGTACATGGCCCGCAGCTTCTGCTTCTCCCGCAGCCGGATCAGATAGTCCGACTCGCGCACCCGTCCCCGGCCGTGTTCCCCGGGCGGGTAGGGTCGCCGCTCGACCGGGCACCGCTTCGACTGGCAGAGCGGCATCCTCGCCCGGCGACACGCCTTGTGCCTGGGTCCCGTGTAACGAGCCATCTGCTACCCCCTCTTGCGCTTCTTGGGACGGCATCCGTTGTGGGGCACCGGGGTCACGTCCTTGATGCCGGTGATCTCCATCCCCATGTTCTGCAGGGTCCTGACTGCGGTGTCTCGGCCCGATCCACTCCCCGACACGATCACGTCGAGCTTCCGAACTCCATGCTCGGCGGCGCGCCGGGCCGCCTCCTCGGCGGCCACCTGGGCGGCGTACGGCGTCGACTTGCGGGATCCCTTGAAACCCACCGAACCGCCCGAGGTCCACACGATGGTGTTACCCGCCTGGTCGGTGATGGTGATGATCGTGTTGTTGAAGCTGGCCTTGATGTGGGCCTGGGCGTGGGTGACGTTCTTGCGTTCCCTGCGTCTGACCCTCTTCTGTCCCTGCTGTTTCGCCACCGTGGGTTGCTCCTCCGTCCGCTCCTACTACTTCTTGCCTGCCCTCTTCTTGCCTGCGATCGGCACCCTCGGGCCCTTGCGGGTGCGGGCGTTGGTGTGGGTCCGCTGTCCCCTGACGGGGAGGCCGCGCCGGTGGCGGATCCCCTGGTAGCAGCCGATTTCGATCTTCCGCTTGATGTTCTGGGCGACCTCACGCCGCAGGTCGCCCTCCACCCGGTAGTTCTGCTCGATGAACCTACGGATACGGGCTGCCTCGTCGTCGGTCAGGTCCTTGACCCGGGTGTCGGGGCTGATCCCCACCGCCTGACACACCTCCAGCGCCCGGCTCCTCCCGATCCCGTAGATGTAGGTGAGGCCGATCTCGAGACGCTTGTCACGTGGAAGGTCGACGCCTGCTATTCGTGCCATCTCTCACCCCTGACGTTGCTTGTGGCGCGGGTTGACGCAGATCACCCAAACCCGCCCCCGGCGGCGGATGATCCGGCATTTCTCGCACATCTTCTTGGTAGAGGGACGCACCTTCATTTGTATCTCCACACGATCCGACCCCGTGTCGGGTCGTACGCGGACAGCTCCACGTCGACCCTGTCGCCCGGGAGGATCCGGATGTACTTCATCCGCATCTTCCCCGACAGGTGCGCGAGGACCTCGAGGCCACCATCGATCTGTACCTTGAACTGGGCGTTCGGGAGGCATTCAGTGACGGTGCCTTGGACCCGAATGACGTCGTCGGACTCAGCCACTCGCGCTCGGCCCCAAAGACCAAAAACACATGGTAGCCAGCCTGAACGAGACAGGACAAATCTCGGTGCCCGACCCTCGGGAACCGCACGTCAGCATAGTCCCATCTCGCTCACCACCCCCGGTTCCTCCAAGGTGGTGACCACCACCCCCTCCGGAGTGAGCGCCACGGTGTGTTCCCAGTGGGCCGACAGGGAACCGTCCGCGGTGCGGACCGTCCACCCGTCGGGATCGACCTTGGTCTCTTCGGAACCGAGGTTGAACATGGGTTCGATGCAGATCGCCATCCCCGTCCTCAGCTTGAGCCCCTTCCCCGGCTGCCCGTAGTTGGGAACCTGCGGTTCTTCGTGCATCTGACGGCCGATCCCGTGACCCACGTACTCGCGTACCACCCCCAGACCCGCCTCCTTGGCGACCTGCTCGATCGCCGCACCCACGTCACCCAGCCTCACCCCTTCCCCGACCGTGCAGATCCCCGCCCACATGGCGCGCCGGGTGGCTTCGATCAGCCGGTGGGCGTCCGGCTCCACCTCCCCGACCGCCATGGTGAAGGCGGCATCGGCGTGATAGCCGTCGTAGATGGCTCCGGCGTCGATCGAGAGCACGTCACCCTCCCGAATCCGGTATTCCGAGGGGATCCCATGGACCACGACGTCGTTGGGGGAAGTGCAGATGGTGGCGGGAAACCCGTGGTAGCCCAGGAAGGAAGGGAGGCAGTCGTGGGCGGCGATCACCTTGGCGGCCAGCTCGTCGAGTTCCAACAGCGACACCCCCGGCCTCACCGCCTCCCGGATCTCCCGGTGGACCGCGGCCACACACCGCCCGGCCCGTTTCATCTTCTCGAACTCGGCCGGGGTCTTGATGGTGATCATCCCCGTTCTGTGACTCCTATCGCCTCGAGGACCCGGCCGGTCACTTCTTCGATCTCCCCGAGGCCGTCCACCTCGATGACGATGGACCGCTTCCGGTAGAAGTCGATCAGAGGTTCGGTCTCCCGCCGGTAGGTGGCCAGCCGGTTTCGGATCGCCGCCTCGGTGTCGTCCAACCGCCCCCGAGCCAGCATCCGTCGTACCAGCTCGTCCTCCGGCACCTCCAATAACACCACCCGGTCGAGCCCCCCCTCGCCCAGCAGCCGATCGAGGGCCTCGGCCTGTCCCAGAGTCCTGGGGAAGCCGTCGAGGATGAACCCCCGGGCGGCGTCGGGCTGCGACAGCCTCCCTTCGAGCATCTCGACGACCACTTCGTCGGGCACGTAGTCTCCGGCCTGCATGATCCGGTTCACCTTCCTCCCCAGCTCGGTGTCGGGATCCAAGGAACGGAACATGTCTCCGGTCGAGATATGAGCGATCCCCAGTCGCTCGGCGACCGACTTGGCCTGGGTCCCCTTGCCGGCTCCCGGCGGTCCGATGAACAGCAGCCTCACGTGAGGATCCCCTCGTAGTTGCGCATGGTGAGCTGACTCTCGATCTGCTTCATGGTCTCGAGAGCCACCCCGACCACGATGAGGATCGACACTCCCGAGAAGCTGATGGCGATCCCCCAGATCAACCCGGCGATGGTGGGCAGCACCGAGATGAACGCCAGGAAGATCGACCCGGGCAGGGTTATCCGGTTGAGGATGTGTCCCAGATACTGGGCGGTCTGCCGGCCGGGACGCACCCCAGGGATGAAACCTCCTTGACGTTGGATCATCTCCGCCTGCTTCTCAGGATCGAACTGGATGGCGGTGTAGAAGTAGGTGAAGAAGATGATCAGGAAGAACAGGATGATCACGTACCAGATGCTGATCTGTCCGGCCCCTCCGCCACCCAGGTTGGTGTCCACCCAGTTGCGGACGGCCTGGACGATCCTGCCGTCGGACGGTATGGCGGTCACCAACAGCGCGGGGAACAGCATCACCGAGGTGGCGAAGATCACCGGGATCACCCCGGCGGTGTTCACCTTCAACGGGATGTAGGTGGACTGCCCTCCCAGCACCCGACGCCCCCGCACCCGTTTGGCGAACTGGATGGGGATCCGACGCTGGGCCTGATCCATGTAGATGATCGCGACCACCATGGCGAGGAACACCGCCATGATCACGATGAAACGACCCCAGCGTCCCACGTCGGCGGTCTGGAACCAGATCTGGCCGAACACGAACGGGAACTGGCTGATGATCGAGACGAAGATGAGCAGCGACATGCCGTTGCCCACCCCTCGTTGGGTGATCAGCTCCCCCAACCACATGATGAACGCCGTCCCCGCGGTCATGGTCAGGACGATCAGCGCGACCCGGCCGGGCGTGTAGTTGGGGACCAGGTCGATCCCCTGGGTGAACTGACCGGTGTGGAACAGGAAGGTGAAGCCGGTGGACTGGATCAACGCCAGCGCCACCGTCAGGTAGCGGGTCCACTGGGTGATCACCTTCCGGCCCGACTCGCCCTCCTCCTGGAGGGCCTGGAGTTTGGGGATCACCACCGCCAGGAGCTGCATGATGATCGAGGCGGTGATGTAGGGCATGATGCCCAGGGAGAACACCGAGAACGCCTCGAGGGCGCCACCCGAGAACAGGTTGAGCAACCCGAACACCCCGCCTACCTGTTGCTGCTCCTGGAACAGCCTCACCGCGTCCAGGTCGATGCCGGGCACCGGGATGGTGGCGCCCAACCGGTAGACAGCGAACATCGCCAGGGTGAACAGGATCTTCTTCCGAAGATCCGGGATGGCGAACATGTGGCGGTAGATGGCGAGCATGCGGGGGCTCCTAGATGATGCGCCGGGTCACCGCTCGACGACCTCGACGCTACCCCCGGCCGCCTCGATCTTCTCCCGGGCGGAGGCGCTGAAGGCGTGGGCCTTCACGGCCAGCGGTCGGGTGAGCTCACCCTCCGCCAGCACCTTGACCCGCCCACGGTGCCTTACCAGGCCCCGGTCACGCAAGACCTCCGGGGTGACCTCGTCGCCCGGCCCGAAGTTGGCCTCGAGGGTCGCCAGGTTGACGATGGCGAACACCTCCTTGTTGGGGTTCTTGAACCCCTTGAGCTTGGGGAGCCGACGCACCAGGGGGATCTGGCCGCCTTCGAAACCGGGGCGCAGCTTGTTGCGGGCCAGGAGTCCTTTGGTTCCCCGGCCGGCGGTCTTGCCGCGCCTGCCCGACTCGCCTCGCCCGACTCGTATCCGGCGCTTCTTGGCCCCTGCCGGGGGGCGGAGATGGTGCAGTTTGAGCTGGGAACGCTGCTCACCCATGGTGGATGCTCCTGGTCTTCCCCGGAGCCTCCTCCTCCACCTCGACTAGGTGGGCGACCTTGTGGATCATGCCCCTGACGGCCGGGGTGTCGGGGTGGCTCACGGTCTGGTGGATCTTCTTCAGCCCCAGGGATCGCACGGTCGCCCTGGTCTTGGGCTTCTGGCCTATGAGGCTACGGCGCAAGGTGATCTTGAGTCGATCAGCCATTCGAAGCGCTCCTCATCGACTCGGCGCTGCGGTAGGCAGCCAACAGGGCGGGCGGCACGAAGTCCTCGGGCTTCTTGCCCCGCAGGCGCGCCACCTCGTCGGGTCGACGCTGCTTACCGAGGGCGTCCATCGTGGCTCGGGCCACGTTGAGGTGGGTGGGGGATCCCAACGACTTGGTAAGGGCATCCCGGATGCCGGCGGCTTCCAGGATCTGACGGACCGCGCCACCGGCGATCACCCCGGTACCGGGCGCCGCCGGTTTGATGTACACCTTCGACGCGTCGTGGCGTCCATAGGTCTCGTGGACGACGGTCTGACCTGCCATGGGGACCGTGATCATCGATCGCCGGGCGATCTCGAAGGCCTTCTGGATCGCGGCCGGCACCTCCCTCGCCTTTCCATATCCGATCCCGACACGGCCGTTTCCGTCTCCCACCACCACCAGGGCCGTGAACGAGAAGCGACGGCCGCCCTTGACCACCTTCGCGACCCGGTTGATCTGGATGACCCGTTCGTCCAACTGCTGCTGTGTATCGGCCATGTCAGAGCTCCAAACCTGCTTCTCGGGCGGCGTCGGCGAGGGCCTTGACCCGGCCGTGGTAACGGTACCCGCCGCGGTCGAACACCACCCGGCCGACTCCCGCGGCCTTGGCCCTCTCCGCCACCAGGCGTCCTACCTCGGCGGCGGTCTCCACGGTGAGCGTCCGGTCCCGCAGCCCGGGTTCCAGCGACGAGGCGGCAGCCAGGGTGCGTCCCGCATCGTCGTCGATCACCTGCGCGTAGATATAGCGGTTGGAACGGAACACGACCAGCCGGGGCCGGGTCGCGGTTCCGCGAACCTTGCGCCGCACCCGCCGATGCCGACGGATCCGTGCCTCCCTCCTGGTCTTCGCCATCATCGTCCCGCCTTTCCGGCCTTACGGCGGATCTGCTCTCCGGCGTAGCGAACTCCCTTGCCCTTGTAGGGCTCGGGGGGCCTGATCCTGCGTATGTCGGCTGCCACCTGGCCGACCAGCTCCTTGTCGATGCCCACCACGCCCACCTTGGTGGGTTCGGGCACCTCGAAGGTGATCCCTTCCGGAGCTCGGTACACCACCGGATGGCTGAACCCGAGCTGCAGTTCCAGCTCGGATCCTCGGAGAGCCGCCCGGTATCCCACACCGACGATCTCCAGGTCCTTCCGGAACCCTTCCGAGACCCCGGCCACCATGTTGGCCAGGAGCGCCCTGGACAACCCGTGGAGCGCCTTGGCCGTCCGGGTGTCTCCCTTCCTCGAGACCCGCACGACCCCGTCCTCCACCTCGAAGCCGACTTCGTCGGGGAACTCCCGGGTGAGGACCCCTTTGGGTCCCTTCACCGTCACCCGGTTGCCCTCCACCTGGATCTCGACTCCGGCGGGAATCGGGATGGGCATCTTCCCTATCCGACTCATCACCACACCTCGCAGATGATCTCGCCACCCAGTCTGCGCCGGCGGGCCTCCCGGTCGGGGAGCAGACCCTGAGAGGTGGACACCACCGCGATGCCCAATCCGCCCTGCACCCGGGGGATGGCATCGGCCGGGCGGTATATCCGCTGACCCGGCTTGGACACCCTCTTCAGGCCCCTGATCGCAGGGGTGCGGTCCTTGGCGTAGCGAAGATGGAGGACCAACTCGCTGTGGGAGCCCACCTGCTTCAGTTCGTAACGGTCTATGAACCCCTCGGCGACCAGGAGGCGAGCCAGTGCCTCCTTGAGCTTGGACGCGGGCATCGACACGGTGGCGTGCCCCACCGCCACCGCATTGCGGATACGGGTGAGCATGTCGGCGATCGGATCGGTCATCATGACTACCACGACGCCTTTCTCACCCCGGGCAGCTCGCCCCGCGAAGCCAGCTCCCTGAAGCAGATGCGGCACATACCGAAGTCCCTCAGAAAGGCTCGGGCTCGCCCACACCGTTTGCAGCGGTTGTAGGCCCGCACCTTGAACTTCGGCTTCCGGTTCGCCTTGACGATCAACGCTTTCCTGGCCATGAGTCTCCTCAGCTCGCGGTCTGCCGGCGACGGAACGGGAAACCGAACGCCTCGAGCAACGCCCGGGCAGAGTCGTCGTCGTCGGCGGTGGTGCAGATCGTGATGTCCATCCCCCGCACCGCGGTGATCTTGTCGTAGTCGACCTCCGGGAATATGAGCTGCTCGGACACCCCGAAGGTGTAGTTGCCCCGACCGTCGAAGGATCGCGGGTCGAGCCCGCGGAAGTCGCGGATCCTGGGGATGGCGATTGCGAGCAGCCGGTCGAAGAACTCCCACATCCGGTCGCCTCGCAGGGTGACCGAACATCCGACCGGCATTCCCTGCCGCAGCTTGAAACCGGCGATCGACTTGCGAGCCCGGTTGAGGCGAGGACGCTGGCCGGTGATGACGGTCAACTCCTCCATGGCCGACTCGATCTGCTTGCGGTCTTGGATGGCCTCCCCTACCCCCATGTTCACCACGATCTTCTCGAGACGCGGTACCTGCATCGGGTTGGAGAGACCCAGCTGGGTCTGCAGACGGGGAGCGACCTCCTCCCGGTACTTCACCTTCAGGCGGGGTTCGATCCGGGTCTCGGTGGTGGTCACAGCACACCTCCACACTTGCGGCACACCCGATGCTTGCCCTTCTCGTCGATCCGGTATCCCACCCGGGTGGGTCCACACTCGTCGCACATCGGCATGACGTTGGAAGCATCGATGGGCATGTCCTTGTCGATGATGCCGCCCTGCATGGTGGCTCCCCGGGGCTTCTGGTGCTTCTTGACGGTGTTGACACCCTCGACCAGCACCTTGTTCTCCCGGGGGAACACCTTCTCGACCCGCGACACCTTCCCGGCGTCCTTACCGGCGATCACCATCACCTTGTCCCCGGCCCGGAGTCTCATCTTGGGCATCACAGCACCTCCGGAGCCAACGAGACGATCCTCATGAACTTCCGCTCCCTCAGCTCCCGGGCCACTGGACCGAAGATTCGGGTGCCGCGAGGCTGCAGGTTGTTGTCGAGGATCACGCAGGCGTTGTCGTCGAAGCGGATGTAGGTGCCGTCGGGCCGCCGCTTCTCCTTCCGGGTCCGAACCACCACCGCCTTCACCACGTCGCCCTTCTTGATGTTGGCGTGGGGGACCGCATCCTTCACGGTGGCGACGATCACGTCGCCCAACCCCGCGTATCGACGGTGGGATCCGCCCAGGACGCGGATGCAGAGGACCTCCCGGGCACCCGAGTTGTCGGCGACCTTGAGTCTGGATTCCTGCTGGATCATCGGGCCCTCTCCAGGATCTCCACCACCCGCCACCGCTTGAGGCGGGACAGCGGCCGGGTCTCCTCCACCCTCACCAGGTCACCCACCCTCGCCTCGTTGTTCTCGTCGTGGGCGTGCAGCTTCTTGGTCCTGCGGACCAGCTTCTCGTAGGTGGGGTGTTTGTAGGGCGCGTCGATCTGGACGGTCACGGTCTTGTCCCGCGCGTCCGACACCACGACTCCGACCCGCTGCTTCCTCGAGCCCCGACCACTCATCGGATGTCCTCCCGCTCCTCCCAGGCCGCGATCTCCTGGGCCCGCATGACGGTGAGGATGCGGGCGATGTCCTTCTTCACCTGCCCGATACGGGCGGTGTTGTCGAGCTGGTTGGTGGCGAGCTGGAACCGGAGGTTGAACAGCTCGGCTTTGGCCTGGTCGAGCTTCTCGGCCAGCTCTCCGTAGCTCAGCTTCCTCAGCTCGGCAGCCTTCATAGACCCTCCCGCTTGACGAACCGGGTCTTGACCGGGAGCTTGTGCCCGGCCCGGCGCATGGCTTCCCGGGCGAGGTCCTCGGGGACGCCGGCCAGCTCGAACATGACCCGGCCCGGCTTCACCACGGCCACCCAGAATTCCGGGTTTCCCTTGCCCGACCCCATTCGGGTCTCGGCCGGCTTCTTGGTGACCGGCTTGTCGGGGAAGATGGTGATCCACACCTTTCCGCCACGACGGACGGTCCTGGTGATGGCGATGCGGGCAGACTCGATCTGCCGGGACGTGATCCAACCCGGCTCGAGGGCCTGAATCCCATAGTCACCGAACGACACCGAGGTGCCGCCCTTGGCTACGCCCTTCATGCGGCCCCGGTGCACCTTCCGGTGCTTCACCCTCTTGGGCATCAACATCGCCGTCTACTCCTCTTCCTGTTCCGTCGGGCCGGTCGAACCAGGCTCGGCCGCGGTCTCCGGACCGGTTTCGGTGGTTTCCTCCTCGACCGCGTCGAGGTCGGCTGCAGGGATGACGGGCTCGTCGGACTCGACGACTTCCCGCTCTTCCCGGTATTCGAGCTCCGCCTCCTCCGGGTCGAGGCGGCGCTTGCCGCCGCCCGCCTCGATGAGACGCTTGCCTTCCCGTTTGGGACCGCCGGCCTCGACCAGGCGTTTGCCCCCGCCGGCTTCGATCAGGCGGGGCATTCTATCACCCACCGCGTGCTCCGCCCTCGCCTTGGCGGGTGCGGCTCGACCCCGGGAGGCCGGCCCGCCGGTGGCGAGTGCGGCCTCGGCCGCGATCTTCTCCCGGCTCACCGCCGCGGTGGGAACCACGTCGCCCTTGTAGACCCACACCTTGACGCCGATGGTCCCCACCGTGGTGTGGGCGGTGGCGGTGCCGAAGTCGATGTCGGCTCGGAGGGTGTGGAGGGGGACCCGGCCTTCTCGATACCACTCGCGGCGACCCATCTCGGCCCCGCCCAGGCGACCCGAGCACTCCACTCGGACTCCCTCGGCTCCGGCCTTGATGGCCGACGCCACGGCCCGCTTCATGGCCCGTCGGAAGGCGACCCGGTTCTCGAGCTGGTCGGCGATCCCCTGGGCGAGGAGCTGGGCGTCGGTCTCGGCGTCCTTGACTTCGATGATGTTCAGCTTCACCGGTTTGGAGGCGATCTTCTCCAGGCCGGCCCTCAGACGGTCGGCTTCCACCCCCCTACGCCCGATCACCACCCCCGGTCGGGCGGTGTACACCTCGACGACCACCCGATCACGGGTCCTCTCGATGTCGATCCGGGACACCGCACCCCTCCGGAGCTCCGACATGAGGTAGTCCCTTATCCGCCAGTCCTCGTTGACGAGCTCGACGTAGTCCTTGTCGGAGTACCACTTGGATTTCCAGTCGGTGACGATCCCCAACCGGAACGCGTACGGATGTGTCTTCTGGCCCATCAGCTCGCCTCCTGGTTCCGGTCGGCCACGACGATGGTGATGTGGGAGGTGCGCTTCCTGATCCGGGTGGCCCGCCCCCGGGCGCGGGGGCGGTACCGCTTGAGCGTGGGGCCTTCGTCGGCGTACGCCTCGGCGACCACCAACTCGTCGGCGTCCAGGGCGTGGTTGTGCTCCGCGTTGGCCACCGCCGAACGCAGCACCTTGATCACCGGCTCGGCCGCGCGGCGGTTGACGTGGCGGAGGATCTGCTCGGCCTCCGTGACGGGGAGGCCCCGCACCAGGTCCAGCACCCTACGCACCTTGTAGGGGGACTGTCGGATGTATCGGGCTCGTGCTCTGACCTTCATCTCCGCCTCGCCGCCTTCTCCTTCTTCCCGGCGTGACCTCGGAAGGTCCGGGTCGGAGCGAACTCACCGAGCTTGTGGCCCACCATCGCCTCGGTTATGTAGACGGGGACGTGCTTGCGTCCGTCGTGCACCGCGATGGTGTGACCGATCATCTCGGGGACGATCGTCGACCGTCGGCTCCAGGTCCGGATCACCCTCTTCTCGCCCTTGGCGTTGAGCTCCTCGATCTTCTCGATCAGGTGATCGTCGACGAAGGGGCCCTTCTTCAGACTCCTGGCCATGGCCTACCTCCGACCCTTCGCGTTCCGACGCCGAACGATGTACTTGTCGGACGGCTTGTTCTTCTTGCGGGTACGACCCTCGGGTTTGCCCCACGGGCTGGTCGGGTGGCGTCCTCCCGACGACTTGCCCTCACCGCCTCCCAGCGGGTGGTCGACCGGGTTCATCGCCACGCCGCGGGTCTGGGGCCTCACACCCCGCCACCGGTTTCGACCCGCCTTGCCCAGACTGACCAGCTCGGCTTCCGGGTTGCCGACCTGCCCGATCGTGGCCCGGCAGTCCAGCGGCACCATGCGCATCTCCCCGGACGGCAGCCGAAGCAGAGCCATGCCGCCCTCCTTGGACATGAGCTGGACCGCGGTGCCCGCAGCCCGGGCGAGCTTGGCGCCTCCTCCGGGGCGAAGCTCGATGGCGTGAACCATCGTCCCGCCCGGGATGTTCCGAAGGGGCAGCGCGTTTCCCGGACGGATGTCCGCCGACGGACCCGACTCCAGCCAATCGCCCGGTTTGACCCCGAGGGGAGCCAGGATGTAGCGCTTCTCCCCGTCGACGTAGTGGAGCAGCGCGATCCTGGCGTTGCGGTTGGGGTCGTATTCGATGGCCGCCACCTTGGCGGGGATCCCGTCTTTGTCCCGCCGGAAGTCGATGATCCGGTACTTTCGCTTGTGACCACCGCCCCTGTGCCGAGACGTGATCCGCCCGTAGGCGTTGCGCCCCCCGGACGACTTCTGCTTGGCGAGGAGCGACTTCTCCGGCTTCTTCTTGGTGATGTCGGCGAAGTCGGAGACGGTCTGGAATCGGCGTCCCGGCGAGGTCGGCTTGCGTTTCCTGATGGCCATGGCGGTCACACTCCGAACAGGTCGATCGAGTCATCCGGCGCCAGGGTCACCAGCGCCCGCTTCGTGTCCTTGCGCCGTCCCTGGACCCACCCGGTCCTCTTCCTCTTGCCCTTGCGCCTCAGGGTGTTGACCCTGAGTACCTTCACTCCGAAGATCTGCTGGACGGCCTGCTTGATCTCCGTCTTGTTGGCCCGCGGGTCCACCACGAAGGTGTAGGTGTTGTTCTTCTCGATCAGGTCGTAGGACTTCTCCGAGACGACCGGCTCGAGGATGATGTCGCGGGGGTTCTTCACGCTTCATCACCTCCCACCTTGACGAAGTCCTCTCGACTCACTTCGTATCCGCGGCCTTCCACCTCACCCAGCGCGGCCCGGGTGAACACCACCTGGTCGGACCACAGCACGTCGTAGGTGGTGATCTGGCCGGGCTCGGTGATGTGGACCTGGGGGAGGTTCCTGAGGGAACGTTCCGCCACCCCTTCGTCACGGTTCAGGACGAACAGGATCTTCCCCTGGGCCCCCATCGCCCCCAACAGCCGGGCGGCCCGAGCCGTCTTGGGGAGGTCCCAGTCGAGGCCTTCCACGACCTTGATCGCACCCTCGGCGGCCCGGGTGGACAATGCCGATCTGAGGGCCAGACGCTTCATCTTCTTCGGGGTTCGCTGGGCGTAGCTCCTCGGTTTGGGACCGTGAGCCTTGCCTCCCCCGACCCAGTGAGGAGCACGGATGGAGCCCTGCCGGGCCCGGCCCAGGCCCTTCTGCCTCCAGGGCTTGCGGCCGCCACCCCGAACCTCTCCTCGGGTCTTGGTGGACGCCGTACCCGCGCGGGCACCCGCCAGTTGGGCCGTGACGACCTGGTGCATGACGGCCAGGTTGGGTTCGATCCCGAAGATCGCCGGATCGAGTGACACCTCTCCCCGGGGCCGACCCTCCGAGTCGTAGAGCGGGGCCTTGGGCTCGCTCATCGCGTCTCACCTCCCACCGGCGACTTGACCGCTTCCCGCACGAGCACCATCCCGCCGTTGGGCCCCGGAACGGCGCCTTCCACCAGGATCAGATCCCGGTCCTCCAGCACCTCGACCACCCTCAGGTTGAGGACGGTCACCCTCTCGCCGCCCATGCGGCCGGGCATCCGCTTCCCCTTGAAGACCCGGGAAGGCGTGGCGCAGGCCCCGATGGATCCCGGGGCACGGTGCTTCTTGTGGTTCCCGTGGCTGGCGCCCTGCCCGCTGAAGTTGTGGCGCTTCATCACTCCCTGGAAACCCTTCCCCTTGGAGGTGCCGGTGACGTCCACCCTCATCCCCGGCTGGAACAGATCCCCCACCTGCAGGGTCTGCCCCACCTGGTAGGCGTCGGGGTCCTCGACCCGCACCTCGACCAGGTTGCGCGCCGGCTGGACGCCCGCCTTGGCGAAATGCCCCGCCTCCGGTTTGGTGACCTTGGCCTTCTCGCCGTACGCCAGCTGTATCGCCGCGTAGCCGTCCTTCTCGGGACGGCGGATCTGGACGACCTGGCACGGACCCGCCTTGATGACGGTCACCGGGATCGCCCGGGCCTCGTCGTCGAAGACCTGGGTCATGCCCATCTTCTCCCCGATGAGAGCCCTCATAGCTTGATCTCCACTTCCACTCCGGCCGGGAGGTCGAGGCGCATCAGGGAGTCCACCGTCTTCGGGGTGGGCTCGAGGATGTCGATCAGGCGCTTGTGGATCCGCATCTCGAAGTGTTCCCGGGAGTCCTTGTGCACGTGCGGGCCCCGGATCACGCAGTAACGGTGGATCTCGGTGGGGAGAGGCACCGGGCCGCGGATCTTCGCGTTGGTGCGGATCACGGTCTCTGCGATCTTGCGCGAAGACTCGTCGACCACCTGGTGGTCGTAAGCCTTCAGCCGGATCCGGATCTTCTGTTCAGCCATGTCCCGGTGTCCTCACCTGCTTCCGCTACTTGATGATCTTGGTTACCCGGCCGGCGCCCACGGTCCGACCCCCCTCCCGGATCGCGAACCGCAAACCCTCATCCATCGCGATCGGAGCGATCAACTCCACCCGCATCTCCGTGTTATCCCCCGGCATCACCATCTGCGTCCCCTCCGGCAACACGATCGTCCCAGTCACATCCGTCGTCCGGAAATAAAACTGAGGCCGATACCCACTGAAAAACGGGTTATGCCGACCCCCCTCCTCCTTCGTCAACACATACACCTGAGCCTCAAACTCCGTATGCGGAGTAATCGACCCCGGCTTAGCCAACACCTGACCCCGCTCAACCTCATCCTTACCAACCCCCCTCAACAACACCCCCACATTGTCACCAGCCCGAGCCTCATCCAACAACTTCCGGAACATCTCGATCCCAGTCGCAACCGTCTTACGAGTCGGCCGCAACCCAACAATCTCAACCTCCTCATTCACCCGCAACACACCCTGCTCAACCCGACCAGTAACCACCGTCCCCCGACCCGTAATACTGAACACATCCTCAATCGGCATCAAAAACGGCTTATCAACCTCACGCACCGGCTCCGGAATATAAGTATCCACAGCCTCCATCAACTCCAACACCTGCTCCTCAGCCGCAGGATCCCCCTCCAACGCCCGCAACGCAGACACCCGAACCACCGGAGCCTCATCCCCCGGAAACTCATACTCCGTCAACAAATCCCGAACCTCCAACTCCACCAAATCCAACAACTCAGGATCATCCACCAAATCAACCTTATTCAACGCAACCACGATATACGGCACCCCCACCTGCCGCGCCAACAACACATGCTCCCGAGTCTGAGGCATCGGCCCATCCGCAGCCGACACCACCAAAATCGCCCCATCAACCTGCGCCGCCCCCGTAATCATATTCTTAATATAATCCGCATGCCCCGGCATATCCACATGCGCATAATGACGACGCTCAGTCTCATACTCCACATGCGAAATCGAAATCGTAATCCCCCGCTCACGCTCCTCCGGCGCCTTATCAATCTCCTCAAACGCCGTAAAACGATTCGACCCACCAACCCGCTCAGCCAAAACCTTCGTAATCGCCGCAGTCAAAGTCGTCTTCCCATGATCAATATGACCCATAGTCCCCACATTCACATGCGGCTTAACCCTCTCAAACCTCTCCTTACCCATCACAACATCCTTTCTCGCTAGCCCTTGGTTCCTGCACCGACACGTGCCGAGACGATCTGCTCTGCGATGTTGGGAGGCACGTCCCGGTAGGAGTGGAACAGCATGGTGTAGGTGGCTCGCCCCTGGGTCTTGGACCTGAGGTCGGTGGCGTAGCCGAACATCTCGGCCAGCGGAACCAGAGCCCTGACCACGTGGGCGTTGCCCCTCTGGCTGATCCCCTCCACCTCGCCCCGGCGGGCGTTCAGATCTCCGATCACCTCACCCAGATACTCCTCCGGGGTGACCACTTCGACCTGGAACACCGGTTCGAGGAGTTTGACCCCGGCTCGCCGGGCCGCCTCCTGGACGGCCATCGAACCGGCGATCCGGAATGCCATCTCCGAGGAGTCGACCTCGTGATAGGAGCCGTCGACCAGGATGGCCCTCACGTCCACCAGCGGATAACCGGCCAGGACCCCGGCCTCCAGGGCCTCCTCGATACCGGCGTCGACCGCCGGAATGTATTCCTTGGGGATCTTCCCCCCGGTTATCCGGTCGACGAACTCGTATCCTCCCCCGGGCCCGGTCGGCTCCAGATCGATGACCACGTGCCCGTATTGCCCGCGGCCACCCGACTGGCGAATGTACTTGCCCTCCACCTTGTACACCGGGCCCTTGATGGTCTCCCGATACGCCACCTGGGGTTTGCCAACGTTGGCGGACACCTTGAATTCGCGGGTGAGTCGATCGACCAGCACCTCGAGGTGCAGCTCGCCCATGCCGGAGATGATCGTCTGGCCGGTTTCCTCGTCGGTCCTCACCAAGAAAGTGGGGTCCTCTTCAGCCAACTTGGCCAGCGACTCGGACAGCTTCTCTTCGTCGGCCTTGGTCTTCGGCTCTATCGCGACCGAGATGACCGGCGCGGGGAAGGTCATCGACTCGAGCCGGATCGGATGGTCGGGGTCGCACAGGGTGTCGCCGGTGCGCACCTCCTTGAGCCCCACCGCGGCGACGATGTCGCCGGTGAACACGTCGTCGATGTCCTCCCGGTGGTTGGCGTGCATCCGCAGGAGGCGTCCCACCCGCTCCTTGCGGCCGGTACTGGTGTTGAGGATCGTGTCGCCCTTGGACAGGTGTCCCGAGTAGACCCGGAAGTAGGTCAACTTGCCGACGTGGGGATCGCTCATGATCTTGAAGGCCAGGGCACAGAACGGCTCCGAGTCGTCGGCAGCCCGGGTGAGGATCACCTCCTCGTCTCCGGGCAGGAAGCCCTTCACCGGAGGAAGATCCAACGGGCTGGGCAGGTAGTGGACCACGGCGTCGAGGAGCGGCTGGACCCCCTTGTTCTTGAACGCCGAACCACACAGGACCGGTGTGAAGGTACGGTCGATCGTCCCTCGCCTGATCGCGGCCCTGATTTCGTCCGGAGTGATCTCGAGCTCCTCCAGGTACTTCTCGAGGAGCTTCTCGTCTACTTCGGCCAGGGTCTCGAGCATCGCCTGGCGGTACTCCTCGGCCTGACCGAGCAGATCCTCGGGGATGTCCACCGTGTCCCAGTGCTTGCCGTCGTCCCCCTTCCAGATGTGGGCCCGCATCTCCACCAGATCCACCACGCCCCGAAAGTCGGCTTCGGATCCGATGGGGAGCTGGATGACCAGCGGGGTCGCGCCCAGACGCTCCCGGATCGATTCGACGTCGGCGAAGAAGTCGGCCCCCGTCCTATCCAGCTTGTTGACGAAGCAGATGCGAGGAACTCCGTAGCGGTCGGCCTGACGCCACACCGTCTCCGACTGGGGCTCGACCCCGGCCACACCGTCGAACACCGCGATGGCGCCGTCCAACACCCTGAGGCTTCGCTCCACCTCGACGGTGAAGTCCACGTGACCCGGGGTGTCGATGATGTTGATCCAGTGGTCCCGCCAGACACAGGTGGTGGCCGCAGAGGTGATGGTGATACCCCGCTCCTGCTCCTGGGCCATCCAGTCCATGGTGGCGGCCCCGTCGTGGACCTCACCGATCTTGTAGTTCTTCCCGGTGTAGTACAGGATCCGTTCGGTGAGGGTGGTCTTGCCCGCGTCGATGTGAGCCATGATCCCGATGTTCCGGGTCCGGCTCAGCGGCACCTGTCTCAGATGGGCCAACGCGTTCTTACTCATCTCTCATCACCAGCGGTAGTGGGCGAAGGCCTTGTTGGACTCCGCCATCTTGTGGACGTCTTCCTTGCGTTTGATGGCGGCCCCGGTGTTGTTGAAGGCGTCGAGGATCTCGCCGGCGAGGCGAGCTGCCATCGTCGGCTCCCTCCGCTTGCGGGCGGCGTTCACCAACCAGCGGATAGCCAGGGTGTTGGCCCGGCGGGGCGGCACCTCGATGGGCACCTGGTAGCTGGAACCGCCGACCCGACGGGAGCGGACCTCCACCTGGGGTTTCAGGTTGTCGATCGCCCTCTTCAGCACGTTGACCGGGTCCTGACCCGAACGCCGCTCCACCAGCTCCAGCGCGTCGTACACGATCCGGCGGGCCAGCTCCTTCTTTCCCTTGAGCAGCACCTTGTTGACGACCTGGCTCACCAGGACGCTGCGGAACACCGGATCGGGTTCGGGAGTGCGCTTCTGGGCCGGTGCGCGACGCATCAGTCCTCCTTCTTGGCCCCGTAGCGGGATCGTGCCTGCTTGCGGTTGGCGACGCCGGCGGCGTCGAGGGCGCCCCGAATCACCTTGTACCGCACACCGGGAAGGTCGCGGACCCGACCACCCCGAACGAGGACTATCGAGTGTTCCTGCAGGTTGTGACCCTCGCCGGGGATGTAGGCGGTCACCTCCACGCCCGAGGAGAGCCGCACCCGACACACCTTGCGCAGTGCCGAGTTGGGCTTCTTCGGGGTGACGGTGTAGACCCGGGTGCACACGCCTCGTCGTTGAGGCGCGCCGGCCAACCCGGCGGTCTTCACCTTCTTCTTCTTCTTCTTCCTGCCCTCGCGAACGAGCTGCTGAATCGTCGGCATTTGTCTCCTTACGCGGAAGATCGGCCCCCGGAGCCCGGGACAGCCGACCCTTCTGTTCCTGACCCGCCTCTCCGGGACTCCCGGCTCGGGTCAGGCCGAGTTGCCCTTCAGGAGAGGGGGAGGGGTACTAGGACCACGGCGCACGAGTATACCCCGCCCACCGGCTTGGGGTCAAAGGCGGCCGGGCCGTTTCATCCTAGCGGTCGCCACCGGCGGATCGGCCGGCGTCGAGAACCCGCAGGAACTCCATGGGGAGGGGGAAGATCAACGTGGAGCTCTGCTCGGCGGACACCTCGGTCATGGTCTGGAGGATCCTCAACTGCATCGCCGCCGGGTGGGCCTCCAGGAGTCCCGCGGCTTCCGCCAGGGTCTGGGCTGCCTCCCGCTCCCCCATGGCGTGGATCACCTTGGCCCTTCGCTCCCGCTCGGCCTCGGCCTGGCGGGCCATGGCCCTGCGCATCGCGTCGGGGAGTTCCACGTCCTTCACCTCGACCAGCGTCACCTTGACCCCCCAGGCGTCTGTGATCTCGTCGATTATCTGCTGGAGGCGCCGGTTGATCTCGTCCCGGTTGACCAGCAGCTCGTCGAGGTCGGCTTGGCCGACGATCGAGCGGAGGGTGGTCTGGGCCACCTGTGAGGTGCCGAACCGGTAGTCCTCGATCTCCAGCACGGCCTTGGCCGGGTCGACGACCCGGAAGTAGGCCACCGCGTTGACCCGCACCGTCACGTTGTCCCGGGTGATGATGTCCTGGGGCGGGATGTCCATGGTGACGGTGCGGAGATCGACCCTGACCAGCCGATCGACGATGGGGATCAGAACGATGAGGCCCGGCCCTTTGGGAGGCCCGGTGACCCTTCCCAGCCGGAACACCACCCCCCTCTCGTATTCGGGCAGGATCTTGAGCGCCGCCTGGAGGATGGTGGCTCCTATGGCGGCGGCGAGAGTGATGCCAACTATCACATCGAAACTCATTTCTCCTCCTTCTGCTCGACGGGTTCGACGATCAGGGTCAGCCCGTCCACCTCGACCACCCTCACCCGATCACCTTCGGTGAGGGGACCTCCCACCGACCGTATCCGCCACCACGCCCCTTCGAGGAAGATCTCCCCCTCCTCGCCCGACGACTCCCGCACTCGGGCGACCCGCCCGACGAGCGCCTCCGGACCGGTGGTGGGTGGTCGCCGTCTCGCCTTGATCGCCTCCCGACCGGCCAGGGTGGACACCGCCCCCAACAAGAGCACGGACGGCCACAGGACCACCGGGGAGACCCGAACCGACCCCTCGAACAAGAACAGCCCTCCCAGGACCAGGGCCAGCGCGCCTCCCGCCGCCAACACGCCGACCCCCGGCACGAACAGTTCGGCGACCAGCAGGGCGATTCCCAGGACGAGCAGGGCCAGGCCGGCTCCCTGAACCGGGAGTATCGACAAGGCGAAGAAAGCGAGGATCAGCAGGATGACCCCGGCGATGCCGGCGAATCCCAACCCGGGGTTCGCCGCTTCGTACACCACTGCGAGGGTGCCCAACGAGAGGAAGAGGAACGCCAGGTTGGGGTCGGCGAGCCGTGCCAGGATCGTCCGGAACACACCGAGCTCGAACCGGTCCGCCAATGCATCGGCGGTGGACAGCGTCACCTCCGACCCGTCGGCGAGCCGCACCCGCCTCCCATCCAGTTCTTCGAGGAGGGACCCCAGATCGTCCGACACCATGTCGACGACGCCCTGGGCCACCGCCTGGGAGGCGGGAAGCGATCGTCCCTCCCGGACCGCGGCTTCGGCGAACTCGACGCTGCGACCCCGCTCCTCCGCCACCGACACTGCGAAAGCCACCGCGTCCTCGATCACCTTCTCGGGGATCTCACCGCCCTGCAGGTCGACCGGGGTTGCCGCACCGATCGAGGTGGCGGGTGCCATGGCGGCGACGTGGGCAGCCATGGTGATGAAGGTCCCAGCCGAGGCGGCCCGAGCGCCGGAGGGCGACACGTACACCACCACCGGGACCCGGGCGCCCAAGAACTCCTGGACGATCTCCCGCATGGAGGTGTCGAGCCCGCCCGGCGTGTCGAGGAGCACCACCAGCGCCTGGTAGTCGGCCTGCTCGGCACGCTCCACCGCGTCCGCCAGGTAGTCGGCCACCACCGGGGTGATCGGCCCGTCCACCTCGGCGATCAGCACCCGCTCCTCACCGGTAGAGGCGAGCAGCCAGCCGACCATCAGGAGGGCGCAGAGGGTCTTCACACCCCCCAGTCTCCCACAGCCGGAAGTCCGGCGGGCCCGTCCGCCGGGCCCGCCGACCTGTCACTCCTCCTCGTCTTCGGCGGTCTCCTCCCGACCGGCTCCGATCGACGCCAGCCACTCCGCCGGGTTCTCGGGGAGTCCCTCGTCGGCCGAGGCGGGCATGTCCCCTCCGAGCAGACCGAGAGCGGACACGGTGGTGGCCTCGGGAAGGGCCGGCTCCAAGACCTGATAGGCCTCCGACCCGGTTCCCGCGGGGATCAGCTTGCCGATGATCACGTTCTCCTTGAGACCCCTCATGAAGTCCGATTTGGCCTGGATGGCCGCTTCGGTGAGCACACGGGTGGTCTCCTGGAACGAGGCGGCGGAGAGCCACGACTCGGTGGCGAGCGATGCCTTGGTGATACCCATCAGCTCGGGCCGACCTTCAGCCGGCTTCTTCCCCTCCGCCAGCAGCTGCTTGTTTACGTCCCGGAACTTCTGGTCGTCGACCAGCTCGGCGGGCAGGAACTCCGAGTCGTTGGGTGCCACCACCCTGACCCGCTTGAGCATCTGGCGCACGATCATCTCGATGTGCTTGTCGTGGATCTCCACGCCCTGGGAGCGATACACCTCCTGGACCTCGTCGACCAGATACTGCTGGGTGGCCCGGACACCCCTCACTTCGAGCACCTCCTTGGGATCGAGGGGTCCTTCGGTGAGTTGGGCACCGGGCTCGATCACGTCACCGTCGGAGACCCGGAGTCGGGCTCGCCGAGACACCGGATACTCGACCTCCTCGCCGTCCTTGGCTTCGACGACGATTCGCCGGCCTTCCTCGTCGTCGAAGATCCGGACGGTGCCACCGATCTCGGCGAGGACCGCCTTGCCCTTGGGGGTGCGGGCTTCGAACAGCTCCACCACCCGGGGTAGACCGTGGGTGATGTCCTCCCCGGCCACGCCTCCGGTGTGGAAGGTGCGCATGGTCAGCTGGGTCCCCGGCTCACCGATGGACTGGGCTGCCATGATCCCCACAGCCTCCCCGACTTCGACCATCTTTCCGGTGGCCAGCGACAGTCCGTAGCACTGCTGGCACACGCCGAGCCGGCTGTCGCAGGTCAGCACCGACCGGACCCGGACGGTGCCGATGTCGGCCGCGTGCCGTTCGATCGCCTGGAGCTCCCTGGTGCCTATCACGGTTCCCGCGTGGAGCTTGTTCCCCTCCTTGGTCTCCACCACTTTGCGGTCGACTTTGACCGGGTCGGCCAGAACTCGCCCGTAGACCCGGGAGCGCAGGTTACGGATCACCCGGCCCCGCTCGTCCACCAGGGAGATCCTGATGCCCTTGTCGGTACCGCAGTCCTCCTCCCTGACGATCACCTCCTGCGAGACGTCGACGAGACGCCGGGTCAGGTAACCCGAGTCGGCGGTCCTCAGGGCGGTGTCCGCCAACCCTTTGCGGGCTCCGTGGGTGGAGATGAAGTACTCGAGGACCGACAGGCCCTCCCGGAAGTTGGAGATTATCGGCCGGGGGATGATGTCCCCCTTGGGATTGGCCACCAGGCCCCGCATCCCCGCGATCTGGCGGACCTGCATGATGTTCCCCCGGGCTCCGGAGCCCACCATCATGTCGATCGAGTTGAAGCGTTCCGCCTTGAGGTTCTCCTCCATGGCGTCCTTCACCCGGTCGGTGGCTTCCGTCCAGATCTCGATCAGCTCCTGGCGACGTTCGTCGTCGGTGATCACGCCCTTTTCGTACAGGTCTTGGACCTTCTCGGCCCGACGTTCGTACTCGGCGAGGATCTCCGCCTTGTTCGGCGGGGTCTTCACGTCTTCCAGGGCGATCGTCAGACCGGCCCGGGTCGCGAACCGGAAGCCCAGGTCCTTGATGTTGTCCAGGGTGGCCGCCACCTCGGTCCGCGGATAGCGTTCGATGACCGCCTCGATGATCCGGCTGATGTCGGACTTCACCACCACCGAGTTGACGAACGGGAAGCTCTCGGGCAGGGCCTCGTTGAGGATGCACCGCCCCAGGGTCGTCTCGGTGAGCCGAGAACCGTCCACCGGTTCTTCGGTCACTAGACGCCCGAGCTGGTCCTTCAAGTCCTCGTGGACGGCTGGGTCACCCGCCAGACGGCCCACCCTCACCTTGATCGGGGCGTGCAGGTCGAGCTCGCCCATGTCGTAGGCGAGCAGGGCCTCTTCCACTGTCCCGTAGATCCGTCCGGCCCCCTTGCCGTCCTCGACGAGTTCGGACAGGTAGTAGACCCCGATCACCATGTCCTGGGATGGGGTGACGATCGGTCGGCCCGACGCCGGTCGGAGGACGTTGTTGGTCGACATCATCAGGATGCGGGCCTCCGCCTGCGCTTCGGCGGACAGGGGCAGGTGCACCGCCATCTGGTCCCCGTCGAAGTCGGCGTTGAAGGCCTCGCAGACCAAGGGGTGGATCTGGATGGCCTTGCCCTCCACCAGCACCGGCTCGAAGGCCTGGATGCCCAGGCGGTGGAGGGTTGGGGCCCGGTTGAGGAGCACAGGATGCTCCTGGATCACCTCGCCCAACACGTCCCACACCTGGGGACGCTGCCGCTCCACCATTCTCTTGGCGGCCTTGATGTTCTGGGCCAGGTCCTTGTCGACCAGCCGCTTCATGACGAACGGCTTGAACAGCTCCAGCGCCATCACCTTGGGGAGGCCACACTGGTGGAGTTTGAGCTGGGGTCCGACCACGATCACCGAGCGCCCCGAGTAGTCGACCCGCTTGCCGAGCAGGTTCTGACGGAACCGGCCCTGCTTGCCCTTCAGCATGTCGGAGAGCGACTTGAGGGCCCGGTTGTTGGCCCCGGTGACCGCCCGTCCCCGGCGCCCGTTGTCGAACAGGGCGTCGACCGCCTCCTGCAGCATGCGCTTCTCGTTGTTGACGATGATCTCGGGGGCACCCAGGTCGAGGAGACGCTTGAGCCGGTTGTTCCGGTTGATGACCCGCCTGTACAGGTCGTTCAGGTCACTGGTGGCGAAACGCCCACCGTCGAGCTGGACCATCGGCCTCAGGTCCGGCGGCAGCACCGGGATGGTCTCGAGGATCAGGTCGGTGGGGTCGTTCTTCCCTTCCCAGAAGGGCTTCACGACCTTCATCCGCTGGGTGGCCCGAGCCTTGCGCTGGGCCGAGCCGGACTCGAGGTCTTCCTTGAGCTGCTCCATCTCGGCGTCCAGGTCGAGGCGGGCCAGCAGCTCCTTGATCGCCTCGGCGCCCATGCCGCCCTTGAAGTAGTCGGCGTACCGCTCGTACAGCTCTCTCCACAGCTGCTCCGACTCGATGAGCTGCTTGGGGGCCAAGGTGCGGAAGACGTCGAAAGCCTCCTGGATGATCTCGGCTTCCCGCTCGGCTCGCTCCTCCCGGTCGCGGATCTCCCGGTCGACGTCCTTGCGGCGAGCGTTGATCTCCTGGGGTTTGGCTCCGGCCTCCTCCATGCGGGCGAGCTCGTCTTCGAGAGCCTCGAGGCGGACGTCCCGCCACTCCTCGAACTCCTTGCGGACCAGGTCGAGCTCCATCCGCATCTGCTCTTCCAGCTCGGGCAGGTCGCGGTCGCGTTTGTCGGCGTCTACTTCGGTGACCAGATAGGCAGCGAAGTAGATGACCTTCTCGAGGTCCTTGGGGGACATGTCGAGGAGATAGCCGAGTCGGCTGGGGACCCCCTTGAAGAACCAGATGTGGGTGACCGGGGCGGCCAGCTCGATGTGACCCATCCGCTCACGACGGACCTTGGAGCGGGTCACCTCGACGCCGCACCGTTCACAGACGATCCCCTTGTAGCGGATCCTCTTGTACTTGCCGCAGTAGCACTCCCAGTCCCTCTGCGGCCCGAAGATCCGCTCGTCGAACAGACCCTCCTTCTCGGGCTTCAACGTCCGGTAGTTGATCGTCTCCGGCTTCTTGACCTCGCCGTACGACCAGGCTCTGATCTCGTCGGCCGAGGCCAACGAGATCCTCAGTTCGTCGAACAGTTGTCGCGCCAACTCGTCCCTCTCTTCTTCCTCGTCGTCCTAGCTCAGACTTCCACTTCGGGTCGCTCCGGCCGGGACAGGTCGATCCCCAGGGATTCCTGCGGTCGGTAGACCTCCTCCTCCAACGCCTGGAGCTCGACCTCCTCACCGGCCGAGAGCATTTCGACGTTGAGGCACAGCGACTGCATCTCCTTGACCAGCACCCGGAAGCTCTCCGGGATACCCGGCTCGGGGATGTTGTCTCCCTTGACGATCGCCTCGTACACCTTGACCCGCCCCTGCACGTCGTCGGATTTGATGGTCAAGAGCTCTTGGAGGGCGTAGGCGGCTCCGTAGGCCTCGAGCGCCCACACTTCCATCTCCCCGAAACGCTGACCACCGAACTGGGCCTTCCCGCCCAGAGGCTGCTGGGTGATCATCGAGTAGGGGCCGGTGGAGCGGGCGTGGATCTTGTCGTCCACCAGGTGCACCAGCTTCAGCATGTAGATGTACCCGACCGTCACCGGGGTGTCGAAGGGCTCGCCGGTGCGTCCGTCGTACAGCACCGCCTTGCCGTCCGGCCCCACCAGCCGCTGGCCGTCCCGGTTGGGCCGGGCGTGCCGGAGCAGGGTGAGGATCTCGTCCTCCCGGGCTCCGTCGAACACCGGAGAAGCGACCTTGGTCCACGGCTCGGCGCCCTGGGCGGCCGGCCCTTCGCCTTCGAACGGCTCCCATCCCTGGGCCGCCGCCCAGCCCAGGTGGGTTTCCAGGACCTGGCCCAGGTTCATGCGGGACGGCACACCCAGGGGGGAGAGCACGATGTCCACCGGAGTGCCGTCCTCCAGGAACGGCATGTCCTCCTCGGGCAGGATCTTGGCGATGACGCCCTTGTTGCCGTGGCGTCCCGCCAGCTTGTCGCCCTCCGCCACCTTCCGTTGCTGAGCCACGTAGACCCGCACAAGTTCGTTGACCCCCGGCGGCAAGTCGTAACCCTCGGACCGCTTGAACACCTTGACCGCGATCACCTTCCCCGACTCCCCGTGGGGCACCTTGAGGGAGGTGTCCCGCACCTCCCGGGCCTTCTCGCCGAAGATCGCCCTGAGGAGACGTTCCTCGGGTGTGAGTTCGGTCTCCCCCTTGGGCGTCACCTTGCCCACCAGGTAGTCGCCGGGGCCGACCTCGGCGCCGATCCGGATGATCCCGTTCTCGTCGAGATCGGCCAGCACCTCGTCGGCCACGTTGGGGATGTCCCGGGTGATCTCCTCGGCGCCCAGTTTCGTGTCCCGGGCGTCGATCTCGTGCTCTTCGATGTGGATCGAGGTGAGGATGTCCTCTTTGACGAGCCGCTCGGAAACGACGATGGCGTCCTCGAAGTTGTGTCCGTTCCACGGCATGAACGCCACCAGCAGGTTGCGCCCCAGCGCCAACTCGCCGTGGTCGGTGGAGGGCCCGTCGGCGAGGACGTCCCCTCTGGCGACCACGTCGCCTTCCCGCACGATCGGCTTCTGGTTGATGCAGGTTCCCTGGTTGGACCGCTCGAACTTGGCCAGCCGGAACTCGTGCTTGGCGTTGGTGCCCTTCTCCTTCACCACGATCCGGTCGCCGGTGACCTCCACCACCTCACCGTCGACCGGTGAGACGATCATGTCCCCCGAGTCGAGGGCGGCTCGTCGCTCCACACCCGTCCCGACCAGCGGGGCGTCGGTCCTCAGCAGAGGCACGGCCTGCCGCTGCATGTTCGAACCCATCAGCGCCCGGTTGGCGTCGTCGTGCTCGAGGAACGGGATGAGCGCGGTCGAGACCGACACGATCTGCTTGGGGGAGACGTCCATGTAGTCGACCTGGTCGGCGTCGACCAGGGTGACCTCTCCGCCCGCGATCCGGCAGAGCACCTTGTCGTTCAGGAAACGTCCGTCCTCCCCCACCGGCGCGTTGGCCTGGGCGATGACGTACCGCTCCTCCTCGGTGGCGGTCAGATACTCGATCCGGTCGGTGACCCGGCCCTGCTCCACCTTCCGGTAGGGCGTCTCGATGAACCCGAACCGGTTCACCCGGGCGTAGGTGGCGAGCGACCCGATCAACCCGATGTTGGGTCCTTCCGGGGTCTCGATGGGGCACATCCGTCCGTAGTGGGACGGGTGGACGTCCCGGACTTCGAACCCGGCCCGTTCCCGGGACAGACCCCCTGGGCCCAGCGCCGAGAGTCGCCGCCGATGGGTGAGCGCCGCCAGCGGGTTGGGCTGGTCCATGAACTGGGAGAGTTGGGAGCTTCCAAAGAACTCCCTGATGGCCGCGGTCACCGGTCGGATGTTGATGAGGGTCTGCGGGGTGATCGCGTCCGGGTCCTGGGTGGTCATCCGCTCCCTGACCACCCTTTCCAGGCGGGTGAGACCCACCCGCACCTGGTTCTGGATCAGCTCCCCGACCGTGCGAACCCGCCGGTTGCCGAAGTGGTCGATGTCGTCGGTCACCACCGGAACCTCCTGGCCCCGATGGGTGGTGACCGTCTTCTCGCCGGCGTGGAGCGCGATCAGATAGCGGATCGTGTCGACGATGTCCTCGTCCCGGAGCATCTGCATGCCGGCCGCCCGATAGTCGTCGGGCATCGGCTCCTGGAACTTCTGGCAGATCTTGTAGCGACCGACCCGGGTGAGGTCGTACCGTTTGGGGTTGCGGAAGAGGGTTTGGATCAGACCCCGGGCCGACTCGACGGTGGTCGGCTCCCCGGGCCTCAGCTTCCGGTACAGGTCGATCAGCGCCTCCTCCCGGTCGACCACCGTGTCCCGTTCGAGGGTGTTGCGGATCGACTCGGCTCCACCGAACATCTCGAGGATCTCGTCGTCGGTCTCGGCGATACCGAGAGCCTTGAGGAAGGCGGTCACGTACTGGCGGCGCTTACGGTCGACCCTGACCCCGATGGTGTCCCGCTTGTCGGTGTCGAACTCGAGCCAGGCCCCCCGGCCGGGGATCACCTTCCCCGAATAGATGAGCTTGTCGAGGCTCTTGTCGGGAGTGACGTCGAAGTAGATGCCGGGCGAGCGCACGAGCTGGGAGACGATGACCCGCTCGGTGCCGTTGATGATGAACACCCCGTTGTCGGTCATCATCGGGAAGTCCCCGAGGAAGACCTGCTGCTCCTTGATCTCCCCGGTCTGCCGGTTCATGAACCGGGCGGTCACGAACAGCGGTCGGGCGTAGTTGGCGTCCCGCTCCTTGCACTCTTCGATGGTCAGGGGCGGGTCGCCGAACCGGTGGTCGGTCAGCTCGAGAGCCAGGTTCCCGGTGAAGTCCTCGATCGGGGATATCTCGTCGAAGATCTCCCTCAGTCCCTCGTCGAGGAACCACTGGAAGGACTCCCGCTGGATGGCCAACAGGTCGGGAAGCGGCAAGACCTCGGGGATCTTGGCGAACGAAAGGCGATCAATGGCGCGCGAGGACAACGCATCCTCCTTCGGTCAACGACTCGGCAATCAACGGCTTGAGGGATAGGCGGTAGGCAGGTGCGGAAGGATAACAGACCCCAACGCTCATTCAAAACACAAGGAAACAAACCCCCCGAGCTCCGCATCGACGCGAACCGGTCGGGCCCGTCGGCGGAAGATCGGCCGTCGGCTCCGGCCTGCTTGTACCGGGCACCATGCTAAGCAGCCGGGCCGGGGAGTGTCAACGCTCCCAGAGTGGGATCGTCTCCCACACCCAGGAGATGGGCCACGATCAAGGCCACGATGAAGACGATCGTGGCTATCACCAGCCCGACCAACCACTCGGGCGCGGGACGCCGATGCCGGGCCCTCATGCCAGCGACGATCCACGGGTCCCGTCGATGGGGCCCACTCCGGTCCGGAGGCCCAGGGCGAACCTCCCGTAGGCGATCATATTCCGATCCCAGTTGACCGCGATCTGGGCGGCCGCGGCTTGGAGGTCCCGGAAGGCCGCGGTGGCACGGTCGCTCGCCGACAGGCCCGCCGCGCCGGTGGAGCGAACCAGCCGGTGGAGCGCGTCGACGCAGGTGCGGGTCGCCCAGGCCCGGTCCCGGAGGACGGTGGCGTGCTCCTCGGGAGTCAGCCGGCTCCCCTCCGCAAGTCGCCGTCGCTGGAGTTCGACCACGTCGTAGGCGATCCTTCGGGCCGCGTCGATCTCGGCTGCCGAGTGGGCCAGCCGCTCCTGAACCACCGACGACTCGGCGACCCGATCCCCGAAGACGGTGCCCACCCGCTGGGAGGTGGTCCACCGGTAGTGCTCGTAGCCGGCCCGGGCCAGACCGAGAACCGGCCCGAGGATGGAGGTCCCGAACAGCGATCCCACGTCGGCCCGGTACAGA
Source organism: Acidimicrobiia bacterium (assembly GCA_026002975.1). Lineage (GTDB taxonomy): Bacteria > Actinomycetota > Acidimicrobiia > Spongiisociales > ZC4RG35 > BPGJ01. Next base: position 195,282 of record BPGJ01000001.1, read on the forward strand.
TAGTGGTCGTGGACGACCGATCCGGGAGGGTCTGCGCCCAGGAGTCTCTCGGCCTCCACCGCCCGATGCGGGGGAACGTACACGTCCTCGGCGACCAGGTCCCGCGACCCGGTGCCGTTGAGGCCGATCACTCTCCACTCTCCTTCCGGCCGGTAGTCCCGGCGGGGGATCAGACAGATCCACTCGTCGCCGATTCGCCCATCTGCGTCGGGGAGCACCGCCGAGACCAGCGCCCAGTCCGAGTGGTCGACACAGGAGGTGAAACGCCAGTGACCGGAGAGGAGGAATCCGTCCCCGGTCCACCGCAGGGTCCCGTGGTTGGTGGCGGTGGCGTGGACTATCAGGGGATCCCCGCCTTCGCCCCACACCTCCTCTTGGGCTTCAGGCGGAAAGCGGGCGACGAGATAAGCCTGGGATGCCACCACCGAGGCCAGCCACGCCGCCGACCCGCAGCCCCGGGCCAGCACCTCCCCAAGTTCGATCTGGGCGCCCCAGTCGAGCTCGAGCCCGCCGAACTTGGCCGGCTGGAATACCCGGGTCACTCCGATCCGCTTGAGTTCGGCCACGGTCTCGTCGTGGAGGCGGCCGATCCTCTCCGCCTCCGGGTTCCTCTCCGCCAGTCGGGGGACCAGATCCCCCGCTTCCTCCAACAGCGAGTTCGGCGCCGCCGTCATGGCTCCAGGCTATCCCCGCCCGGCCGCGTCATCGACCTGTCGGGCCATCTGGTCGAGACGAGTGAAGGCCTCTCGGAATCCCTCGGGTGGGGGGCAGTCGAAGTAGACGGTTTCGGCTTCCCTGATCCAGGCGTCAACCATCTCGTCGAGCCTCTCACTGGGACCGGGTATCAGCTCGGTGCGAGCCTCCCGCAGCTCCGTGAGAGCAGTCTGACAGTCACTCTTCTCGAGACTGTCGGCCACCGGGAGCGCCTGGCGGACCCGGTCCCAGCGGTCGGTCCACTCTGCCAGGCCGGGCCGGGGCGAAACGCAGGCCACCACGACCAGAACCACGACCAGGGTTCGGTGGCTCACCCGGGGCAGGCTAGCCGCCGTCGCCCCGCTCCTCGGCGGTGACCGACACCACCCGCAGGGTGTCGGTTATCACCGTCCGGTGGGTCGGGTAGGCCAGCTCGACGGCCGGTTCGGCGGCGATCCCGTCCAGCACGGCGCGCCATATCTCGTCGGCGTATCGCCGGCGTTCCCTGACGGGAACGAGGTAGCGGCCCACTACTTTCACCCCGGAGTCCTCCACCGCCACATAGGTGGTCGGATCGAGGTGACGGTATCGGATCAGATAGGTGCGTCCGGCGCGTTCGATGGCCCGTTGGATGGGACCGGTAGCGGGGGCGTGGGCCCGCAGGGCGGCGGCCACCAGCTCCTCGGCCCGCCGCCAGTCGCTCTCGAAGGTGACCAGCACCGGCAGCTCCTCCCATATGTAGGGGAATCCTTCGGTGTAGTTGGCGAGCTGGGAGGTGAACACCTTGCCGTTGGGGACGTGGATCAGGCGACCGGTGGACTGCTCGGCGCCCACCCAGTTGCCCACCTCGAGCATCGAGAACCGGAACGCACGAATGTCGACCACGTCGCCTTTCACTCCCTCGATCTCGATCCGGTCACCGACCACGAAGGGTTTGCGGGCGACGATGTAGAACCACGCCGCCAGGTTCTCCAACACGTCGGCGAGGGCGATCGCCACCCCGGCGGAGAGGATCCCCAGATAGGTGGTGAGGCCACCCACCCCGCCGAACCAGATCTGGACGAGGCCGAGGAGACCCACCGCGGTGACGACGTAGGCGACCCACTTGCGAGCCCGGAAGTAGGTCTCCTGTCCCTCGATCCGTACGTGGATCGCCCTCAGCACCAGCCAACGGACCAGCACCAGGGCGGCCAGCAACCCGAGCGACAGGAGCAGCCGGACGAGGGTTGGGCTGGTGGATTCCCACCACTGGAGGATCGGCTCCATCTCCCGGAACGTTAGGGGGCGCGTTCCCCTCCGGGCGGAAACTCAGCCCCGACGGGAGAGGAAGGCGGCGCCGCCCGCCGCTGCCCCGGCCATGGCGGGTAACCAATACGAGACCAGGCGGAATACGAGGACGGGGCCCATGCCGACCGCGGCAGGCACCCCGAACACCCCCAGCGCCCCCAGGAGTCCGACCTCGGTGTACAACACCCCACCAGGCGTGCCGGGAAGTCCACCCACCAGCTGGGACACCCCGAAGGAAGCCACCACCTGGGAGGGTTTGAGGGCGATCTCGAAGGCTGCCAGGGTGAGTCCCAGCGCCATGCTCTCGGCCAACACCCGGGTCGCGACCAGCGCCGCGGCGCGCCGGTCCAGGTGGTGGTCGACCAGGACCGAACCCACCCTGTCCCGGAACCTCGGAGGCACGACGGGCAGGAGCCTACGCAGACGAGCCGATGCCAGCAGGAGCACTCCCCCCAACAGGCACAGGCCGAGGGCCAGACCCCAGCCGGTCCAACCGAGGCCGGGAGCCCACCGGAGGGTCACCCATCCGAGGGCGAGCCCGGTTCCCAGGGCGAGCCCTCCGTAACTGAGAACGGTCGCCCTCAGGGCGGCGCCCGCGGTCCTCCAGTCCCCCCCGACCGCCCACGCCATGGCAAGAGGGGTGATCGCCCCGCCGGCGGGCACCAGTCGGGCGACACCGGTTCCGACCAGGGCGGCCCCCAGCGCCGCAGACCGCGACACGTCGAGCCCGGAGCGGTGCGCGCCGCTCCGGAAGAGCTCCCCTAAGGCCAACTTCGCCCCGAACTCGGCCAACACCGCCCCGAACAGGAGGACCCAGCCTCGGGGACCGACCCTCACCTGGCCTAGCGTGGCTCTGGTCAGTCCGAGGTACACGGGAAGGCCCACGCCGAACAGCACCACCGGCCAGGCGAGGGAGGATCGGCGGGAGGTCTCCGAGGGAGGACGCGGGTCGTGGTCGAAGAACACCCGCTCCGCCAGTCCTCGACGGCTCCATCCGGCGTTCCCCTCCGCCCGTCGGGCGATCATGAGGGCGGCGAGTCCCGAGGTGAGCGCCACGGTGGGGGTGGGCGCCGAGACGGACAGCGAGAACGCCGGGAGAAGGGCCCAGCCGAAGAATCCCGCCGGTCCACCCCCGAGTCGCCACCCGGCGAGCGCCCACAGGCCAGGCCAGACCAGGACCCAAGGCGCTGCTGCCAGCACCACGCCGACCGAGGTCGCCAAGCCCCTCCCACCCCGACGACGATGCCACACCGGCCAATCGTTGCCCGCCACCGCGGCCAGCCCCACCGCCACCTGGTCGAGTTCCCCCAGCCCGATCCTCCGCGCCACCAGGACGGGTAGCAGACCCTTGTGGCCGTCCAGGGCGGCGAGGGTCACCCCGGCGGTCAAGCCGGCCTGCCGAGTGGCGTTACCTGCGCCCGGATTGCCGCTCCCCGAGTGGTGCAGGTCCACCTTCCACCGCGCCTCGACCACCTTCCAGGTCGGAGCGGCCCCCACCAGATAGGCGAGCGCCACCGCGACCGGCGTCAAACGTGGACCTCGTCGAGGGCGCCGGTGGTGATGTCGAGCACGAACCCCCGGACCTCCCCGCGGAGGCCGGGATGGGACCTGAGTCGCCGCACCGACTCGCCAACGTGGTCCCTCACGTCCTCGAACCCTCCGAAGCTCTGGTCGGCTCGCCAGCCGGTGCCGGCCTCCAGCTCGGAGACCAGCATGGCTTCGTCCAGCCCCTCCATCCCGCAGCTGGTGTGAGCTATCACCACCACCGCCCGGGTGCCGAGGGCCGACTGGGACACCAGCAGCGAACGGACGACGTCGTCGGTCACCACCGCTCCGGCGTTCCGAATGACGTGGGCGTCGCCCGGCTCGACGCCGAACAGTCGGGCCGGATCGATCCGGGCGTCCATGCAGGTGAGGATGGCCAGCCGCCGACTGGGATGGGGTCCGGTCGCCGGCGGCACCTCCCGACGTGACCGGTTCCACTCGACCAGCCCGTCGATCACGCTCACACCGCCCTCCTCCTCCGGGAAGAGATCACTCCCGTGTCGAAACCGGCCAGGTGGAGACGGCCCGAGAACCGGGCGTGCTCGATCTTCAGGCACCTGTCCTGGACCACCCGGAGGCCCGCATCGAGGGCACGTCGGGCGGCTTCGTCGTTGCGGAGGCCGAGCTGGAACCAGACCACCTTGGCCCCCACCTGGATCGCCTCCTCCACCACCTGGGGGAGGTCTTCGGGCCGTCGGAAGCAGTCGACGATGTCGGGGGGTTCCGGCAACTCCCTCAAGCTCGGATAGCAACGGAGGCCCAACACCTCCTCGTATGCCGGGTTGACCGGGTAGACACGGTAAGGGGTCCTGACGAGGTAGGTGGCGACGAAGTTGGAGGGGCGGAGAGGGTTGGCGGACACTCCGACCAGGGCGATCGACCGGGCCTCCCTCAGGATCCGCAGCCGTTCACCCGGGGTGGCGTCGGGTACCTTCGGGGTCTCGGTGATCGTCATCTGGGGGTACCCCCCAGCGCCTGGTCGAGGTCGGCGAGGATGTCTTCGATGTCCTCTATGCCCACCGAGATCCGGATCATGTCGTCCCCCACTCCCGCCGCCTGCCGTTCCTCCGGTGGTACCTGCTGGTGGGTGGTGGACGCCGGGTGGATCACCAGGGTCTTGGCGTCCCCGACGTTGGCCAGGTGACTGGCCAGCTCGACTCTCTGGATGAACTCCACTCCGGCCCGGTAACCACCCTTGAGCCCGAAGGTGAACACCGCTCCGGGTCCCTCGGGGGTGTACTTCTCGGCGAGGTGCCGGGTGGGCGAGTCGTCGAAGATGGGATAACTCACCCAGGAGACCGCGGGATGTTCCCGCAGGAACTCGGCCACCGCCCGTGCGTTCTCGACGTGCTTCCGCATTCTCAGCGGAAGGGTCTCCAGCCCTATGAGCAGCAGAAAGGCGTTGAAGGGGGACAGGGCGGCTCCGATGTCCCGCAGCAGCTCGGTGCGGGCCTTCATCAGGTAGCCGTACTCCCTGAAGTTCTCCCAGAACCGGAGCCCGTGGTATGCGGGAGAGGGTTCGGTCATGACCGGGAAGTTCCCGTTGTCCCAAGGGAACCGACCCGACTCGACTATCACCCCGGCGATGACCACACCGTGGCCGCCGATGAACTTGGTGGCCGAATGGACCACGATGTCCGCCCCCCACTCGATCGGCCGGCACAGGTACGGGGTGGCGAAGGTGTTGTCGATCATGAGGGGAAGGCCGTGCTCGTGAGCGACTTCGGCGACCGACTCGATGTCGAACACGTCGGCCTTGGGATTCCCGATGGTCTCCCCATAGAGCAGCTTGGTTCGAGGGGTTATCGCGGCGGCGAACTTCTCGGGGTGGGGATCCACGAACGTGACGTCGATGCCCATCTTCCTGAGGGTGACGTCGAACTGGGTGTAGGTCCCGCCGTACAGGTTGCGGGCGGCCACCACCTCGTCGCCTGCCTGGCAGATGGTGAGGATGGCGATCAGTTGGGCAGCTTGCCCCGATCCGGTGGCCAGCCCCCCCAGCCCACCTTCCAAGGAGGCCATCCTCTCTTCGAAGGCGGCGTTGGTGGGGTTGCCGATACGGGTGTAGATGTTGCCGAATGTCTGGAGGGCGAATAGGTCGGCGGCCTCCTGGGCGTCTTCGAACACGAACGAGGTGGTCGCGTAGATGGGCATGGCCCGTGCCCCGGTCTCCGGGTCGGGCTGCTGACCGGCGTGCACCGCCCTGGTGGCGAAGCCGTATCCCATGGCTCTCAGTCTACGGTCCGGGACGCGAACGACCCGAGCCTCTGAGGCTCGGGTCGCGTCGGGCGCAGCCGATGTCAGGCGGTGAGCACCTTCTCGGAGCTCCCGACCGTGATCTTCCTCGGCTTGGCCTCTTCGGCCACCGGGATGGAGATCGTCAACACCCCGTGCTCGTATCCGGCCTCGATCTTGTCGGTGTCGAGACCCTCACCGAGGAAGAACTGCCGGACGAAGGTCCCGTGGGGCCGTTCACTGATGACCAGCTCGGCGCCCTCGGGCAGGGTCCAGCTGCGATCCACCCGCACCGTCAGGGTCGAATCCTCCACCTGGACGTCGATGGTGTCGGGGTCGACCCCCGGCAGGTCGATCAGCAGCCAGAACCTGTCTTCGGTCCGGTAGGCATCCACCGGCATCGACCACGCCCGGGGACGAGGCATGTTCCACAGCGACTGCGTGAGACGATCCAACTCGGCGAAGGGATCGAACCGCATCAGCATGGCGCATCACCTCCTGAGGGCCTTGTCCTTGGACTCGACCACGATCCTCTTGGGCTTGGCCTGATCGGCCAGCGGGATCGAGACGGTCAACACCCCGTGGTCGTACCCGGCCTCGATACCGTTCTGGTCGAGACCCTCACCCAGGTAGAACGAGCGGCTGAAAGTCCCGTGCCGACGCTCGGCGATCACCACCTCGGCCTCCTGCGGCACTTCCCACCGCCGCTCGGCGGTCACGGTGAGGGTGTTCTTGTCGACCGTGATGTCGATCGACTCCGGGTCGACCCCGGGAAGATCGAAGTGCAGGAAGTAGCGGTCACCCAACCGGTAGGCATCCACCGGCATCGCCACCACTCCCCGGGTTCCCCACTCCCGGGTGACACGGTCGAGCTCTGCGAAGGGATCGAACCTCATCAACATCTCTCACCACCTCCATCGGCTTGCGGGTGCCCATGGCACCGGTCTTGCTGTTCACCCCTTATATGTCTCGACTTAGATCTTCTATTCCCATTTTACTCATATCTGTCGCCGGCGGGTGGCTGGCACGACACGATCCCCCGTCGTAGCCTGATTCGGGTGGACGACCTCGCCCGCCTTGGCGGGCCCGACCGCCGTACCCTGATCTGGGCTCCCGTCGCGATCGGAGCCGCGATCCTGCTCGGACTGGTGTGGTTGTGGCCTCGATCGGCTCCAACCGTCGATCTGACGGTGTTCGGCATCACCGACCAGGTCCACCGGGCCCGGGTGGCGTCGGTCGAGGAGGGCCCCTGCTCCTACTCGGCCGAGTCGCGGTGCGTCACCGTGGTGTTCGAGCTCCTGGAGGGACCCACCCCCGGAACCGTGGCCGCCCAGGAGTTCGAGCTGCTCCCCACCACTCCGGACTTCATGCCGGGTGAGGCGGTGATGCTGAACTTCCTGCCCGACGCCCCCGCCGAGCTGCAATACCAGTACGCCGACAAGGATCGGCGAGTCCTGCTGTTGGCGGTGGCGGTGCTGTTCGCGGGCGCGGTGGTCGCTCTGGGTCGCCTGAGAGGCCTGGCCGCCCTTTTGGGCCTCGCCCTGGGCGTCGGGGTCCTGCTCTGGTTCGTCCTGCCCGCCATCCTGCAGGGTTCGTCGCCGGTGCTCGTCGCCGCGGTAGGGGCCGCAGCGATCGGCTACGTGGCCCTCTACCTCGCCCACGGCTGGAACGATCTCACCCACGTCGCGGTCATCGGTACTTTCGGTTCGCTCATCCTGACCCTCGGGTTGTCGGCGGTCGTCGTGGAGCTGGCCCGCCTGACCGGTTTCTCGGGGGAGGAGGCCCTCTACCTCACCCTCCTCGGGCCCTTCGACATCCGGGGGCTCCTCCTGGCCGGTATCGTCCTGGGAGCTTTGGGTGCCCTGGACGACGTGACCGTGACCCAGGCCTCGGCGGTGTGGGAGATCCACCGGGCCAACCCCGGGATGGCCACCGGCGAGCTGTTCTCGGCGGGGCTGCGGGTCGGGCGCGACCACATCGCCTCGACGGTGAACACCCTGGTTCTCGCCTATGCGGGGGCGTCCATGCCGCTCCTGCTGCTGTTCGCCGTGTCCCGCCAGCCCCTGGACGTGATCGCCAACAGCGAGGTGGTGGCCATCGAGATCATCCGCACCCTGGTGGGGTCGATCGGCCTGGTCGCGTCTGTTCCCCTCACCACCTGGCTGGCCGCGCGAACCGTGGGGAGCGCCGCCCGTGCCGAGTCGTAGGCCGCCCACCGCGGTGATCGGCTGGCGGGAGTGGGTTTCGTTGCCGGAGCTGGGCGTCAGCTCGATCCGGGCCAAGGTCGACACGGGAGCGAGGACCGCGGCGCTCCATGCCTTCGGGCTGGAACTGACCGAGCTGGATGGCACCACCATGGCCCGGTTCGCAGTCCATCCCGACCATCGCCGACCCGGCCCCGCGGTGGTCGTCGAAGTTCCGGTGGTCGGCGAACGGCGGGTCAAGAACCCGGGAGGCCGAGCCGAGCTTCGACCGCTGATCCGGACCCGGTTGGCCATCGGACCCTACGAGTTCGAGACCGACGTCACCCTGACCCGCCGCGACGAGATGGGCTTCCCGATGCTGTTGGGGCGCCAGACCGTGAGGGGTCGCTTCCTGGTCGACCCGGGAAGGTCGTACCTGGTGGGAAAACCGCCGGAAGGAGACTGAGCATGCACATCGGCATCCTGTCCAGGGACCGCACCCTCTACTCCACCCGGCGGCTGGCCGAGGCTGCCGCGCAGCGGGGCCACGAGGTAAGCGTGGTCGATTACCTGCGTTGCTACATGGACATCACACCGGCCAAGCCCCGGGTCTTGTTCCGGGGGGAGGCTCTCCGCTTCGATGCGGTGATCCCCCGGATCGGGGCCACCTACACCTTCTACGGGACGGCGGTGGTCCGCCAGTTCGAGATGAGCGGGGTGTACTCCCTCAACCCGTCCCAGGCGATCACCCGATCCAGGGACAAGCTCCATGCCCTCCAGCTGCTCGCCCGGGCCCGGGTGGGAATGCCGGTGACCGGTTTCGCCCATGCGACCAAGGACATCGAAGGGCTCCTCGACCTGGTCGGTGGGCCGCCGGTGGTGGTCAAGCTGCTGGAGGGGACCCAGGGACTCGGAGTGGTCCTGGCCGAGACCCGCAAGGCCGCCGAATCCGTGATCGGCGCCTTCCGTCAACTGGACGCCAACATACTGGTCCAGGAGTACATCAAAGAGACCCGGGGTTCGGACGTGAGGGCCTTCGTGGTCGGTGGCCGGGTGATCGCGGCGATGCGCCGGAGGGCGGCCCCGGGCGAGTTCCGATCCAACCTGCATCGGGGAGGAACCGCCGAGGCGATCAGGCTCACCGCGGCCGAGCGGGCGACCGCGGTGAAAGCGGCCCGCACCATGGGTCTCAACGTGGCCGGGGTCGACCTCCTGCAGTCCGAACGGGGCCCCCTGGTGCTGGAGGTGAACTCGTCCCCCGGGCTGGAGGGCATCGAGAAGGCCAGCGGAGTCGACGTCGCGGCGGCGGTGATCTCCTTCATCGAAGAGCAAGCGGCCCGGCGCCGGAAGGGTCGGCGTGTCGCGACCTGAACACGTCAACGACCCGATCACGGTCGGTGAGGTGACCGTTCCTCCCGGCCGCCAGGCGCGCTTCGAGCTCCCCTTCGCCCGTCTCCCCACCGGCAACATGGCCACCCTCCCGGTGGTGGTGGTGAACGGACGCCATCCCGGCCCCAACGTGTGGATCTCGGGCGCGATCCACGGCGACGAGCTCAACGGGGTGCAGATAACCCGTGCCGTGCTCCGCGGGCTGGAGCCGCGGCGCCTCCGGGGGGCGGTCATCGCGGTCCCCATCGTGAACGTCCTCGGTTTCATCTCCGGGGACCGCTATCTGCCCGACCGCCGGGACCTGAACCGCTCGTTTCCCGGCTCCCGCCGAGGGTCGTTGGCTGCCCGTCTCGCCGACCTCTTCATGCGGGAGGTGGTGGGCCACTGCCACGTCGGGATCGACCTGCACACCGCGGCCGCCCACCGCTACAACGTCCCTCAGATCCGGGCCGACCTGGACGATCCTCAGACCCTGGAACTGGCCCGCTCGTTCGGGGCTCCCTTCACCATCCACGCCCGCCTCAGGGACGGATCGCTCAGACAGGCTGCCACCGAGAGGGGAATCAAGGTGCTCCTCTTCGAGGCCGGCCAGGCCAACCGCTTCGATCGTGAAGCGATCCTGTGCGGCGTGGACGGAGTGATGCGGGTCCTGGCGAGCCTGGGGATGATCAACCATGTCGATCCGCAGCCTCCGCCGACCGTCACGGTTCGCCGCACCACCTGGGTGAGAGCCCGTCGAGGCGGGATAGCCGAACTCCACGTCTCGCCGGGTGAGGAGGTGGAGGCCGGCCGGATGGTGGCGACGATCGGTGATGCAACGGGGGTGAGGCCATCTACGGTCAAGGCCCCGACGGACGGATGGGTGATAGCCGTCAACCAGAATCCGCTGGTCGGTCCGGGGGACGCCCTGGTGCACCTGGCCACCGCGGGAGAAGGTAGGGACGAGCCGGCCGAGCGCCGCCGAAGGTGACGGCTCAGACCGCTCGGAGGAGCGCGGCGATCGAGGATGAAGGGTCGGCCGGCAGCCGTTCGACCCAGAGGGAGTGGTAGGCGACGCCTCCCCGGGCCTGCGGCGTGTCAGCGGGGGACGCGGGTCCGTTTGAACTCGTTGAGTCGCACGAATCCCACCAGGTCCAGCACCTTCTCCAGGTCGTCCACCCGGTCACGCTCCATCAGCCTGACGAACACCGCCTCGTCGCCGACGATGATGGTCGGCACGCCGAAAACCCCCCACCGCTCGACCGCCTCGGTGTGTTCGGCCGCCAGGGTTTCGAGCGACGCACCGTCTTCCACCAGCCGCCCCACCTCGTCGGGATCCAGGCCCTGTTCTCGGATGGTCTCCCGAACGATCTCCTCGTCGTTGAGATCGGCTCCGCGGTCGTGTCGGATGGCGAAGAGGGCTCGGTGCACCCGGGGAAACGCCTCGGGGATGGCGTCCCGCACCGCCAGGCCCCATCGGAGGGCCAACACCCCGGACCTGCCCTCGGGAGCCTCCCATACCGGCGGCTCCCCCTCCTCGAGGTGCACCTGGGCGAGGGAGAAGGCGTGGAATCGAACGTTCCAACCCCGGCCTTGGTCCAAGCCGGTGAGCACCGCTTCGTTGACGTTGCGGGCGAAGGGGCACAGGTAGTCGAAGGTGACCGCGAATTCCATGGTGTCCTTTCGCTCGGGACTCCCCACAACGCGATCGGCGTCTCGAGGATTCCCCTTCTACGCCCCCAACACCACCATCCTGCCGAAGCGAACCCGCTCCCTACGGGTCAGACCTCCCCAGACCCCCTCGGGTTGCTCGGTGGCGAGGGCGTATTCCAGGCATTCGGCCCGAACCGGGCAAGCGAAACACACGGCCTTGGCCTTCACCACCGCCTGGACGTCCCCAGCCGGTGGAAAGAAATCGACCTCGGAGGCGGCGCAGGCCGCCAGCTCCCGCCAGTCCATCCCCCATGCCAACGTCTCCGACCAGCCGCCGGTTCCCTCAGTCGAAGGGATAGGGCTCGGGGACGGCCCCAGGCTCGTATTGGCCCAGCTCGAACCGGGCGACGCTGCGTTTGTGGACCTCGTCGGGTCCGTCGGCGATCTGGAGCCAACGAGCCATCGAGTACAGCCGGGCCAGCGGGAAGTCCTCGGTGAACCCGGCGGCACCGAACACCTGGATGGCCCGGTCCGCCACGTACTTGAGAGCGTCCGGCGCGACGACCTTGATGGCGGCGATCTCGGTCCGGGCCTCCTTGGTGCCCAGGTTGTCGATCATCCAGGCGGCCTTCAACACGAGCAGCCTGGCCTGTTCGATCCGCAGCCGGGACTCGGCGATCCAGTCCTGCACCACCCCCTGCTCGGCCAGGGGTTTGCCGAATGCGACCCTGGCCTTGGCCCGCATGCACATCAGGTCGAAGCATCTCTCCGCGGCGCCGATGGCACGCATGCAATGGTGGATACGGCCGGGGCCGAGCCGCGCCTGGGCTATGGCGAACCCCGACCCCTCCTCGCCCAACAGGTTCTCCACCGGAACCCGAACGTGGTCGAAGTGGATCTGGGGGTGTCCGCCCCGGTCGTGGTAACCGAAGACGGTGGGATCGCGTTCGATCTCGACCCCCGGGGTGTCGAGGGGCACTATCACCATGGATTGCCGGTGGTAGGGATCGGCGTCGGGATTGGTCACCCCCATGACGATCGAGAAGGCACACCGGGGCGACAGGGCTCCCGAGGAGAACCACTTGCGTCCGGTGATCACGTAGTGGTCGCCCTCCCGGCGGATTCGGGTGCGGATGTTGCGGGCGTCGGAGGAAGCCACGTCGGGTTCGGTCATGGAGAAGCACGACCTGATCTCCCCATCGAGGAGGGGCATCAGCCACCGTTCCTTCTGCTCCGGGGTGCCGAACAGGTGGAGGATCTCCATGTTGCCGGTGTCCGGCGCCGAACAGTTCAGGGCCTCCGGCGCCAGGTGGGGGCTGCGTCCGGTGATCTCGGCGAGGGGTGCGTACTCCAGCACGCTCAGACCGGCCCCCAGCTCCGGGTCGGGGAGGAACAGGTTCCACAGGCCCCTGGCTCTGGCTTCTCGCTTCAGTTCCTCGATCACCGGAGGGTGGAAGTGGGGATCACCGGCTTCGGCCATCTGCCGTTCGTAGACCGCCTCCGCCGGATAGACGTGGGACTCCATGAAGTCGAGGAGGCGCTGCCTCCACTCTTCGACTCTCGGACCGAATGCGAAATCCAAGTGGCCACCTCCTGTCCGGCCCCGAGCATAGGGGCGGGTGGCCGGGTCAATCCTCGAACAGCCGGAAATCCTCCGGAGGTGGGCCGGCCCGAGGAGCCGTCCACCGCCGCACCTCGTCGGCGAGAACGAAGACCGCCAGGAGTGCGGCGAAGATCAGGCCGTTCGACCACGCCCACCATCCCGCCGCCAGGGTGAAGAGGGGGAACATGACGTCGGCCGCGATCCTCCCGGCTCGTCCGAACACGGCTTGGAGGACCCCGGCGAAGATGTGGCCGCCGTCGAGGGGGCGTATGGGCAGCCAGTTCAGTATCCCCCACAGGACGTTGACCCGGACGAACAGAGCCAGGGCGGTTCGGGGAAGCCCCCGCAGCTGGTCGAGCGGCCCCTCCAACAGGACCCAGGCCACCCCGGCCAGCACGAAGCCGACCCCCGACCCGGCGGCCGCCACCGCCACCCGGCGCCACGGCGACAGTCCGGGCCGCGCCTCCCACGTGGTGACGCCCCCCAACGCGAACAGGGTGATCCGGGCTCTGGCTCCGAACCGGCGCGCCATCGTGGCGTGACCCAGCTCATGGGCCAACACCGAGACCAACACGATGCCGCACCACACCGCCAGGAACCGCACCGGCGACCCGGCCCTCCGGGCACCGTCGAAGCCGAGGAGGATCGCCACCAACCAGAAGGAAGGCCGAACCGTGACCGGTATGCCGAACAGGGGAACCGGAGCATCCCGGTGGATGCTACGTGGGCCCGTCGGCGTCGCCCTCATCTAGCCTGACGACCATGGACGCGACGGACCTGCGCGGTCGACTGGAAGAGATCTTTCCCGGCCTGGTCGACGACCTGGCGGATCTGGTCCGGATCCCGTCGGTGAGCGCCGTGCCCGCCCCCTCCCCGGAGGTCGAGAGGTCCGCCGAGATGGTGGCCGACAAAGCCAGGGCGGCCGGGTTCCCCGAGGTGGAGATCCTGCGGGTGGAGGGAGCCCATCCGTCGGTCTTCGCCCAGATCCCGGCTCCTCCGGGGGCGCCAACGGTCCTGTTGTACGCCCATCACGACGTGCAGCCGCCCGGACCCGAAGAGGACTGGGAGCTAGGACCGTGGCAACCCCAGGTGAAGGACGGACGTCTCTACGGACGGGGAGCCGCCGACGACAAGGCGGGGATCGTGATGCATCTCGGGGCGGTGAGGCTCCTGGGCGGAGAGCCTCCGGTGGGAGTGAAGCTGTTGGTCGAGGGTGAGGAGGAGGTGGGTTCCGCCCATCTGGGCGAGTTCCTCGACCGATACGCGCCGCGCCTGGCCGCCGACGTGATCGTGATCGGCGACGCGGGCAACTGGCGGGTCGGACAACCTGCCTTGACCACCTCCTTGAGGGGTCTGGTGGCGGTCACCGTGGAGGTCAGGACCGCCCGCCAAGGAGTGCACTCGGGCCAGTTCGGGGGGGTGTTCCCCGACGCCCTCACCGTCCTGTGTCGCCTGCTCGCCACCCTCCACGACGATCGGGGCAACGTGGCGGTGGAAGGCCTCGAAGGCTACGAGACAGACCCGTTGGACCTGACCGAGGAGGAACTCCGCGCCCAGGTGGGTGCCGTGCCGGGGCTGGAGACGATCGGGGAGGGGAACCTCACCTCCAGGTTGTGGACCAAGCCCGCCCTGTCGGTGTTGGCGATCGACGCGCCCCGCATCGACCAGGCCATCAACCAGCTGGTCCCGGTAGCCCGCGCCAAGGTGAGTCTGCGCATTCCCCCCGGTCAGGACCCCGACGACGCAGCCAATGCCCTTCGAAGGCATCTCCTTCGGAACGCCCCCTGGGGAGCCGACGTCACGGTGTTCCACACCGAGAAGGGCGCTGCCTTCCGGATGGAGACCGAAGGCCCCGTCTACCGGGTATGGCGGGAGGCGATGGAGGCATCCTGGGGGGTGCCTCCGGTCGAGATCGGGGCGGGTGGTTCGATCCCCTTCGTGGCCGACTTCGCCACCCGCTACCCAGGGGCTCCGATCCTGTTGGTGGGGTGCGCCGACCCCACCTCCGGGATCCACGGACCCAACGAGAGCCAGAGCCTGGACGACCTCCGCCGGGGGGTCCTCGCCGAGGCGATCGCTCTCGCCCGGCTGGCATGAGGCTGGTCGTAGCCGAGTGCACGGTCGACTATCGGGGTCGGCTGGAGGCCCACCTGCCGAGGGCGGTTCGTCTCATCATGGTGAAGGCCGACGGGTGTGTGGCGATCCACGCCGATGGTGGCGCCTACAAGCCGCTCAACTGGATGAACGCACCCAACAGCCTGGTGGAGGAACCCGGCCGGTGGGTGGTCACCAACCCCAAGGGGGAAGAGCTGGTGATCACCCTCCACCGGGTCGTGTCGGACACCACCCACCATCTGGGACCGGACCCCGGGCTGCAGAAGGACGGGGTGGAGGCCCAGCTGCGGGACCTCCTCGCCGGCCGGCCCGAGCTGATCGAGCCCGGGCTCACCCTGATCCGCCGCGAGTACCCCACCGACCTCGGCCCGGTGGACCTCCTGCTGGCCGATCCAGGCGGCGGCACCGTGGCGGTGGAGGTCAAACGTCGCGGCGAGATCGACGGGGTCGAGCAACTAGCCCGTTACGTCGAGCGGCTCGAGTTGGATCCTCGCCTCGCCCCGGTGCGGGGGATCCTGTGTGCGGAGCGGATCTCCCCCCAGGCCAAGGTCCTGGCCGCGGCCCGGGGCCTGGGAACCACCGAGATCGACTACGCCCGACTTCGGAACGCCGGATCGAGCGAACCCACCTTGTTCTGATGTTCGAGATCGTGCTCCACCAGCCGGAGATCCCCCCCAACACGGGGAACGTGATGCGTCTCGCCGCCAACACCGGTGCGCGCCTCCACCTGATCGAGCCCCTCGGGTTCGAGCTCGACGACGCCCGCCTGCGAAGGGCGGGAATGGACTATCGAGACCGGGCCACCTATGTGGTCCATCCCGACCTGGATGCTTGCGTCCGGGAGCTGCCCGGGCGGGTCTTCGCCCTGGCCCGCCAGGGCACCGTCTGCTACACCGACCTCCGCTTCCAGCCCGGCGACGCCTTCGTGTTCGGGCGTGAGTCGACGGGACTGCCCCGAACGGTGCTGGAGGCACGGTGGGTGACCGCGGTGCTCCACATCCCCATGCGTCCGGGAGTACGTTCGCTCAATCTGGCGAACTCGGTGGCGGTGGTGCTCTACGAAGCCTGGCGACAGGTCGGCTTCACCGGCGCGGCCCCCGTTCCTGGCGGCGGAGTCTCTCCATGATCTCCACGAGGACGCTCCGCTCGTCGGGCGTCATGCGACCGGTGAAGTGGCGATCGAGGTCCTCGATGTGCACCTCGAGGGCTTCGGCCAGCCGACCCCGTCCCTGATCGGTTATCACCACGTACTGGACCCTTCGGTCGGAGGGGCAGTCGTGACGGGCCACCAGCCCCCTCTCCACGAGGCGATCCACCATGCGGGTAACTCCTCCGGGCGACAGCGCCACCTGGGACGCAAGCTCCGACATGGTCATGATCCCGCCCGACCGTTCGATCCGCAGGAGCGCCTCGAACCAGGATTGGGACAGTCCGCAAGCCTCCTGTAGATGGCGGTCGAAGAGCCGCCCCAAACGGGCCATCGCCTCCAACGTCACCCCGTACGCATGGATCCGGGGGTCATCGCAAGGGATGGGGGTCCGCCCGGCCAGCTCGGCCGCCAGGTCCTCGGGGAGCTCGCGGGCTTCCATTTACTCCAGGCTACCCGACCGGATTTGCCTACTCAAAAGTTGCCAACTAAACATTTGTTTACTCAACCTATCTCAGGAGGTCGCTGGATGCAGATTCGCACGACGCCCGAGGCCGGTACCTACCGGATCGATCCGACCCACACCACCGTGGGCTTCACCGTCCGCCACCTGATGGTGGCCAAGGTGAGGGGAACCTTCCGAAAGGTCGACTTCACGGTGGAAGTCCAAGAACCGATCGAAGACTCCCGGGTGGTGGCCACCATCGATGCCGCCTCGATCGACACCGGGGTGGAGGACCGAGACGATCATCTACGATCCCCCGACTTCCTCGACGTCGCCAACCATCCCAACCTGGAGTTCCGGTCGACCCGCATCAGGCGGCTCGACGACACCCACCTCGAAGTCGAGGGCGAACTGACCATCAGGGACGTTACCCGGCCGGTGACCCTCCAGGTCGAGGTCCACGGAGTCACCCGGGATCCCTGGGGCAACGAGCGGATCGGGTTCACCGCGACCACCACCCTCGACCGGGAAGACTGGGGCCTCACCTGGAATCAACCCCTCGAAACGGGAGGTTGGCTCGTCGGGAAGGAGGTACAGGTGGAGATCGAGGGCGAAGCGGTTCGGGCTTGACCGCCGATATGCTCGGATCATGAGAGTCACCCGCCTCAACCATGCGGTCCTGTTCGTATCGGACCTGACCAGGGCCCTGGACTTCTACCGGGGCGCCTTCGACTTCGAGGTCGTCGCCCACGAACCCCGCATGAACGCCGCGTTCCTTCGCGCACCCGGGTCGACCAACCACCACGACCTGGGATTGTTCGGCCTCGGGTTGGGCGCTCGGCGCCCAACCCGACCCTCGGTCGGCCTCTACCACCTCGCCTGGCAGGTGGACACCATCGAAGACCTGGCCGAGGCCAGGGCGAGGCTGATCGACCTGGGGGCCTTCACCGGGGAGTCGTCCCACGGAGCCACCAAGTCGGTCTATGGGGCCGATCCCGACGGCAACGAGTTCGAGGTGATGTGGATGCTGCCCAGAGACGAGTGGGGCGAATACGAGACCAGAGCCGTGGTGGAACCCCTCGACCTCGAGGCCGAGCTCCGCCGATGGGCGGGCGTCTCAACCGGCTGACGGGCCAGGAACGACCGAGGGGGGCGACCGCCCTGCGGAGCAGCATCCATCCGGCCAAGAACACCAACCCCACCACCAGCCAACCGGGCTCGTAGACGCCGATCCGGTCGATCGACCACCCGAAGGCCGGCGCTCCGACCGCCAAGCCGGCCAGGAAACCGAGCAACACGACCCCTGATCCCCGACCGGCCGCCACCGGTGGGAGGCTCTCGATGATCGCCAACATCCCCACCGAGTTCCAGGCCGACGCCGAGACCCCGGTCAGGGCGGCTCCGACCCACAAGCCGACCGGACCCAGTCGGGGCGCCACCAGGAGAGCCCCCGCCGCAGCCGCCGCCAACCAGGCGATCGCCCTCAGCGCTCTCACCGACCCCAACGACAGCTCGGCGCTCCTCGCCCAGTAGATTCGCGCCACCACCCCCACGAGACCCATCAACCCCACCGCCAAGCCGGTCGTCTGGGCCGACAGACGCAGCACCTCCTGCCCGTAGAGGGGAAGGAAGGTGAAGATGGTGCTGCCGCCGGCACCGAGGAGGAAGCCGTATCCGGCCAGCCGGTAGATGAATCCGGGGAGCCGGCCTCCCGGGGCCGGCCGCGGATCGGAACCGCCGGGCCGGGAGTCCCGTGGCACCACCTTCAGGGAGGCCACCCAGGACGCCAGGAACACCGCCACGAAAACGCCCAACGCCCATCTCCACCCCAGCCAGGCCGCCAGAGGTGGGAGGGTGACGCCACCCAGGAACGTCCCCCGCCTGCACTCCGGACTGTTTGATGCCGGTCACCACCCCCCGACTCCCCAGGGGGACGTGGAGGGCGATCACCTTGTTGGTGGAGGGGTTGCAAGCCGCATTGCCCAGACCGGCGAGCCCGGCCGCCACGACCAGCCACGGGTAGGTGGGTGCCAGGGCCAACGCGGCCAGGGCGGCTGCACTGACCAACAGGGTGGCCACGGTGGAACGTCTCGCACCCACCCCTGTCCGCAACACGGCCCACCGCAGGCGAGATGGCCGCTGCCACCAGGTTGGTGGCGGTAACCAGCGCGCCGATCTGCCAACGCTCCAAACCGAACGCTTCCCGGAGCTCGGCGGCCAGCACCCCGTAGACGACCAGCGCGAAGGTCGCGGCCATCATCGTCGCCGCCAGCACGACCAGCAGACCCGGCCGGGACATGGCCGGCAAGCTAGCCTGCCCGACCTGCCTCATGGCTTCCGATCTCCTGTTCGTCTTCGGTCTCCTCGCCCTCGCCCACACCCTCAACGCGCTACGCCGACCTGCCCGGCCGGGTTCCCGGCTCCCTCCGGTCTGGCTCCCCGCCATGCTGGGTTCGAGAGATGGCGCCGCTCCTCCTGGCGGGACGAACCCTGGCGGGCATGGCGCTGCTGGCCATGGGCGGAGGGGGCACCTCCCTGGGCGTGGCCGGGGTGGTGATGCTCGCGGCCGCCCAGATCGGCGCGGCTTGGCTGTGGAGGGACGAACGCCGGGCGGTGGGCCGAACTGTCCGCCGGGATCCCCGAACGGCTGATTCCGCCACCGGCTCCCCGTTGGAGGCGCAGACCTCCGCTCCGGGCCAATGTCGGGCGCCTCAGCATCGACCAGGAACACGGAATCGACTTGCTACTTCCCTCTTCGGGCCCTTCGCCCTGCCTGTTCTACGTCCACGGCGGCTCGTGGACCGGCGGCGACCCATACGGCCAGGCGGTGTTCGCCTTCCATCACCTGGTCAGCCTGGGCTGGGTGGTGGCCCTACCCCGCTATCCCCTGTCTCCCCGGGCCGTGTTCCCCGAGCACCTGGAATCTCTCCGGGCCTCGTTGGACACGGTGGGTGGGCGGCCGGAGGTCGACCGGATCGTGGTCGCCCGGGGCGTCGGCAGGCGCCCACCTGGCCGCCCTCCTCGCCCTCGACGAACAGACCAAGGCGGCCGGAGCGGTCGTCTTCTACGGCGTCTACGACTTCCTCAACCGCCACCGCACCCGACCCGACTGGCCGCTCATCCCCCGCAAGGTGATGCATGCCACTCCCGAGCAACGACCCGACCTGTACAGGCTGGCTTCCCCGCTGGACCAGATCCGTCCGGGCGCGCCCCCGTTCATGGTGGTCCACGGCGACCACGACTCTCTGGTCCCTCCCGCCGAGTCCCGCATCTTCGTGGCCGCCCTCCGGGAGGCGGGGATACCGGTGCGCTACCTGGAGGTTCGGGGCGCCCAACACGCCTTCGACGTGTTTCCCACCCCCCGGGCCCGGGCTGCCTGGGGAGCGGCGATCGGGTTCTGCCTCGATGTCGCCGAGGGAGAGCTGCCTGCCGGGGGTTGCTAGGTTTCTCCGACACAAGGAGGAGAGGACATGCCCATCGCCAACCCAGACGTGTACCGTGCCATGTTGGACGCGGCCCGAGACGGCGGTTACGCCTTCCCCGCCATCAACGTCACCTCGTCCGAGACCCTCAACGCGGCTCTCATGGGGTTCGCGGAGGCCGAGTCCGACGGGATCATCCAGGTATCCACCGGAGCCGGCGAGTTCCTCTCGGGCCAGGCGGTGAAGGACATGGCTCTGGGAGCCAAGGCCTTGGCCGAGTTCGCCCACACCGTGGCAGACCGTTACCCGGTCAACGTCGCTCTCCACACCGACCATTGCCAGCCCGACAAGGTCGACGCCTTCATCCGCCCGCTGCTGGAGGAGACCCGGAGGCGCCGCCAGGAAGGCAAGGTGCCGCTCTTCGCCAGCCACATGCTGGACGCCTCGATGCTCCCCTTGGAAGAGAACCTGGCTCTCGCCGCCCGGCTCCTGGAGGAGTGCGCCGCTCTCGACGTGGTGCTCGAGCTCGAGATCGGGATCGTGGGCGGGGTGGAGGACGCCATGGACCACGAAGGTGTCGACCGCTCCAAGCTCTACACCTCACCCGAAGACATGGTCCGCACCGCCGAGGTGTTGGGCACGGCCGACGAGAAGGGCCGTTACCTGCTCGCCGCGGTGTTCGGCAACGTGCACGGCGTCTACAAGCCGGGAGCCGTGGAGCTGCGGCCCTCCATCCTCAGGGACGGTCAGGCCGAGATGGAGAAGCGCTTCGGTTGGAGGCACTACCTGGTCTTCCACGGGGGAAGCGGATCCAGCCTCGCCGAGATCCACGAGACCCTGGAGTACGGCGTCGTGAAGATGAACATCGACACCGACACCCAGTACGCCTTCACCCGCCGCATAGCCGACCACATGTTCACCAACTACTCGGGGGTGCTGAAGGTGGACGGCGAGGTCGGCGACAAGAAGGTCTACGACCCCCGCTCCTACATGAGGAAGGCCGAGCGGGGAATGGCCGACCGGGTGGTGCAGGCCTGTCAGGACCTCAAATCGGCGGGAAGGACCCTGAGGTGACGCCGGAGCGCCTCCACCGAACCTGGGTGAACTCGGAGCGGTACATACCCCGCGCCTTCATCCAGCCCATCCAGCGCTTCCTCCAGGTGGAGGCCTCCTCGGGGATCCTCATGGTGCTGGCCGCGGTGGTAAGCCATCTTCCTGGCCAACTCCCCCTGGCACGAGACCTACTTCGGGATCCTGGAGACCCACCTGTTGGTGGAGTTCGGCCCCTTCCACCTCGAGGAGAGCCTCCTCCACCTGGTCAACGACGGCCTGATGGTGATCTTCTTCTACGTGGTGGGCTCTGGAGATAAAGCGGGAGCTCGTCCTCGGAGAGCTTCGGGACCCCAAGACCGCAGCTCTCCCCGTGATGGCGGCTCTCGGCGGCATGGTCCTGCCCGCCCTCATCTATCTGGCCGTCGCCGGGGGTGTACCCGGAGCAGCCCGGGGGTGGGGGATTCCGGTGGCCACCGACATCGCCTTCTCCCTCGGTGTGCTGTCGCTCCTCGGCCGTCGGGTGCCCGCCACCGCCAAGCTGTTCCTCCTCACCCTGGCCATCGTGGACGACCTGGGCGGGATCCTGATAATCGCACTGTTCTACACCGACGACCTCTCGGTCGCTTGGCTCGGGGTCGGGTTGGCGGTCTTGGCGCTGGTGGGGGTGGCTTCCAGGGTCGGGATCCGAAGCCACGTCTTCTACCTGCCTGCCGCTCTGGTCGCCTGGTTCGGCTTCCTCGAGTCCGGGGTGCACGCCACCATCGCCGGGGTGGCGCTGGCCTTCCTCACCCCGGCCCGGCCGATGTACGGCGCCGAGGAGCTCGACCGTAGGGCCCGTCGGATCCTCGATCTGTTCCCGGCCCAGGAGGAGACGGCCGAACAGCGGGAGAAGGTGGAGCACGAGGCCATGCTCCTGGCCGAGATCGCCCGGGAGTCGGTGGCCCCTCTCACCCGCAACGAACATCGACTCCAGCCGTGGAGCTCGTACGTGGTGATCCCGATCTTCGCCCTGGCCAACGCGGGGGTGCGCTTCGAGCAGGGCATCGTGGAGCCGCTGCTCACCCCCGATCGCCCTGGGGGTGGCGGCCGGGCTGCTGGTGGGCAAGACGGTGGGGATCTCGGTCGTTCACCTGGGGCGCGGTGCGGCTGGGCTGGGGCCGGCTTCCCAGCGGGGTGGGCTGGCGGCAGTTGACCGGGGTGGCGGCCACCGCGGGGATCGGCTTCACGGTGTCGTTGTTCATCACCGCCCTGGCCTTCACCGACCCGGCCTTGGCGGCCGACGCCAAGGTCGGGATCTTCGCCGGTTCCCTGGCCTCGGCCCTGCTCGGGGTGGCCATATTGGCGGGATCCCGTCCGGCGCCGGTCCCCGCCCAGGAACCCGAACCGGCTATGGAAACCCTCTGAAGATCGGAGTAGAACATGCGACCCGCGTCGACCATCACCTGTCCTTCCTGCGGCGGCACCGCCCATCTGGTGTTGGAGGTCCCCGACGACCTCGAGCCGGGGACCCCCGTTCCCTATCGCTGCGCCGACTGCCAGGAACGGTTCGACATCGTTCACGCCCGCCGACGAGGACGACCCCCGCGACTACCCGTGAGACGATGGGACGCCGTGGTGGTCGGTGCCGGCCCCAACGGCTTGGCCGCCGCCATCACCATCGCCCGGGAAGGACGCAGCGTCCTGCTGGTCGAGGGCGCCGACACGGTGGGGGGTGGCTGCCGGACCGCCGAGCTGACCCTCACCGGTTTCCGCCACGACGTCTGCTCCACGTCTTTCCCCCCTCGGGGTCGGCTCCCCCTTCTTCCGGACCCTGCCCCTCGATCGGCACGGACTCAGGTGGATCCAACCCGAGGTGTGCGTAGCCCATCCGATCGACCCGGAGCGGGCCGCCCTCCTCCACCACGACCTTGCGGCCACCGCGGCCGGTCTGGGACCCGACGGCGACGCCTACCGGGACCTGATCGGACCGCTGGTCGAGAGGTGGGACCAGATTGAGGAGCACGTGCTCGGGCCTCTGGTGCGGATCCCCAGGCACCCGCTGGCCGCCGCCGGGTTCGGACTGCTGGCGGTACGTTCCGCCGAGGGACTGGCACGGCGTTTCTCCACCGAACAGGCCAGAGCCCTCTTGGCGGGCTGCGCCGCCCATTCCTTCCTGCCCCTGGACCGCCCCACGACCGGCGGATTCGCCGTTCTCTATCCGGTGTTGGCCCATCGGTATGGGTGGCCACTCCCTGCCGGAGGCGCCCAGAGGCTCTCCGACGCCCTGGCCGGCCATCTTCGGGAACTCGGCGGCGAGATCGAGACGGGTCGCTGGGTGCGCTCCTTGTCGGAGCTACCACCCGCCCGGGCGGTGCTCCTCGACGTGACCCCCACCCAGCTGGCCGAGATGGCCGACCTCCCCGACGGCTATCTGCGCAGGGTGCGGGCCTACCGGTACGGCCCGGCCGCATTCAAGGTCGACCTGGCGGTAGAGGGAGGCATACCGTGGGCCAACCCCGACCTGGCCCGAGCCGGCACCGTCCACCTGGGTGGCACCTTCGAGGAGGTCGCCGAGGCCGAGGCCCGAACCTGGGCCGGGTCGGTCACCACCCGGCCTTTCCTCCTGGTGGCCCAGCCCTCCACCTTCGATCCCTCCCGAGCTCCGGAGGGTCACCACACCGTGTGGTGTTACGCCCACGTTCCGCACGGCAGCTCGGTCGACTACACCGAAACGGTCCTGACCAGGCTCGAGGAGTACGCGCCGGGCCTGAGGGAACGCGTGGTGGGTTCACACGTGATAGGCCCACCCGACTGGCCCCGCTACAACCCGAACTACGTGGGTGGAGACATTGCGGGGGGGGCCCACACCCTCACCCAGCTCCTCTTCCGTCCGTTCCCGGGCCGTGATCCGTACGCCACGCCACTGGACGGCGTGTTCCTGTGCTCGTCGTCCACTCCACCGGGAGCGGGGGTGCACGGGATGTGCGGGTATCTCGCAGCTCGCCGGGCTCTGGCGGGTCCGCTCAGGTGACCGCCCAGCGGCGAGGCCTGTCCCTCAACCCGCGGACACCCAGCCGGTCGCACATGTCGAGGAACCGGTCTCTGGGCACCCCTCGCCATTCGAGAGCATCGAGGTCCTCCTCGAGTGGGACGTCCCGGCGGAGGGTCGCGAGCTCCCGGTAGAGGATCACGTCCTCCCACCGATCGAACAACGTCTCGATCAGCCGGGCGGGTATCCAGTCCAGGTCCCGGGGGATGTCCTCGAGATGAGGGTGGCGGGCCAGGACCCGGGATGCGGTCTTGGGTCCCCAGCCGGGCAGGCCCGGGATCCCGTCGGCCTTGTCACCCACCAGGGCCAGATAGTCGGGGATCGACTCGGGTGCCACCCCGAACTTGGCCACCACCCCGGGCTCGTCCAGGATCCTTCCCCGACGCCGGTCCACCGTCACCACTCGGTCGCCCTCGACACACTGGGCGAAGTCCTTGTCGGGGCTGAGGATCCTCACCTGCCGTGTCTCGGGGGCGAACCGGTGAGCGGCGGTGGCGATGGCGTCGTCGGCTTCGAACTCGACCATCGGCCAGACCACCACTCCCAGCGACGCCAAGGCCTGCTCGGCCAGCTCGAACTGGGCCAGCAGGTCGGGATCGACTCCTTCCGAGCTCTTGTAGCCGGGGAACAGGTGGTTGCGAAAGGATTCGATCACGTGGTCGGTGGCGACCGCCAGGTGGGTCACCTCTGGTGCGGCCAGCAGGCCCAGGACCGTCTGCACGAGTCCCACCGTGGCGCCCACCTCCCGACCGTCCGGAGCGCGCCGGGACGGAGCACCGAAGTGGGCTCGAAACAGCTCGTAGGTGCCGTCGAGGAGGTGAAGGACCACCGCGGTGATGCTACGCCGATAGCATCCCGCCGGTGGACCGTGAACCCTGGGACGAGCTCTATCACCAGATCGGGTCGTTGTCGGCCCGCATCCAGAGCCACTACGAAGCCCTGGTCGACCACGACGGCGCTCCCAGCCGGGAGGAGGTGGGGGAGGCCCTCGCCACCCTGGGACGCGCCGCCCGGGCATTGATCGGTTCGCTCCAACGGGCCGCGGGAGAGCCGGAGACGATGAGGGAATTACACCGACTGGGTGCTGTCACCGCCTCGGCGATCCTCGGGGCGTTGGCTTCTCTCGTCGAGTCCGACGACGGATCCGAGGGAATCCGAGGGGAGATCTAGCATCTGCCCCCGATGAGAGTCGGCAACGTACTGATCGGCCTGGGACTCGCTTTGATCGTCATCGGCCTGTTGGTGCGGCTCGGCTGGTTCTCCTGGTTCGGCCGGCTCCCCGGCGACATCCGCATCGAAGGTGAACGCAGCGCCTTCTACGCGCCGATCACCTCCATGATCGTCGTGTCCGTGGTCGGGTCGGTGCTCCTCAACGTGTTCCTCCGGCTGTTCCGGGGCGAGTAGATGAGCTCGATCGGGCCGCCGGCCCTCAGGGAGCTGCTCGGCGACGTCACCTTGGTGGACGTCCGGTGGGATCCCACCGGACGGGGGCCGCGACGCCTATCGCCGGGCCCACATCGCGACCGCGGTGTACTGCGACCTGGACGCCGACCTGTCGGGGGTCGGGGAGGGCCGTCATCCGCTTCCCGATCCCGAGGGGCTTCGCCCAGACGCTGGGTCGTCTGGGTATCGCCCCCGACAGGCCCGTGGTGGTCTACGACGACGTGGCGGGGGCGGTGGCCGCTCGCCTCTGGTGGATGCTCACCTCTCTGGGCCACCAGGAGGTGTACCTGTTGGACGGGGGCCTGGCGGGATGGATCGCCCACGGACTCCCCGTGGCATCCGGCGAAGAACGACCGATCCCCACCCGCCATCCGTCACCCCCGCGCCTGGGAGGGGGTGGTCGACACCCAGCAGGTGGCCTGCCTCGCTGGGGAGGGCGATCCTGGTGGACGCCCGCGACGAACCCAGGTACCTCGGGGTGGAGGAACCGATCGATCCCGTGGCCGGCCACATCCCGGGCGCCGTCAACCTGCCCTTCCGGGGGAACCTGGACGAGAACGGGCGTTTCCTCCCCCGGGAGCGGCTGCGGGATCGATTCGCAGCCGTCGCCCGACCCGACACCATCGTCTACTGCGGATCGGGGGTCACGGCTTGCCACGACATCTTGGCGATGGTCCTGGCAGGACTACCGAGACCCCTGCTGTACGCGGGCTCGTGGAGCGCCTGGATCGCCGACCCGTCCAGACCCGTCGATGTTGGATGAGGCCGCCCGCCGCGCGGTCGAACAGGGGGACGCCGACCGGCTCCTGGCGATAGTCGACGGCCTGTGCTCCTCCCGGGAGTGGGCGTCCCTGTGGCAGCTCGAAGAGCACTGCCGGGCGGCGGTCGACAGGGGCAAGCAGCTCTGGGGGGTGGCGGAGCACGTCCTGTACCGGATCGCCCTGGAAGGCCCACCGCCGGAAGCCGCCCGGGCGGTGAACCGAGGACCGACCAGACACACCCTCGGCCCCCTGACCGAGGTGGCCGCCTCCAGCCACACCTGGAAGGAGCTGGCGCCCCACCTCGAGGCGGAGCCGGCCAGGGCGGTGGTGGCCCATGAGAGGGTGGTGCGAGGAGAACCGGTCGGGCCCGGCGAGGTCGACCCGACGGTGCTCGAGCTCCCCACCCACCTGGCTCCCTGGGAGGGTCCCGTATCCGGACGTCACCTACCACCGAGACAGGGTGGAATCCCCTCCCCCTCCCTTCCCTGACTTGTCGACCGTCCCACCCGGCCGACGGCGGGACCCGATCCGTGACGCCCGCCTCCGCGACGCCTTCTACGACCTGGTGTCGGTGTGGATCGACCGGTCGAACGGACGGTTCGACTTCTCCGGGGTCGTGGGCGACCTGGCGGACTCCCTCACCACCCTCGGCGTCCCCCGGGCAGCGGCCGGGGTGGTCTCCCCCGCCGGCGCGGTCGCCCACATGGCGTGGGCCGCGGCCTCCGGTGGGGCCTACGCCATGCGCCGGGGATACGCCTTCGGCCGGTTCGCGGCGTGGTGGACCGTCTCGGTGTTGGCGGGCCTCGACTGGCCGCCCGACCCCGGGACGCTGGGACGCATCCTCGCGGGTTGGCGGTGGTGGGTGTGGACCGACGGGTCGACCAGCGGCTGGCAGCTTCGCCTCGCCGTGGACACCGGGGACGTCACCTGGGTGGTCTCGGCTTCCGATTCGGTCTAGACGACGAGGGTCACCGTGTGCCAGCCGGTCGCCCCGTCGGGAGGAGGGGGACTAGGTTCTCCGATCTGCACACCCCGTCCCGGTCCGTGGCGCGGACCCTCAGCGTGTGCCTTCCCGGGGTGGCGTCCCACACCAGTTTCCACTGACGCCACGCCGCGGGGGACACCTCCGGACCCAGGTCCGCCTCGAGCCAGGTGCCGTCCACCTCCACCTCCACCTTGCCTACCCCGACGGGCGGTGCCCACGCCACACCGGCCACCACCACCCGACCGGGGTCGACGCTCCGGCCGTTCCTGGGCACGTCGATCCGGGACTGGATCTTCACCGGGGCTCGCTTCGACCATCCCCGGGGGACCCAGTAGGCGTCGAACGCGTCCCAGGTGGTCAACTCGATCTCGCTGAGCCATTTGGTCGCCGACACATATCCGTACAGCCCGGCGACGACCAGACGGGCGGGAAAGCCGTGTTCCAACGGGAGGGGCTCGGAGTTCATCCCCACCGCCACCAGGGCGTCCCTCCCGTCGTAGGCCGCCGCCACCGGGAAACCGACGGTGAAGCCGTCGACGGACCGACCGACGATCTGCTCCGCCCGGGGATCGACCCCGGCCAGGTCGAGGACGCGGTCGAGGGGCACCCCCAGCCACAGCGCGTTGCCGACCAGTTCACCGCCCACTTCGTTGGAGACACACACCAAGGTGACGTAGCGTTCCACCATGGGCAGCTCGACCAGATCCTGGTAGGTCAGCACCACCTCCCGATCGACCATGCCCCGGACCTTCAGGCTCCACTCGGCCACGTCCACCACCGGCGGTCCCAAGAACGCGGTGTCGATGCGGAAGAAGTCCCGGTTCGGAGTGACGAGCGGCGAAACCCCGGGGGCCGTGATTCCGGTCGGCGCCGGGCGGGCGGGTTCGGCCGGTGACGGCAGAGCGACAGAAACCCGAGGTGTAGATGTCCGGACGCGGTCCACCGCCCACCATCCGCCCAGCCCGGCGAGACCCAACGTCCCGAGGACGGAGAAGACGAAGCGTCGGCGGGAAGGGTCGGGTCGGGTCGGCGACGGGAGCAGCCACCTCAGGACCAGCCAACCGGCCAGACCCGATGCCGTGCCGTGGATCGCCGCCGTTCCGGCCGGCACCGCGGTGTCGGTCCCGGTGACCAGCCCCACCCCCAACCCGAGGAGACCGAACGCCAGCCCCGCCCGTACACCGGGTCCCCATCGCCGGCCGACGACAGCCCCCACTGCCAGGGTCACGGCCACCATGCCCACACCCAAGGCGATCTTGTCGGCCGTTCCGAACAGCGAGATGGCCGCCCTCTCCACCCAGGCGGGAACGTGGTCTATGACCGCAGAGGCCATCCCATCCACCAGCGACGGCACCGGATCCACCAGGACCGCCACCACCTCGCCGAACGCCATGGCCGCCGCCGCGGCCGCCGCGCCCGCCACCGCTCCTCGCTGTCGCGCTGGGTCGGGCATCGGGTCCGAATCTAAGCCCCGTCGGGAGGTACGGGTGTCGACTGCGGGTAATGTCGCCGCCATGGGGGTGCCCAGACCGTCGTTCACCGTCGGGGTGGAGGAGGAGTACCTCCTCGTAGACCGGTCGACCCGCGACCTGGCCGTCGACCCGCCTCCCAGCCTTTGGGAGGAAGCCGCCGCGGCCCTGGAGGAGCGGGTCACCCACGAGCTACTGAGGGCCCAGATCGAGGTGAGCACCCAACCCCATCCCACGGTCTCCGACCTGGCAGCCGACCTACGCCGCCTGAGGGCCACGGTCTCCCAGATCGCCGGCCGCCACGACCTGGCGATCATCGCCTCGTCCACCCATCCGTTCGCTCTGTGGTGGGAGCAACGAACCACCGACAAGGACCGTTACCTGGACCTGGCCGAGGACCTGGCGATCGCCGCACGCAGGATGGTGATCTGCGGGATGCACGTCCACGTCGCCATCGAAGACCCAGACCTGAGGGTCGACCTCATGAACCAGGTGGTCTATTTCCTCCCCCATCTACTCGCCCTGAGCTGCTCGTCGCCGTTCTGGGGGGGCCGGGACACCGGTTTCCGCAGCTACCGGATCAACGTGTTCCGTTCACTTCCCCGCACCGGCCTCCCCGAAGAGTTCTCCTCCTGGACCGAATACCTGAGACACATCCAGGTGCTGGTGGACGCCGGCCTCATCGACGACGCGACCAAGGTGTGGTGGGACGTCCGACCCTCGGCCCGCTATCCGACCCTGGAGATGCGGGTGGCCGACATCTGCACCCGGTGGGAGGACGCGGTCACCGTGGCCGCCCTGTACCTCGCCATCCTCCACATGCTGTATCGGCTGAGAACCAACAACCAGCGGTGGCGTCGATACTCGAACTTCCTGGTCGCCGAGAACCTGTGGCGAGCCCAACGCTACGGGGTAGAGGGATCGCTGATGGACTACGGGCGGTCCCAGCTCGTCCCGTTCGCCGACCTGGTCGACGAACTGTGTGAGCTGGTGAGACCGGACGCCGAGGAGCTAGGCTGCCTCGCCGAGGTGGAGCGGGCTCGGGTCATCGCCCGGGAAGGCACGTCCGCCCGGAGGCAGGTCGAGACCTATCGGCGCGCCCTGGAGGAGGGCGCCGACGAGCGTGAAGCCCTCCGGGCGGTGGTCGACGAGCTGATCGCCGACACCGTGGCGGGCATCTGAGACGCAACGAGGAGGATCGTGACAGCCCACCCCATCAAGGTCTCCGTTCAGATCCAACCCCAGCACGCCGACTACCCCGCCATCCGCCGGGCGGTAGCCCGGGCGGAGGAGATGGGGGTGGACGCGGTGTTCAACTGGGACCACTTCTTTCCGCTCTCCGGCGACCCCAACGGGAAGCACTTCGAGTGCTGGACCATGTTGGGGGCTTGGGCGGAGGCCACCGAGAGGGTCGAGATCGGCGCCCTGGTCACCTGCGCCGCCTACCGGAACCCCGACCTGCTGGCCGACATGGCCCGGACGGTCGACCACATCTCGAACGGACGGCTGATCCTGGGAATCGGCGCGGGCTGGTTTCGACGCGACTTCGACGAGTACGGCTACCGGTTCGGTACGGCCGGGGACCGTCTCAGGGGTCTGGAGGAGGCCCTGCGACGGATCGACGCCCGTTGGGCCAAGCTGAATCCGCCTCCTCTCAGGAAGATTCCCATCATGGTGGGAGGGGGTGGGGAACGGAAGACCCTCCGGTACACCGCCCGCCACGCCGACATCTGGCATGGTTTCGGCGACCCGGA
The DNA here is from genome assembly GCA_026002975.1 of Acidimicrobiia bacterium. GTDB lineage: Bacteria > Actinomycetota > Acidimicrobiia > Spongiisociales > ZC4RG35 > BPGJ01. The sequence continues at coordinate 225,471 of BPGJ01000001.1, forward strand.
GACCATCGCCCGGAAGAACCGGATCCTCGACCGCTGGTGTGCCGAAGAGGGGACCGATCCCTCCAAGATCGAACGCTCGGTGGGTTTGGCGGCCTCGCAGATCGACCACGCCGACCGCTACCTGGAGGTGGGGGTCACCCACTTCACCATCGGGGTGGATGGCCCCGACTACGAACTCGGCCCCTTGTCCGACTGGTTGGCCTGGCGGGACGAACGCAACGGCTCGTGACCCCGCCGCATCTCCTCCTGTACCCGGCGGGACTCCTCCAACACCAGCTCGAACAGGCGGGACACGTGGTCGGGATCCAACCCCTGGGCCACCGCCTCCTCCCGGATCACCTCGAGCAGCTCCTGTTCCCGCTCGGGGGCCCTCACCGGTAGGCCCCGACGGGCCTTCTCCCGTCCGATCTCGAGGGACAGCTCGAGGCGGCGGGCCAGCAACCTGACTATCTCCCGGTCGATCAGGTCGATGTGGGACCGCATCCGGTTGACACCGAGCCGGAACATCAACTGGGAGAACTGCTCGGGGTCGAGCTGGACCGGTCCTTCGGTCTTGGCCCGGGAAGGTTCGGGATGCACCTCGACGATCAGCCCGTCCGCGCCCACACCCTGGGCTGCGAGGGCGAGCGGGGGAACACGGGAGGCTCCGCCGGAGGCATGGGAAGGGTCGACCAGGATCGGCAAGTGGGTCATCTCCCGGAGCGTCGGCACCGACGAGATGTCCAACATGGCTCCCGAGCCGAAGGTGCGAATACCCCGTTCGACCAGGACCACCTGGGAGTTCCCCTCGGCCAGCAGGTACTCGGCCGCCCACAGCCACTCGTCGATGGTGGCGGACGGGCCGCGCCGGAGGAGGACCGGTTTGCCGGCGCGGCCCGCTTCCCTCAGCAGCTCGAAGTTCTGCATCGAGCCGGAGTGGATCTCGATCATGTCCACTCTCTCCGCCACCGCGGGGACGTCGCGGGGTTCCAGCACCTGGGTCACGGTCGGCAGCCCCACCTCCTTCCCCGCACGCTCCAACATGACCAGGCCGTCGTCCCCCAGACCCGGAAACGAATAGGGGGAGGAGCCTCGCTTGAAGGCGTTTCCCCTCAACACCGATGCGCCGGCCCCCGCCACCGCTTCGGCGGCCGCCATGAGCTGCTGCTCGCTCTCGATGGCGCAGGGTCCGGCGATCACCGGGAAAGGGTCCCGCCCGATCCGGACGTCACCCACCTCGACGATGGTTCTACTTCGGGGCTCCGTGGCCTTTCGCTGCATTTCGGCTCCTCTCTGGGAGAGCCGAGGCGCCGGGCCACCAACTGAAAGACCCGGAGCCTCGGCTCCGGGTCGGCGTATTGGTCGTCGCTACGCGCTACGCCGCCCCGGGCCGAGGCCCGGTAAAGACGAAGTAGCCGAAGCGACGGTCGATCATCGAGGCGACACGATAGCCACGGGATCCCGGCATGGCAAGCCTCACGGGCGGGGGGCGACCGACCGCACCGCGAAGCGCCGGAACAGGTACACCCCGACGATGGCGATGGCCAGCCCGGACACCTGATTCCAGGTGAGAGGCCCCACCGTGGCGTCACCGCTTCCATAGCGGAGCGCGTCGAGCACGAACCTCTGCGCTCCGTACCACACCGCCCACATGGCGAACAGCTGTCCGTCTCTCAGCCGCAGGTCCCGGTCGGCTCGGAGCAACACCCACAGCAGGATCGCCGCGCCGACCATGTCGTACAGGGCGGCGTGGTGGTAGATGCCGCAGAACTCCTGGCCGGGCGGGGGAGTCGCACACTCCAGGGCGTCGTGTTGGGGTGCCACGTCGTAACCCGGCCGGATCCCGTACCCCCAGGGCAGTCTGGTGGGGGAACCGAGGTGCTCCACGATCGCCAGGTCTCCGATCCGGCCCACCACCGTCCCCAGCGCCAGGCCGGGGGCCGAGGCGTCGAGGACGGGCAGGGGCGGCAACCCGAGAGCCCGGATCCGCAGCAGTCCCGCCACGATACCGCCGACGAAACCCCCGAGGATCGAGAAGTTCCCCCCGAAGGGGTTGAGGGCGTCGAGGGGCGGCACGCCGGCCAGGAGGGCGGCGGGGACGGTGAGGTAGCGGGCACCGATCAGCGCCCCCACGATCGCCCAGGAGAGGGCCGACTGATAGGCCGCGGAGTCCAGCCCACGCTCTTCGACCTTGCGGGTCGCCAACCAGGCTCCCACCAGGAAACCGACCGCGGCGAACACCCCGTGGAGGGACAACCTGAGGGGACCCACCTCGAAGATGGGGATCGGCGGGTAGGAGATGACACCCCAGATCATGCGAGCAGCCGGTCGAGCATCATGGCCAGGAACAAACCGGCCAGGTAACGGTTCGAGCGGAGGAAGAACACCATGGCCTGCTCCGGCCTCCGCCACAGGCGGACGGAGTCCACGAGCAACCACCCACCCAACACCACCGCCGCACCCAGATAGATCCATCCCATCGATGCCACGGGTACCAGGGCGAGGGAGAACAGGACGGTGGTGGCTACATAGGACGAGATGCGGCGGACCGTGTCGGCCGCCCCCCTGACCACCGGCAACATGGGCACTCCCGCCCGGGCGTAGTCATCCGTGTAGCGGAGGGCGAGGGCCCAGAAGTGGGCCGGGGTCCAGGCGAACACGATCGCGAACATGATCCAGGCGGGGAGGTCGAGTCGGCCGGTCACGGCGGCCCAGCCCACCAGCGCCGGGGCCGCCCCGGCGGCGCCTCCTATAACGATGTTCTGGACGGTGGCGCGCTTCAGTCGGCGGGTGTACACCAACACGTAGAAGAGGAGAGCCGAAAAGGCGATCGCCGAAGCCAGGGGGTTGGCTGCGACCCACAGCAGCGCCGCGCCGGCCCAACCCAGCCCCCAGCCGAGCCACCGGGCACGGTCCGGGGTGACGGCTCCCCGGGGGATCGGACGGTGGCGGGTCCGGGTCATCTTCTCGTCGATGTCCCGGTCCCACACGTTGTTGAGCACGTTGGCCCCCGCCGCGGTGAGGGCACCGCCCAGTACGGTGGCGAACACCAGGCCGGTCCCCGGCCAGCCCGATGCGGCCACCACCATGGCCGGCACCGTGGTCACCAGGAGCAGCTCGATGATCCTCGGTTTGGTGAGGGCCAGATAGGCGAGCCATGGACGCCGGAGGGGGAGCACCGTGGGGGCCGCCATGGGGCCCAGGCTACCCCGGTCCGGGCTGGTATCCGGCGGCGATAACCTCGCCTCGCGATGCGACGTCCCCGACCAGAGCCCCGCCTCCTTCTGGTCCTCCTCCTCGTGGTGTCGGCCGCGGCCTGCACCGCCCCGGCCCCGCTGGGGGTCGTGGCCAACTCGCCGGGCACCCTGGAGGCGGGGACGCCCGAACGGGTGGTGCTGGCCCTGGTGGATCCCGACTCGGGGGAACGGATCGGGTCTCCCGACCTGGAGGTGGAGGTTTCGTTCCACGGAGACGGCGAAACGGTGGGACCCGTCCGGGGAGAGTGGGTGTGGGCGGTGCCCCAGGTCTCGGGCTTCTACGTGGCCGAGGTGGTGTTCCCCGAGCCGGGGACCTGGGAGCTGCAGATGGACGTCGAAGGCCGGGGCAGGACGGATCCCGCGCCGGTGGCGGTGGTGGAAGACGGCCTCGTGCCCGGGGTGGGAGATCCCGCGCCGCGGTCGCTCACCCGGACCCATCCCGACGTGCCGCTGGAGGAGCTGACCACCGATCCCGATCCGGATCCTCGCTTCTATCAGTCCACCGTCGCCGAGGCGGTCACCGACGGAACACCCGCCGTGATCGTGTTCGCCACCCCCGCCTTCTGCCAGACCGCCACCTGTGGACCAGTCCTCGAAGTGGTGAAACAGGTCGCCGCCGATCGCCCCGACCTGGACGTGGTCCACGTCGAGATATACGAGAACCTCCAGGCCGGCCCCGAAGGTCTCCGGGTGGTACCGGCGGTGGAGGAATGGGGCCTGCCTTCCGAGCCGTGGGTGTTCGTCGTCGACTCCCAGGGGTCGATCCACCGGCGCTTCGAAGGGGTGGTGTCGACCGACGAGCTCGAGAAAGCCCTCGACGGGGTGTCGGGGTGAGCCGGCTTGGTCCTCACCGGGGGCGATCCGTATGATGCGGCGCATGGTCCACCCGCCGCCGCCTCCCCGGTGGGGGCTGCTGTCGAGATGGGTCGGTCCCGTCCTCGTGGGGCTGACCCTTGCCTCCTGTTCGTTGGTCGACATCCCCGACGCCCCGCTCGACTCCCTGGAACCGGCCGGGCCCTTCGCCCGGCAGATCGACGACCTGTTCTGGCTGGTGTTCTGGATCGCGGCGGGCATCTTCGTGGTGGTCCAAGGTGGGATCCTGGCGGCGGTTTTCCTGTTCCGGGACCGGGAGGGTCGCCGCGAACCCAAGCAGATCCACGGCAGTCCGAAACTGGAGGTGGCCTGGACGGTGGTGCCGGCCCTGATCCTGGCGGTGATCGCGGTCCCCACCCTCCGAACCCTCTTCGACCTGACCGAATGCGGCGAGGACGCCATCACCGTGGAGGTGATCGGCCATCAGTGGTGGTTCGAGTACCGCTACCCCGACTCCGGGGTGGAGACCGCCAACGTGTTGGTCATACCGGCCGGCCGGGAGGTCTGCCTCGAGATGACCTCAGACGACGTGATCCACAGCTTCTGGGTGCCGAAGCTCAACGGGAAACGGGACGTGGTCCCCGGCCAGACCACCCTGCTGCGGATCCAGGCCGACCAGCCCGGCCTCTACTGGGGTCACTGCGCCGAGTTCTGCGGGCTGTCCCACTCGCTGATGCGGGCCCGGGTCCGGGCGGTGCCCCCCGCCGAGTTCGAAGCGTGGCTGGCCGCCCAGCAGCAGCCGGCCACACCCCCCGAGGAGGGAACCCAGGCCTACCAAGGACTGCAGGTGTTCCTCAACCGGGGATGCACCCAGTGCCACACCGTGGACTACGGCCCCGACTCCTCGTTCACCAACATCGTGCCCGAAGAGGCGTTCAACGGTCCGAACCTGACCCACTTCGCCGATCGGGAGGTGTTCGCCGGCGCGGCCTTCCCCTACGAGGGCCTACCATACGACGAGGCCCTGCGCCAGTGGCTGGCCGACCCCCCGAAGGCCAAACCGGGTTCCTTCATGCCCGACCTGGGTTTGACGGCTGCAGAGATCGAGGATTTGATCGCATGGTTGAAGACCCTGGAGTGAGCCGATGACCACCACGACAGCTCGAGCCGCCGCCACCATCTTCCGGCGTCCGACCGCCACCACCGGCCTGTGGTCGTGGATCACCACGGTCGACCACAAGAAGATCGGGATCATGTACGGCTACACCGCCTTCGTGTTCTTCTTCTCGGGGGCTCGAGGCCCTGGCCCTCCGTATCCAGCTGGCCGCGGCCTAACGGCCGGAGTCCTCACCGCGCCGAGCTACAACGCAGCTGTTCACCATGCACGGCACCACGATGATCTTCCTCGTTCGTGATGCCGCTGGCGCCGCCTTCTGCAACTACCTCTCCCGCTCCTGATCGGCGCCCGGGACGTGGCGTTCCCCCGGCTCAACGCGTTCAGCTTCTGGTGCTTCCTGTTCGGTGGCGTCTTCCTGACTGAGCGTGCTTCTTCGGCGGCGCCCCGACGGCGGGTGGTTCGGATACGCACCCAACGCCGGCCCTTCTACTCGCCCGGGCCGGCGATCGACTTCTGGGCGCTGGGCTTGCAGATCCTCGGCCTCGCATCGCTCGACTCGTCGCGTCAACTTCATCGTCACCGTCGTCAACATGCGGGCCCAGGGCATGAGCCTGATGCGCATGCCGGTCTTCGCCTGGATGACCCTGGTGGTGGCACTTCCTGCTGCTCTTCTCCCTCCCGATCATCGCGGTGGCGCTGTTCATGGTGCATGTTCGACCGCAGCTTCGGCGCCACACTTCTTCCAACCGTCGACGGCGGCGACCCGGTCCTGTGGCAGCACCTCTTCTGGTTCTTCGGCCACCCCGAGGTCTACATCCTGATCCTGCCCGCGATGGGGATCGTCTCCGAGGTGCTGCCGGTGTTCAGCCGGAAGCCGCTGTTCGGCTACCCGTTCGTGGTGTTCGCGGGCGTGGCTATCGCGCTTCCTGGGCTTCGGGCGTGTGGGCCCACCACATGTTCGCCTCGGGATCGGACCCCGGTGGCCGGCGGCTTCGGGCTGTCCACCATGGCGATCGCCGTGCCCACCGGCGTGAAGATCTTCAACTGGCTGGGGACCATGTGGGGGGACGATCAGATTCACCACCCCGATGCTGTTCGCGGTCGGGTTCGTCGCGATGTTCGTCATCGGCGGTCTCTCGGGCGTCACCCACGCCATCGTGCCGTCCGACTGCCAGCAGACCGACACCTACTACATCGTCGCCCACTTCCACTACGTGCTGTTCGGCGGGGCGGTCTTCGGGTCTTCGCCGGCTCTACTACTGGTTCCCAAGAGTCTACGGCCGCGTCATGAACGAGACGCCTCGGCAAGCTGCAATTCTGGCTGAGCTCATCGGCTTCAACCTCACCTTCGCACCCATGCACTGGCTGGGCCTCCAGGGCATGGTGCGGCGGACCTGGCGTTACGCCCCCGAGATGGGCCTCGGCACCTGGAACCTGGTCTCGACCATCGGTTCTTTCATCATCGCCCTCGCCATCCTGGTGTTCATCGTCAACTGGACGTGGTCCCGACGCCGGGGAGCGCTCTCCGGGATCGACCCCTGGGACGCCCGCACCATCGAGTGGACCATCCCCAACCCCACGCCGGAGTACAACTTCGCGACTCCTCCGGTGGTCCGGTCCCTCGACGACTTCTGGCACATGAAGTACAACCGAGGACGAAGAGGGCCGGGCGGTCAGGCGGCCCGACGCCGGACGAGCTCCTGGGCTTCGCCTGGAACACGAAGGGCTCAACCCGCCGGAGCCGATCCACCTGCCCAACCCGTCCTACTTCCCCCATCCTCACCGCTGCGGGGATCCCCATCGTGGCGTACGGGATCATCTGGCACACCACCTTTGGTGGGCAAGCTGCTCATCGTCCTGGGGGCGGTGATCACCGTGGCCGCCCTGATCGGCTGGAGCTTGGAGCCGCTGGAGGAACCCGAACCGGCGGGAGCCCACTGATGGCCGACACCGCAGCCCACATCGAGCACGAGTCGACCGGCATCGACAACCGCAAGCTGGGGATGTGGATCTTCCTCAGCTCCGAGTTCCTCTTCTTCGGCGCCCTGATCACCAACTATCTGCTCTACGGAGCCACCGACTTCCCCGGGGTAGAGCCGCGGGAGATCTACGACATCCCCTTCACCTCGATCAGCTCCTTCGTCCTGCTGATGAGCTCCCTCACCATGGTGCTGGCCCACAACGCCCTCTCCCGGGGAGACCTGTACGCCACCCCGCACCTGGCTGCTGGCCACCGCCATGCTGGGTTCGGTGTTCCTCGGCGGGCAGGTGTTCGAGTTCACCGAGTTCGTGGTCGAGCACGGCATGACCCTCACCACCAACCCGGCGGCGTCGTCGTTCTACGTCCTCACCGGGTTCCACGGGACCCACGTCGCGATCGGGGTGCTCATGCTGCTGAGCCTGTTCGGCATCTCCCTCCGCCAGGGTGGCCTATCGGAGCGCCGGGGCCTCAACCTGGAGCTGGTCGGCCTCTACTGGCACTCTCGTCGACATCATCTGGATCGTCATCTTCACCCTCGTCTACCTGTTGTCAGCGGTGTGAGACCATGGCCGAGAACACCGGACACCACCACCATCCCACCCCCAGACAGTACGTGCAGATCGCCATCGTCCTGGCGGTGATCACCGCCAATCGAGGTCTCGCTGTTCTACATCGACCGGGCGGTCGACATGCAGGGGTGGGACGGCCCCATGCTGGTGATCCTGTCGTTCCTCAAGTTCGTGATGGTGATCGGCTGGTACATGCACCTCCGCTTCGAGAAGACCACCCTCTCCCAGTTCTTCACCGGCGGATTCCTGCTCGCGATCTTCCTGTACGCGGTGGTGTTGGGCCTCCTTCGGGATCATCGCCATCACCGGATGACTCGTTAAACCCCGACCGGGACCAAGATTGGGGGTGATGCAACCCACCTATCCGCTGCCGCCGTTCCACCTCCACGGGGAGGTGCTGGCGCTGCTGGTCGCCCCTCGGTGGCGGCTGGTGGTGGGCCGAACGGCGTCTCCGACCCCTGGTCGACCCCACCCCGCCACCCGCACCCCGGGCACGCTGGGCCGCCTGGTACTCGGGGTCTGGCGGTCCTCGCGGTGTCGGCCCTCTGGCCCCTCCACGACCTGGCCGAGGACACCCCTGTTGTCGGTCCACATGCTGGAGCACATGCTCATCGGCTACGTGGTGCCTCCCGCTCCTCCTGCTCGGGGGCGCCCCGCTGGCTGGTGGATCGGGCTCGTCCGGGGAGCCATGGCCCCGGCGCCTCGTCGCCTGGCTCGACCCACCCGGTGGGGCGTTCTGTCGCCTTCAACGGCGTCCTGGTGGCGATCCACTGGCCGGAGGCGATCGAGCTCCAGGCCAGGTCCGAGTTCGCCCACCTGGCAGCTCATCTGGTCATGTTCCTCACCGGTGTGGCCTTCTGGGCCCGGATCTTCCCCCCGGGACGGGAGATGCCCCGCATGTCGACCCCGATGGCGATGTTCTACCTCTTCCTGGCCACCATCATCCCCACCGTTCCCGCCTCGTTCCTCACCTTCTCCGACACCGTGCTCTAGCCCGTCCTACGGCGACGCGCCCCTCACCTGGGGATCTCACTCCCGGTCGCCGACCAGACCATCGCCGGGCTGATCATGAAGATCGGGGGCGGTTTCTACCTGCTGGGGGTGATCCTCCGTCTGTGGGTCCGTTGGTACCGGGAGGAGAGAGCCTGGGACGCCATCGAGCGGCAGCTGGTCGAACGCTCCTGACGGCCGCTCCTGTTGGCCGCCCTCGCGGCGTGCAGCGGGGCGACCCGCACCGTGAGGGGGGTGGTGGTGGAAGTGGACGGCGACCTCACCGGCGTCCGTTCGTTCACCGTGATCACCACCGACGGAGAGCGTCTCCACCTGACCCCCGACCCGGACGGACGATACGCCTTCCCTCTCCCCCACCTGCGGGACCATCTCCGTCACCGGAGCATCCGGTGGTGGTCACCTTCCGACTCGACGGACGGCCGGGCGTTGGCGATCGACGACGGCTGAGCCGCTCAGACGACCAGGACGGCCGCCTCCTCCTTCGGCCGGGAGGCTCCTCCCCGTGGTGGCCGCCCGCCCCGGGCCGCCAGCACGGCGACCACGATCAGCACCACCGTCCCGATACCCGCGGCTGCCATCAGGAAGTCGGCCAGGGAAATCCGCATCCCGGGTCGGGAGGCTGCCAGTCCGGAGAACCCGAGGATCGAACCGGCCACGAAGATCCCCAGGCCGGTGCCCACTCCGGATAGCTGATGAACACCCACGCCAAGGGGAGCACCAGCAGGAGGATCCCGACGATGGCCGTGACCGGGACGGACCACGCGGTGACCAGGCGGCGGCGTACGGTCTCCACCTCCTCGTCGGCCTCCACCCCCTCGGGTACTCCCACGGCCTGCACCGCAGCGCCCACCGCCCATCCCAGGGCCGCCCATCCCAGCACCGACCAGATCAGACCACCCAACACCGGAACCGAGACCACGCCCTCGTTGTCCACCCCCGAACCGGCCAGCACGCCCCCGATCAACGCACCCCCGACCAGACCCACCCCGAAGCCGGTGATCACGGTCACCTTTCGGGAGGACACCAGCCCCATTCCCGGAGCCATCCAGCCGGTGGCCCAGCGGGTGAGGCCGGCGAACACCACACCCAGGGCAGCGCCGATAAGACCATGCACCAGCACCAGCCAGCCCGGTATCGCCTCGAAAGCTGCGGTCCAGTCGCCCTCCGATCCGACCACCGTGGCCCGGGGCAGGGTCCAGGCTGCGGTGCCCACCGCGACCACCAGGGCCGCGGCCACACCCGCCAGGGCCCCGGCCCGTCCTGCCACCCGGATCCTCTTTCCGAGAGGTGCGGGTTCGACCTCCTCGGGCACCGCTTCTTCCTCGGCGGTGAGCTCCACTTGGGGTAGCGGGGGTGCAGGAGCCGCCGGAGCCGGCTCGGGTTCGGGGGGCGGGGCCTCGACCTCCGTGGTCGGCTCGGCGGGCGCCTCCTCGACCGGGGGGGCCTCCCGGGGGGGAGCCGCCACTGCACCTCCCCCAGCCCAGGCTCGGAGCACGTCTTCTGGGGCCACGCCGTTGGCCTTGGCCCGGGCCTCTGCCGAGCGTTTCACCAGCGGCTCGGGTACGCCCAGGGCCTGGGACGCGGAGGCGAGGAGATCCGACATCGGCGCCGCAGGATAGACGACCTATCCGCCGTCCTCGCCCTCGTCGTCCCTACGGGCCTTGGCTCGACGCTCGGCCCAACGCAGCACCAGGAACCCGACCAGCAGAGGGAGGACGAACCAGGCGAGGTCGTCGATCCCCGAGCCGTGGGCCAGCCACACCATCGTCACCCCGCGGCGAGGATCGCCAACCCGAGGCCGGTCAGGAAGATCATGAGCACCAGCATGGCGTACTGGGTCCTGACCGCCACGTCCGGCGGGAAGTCGGCCAGGGCCCGGTCGTGGGCCAACACGACTCCGGCTACGTGGCCGGCCACGATGGTCGCCACCTGCAGATACCACACGGCGTCGGGTGACAGCCATGTGAAGTCGATGCTCCGGTCGGCGGTGCCGAACAGGTCCCATCCCAGGCCGAACGGGTCCGAGAGGGTCGAGATCAGGAGCTGACCCTCGAAGGCGATCAGGGTGAAGTAGTGGGCGAAGGCGTACGCGAACCCGATCGGGACCAGACTGTGAGCGAACCGCTGCGCCACCCGGATCGGGTCCCCTCCCCCCATCCGGGCAGCTACCCAGCACGCCGCCAGGTACCCCAGGCCGATCAGGACGGTGATCCCCAGCAGTCCGGCGGTGCCCACCGCGACGTCGGCGCCGAGCCGGCCGAGAGCGCCCAGCAGCCTCCGACCCGGAGCGGCCACCACGGAGTCCCACCACGGGGTGGCCGACAGCCCGTCGTAGGTGACGGTGCCGATCATCGCCACCACCAACCCGACCAGTCCGGGCCTTTCCTCCACCTGGGGGAGCCCCTTGAGGAAACCCCGCCAAACGATTCCCCGGGCGGTGAACTCCAAGGGGGCCATCCGGGCCAGGAGCCGGGTGTAGGCCCGGAACCCGTCGAACCTGCCCACGGCTTCGGCCCCCCAACGCCAACCCACCAACATCAGGTAGGCGGTGTAGGCGGCCGCAGCCAAAGCCAGGGCACGGGGACCCGTGTCGGGTGACACCAGCTCCAGCCAGGTGAAAGCCACGAAGGCGCCGGTAGCCGGCCAGAGACTCGAACCGGGATCGGGACGGCCCCCCAGTCCAGCCCATCGAGCCAGGCGGGTCCAAAGGTCCGGGTAGACGTCGACCACCAGCGCCGAGAAGAACGGCACCACCAGCCAGAAGACCACGAACACCAGGACCGGCGCCGGGTTGCGGGCCGGGTTGTCGGGGCCGATCAGACCCGACACGATGGTCAGCCCCAGCCCCAGGATCCCGACCCATGCCAGGCCCTCCCGGACCGTCCTCACCGGGAAGCCGATGGTCCTTCCCCCGGTGGAAGGATCCTGCCAGCGGGGTTTGGGCCAGGCCACCGCCAGGAGCCCGAAGGAGACCAGGAGGACCGCGGCGGAGGCGCCGACGAAGAACGAGAGCGGCACCGGCAGGTCCTGCCGCCCTCCGATGCCGTGGAAGAGCAGGTCGACAGGGGTCAGGGAGCCACCTCCAGCTCCACCAGCGGCAGATGGGCCGATTCCAGCTCGACTTCGAAGATGCCGGGCACGTCGGCGGTGAAGACGATCACCGCGGGCGAGTCCGGCGAGACGTCGGCGTACAGGTCGTAGCCGTGAACGTGGACCTCGTCGGACCGGTCGGCCGCCACCTCGAGCCGGACCTCCTCCCCCAGCTTCACTCGTACCCGACCGGGGCCGTCCACTCGGTCTCCTGACACGGTGACCGACACCACCGTGGCATCGGGCGCGGTGGTCGAGGTGACGACGGTGGTGGTCGAAGTCGTCGGGGTGATGGTGGTAGTGGCTGCGGTGGTGGTGGTAGTGGTGGAGAGGATGGTAGTGGTAGGCACCGTGGTCGGGGCGGTGGTCCCGCCGGGACCACCGCCGCAGGCGGCCAACAAGACCAGGATGCTGCCTAGGATCCAGGGTATGAGGAAACTGCTACTCGTTCTCATCGTCGTGGGGTTGGTCGTGGTCGCGATCCGGCTCCTCGGCTCCGAGGGAGACTCGACCGCCTGACGACGCCGCGAAACGGCCGATCGCCTCGGCTATCTCGTCGGCGTGGGTCCAGGGCGCCTCGTGACGGGCGCCCACCAGCTCCACCACTTCTACGCGGCGCAGACCGGCGGCCAGCCGGTACTGCTGCATCGGAGGGACCAACTGATCGGCTGGTCGGCACGATCACCATGGTAGGGACGCCCAACCGGCCCACCCATCCCGAGGAGTCGAACCGGAGCAGCGCCCAGGCAGCCACGGCGCCGCCTTCCGGGTCCCGCCGGTGGCTCTCCTCCCAGACGAAGGCCCGATGCTCCGGCGCCACCGCCCCGGAGGCGAATCAGATAGGCGGCCCTCACCCTCGGGCGTGGCCGAGTCCGGTCAGCCGCTCCCATGCCCGCACCAGGGCTACACCGATTCGCAGGAGCACCCGAGCCGCGGGGGACGGGTTGGCATAGGGGCGCCACCAGGACCAGCCCGTCCACCAGGTGGGGGTGGCGGCGGGCCAGCTCCTGGGCGACCGCACCACCCATCGAGAACCCCACCACCGTCACCGGCCCCGATCCCGAGGGCCGCCAACGTCCCCGCCGCATCGTCGGCCAGGTCGGCGATCTCGAACCGCTCCACCGTGCGGCGAGCCAGACCATGATTGCGGTGGTCGGGCATCACCAGCCGGAACCGGTCGGCGCAACCTGGAACCCACCGGGGTACCACTCGACGATCGAGGAACCTCCCAGACCGTGGAGCAGGAGGAGCGGCCGCCCCCCTTCCGGGCCCGCCAGACGCACCGGAACTTCGCGGTCGCCCACGTACACCGTCCTGGCCGGAACCCTCCACGGGTGTCGCTGGCCGGGGGGGAAGGAAGGGCGGGGAGGAGACCCCAACAGCCGCCAGCCCAGATAGAGGCCCCAGAGACGCATCAGTCGTCCACCTCGGAGCCGGTACGGACGAAGACGTGGCTCCACACCGGGCGACCCCCGATCAGATGAGACTGGATGATCTCCTCCATCACCTCCACCGTGACCCCCCGATACCAGATCCCCTCGGGGTAGACCACCGCGATCGGACCCTGTTCGCAGATCCTCAGACAGTCGACCTTGGAGCGCAGCACCGACCCTCCACCCGGCTCGACCGGGGCCCAGGCGTCGGTGCCTTGCCACGGGGGTGGGGCCGAGGTGAGACCCAGCTCCTTGAGCCGCTTCTTCAAGTACCGCCAAACCTCGGCGGTGGTCTCGTAGTCGGCGCACTTCGGGGTGGTCTGCATGGCGCACAGGAACACGTGGCGACGGGCGGTCGGAATCGACAGCGCCGCGGCGATCGCCTCGAGGCGTTCGGTCACTCGCCCATCTCCCGATGAGCCTCCCAGCAGGTGACCCCGTCCGGGCCGACCGTCGCGGCGTGTCGGGTTCCCGCCGGCAGGTCGAGCCGGTCGCCTGCCTCGAGGTGGACGTCCCCATCCGGCGTGTGGAAGGTGATCGACCCCGACACGCACAGCAGCACCTTGTGGTAGGGGTGGGAATGCCAGCCGTATACGTCCCCCGGCCCGTTCGACCAGCTATGCGGGGTCAGTCCCTCGGCTTCGAAGATGGACAGGTCCACGGACCGTCATGCTACGGCGCCAACCAGATGTACCCGCCGTCGCCCTCCAGCACCTCCCCCACCACCGCCGCCGTCACCCCCCGGGCCTCGAGCCGGTCGAGCAGCCTCTCGACCCGGTCGACGCCCACCGCGATCAGGAGTCCCCCAGAAGTCTGGGCGTCACACAACATGCGGACCTCCCGGTTGGACGCCTCTCCCGCCAGGTGCGGGGTTACCGCGGCTACGTTTCGGGCCGACCCGGAGGGGTACATACCCTTGTCGAGCAGATCCCAGGCCCCGTCGAGCACCGGCACCGAAGAGACACCCACCCGGGCATCCACCCCGGAGGCCACGAGCAGCTCGTGGAGGTGGCCGAGCAGGCCGAACCCGGTCACGTCGGTAGCCGCGTGCACTCCGACTTCCAGCATCGTCTCGGCGGCAGCCCGGTTGAGGGTGGCCATGGTGGCCACCGCCGCCGCAGCTACCTCCGGTGGGCATTCACCCGCCTTGATGGCGGTCGACACGATCCCCGTGCCCACCGGTTTGGTGAGTACCAGCCGGTCCCCGGGGAGAGGCGCCCTGTTTGGTGACCACCCGGCGGGCCGTCCCGGTGACCGCGAACCCGTATTTGGGTTCCCGATCGTCGATCGAGTGGCCGCCCAACAGGGTGCAGCCCGCCTCGGCCATGACGTCTGCACCGCCCCTCACCACCTGCTCCAGGAGGTCGAACCCGAGCTCCTCCCGGGGCCAAGCGACGAGCTGGAGGGCCACGAACGGCGTGGCTCCCATCGCGTACAGGTCCGACAGCGCGTTGGCCGCGGCGATCCGACCCCACTGGTAGGGGTCGTCCACCACCGGGGTGAAGAAGTCGACCGACTCCACCAGCAGGGTCCCGTCGGGCAGCACGGCCACCCCGGCGTCGTCTCCCAGCCCGACCAACACCGCCGGGCCGGAAGTCGCCGGATGATCTCTCAGTGGACGCAGGACCTGCGCCAGCTCGGTGGGCCCGAGCTTGCAGGCTCAGCCGGCCCCGTGGGAGTAGCGGGTGAGTCTCGGCTCCATCCCCTCAACGCTACCCGTTGGACGTCCCGTACCTGCCTAGCCTGGGCGCGGTGGATGCCGTCGACGGCCTAGAAGCGTTCCGGGTCGAGGCCCGTGCCTGGTTGGAGGCCCATGCTCCAAGGCGCGACCCAGGGGACATTCCCGTTCCTTTCTCCGAGGCGACCGTCGACCTGGAGGAGTCCCGCACCTGGCAGCGCCTCTTGGCCGAGGAAGGGTGGGCGGGGATCTCGTGGCCCATCGAATACGGAGGGAGGGGGCTGGGGCCCGTCCACGAGATCGTGTGGGCCCAGGAAGCGGCTCGCTACCGGCTCCCCACCGACGTCTTCCAGATCGGCTTGGGCATGGCCGGTCCCACCCTGATCACCTGGGGTGGCGCCGACCAGAAGCGGCGCTGGCTGCCTCCCCTCCTCAGGGGCGACGAGATCTGGTGCCAGCTGTTCAGCGAACCCGCCGCGGGTTCCGACCTCGCCGCGGTGAAGACCAGGGCCGTGCGTCGGGGGAACGGATGGGCGGTGGAAGGGGAGAAGGTCTGGACTTCGGTGGCTCATCTGGCCGACTGGGGTCTTCTGCTGGCCCGTACCGACCCGGAGGCTCCCAGACACCGAGGGCTGACCTACTTCGTGATCGACATGCGGCAGCCGGGCGTCGAGGTCCGACCTCTGGTGCAGATGACCGGCACGGCCGGCTTCAACCAGGTCTTCTTCGATAGTGCGTGGATACCCGACGACGGGGTGATCGGAGAGGTGGGGGCCGGTTGGACGGTGGCTCTCACCACCCTGATGTACGAACGTCTCGCCATCGGCCGGGCGTTGATCGGAGTGGAGGGCGCATTCGAGGCGATCGTGGATCGTCTTCGCCGAGCGGAGGCTTTGGCCCGTCCGACCATCCGGAGCCGAACGGTCGACCTGTTCGTTCGAGGAGAGGTGCTCCGGTTCATGACCCAGCGGATCATCTCCCGGCTGGCCGGAGGAGAGATCCCCACCGCGGAAGGGTCCGCCGCCAAGCTGGGTCTCGCCGATCTGGTGATCAGGGCGGGGTCCCTGGTGGTCGACGGGCTGGGACCGGCCGGCACGACCGACCGGTCGCGGTGGTCGAGCCTCTTCCTCGCCGGTCCCGGGATGCGGATCGCCGGCGGCACCGACGAGATCCTGAAGAACGCGCTGGCCGAGAGGGTCCTGGGCCTGCCCCGGGAGCCCCGACCTGAGCCCGGGATGCCGGTCTCCGGGCCGGCGCCGCTAAGCTGACGTCTCCGGGAAGCCCCGATCCCCCATTCCTCTCATGGCTACCTTCCTCACGCCCGACGCATACGAGAAGCTCCGAGCCGAGCTCGAGCACCTGAAGACCGAAGGACGCGCCCAAATCGAGGCCCGCATCCAGGAGGCCCGGTCCCACGGCGACATCCGCGAGAACGCCGACTACGACGCCGCCAAGAACGAGCAGGGACTCATGGAGGCGCGGATCCGTCAGCTGGAGGAGCTGCTGGCCACCGCCGAGGTGAGGGAGGTCGCCGACACCGGGAAGGTGGAGATCGGCTCTCTGGTGACGGTGGTCGACGAGGACGGCGACGAGCTGGAGTACTTCGTGGCTTCCCCCGAGAACCGCAGACCAGGGGTACTCCTCGCTTCGCCGGAGAGTCCACTGGGAAAGGCCCTGCTCGGGGCCAGCCCCGGGGACACCGTGACCTATCAGGCGCCGGGAGGCACCTTCACCGTGACCGTGAGGGCGGTGCGACCGTTCCGGGGCTGACCCGCCGGGTACCCTCGGTCGCCCACCACCCATGAAGCTGCGACTGAGAAGCCCCCGCGAACTGGCTCGTCTCCTCCTGTCGATCGCGCGGCGCCAGCCGGAGGACGTCGAGGACTACCTCGAGGACCACGTGGAGGAGTGGTCGGCGCTGGCCGAAGCCCATCCGGGCGACGCGGCCGACATCCTCGAGGCCCTATCCGGCGAGGTCGCCGCCGAGCTGCTCACCGAGCTGGACACCGACGACGCGGCCGAGCTGCTCGAGGAGCTCCGAGACGACCTGGCTGCCGACCTGCTCCTCGACCTACCGGTGACCGACGCCGCCGAAGTCCTGGCCGAGATGTCCCCGGAGGAAGCCGCAGACGTCCTCGCCAAGATCGAAGACCCCGAGACGGTCGAGTCCCTGCTCGAGCTGCTCCCCGACGAGGAAGCCACCGAGGTCCGACAGCTCCTCGCCTACCCGCCGGACTCGGCGGGCGGGTTG
Source organism: Acidimicrobiia bacterium (assembly GCA_026002975.1). Lineage (GTDB taxonomy): Bacteria > Actinomycetota > Acidimicrobiia > Spongiisociales > ZC4RG35 > BPGJ01. Next base: position 242,650 of record BPGJ01000001.1, read on the forward strand.
ATGACCACCGACATCGCCGTGCTGCCGGTCGGGATGACCGCCGGGGAGGCCATCGAGCGACTCCGGGTCCTCCACGAAGAGCTGGAGAACATGTCGTACGTGTACATCGTCGACGAGCAGGGGAGGCTGGAAGGAGTCCTGTCGTTCCGGGACCTGGTGTTCCTGCGTCCCGGAGCCGGGCTGGACGAGGCGATGATACGGAACCCGGTCGCGGTCCACACCCACACCGACCGGGAAGAGGTGGCCGAACTCATCCGGCGGTACCACCTGGCCGCCTTGCCGGTGGTCGACGACGAGGGAAAGCTGGTCGGCATGGTCACCACCGACGCCGTACTCGGAGCCGTGCAGGAGGAAGCGTCGGAGGACTTCGCGGTGGCGATGGGTACCGCAGCCGAGGACTCCGTCTACCTGCCGGTCCGACGGTCGGTGCGCAACCGTCTCCCCTGGATCGCCTTCGACGTGGTGTTGTCCAGCACGGTCGTGTTGGCGGTGAGCTGGTTCGAGCCCACCCTCGACCGTTTCGTGGTCCTGGCCTCCCTCATGCCGCTGGTGGCCCGCATAGGCGGTGACGCCGGCGCTCAGAGCCTGGCGGTGGTGATCCGGGCCCTGGCGTCGGGCGGCATCCCGGGGGGGGAGGTCCGGAGGGTCCTGGGAAGAGAGATGCGCATCGGCGTGATCAACGGGCTCGTGATCGGCCTCCTCTCGGGCGGCCTGGGAGCCACCATGGCCGCCCTACGGGGTCAGGATCCCGTCAAGGTCGGCGCCGCGATGCTGCTGGCCGCCTGGGGCAACCTCATCCTGGCCGGACTGGCCGGAGCCGGCATCCCCCTGGCGTTGAGGCGCCTGGGATTCGACCCTGCCCTCGGCTCCAACCTGTTCCTGACCACCGCCACCGACCTGCTCGGCTTCGCCGGTTTCCTGGCTGTGGCCACCGCCATCCTCTAGGAACCGAGGATGAACTCCCCGGAGTCGGCGAACGGCCCCTGGAAACGCACGACGTTGCCCTCCACGAGACTGACCAGATGGTGTTGGTCGACCAGAGTCTGCTGCTCCTCGGTCCGTTGGGCCTCCTCCACCCGAGCGGCTTCCAGGGCACCCGGATCGTCGAAGACGTGGACTTCCCACACCGGACCGGGGGTCTCCTCGACGATGGTCGCCAACAGACCTTCCAATGAGTTCTCGTTGTAGTTCCCGGGGGGTATCACCACCCACAGCACCTCCCCTTGGTCGCTGGAGGATCGGACCACCACCTCCCACTCGGTGACCGGTTCGGCCTCCTCGGCGGCGACGGTGGTGGTCGTGGTGGTGGTGGTGGTCGTCATGGTGGTGGGCGGCTGGGCGACCACCGCGGTGGTGGTGGTCAGGCCGGTCTCGGGGCTGTCACATGCGGCCAGAGCGACCGGGACCAAAACGAGGTAAACGAACCGGCGGATGGAAATCACAGCGGGCCTCCTTCTGGTTGGCAACGCCTCCGCCCTCCGAGGCAGGTTAGCGGCCCGGCCCGTCGAACCCGAGCTCCGAAGCCACCATGGAACGGAAAGCCTCGATCAGTGCAGAGGCCATCGGGCCGCCGGGGAACACCCAGGGCCCCACCCTGGTGAGGGAGGCGACCTCGTTCACGGTGGACATGACGAACACCTCGGAGGCATCCGCCAGGCGTTCGGCGGGGAAGACCCCCTCTTCGATACGGATCCCCATGTCCTCGGCCAGAACCAGCACCCGCCTCCGGGTTATCGAGTCGAGGATCCCGAGGGTCAGGGCGGGAGTCTCCAACACGCCATCCACCACCCATGCAACGCTGAAGGTCGGACCCTCCAACACCACGTTCTCGGTCGGAGACCAGCAGGGCGTCGTCGGCGCCTCTCCGCCGAGCCTCTCTCCCTGCGGCGAGGTTGGGGCCGTACGAGGTGGTCTTGGCGCCGGCCAGCTCCCAGGGTCTTCCCGCCGGATGCCAAGGGGCGGCCACGGGTTCCAGGGTGCGTATCCGGGAGGCGGGGAGGGGATGGTGGACGACGATGCAGCGGGGGCGGCTCCGAGTGCCCGGAAGCGCATCTCCCCGGCTCACCACCACCCTGACGATCCCGTCGCCCCCGGCCGAGGCGACCTGCTCACACCAATCCGCCACGCCGTCGGGCAGGTCGATCTCCATCATCTGGGCGCTGTGGGCCAGGCGAGCCAGGTGCTCGTCGAGGGCGAAGAGTCGACCCCGATACGACCGGATCGCTTCGAAGACGCCGTCGCCTCGCATCACCGTGGAATCGGTCGCCGGGACGACGTCCGACGGGCGGCCGTCGACCAGGATCTTCACCTGGGAGCCCATCGGTTGGTGATCGGCATCCTGCGGTCCCGACCGAAAGCCTTGGTGGTGATCTTGACTCCCGGCGGGGCCTGGCGACGCTTGTACTCGTTGCGGTCCACCATCGCGATCACCTTGCGGACCAGATCGCGGTCGAACCCCTCCCCCACGATCTCCTCGGCGCTCATCTCCCGTTCGATGTAGCGCTCCAGGACCGGGTCGAGCAGGTCGTAGGGCGGTAGCGAATCGGTGTCCAGCTGACCCTCCCTGAGCTCGGCCGAGGGTGGCTTGCGCAGGATGGCCTCCGGTATCACCTCGCGGTCGCGGTTGCGCCACCGGGCCAGCCGGTACACGACCGTCTTGAACACGTCCTTGAGCACCGCGAAGCCGCCCACCATGTCGCCGTACAGGGTGGCGTATCCGACCGCCATCTCGCTCTTGTTGCCGGTGGCCACCACCATCGGTCCGTGCTTGTTCGAGACGGCCATCAGTACGCCGCCCCTCGAATCCTGGCCTGGAGGTTCTCCTCGGCGACGCCGAAGGGGGTACCGGAGAACACCGGCGCCAGGGAATCCAGGAAGGCCTGGAACACACCATCGATGCCGAGGACGTCGAACCGGATCCCCAGGTTGGCTGCCAGCTGTTTCGAGTCGGCCACCGACCCCTCCGAGCTGAATCGGGCAGGCATGGTTATCCCCCACACTCGCTCGGGACCGAGGGCGTCGACCGCCACGGTCGCGGTGAGAGCCGAGTCGATTCCGCCCGACAAGCCCACCACCACCGACTCGAACCCGTTCTTCTCGACGTAATCGCCCAGACCCACCTCGAGCGCCCGGTAGATCTCCTCGGTCTCCTCGAGGAGGGGAGCCACGCAACAGGGCCGGACGGGTTCTCCCGCCAGGGGCACTTCCACCAGGAAGCGGTCCTCGGTGAACTGGGGGGAACGATGCACCACCGTCCCGTCGGCCGCTACCACCAGGCTGGCACCGTCGAACACCAGCTCGTCCTGTCCCCCCACCAGGTTGACGTACACCACCGGCGCCCCCGCCTGGCGGGCCCGCTCGGAGAGCATGGCCTCCCTCTCCCGAGCCTTTCCCCGATGGAAGGGCGAGCCGTTGATGTTGAGCAGGATCTGGGCGCCGGAGGCGGCCTGACGGGCGACGGGGCCGTCCGCCACCCAGATGTCCTCGCAGATCGACACCCCGCACCCGACACCGGCGATCTCCCACACCAGGTCGGGACGCCGACCCGGAGTGAAGGTCCGGTCCTCGTCGAACACCCCGTAGTTGGGTAGCAGGACCTTGTGGTACACGCCGACCAGCCGTCCCCCGGCCAGCACCGCGGCCGCGTTGGCGACCCGACGGGAGAACGCGTCGTCGGCGGCGGAGTCTTCAGCCCAGTCGACGAAACCGACCACCACCGTGGTGCGGCCGGATCGGGCAGCCAGCTCTTCCACCGCCTCTCGGCTGGCCACCACGAAGTCGCGCCGGTAGACGAGGTCCTCGGGCGGGTAGCCGGTGACGGCCAGTTCGGGAAGGAGGAGGACGTCGGCCCCCTCCGACTCGGCCCACGCCATCTCCTCGGCGATGCGACCCAGGTTTCCCTGGATGTCACCCACGACCAGGTCGATCTGGGAACCGGCGACTCTGAGCGGCATGGGAACGGAGGATAGGTAGCCGGGCCGGCTGCACAGGCCACCCGGAGGACTAGCCTGATCCCTCCCCATGGATGTCGAACACCTGGTCGCCGACGTCCTGCCGGTGGCTCTCGAGGTCAGACGAACCCTCCACCGCTCTCCCGAGCTGAGCGGAGCGGAGTTCCACACGACCGAGCTGATCGCCGACATCCTCCGGCGGAACGGTCTGAACCCCCGGGTCCGCACCCCCAAGACCGGCCTGGTGGTGGACATCGGCGACGGCCCTCCCACGGTTCTGTTCCGGGCCGACATCGATGCCCTGCCGATCGACGAACCGGAGGACCGTCCCTACGCCTCCCAGGTCCCCGGGGTCATGCACGCGTGCGGCCACGACGCCCATGCGGCGATCGCGGTCGGCTTGGCCCTGGCTGCGGCCCGAGCGGATCTCCCCGGCCGGCTGAGGGTCGTGTTCCAGCCGGCCGAGGAGACGTTTCCGGGTGGTGCGTACGAGATGGTGCGGGAGGGGGTACTGGACGGGGTTTCTGCGGCTTTCGCCTTCCACGTCGACCCGACCCTCCCTACCGGCACCGTGGGATTGCGGGTCCGGGCCGATCACCGCGGCGGCCGACCGGTTCTACGTCACCCTGGAAGGGCCCGGCGGTCACACGGCTCGTCCACATGCCACGGTCGATCTGATCTACGCGGCGGGTCAGGTCGTCACTCAGCTCCCGGCCCTGCTGGATCGGCTCACCGACCCGCGAGCACCACTTTCGGTCGCCTTCGGGCGAATCCATGGAGGGACCGCGGACAACGTCATCCCCACCTTGGTGGAGCTGTCGGGCACGGTGAGGACCCCCGACCGGGACCTCTGGGACTCGGTCCCCTCGATGGTGGAGAAACTCACCTCCGAGATAGTCGATCCGCTGGGTGCCCGGGCGACGATCCACTATCAGCGGGGGATTCCACCGGTGGTCAACTCCCCGTCGGTGGTGGATCGGATCGCCGGAGTGGCGGCCGAACATCTCGGACCCGAGTCGGTGACCAGTGCCCAACTCTCGATGGGAGCCGAGGACTTCGCCCGTTACCTGGAGGCGACACCCGGGGCGTTGGTCCGTCTGGGCTGCCGCGACTCGGGTCCCGTCACCGACCTCCACTCGGCGTCGTTTCGGCTCGACGAGGCCTGCCTGGAGGTGGGGATCCGGCTGGCTCTACCGGCCGCCGTGGAGCTGCTCCGGGGTTGAACTCAGCGGGTCTCGAGCAGCGAGAAACCCTCTTCCATCAAGGCCCGGCGAAGCCCGGCGAGTTCCTCCGATCTGACCGAGAGGGTCAACACGCCTCCGCCGCCGTGGGTGGCGTGACGGAGCTGGAGGTCCCTCAGGTCGACACCCGACTCGGAGAGGGCGTGACCCACCCGGGCGATCTCCCCGGGACGGTCCTCCAGGATGACCCCGACGGTGGCCACCGGCGCTCCCATCGCAGCCCGTTCCCGCCGGGCCGAGGCCAGGACCTCCCCCAACCGGGCGCCGTCCTCCGCCTCGAGTGCGCCCCTGAGGGCCTCGAGACGAGCGACCAGTGACGCCAACGCCGCGCCGGCGGCCTCCCGGTTGGCGAGCAGCACTTCGATCCACCAACCCGGATCCGACATCGCGATCCTGGTCAGGTCCCGGAAGCCCCCCGCGGCCAGCCGGAGAGCCGCGCCGTCGTCTGCCACCGCGCCCACCAGGGCGGCCGCCACCAGATGGGGGAGGTGGGAGGAGAGGGCGACCGCCCGGTCGTGCTCGTCGGCCGACATCTCCACCGGGACGGCTCCCAACGTGGTGACCATCGACTCCACCGTGTCCACCGCGTCCTGGTCGGCTCCTTCCGGGGTGATCACCCAGGTAGCACCGTGGAAGAGGGAACCAGACGCCCCGGCCGGTCCGGATACCTCACGTCCTGCCATCGGGTGTCCGCCGACGAACCGCGGCAGGTGGCGGGCCGCATCGACCACAGGGCGCTTGACCCCGGCGACGTCGGTCACCACCGCCCGGGTCGAGATCCGCCCCAACGTGTCGACGATGGCGGAGACCGGACCTGCCAGCACCACCAGGTCGGCCACCGCCACCGCGTCCTCCCACGAATCGGCGGCCCGGGTGATCCCGCCGATGCTCCCCGCTCGAGCCAGGGCGCCCGGATCGGGATCCCAGCCGACCACCTTCCAACCCCGGGACGCCAGCCCGATCCCGATCGAAGTTCCGATCAGCCCGGTCCCCAGCAATCCGACGGTGACCATCTCAACCTCGGCGGCCGACCACCGCGGCGACCTCCCTGATCGCGTCCATCAGGGCAGCGAACTCCGACGGGAGCAACGCCTGGGCGCCGTCCACCAGCGCGGTGTCGGGGGTGGGATGGACGTCGACCATCACGCCGTCGGCACCCACCGCCACCGCGGCTCGGGCGAGCGGCTCTACCAGCTCCCTCCTACCCGCGGCATGGGAGGGATCGACCACGACCGGAAGGTGGGACAGGTTCTTGAGGACCGGCACCGCGGTTATGTCGAGGGTGTTGCGAGCCGACGTCTCGAAGGTGCGGATCCCCCTCTCCACCATGATGATCTGATGGTTCCCCTCCTTGTAGATGTACTCGGCGGCGTTGAGCCACTCCTCCACCGTGGCGGTGAAGCCACGCTTGAGTTGAACCGGTTTGGGCTGACGGCCCACCTCTTGCAGCAGGGTGAAGTTGGCCATGTTCCGGGTGCCGACCCGGAGGATGTCGGCGTAGGAGGACACCAGCTCCACGTCCCGCGGGTCGAGGACCTCGGCGACGAACGGCATGTCGAACTCCTCCCGGGCTTCGGCGAGCAACTCCAGGCCCTTCTCGCCCAACCCCTGGAAGGAGTACGGTGAGGTCCGCGGCTTGAAAGCGTCGCCCCGCAGCACCTGGGCTCCGGCGCGTTTGACCGCCTCAGCCGTCCGGAACAGCTGGTCCCGGGACTCGACGGCACACGGACCTGCGATGGTCACGAACTGGGAAGGGTCGCCGATCCTCACTCCCCGAACCTCGATGATGGTTGGGTCCGGCTGGAAGTCACGGCTGACGAACTTGAACGGTTTGAGCACCGGGACGGCCTTCTCCACCCCGGACATGGCCTCCCAGGGGATCTGTTGGATCACCTCCCGGTCGCCGATCGCGCCGATCACCGTCCGGAGCTGGCCACTCGACACGTGGGCGTCGCAACCCAGGTCCCTGAGACGGGCGACTACCGCTTCCACCTCGGCGGGACCGGCGTCCCTCTTCATCACGATGATCATCGCCGACAAGCTTCTCTCTCCGGGAGAGGACAACGGTACTCGTTCTCCAGAGCCGTCCCGCCCGTAGACTGGTACGGGTGGACGACGCCACCGAGGTCGAGGCCGACACCGGCGAGATTCCCTACGAACCCCACATCGGGGCCACCCGCCAGTATTGGCGCGACATCGTCCTGGGGGTCAACGACGGGATCGTCTCCATCTTCCTGTTGGTGGCGGGAGTGGTGGGAGGAGGGCTCGATCCCCGCCAGGTGTTCCTCACCGCGGTCGCCGGAGCGGTGGCAGGAGCGGTGTCGATGGCGTCGGGAGAGTTCCTGGCCACCAAGTCACAAGACGAGGTCCTCGACGCCGAGCTGAGGTTGGAGAGGATCCACATCCGCCATCACCGGGACAAGGAGCTGGCCCAGCTCAGGGAGATGTTCGCGGCGATGGGCATCGAGGGCGAAGACCTGGACACGGTGGTGTCGATATTCGACAAGTCGGACAGAGCCCTCCTGGAAGCGATGAAGGCCCTCGAGTTCGGGGCGGTCGACTCGGAGCGGCGGTCGCCGTTCAAGGCCATGGCCTTCTCCGGGCTGTTGTTCCTGGTCGGCTCGCTGCCGCCTGCCCTCCCCTTCGCGCTCGCGGTCGACGTGAACACCGGGCTGCTCTGGGCCTCGATCCTCACCGCGGTGGCACTCGTCGGGGTGGGAGTGGCGAAGACCAGGGTCACCCGCGGGAACCCGCTGGTGGCGGGTTTGGAGAACCTGGCGATCGCCGGGTTGGGTGGTGTGGTCGCCTACCTGATCGGTAGTGCGGTCGGAGCTGGGCCCGTCTGACTGCAAGCATGTGCTTGCAAAAGTGAACAGCAAGCACTATGCTTGCAATTGTGAGCAGAGGCTCCGACGGATTCGGAAGCGAACTGGGTTCGTTCATTCGGCAGCAGCGAGAGAGGGCCAACCTCTCCCTGCGGCGCCTGGCTGAACGGGCCGGTGTCTCCAATCCTTATCTCAGCCAGATAGAGCGGGGCATCCGACAGCCATCGGCGGAGATCCTCAAACGGATCTCCCGGGCGCTGGAGATATCCGCCGAGACCCTCTACTCACGGGCCGGCCTGATCGAACAGGGCTCGCAACCGCCGACGGTGGTAGAAGCGATCGAAGCCGATCGGCGGCTGAGCCCCAGGCAGAAGCAGGTGCTGTTGGACCTCTATCGAGCGCTGGTGGAGGCCGGAAGCGAGACCGAAGAAACCTAGCAAGGAGGAACGAGATGGAAGCGAGGAAATATCTGTATGCGGCGGTAGGAGCGCCGCTGGCGGTCGCCAAGAGCGCCAAGGACCGGGTGGTCGACCTCAAGGAGAGGCTCGGCCGCACGGCTCAGGACCAGTGGGAGGAGGCCAACCAGTGGCTCGACCGCTGGGCCAAGGAGGGGGAGCAGGTGATCTCACGCCTCAAGGACACCAAGCCCTTCGACGAGATCGCCGCCCGGGTGGACCTCGAACAGGTGCAGGACCAGGTGACTCGCCTGAGGGATCAGCTGGAGGACCTGCTCGAGACCTGGAGGGCCAACTTCCGACCCGAGACCGCCGAAGCGGTCGAGCTGGAGGAGAAGGCGGCCGCCAAGACCCGGACCGCCACCTCCAAGGAGGCGAAGGAGGAGCCCAAGGCCACCCAGCCCAAGGCGACCACCAAGCCTGCCTCCAAGACGGCGGGACGCACCACGTCCAAGAAGGCCACCGCCACGGGATCCAAGACGAGCTCTCGACCAAGACGAGCTCTTCGACCAAGACGAGCGGAGCCAAGAAGGCTTCCTGACCCAGGACACGACCGAAGTCATGTCCGGAGGGGGTCCCGCCTGACGGGACCCCCTCCGTTTCAAGACCGTACCGCAGGCTCCATCTGGCCGGCGTCTTCGATCCAGCGGGCCACCATTCCCCGGGTGGGGAGCCGTGAGACCAGACCCTTGGCCTGGTTGACCTCGTCCAGGCGGGCGAGGAGGGAGTCGGGATTGCGACGGCGAAGCTCCTTGAGGGTTCCCACACCGGCGGCGTGGAGGAGATCTGCGTATTCGCCGCCGATCCCCTTGATGCGCATGAGGTCCGCCTTGTGGGCCCACTCCAGGATCCTGCTCGACTCGATGCCGGTCTGATCCGCGAGTTCGGCCCGGGCCTTTCGGGTAGAAGCTCGCCGGAGCAGCGCCTCGGTGGTCCGTACCCCCGCCTTCCTCAGCTTGGTGGCGGATCTCGGGTTGATGCTGTCCAGCTCCCCGATCGACGGCATGGCGCTCCTCGTGGTGATGTCGGGGTCGGGAGCCTAGCAAAGCCGTCCGCCGCGCTCAGTGGCGAGGACGGAGCTCTTCCACGTCGGCGGGGGTGTCGACGTCTCTCGGGGGCAGAGCCTCGAACCAGACCTCCTCCACCCATTCCGGATGGGCCTGGAGCAGCCTCCGGGCGCCTTCGTCGCCGGTGAGGGACATGAGATGAGGCCACAGTGCCCGGTCGATCAACACCGGGTTGCCCCATCGGTATCGGTACTTGGGAACGATGGCCGGGCGACGGCTGCGGTTACGTCTGGCGATCAGCGTTTCGACCACCTGGGCCGATATGTCGGGTTGGTCGCCGAGGAGGATCAGCGCCGCCTCGACCTTCGACAGCCGGGACAGCGCATCGAGACCCACCCGGAGGGACGAGGCCAGACCCTCCTGCCATTCCGGATTCTCGACCACGCTGCAACCGGTCAGGTCAACCCGGTCGAGGATCGAATCGGCGTCGGCCCCCAGCACCACCCAGACCTCGTCGACCGGTAGCCGGCGGGCGCGGTCGACCACGTGTCCCAGCAGCGTCTGGTCACCCCAGGGTTCGAGCTGCTTGGGTCGGCCCAGCCGGGTCGACCCGCCCGCAGCCAATATCAGGGCGGCGACTCCGCTCATCCCGATCCCCCCTCAGCTCTCCCTTGACCGTGAGGGGTTGGGTGTGGCGGTAACGCTCGACGGTCATCTCGGCGAGGATGGCGACCGCCACCTCCCCGGGGGTTCGCGCCCCGATGTCCAATCCGATCGGACCGTGGATCCTGTCCACCTGCTCTTCGGTGAAACCGGCCTGGAGGAGCCTCTCCCGGCGTCGCCGCGCCGTCTTCTTCGATCCCATGGCCCCCACGTAGCGCACCGGCGCGGCCAGCACCCGCGGCCAGAGGGGATCTTCGAACCGGGCGTCGTGGCTCAGCACCACCACGTATGTTCGAGGGTCGAGCACCAGCCGGTCCGCCACCTGGTCGGGCCAACCGACCAGCACTTCGTCCGCCTCGGGAAACCGTTCGGGGCGGGCGAAAGCCTCCCGGGCGTCGTTCACCGTCACCCGGTAGCCCAGCCTGGATGCGAGGGCGGCGAGCTCCTGCCCGATGTGGACGGCTCCCACGATCAGCAGGCGGGGTCGGGGTGCGATCACGTCGAAGAAGACGCCGTGAGGTCCGTAGGAGAGGGTCAGGCTGGTCTCCCGGTCCATGAGGGTCAGAGCATCCGTCGTCACGTCCGGGATCAGGTCATCGGGGAGGTTCCCGGCCAGGATCGAGCCGTCGGCGTCCACCACGGCGTCGGCGCCCCGGGTAGGCCCCTCCACCACCACTGCTCGGACCCCCAGCCTGTCCTCCTCGACCAGCCTGCGGCATGCGTCCACGGTGGCACCTTCCCAACGCTCGACGTACACCTGGATGGTGCCCCCGCAGGCGAGTCCCACCTCGAAGGCGTCCTCGTCGGCGATGCCGTAGGTGATCAGTCGGGGCTCGCCTTCGGCCAACACCTCGGTGGCGTGGAGGTAGACGTCGTTCTCGACGCAACCTCCCGAAACCGAGCCCTCCATCTGGCCGTCGGGCCCCACCAGGAACTTGGAGCCTTCCGGGCGTGGCGCCGACCCCCGGACCCGGACCACGGTGGCGACGGCCGCCCGGCCACCCCAACTCTCGATGGTACGGAGGACGTCCCTCATCGCTTCATCGGGATCGACTCTAGGAGCCCGACCAGGGTCTCGAGGTCCTGCAGGTTGCCGGCCGCCAGGAAGTGGTCGACGTATGGCAGCGCGGCCCGCATCCCCCGGGTCTCGGGAGCGTAACCCGCCCGACCGGCCAGCGGGTTGAGCCAGATGACCCGGTGCATCGTACGTTGCAGGCGACCCATCTCCTCGGCCAACACCGCCGGATCGCCACACTCCCAGCCGTCGGACACGATGAGCACCACCGGACTCCCTCGGCTCATGCGCCTGGACCACAGCCGGTTGAAGTCCCCCACCGCCTCTCCGATCCTGGTGCCTCCCGACCAGTCGGAAACCGTCTCGGCGACCTCCCGGATCGCCTTGGAAGGGTCCCGGTTCCGCATCTGCCGGGTGATCCGGGTGAGCCTGGTGCTGAACACGAACGCCTCCAACCGACCGAAGCGGGCCTGGGCGGCATGGGCGAAGTAGAGCAGCATCTCCGAGTACTGCTCCATCGACCCCGACACGTCGGCGAGGAGGATCAGGGGACGACGGCGAAGCCTTCGCCTGGTCGTTTCGATCCGTAGGAGGTCGCCTTCCACCCCCACCGCCCGCCGCAGCGTCCGGCGCATGTCGGGTCGGTCTCCCCGCTTGGAGGGCCGCCGCCTCCGGGACGAGACCGGGCTCGGCTCCCACAGCATCTGGGCGATGAGGGCCCGCACCTCGGCCTTCTCCTCGTCGGTCAGCTCCGCGAAGTCCTTGCTCCCCAACCTCTCGACCAGGCTGGCCCCCGTGGTCGAGGCCCGCTCCCGCCCGCCTTCTCCCTCACCGCCTTCCTCCCCGGTGCGGATCCGCCAGGTCCGCTCGATCGGAGAACCGGCGACCAGGAAGGAACCCGGGCTCTCACCCCGGAAGAAGCGGACGAACACCCGATCGAAGGCGGGGACCTGCTCGCGAGAGGTGACCGTCGTCGACCGGAACGCCCAGTAGACGTCCTCGGCGGACGCCGCCCCCACCGCTTCCATGGCGGCGAGCAGATCGGCCGCCGCTGAAGGGCCGACCCCGATCCCTTCGGCTCGCAGCTCCCGGGCGAAGGCCACCAGGCTGGCCGGCTCGGCCATCGTTCACACCGGGAACCTGAGGAGGGCGGCCACCCCGTGAGCGTCGATCTGGCCCGCGGTCCGGAGCTGACGGACGGTTCCGCCCGCCTCCAGGATGGCCTCCCAGGCTGCACCGATCACGTCGTCGACCTCCTCGGTGGGGTTCCCGCAGACCGCGCAGGTCTGCTCTTGCCGGTGCAACCAACCGCACCGGGGACACATCACGCCCTCCCGGGTGAAGGTTCCCGCCACCACCGCCAGCTCCACCGCCCGGGCGTTGGTGGCCTCCAGCACCTTCGCCACGCCGAGAGCGGTCGGTTCCCCCGAGCCGGCCGCCTCCAGGACCCGGCGGGCTGCTTCCTCGTCTCTGGTCCGACGCAGCTCCTCGGCGGCCTCCTCCACCAATTCCCGGAGCCGAGCCTCGGTGAGGGTGTGCGGGTCGACCACGAAGCGGCGGATCGGGAGGGCTCTCAGGTAGGCGTGGAGATGCTCGTCGAGCATGTCCAGATCCGCCTGATGGCCTCCCACCACCAGGAGATCCAGAGGCTTCCGCTGATGGGCCTCGAACAGACGGTCGCCGGCCTCCTTCAGGATTCGGGCTGTGTCCTCCTCGGCGTGGCGGCGAACGTTGTGTTCGTCGTAGCCCTGGAACCCCCCGAAGTTGTCCTTCTTGACGTGACCGACGATCGGGGCACCTACTCGGTCCACTTCTCCGTCCTCGGCCAGGTATACCTCGGCCTTCCTCCGTTCGGCCACCACCACACCCGCCCGGATCGGCTCCGGCATCGCTCGTAGGGGCCGAACGTACGCACGGCGGCCGAGGGTGGCCACATCCCACACCTGATGAGGCAGCAGATGGAACTCGAAGACGTCGTCGGCGTGGGAAGCGAACGCACAGTACGCAGGCGCCATCTCGGCGTCGATCCGGGCATCCAGCTCCCCCAACCGAGCCAGGTCCTCCCTGACCGACATGGCGGTTTCGCGGGGAAGACGGTCGAGCCTGGCGCGGATCGGCTTGAGCAGGTCGGTCACCGCCGCCGACGACGGCCCGGGCGGACGGTTGAGGTACAACGAGATGAGGGCCCCGCAGCGGCTCCTCATCCGGGCGACTCGTTCGATGTCCACGACACCTCCGTCTCTCATCTGACCGAACAGCTTCCCGGTCGAGCGTACCCGTCGTCTGAGTCTTGGAACCGCCCCAGCAGGGGCCCGAAGGGACTGCAGTGGTTCATGTCCTCGTCCAGGGGAGTGGTGGCCCACTCGAAGTGCATTCCGTCGGGCACCGTCCACCCGGCCCCCCACGCGAACCCCCATCGACGGAAGGCGTTGCCGATCCGAGCGTCTAGACGAACCGGGCCCCCGTAGGGGTTGGTAGACGGGTTGAGATCGACCGCTATCCCCCAGGCGTGCCGGGACAGGGCGAAACCCTGGTCCGATCCCCGCATCAGCCTCGGGTTGTAGCAGCCTCCGGCCCGCTGGAAGTCGCCGGTGATCCAGCATCCAGTCGATCCGCAGCCTCTCCACCTCGCGAAGGGCCGCCTCGAGGTAGGGGACGACGTGGCGGTTGCATCTGAACCGCCCCAACCGAGGATGGTCCACCCACACGATGTTCTCCTTCTCCCAGGCATCCTCTATGTCGATTCGATCACCTTCGGCGAAGGCGAACGAGAACTCGCCGAAGCGGAGCTTGACGAGCACCTGCGGGAGGGTCCGGTCCCTGACCCGGATCGGGTCGCCGGGATGGACGACGACTATCGGACCTTCCGGCAGGAACGCCTCCAGCCCGCTTCGGAGCAGACCGGCGTCGTCGGCGTCCCATATCGCCGCCCATGCGGGCCGCCTGAGCCCGAGGGTCCGGCCGGCGTCCACCGGCAGGAGGATCTCCTGCCATCCCAGAACCGGGTCGGGCACGACCGCCCCGATGGTCATCGCCATCACCGTCCCGTTCCATCCCTCCAGCTCTACCACGTCCCCGACCTCGGCTCCCCGCATCCGGGCCGACAGGGTCGACATCACCATCTCACCCCTGCCGAGCACGTCACCCACCCCCGGGCCGTAGAGGATGTCGGTGACCGCCGGGTCGACCACGGCCACCGCCATCGGATAGCCGAAGCCCGGCTCGGGTCGCTGCACGTCCTCTCCGCCCCGCGTCACGCCGAGGAGGCGCAGCATGCCCTGGTCGACGACGGTCCATTCGGCTCCGACCAGCCCGGCGACCTGTTCGACGGCGGACAGGGTGTCCTGACTCAACCCGCCGACTTCCCTGACGATCACGGGAGGCTCGTCCGCCAGCGTCCCCGCGCCGAGCGACACGGCCACCATCGCGGCGGCGAGCAGGTTCACGGCTCCTCCGCCAGACGCTCCACTCCGGACTCCCTGACCGCTTCCAGGTCCTCCCGATACTTGAGCACCACCCCGAGGGTCTGGTCGATCAGCTCGGGTGACAGCCGGTCGGCACCCATCACCTTCAAAGCTGCCGCCCAGTCGAGCGTCTCGGCCACCCCGGGCGGTTTGAACAGGTCGAGGGACCGCAGATCCTGCATCGCTCGAGCCAGCTGCCGGGCCAGGCGCTCGTCGACGTCGGGCACCCGGGTCCGGATGATCTCGACCTCCCGCTCGAAGGTCGGGTAGTCGAGCCAGTGGTATATGCAGCGCCGCTTCAGGGCGTCGTGGATCTCCCGCGTCCGGTTGGAGGTGACCACCACCACCGGAGGTATCTCGGCCTTCACCGTCCCGATCTCGGGGATGGTTATCTGAAAGTCCGACAGCACCTCGAGGAGGTAGGCCTCGAACTCCTCGTCGGCCCGGTCCAGCTCGTCGATCAGCAGGACGGGGGGTACCTCACCCCGGGCGGCCTCCACCGCCTGGAGGAGAGGCCTGGCGATCAGGAACTCCCGACTCATGATGTCGCCCACGTCGACGCCGGCGCCCCCTCCCCGAGCCTCGATCAACCTGATCTGGAGCATCTGCCGGGCGTAGTCCCACTCGTACACCGCGTGCCCCACGTCGAGGCCCTCGTAGCACTGCAGCCTGATCAGTCGTGTTCCCAACGTGGCCGCCAGGACCTTCGCCACCTCGGTCTTGCCCACCCCGGCCTCCCCCTCCAGGAAGAGGGGACGACCGAGCTGAAGAGCCAGATGGACCGCGACGGCCAGGCCGCGGTCCGCCACGTAGTTCTGCCGGGCGAAGGACTCGAGGACTTCGTCGACGGTTGCGGGTATCACCACCCGTGCACGTTACCGTCTCCCCGACCCGACCGGTCTCGGGGAGAGGGGAGGCCCCCTTTCCGACGGTGTGGCCTCCCCTCTCCGGCCCCTCCTCCCGAGGGTCAGGACCTGGCTTCGGTCAGCGCCTGGGTCAGGGCCCGACGCACCATCACCTTCGCCAGGTGGGTCTTGTACTCCACCGAACCGTAGAGGTCCTCGATGACGGTGATCCCCTCGGTGGCCCGCTCCGAGGCGGCACGGACCGCCCCCTCGGAGCCGTCGGTTCCCACGATGGCTTCCATCGCGGCCCGGGCCAGCTCGGGTTTGGTTCCCACTCCGGTCAGGGCGACCCGGGCGTCGGTCACCGCACCGTCCGACACGGTCACCCAAGCCGCCGCTCCCGCCACCGCGTAGTCGGTGTGTCCTCCCCGGCGCCCCAGCTTGTCGTAGGCCGACCCTCCTCCCCGCTTGGGGATCCGGATCTCGGTGAGGATCTCGTCGGGGGCGAGAGCCGAGGTCAGGGCGTCGACGAAGAACTCGTCGGAGGGTATCTCCCGGATCCCCGAGGGACCTCGAGCCACCATGGTGGCCCCCAGGGCGAGGACCGCGGCCGGCTGGTCGGCGGCCACGTCGGCGTGGGCCACCGCCCCGCAGGTGGTACCCCGGTTCCGTACCTGTACGTCACCGGTCCAGGACGCAGCCTGCCTGAGCGCAGTGGGAACGACGTCCGACGACGCCGTGTCCCGGTGGCGAACCAGGGCTCCGATCGACAGGTGATCCCCGGTGTCCTCGATCTCGCCCAGACCTCCGATCCGTCCGATGTCGACCACCAGGTCGGGCGACAGGAGGCGAAGCTTCATCAGAGGTATCAAGCTCATGCCGCCTGCCATCACCTTGGCGAACTCGGCGTTGCCGAGCTCCCTCACCGCGTCTTCCAGGGACGCGGGAGCTATGTAGTCGAAGGACCTCGGATACATCAGTTCCCTCCCTTCGCGTCCTGGATCGCCTGCCACACCCTCTTGGGGCGGAGAGGCATGTCGACGTGTTCCACCCCCAACGGGGAGAGCGCATCGACCACCGCGTTGACCACCGTCTGCGCCGAACCGATCGTCCCCGCTTCACCGATCCCCTTGACCCCCAGCGGGTTGACGTCGCTGGGAGTGACGGTGCGCTTCAGCTCGAAGCTGGGCAGGTCGACCGCGGTGGGGAGGATGTAGTCGAGCAGCGACGGGGTGAGGAGGTTACCTTCGGCGTCGTAGACCGCCTCCTCGAACATGGCCTGGCCGACACCCTGGGCGATACCGCCGTGGATCTGGCCCGCCACGATCATCGGGTTGATGACGTTGCCGCAGTCGTCCACGGTCAGGTACCTGAGGATCCGGACGTCCCCCGTCTCCTCGTCGACCTCCACCAGGCAGGCGTGGGAGCCGAACGGCCAAGTGGCGTTGGCCGGACTGAAGATGGCATGGGCCTCCAGCCCGCCTTCGACACCCTCGGGTAGCCGGTGCGGCTGGTAGGCGACGGTGGCGATCTCCTCCCAGGTCACTCTCTTGTCGGGAGAACCGGCGACGTAGGCGCCGCCGTCACCGAACTCGATGTCCTCCTCGGCCGCCTCCAACAGGTGGGCGGCCAGTCGAGCCGCCTTGGCCCTCACCTTCTGGGCCGCCAGATAGGTGGCGGAGCCGTCCACCGCCGCCGACCGGGACCCGAAGGTGCCGATCCCCATCGGAGACTCGGCTGTGTCTCCGTGGATGACCCTGATCCGGTCGATGGGGATCCCCAACTGGTCGGAGACGATCTGGGCCCAGGTCGTCTGGTGGCCCTGCCCCGAGGGTCCGGTCCCGATTATCACGGTCACCGACGAGTCGGGGTTGACTCTCACCAGACCGGAGCCGTTGAACGACGACGGCAGCCCGTAAGCCGACCAGGAGAAACCGAGGTCGGCCAGGCCCGAGGGGCCGAACCCGCACACCTCGACGTAGGTTGCGATACCGACCCCGGCCAGTCTGCCTTCGCTCCTCAGCCGGTCCCTCTCGGCGACCAGCTGCCGGTAGGCGTCCGACTCGATCAGCGCCCTCAGGTTCTTGGCGTAGTCGCCGGTGTCCATCGCGAACCCGACCGGCGACACCACCCCGGGGAAGTCCTCGGCCGGGATGAAGTTCTTCATCCTCACCTCGGCCGGATCCTTACCGATCTTCCGGGCGTAGGCGTCGATGATCCGTTCCAGGTAGTAGATCGCCTCGGGACGTCCCGCCCCCCGGTAGGCGTCGGTGGTCTGGGTGTGGGTGGCCACACAATCCAGCTTCATGTAGGTGGGGAACCGATACTGGCCGGAACCCACGAACACCCCGAGGAACGGGATGGCGGCGGTGAAGTTCTGGCTGTAGGCACCCATGTCGCACAGCGCCTCCAGCTCGTAGCCGAGGATCTCCCCGTCCTGGGTGCCGACCAGGGTGGCGGTGCCGATCCAGCCCCGGCCCTGGATGGTGTTGTTGGCCGACTCCCGCCGGGTCTCGGTGTACTTGACGGGTCGTCCCAGCTCCCTGGCAGCGAAGCACACCAGGATCTCGTCGGCGTAGATGTTCAGCTTGCAGCCGAATCCCCCGCCCACTTCGGGAGCCAACACGTGTACCGCGTTGGACGCCAACCCGAAGGTCTTGGCGATGGCTCCTGCCAGGGCATGGGGGATCTGGGTGGCGGAGACCACGTCGAAACGTTCGTAGCCGGGATTCCACTCTGCGACCACCGACCGGGGTTCGATGGCGGTGGGCAGGAGCCGCTGGTTGCGCATCTCCAGACTGACCGTCACCGTGTCGCCCCGACCCTTGGCCTCGGCGATCTTGGCCTTGGTCTCGGCGATCCCCTCTTCATTGCCCCAGGGTCCGGCCTCCCAGGTGAGGATGACGTTGGACTCCAGGTCTTCGTGCACCTTGATCTGGTCGGATGCGGCCTGTTTCAAGTCGACCACCGCCGGGAGGGGGTCGTAGTCGACCTCCACCAGGTCGGCCGCGTCGACCGCCTGGGCCCGGGTCTCGGCGACCACCATGGCGACGGCCTCGCCGACGTGGTTCACCACCCCGTCGGCCAGGAGGGGACGCAGTTTGCCCACCGGAACCTGGGCAGGTAGCGGACCCAAGTGCCGTACGTCGTCGATGGTGTAGACCGCCAGGACGCCCGGAGCGTTGCGGGCCGCCTCGGTGTCGATCCGGGTGATCCGGGCGTGAGCCAGAGGGCTCCGAACGAACGCCACGTGGACGGTCGCAGCCTTCTTGACGTCATCGGTGTAGAGACCCGTACCCCGGATGAGAGCGGGATCCTCCTTCCGCCTGACGACGCCACCCAAGACGCTGGTGGTGCTCATGCGATCACCTCCTCGTGCTCCCATTCCGGCGGCGGCGGTTCCTCACCCCGCATCTTGGCCGCGGCGTATTCGATGGCCCGGACGATGTTGTGGTATCCGGTGCACCGGCACAGGTTTCCCTCGATGCCGTGTCGGATCTCATCCTCGGTGGGGTTGGCGTTCTCCTGGAGGAGCCCCACCGCCGACATGATCATCCCCGGAGTGCAGTAGCCGCATTGGAGCCCGTGACGCTCCCAGAACCCCTCCTGGACGGGATGGAGCTGGCCGTCCTGGGCGAGGCCCTCCACGGTCAGGATCTCGGCGCCGTCGGCCTGTACGGCCAACATCGTGCATGACTTGGTGGTCCGCCCGTCAACCAGGACGGTACAGGCACCGCAGTACGAGGTTTCGCAACCGATGTGGGTGCCGGTGAGGCCCAGCTCCTCCCGCAGGAAGTGGACCAACAGCATCCTGGGTTCTACGTCTGCGGTGACCGCGCGGCGGTTTACGGTCATAGAGACCTGCAAGGCGACCTCCTTGTCGTCGGCGACGCCCCCGACGCTACCCGATCCGCGACATCGATGCCGACCGAGAGCTCCACCATTTCCGCGGCCTGAGCTCTCAGACCCACCGGAGGTCACCGGCCCGAAATCCTCAGCGCCGTGTGAATCGGGCCACCGTCTCCACGTGGTGGGTCTGGGGGAAGAGGTCGAGAGGCTGCACCCATTCGAGCTGGTAGCCCTCGGCGACCAGCCACGCCGCATCTCGGGCGAAGGAAGCCGGGTCGCAGGAGACCGACACCAATACTTCACACCCGGATCGGCCGAGGAGCGCGGTCACGTCCCTTCCCAGACCCTGACGGGGCGGGTCCACCACCGCTATGTCGAAGCTGTCCTGCAGTCGGCGCAGGGCTACGGCCATGTCGGCCTCGACGACGTCGGCCTGGGTGTTGGCGAGCAGGTCCCGAACGGCCACCGGGTCCGACTCGACGGCCACCACCTGCTCGGCGTCGCGTCCCACCGTCGCCGAGAACAACCCGACTCCCGCGTACCCGTCGAGCATCCGCATCCCGGGGGACATCTCGGCGGCCTCCCGCACGGTGTCCACCAGGTGCTCCGCCCCCCAGGTGTTGACCTGGAAGAAAGCTCGACCGTGGATCCGGAACCTGTGACCGGCGACCTCCTCATGGATCACCGCTTCGTCCGGGCCGAGCACCGGTAGCCGCCATTCGACCTCTCCCCGGGGAGGCGGGCTGACCACCGCCACCGCCTCTCCGGTGCGGATCCCGACCCGGAGGGTGACCCGCCCTCGGAAGGGAACCGGTTCGGCTACCGCCTCGGGGATGGGTGACGCCCCGAGCAGGCACATCTCGAGGGGTAACCGCCCTCCCCGACCGGGCCGGGTGAGGGCCAGACGTCCTTCCACCACCTCGAAGTCCATCCGATTCCGATATCCGTAACGTGGACCCACCTCTCTGCAGGGTCTTACTTCGGCGACGATCCCCCCGATGTGTTCGAGCTGGGACCGCACCGTCGACGTCTTCCAGCGGAGTTGCGCCTCGTAGGCCGCGAACTGCCAGTCGCACCCTCCGCACTCGCCGAAGTGTCGGCACGGTGGCGAGATCCGCTCGGACGAGGGCTCCAGTATGGAGACCAGCCGACCCCGGTCGAAGGAGGCCCCGCGACGGACCACCTCCACCTCCACCAGCTCAGAGGGCATCACCCCGGGCACGAACATGACCTTTCCGTCGACCCGGGCCACCCCGTCGCCACCGTGGGCCACCGACTCGATCCTGACCTTCATCCGAGCGCCCTGAGGATGAGGAGCTCGAGTTCGGCCAGGGCCTGGAGGACCACCGCCTCTTCGTTCCGGAGCCGCTGATAGTCCTCTTCGTCTTCGATGCCCAGACGAGCCGCCAGCGCCAGACGCGCCTCGACCAGCACCCTGAGCATCGCTTCCAGCTCTTCGGTGGTGACTTGGATTCCCTCGGACGCCTGTGCCACCACTCGCCGGAAGACCTCCCGATCGGCGTTTCGCTCCGTCGACAGCTCCGAGCCCATCCACCTCCACCACTCCTCGTCGGCTTGCGGATCGCCCGGATACACGGGAAGGCGAAGCCGGGTGAAGGCCGGGTCGCCGGGCTTCAACCCTTCGAGCATGGGAGGTATCTCGGCCAGCCACGCGCAGATCTCGGGGGGGATCCGCACCTCGTAGCCATCGGAGTGGGGACGGAAGATCACTTCTCGAGCGTGGCCCACAGGCCGTGGCGGTGGAGCCTGTAGCAGTCCATCTCCGCCCGTTCCCGGGGCCCGTCGGAGACCACGGCCCGGCCCTCGTGGTGGATCTTCATGGTCAGCTCGGTGGCCTTCTCCTCCGAGTATCCGAACAGCTTCCGAAAGACCCAGATCACGTAGTCGATCAGGTTCACCGGGTCGTTCCAGACCACCACCTTCCATACCTCGTCGAGCTGGTCGGTGTCGGCGGGGTCCAAGGCCGGAGGAGCCGGCTGGGTGGTCATGCCGAGGAATGCTAGGCGCGAAAACCCGCTCTCCACTTCTACGTTGTCGTACGTATGCTTACGTTTCATGAGCATCGAGGAGACGTGGCAACGGCACCCTGATCTGCGAGGGGTGGCCCGGCAGGTGCGGGCCCGCTTCGACCATGTGCTGCAGGCCGAACAGGAAGCCTGGGCGGTGAGCGTCGAACGGTCCACCTCTCTCCGGGACCGGATGATCCAGGCCGAGGACCGAGGGGCGAGGGTCCGCCTCCAGCTCGTCGGCGGGGACTGGGTCGAAGGCCTGGTCCGAGCCGCCTCGGCCGACCACCTGGTGTTGACCGCCCGCGGCGAGGAGCGGTGGGTCATGTTGGAGGCGATCCTCCAGGTCGTCTACCGGCCATGACGTCCCGCCCGGGGGTCCTCACCGTGGCGGGTGGAGCCTGGGAGGGCCGACTGGTCGAGGCCGCACGGGTCACCGGCCTCCTTCGGATCCTGGGTCGATGCTGCACCCCTTCGGAGGTGGACCGCCGACTCGATCGGGCCGACATCGTGGTGCTGGGAGCGGAGACACCGTGGTTGGCTCCTCGGGTGCTGGAGCGGTGGCGCCGTCGGGCCTGGCTGGTGGGGGTCGCCGACGGGGAGGACCGGCGTGGCCCTTCGCTCCTGATGGAGGCCGGCTGCCACACTTGGGTGGATTCGTCGACGGATCCCGTTCAGTTGGCGCGTCGGCTCGTCGGCCTTCCTCCCCGCGCCGTCCAACCGGCTCCTTCTTCGCGGGTGCTGTGGGTGACCGGAACCCGGGGGGCTCCCGGCCGGACCGAGGTCGCGCTGTCGTTGGCCTGGTTGGGGGCGTCCACCTGCCGGACGGCACTGTTGGAAGCCGACTCGCCGTCGCTGGGCCTGCGCCTCGGCCTGCGCCCACCCGGCCCGGCGTCCCGTCCTCGGCTCAGGGCGGGTCTGCACCTGGTCCCCAACCCCGGCTTCCGCCGCCGTTCCCCGGTCCTGGAGAGGCTGATCCTCGAAGAAGCCCGGTCGGTCGACCTGGTGATCGTCGATGCGGGCCCCGACCCACCCCGGCCACCCGACGACTCGGTCTACGTGTGTTCCGGGGATCCGGTGTCGATCGTGAGAGCCGCGATCGACCTCGACCGGTGGACATCTCCGCCCCGGCTGGTGGTGAACCGGGTCGAGTCCGGTCTCGCAGCTCGAACCTTGAGGATGGCCAGACGGGCGACCGGTTTGGAACCGGTCGCTCTGATCGAGGAGACCACACGACCCGGCCCAGGAACGCCTCCCATGGTCGAGATGCTCGCTGCCCTGTCGGGGATCGTCGCTCAGGAAGCCGCCCGATAGGTACCGAGGAAGCGCAGATCGGACAGGGTGGCCAGCGGCGGTTCGAACACAGAAGACAACCCCTCGGGTCCCGGCGGATGCCGCAGGTCCACGAAGAACCGATACCTCCAGGCTTCTTCCGCCGGCCGCGACTCGATCCGGGTGAGGTTGGCTCCCCTCAGGCCCAGTTCGGTGAGTGCCAGCGCCAGAGCTCCGGGCTGGTGTTTGGTGGTGAACGCAATCGAGGTCTTGTCGGCTTGGGGGTCGATGGGCTGTGGGCCTGCGGCCACCACCACGAACCGGGTGGTGTTGTGCTCCCGGTCCATCACGTTGCGGGCCAGCACCTCGAGCCCGTAGGGCTCCGCCGCCGCCTCGGGCGCCAGAGCCGCCTCGGTCGGGTCTCCCTTCTCGGCCACCTCCCGGACCGCGCCCGCGGTATCTCCCGCCGGCACCGGGGTCCACCCTCTGGCAGCTATGGTCGCTTCGGCCTGGGCGAGCGCCTCCGGATGGGACCGAACCCGTTCGATCGACCCCAGGTCGGCTCCGGGGAGTCCCAACAGACAGTGCCTCACCTCCACGAGGTGCTCGGCGACGATGTGGGCGTTTCCCGGGAGCAGCCGGTCGAGGACGGGCAGCACGCTACCGGTCGTCGAGTTCTCGATGGGCAACACCAGCCGGTCTATCCGCCCGGCCCGCAGGGCTTCGAAGGCCGCCACGAAGGTCGGGAAGCCGACCCGGCGGTGCCCGGGGAACAGCTCCTCGGCTGCTCGGTCCGAATACGAGTGGGTTTCACCCTGATAGCCGATTCTCATCGAAGGCCAGGCTAGGCGAGGTAGCGAGCTCGAAACACACCGCGCTCCACAGAGGGAATCCGGGGTGTGCATACGGAATCTGCGTCGGGTCGAACCCGCCCTCCGGCCCGGGATCTGGGAAGCTGACCAGACCCTGATCCCGCATGCATTCGGCGTACCTCTCGAGGACCGCACGCGCAGTCCCCTGATCGTCTCCTCCCAGCGGCAGCTCACCGCAGGCCGCCAGGGCCTCTCGATGGCGAGGATCGAGCGGATCGATGTGCTGCGGATCCACACCCCGCTCCTCCAGGCAGACGGTCGTCGACCGTCCGGTGGCCTGGGTCGGCCCGACCGGGACGGCGGTTCGGGGGGTGGCGCAAGCCGCGGCCAGGAGGAGTATGAGCCCCAGTCGCGGACTAGTCATTCGGAGCGGCCGTCGATTGTCCCTGATCTGCGGCGGCCCGTTCGCTACGGTGTTCGACGCGGGCTGGCCGGGTGTCGCCGCCGGGCCCATGCGGGGCAGGAAGCGGGATGTGAGCAAGCGTCGAACTTTCCGTCGCAGGTCCGGCGGAGGCACCCGGAGGCGATCCGGGACGGATCACCGCTCCAGGCCGTCGGCCAGGATCTGCGCCACGTCTCGCACCGTCATGTCTCTGCCCAGCTCCTTCAGGCCGTCGTCGATCATCACGAAGCAGTAGGGGCAGGCCACCGCCACCTCGTCGGCGCCGGTCGCGGCCGCTTCCTCGGCCCTCTCGGTCTGGACCTTCTTGCCGGTGTGTTCCTCCATCCAGAAGCGTGCACCGCCGGCGCCACAACACAGCGCTCGGGTGCCGTGGCGGGGCATCTCGACGACCTCGCCGGCCGCCGCCACCGCCCGACGGGGAGCCAGATAGACGTCGTTGTGGCGGCCCAGGTAGCAGGGGTCGTGGTAGGTGAGCTTCTTCCCGCCAGGAGGCTGGGGGATCCGCCCTTCCTGGAGGAGCTGGGCGAGGAGCTCGGTGTGGTGAACGACTTCATAGTCCCCTCCCATCTGCGGGTACTCGTTGGCGAGGGTGTTGAAACAGTGGGGACACTGGGTGATGACCTTTTTCACCCCGAACGACTCGAAGGTCTCGATGTTGGCCGCGGCGAGCTGCTGCCACAGGTACTCGTTGCCTGCCCGCCGGGCCGGGTCGCCGTTGCAGTTCTCGCCCGGCCCCAGGATGGCGAAGTCGATCCCCGCCCGGTGGAGCAGCCGGGCCAGCGCCACCGTCACCGCCCGGTTTCGGTCGTCGAAGCTGCCGGCGCATCCCACGAACCACAGGTACTCGGCCGAATCGACCCCAGGCTCACCCAGGATCTTGACCTCGAAGTCCAGCTCCTCGGTCCACGACGCCCGCTGCCGCTGGCTCATCCCCCAGGGGTTCTGTTGGTTCTCCATGGCGACGAACGCCTTGCCGAGCTCCGCCGGGAAGTTGGATTCCATGAGGGTGAGGTATCTCCTGACGTCCAGGATCTTGTCGAGGATCTCGATGTCGACCGGACATATCTCGTCGCAGGCCCGACACGTGGTGCACGACCAGACCTCCTCCGGCGTCAGCCGCTCCAACACCGAGTCGGAGGTCACTTCGATGCCGGCGGCGAGGGAGACCGGAGGGGACACCGGTGGTGTTCCGGTGGCGGCCATCACCTCCCCCACCTTCAGTACCACCTCCCTGGGGTCGAGGGGTTTGCCGGTGAGGTTGGCGGGGCAGACCGAGGTGCATCGCCCGCAGATGGTGCAGGCGTCGGTGTCGAAGAGCTGCTTCCACGTGAACTCCGGGATGTGGACCGCCCCCACCGATTCGATGTCCTCGACCTCCAACAGGTTGGGCATCGCCCTCATCGCCCCCTTGGGTCTTTCTTTGGGCGCGAGGGCGAGGTTCGCCGGGGAGGTGACCATGTGGCGGAGCTTGGTGGTGGGCAGGGCGATCAGGAAGGCGCAGAACGCACCGGCGTGCACCGTCCACCACACCCGATGCCAAGCGCCGGCCGAAACCGGGTCGAACAGGAACGACAGCGGATATCCGACGAACGACCATCTCTCGAATTCGGGTCGCTCCATCCAGGCGATCCTGGCGGCCTCGGTGAGCAGCCCCGTCGCTCCGATCAGAGCCAACAGGAACAGCAGCCAGGCGTCCTCGGGCTTGGTCTTGGCCCGCAGCCGCCAAGGCCTCTGCAGGTACCTGCGGACGGCCGCCCAGGCGAGACCACCCAGGTACACCAACCCGGCCAGGTCGAGCACCGCCGAGTACCCCAGGTAGACGGGCCCGTGCAGGAACTTCCATCCCACGGGAAGCAGATGGTCGATCTCGAGGGTGACCGTTCCGAGGAACAGGACCAGGAACCCGTAGTAGATCATCGAATGCATCACCCCGGCGGCCGGATCTCGGAGGAGGGTCTTCATCCGGAGCCCTTCCTCGAGCCGCCGCCACCGGTCTCTCCACCGGCCCCACCGGCTCTCCTCCCCGCCCCGCTCCCAGTTGCGGGCCCTCAACGAGAACAGAGCGAGGCTGACCCCGATGAACCCGGCGGTGGTCACGTAGAACACCGCCTCGAGGACGAACGGGATGTTCCCGAACACCACCCGTCCGACCTCGGGATGGAACTCGCCGGGCAGCTCGCCCAACCACCACAGTCCGATGGTCCCGATGGCGGCCAACGCCCCCAGAGCCGCGATCCCTCTGCTGGCTCTCCTGTTCGTGGTCATGGCCGAGGGACGATACCTCGGGAGTCGCCGCCCGGCAGGAGAGCCCGCACGAAGAAGACGAGGTTGGCGGGCCTCTCGGCCAGCCTTCGGGTGAGGTACGGATACCACT
The DNA here is from genome assembly GCA_026002975.1 of Acidimicrobiia bacterium. Taxonomy (GTDB): domain Bacteria; phylum Actinomycetota; class Acidimicrobiia; order Spongiisociales; family ZC4RG35; genus BPGJ01. The sequence goes on from BPGJ01000001.1 coordinate 268,912, forward strand.
CGGATCCGAACGGCAGGTAGATGCGGAGGTCGTGACCGGCCGCGGCCAGCCGTCCCTGCAGTGGCTCCCGAACACCGTAGAGCATCTGGAACTCGAAGGGGCCGGTCCGTTCCTTCGCCAGCTCCAGGGTCCTCCGGATCAGGACGTCGTCGTGGGTGGCGATCGCGGGCCGAACCCGCTCGTCCCGCATCAGCACCTCCAGCAGCCGAAGGAAGGCGGCCCTCACTTCGGCCCGTCCCTGGAACGCCAGCTCGGGAGGCTCCAGGTAAGCCCCTTTGCACAGCCGGATGTGACCCCCCAGCGGGAGGAGACGCTCCAGGTCCTGGGGTGTTCGTTTCAGATAGGCCTGCAGACACACCCCGAGGTTCCCGTGTCGGGCCTGGGTAGACGCGTAGAGGTCGACCGTCGCCTGGGTGTAGCGGGAGTCCTCCATGTCGATGGTGACGGTCGTTCCTCGCTCGCCCGCCCTCTCTGCCAAGACGTCGAGCGCGTCCCGTGTGAACCCGGGGTCGAACACCAGACCGAGTTGGGTGAGCTTGACCGAGATGTTGGCGGGCAGACCCTCCTGCTGGATTCGATCCAACGACGCTTGATAGGCGGCGAGCGCAGCCTCCGCCATCGGCCGGTCGCGCACCTCCTCGCCCAGCAGATCGAGGGAGACCGACAGGCCCCGATCGGCCAGGTTTCGGGCGACCCGGATGGCTGCGTCGAGGTCGTCGCCGGCCACGAAGCGACTAGCCAGGGCCCGTCCTGGTGGCGTGCCGGTGATCAGCCGGCGGGTCACCGGGTTGTGGGTCACCGCCACCACCGCTCGGGTGAAGAGGCTCACCGCCTCATCCTTCTCCTCGGCCCAGCTCCCGGCTTCGGCGTGCAGCGGCCCGCACCGCGTCCTCGACCAGCGCCCTGAATCCGCCCTCCTCGAGGACGTGGACCGCGGCGGCGGTGGTACCACCCGGTGAGGTGACGTCGGCCCGTAACTCGGCGGGCGCCTTGACGATGTCGGTGAGCAGATGACCGGCTCCCCTGATCGTGCGACGGACCAGAGGCCTCGGCGACGTCCCGGGGCAGCCCTTCCCGGATGGCCGCTTCGATGAGCGCCTCGGCCAGTAGGAACACGTAGGCCGGCCCGGTACCGGAGACGGCGGTCACCGCATCGAGCAGCGACTCCTCCAGCACGTGGACCTCACCGACCGCCTCCAGCACCTTGCGCGCCTTCTCGACGTCGGCCGGTCCCACCGACGATCCGGGGGCGATCGCCGTGACCCCCTCGCCGACCAGGGCCGGCGTGTTGGGCATGGCCCTGACCACCGGGATCCCGGCCAGCGCCTTGCTCGTAGGTGGAGGTGGGTATACCGGCGGCCAGGGAGACCAGCACCTGGCTCGGGTGCAGCGCTCCTCTCAAGACGGAGACGAGGCCGGCGACGTCGCGGGGTTTGACCGCTACCACCACGATCTCGGCACCGTCCACCGCCTCCCTCACGTCGAGGCTGCACCGGATCCCGAGCCGCCGTTCGACCTCCGCCCTACGGGTCTCGCGTCGGGCCGCGGCGACCACCCGATCCGGGGCCCAGCCGGCTGCGAGCAGGCCCGCGGCGAGGGCTTCGCCCATGGCTCCGATACCCAGTATCGCGACCCGGGGGAACACGCCGGAGAGGCTAGCGCCGGGACCGCTGCCCGATGGCCTCGACCACCGAGGCCACCACCTGGGCGTCGATCTCTCCTGGGACGATCAGATCGGCGTAGCGCTTGGAGGGTTCCACGAACCGGAGGTGCATGGGACGCACCGTCCGGAAGTACTGGTCCAGCACGCTCTCCCAGCTCCTTCCCCGTTCCCGTATGTCCCTCCGGATTCGCCGGGCGAGCCGGACGTCGGGTTCGGCGTCCACGTAGACCTTGAGGTCCAACGACCTACGCAGCCGGGGATCGGCCAACACCAGGATCCCCTCCACCACCACGATCGGCGCTGGCGGGGTGTAGACCGTCCGGGTGCTCCGAAGATGGCGAGCGAAGTCGTAGACCGGGCGCTCGACGGCTCGGCCTCTGCGCAGGGCGTCGAGGTGGGCCACGCAGAGCCCCGTGTCGAACGCGTCGGGGTGGTCGTAGTTGACCCGACAACGTTCCTCGAAGGTCAGTTCCGGCCGGTGGCGGTAGTAGTCGTCGTGACGGACACAGACGACCTCCCCCAACGCCTCCACCAGCGCCTCGGCCAGGGTGGTCTTCCCGGCTCCCGAACCTCCCGCGATCCCGACCACCAGCACCGGTCCGTCCGGCGAGGACGAGCCGACGGCTGTGGACGGACCGTCCCCGGGCCGCTTCTCCTCGGCCGTCGACCCAGGTGGGTTCACGAGGCTACGGCGGCCCGGTTCTCGGCCTGTCCGACGAAACCCAAGGGATCGCAGCTCACGAGACTCCCGGTTGCTTCGGCCGAACCTAGCCGATGTGACCCCAGAGGTCAGCGGCTCATACGGGTCCGCAGCGACCGGATATCGTCGAACACCCCGGGCACCAGGGTGGTGTTGGCGGGGGCTATCACCTCGCGCATCGGCCGACGGACCTGCTCCGAATCACGGGAGGTGTCGCCCACCGGCTCGGGATCTTCGCCACGGGAAGGTACATCCTCATCTTCGACCTGTGGCGCCGGTTCCTCCGGTAGGTCGGAGGCCGTCGAGACGAGCCCCAGGCGATGGAGGTGCTCCAGCAACTTGACGGCGGCATGACGACCCAGACTGGTTTCGAGCCGGTCGAATCCGACCGGCCCGAAAGCCTGCGCCAGGGCGGACCACACCTCGGGCGGAAGGGTGACCGGCCCGGAGGCGCCCCCCAGGACCAGGGGGCGGTTGGAGACAAGCCCCGCTTCCCTAAGGGCCTGCTCGGCTTCCACGTAGTCTCGGGCTGCCTCCAGGACCTCGGCCACCGGGAAACCCTCGGCGATCGTCGACGGCTCCCATTGGCCGACCGCGAACACACCGTCGGGCAGCAGCAACAGCTGGTACAGGGTCTCGACCACCCGGTCCCGGGCGCTGTCGGGCACCCGGGGCCCCACCGGTTCGGCGTCGACGATCCGCCCCTGGTGGAAATACAGAGTCCCTTTCCGGTCGGGGCCCTCCACGACGAGGGTCGCGGTCTTCTCGGTGATGCGGAGGATCTGGAGCAGGTCGACCACACTCCAGTCGGTGATTCGTCCCTGAAGGATCACGGGCGCCCCTGAGCCGACATGAATGGGTCTATCGGCCCACGCTGCCGAAAACTTGAGGGGGGAACTCAGCCCTTCCCCTTCATCGCCCGCTTCTGCTCCCTCAGCGAGGCGACGTCCTCCCACTCCGCCACGTCGGCGATGGACGGCCAGTCGGCCGCCACCTCTTCCCAGCCGGGCGGTCCCTCCTCCAGCCGTTTGCCCACCACCCCGACGAAGATGCGAGCCTTGGCCCGGCCGAAACCGGGGAGAGCTTCGAGGCGCCTGAGCAGGTCCTCGCCGTCGGCTGCCGTGCGCCATATCGCTCCGGCGTCGCCGCCGTACTCCTCTGCGACGACTCGGCACAGCTCCTGTGTCCGCTTGGCCATCGAGGCCGGGAACCGATGGATGGCCGGTGGTCCCTTGAAGATCTCTACAAGACGATCGGGATCCAGGTTGGCGATGGTCTCGGCGTCGAGGTCGGATCCCAGCCGCTCCCGGAGCAGATAGGGCCCCAGGAAGGCCCGCTCCATCGGGAACTGCTGGTCCAACAGCATTCCGATCAGCAGCGCCAGCGGATCGTCCGCCAACAGGCGGTTGGCGTCGGGGTTCTCCGTCCAGGGCAGGGCTTCGGGCATGGGCCGAATCTAGTCCCCGCCCACGGTGAGACCCCCAAACGATTTCCGCTAGCTTCCCCGACGGAAAGGAGGACGATGAACGAACCCACCCGGATCACCCTGCCCGACCAGGATCTGCCCACCGCCTGGTACAACGTGGTTCCCGACCTGCCTCAGCCACCCCCTCCCGTGCTGCACCCGGGCACCTTGGAGCCGGTGGGACCCGACGACCTGGCTCCCCTCTTCCCGATGGGGTTGATCGCCCAAGAGGTGACCTCGGAGCGGTGGGTCGACATACCGGGGCCGGTGCTCGACGTGTACCGGATGTGGCGGCCGACGCCGTTGTTCAGGGCGCGCCGGCTCGAAAAGGCGCTGGGGACACCGGCCCGCATCTACTACAAGTACGAGGGTGTGAGTCCGGCCGGGTCTCACAAGCCCAACACCGCGGTGGCCCAGGCCTTCTACAACGCCTCGGAGGGAGTGGCCAAGCTGACCACCGAGACCGGGGCAGGCCAATGGGGTTCGGCTCTGGCGTTCGCCTGCGCGCAGTTCGGTCTCGACTGTGAGGTGTGGCAGGTCCGGGCTTCCTGGGACCAGAAGCCGTACCGACGGACCATGATGCAGGTCTGGGGCGCCACCGTACACCCGAGCCCGTCGGACGTGACCGAGACCGGCAGGAGGATCCTGGCCGAGGACCCGAACAGCCCTGGAAGCCTCGGTATCGCCATCTCCGAGGCGGTGGAGGTCGCCGCCTCCGATCCCAACACCAAGTACGCGCTGGGCTCGGTGCTCAACCACGTGCTCATGCACCAGACGGTGATCGGGCAGGAGGCCTTGGCTCAGCTCGCCCAGGTGGGCGAAACCCCGGATCTGCTGGTGGGATGCACCGGTGGGGGCAGCAACTTCGCGGGCCTGTCGTTCCCGTTCCTCCGGGAGAAGTTGGCCGGGCGGATGGACCCGGTGATCCGATGTGTCGAACCGGCAGCCTGCCCCTCCCTCACCAAGGGGGTGTACCGATACGACTTCGGGGACACCGCGGGGATGACCCCGCTGGTCAAGATGCACACCCTGGGCCACGACTTCGTGCCGGACCCGATACACGCCGGGGGCCTCCGGTACCACGGCATGGCTCCCCTGGTTTCGCACCTCTACGAACTGGGCTTGCTCGAGGCCGAGGCGATCGGCCAGGTCGAGTGTTTCGAAGCTGCGGTCCTGTTCGCCAGGACCGAGGGGATCATTCCGGCTCCCGAGCCCACCCATGCGCTGGCCGCCGCCATCCGGGAAGCCCGGAGGTGCCGGGAGTCGGGCGAGGAGAAGGTGATACTCACCGCCCTGTGCGGACACGGCCACTTCGACCTGCGGGCGTACGAACAGTATCTGGCAGGCGAGTTGGTCGACTACGACTACCCGGAGGAGAAGGTCAGGCAGGCGATGGAACGGATACCCGCGGTTCCCGCCTGACCCCTCCGGTCGGGTATCAGGACCTCGCCTTGACGCACAGCACCGGCACGGTGGCGTCGTGGAGGATCTCCAAGGCGTTGGAACCCAGCAGCAGCTTCCCTGCAGTGGAGCGACGGCGGATGCCGATGACGATCAGGCCGGCTTCGTGTTGGGTCACCGCGGCGTTGATGTCCTCCGCCGGGGTGTTACCCCTCACGTATTCGTGGATGTCGTAGGAGACCCCCGCCTCCTGCAAGATGGCCTCCGCCTTCTCGAGGGCCTCGGCTGCGCTCACGTAGTCGTCTTCGTCTTCGTGGGAACCCCCGACCATCGAGTGGACCACCACCACCCGGGCGTCCCGCAGCCGGGCTTCCTCGATCCCGGCCCGGAGCGCAGCGTGACCTTCGGGGGTGTCGATGAAACCAACCACCACGCTCTTCATGTCGATCCCTCCTAGCCGTCCACGACGAACGCTAACCGCTCCCAAAACCGGGTAGCCACGGACTTTGGTCCCTTCTGGGTCGGGGGACCGGGGTCACCGGTCCCCCCAGCATCACTTCTCCACCCTCTCCTTCAGCCCCTTGCCAGGCCGGAAGTAGGCGTACTTGCGGGCGGGAATGGTGATCTCCTCACCGGTGGCCGGGTTGCGGCCCTTCCGGGCAGACCGCGACTTCGTCCCGAAGGTGCCGAATCCGGGGATCTGCACCTTCCGGCCGGCGTCGAGCTCCACCGCGATGATCCCTTCCCCGGGTTTGGTGGAGAAGATGGCGTCGACCACCTCCTGCGCCTTGGCCTTGGTCAGACCGGTCTTCGAGGCCAGCTTCTCGGCCATCTCGGTCTTGTTCATACTCACCTCACCTTTCTCGCTGTCTTCACCTCTCGGCGCGTACGGCCCCAACCGGGGCGGTGTAGCACGAGACCATATCGGAAAAGGCTTTTCATACCGAGTTTTCGGCGGCTTTGGGGATCCACAGCAGGTCCAACGACTCGATCTCGATGTCGTCCGACTCGAGCCCTATCTCGACCGGTTCGACCTCTTCGGCCGCTTCGGCCCATCGCTCGACCGTCGAGGTGATCTGGTCGGCCAGCTCGTCTTCGAGTTCGGCGATGTCCGCTTCGGCGTCGTCGACCTTCATCCGGGCCGACTCGAGCCTCTCCTCGGTTCGTCGGGTCTGGGCCCTTCGGGAAGCGGCTCCCGACAGCCCGGTGGATCTCAGCTTCCCTCCGAGGAAGAGCCGAAGCAGGCTGCCGGCACCTGCCACCACCTCCTGCTGGCGGCGGGTCTTCACGTCGACCTCCAGTTCGGCGACCCGGCGTTCGGCGGCGGCGAGGCGGTGCCGAACCCGTTCGATCCGCCCGGCGTACCGATCCCTCAGCTTCGCGACCTCGGCGTCGGCACGTCGCTCCGCCTCCTGCCTGCATCGGACCCTGAACTCCTCCTCGGTCTCGCCCACCCGGCTGTAGAGACCGAGGGCCGGGTTCTTGAAAACGGTGAGGGTGGCGTTGTCGTCGAGGTGCCGCTTCAGGGCCGCTCCCAACGACTTCCAGAAGGCCGGCGACGATATGTCGACCTCCGGGATCCGATAGCGCCCATCGGCGGGCGCCGAGTCCCGGAGATCCCGCGGGTCGTGGTCCACCGAGATCAGGTTGTCACCGAGTTCGTCGCCGAGGGGGTAGATGACCGCTTCGTACTCTTCGGCATGGTCGACTCCCGCCGCCCGGTCGTCGTACCGGATCCGAACCCTGGCCACCCCGGCCGCCTCCCATACGGTGCCGGTGGGGTCGGCACCGACCGTGGACGCCCACGGCGCGGCCTGGTCCATCCAATGGGTCGCCACCGCCGATCGGGGCGCCACCGGGGTCAGGTCGGCGGCCGCCGACTCGTTCGACGCCGGCTCCTCCCCGGCCGGCTGCGGAGCCCTGGGCGTAGTTGGACGTTCCCCCACAAGCGTTCCGATCTGGTCGCGGGTGAGGGGGCCTGCCAGATAGGACATCGCCCACCTGGTCTCGAACAGGCGGGGATGCGACCGGGTCGAGTAGAGGAGGAACCGACGTTTCCCCAACCCGGAGATGCGGCGGTCCAACGACGCGACGTCGACGTCCCCCGAGGCGGAGGACAGCGCCTCCAAGATCCTCGCCTTGTCCCTCTCGGTCTGGAGCCGCCCGACCATCCACATCCCGGCGTTGGACATCGCCTTGTAGTCGAGATCCACCGGGTTCTGGGTCGCAGCCACCAGCCCGACACCGTAGGCGCGGGCCTGCTTGAGGATGGTGAGGATGGGCTTCTTGGAGGGCGGCTCGGCGGTGGGTGGACAGAACCCGAACATCTCGTCCATGTAGATCAGCGCCTTGAGGTCGGAGCTGCCGGGCAGTCTCCGCATCCACGACACCACCTTGGAGAGGAGGAGGGTGACCACGAACTGCCGCTCTGCCTCCGACAGGTGGGCCAGGTAGATGACGGCCGCCCTGGGCTTCCCACCCCAGCCCAACACCACGGGCACGTCGAGTGGATCGCCCTCCAGCCACGCGGCGAACGACGGGGAGGCGATCAACCCGTTGAGGCGCATCGCCAACCGGGTGCGGTGATCCCGGGGAACGAACTGGTCGACTTCGAAGACCCCCAGCTGTCTGAACGGGGGATCCACGATCCGGCCGAGCAAACCCGCCAGGTCGAGGTCTTCTCCCCTCCGCCACGCCTCCTCGATGACCGACGAGATGAGGATGTGACCCGGATCGGCCACGGGGTCGGCCGGCAGGTCCGCCAGGGTGAGGAGGGAGGAGACGAGGCTCTCGATCTCGTCCCGGTAGGTCTCGGGGTCCTCGTCGAAACCGCTCCGGGGTGCGGCCAGGGACCCCACGACGTTCAGGGGGATCCCCGCCTGGGATCCGGGCGTGTACAGCAACACCTCGGCGTCGGTTCGGAGGCGCCGAAGCCGATCCGGGCCGATACCCCAGGAAGCGAGACCGTCCCGCCACCGGGCGGCCGTCTCGGCGGCGAGGTGGGTGACGGTGGTCCCCTGCCTCCGTGCCTCCTGGGGGTCCATCCAGGGTTGGAAATCCTCGGGTCGCAGCTCGGGGAAGGTGAGGGCCAGGTTGCCCATGTCGCCCTTCGGGTCGATGACCAGACATGGGATTCCTTGGAGGAGCGCCTCCTCGATCAGGTCGACACCGAGGCCGGTCTTTCCCGACCCGGTCATCCCCACGATCACCCCGTGGGTGGTCAGGTGATGCGACTCCACCACCAGGGGCTCCCCGGTCCGCTCGCCCGTCTCGGGGTCGACCAGACCACCCAGGTAGAGGCCTCCCTGTTCGATACCCATCGTGGATCCCTCTCGACCGGGGCGAGACTACCGGGAACCGCAGAATCGGCACCGGCGTCCAAGGAGCATGAGGACGAAAATCCTGGTGCTCATCTTGGCCGCGGCCGTGGTCGCGTGTTCCGACCCCGCCACGTCCACCTCCACCACCGCTCCGCCCGACGCCTCCGGTATCAGGCCTGCCGATGGTGTGACACCGTTGCCGATGGGTCCGGGCATCTCCGTCGAGGAGGCCCTGGCCGACGAGGTGGACGACCTGGTGTTGGTCAACGGCTACCTCTTCGTCTCCCAGGACGGATCCGCCCTCCTCGCGTCGGGTCTCGCCGAGTCCCATCCGCCCATGCCGGCGGGGGCCACGCTTCCGGTGGTCGGGCTGGACCTCACCGAGTTCGACCTGGTCGAAGCCCAAGGGATCCGTTGGACGGAAGAACCCGTCCAGATCCTCGGTCTGGTAGAGGACGGGGTACTCGTTCACGGCGACCAGGCGTCCGGCTGAGGATCACACCAGTCCCAACGCCTCGACACCCATCATGAACTGGGAGTGGACCCCGGCGGGACACACCACGTCCACTACCGCCGGGTTCCATCTCCACGGGGGAGTCGTGTGCCAGGCCACCGCGTACGCACCGACACCCAGCGTTCCCCGTTACCGGGATCCAGGCCCATCAGTATTCGATGTCGAGTCCCGCCAGGCGATCCTGTAGGGATCGCAGCGCCTCCTGGGCCTTCATCAGCTTGGCCACGTCCCCCGACACCCTGAGCCGGCCCGTCATGAACGCCGCGGCCGGGTTCACCTCCCCCCGGGCCAACCCGCATGCCGTCTCGTAGGTCTGACGGATGGTGGCGTCGGCTTGCTCCACCCGCCCCCTGCGCATCTCGCCCGATCCGTCGACGATGGCGATCACGTAGTCGACGTCCCCTTCGCCCGGCACACCGATGGTGGTCAGCTGGAGTAGGAGTTCCAGGTCCCCCACCTCTTCGGCGAATCCAGGATCGGACATGACCCTGGTGGCGTGTTCCATGTACTCGGGCGACAGGAACCTGATTCCCACATCTCGATGCTAACTCTCCGCTGCCTCGCTCACCGGGGCCGCCATCGCCCCAGCCGAGAGGAGAACCACCAGGCCCGCACCGACGAGGACCGCCCTGGCCGGCTGTTGGACCCATCCGGAGGTCGAGTCGTGGGTGGCCAGCCACTCCCCGAGGGAGGAGATCGACCGGGTCGCCAGCAACCTCCAACCCATGGTCGGCCAGCACTCGGGCGAGATCTTCGACCGACCGGTCGCGCATCGAGGAGCCGAACCCGTGCGCCAAGACCACGACCCCGCGCACCGGCGAGACGGCGGGGAAGCTGCGCGCGACGAGGGACACACCGTCCGAGGTGGTGAGGGTGAACTCCACCGATCACAACCTGGCCCAGCTCCTACGAGCGGCCATAATGGGTGGGGATGGGTGACGTCTTCGTCGTCGACGCGGTCCGCACCCCGGTCGGGAGGTTGGGTGGGAAACTGGCCCACGTCCGTCCCGACGATCTGGCCGCTCACGCGATCGCGAGCCTGGTGGCGCGTCATCCCTCGCTGGAGCCCTCCGAGGTCGCCGACGTGGTTTGGGGTGCCGCCAACCAGGCGGGTGAGGACAACCGCAACGTGGCGAGGATGGCGGCCCTCCTGGCCGGGTTGGGTGAGGAGGTCCCCGGCGTGACCGTTAACCGTCTGTGCGGATCGGGTCTGCAGGCGGTGGCGCAGGCCGCGCAGGCGTTGAGAGACGGCTGGGGCAACCTGATGATCGCGGGCGGCTCGGAGTCGATGAGCAGGGCGCCTTTCGTGCTGGCCAAACCCGACCGGGCGTTCCCGACCGGAGCTCCCGAGGTGGCCGACACGACCCTGGGTTGGCGGCTGGTCAACCCTCGGATGCGACAGCTCCACGGGTGCCTCGCCATGGGAGAGACCGCCGAGGAGGTCGCCAGGCTCGACGGGATTGGCCGAGAGGAACAGGACCTGTTCGCGTTGGAGAGTCACCGTAGGGCCGTCGCCGCCCAAGAAGAAGGCCGCTTTCGGGAGGAGATCGTCCCGATCGAAGCGCCCCAGGACCATCGGGGGCGAGTGGTCGAGCTGGTGGACACCGACGAAGGACCCCGTAAGGACACCTCCCTGGAGGCGCTCGCCCGCCTCCGTCCAGTGTTCCGGGAGGGCGGGACCGTCACCGCGGGGAACGCATCCCCGATGAACGACGGAGCCGCGGCCGTGCTGCTGGCCACCGAGGAGGGTCTACGTCGCTTCGGCCTGACCCCCATGGCCCGGATCGTCGCCTCGGCGGTGGCCGGCGTCCATCCGGACATCATGGGTATCGGCCCGGTCCCGGCCACCCGGAAGGCCCTCGCCCGGGCCGGATCGACCGTCGACGACCTGGACCTGGTGGAGCTGAACGAGGCGTTCGCCGCCCAGTCCCTGGCCTGCATACGGCGACTGGGGCTCGACCCCGCCAAGGTCAACGTCAACGGAGGCGCCATCGCCCTGGGGCATCCCCTCGGATGTTCCGGGGCCCGCATCCTCACCACCTTGGTCCACGAGATGCGCCGCCGAGGGGCCCGTCACGGACTGGCCACCATGTGCATCGGCGTCGGCCAGGGGATCGCCCTGGTGGTCGAAGGGGTTTGAGACCCAGGTGCTCCGAGGCATCCGGGTGCTGGAATTCGGGAACCTGATCGCCGCTCCGTACGCCGCGATGCTCCTCGCCGACCTGGGTGCCGACGTCATCAAGGTGGAGCCACCCCAGGGCGACCTGGCTCGCAGCTTCGGCCCGTTCAGGAACGGCGAATCGGTTTTCTTCCTGGCGGTCAATCGGGGTAAGCGGTCGGTGGTGATCGACACCCGAACCGAGGAGGGTCGACGCACGGCTCTGCGGCTGTGCGGCACCGCCGACGTGCTGATCCACAACCTCCGTCCCGGGGCGATGGAACGCCGCGGTCTCTCCTACTCCGACGTCGCCCAGGTCAATCCGGGGCTGGTCTACGTGGCCATCTCCGCCTTCGGACCCGACGGCCCCTACGCCCACAGGACCGGCATCGACGTGGTGTTCCAGGGCGAGTCGGGGATGATGTCGATCACCGGAGAGCCCGGCTCCCCGCCCGGTAAGACCGCCACCACCATCGGGGACTACGTGGCCGGCACCAACGCCGCTCTCCTCGCCTGCGCCGCTCTGGTGTCACGTTCGACGACCGGGCGAGGGGACCAAGATCGACGTGATACTCCGAGACGGGCTGGTGGCCGTCCAGTCGGGTTGGAACGCCCTCGCCGCCCATCTAGGAACCCAGCCCGAGAAGACCGGAACCGCCTCGCCTTTCCTTGCTCCAAATCAGGTGTTCCCCACCGCAGACGGATGGATGACCATCGGGGTGGTGGCCGACTCACACTTCCGTCGCCTCTGCGAAGCCCTCGACCTACCCGAGCTGGCCGACAGGTATCCGACCAACGAACTGCGCATGCGCCACCGGGAAGAGCTCGCAGGCCTCCTGAGCCGAAGACTCCGAGAACACCCCACCGAGCACTGGCTGGAGAAGATCTCGCCCACCGGCGTCCCGGTCGGCAGGGTCCTGACCCTGCCCGAGGTGTGGGAAGACCCCCAGGTGGTTCACAATCGTCTCGTGTTCGACTATCTGCACCCGGTCGCCGGCCCGGTCAAGGGGATCGGCGCTCCCTGGAGGATCGGCGACCGCTCCACCACCTCACGGCTTCCTTCCCCCGGACTGGGTGCACACACCTCGGAGGTGCTGGGCCAGCTCGACGGGTTGGATGCCTCCGGTGAGCCGCTATCTTGAGGTCGAAGAGCGGCAGGGAGGATCAGGTGGACAGCTTTCCGGGCATGCTCACCGCGGAGGGAGACGTGACCGTTCCGGCCCGTCTCCGCATCGGCGGAGGCCAGATCGAGGTCCTGGTCGAAAACCAGGTGGTCGGAGGCTGGCCCGTCGGTTCGATCCGGGTGCGCCGAGATGGCGAGCGCTTCCGCTTCGAGACCGACACGGAGACCTTCGAGTTCACCACCGTGTGGGACGACGAGCTCGACACCGCTCTCCACCCCTCCAGCCCATTCATCGCCGAACTCATCCACCGGGCCGAACCCGGACGCTGAATCATCCCGGGCGATATCGTCTCGCCCATGGCGACGACGAGGACGTCACCCGAACTGGCGGAGCTGCTCGCCGACCTGCCCTCCGGGCTGGTCTTTCAACCGAACCTGGTCGCCAACGACTGGCGGGAGGTGGCCGACGAGCTGACCGAGGCGTTCCGGCTGACCAAGGCGGCCTTCCAGCGGGGCGAGGACGTGGTGTACGTGGTGGACCACGACGACCTGCTCGGACGCAGGGGTTCCGGGTCGGCCATGGTGGCTGCAGGGCTCCTGTCCGGCGCCCGCACCGCAGCGCTCGAAGGATCGAGGTCGGGGTTGACCGTCAACGTGATCGCGGCGGGTTCCGGGGCGGAACCCGAGGTCGTGGCCCGATGGGTGAGGCTGCTCCTCCAACCCGGCGGGCCGACCGGAGAGCTGATCCGTCTCGGCGCCGACCATCTGGGGAGGGCACTCCCATGAGGACGGCCCTGGTCACCGGGGCTGCCCGGGGCATCGGGCGGGAGATCGCCCGCCGTCTGGGCGAAGAGCACCGCCTGGTCCTGGTAGACCTCTCTCCCGGTTTGGCCGACACGGTGACCGAGCTGGAGGAGTCGGGGGCCGAGGTCCATCCGGTTCAGGTCGATCTGACCACCGAGGCCGGGCTCGACCAGGTGGTCGACGTCGTGGCGTCCCTGGGAGGACTGGACGTGTTGGTCCACAACGCCGGGATAACCCGCGACGCCCGGCTGGTGAACCTCACCGAAGAGGACTTCCGGGCGGTGCTGGAGGTGAACCTCGGGGTGCCTCACCGGCTCACCGAGAGGCTGATCGCTCACCTTCGGGACGGGGCGGCCGTGGTCAACATGGCTTCCCGGGCATACCTGGGAAACTTCGGCCAGTACAACTATTCGGTGTCGAAGGGGGGACTGGTGGGACTCACCCGGGCTCTGGCGCTCCGACTGGCTCCCCGGGTGCGGGTCAATGCGGTCGCCCCAGGGCTGATCGACACCGAGATGACCAAGACCATTCCCCCCGACATCCTGGAAAGAATGGTCGCCAACATCCCTCTCGGCAGGATGGGACGTCCCTCCGAGGTGGCCGATCTGGTCGCGTTCTTGTCGTCTCCGGCCTCCTCCTACATCACCGGCCAGGTGATCGTGATCGGCGGCGGACGGAGCCTCCGGTGAGCCGACCCCGGCACCGTCGACCCCGGGTGCTGGTCTGCGACCCGATCGCCGAGGAGGGTTTGGATCTCCTCCGGCGGCACTTCGACGTGGACGTCGTGCCGGGCCTGCCGCCCTCGGAGCTGGCGGAGCGGGTTTCCGAATACGAGGCGCTGGTGGTCAGGTCGTCCACCAGGGTCGACCGGGAGGTGATCGAGAGGGGTGAACGCCTCAAGGTGGTGGCCCGAGCCGGTTCGGGACTCGACAACATCGACGTGGAAGCGGCCCTGGCCCACGGGGTGGACGTGATCAACAGTCCGGACGCGACGACCGTGGCGGTGGCCGAACTCACAATCGGTCTGATACTCGCCCTGGCTCGCCGCATCGTCGTGGCCGACGCCGCTCTCAAGCAGGGGAGGTGGGAGAAGCGGGCGCTGATCGGGACCAACCTGGCCGGCAAGACCCTCGGGGTCGTCGGCTTCGGGAGGATCGGCCGGGCGGTGGCCACCCGGGCCCGGGCCTTCGGGATGCGGATCGTCACCAACCAGCGGAGACCCACCCCGGAGCTGTACCTGGAAGCAGGCGTCGAGCCCCTCGACCTGTACGACCTCCTCGCCCAGTCCGATTTCGTGACCCTCCACGTCCCACTCCGGGACGACACGAAACACCTGATCGGCCGGCGAGAGCTCCGCACGATGAAGCCGACCGCCTACCTGGTCAACACCTCCCGAGGTGAGAGGTGGTGGACGAGGAGTCCCTGTTGGAAGCGCTCGAGTCGGGGGTGATCGCCGGAGCCGCCCTCGACGTCTTCTCCCGGGAGCCCGCCACCGACCACCCTCTCGCCCGGCATCCCAAGGTGGTGGCCACCCCCCACATCGGCGCCTCCACCACCGACGCACAGACCGCGGCGGCGGTCGACGTCGCCCGTCAGCTCGTGGAGCTCCTCGCATCCCAGACGGTCCGCTCCGTGCTCCCCGTCCGGTTCGTCGCAGCCGATGCGGTGGTCGCCCACGAAGCCACCGATCCCCGCCGGGTCGAGCGGCTGGCCCGCCGAATAGAGACCGAAGGGTTGCTCCGGAACCCGCCGGTGGTGGCCCGCTTGGACGAACGGTGGGTGGTGCTCGACGGGGCGACCCGCACCGCCGCGCTGGGATCCCTGCGGTGCCCACATCTGGTGGTCCAGGACGTCGAAATCGACGAGGTGGCGGTGGAGACCTGGCATCACGTCGTCCGGGACGCCGATCCCGAACGCCTCCGAGCAACCCTCGACCAGCTTCCCGGAGTGACGGTCGCCGAGGTGGACCCCACCCAGGCCGCCGAGGCGGTGGCCCAGTTCGGGGGGATCTGCACGATCACCGCTCCCGACCGGTGGTGCCTGGTCGCCTACCCGCGGCCCGGGGTGAGCCGCTTCGACGCCCTGACCGAAGTGGTCGACGCCTACCTGCCGGAGGCGGTCGTGTCCCGGGTCGCCGACACCGACCTGCGCAGGCTCCGGGCGTGGTACCCGGACCTGGCCGTGTTCGTCGAGTTCCCCGAGTTCACCGTCTCCCAGGTGCTGGCCGCGGCCCGATCCGGGCGGGTCCTACCTGCCGGGGTCACCCGGTTCCTGATACCGGGCAGGGTGCTTCGACTCAACGTGCCGTTGGACTGGCTGCGGGAGCCCACCTCCCTCGAGGAGAAGAACCGGAGACTCCACGACCTCCTCGCCGAGAAGGAACGCCTCGGCGAGATCCGGTACTACCGGGAACCGGTGTATCTGCTCGACGAGTGAACGACCCCCCGGGTGGTCTCCGCCGGTACCCTCGTAGCCATGCAGACCTTGCCGACCCGGGTGGATCGAACCTCGGAGGAGTTCCGAGCCAACCGTCGAGCCATGCTCGAGAAGATCGAGGAGCTGGAGGCGCTGCTCGCCAAGGCCAGGGAAGGTGGAGGACCCAAGTACGTGGAGCGGCACCGCCGCCGTGGGAAGCTGCTGGCCCGGGAACGGATCGAACTGCTGGTCGACCCGGACTCCCCCTTCCTCGAGCTCTCCTCCCTCGCCGCCTGGGGTTCCGACAAGCCGCTGGGCGCCAACGCGGTCACCGGGATCGGGGTGGTGTCGGGAGTGGAATGTGTGATCAGCGCCAACGACCCCACCAGCCAAGCCGGTTCCTCGAACCGTTTCTCCCTCGCCAAGACGCTCAGGGCCCAGGACATCGCCCGCCAGAACCGGCTTCCGCTGATCAACCTGGTCGAATCGGGTGGAGCCGACCTGCCCGACCAAGCCGAGGTGTTCATCACCGGGGGCAAGTGGTTCCGAAACCTGACCCAGCTGTCCAAGCTGGGCATCCCCACCATCGCCCTGGTCTTCGGCAACTCCACCGCCGGGGGCGCCTACGTGCCGGCGATGTGCGACTACGCAGTCATGGTGAAGGAGCGGGCCAAGGTGTTCCTGGGCGGGCCTCCGCTGGTCAAGATGGCCACCGGTGAAGAATCCACCGACGAAGAGCTGGGAGGCGCCGAGATGCACTCCCGGATCTCCGGCCTCAGCGACTACTTCGCCCAGGACGAACACGACGCCATCCGCATCGGCCGGGAGATCGTCGCCCATCTCAACTGGCGGAAGCTCGGCTACGGACCGACCATGCCGGCCGACGAGCCGGTCCACGACCCCGAGGACCTGCTGGGGATCATCCCCGCCGACCTGCGGCGCCCCTTCGACATGAGGGAGGTGTTGGCCAGGATCCTCGACGGTTCCCGTTTCGAGGAGTACAAGCAGCTCTACGGGACCTCGATGGTGACCGGGTGGGGATCGGTCCACGGGTTCCCGGTGGGGGTCGTCGCCAACCAGCAGGGGGTGATCTTCTCCGAGGAGGCCCAGAAGACCACCGAGTTCATCCAGCTCTGCAACCGATACGACATACCCATCCTGTTCTTCCACAACACCACCGGCTACATGGTGGGACGCATCTACGAGCAGCGGGGGATCATCAAGGACGGCGCCAAGATGATCAACGCGGTCGCCAACTCGACCGTCCCCCACATCTCGATCATGGCGGGCGTCTCGTACGGCGCCGGGAACTACGGGATGAGCGGCCGCTCCTACGACCCGAGGTTCGTGTTCGGATGGCCCGGCCACAAGGTGGCGGTCATGGGGCCCAAGCAGCTCGCCGGGGTGATGTCGATCATCGCCCGCCAGGCGGCGGAAGCCCGGGGGGAGCCCTTCGACGAGGAGGCCGACGCCCAGCGGAGGGCGGTGATCGAAGCCCAGATAGAACACGAGGAGCAGGCCCTGTTCTCCACCGCCCGGGTCAGGGACGACGGCATCTTCGACCCCCGCGACACCCGCACCGTGCTGGGCATCGCCCTGTCGGCCGTCCATTCGGGACCGGTGCGAGGCACCAGCGAGTTCGGCGTGTTCCGCATGTGATCGGAGCTACCCGACCCCGACCATACTGGTGGACATCGACATCGCGCTGAGACTGCTCGTCGTGCTGGGGTTGGTGGCGGCCAACGCCTTCTATGTGGCCGGGGAGTTCGCCCTGGTGGCCGTCAATCGAACCACCGTTGAAAGACTGGCCGAAGAAGGCAGTCTCAGGGCCAGCCAGGTGAAACGGGCGCTGAGTCGCCTCTCGTTCCACCTCTCGGGCGCGCAGCTGGGGATCACCGTCACTTCCCTGGTCCTCGGTTTCCTGGCCGAACCCACCCTGGCGGCGGTGCTGGAAGCGACGTTCGGGGCTCCGCCCGGGCTGTCGGTGGCGCTCGCCCTGGTGTTGGCGACCGCCTTCCAGATGGTGTTCGGTGAGCTGGTCCCAAAGAACCTGGCCATCGCCCGGCCTCTGGGAGCCGCCCTTTGGGTGGGGCCGGCGATGGCCGCGGCGAACATCGCGGTCGGGCCGCTGATCACCTTCCTCAACGGCGCCGCCAACCGGACGGTTCGCCTTCTCGGCATCGAACCCCGTGAGGAGATCCAGACCGTCCGCAGCCTCGAGGAGCTGGAGTTGATGATCGAGGCCTCCGCCGACAAGGGTCAACTCGACCCGGAGGAGGCCGCCCTCTTGGAACGCTCCTTCGACTTCGCCCGGAAGGTGGCCGGGGAGGTGATGACCCCCAGGACCGAGATGCTGGCCCTGCCGGTGGAAGCCACCGTGGAGGACCTCGCCCGCCGGGCCGTCGAGACGGGAAAGTCCCGTTTCCCGGTGTACGAGGGGGACACCGACCACATCGTCGGCGTGGTGCACGTCCGGGACGTGTTCGAGGTGCCCAGGGATCGGCGGGCCACCACCCCGGTGACCGAGATCCTCCGCCCTCCGCTGGTGGTGCCGGAATCGGTGACCCTGGATTCGCTGCTCCGGACGATGCGCAACCGGGGCAGCCAGATGGCGGTGGTGGTGGACGAACACGGGGGAACCGCGGGGATCGTCACCCTGGAGGACCTGGTGGAGGAGATCGTGGGGGAGATCGAAGACGAATACGACCTGCGACCGGTCCAAGCCGAAGAGGGGGTCCTGCCCGGGGGAGCCAACCGTTTCGAAGTGGAGGAACGGACCGGCCTGCGCCTCCCCGAAGGGCGCTTCGAGACCCTGGCCGGGTTCGTGCTCGACCTGCTGCAGCGGGTGGCGGTGGTGGGTGACACGGTGGAGTGGGAGGGTTGGAAGCTGGAGGTGGTCGAGACCGACGGCCACCGCATCGTACGGGTGAGGGTCACCCCGCCGGAGTCCAACTGATGGCGCTCCTGGTCACCGTGCTCCTCCTGCTGCTCAACGGCTTCTTCGTAGGCGCCGAGTTCGCCCTGGTGGCGGCCCGGAGAACGGTGATTCGGGAGCGGGCCGAATCCGGCAGCCGGCTCGCCCGGCTGGCGGAACGCCTGACCGACGACCTGAGCGAAGCCCTCGCCGGGGCTCAGCTGGGTATCACCATGGCCTCCCTGGGGTTGGGCTTCGTCGCGGAGCCGGCCATCGCCCATCTGATCGAGGGCGGCCTGGTGGGTCTGGGTCGGGTCCCCGAAAGTGTCGCCCACACCATCGCGGTGCCGGTCGCCCTCACCATCGTCGTGTACTTCCACATGGTGATCGGCGAGATGGTGCCCAAGAACATCGCCATCACCAGCCCGGAGGGTCTGTCGATCGCCCTGGCCGGGCCTTTCTGGGTCTACATGGTCGTGTTCCGTCCCGCCATCCGGGCCCTCAACTTCGTCGCCAACGCCACCATCCGGCTGTTCGGGGTCGACCCGGTCACCTCCCACCACACCGGCTCCACCGGAGAGGACTTGGCCTACCTGATCACCAGCTCCCGGCGGGAGGGCTTCATCGAGGACATAGAACATCGGCTCCTCACCGGGGCCCTCACCTTCTCCGATCGGAACGCCTCCGAGGTGATGGTTCCCCGCACCGAGATGGTCGCCGCACCCAAGGACGTGACCCCCGCCCAGCTCGAACGGATGTGCCGGGAAACGGGACATTCCCGCATCCCCATCTACGAAGGGGACCTGGACCACGTGGTGGGGTTCGTCCACGTGAAGGACCTGCTCGGCGTCCCACCCGGAGACGTGGACCGCCCCATCGACCCTTCTCTGATCCGCCCCATCCTGGTGGTGCCCGAGAGCGTCCGCCTCGACCCGCTGCTCCTCGAGATGCAACGCAACCGGACCCACCTGGCGTTGGTGGTCGACGAGTACGGCGGCACCGCGGGGATCGTCACCTTGGAGGACGTGGTGGAGGAGCTGTTGGGGGACATCCACGACGAACACGACCTGGGACTGAGGCGGGTGGTGAGGCTGGGACCCAACCGGTTCCGGGTTCCCGGCATGCTCCGCATCGACGAGCTGGCCGCCGAGATCGGCTTGGAGCTCCCCGAGGGAGAGTACGAGACGGTGGGGGGTTTCGTGATGGACGCCCTCGGGCGGCTACCCCAGCCGGGCGACCGGGTGGAGGTGGGCGACTGGACCCTGGTGGTCACCTCCCTCGACGGGCGCCGGGTGGACACCGTCGAGGTGATCGGCCCGCGGGTGGAACAAGCGGCCCGGTGAGCTCAGTCGGCTGTACCGCTCCAGGACTGCCGGAGGCGGGCGTAGTGCTCCACCCGGCGGATGAAACCGGGGGTCCGGCGGAAACGACGAGCGATCTCCTCGTAGTCCAAGCCGTCCTCCCTCAACGCCAGGACCCGACGTTCGACGGGGCTGAGGCCTCCCCGGCGGGGAGGACCCACCCGGCGACGCCGCGGGATGTGGGTCCAGGCGAGGACCCGCTCGACGTGACGGGGGCTGCGCTTGAGACGCCGGCCGATCTCGTCGTAGGTCAGGCCGTCGTCCCGCATCGCGATCACCCGTCGTTCGATCGGGGTGAGCAGCTCGAGGTCCATCCTTGTCCTCCTTCCGACTACCAAACCTAGCCACCCGCGCCGACAATCGACACTAGCCTCGACCGTCCGGAGGGCCTGTGAAGATCCGAAAGCTGCTGGTAGCCAACCGCGGGGAGATCGCCCGCCGCATCTTCCGCACCTGTCGCTCCCTCGGGGTGGCGACGGTGGCGGTGTTCTCGGATCCCGACCGGGACGCGCCCTTCGTGGCCGAAGCAGACGAGGGCTACGCGTTGGGGGGGAGCTCCCCGGCCGAGTCCTATCTGCGCATCGACGCCATCTTGGAGGCCGCCCGCCGGACCGGAGCCGACGCGGTCCACCCCGGATACGGGTTCTTGGCCGAGAACGCCGAGTTCGCGGAGGCGGTGGAGGAGGCCGGGTTGGTATGGGTAGGGCCTAGACCCCACTCCATCCGGGTGATGGGCTCCAAGCTGGAGTCCAAACGGCTGGTGACGCAGGCCGGCGTGCCCACCCTGGAGTCGATCGACCTCACCGGGTTGGACACCGACGAGGCGTACGCCGCTGCGGCCAGGGTCGGTTTCCCGGTGTTGATCAAGGCGTCTGCCGGGGGTGGAGGCAAGGGGATGCGGGTGGTCCGGGACCAGGCGGCGCTGCTGGAGGCGGTCGAGTCGGCCCGCCGGGAGGCGGCCTCGGCCTTCGGCGACGACACCGTCTTCCTGGAGCCCTACCTCGAGGCCCCCAGGCACATCGAGATCCAGGTCTTCGGCGACACCCACGGCCGGGTGGTCTCCCTCCACGAACGGGAGTGCTCCATCCAGCGGCGCCACCAGAAGATCGTCGAGGAGGCCCCGTCGACCGTCCTCACCCCGGAGCTGCGGAGGGCGATGGGCGAAGCGGCGGTGAGGGTGGCCGAGACGGTCGACTACGTCGGTGCCGGCACCGTGGAGTTTCTGTTCCAGGACGGCGATTTCTACTTCCTCGAGATGAACACCCGCCTCCAGGTGGAGCATCCCGTGACCGAGATGGTGACGGGCCTCGACCTGGTGCGGCTGCAGCTCCTGGTGGCCGAGGGGGAACCGCTGCCCGAGGAGCTAGACGACCCTCCTCTCGACGGACACGCGATCGAAGTCCGCCTGTACGCCGAGGACCCCCGCAACGGCTTCCTGCCAGTCACCGGCACCCTGCACAGGGTCCGGTTCCCGCACCTTCCCGGTCTGCGGGTCGACTCGGGGGTGGAGGACGGTTCGGTGGTCAGCCCCCACTACGACCCCATGTTGGCCAAGGTCGTGGCCTGGGCGCCGACCCGCGGGGAGGCGGCGTCTCTGCTCGCCTCCGCCCTCCAGGCCGCCGAGCTGCACGGGATGACCACCAACCGGGAGCTGCTGGTCCGCATCCTCCGCCACCCCGAGTTCGCAGCCGGCGACACCGACACCCACTTCCTGGATCGCAACGACCCGGCGGCCCTCGGTGCCCCGCTGGTCGACCCCGAAGAAGAGAAGAGGGTCGCCTTGGCCGCCGCCCTGGCCCATCAGGCGGAACGCCGGAACGCCAGCCGGGTGCTGCGCACCATACCCAGCGGTTGGAGGAACAACCCATCCCAGCTCCAGCTGGTGTCGTTCTCCGGCGAGCACGGTGAGGTCCGGGTCGGCTACCGGTTCGAGGCCCGGGGCGGGTTGACGGTCGAAGTGAACGGGGAGCGGTGGCCGGATGTGAGGCTCGCCGAATGCAACCCCGAAAGGGTGGGGCTCGAGGTGTCGGGCCACCTTCGGTGGTACCGGCTCCACAGGGTGGGGTCGGATCACTACGTCGACGGCCCCGACGGCCCGGCCCGGCTGGTCGAAATACCCCGTTTCCCGATCCCCACCCTGGAGGAGGAGCCGGGGTCCCTCCACGCTCCCATGCCGGGGAAGGTGGTGGCGGTGAAGGTCGAAACGGGAACCGATGTGGCCGAGGGTCAGGTGCTGGTCATCCTCGAAGCGATGAAGATGGAGCATTCCATACGCAGTCCCTTCGCGGGAACGGTGAAGGCGGTGAAGGTGGCGGAGGGCGACCAGGTCGACGCCGACCAGGTTCTGGTGGTGGTGGAGGAAAGGTGACCGGACCGGTCGGGTTCATCGGTTTGGGGATCATGGGGTCGGGCATGGCGGCCAACCTGGTGAGAGCCGGGCACCGGGTGGTGGTCTGGAACCGCACCCGGGAGAAGGCAGACCGCCTGGAAGGGATCGAGGTGGCCGAATCCCCCGCCGAGTTGGCCTCCCGATGCCGGGTGGTGATGCTGTGCGTATCCGACACCCCGGACGTCGAGGAGGTGGTGACCGGCCCCGGTGGGCTGATGGAAAGGCTGGGTCCTGGTTCGGTGGTGGTGGACCACTCCACCATCAGCCCTTCCGCCACCCGTCGTCTCGCCGAACTGGTGGCTTCCAAGGGAGCGACGTGGTTGGACGCACCGGTGTCGGGAGGTTCGGAGGGAGCAGCCCGGGGGACCCTGGCGGTGATGGTGGGGGGCGACCCGGAGACCCTGACCGAGGTCCGGGAGCTGCTCGACGCCTACTCGTCGTCGGTGACCCACGTCGGGCCGGTCGGATCGGGCCAGATGGCGAAGCTGGTCAACCAGATCCTGGTGGTGGTCAACCAGCTAGCCGCCTCCGAGGCTCTGCTCTTCGCCCAGGCGGGCGGGCTCGACCCCCACGTCACCCTCGAGGCGGTGAAAGGCGGAGCCGCCGGGTCGTGGATGCTGACCAACCGTGGCCCCCAGATGATCCGTCGGGACTGGAGCCCCGGGTTCACCATCGACCTGCAGGTGAAAGATCTGCGGCTGGTGTTGGAGGAGGCCGATCGGCTGGGGTTTCCGCTACTGGGGACCGCCCTCGTATTCCAGCTCTACAAGGCCCTCCAAGCCCGCGGGTTGGGTGGCGAAGGCAACCACGCCCTGGTCAAGGCCCTGGAAGAGCTGAGCGGCCGGAGGTTGGGCCGGTGAAGGAAGCCCTGGACGACCTGGCCGCCGAGCAGGACGACCTGGACCGGATCGTCTCCGGCCTGCCCGACGAGGCCTGGGAGACGGAGACACCGGCCCGACCTTGGCGAATCCGGGACCAGATAACCCATCTCGCCTTCTTCGACGACAAGGCGGCCCTGGCGGCTCGCGACCCCGACGGGTTCACGGCCGAGCTGAACCGGATCACCGACGTGGAGTCGTTCCTCGGCCAACACCTCGAGATGGGTGCCCGGCTGTCACCGACAGAGCTGCTGGGCTGGTGGCGGGAAGCCCGGCAGGGACTGCTCGACGCCCTGGCGTCCCGCAGCCCCGACGATCGACTGCCCTGGTACGGCCCTCCGATGAGGGCCGAATCCTCGGCCGCTGCCCGGCTGATGGAGACCTGGGCCCATGGCCAGGACGTGGTCGACGCTCTCGGTGCCACCCGGCCGGCCACCGACCGGTTGTTCCGGGTCGCCGACCTGGGGGTACGCACCTTCTCGTGGAGCTTCACGGTGAGGGGTTTGGAGGTCCCCTCCCAGAAGGTGCGGGTCGAGCTGACCGGGCCTTCCGGGAGGTCCCGGGTGTGGAACCCGGACGAGGCCGAGTCGGTCACCGGCGACCTGGAGGAGTTCTGCCTGGTGGTGACCCAACGCCGCCACGTCGACGACACCCGGCTTCGGACCGACGGGCCGATCGCCCGGCGCTGGATGGAGATCGCCCAGGTGTTCGCCGGTCCGCCCGGCCCGGGTAGGCCCCCCACCGGCGGGTGATCACCACCCGGCCAGCGCCTCCCGGAGGATCGCCGTGTACAAGTGCGGCTCGATGAGGAACGAGTCGTGGCCCTTCTCCGAGTGGACGGTGTGCCAACGCACCGGCACCCCCGCCCGTTTCAGCCGAGCCACCATGTCCGCCTGCTCTTCCGGGTAGTAGCAGACGTCTGAGTCGATGGTGAGCACCTGCCACCGCTGGTTCCGGCAGCGGGTGAGGAGCTGGTCGACCGAGTCGGCGCCCACCTCCCCGGCCAGGTCGAAGTGCTGCCACATGTTCATGATCCGCAGGTAGCTGTTGGCGTCGAACCGTTTCACGAACTTCTGACCCTGGTGGAGCATGTACGACTCCAGGGGATGCCCCACCCGGTAGCCGCCGATGTCCTCGAACTGGACGATCTCGTCCCTGGCGCGTTCCTTCAGGGTGGTGAGCGACACGAAGGTCTTGTGGCCGATCATCCGGGCCAGAGCCAACCCCAGTTCGGGGCCGGGACCGGGGTAGTAGTCGCCGCCTTTGAACTCGGGGTCGGTGACGATCGCGAACATCTGCTCGAAGTTGTGGAGGACCTGGAGGCTGGTCACTTCGAACCCGGCCGCCACCGGGATGACCACTTCGACTCGTTCCGGGTATTTGGTGGCCAGCACCGCGCACATCATCCCGCCGATCGAGCCACCCACACAGGCGTGGAGACGGTCGATGCCCAGATGGTCGAGGAGTCGCATCTGGGTGTCCACCACGTCGGTCATGGTGACGTGGGGGAAGGAGGAGCCGTAGGGTCTGCCGGTGGTTGGGTCGACGCTGGCCGGCCCGGTGGTGCCGTAGCAGCCCCCCAGGTAGTTGACGCAGATGACGAAGTAGCGGTCGGTGTCGACCGCCTTGCCGGGCCCTATGAACCCGTCCCACCAGCCTTCCTGCATCTCGTCGGTCCACCGGTCCCCCACCCCGGGCACCGCCGGGTTGAAACCGGCCGCGTGCTGGCTTCCCGACAGGGCGTGGAACACCAGCACGGCGTTGTCCTTGGCCGGCGACAGGGTGCCGTAGGTCTCGTAGGCCAGGGTCACCTGGGGAATGGTCTTCCCCTTGATGGTGGTGAACGGGCCGATGTCGAGGAACTTGGTCTCGACGATCATGCCGCGGATCCGTGTCTCACTCAGGTCACCTCCTCGTGTCCGACGCGCTCTCCGGTCGCGCCGCCTACGGGAGGTCCCGTCGACGGCGTCTCATCGATCAGGCGTTGGCACCGTGCCGGCGACCGGCCGGTTGCCGCGGCTTCCCAGGGCCTGTCCCTCCACCGCTCTGGATGAGCGCTGTCAACCAGTCGGAGTGTGCCATCCGGCTCGGTCTCGGTCAAGGTCGGAGGAACGAGACGGCCAGCTCCAAGAGCTCTCCGGGTCGCTCGAACACCAGCCCGTGGCCGGCGCCGGGAAGCTCCACCAGTTCGGCCTCCGGGATGGCGGAGGCGAGGCCGGCCCCCGCTCGAGGTGGGGTCATCACGTCGGCGGTGCCGACCACCACCAGGGTGGGGCACGTCACCTTCGGGGCCCGCTCCGCGCCCGGATACGCGGCGCAGGCCCGAAGGTCGACGGCCAGGGTTCCGGTCCGCAGGGCCCGTTCGAGGAGGCGGCGGGTGAGCCCTCTGCTCCAGGATCCGGGTTGGGGGTGGCCGCCGAGCTGGTCGGCACCGCGGTGGATCCAGTCGACCATCATGTCCACCGCCCGGGGGGAACGCTGCTCGGCGGCTTCCAGGAGCCGGGGATTGACCTCCATCGTGCCCGAGGTGGCTACCAGCATCAGCTTGTCGACCAGGTCGGGCCGGGACGAGGCCAGCTCCAGGCCGACCAGGCTGCCCATCGAATGGCCGATGATCCCGATCTGGTTCAGATTCAGGGCAGCCACCAACTCGGCGGTCACCTCCGCCATCTCCTCGATGGTGGTAGCGGCCGGTGGGGGGCTGGCGCCGTGCCCGGGGAGATCGGGCGCGAGGGCCCGAAAGCCTCTGTTGGCCAGGGCCCGGGTGAGGAACCGGTAGATGCTGTGGTCGCCTCCCGCGCCGTGGAGGAGCAGCACGGGTGGGCCGTCACCCGACGCGGCTCCGTGCACGAACACACACCTGCCGCCTGCTTCGACCAGCACTCTCAGCCGTCCTGGGAACGTCGGAGCGCTTGACGCAGGTCGGCGATGAGGTCGTCCGGGTCCTCCAACCCCACCGACACCCTGATCAAACCCTCGTCGATGCCGGCCGCCTCGAGCTGTTCGGGACTCATCTGCTGGTGGGTGGTGGACGCCGGATGGATCACCAGCGACCTGACGTCACCCACGTTGGCCAGGTGGCTGAACAGGCGGACCGACTCGATGAACCGCCGCCCGGCTTCCCGACCACCTCTGATCCCGAATGCGAAGATCGAGCCGGCGCCCAGGGGCAGCAGTTTGGCCGCCAACTCCCGGTCGGGATGGTCGTCCAGCTCCGGGTAGCTGACCCACTCCACTTCGTCGGCCTCGACCAGGTAGGCGACGATCCGGCGGGTCGACTCCACGTGCCGTCTCATTCGGACCCCCAGCGTCTCCAGGCCTCGGATCAGCTCGATGGCCACGTCCGGGCTCATGCAGGCCCCGAAGTCCCGCAGTCCTTCGGCCCTGGCCCGGGCGGCGAAAGCCGCCGGACCGAACTCGTCGGCGAACACCACCCCGTGGTACGGGGGGTAGGGGTCGGTCAGGGTGGGGAAGCGGCCGCTGGCTCTCCAGTCGAAGGTGCCACCGTCGACCACCACCCCGCCGATCACCGTCCCGTGCCCACATATGAACTTGGTGGCCGAGTGGATCACGATGTCGGCTCCCCAGTCGAAGGGTCGGCACAGGTAGGGACTGGCGAAGGTGTTGTCCACCACCAGGGGGAGTCCGGCCTGGTGGGCGATCTCCGCTACCCCGGGCAGGTCGAGGACCTGCATGGTCGGGTTGCCTATGGTCTCGCCGAACACCATCCGGGTCTCCGGACGGATCGCATCCCGGAAACCATCCAGGTCGCGAGGGTCGACGAAGGTGGTCTCGATGCCGAACCGGGGGAGCGTGTGGAGGAACAGGTTGGCGGTGCCTCCATACAGCGCCGACGACGTGACGATGTGGCCGCCCGACCCCATCAGGGTGACCACCGCCAGCACCAGGGCCGCCTGCCCCGAGGCGGTGGCCACCGCCGCGACTCCACCCTCCAACGCGGCCATCCGCTCTTCGAACACCGCAACGGTCGGGTTGGAGATGCGGGTGTAGATGTGACCGGGGATCTCCAGGTTGAACAGCGACGCCGCCTGCTCGGTGTCCTCGAACACGTAGGAGGCGGTTCGGTAGATGGGGGTGACCCGGGCACCGGTGGTCGGGTCGGGACGGGCTCCGGCGTGGACCGCCAGGGTGTCGAAGCCGGGGCGTTCGGCCATGCGGAGAACTGTAGAAGGTGGAGGGGTACGATGCGGGCGTGCTGGTGGTGGTGACCGGAGGGACCGGGGTGCTCGGGTCCCGGGTCGCCGGCATCCTCCGGGACCGGGGCCACCAGGTGCGGGCAGTGTCACGACGCTCCGGTGACCTCCGGGTGGACATCACCACCGCGGAGGGGCTGCCTCAGGCGATGGACGGCGCCGAGGCGGTGGTGCACTGCGCGACCAGCTCCACCCGACCAGGTCAGGTGGACCTGACCGGTACCCGGCGGCTGGTGGAAGCCGCCCGAGAAGTAGGCGTGCGGCATCTGGTCTACCCCGGCATCGTCGGGTCGGAGCTGATCCCTCTCCGCTACTACCGGGCGAAGACCGCGTCGGAGGACCTGGTCGCCGGATCGGGGATGGGTTGGACGATCCTCCGCTCCACCCAGTTCCACCAGCTCCTCTGGAAGGGTCTCGAGCTGCTGGCTCGGCTGCCGGTGATGGTGGTTCCCGGCAACACCCGGTTCCAGCCCATCGACCCGATGGTGGTGGCCCGTCTCCTGGCCGACGCGGTGGAGGCAGGACCCCGAGGAAGGATGCCCGACGTGGGCGGCCGCTACATCTACACCACTCGGGATCTGGCCCGGTCCTACCTGGGCGCCACCGGGCGGCGCCGACTGGTGGTGGCGGTCGACTACCCGGGGCTGGGGGCGGCCGCGTTCCGAGCCGGCGCGAACCTGACACCCAACCGGGACGCGGAGGGCGAGACGTGGAACCAGTTCGTGGCTCGCCAGATGGCCGCTCAGTGATCTGGCGAGCCCTCGGCGAAGATCCGAGCCAGGTCGTCGAGTAGGTCGGACGCCCGGTCGAGGTGTCCTCGGGCCCGGAAGGCGTGGATGGCCGCCTGGTCGGGCTTTCCCTCCTCCGCGGCTTGGCCCGCTGCGGACGCCGCGGCCGCCGCCTTCTCGCATTCGGCGGCCAGACGCCGATAGCCGTCGGTCAGCTCCTCCAGATACGGCGCCCGGGTCGGAGCCCGACGGGGGGTGGCGGGCAGCTCGTCCACACCGACCGGCCGGGGCGGGGGCGGGTCGGCCAGCACCTTCTTGGCGTCTTCGATGCTGAAACGTCCGCTGGTCACCTCCCGGCCCACGATGACCCCGGCCAGTCTCCGCCCGTTGGCCTCGAGACCGACCAGGGTCCGGAGGTCGTCCAGGTTGCGGACCCCGCCTGCTGCGATCACCGGTTCGGAGACGATGGTGAGGGCCTCGACCAGCATCCGGTAGTCGGGAGGTTCGGTGAGGGCGTCTCGCCCGGCTTCGGCGATCAGGAAGGCTGCCGCTCCCGCCGAAGACATCTCGATGAGCACCTCCTCCAGGTAGCGGCCGCTGTTCTTGGTCCATCCCCGGGTGGCGATCTCCTCGTCGGGCCGCACGTCCAGGGAGATGGCGACCTTCCCTGGGTAGTCGCGGCACAGGTCCCACACCATGTTCTGGTCCTCGATCGCCGCGGTGCCCATCACGATCCGCCATGCGCCCCGGTCGATCAGCCGTGCGGCCTCGACGTGGCTGCGGATCCCGCCCGCAATCTGCACCGGCACATCGAGTTCGGAGATGATCCGGTCGATGAGCGGCCGGTTGACGTAGTCGCCGTAGGCGGCCGCGTTCAGGTCGACCACGTGGATCCGGTCGGCGCCCTGCTCCACCCAGTGTCGGGCCCGGTGCAGAGGGTCGGGATCCAGGGCTATGGCTTCCCGCAGGTCCCCCCTGGGGAGCCGCACCGCGATTCCGTCGAGGATGTTCACCCGGGCGTATAGCTCCATGGGGGCAGCCTACGCGGCGGAGGTGCCGGTTGGCGGGCCGATACCCAGTGCGGCCTCGGCCTCCTCGAGACGTTGACCGCCTTCCAGCACTCCTCTGAAAAGGTCTCCGTGGCGCCGTAGCCGATCCCAGATGTCGTCGATGGTGACCCTTCGCACCGATCCGATCTCCGACCAGGCGAGGGGAGCCGACACCGGGGCGCCGGGGCGGGGACGCACCGAGTACACCGAGGCGATGGTCTGTCCGAAGGCGTTCCGGTTGTGGTCGATGAACACCTTGCCGCGGCGTTTGTCCACCTCCCATTCCATCGTCAGGTCGTCTGGATCGGCGGCGACCAGCAGTCGACCCACCGCCTCCACGAATCGACGCACCCGACGGAAGTCGTATACCGGGTCGAGGGGGACGTAGACGTGCATGCCTCGCCCCCCCGACAGTTTGGGGTAGCTGCGCAGGCCGAGTCGGGTCAGGGCGGTCTCGAGCAGCTTGGCCGCGACCACCACCTGCTCCCATTCGGCTCCCTCGGCCGGGTCGAAGTCGAAGATGGCCCAGTCGGGCCGGTCCAGGCTCCCCCGACGGGAGTGGAACGGGTGCATCTCGATGCAGGCCAGGTTGGCGAGCCACATCAGGGTTTCCCTACGGTCGGCGGTGACGAAGTCGATGACGCCGTCGGACGTGTCCACCGGGACGGTGTGCACCCACTCGGGTCGGTGCCGGGGAGCCCGCTTCTCGTAGAAGTGCTCGCCGTGGATCCCGTCCGGGTAGCGGGCCAATGAGAGGGGACGGTCGGTCAGGTGGGGTAGGAGGACGGGGGCGATCGCCCCGTAGTAGGCGATCAGGTCTCCCTTGGTGGTGCCGTCGTCGAACAGCGGTTTGTCGGGATTGGAGATGGTCAGGGGAACCCGGGTGCCCTCCACCTTCCAGCGTTCGGCCTGCGGCACGATCCGCACCCCACCCGGAATCCGTCGGCGGCCCGACGTCAGGGGTCTTCCCTCGGGGGCCGGGACCCGGTCGAGGGCGGCGAGGACCTCTTGGTGGATGGCCCTATGGCTGTCCTCTTCCCGGGCTTCGGAGATCAACACCAGACGTACCCCGGACCGGGCGGCTGCTTCCACCAGAGGAGCGACCCGGAGGGTGCCTTCCCCGTAGGCGACGTGTCTCACCTCGCCTCGTCGTCCCACCTGGTTGTCGGTGAACTGGGTGTGGAGAGGATCGAGCATCCAGCCGGGGAACGAGTCCCGGAGGAACTCGAACACAGCCTGGAAGGCCTCCACAGAGGTGAGACCTCCCCCGGTTCGGGCGTGGATGTGGGCCCAGTCGACCACCGGCTGGACGAAACCGAACCGGGACGCGAGCAGGGCGATGTCGCCCAGGGTGCCGAACTGGCCTTCCCGTCCTGCGGTCTCGAGGCCCAGACCCACCTCCAGATCCTCCACCTTGGGAGCCAGGGACTCGAGGCGAGCCTCCACCAGGTCGGTCACGGCCCGCGGGTCACGTTCCCCGATCGCGCCGGGGTGCACGCACACCAGACGGGCTCCCATGGCCGCGGCGAGCTTCATGGTGTGCTCCACCGCGGCGAGGCAGCGCCTCGCCCTGTCTTCCTCCGGGACCGTCAGGACGGCGAAGTAGGGGGCGTGAACCGACAGCCAGAGTCCGGCTTCCTGCGCCGCCCGGCCGAACTCCCGGCAACGCCGTTCATCCCACGGGAAACCCCGGACGAAGGCCAGCTCGTAGGCGCCGTGGCCCTGGGAGACCAGTTCACGACAGAACACACCGGGTTCGGCGTCGTCGGGGGGAAGGCCCGAAACGCCGAACCGGAAAAGAGGCTCCGGGTCTGCCCGGAGCCTCCACTCGTCCGGCACCTACCGACCGGCTTTGGTCTTCGCCGCGGGAACGAGCGTCGAAGCCGAAACGGTGGACACGTGGCCGTCGTCCCACTGGACCTCGACGAACTCGTCGCCCCGAAGGTCGATGACCACACCGGTGCGTGGTGCCTGGCCCACCTTCTTGGTCAGCGTTTCGACCTTCTGACCCTTGCGAAGCATGTCGATGCCCCTCCGTGTCGGTCTGTTCGAATCCTAGATACGGCGCAGGGTTTATGCGTCGGGGGCCATGTGCGGATACCGGTAGTCGACCGGAGGGTCCATCGTCTCCTTGATGGTGCGCACCGACATCCAACGGAGCAGGTTGAGGTAGGAACCCGCCTTGTCGTTGGTTCCGGAGGCCCGGGTTCCCCCGAAGGGCTGCTGACCGACGATCGCCCCGGTGGGTTTGTCGTTGATGTAGAAGTTCCCGGCGGCGTGGCGGAGCCGTTCGGTGGCCTGGAGGATGGCGGCCCTATCGGTGGCGAACACCGAACCGGTGAGCCCGAACGGGGAGGTGGTGTCGACCAGGTCGAGGGCCTCCTCCCATGCGTCGTCCTCGTATACGAAGACGGTGAGGATCGGGCCGAACAGTTCGGTCTCCATGATCTCGTGCCGCGGATTGGCGGTGCGGATGATGGTCGGCTGCACGAACCATCCCTCCGACCCGTCGACGCCGCCGCCCACGAGGATCTCCAGTTCCGGGTCGCCGGCGGCTCGTTCCAACCATCCCTGGTGTTTGCGGAAGGCGGCCTCGTCGATCACCGCCCCCATGAACACGGTGAAGTCGGTGACGTCGCCCATCTTCAGGCTGCGGGTGGTGTCGAGGAGCTGGTCTTCGACTCTCTTCCACAGCCCCTCCGGTATGTAGGCCCGGGAGGCGGCGGAGCATTTCTGCCCCTGGTACTCGAAAGCTCCCCTCACCAGCGCGGTGACCAGCGGCTCGGGCGCGGCCGAGGGGTGGGCGATCACGAAGTCCTTTCCACCGGTTTCGCCCACCACCCGGGGGAAGGCCCGGTACCGTCCGATGTTCCTGCCGATCGCTCCCCACAGGCCCCGGAAGACATCGACGTTGCCGGTGAAGTGGAGGCCGGCGAAGTCGGGATGCTCGAAACACACCCGGGACACCAGGGCGCCGTCACCGTGGAGCAGGTTTATCACCCCGGGGGGTAGACCCGCCTCGATCAGCACCTGCATCAGGAAGTGGGCGGAGAAGACCTGCTTCTCGGAGGGCTTCCACACCACGGTGTTGCCGCACAGGGCCGGGGCGGTGGGCAGGTTGGCGGCGATCGCGGTGAAGTTGAACGGTGTCATCGCCAGCACGAAGCCGTCGAGGGGCCGGTAGTCGAGCCGGTTCCACACCCCGGTCGGGTTGACGTCGGGCTGTTGAGCCAGGATCCGGGAGTAGTAGTAGACGTTGAACCGGAGCAAGTCGACGGTCTCACAGGCGGCGTCGATCTCGGCCTGGTAGACGTTCTTCGACTGGCCGAGCATGGTCGACCCGTTGATCAGATCGCGGTGCCGGCCGGCGATCAACTCGGCGGCGCGGAGGAAGATGGCGGCCCGTTCGTGCCAGGGCATCGCCGCCCAGTCGGTCCGAGCCCTCATCGCAGCGTCGATCGCCGCGGTGGTGGTCTGTTCGTCGGCGGCGTGGGCGTTGGCCAGCAGCAGGTCGTGCCGGTGGGGAGCGCGACGCTCGAAGGTCTTCCCGGTGTGGACCGGGCGGCCGTCGACGTAGCAGGGGGCTTCGATGGTGTTCTTCTCCAGCTCCCTGAGCTTCTCCTGGAGTGACGCCCTCTCCGGGGTTCCCGGCGCGTAGCTGCGGACGGGTTCGTTGCTCGGTCGGGGTGGTGTGAATGCGCCGGCGGTCATCGTTCCTCCTTGGCCGATCCTCTCCCCCGATCCTATTGGATCAGCCGAGATCCAGGCGGCGTAGGAACTGGGCGTTGATCGCCACGATGACGGTGGATGCGCTCATCGCCAGCGCCGCCACCGCCGGCGGCAGGCTGATCCCGGCCCACGACAGGGCGCCGGCAGCCAGGGGAAGAGCAAGCAGGTTGTATCCGGCGGCCCATCCGAGGTTCTGGATCATCTTCCGGTAGCCGGCCTCGGACAGTTTCCTCACCGCCACCACCCCCCTGGGGTCGTCGGAGGCCAGGACTATCCCCGCCGATTCGATCGCCACGTCGGTGCCGGCTCCGATAGCGATCCCGACATCGGCCTGGGCGAGGGCGGGAGCATCATTGACACCGTCCCCCACCATGGCCACCAGGTGACCCCGGGACTGGAGTTCCTCCACCTTCCGGTGTTTGTCCTCGGGGAGGACCTCGGCGAACACCTCGTCGATTCCCAGCTCCGCGGCCACGGTCCGGGCCACGGCTTCCGAATCGCCGGTGATCATCGCCACTTCGACGCCGAGGGCGTGGAGCCGGTCGACCGCCTCCTTGGACTCCGGACGGATCTCGTCCTCCAGGGCCACCAGCCCCCTCACCTGTCCGTCTACCAGCACGGCCACCACCGCGGCGCCACGTCTCCTCCACTCCTCGGCGGCCCCGTCCAGGTCGGGTGGGATCTCGACGCCCCGTTCCCGGAGGAGAGCCGGTCCGCCGACCGCGACTTCGTGTCCCTCCACGGTGGCGACCACCCCCCGTCCGCCCATCGCCTGGAACTCCGATGGTTCCGGAGGGTCCCCGCCGGCGGCCTCCACGATCGCCCGGGCCAGCGGATGCTCCGACCTCGACTCGGCCCCGGCCGCCAGTCTGAGGAGCCCGGTGGTGTCGCCGTCGGCCGCGACCACGTCGGTGACCTTGTGCACCCCCTTGGTCAGGGTCCCGGTCTTGTCGAACAGCACCACGTCCACGAGGCGCATCCGTTCGAGGGCCAGACGGTCCTTCACGAGGATTCCCCGGTCGGCCGCCAGTCCGGTGCCGATCGAAACCACCAGGGGGATCGCCAACCCGAGGGCGTGAGGGCATGCGATCACCAAGACCGACACGGTCCGCACGACCGCCTGGTCGATCCGCCCCAGGGCCGACCACACCACGAGGGTGAGGAAGGCGGCCGCCACCGCCACGTAGAACAGAAGCGCCGCCGCCCGGTCGGCGAGGACCTGGGCCCGGGAGCGGGACTGTTCTGCCTGGGCGACGAGCCGTCGGATCCCGGCCAGGGTGGTGTCCTCCCCTACTTTCTCGACTTTCACTTGGACCGCCGAGTCGGTGGCTACGGTGCCGGCCACCACTTTGTCCCCCTCGGCTCTCCGCACCGGGCGGGACTCCCCGGTGATCATCGACTCGTCGAAGGAGGCTTCTCCGTCGACGATGATCCCGTCGGCGGGCACACGGGCTCCCGGCCTGACCAGGACGACGTCTCCTGGGTGGAGATCGGCTGCAGGCACGGTGCGGGTTCCCTCGTCGGTGACCAGCTCAGCCTCGTCGGGCAGCAGTTCGGCCAGGGCGGCCAGCGCCCCCCGGGCTCGGCCTATCGCCCTCATCTCCATCCAGTGGCCCAGCAACATGACCACGATCAGCGCGACCAGCTCCCACCAGAACTCGAGGTCGAACACACCCAGGGTGGTCGCAACCGAGGCGGCGAAGGCCACGCTGATCGCCATCCCGATGAGCAGCATCATCCCCGGGCGGCGACGTCGGGCTTCTCCGACCGCGCCCACCAGGAACGGCCAACCGCCGTAGAGGAACACCACGGTTCCCAACACGGGGCCTACCCATTCGGAGCCGGGGAAGGCCGGGGCGGTGAAGCCCAACCATCCCTGGACCGTGGGACTGTACGCCACGACGGGTATGCCCAGGGCCAGGGACCACCAGAACCGGTCCCGGAACATGGCCTCGGAGTGACCTGCGTGGGCCCCTCCGTCATCGGCGTGCTCGGTGTGGTGCGGTTGGTGGCCGTGGTCTCGGTTCGGATGATGGTGGTCAGTGTGGGTCATGGGGGGTCACCTCGAATCCGCATTTGACGAGCAGTCGGATCATGGCCGCGGCCGGATGGGAGAACCGGGCCGGGTTGAGTACCTCGTCGAACTCCTTCATGAACCTCACCATGTACCGGATGACGTGCCCGATGGGAATCAAATGGAGGCTCGGTTCACCCGGATGGGCTCCGAAGGCCACCAGACGGGTTCGTATGTCGGCTCCCGACCGGGCACGGGCTTCGGACAGCCCGGATCGTTGCAAGTCGTCGACGATCCCCTCGATGCCTCCCTGGTAGATCCAGTCGAGCCGGCGGAGGATCGTCTCCAGCACTTGGCGCCGTTTCAGGCCCGGGTTGAACCTGGCTTCTCCTTGCTTCACCTCTCCGATGACGACGTCGATCATTCCCGACGGGAGGTCGAGAGCCTCGTCTTCGATCAGCAGGAGCCGGCTCTGGACGGGATCGGGGGTGTAGGCCGCGTACACGTCCCCGGGGAACCTGACTGCCACCACGTCCACGTCGGTCGCCGACCGGTAGGAGCCGTCGGCCCGCCGCTCCACGACGTCCATCTCCGAGAGGGTGAGGTATCCGTTGAGTCTCAGATACGACTCGACCAGGTCGACCGCGATATCCACCATCTCGACGATAGGCTCGGTTGGTCCTGACCGGATCGCTTCGCCGAGAGTCTCTTCCCGACTGGGTGGCACCCATGCTGGCCACCCCGGTCGACGTTCCTCCGTCCGGACCGGGATGGGTGTTCGAACGGAAGATCGACGGGGAGCGCATCCTCGCCCGGGTCGACGGCGGGTCGGTGACGCTCCTCACCCGTAACCGGCGTTCCGCCGAGGGTTCGTATCCCGAGGTGGCCGAGGAGCTGGCGGGTATGGGTCGGCTGATGCTGGACGGCGAGGTGGCCGCCCGGGAAGGCGGGTTCTCCGCCCTCCAGCAGAGGATGCACGTCCGGGCCGGACCACGACTGGTCGCCCGGGTCCCCGTCGTCTACCTGGTGTTCGACCTGCTGCACCTCGACGGCTACTCGACCCGGGACCTGCCGCTCACCGAACGCCGACGGCTGTTGGCCGCGGCCGTCTCCCCGACCGAGGTGGTGGGTGTCCACCCTCTCCTCGACGGTGACGGGCCGAGTCTGCTCCGGGAGGCGTGCCGGCGGGGATGGGAGGGCATCGTCGCCAAACGGGCGGACTCCCCTTACCGTTCCGGCCGGTCCCGCCACTGGTCGAAGTCCAAGTGCGTCCGTCGGCAGGAGTTGGTGGTGGGCGGTTTCACCGAGCCGCAGGGGACCCGCACCGGGTTCGGAGCCCTGCTGGTCGGCTACTGGCACGACGGCGAGTTCCGATACGCCGGGAAGGTGGGCTCCGGTTTCGACGAGGCCACCCTCCGGGTGCTGGAGGAGTTCCTACGGTCGATCGAACGCCACGATCCCCCTTTCATCGACCCGCCGTCGGGGCGGGGGATCCACTGGGTGGAGCCGGTTCTGGTCTGCGAGGTCGGGTTCAGCGATTGGACCTCGGAGGGGAGGCTCCGCCAACCGGTGTTCGTCGGCCTGCTCAGGGACCGCGACCCGCGGCGGGTGACCCGGGAATCACCCCAGCCGGGGTCCGCAGACCTATCGTGACGGTATGCGTGTCTACACCAGGACCGGGGACGACGGCGAGACCTCCCTGCGGTGGGGTCGCCGGGTCGGGAAGGCCGACCCCCTTCCGGTGGCCTACGGTTCGGTGGACGAAGCCCAGGCCGCGGTGGGTCTCGCCCGGGCGGAAGCCGGACCCGACGGCGAGCTGGATCCGATCCTCACACGCGTGTGCAGGGACCTGTGGGTGTTGATGGCCGAGCTGGCGACCGCTCCCGAAGACCGACCCCGCCTCGAAGCCGGAAAGGACCTGGTCACCCCTGAGATGGTCTCTGGCCTGGAGGGGATCATCGACCGCTTCTCGGAGGCGATCGAGCCTCCCCGAGGTTTCGTGGTTCCCGGCCAGAACCGCCTGGCCGCCCACCTCGACTTCGCCCGCACCGTGGTCCGTAGGGCGGAACGGGAGGTGGTCCGTCTGGGCCTTCCCGACTCGTCGGCGGTCCCCTACCTGAACCGGCTGGCCGACCTGCTGTGGGTGCTGGCCCGCTGGGCCGAAGGCGAACCGCTCCCGGTCAGGCAGGTCACCTGACCGGCGGCCACCAACGCCACGCGTCTATCCCCGACGCGAAGGTCATCCCCCAGGAGATGACCTCCCTTCCGGTCCACACCACGTGCCGGTCCGTGGTCCAGCCCGGCAGCGCCGAAACCGTCCAGGTTTCTCCGTCGAAGTAGGCGGCGTGGTCGAACTGGGGTATCAGGATCCGGCCGGGCCCCATGGGCACGGCCCCCGACGGCGATCGGTCGGCTTCGAGCGGTGGAGACTGGACCGGCTCCCAGATCCCCCGCTGCGGATCGTAGGCGAAGGCGGGATGTTCGGCGTCGGCCCACAACATCAGACGGCCGTCCACCACCGCGGCCTGGTTGGCGAGGGCGCAGTCGCGGCGTTCCGGCGTCGACAGGTCGATCGGGGGCCAGGGGCGCCACTCCTCTCCGGTCCATTCGGCGACCCTCCGGCCGTCGCACCGGTTGCCCACCAGACCCACCGCGACGATCCTTCCGTCCACGTCGTAGATGCGTCCCTTCAACTCGGCCGGGGATCCGAACCCGGGCTCCTCCAGCCACTCCCACTCGCCGCCGGTGAACCGGTAGATTCCCCCGCCCGCCCAAGCCACCGGGTCTCCTCCCACCTCGGTGAGCAACACCAGGTAGGGGAGCCCGGGTCCGACCACCTCCCAGGCTCCGTCCTGGTAGGCGGCGACCGCGGCCTCGCCTACCACCAACATCCTCCTGCCGTCCCACACCGCATGGGTGATCGCACCTTCGGCGAACGGCGACCTGGGTAGGACCTCCCAGTTGGAGGTTCGCGGGTCGAACGCGGCGGCGAGGGACGAGTCGCGGGGCCAGACGATCATTCTGTCCCCGGTCCAGACCAGGTCCACCAGGGTGCTCCTCACCGGGCCCGGTGGGATCCAATAGGGGTCGGTGGGTGGTCGGGGCGCCACCGCCTCCAACCAGACCCTCCCCCCGGTCCATCCCCGGGACACCACCTGCACCGCCCGGGTCGGGTTGCAGGCCAGGGCCCCTTCACCGCATCCCCGTCTGATGGCGAGTCCCCGGTACCGCACCTCCATGGGTACCACCCCCTCCTCGTCGGTGGCCCACCGGAATGGAGGGGAGAGTCCCAACACCGGATACTGGCTGGTGAGGGGGACGGTTATCGCCTGGTTCAAGGTCGGCCGGCCAAACGAGGACAGCATGGAGGGCGGAAACACGATGACCGCGGTCCAGTCCCCGGTGGGGATCCTGAGTACCTGGCCGGTGAAGCTGCGGGGCTGGGCGCCCGGTTCGAAGGCGACGGCCAGGGGCTGTTCCTCACCGACGTCGATCATCAGTCTGGGCGGTGATCCCCTCCAGCGGAGGCGGGGAGTCGGCCCGGCAGCGAACTGTGAACGCGGTGCCGTCGGGCAGCCTGCCTCCGAACACGCACGACGCGGTGACGACCCCGGTGGTGGTGGTGAGAGGGGGTGGGAGGGGCGAGAGGTCGGTCTCCGAGGGTTCCTCGACGCCGGGGCCGGGCGAGACCGACAGCAAGGCGAGACCCGCCAAGACGACGACCACCAGAACGGCTGCGGCGGGCGGCGTCCGTGACGGGGGCTGCTCGTCGTCGACCGGTCGGACCGCTCCCCGGAAGTCCATTCAGTGCCCGCCGGGGGCGACGATCAGTTTCTCCACCCCCCTCAAGACGATGGAGGGTTTCCAGTCGAGACCGTCGACGTCTGCTTCCAGTCGAGGGAACCTGCGGTACAGGGTCTCCAACGCCACCCGGCCTTCCAGCCTGGCCAAGGGCGCGCCCAGACAGTGGTGGATGCCGTGACCGAAAGAGACGTGTTGGGAGGCGTTGGGACGGGTCAGCCGGAGCTCTTCGGGCCTTTCGAATACCCGCGGGTCGTGGTTGGCGGCGCCCAGCACCAGTACCACCAGGTCACCGGCTCGGAGTGCGACACCCCCCAACTCGCCGGGCCGGGTGGCGACCCGCGAGGTGCGCTGCACCGGGGAGTCGAACCGGAGCAGCTCCTCCACCGCGTTGGGCCACACCTCGGCCTGGTCGATCACCAGCTTCCGCTGGTCGGGGTGACGGGTGAGGGCTATCACCGCGTTGCCGATCAGGTTGGTGGTGGTCTCGTGACCGGCGGCGATCAGAAGCACCACCAAGGCGAAGAGCTCCTCGTCGTCCAAGGCGTCGTCCCCGTCCCGGGCCGCCACGAGCGCCGAGATCAGGTCGGGCCCGGGCCGGCGGCGACGTTCGTCGAACACGGCGTCCAGGTAGGCACGGAACTCGGCGATGCTCACCTCGAAACGCTGCAAGGCCTCCTGGGAGGGGAACGGGTCGAGGAGCAAGGCCACGTCGTCGGACCAGCGCTTCAGTCGGTCCCGGTCCTCGGTGGGGAGGCCCAGCAGCTCGGCGATCACCATCACCGGAAGGGGGTAGGCATAGGTTGCGATCAGGTCTGCCCGGTCGGTCATCTGGTCGCAGAGTTCCTCGGCCATCGCCCGGATGCGGGGCTCGAGCGAGTCGACCACCCGGGGAGTGAAAGCGTGACTCACCAGGCGTCGAAGCCGGGTGTGGTGGGGCGGGTCGAGGGTCAACAGGATCCGGTCGAACAAGGTGAGCTTCTCGGCCAGGTTCGGGTCTGGAACCTCGGTCGGCATCGACTGGAACAGGGTGGACCGTTTCCGGTCGGCGGAGAACGACCGGTCCCCCAGGACTCGCCGCACCTGCTCCCAGCCGGCCACCAACCACATCGATGGGAACGGGCCGGGCAGCGGGGACGACGCCTCCAGCAGGGTGCGGTAGGCCGGGTAGGGGTCGGCGATCGAGGAGAACGGGTCGTACTCCACGTCTCCCGATTCTTGCACCGGCGCCTCGCTATGCGTCGCCGTCGGGCCGGATCGAGCCGGCGGCTTCCGTCACCGTCATCCGGAGGAGCACCCGGCGCTCCCTCTCCATCGCCTCGGCGTATTCCCGCCAGTCGGGGTGTTCTCCTGCGACCCGGCGGTAGTAGTCGATCAGGGGCTCCAACGCTTCGGGCATGGAGACGATCTCCACCGGACCGCTCACCCGGACCCACTCCCCGAAGAACGCCTCGGTGAAGACGCACAAGGCGGCTTCGGGACGGCGCCGCAGGTTGGCCACCTTGGCGGTGGTCTCCCTGGTCGAGACGATCACCCTCCCCTCGCCGTCGACCCCGGCCAGCACGGGGGAGAGCTGGGGTCCCCCGTCGGCCCGGTAGGTGTGCATCACGGCTCGCCGGTTGCGAGCCACGAACCGGACGGCTTGCCGAAGATCCAACGAAATCACCCTCCGACTGGGGATTCCACCCTAACCACATAGGTGAGGGTGGCGTCCCGGTATGTGGCGGTGATCTCCCAGCAGCCCGGCTGGGGTATCTCCAATCCGACCAGCCGCGTGATCACCGCGCCCTGGGAGGCGCCGCGGTGACCAGTTCGTCGATCAGCTCCCGGGTGGCGGCGGCGACCGCCGCCACCGCCCGGTCGAACGCCTCCCGGTTGGCCCGTGACGGCTGCCGGTATCCGCTCACCTTGCGGACGTACTGGAGGGCGGCGGCTTCCACCTCGGCCTGCTCGGCCGGAGGCTGCAAGTTGAACAACGGCCGGATGCTGCGGCACATCACAGTGAGGCTACCTACCCCGGCCGGAAACGGATAGGGTGGGCACATCCGCCGGGAAGGAGACCTCTTGGCAGCCTGTGCGGGGTGCGGAACCCCTGCATCAACCGGGCAACGCTTCTGTGGGCATTGCGGCGCGCCCCTGACCGCGATCTGTGGCTCCTGCGGAACGTCGAACCCTCCCGATCACCGGTTTTGCGGCTCCTGCGGCGAGCCCATGGCGGCCGAGCAGCCGCCCTCGAAGACGGAGCGTCGGGGTCGTCACGGTCATGTTCGTCGACCTGGTCGGTTTCACCTCCTTCTCCGAGTCCCGGGAACTGGTGGAGCGGGTTGCCGTGTTGGGAGCGACCGCGGCCGTCCCCGACTCGACGGCCCGGGTCGGAGTCATGACCGGGGAGGTGGCGGTGGGGCCGGGAGGCAACCAGATGGGGCTCCTCCTGGGCGACTTGGTGAACTCGGCTTCCCGGCTGCAGGCCCAGGCTCCCGCGGGAGGGGTCCTGGTCGACGAGGCGACCGCCCGACTCGTCGACTCGGCGATCGAGATGGATCCCCCGTCGACTCATCGGGTGA
Organism: Acidimicrobiia bacterium; assembly: GCA_026002975.1. Lineage (GTDB taxonomy): Bacteria > Actinomycetota > Acidimicrobiia > Spongiisociales > ZC4RG35 > BPGJ01. Next base: position 310,116 of record BPGJ01000001.1, read on the forward strand.
AGGGACGGGCCGAGCCTCTGATAGGTCGTCGAGCGATCCGGGTGAAGGCGGGTAGGGGTGGACGGGGCAGGTCCGAGATCCTCAACCCCCCGTTCGTCGGTCGTACGGCCGAGCTTCGACTACTGAAGGACGCTCTCGAGGCCACCGGTGCCGAACGGCGAGCTCGGCTGGTGTCGATCGTGGGCCAGCCGGGGGTGGGGAAGAGCAGGCTGATCGACGAGCTGGCCCACTACGCCGACGGTCTGGTGGAGGACGTCTACTGGCACGAGGGCCGATCCCCCGCCTACGGGGACGGCCGACCGCTGTGGGCCCTGGGCGAGATGATCCGGGCCCGGTGCGGGCTGCAAGAGACCGACGGCCGGAAGGTGACCGAAGCACGGCTGGCCGAGACGGTGGCCCGGTTCGTCACCGACGGTGACGACCGCTGGGTGTCCGAACGGCTGGGAGTCCTCTTGGGTTCCGGGCAGCCGACAGGAGGCGAGCGGGCCGAGCTGTTCGCGGCGGCCCGACTGTTCTTCCAGAGCATCGCCACGCTGGGCACCACGGTGCTGGTGTTCGAAGACCTCCACTGGGCCGACCCTGGTCTCCTCGAGTTCATAGAGGAGCTGGTGGACTGGTCGGTCGACCACCCGGTGATGGTGGTGACGTTGGCGAGACCCGACCTGTTGGACCGGCGGCCCGAGTTCGGGCCGTCCCGGCTTCACGTCCGTGTATCTCGGACCGCTGTCCGACCGGGAGATGACCGAGATCGTGACCTCCACCGTCGTCGGCATGCCCGACGAGGCCGTGTCGACCATCGTCGAGGCGGCCGGAGGTGTGCCCCTGTTCGCGGTGGAGATGCTCCGGTCGCTGGTGGCCGACGGGAGGCTGGTGATCACTGGGGACGTCGCGGTGATCGACGGGCAGCTGGGATCCATCGAAGTGCCCACGTCGGTGCAGGCCGTGATCGGAGCCCGCCTCGACCGACTACCCGACTCGGAGCGCGAACTAATCCGTCACGCGTCGGTGCTGGGCCAGTCCTTCACCCTGGAGGGTCTGGCAGAGGTGGCCGAACTCCCGGCCGACAAGGTCGAACGGTTGCTGGGAGCGCTGGTTCGCCACGAGATCCTGCAACTGAACCGCGATCCTCGGTCGCCGGAACGTGGCCAGTACCGGTGGGTGCAAGGGGTGCTGCGGGAGGTGGCCTACGGTCGGATCTCACTGGAGGATCGCAGCCGTCTTCACCTGCGAGTAGCCCGGCATTTCCGGGGGCTGGAGGATCCGGAACTGGCCCCGATCGCCGCCTCCCACTACGTGTCTGCGCTCCGTCACACCACGGGACCCGACACCGAGATCCGCTCCGAGATGATGGCCACACTCGCCGAGGCCATCGAGAGGGCTCGGGCGGTCCACGCCTACGAACAGGTCCTCTCGCTGGTGGACACCGCCATCGAGGTGGTGGAGGAGACCGAGCCCGACGTCGCCGCGGCCTTGCACGAGGCCGCTGCCTCGGCCGCCGTGTCTCTCGGTCGGATCGACGAGGCCGACCGTCACGTCGAGGCCCTCCGTCGCCTGGCCCAGACCCGAGCCCAACTCGTTCACCGGTCGGTCGCCCTGGCAGGGTGGGTGGCGAACGTGGGTCAGCGGTCCGCCGCGGGGATCGAGCTGATGGAGCCGCACCTCGAGAGGTGGCCGGACCTCTCCTCCGACCCCGACCTGGCACGCATAGCGGTCTACCTCGCCCGGCGGCCACCCGGGAGGCTTTCGAGGAGGCCAAACGGGTGGGCGACCGGGGGTACGCCATGTTCGTGGCGGCCAACCTGGCCGAGGCGTTGGCTCTCTGGGAGCTGCGGTTGGATGAGGCCAGCCGGGTGCTGGACGATGCGGTGTTCCGAAGCCCCACCCCCCAGAACCTGGCGATCCGATCGGCCATCACCGCTTTTCGGGGACACCCGCAAGAGGCGCGGGAGATACTCGACCGGGCCGGCGAGATCGCCCGAGGCAACACCGATCCGCAGCTGACGATGCGGCTGGAAGAGAGCCGGAGCTTGTTCGACTGGCTGGACGGGGACTTCGAAGTCGCCTTCCGGGCGGCGGAGCGTCGGTTCGAAGACAGCCCCTTCGCGCCTTTCAAGGCGGTTGGGATGGCACTGGCCTCCGCCGTGTTCCTCGACCAACCGGCCCAGCTTCACCGGGTGGTGGAGATGGCCGCGACCCTCCCCCCGGGCGACCTGAGGAGGGTCTTCGAAGGCGTCGCCCGGGCGGTGCTGGCGGTCCAAACCGAACCGACCGATGGACTGGAGCGGCTTGGAGACATCCTCGGGGGGTTGAAGAGGCTCGGCTGGAACTTCTACCTACTGTTGGCTACGGCGGCTACCGCCCGCCTCCTTCCGGGGGACGACCCGACACGCCGCGAACTCCTGGAGGAGGCCCTGTCCGTCGCCGACGAGGCAGGCGCCGAAGGGCTCCGGAATTTCGTCCTCACCCACGTCGGGTGATCGGCTTCACCCCAGGCGAGCGGCGAGGCGGCTGGCGGCCCGATGGGCGATGGTGGCGATCGTCAGCATCGGGTTGACTCCCGAGGCCGTGGGGAAACACGAGCCGTCCACCACGTACAGGCCCTCGGTGTCGTGCACCCGATTGTCCTGGTCGACCACCGACAGGGCCCGATCCGACCCCATTCGGGCGGAGCCCATCTGGTGGAACGTGAAGTACACGGTCCGGTTGGACCCGTAGCCCACCGAGTCGACCCGCTCCATGAACGCCTCCACCGGTTCCGCCGAGGGCCGCCAGCGGACCGGGACCATGGTGGAGGCGATCACCTCTTCGGCGCCGGCCGCGGCGGCGACCTCTGCGGCCCGACGGATCCCCTCCCGGACGTGACGCCGGTCGTAGCGGGATATGCGGTAACGCCAAACCGGTGAGCCGTCCCTCCGCAGGCCCACGCTGCCCCATCCCTTGTCGCGGAGGAGGATCCCCACCACCCCCATGTGGCCGAGTGACAGGACGTCCCGCTTGTAGGAGGCGCCGTCCCACCAGCCGATGAACGCGGCCGGGAACAGGGGATGGATCGGGGCGGTCTCGAACTTGAAGCCGTAGCCTCGGCCGTCCAGGTCGGCGAACTGGTCGCTGTACCGGGCTTGGAGGATGCCGGTCCACGGGTCGACCCGGTCGGGGAAACGGGGCCACACCGCGGTCACCGGGTGGAGCCTGAGGAAACGACCGACCGCCGGACCCCCGACCCCGCTTCGGAGGAGGATGGCGGGAGTGTGGAGAGCTCCCGCGGCGAGGACGACCGCTCGGGCGTGGACGGTCAGGGTGGCCTCCCCCGAGGTGGCCACCACCCCGACGGCTCGCCCCTCCGACACCAGCACCTTGTCCGCCCGGGTTCGGGGGAAGATGCGGGCTCCGGCCTCGGCGGCGTCGTGCAGGTAGGTGACCAGGGTGGATCGTTTGGCTCCCAGCCGGCACCCCATGGTGCAGTATCCGCAGGCCTCGGTGGTGCATCCCGCTGCGTTCCGGGGCATCTCGTCGACGTGCCAACCCAACTCCCGCAGCCCCTTCTCGAGGAGCTGGTCCCGGCCGGACGGCCAGCCGTGTTCCCGGTTGACCGACAGCCTCTCCTCGACCGCCCGGCCCGACCGGCTGTACTCGTCACCGGAGAACACCCCGTCGAACCTGCACACCCGATCCCACTCCTCCCTGATCTCGGGCGGAGTGGGGAAAGAGGTGGTGTAGTTGACCACGGTCCCTCCACCGAGGGTGTGGCCGGCCAGGACGACCATGCCGCCGTCGGCGGTGGTGTTGAGGGCCCCGTCCAGGTACATGTCCCGGTAGGCCTGGGCTTCGAGATGCCAGAAGTCGGCCTCGTTGTGGTAGCTGCCGGCCTCCAGCACCACCACGTCGAGTCCGGCCGACGCCAACACACCGGCTGCGGTGCCCCCTCCTGCGCCGCTCCCCACCACGACCACGTCGCATTCGACGGTGGAGTCTCTCAGCACCTGCTCGGTGGGGAGGACCTTGGGGACGTCGGGGGGTGGTCCGTCGGGCCCTGGATACCCCATGGCCTCCCAAGCGGGGGGTCGGTGGTCGGGGTCGTCGGTGGTGACCCACAGCAGCGCCACCAGCGCCTTGAGGGCTTTGGCGCCCTGTCGGATCAGCCCGGCGGGATGGGTCTCCATTCGGCGGAAGGCGGCCTCCCGGTCGGTCGGGCTCAGCCGGGAGAACGGCACCGGCTTGCCGTAGAGGGCCATGCCTCCGACAGGCGACCCTAGGAGGGTGAGGAAGAGCGACAGGTCGCGGCGGTGCCGGTCGGAGGGCAGCCGGGCGTAGATGTCCGGGAGTCGGGCCGCCAACCCGAGATCCTTTCCGGCGGTGGTGAAGGCCGGACCTTCCCCGGGCATGGCGGGGAGCAGGGTGTCGACCAGATGGTCGAAGACGTCCAAGTGGGAGGATCTCACCGGGCGGAACCTAGCGCACCGCTCGAGCAGCTAGCCGACCGGGCCGTCCGGTTTCGACCCGAGACGGAGCAGGTTCTCCACCTGGATCAGCCAGTCTCTCAGCCGATCCCAGGTCTCCAATGATCTGGCCTCACTTCCATCGGGCCTCCGACCCCGGATGAGTCCCGGGTCCTCGGGGCTAGGCCTCGCGCGTCACGTCCTCGGGGCTAATGCGGGCGGAGGCCGTGTCGCATGCTCCCCACAGTCCCAGCCCGGCTCGGCGGGCCTGCTGTTGGAGCCGCACGAAGTCGTCGGTGTGGGCCACGTTGGGCGGGACGGTGAGCGCCTGGGCGTAGCCTCGGGCGACCAGTTCGGCGTTGACGAACAGCCCGTCCTCGGC
>BPGJ01000002.1 GCA_026002975.1 Acidimicrobiia bacterium
GGGTTCCTGCACGTAGGGGCGGTCGAACCGTACCCGGGGCTCCCTGCCGTAGCGGAGATACACCGCCAGAGCCGCCAACCCGCCCGGCACCACCGACGCGATGGGGAGCAACAACGCCAGGGTGCGTCGACGGGCCGCGGCGGCCTCGTCCTGCGCGGCGAAGCGGGCCTCCTCCTCCAAGATGAGGTCCAGCCCGTCACCTTCGATACGGATCCCGCCCGAGTCGGAGGTGAGGAGTTGCCGGGGGAACACCACCCGCATCTCCACCCACTGCCCCGGAGGGATCGAGGTGGCTTCCAACTCGGGGGAGGCTCCGTCGGCGCCCAGATCGGTCGATCCGTCCACCTCGGCGGGATGCCCCCAGATCAGCACCTCACCGGGGTCGGCCGGCCCGGGGAGGACGACCCGGGCGGTTAGGCGTTCGAGGGGGACCTGCCATTCGTCGCCCCACACCTTCCAGTTGAGGTCGACCACGTCGTCGTAGATCTTGGTGAGGCCCGAGACCCGGTAGGAGACGACGAAGGTGCGGTCCTCGTCTTGGGCTCGATAGTGCCAGACGATGCGGACCCGGCCTCCCAGATCGCGCACACCGAAGGTCCCTTCCGGGCTGGTGCAGCCCAGGTCGGTGCATCCGCCCGGCTGGTAGGCGACCCCGTTCTCAGAGACCGACACCGAGTCGATCGATTCTCCACGCCGGAGTGGGATCTCCCGGAACGCCCCCGAGAAGGAACCGTCGAAGGAGTAGGTGAGCCGCTCGGTCACCTCCACCGATCCGTCGGGTGAGACGGTCAGGGTGACGTCGGCGTTCGGCAGGGTGTAGGACTTCCCGAGAGCTGGGGCCGACAACGCGAGAAGCCCGACCAAGAGGAGCGCGGCGACGCCGAGGCGCCGCTCAGAACTGGACGGTCGGCGCCTGATCGGCTGCTTCGGGTGCATCGAAGAACTCCCGTGGACGGAAGCCGAAGATGGCCGCCACCAGGTTGGACGGCACGGTCTGCACCCGGTTGTTGTACGTGAGGACCGAGTCGTTGTAGATCTGGCGGGCCACCGCGATCTTGTTCTCGGTGTCGGTGAGGTCCTGCTGGAGGCGTTGGAAGTTCTCCGAAGCCCTCAGCTCGGGGTAGGCCTCGGCCAAGGCGAACAGCTGGCGCAGAGCACCTGTGAGCATGTTCTCGGCCTGGGCTTGCTCGGCCGGACCCGACGCTCTGGTGGCCGCGTTCCGCGCCTCCACGACCCTCTCGAAGGTGGACTGCTCGTGGGCGGCGTAGCCCTTGACGGTCTCCACCAGGTTGGGGATCAGGTCGTGCCGCCGGTTGAGCTGAACCTCGACTTGACCCCAGGCGTTGTCGACCCGGTTGCGGAGTCGCACCAACCCGTTGTAGATGAGCGCGACCCCGACGGCGGCGGCCGCGACCAAGATCAGCCAGATCACTTCGGGCAGCCTACCCGGGCCCGCTGGTCCCGGGGCGGTAAACAGCGGGATCAGCGAGCGGAGGCTTAGGTAGGCACCCAACCCCGCCATGCCGGCTCCGCCCAGCCAGGCGAGCCGGTGATGCCACCGTACGGCCAGGCGGGCGCCTCCCCAACCGACCACTCCCGCCATCACGAGTTTGGTTCCCACCAGCAGACCGTAGAACCCGGCGAGGAAACCGACGGCGGAAGCCGGGGCGGTGCGCCACGCCTCCACCAGGAGCGGTCCGCCCACGGTGAGCCAGAACAACCACGGGTGGGGCGACAGCAGATTGACCACCACACCCCGGGCCAGGTCGCCTCCCGGCCCGGGAGGCGGGCCGGAGCTCCTCAGCTCCGCGACGCCGATCCACATCAGGTAGACACCGCCCATCAGGTTCATTCCCACCACCACCGGGTCGGGAAGGGCAGCGGCGGCGGCCACCCCCAGGGCGACCACCGGCAGGTCGGTGACCAGGGGAGCCAACGCCACCCGCATGCCGGCGGCCGGCCCCCGCCGGAGTGCGGTGGTTATCAGCAGGGCGGTGAGTGGGCCGGGTGAGATCCCCGCAGCCCATCCGAGGGAGGCTCCCAAGAGGAGAGAGCTCAAGCCCGGCCGAGAGCCTCGAGCATGGCCTGGCCCATGTCGGTCGGGGTGGGAGCCACCACGATCCCGGCCTCCTTCATCGCCTGGATCTTGGCTTCGGCCGTCCCACGACCCCCGGCGATGATCGCCCCGGCGTGTCCCATCCTCTTGCCGGGCGGGGCGGTGGTACCGGCGATGAAGCCCGCGACGGGTTTGGTCATCTCCCGGCTGACGTACTCGGCGGCTTCCTCCTCGGCGGTGCCGCCGATCTCGCCGATCATGATCACCCCTTCGGTTTCCGGGTCCTCGTTGAACAAGCGCAGCACGTCGACGAAGCTGGTCCCGTTCACCGGGTCGCCGCCGATACCCACCGCGGTGGTCTGACCGAGACCCAGCGGGTGAGCTGGTACACCGCCTCGTAGGTGAGGGTGCCGGACCGGTGACACCACTCCGATCCGGCCCGGCTGATGGATGTAACCGGGCATGATCCCTATCTTGCAGGCGCCCGGGGTGATCACCCCCGGGCAGTTGGGACCCACCAGACGGGTCGGCTTCCCCTCCAGGTACCGCTTGGCCCGAACCATGTCCTGGACCGGGATCCCCTCGGTGATGGCCACCACCAGCTCGATGCCCGCCTCGGCGGCCTCCATGATGGCGTCCGCCGCGAACGGCGGGGGCACGTAGATCACCGAGGCGGTGGCTCCGGTGTCGTCCACCGCGTCGGCCACCGTGCCGAAGATGGGGAGCTCCACCCGGTAGGTCTCGTCCCTACCCGGCACCCCAGACGGGTCGATCTCTCCTTCGAACACCTCCACCTGGCCGGCCCGTTTGGGATGGACCGCTCCGACCATCTGGGTTCCGTAGGCGATCGCCTTGTCGGTGTGGAAACGGCCTGTGGCCCCCAGCCCCTGGACCAACACCCTGGTGTCCTTTCCGACCAGGATGCTCATCGGGCCAACTCCACGATCTTGCGGGCCCCGTCCTTCAGATCGTCGGCGGTTATCACGTCGAGCCCCGACTCGGCCAGGATCCTCTTTCCTTCCTCCACGTTGGTTCCTTCCAGTCGGACCACCAAGGCACCTGGAGGCCCACTTTGCGTACAGCCTCCACCACCCCGGTGGCGATGGTGTCGCACCGCATGATCCCCCCGAAGATGTTCACGAAGATGCCCTTCACGTTGGGATCCCGGGTGATGATCTGGAAACCGGTGGCGACCTGTTCGGCGGTGGCTCCACCCCCCACGTCCAGGAAGTTGGCCGGCTCACCGCCCACGTGTTTGATGGTGTCCATGGTCGCCATGGCCAGACCGGCGCCGTTCACCAGGCAGCCGATGGTTCCGTCGAGTTTGATGTAGCTCAGGCCCGCCTTCTTGGCTTCCAGCTCGGCCGGATCCTCCTCGGTGTCGTCCCGCATCGCCACCAGGTCGGGATGCCGGAACAGGGCGTTGTCGTCGAACGACATCTTGGCGTCGAGGGCCACCACCTGGTCGTCGCCGGTGATCACCAGCGGGTTGATCTCGACCAGCTCGGCGTCGAGGGCCTCGGCAGCTTCGGCCAGGCTACGAACGAACGCCTGGAACCCGGCGCCCACCCGGTCGACCAGGCCGAGACGGAGAGCCAGCCTGTTGGCCTGGAAGGCGGCCAGCCCGATGGCGGGGTCGATGGTCTCCCGGAGGATCTTCTCGGGGTGGGTGGCGGCCACCTCCTCGATCTCCATGCCGCCCTCGACCGAGGCCATCACCACGTTGCGGGAGACCGACCGGTCGAGCAGGATCGACAGATACAGCTCCCTCCGTATGTCCACCCCTTGCTCTATCAGCAGCCGATTCACGGTCTTGCCCTCGGGTCCGGTCTGCACGGTCACCAGGGTGCTGCCCAGCATCTTTCCCGCCAGTTCGGCCACCCGTTCCTCCAGCTCCTCCACGCCGGAGCCGGACACCACGTTCACTCCCCGCAGGTCGGGATGTTCACGGAAGGTGCCCTTCCCTCTGCCCCCGGCGTGGATCTGGGCTTTGACAACCACCACCGGGGTCCCGGTCTCTTCGACGAGTTGCCGGGTTGCGGCCACCGCCTCCTCGACGCTGGTCGCCACCATGCCCAACGGGACTGGTACCCCCCCGCTGCCGCATCAACTCCTTGGCCTGGTGCTCATGGATCTTCATCGATGCCTCTTCCGATCATCTCTCCGGTACGTTGGCTTCCACCCACCGGGTGATCTCCCGCAGGGGCGTGCCCGGGGTGAAGATGGCAGCGATGCCGGCTTCTTTCAACTTGGGGATGTCGCCTTCGGGGATCACCCCGCCGCCGAACACGACGACGTCCTCGGCGCCCCGGGCACGTAGCTCCTCCACCACCCGGGGGAAGAGGGCCATGTGGGCGCCGGACAGAGAGGACAGCCCGATGGCGTCCACGTCCTCTTGCAGCGCGGTTTCGACGATCTGTTCCGGGGTCTGGTGGAGACCCGAGTAGATGACCTCATAGCCGGCGTCGCGCAATACCCGGGCGATCACCTTGGCTCCCCGATCGTGACCGTCGAGACCCGGCTTGGCGATGAGGATCCGGCGGGGCACCGGCTGGAGGATACTCCGGCAGGTCTCCTGCTCTCGTGGGCGCGTTAGGGTTGGGGTTCATGATCCGCTCACCTCTCCACAGCCTCCAGGTCGCAGGCCAGAGTGTGTGGTCCGACCAGATCTCCCGACAGATGCTCGACTCAGGTGAGCTGAAACGCAGGATGGCCGACGACGCGGTCACCGGGGTGACATCCAACCCGACGATCTTTGCCAAGGCGATCACCACCGGCGACGACTACGACCCCCAGATCGGCGAGCTCGCCCGGGCGGGAGCCTCCCCGAGGGAGGTGGTGGCGACGCTGATCGCCGACGATCTCCGCCGGGCCTGCGATCTCCTGCGGCCCGTATGGGAACGGACCGAAGGCCGCGACGGCTACGTATCGGTCGAGGTCGACCCGGATCTGGCCCACGACACCGAGGCTTCGGTGGAGGAGGCCCGGGAATGGGTGAAACGCATCGACCGGCCCAACCTGCTGGTCAAGATCCCCGCCACCGCCGAGGGCATCCCCGCCATCCGACAGCTCATCGGGGAGGGCATCTCGGTGAACGTCACGCTCATCTTCTCGCTGACCCGCTACCGGGAGGTGATGGAGGCCTACTTGGCCGGGTTGGAGCGGTTCAAGGCGTCGGGGGGGAAACCCCGAGCGGGTGGCGTCGGTGGCCAGCTTCTTCGTGTCCCGGGTCGACACCGAGGTCGACCGCCGGATCGACCGATCCGACGACGACCGGGTCAAGGAGCTGCGAGGCACTGCGGCGGTGGCCAACGCCCGAGTGGCGTACGACGAGTTCCTCACCACGTTCCGGGGTCCCCGCTGGGAGGCTCTGGCCGCGTCGGGAGCCAGGGTGCAGCGCCCCTTGTGGGCGTCCACCTCGACCAAGGACCCGGCGTATTCGGACATCAAGTACATCGAGTCCCTGGTGGTTCCCCACACCGTGAACACCATGCCGCTGGAGACCATCGACGCCTACCAGGAGCACGGACCGGAACAACCGACCGTGTTCGGCCCCGAGGAGACGGCTCTGGCCCGGAGGACGCTACGTCGTCTGGCCGAAGTGGGGATCGACTACGACGACGTGGTGCAGGTGCTCGAAGCCGAAGGGGTCGCCAAGTTCTCGGAGAGCTGGCACACCCTGCTCGACCAGGTGTCCGCCAAGGTGGAGTCCCTCCGCTGAGGTTCCGTCACTGACGTTCGAGGGGCGCCCAGGCGAGGAGGAGCCGCTTGGGACCTTCGGTGTCGAACGCCACCACCGCTTCGGCCCGGTCCCCGACACCATCCACCTCCTTCACGGTGCCCAGACCCCATTTGTCGTGCCGCACCCGGTCGCCCGGCGCGATGTCTTCGGCTGACAGCGTCTTCCGGACCCGGGCTGTCTCGCTGTCGGCTCGCCGGCGGCGGGCGGGCGCCTTGGTGAGGAGCCGCTCGGGGATCTCCTTGAGGAATCGAGACGGCGGGTTGAAGTTGGTGCCTCCCCACAGGGTCCGGCAGGAGGCCGAGGTCAGGTAGAGGCGCTGCTTGGCCCGGGTGATGCCCACGTAGGCGAGACGACGCTCCTCTTCCAGCTCGTCGGGATCCCCCAAGGTCCTCACGTGGGGAAACACGCCGTCCTCCATACCTACCAGGAACACCACCGGGAACTCCAGTCCCTTGGCGGTGTGGAGGGTCATCAGGGTTACCGCGCCGGCACCCTCGTCGAGTTCGTCCTGGTCGGAGGTGAGGGCGGTCTGTTCGAGAAAGACCTCCAGGCGGCGACGGTTGGGCAGGTCGTCCCAGGGAACGTCGTCCACCACGGAACCGCGGTTGACTTCCTCGAACTCGGCGGCGACCCCCGCCAGCTCCCTCAGGTTCTCGAGGCGGCCCATCGCTTCGATGGTCCTCTCGGCCTCCAAGGCCGCCGCGTAGCCGGTGTCTTCGATCGCCGCGGCCACCGCGGCGGCCACCCCGCCCTCCTCCAGCCGGGCCTCCAAACGGTCGACGACCGCCGCGAACTCCTTCAGCCGTCTCACACCGCCCCCGAGTTGAGCTGGGAGATCTCGTCTGGTTGGCGGACCGCCTCCATGAGCGGGATCCGTCGGGTTTCGGCGTGGCGGAGCAGGTGACCGAGGGTGGTGTCTCCGATCCCCCTCTTGGGGACGTTGATGATCCGGGTGAGGGCCACCTCGTCATCGGGGTTGACCAGGATGCGCAGGTAGGCGAGGGCGTCTTTGATCTCACGCCGTTCGTAGAACCTGACGTTCCCCACCACCACATAGGGAATTCCCCGGCGCATGAACACGTCTTCGATGACGCGGGACTGGGCGTTGGTCCGGTAGAAAACGGCGATGTCGGACGGGTTGGCACCCTCGTCGATGAGGGCCTCCACCTGGTCGGCGACGAACCCGGCTTCGTCGTGTTCGTCCTCGGCTTCGAACCGGACGATGGGGACCCCTTCTCCCAGGTCGCTCCACAGTCCTCTTCGGCTGGCGACGCGGGGTTGTGGGCGATCACCGCGTTGGCGGCTTCGAGAATGGTGGTGGTGGAACGGTAGTTCTGCTCGAGGATCACGACTTTGGCGTCGGGGTAGTCCTTCTCGAAGTCGAGGATGTTGCGGATGTCGGCCCCCCGCCACCGGTATATGGACTGGTCGCTGTCACCCACCACGCACAGGTTGCGATGAGCCGCGGCGAGCTGCTTGACGAGCACGTACTGGGCGTGGTTGGTGTCCTGGTATTCGTCGACCAGGATGTGGGCGAAACGCTGCTGGTAGTGGGCCAGCACGTCGTCGAAGGCGCCGAACAGCTCGACGGTGACCATCAACAGGTCGTCGAAGTCCATCGCCGACGCCGCCAGGAGACGTTGCTGGTAGAGGCGGTAGACGTCGGCCACCTGCCGCTGGTAGAAGCCGTCGGCCTGCTGCGAGTAGGTCTCGTAGTCGACCAGCTCGTTCTTGGCAGCCGAGATCGCAGCCTTCACCGACCGGGGAGGGAACCGTTTCGAATCGAGGTCGAGGTCCCGGATGCAGCGGGTGACCAGACGGATCGAATCGGTCTCGTCGTAGATCGAGAACCCCGACCGGTAGCCGAGACGGTGGGCTTCCCGTCTCAGGATCCGCACGCACGCCGAATGGAAGGTGGACACCCACATGGCGTGGACCGCCCGACCCACCAGCCTCTGCACCCGGTCCCGCATCTCGTCGGCTGCCTTGTTGGTGAAGGTGATGGCCAGTATCCGGGACGGGTGGACCCCCCGGTCTCGGATGAGGTGGGCGATCCGGTGAGTGAGGACCCGGGTCTTGCCCGACCCGGCGCCGGCCACCACCAACATGGGGCCGTCCCCGGCCACGACCGCCTCGACCTGGGCGGGGTTGAGACCGTCGAGGAGCTCCGAGGTGATGGGCGTGTCGTCCGCCAGCCAGGCGGTGCGTTCCTCCATCCAGCCGATCCTACCGGCTAATCACAACCATGTGCTTAGACCGGGACGGAGGTTCGGCGCCGGTTCGTGGTCTCCTGTTCCTGCTGTTCCCGCTGGGCCATGACCCGCTCGTGGGCTTCGGGACTCACCGTGATCGAGAAGCAGAAGCGGCTGCCGGTGGGGAAACGCCGTTCGTACCACACGTCTCCCCCCATGGCCCGGGCCAGCCGACGGGCGATGGGTAGACCCAATCCGATGCCGGAGGACGACCGTGAGTCCCCTTTGGAGAGCTGCTCGAAGTGCTCGAAGATGAGGTTCACCGCGTCGTCGGGCACGCCCGGCCCGTTGTCGGAGATGACCACCACGAAGTGGTCGCCGTAGGGGAAACCTTCGACCAGGACCTGCTCGCCCCCGTATTTGCGGGCGTTCTCCAGCAGGTTGCGAACCACCTGATAGACCCGCCGCGGGTCCCCGTAGGCTCGGACGCCGCCCGGCACCGAAACGGCTGCCTCCCTTCCTTCCCCGGGGGGGAACACGGTGGCGGAGACCTCGTGGACCAGCTCCGACAGGTCGAACAGCACCGGGTCGAGGCGGAGGCGTCCGGCTTCCAACCGGGGGATGACCAGGATGTCCTCCACCAGGTCCCCGAGCAGGTGGGCCTGTTTGGTGATGTAGGTGAGGAACTCGTCCACCTCCTCGGGCGGCAGGTCCCGCCAACGGTCGGCCAGGGTCTGGGCGAAACCGGCGATCGAGGTGAGCGGGGTGCGCAGCTCGTGGCTGACCATCGCCACGAAGTCGTTTTTGATGGCGTTGGCGTGGTCTCTCTCCCGACGGGCCTCGGCGAGCTCCACCCGCCAGCGGACCCCCAACCACAGGACGGCCGCGAGCAGCCCAATCCCGAGGACCACCAGGCCCACCCCCAGCCAGAGGACCGGACTCATGTGCCCTCCAAGCTAGGTGAGTCCTCCTTCTTTCCCAGCAGACGGGAGATGACCGAGGTGAGCGCCCCCCTCCTCAGGTCGTGTTTGTCCAGGTAGGCGTCGACGCCCGCCTCCCACGCGGCGGCCTTGTCCTCTTCGGTCGCCACCCCCCGACACCATCACCACCGGCACACCGACGCCCGCCGAGCGCAGGGCCCGCACCAGCTCGGCGCCGGAAGAGCGGGGCATGGCGTAGTCCACCACCAGCACGTCGAAACGGGTCTCCTCGAAGGCTCGCAACGCCTCCCGGGCGGTGGCGGCGGTTTCGACTTCGTACCCGTGGCCGCGCAGGGTCGCCGATATGAGCTGTCGAACCCCGGCCGAATCGTCCACCACCAGGACCCGGGGGCGGGGAACCGGGCCGGCGGGTGGGGTGGAGGAGAACGAGGCCAGGTAGTTGTGGTCGACGATGGCGATCAGGTCCCGGCCGCCCAGGAACGCGGCGCCCACCAGATGGTCCGACCCGTCGAGGATCGGCCCCAGGTTCTTCACCGCCACGCTGCGCCGGGACACCACCTCTTCCACGGTGACCGCCACCCTCCCCGACCGGGTGGAGAGGAGCAGCACCTCGGTCTCGGGTTCCTCCGGATCCAGCCCGAGCGCCTCGGCCAACGACACCAAGGGGACCGGCTCGCCTTCGAAGATGGCGAACCGGCCTTCCTGGTTCATCTGGGCGACGGTGGTGGCTCCCAACACCGCGGTCTCCGAGATCCCGAAGTACTGGCCACCGGCGGCGACCACCACCACACTCTGCAACACCAGGGAGGCGGGCACGTCGAGACGAACCGTGGTGCCGGCCCCGGGACGAGAGGTGATCGACACCGCGCCGCCGATCCGGTCGACCGCTTCGGCCACCAACGCCAACCCCTCCCCGGTGCCCGACAGCTCGTTGGGCGTGTCCACGGTGCTGAACGAAGGACGGAACAGGAGCTGACGAAGGGACGTCTCGTCGGTCGGCTCGCCTAGGGACGCCGCGCGTCGCGCCACCGCCTCCCAGTCGATGCCCCGTCCGTCGTCCTCCACCAGGATGGTGAGACGTCCCTCCTCGCCCACCGCCGAGACGCGGACGGTGGCGGGTAACGGCTTACCCAGAGCCCGCCGCTGGTCGGGTGGCTCCACCCCGTGGTCGATGGCGTTGACCACGAGATGGCGGAGAGGCTCCCGGAGCAGGTCGACGACCTGGCGGTCCACCAAGATGTCCTCCCCGGCGGTCTCCAACTCGACGTCCTTTTCCAGTCGACGTCCCACGAACCGGGCGAGTTGGGGGAAGG
Source organism: Acidimicrobiia bacterium (assembly GCA_026002975.1). Taxonomy (GTDB): domain Bacteria; phylum Actinomycetota; class Acidimicrobiia; order Spongiisociales; family ZC4RG35; genus BPGJ01. The sequence goes on from BPGJ01000002.1 coordinate 10,245, forward strand.
TCTGCACCACCTCGCCGAAGGTGACGTTGGCCAGGGACACAGCCCAGTCCCGCAACTCGGAGATGTCCCTCTGCAGCGCTTCGAGCTGCCGCTTCCAGGCGGCGATCAGCCGGTCGGCGTGGGCTCCCTCGATGGCCACGTGGGCCAGGTCGGTGAGCGCTTCCACCTCGAGTCCGATCTCGACTGCCCGGTTGATCAGCCGATACAGGTCCCCGGTGTCGACCCGGGTGGTGGCACCCTGCAGCTCTCTCTCGATGGAAGCGAGCAGACCTCCCAGGTTGAGATCGGAGTCGGAGTCCTGTTCGTCAGGGTCGAAAACGGCCTCTAGCCGGCGGACCGCCTCCACCAGGGCGCCTCGGCGGCGAGGGTCCCGAGCCGCGCCGGGTATCAGTCGGGCCACCTCCCCCATCGCGGCCGACAGGTCGTGGCCGATCGGCGACGACTTCTCCCGCACCGCCCGCCACGACCTCTCCAGGACGGCGGCGGCCTCGGCCACCTCGGGTTGGGACATCAGCCCGGCGGAGCCTTTGATGGTGTGGGCGTGCCTCACCAGCGAATCGAGGCTCTCGGCGTCGAGGAGCCCTTCACGGGCCAGCATGGCTCCTTCGAGCAGACGCGCCGACCTCTCGTCGACCTCTTCTACGTACAGCTCGAGCAGCTCTTCCGAGTTGGCCCAATCCAACCTGACCCGCCTTCGGTTCTCGTCTCCACAGTATCGGGCGGTGGTCGGAGGGTCTTGAGGTCCCGGGTCACTCCCATTCGATGGTGCGCGGGCGGTTTGGAGGAGATGTCGTAGGCGACCCGGTTGATGCCCGCCACCTCGTTGATGACCCGGGACGGCCATGCGCTCCAGCAGCTCGTAGGGGAGCCGAGCCCAGTCGGCGGTCATGGCGTCCTCGCTGGTCACCGCCCGCAGCACCAGCGGGTGGCGTAGGTCCGCTCGTCGCCCATCACCCCGACGCGTGCGGATGTCCGGGAGCACCGCGAACGCCTGCCAGATCTCCCGTCTCCAGCCCGGCCCGCCGGATCTCCTCGCGCACGATGGCGTCGGCCCGTGCGGAGCAGCTCCACCGTTCCGGCGGGTGACCTCCCCGATGATGCGCACCGCCAGTCCCGGGCCGGGGAAGGGCTGGCGCCAGACGATCTCCTCGGGCAGGCCCAGCTCCTCGCCGAGGCCCGCACCTCGTCTTTGAACAGGCACCGCAGCGGTTCGACCAGCTCGAAGTCCATGTCGGCGGGCAGCCCGCCCACGTTGTGGTGGCTCTTGATCGTCGCCGCGTTCCGCCGTGCCCGACTCGATCACGTCCGGGTACAGCGTGCCCTGGCACAGGAACCGTGCGTCTCGCACGGTCGGCGGCGCGTCCTCGAACACCCGATGAAGGTCTCGCCGATGGCTTGCGCTTCTCCTCCGGGTCGGTCACCCCGGCAGGCGCTCGCAAGAAGCGGTCCGCCGCGTTGACGTGGATGAGCTCGATCTGGAATGACGCCGAAACGTCTCCACCACCTGCTCGGCTCGCCTGCGCGAGCAGGCCGTGTCGACGAACACGCAGGTGAGCTGGTCGCCGACCGCCTCGGTGCACCAGCGCTGCGGCCACCGCCGAGTCCACCCCTCCCGACAGGCCGCACACCACCTTGCCGGCGCCGACCCTCCGGCGGATCGCCGCCACCTGCGGTCTCGATGATCGAGTGCACGGGTCCAGGTCGGTCTGGCAGCCGGCACACGTCGTACAGGAACCGTTTGAGCGACGCTCCCCGCCCCTGCGGGGTGTGGGCCACCTCGGGGTGGAACTGGACCCCGAACAGTCCGCCGCGTCGGGGTTCTCCATCGCCGCGACCGGCGAGCCGGGGGTGCGGGCGGTCGGCACTGAACCCGGGTGGTGCCTGCTCGACCCGGTCGTTGTGGCTCATCCACACCGGCTGTCGCGCGACGGCAGGTCCCGGAACAGGATCGACGGGCCGGTCACCTCGAGGTCGGTCCTGCCCGTATTCGGCCGCTGCCGGTGGCGCCCACCCGACCCCCCAGGAGCTGCTGGGCGATGCAGCTGATGCCCGTAGCAGATGCCCAGCACCGGTATCCCGAGGGTGAGGATGTCACGGTCGATCAGGTAGGCGTCGTCGGCGTACACCGATGCCGGCCCTCCCGAGAGGATCACCCCCGACGGGCGACGGTTCCGCACCTCTTCGGCGCTGATGGTACGAGGGACGATCTCGGAGTGGACGTTGGCTTCCCGCACCCGCCGGGCGATGAGCCGGGCGTATTGGGCGCCCAGGTCGACGACCAGGACGGTGTCGTGGGTGCCGGTCACCCCATCCCGACCCGCTGGGAGCGTTGCAGTGCCTTGCCTTCGGTCTGCAGCGCCGGGGCGATCATCACTTCGGCCTTCTGGAACTCCTTGACGTCGGAGTAGCCACAGGTGGCCATCGACACCCGGAGGGCTCCGAACAGGTTCCTGCGGCCGTCGTTCTCGTGGGCGGGGCCGACCAGTATCTCCCGCAGCGTTCCCAGCTTGCCCACCTCGATCCTGGCTCCCCGAGGCAGGGTGGGATGGAAGGTAGCCATACCCCAGTGGAAACCCCGTCCGGGCGCTTCCTCGGCCGCCGCCAGGGGCGAGCCGATCATGACGGCGTCGGCTCCGCAGGCGATCGCCTTGGCTACGTCGCCGCCGGTGCGCATCCCTCCGTCGGCGATGACGTGGACGTAGCGTCCGGTCTCGTCCAGGTATCTCATACGGGCGCCGGCGGCGTCGGCGATGGCGGTGGCCTGGGGCACGCCCACCCCCAGCACCCCTCGGGTGGTGCAGGCCGCCCCCGGGCCGACACCGACCAGGATCCCCACCGCGCCGGTTCGCATCAGATGGAGGGCGGTCGAATACGAGGCGCACCCACCGACGATCACCGGCGTCTCGCATTCGGCGATGAACTTCTTGAGGTTGAGCACGTCACCTCGGCTCGAAACGTGCTCGGCGGACACGACGGTGCCTTGGATGACAAGGATGTCGAGACCGGCCTCCAGAGCGTAGGGCGAGAGACGCTCCACCCGTTGAGGGGTCAGGCTGGCGGCGGTCACTATCCCACCGGCCCTCATCTCCTCTATGCGCCGCCCGATCAGCTCGGGTTTGATGGGCTCCTGGTAGATCTCCTGGAGCACCCGGGTCGCCTTCTCCTTGGGAGCCTCGGCGATCTCCTCGTAGCAGGGGGTCGGGTCCTCGTATCGGGTCCACAACCCCTCCAGGTTGAGCACGGCCAAACCGCCCAGACGCCCGATCTCCACCGCGGTGGCGGGGCTGATCGCCGAATCCATGGCGGACCCCATCATGGGGAGTTCGAAGCGGAAGGCGTCGAGTTGCCACGAGATGTCGACGTCGTCGGGATCCCGGGTCCTCCTGCTGGGCACGATGGCGATGTCGTCGAGCCCGAACGCCTGGCGGGCGCTCTTGCCGATGCCGATGTCGATCTCCAACCTCTCCTCCGGATCGGTCGGGCCGAGGCTACCACCCCACCAGGTGGGTCCCTCCCGTTTAGGCTGCCCCCGGCATGCCACGGTGGACGGTCGGCGACTTCGTCTGGGTGTTCGTCGGGGGGATCTTCGGGTCCCTCCTGGCGGCGACGTCGGTGTTGTTCACCACCTCGCTGGGGGAAGTCCTCGCCGTCACCCTGCTCGGACAACAGGCCGGGCACGTGGTGGCGCTGGTGCTGGTGGTGAAACGCCGGGGGGCCTCGATGGGGGACCTGGGATTCGACGTGAGACCCTCCGACGGGGTGTTCCTCTTCTTCGGCGTGTTCCTCCAGTTCGCGGTGCAGTTCGCCTTCCTGCCCCTCGCCCGGCTCCTGAGCATCGACGAGTCGCCCCAGACCCTGACCGAGGTGATCCCGACGGTGGAGGGGCTGGCCTTGAAGACCCTCCTGATGGTGAGCCTCGCCCTGGTCGCACCGGTGTTGGAGGAGATAATGTTTCGGGGGATCCTCTACAAGGTGGTGGACCAGCGGTGGGGTCCGGGCGCCGCCATCTGGGTCACGTCCCTGGTGTTCTCGCTATTCCACCTGGTAGGGGTGGGAGGATCCGATCCGCTTCGGGCCGCCGTCCTGGTGATCCCGCTGTTCTTCGTGGTGGGGTTGGTCCTGGCCGTGCAGCGGCGCCGCCACGACCGCCTCGGCCCGCCCATATTCACCCACGCCGGGTTCAACCTGGTGTCGGCGCTGATCCTCCTGTTCGCCCCCGACCTGGCCGGGCTCTGAACCGACCCCCGGCTAGGACGCCGAGAGGCCGACCTTCTTCCTGACCGAGATCATCTCCTGTTCGGCCCTCTGGCGGGCGTCCAACGCCCCCTTCTGCAGGACCCGGGCCACCTCGTCGTCGTCCAGGGCCTTGAACGTCTGCCGGATCGGCGTCAAACCCTCGACGATGGCTTCCGCCACCGCGTCTTTGAAGGCCGCGTATCCGGAGTCGTGATAGGTCTCGACCAGGTCGTCGATGCTTCGGCCGGTGAAGAACGCCATCAGCTCCAACAGGTTGGAGATCCCCGGCTTCTTCTCCCAGTCGTAGGCGACGTAACGCTCCGAGTCGGTCACCGCCGAACGCACCTTGCGGCGTATCACGTCCGGCTCGTCGACCAGCAGGATGTACGACGCCGGGTTGGGGTCGCTCTTCGACATCTTGGAGGTGGGATCCTGCAGCGACATGACCCGGGCGCCGATCTCGGGAGTGATCCGTTCGGGGAGCGGGAACTCCTCCCCGAACCGCGAGTTGAACCGTTCCACCAGGTCCCGGGTCAGCTCCAGGTGTTGGGTTTGGTCGTCACCCACCGGCACGTAGTGGACCTTGTGGAGGAGGATGTCGGCGGCCATCAGCACCGGATAGGCGAGCAGTCCCAGGTTCTGCCCGGCTTTGTCCTGCTTCTCCTTGTACTGGGTCATCCGCTCGAGCTGGCCGATGGAGGTGATGGTGGACAGGATCCAGGACAGTTCGGCGTGTTGGGGCACCTGGCTCTGGTAGTAGAGCAGCGACCGCGCCGGGTCGATCCCCACCGCGAGCAGCGACTTGGCGGTGTTGATGCGGGCCTGGCGAAACGTGTCGGGGTCGTAGGGGACGGTCATGGCGTGGAGATCCACCACGCAGTAGATGCACTCGTAGTCGTCCTGCATGGCGACCCAGTTGCGGAGGGCACCCACCAGGTTGCCGATGTGGAGATGACCGTTGCCGGTTGGTTGTATGCCGGAGAAGACCCTCTTTCTCATGTTCTCTCCTTTACGAAGAAACCGCCGGCGCCCCACGGGCCCCGGCGGTGGTGATGTCGCGCCGCGACCCGTTCAGGGATTCCACCACCAACGGGTCGACGGCATGGTCATCGTCCGGAACTATAACTGGCACCTGGCCGGCCCTCTCAACCGGAGACCCCGGCGGCCCAGTCGGCGTACATCGACGCGTAGACGCCACCCCGGGCGAGGAGCTCGTGATGGGACCCCACCTCGACCAGCCGGCCCCGATGGAACACCAGGATCCGGTCGGCGGCCTCGGCGGTGGAGAGCCGATGCGCCACGGTGATGGAGGTCCGACCGGCGATAAGCCGGTCGATGGCCCGTCTGAGATCCACCTCGAGGGCGGGATCCACCGCAGAGGTGGCCTCGTCCATGACCAGGAGATCCGGTTGGGCCAGCCACATCCTGACCAGGGCCACCAGCTGCCGCTCTCCAACCGAGAGTTGGGATCCACGCTCACCCACCTGGGTGTCCAACCCGTCGGGTAGGGAGTCGAGCCACTCGTCGAGACCCAGGTCGGAGAACGCCTCCCGGAGCTGGGCGTCGTCGGCGTCGGGCCGGCCGTAACGGACGTTGTCCCTCAGAGTCGCGTCGAACAGGAAGCCCTCCTGGGGGACGAACCCCACCCGGGACCGGAGGGGACCGGTGAGCCACCTGGTCGAGGGGCACACCCCCCACCATCACCCGTCCACGGCTGGGGTCCATCAGGCGCACCACAAGCTTGGCGAAGGTGGTCTTCCCCGAACCCGTTTCACCCACCACCGCGACCCGCTCCCCGGCGGGGATACGAACCCGGACGTCCTCCAACGCCCAGCGTTCGGCTCCCGGGTAGCGAAACCAGAGATCCTCCACAGCCAGGTCGAGTGCTCCCAGGGGGAGCTCCCGCCCCGGGTCGGGGTAGGGCAGATCGAGGGGGGTCTCCAGCACCTCGAGTACCCGCCTCACCCCTGCAGCCGCGGCCTGGGCGGTGTCCAGGGTCTCGACCAGGGTCTGGACCGGCTGCACCAGCAGATTGACCAGGAACAGGAAGGCGAGCAGTCCTCCCGTGGTCATCCCCAGGTCAGGTCCGAGGAGAACCCCGGCGGCCACCACCCCGGCGGTGAGGAGACCGGCGAACAGCTCGGCCGACGAGAACAGGATCGAACCCAACGTGAAGGTACGGAACTCGGCGGCGAACTGACGGTCGACCGCCTCCCGAACCCGGTGCAGGGTGGGGCCCTCCACCCCGTAGGCCCGGATCACCGGCAACCCCGAGATCGACTCACCCACCGCCGACATCGAGTCGGCGACCCGCCTCCTCACCGCATCGTGGGCCCGGGCCAGGATCCGTTGGAACCAGAACAGCATCAAACCGTAGACGGTGACCCCGGCGACGACCAGGAGGGCGAGCTGCCACCGGTACGCCATCATCGCCGCGACCGCCAACACCACCTGGGAGGCGCCGACCAGCATCGCCATGCCGCCCCACTCCATGAAGTCCTGGATCCGGTACACGTCTGAGGTGACCCGAGCTACCAGGGCTCCTCTCCGCTCCGACTCGAGGTGGAGGGCGGACAGGCGGTGGAGGTGGCGGAACACCATGACCCGCAAGTCGGACAGACCTTCGGCGGAAGCTCGGGCCAGCCGGAAGGTCGACTGGCGCCGAGCCACGGTGGCGAGTCCCATGGCCGCCAGGGCGATTCCCGACTTGACGGCCACGCCCCCAAGGTCGACGCCGTCCTCCGCCAGGATCTCGGTGTCGACGATCAGCTGGACGATCACCGGGATGGCGATCTGGAGGGCGGTCCCCACGAACGCCAACCCGACGGTGACGATCAACCCGCGCCGCAGCGAAGGGACCCTCTGGAGCAGGCGGGTCAAGGCGGTGCGGGTGGCCAGCGGCTTCATCCGCCCACCTCGTAGGCCCGGACCAGCCGGGCGTAACCCGGCACCCGGAACAGCAGGTCGTCGTGGCTGCCCCGGGCCACCACCTTGCCGTCCTCCAGGTAGACGACCTCGTCGGCGAGAGCGATCGACGACCTCCGGTAGGCGACGATCACCATGGTGGTGGGCCGGTCGGCTCGTTTCAGTCCTCCCAGGATGCGGGCCTCCACCGAAGGGTCGACCGCCGAGGTGGCGTCGTCGAGGATGAGCAGGCGGGGTCGCCGCACCAACGCCCGGGCCAAGGCGATACGTTGCCGCTGCCCACCCGAGAGGGCCACCCCCCGCTCACCTACCCGGGTGTCGTATCCGTCGGGCAGCTCGACGATGAACTCGTGGGCTCCGGCCAGGCGGGCCGCCTGTTCCACCTCTTCGTCGGTGACGTCGAGACCGAAGGCGATGTTGCCCCGCACCGTGTCGTCGAACAGGAACACGTCCTGGCCCACCAACGCCACCTCTCTGGCCAGCGCCGAGCGGTCCAGACTCCGCAGGTCGCGCCCGTCGAGGACGATCCGTCCCGACACCGGATCCCACAGGCGAGCCAGCAACGAAGCAAAGGTGCTCTTGCCGGATCCGGTGGGGCCCACCACGGCCAGGGTGGTTCCCGGCGGTACCTCCACGTCGATTCCGTCGAGGACCGGGATCCCCTCTTCGTATCCGAACACCACCTCCTCGGATCGAACCTGGGCGCCTTCCTCCGTCCCGGGGGTCCCCTCCGACCCGTAGGTGACCTCTTCGGAGATGGACAACACCCCTTCGACCCTCCGCCAGGCGGCCAGACTGGCCGCCACCTCCCAGAGGACGTATCCGATGAGGCGCAGCGGGAACGCCGCCAGGGCCAGCAGGTAGGACACGGTAACCAGATCCCCGGCGGTCACCTGTCCGGCCTGGACCCGGACCGCACCCACGAACAGCACCACGACCGTCGTCACCGCGGGGATCGCCTCCACCACGGCGTCGTAGAACGTGAACGCCCGAGCCACGTCGACCAGCCGGTCCCTGAGACGTTCCGACGCTCGACGGAAACGCTCCACCTCCAGGGTCTCCCGGCCGAGCGCCTTGACGGTGAGAGCACCGTCGATCGACTCGTGCGCCACCGCCGAGGTCACCCCCCGGAGCTGCTGCACCTCCTGGAACGCCTCGAAGGTTCGCCAGGCTCCGGTGATGTCGATCGCCACCTTGCTCACCAAACCGACCAGGGTCACCAACCCCAGGAAAGGATCGATGGCCGTCACCACGCCCACCGCCGCGACCAGCAGCAGGAACGCACCGGTGGCGAAAGGAAGGGGACCCAGCACGTAGGTGGACTGGGCGGCGTCGGAGTCGCTCACCGCCAAAAGGTCGCCGGTGGATTGGCGCCGGAACCACCGCAACTCGAGGGTGAGGAGATGCTCGACCAGACGGGTACGTACGTCCGCCTGGCTGCGTCCCTGCATCCAGGTGGCTCCGGTTCGTCGGACGACGATGCCCGCCGACTTCCACACTGCGATACCCACCAGCGTCCAAACCGCCGGAGCCAGGCGACCCTCCGACGGCTCGCCGAGGGTCAAGACCGGCACGATCAGCCGGTCGGTCACCCAACCCACCACCATCGCCGAGGCGACGATGGCAGCCGCGAAGTTGGCCGACCCGAACACCGCCAAACCGAACGACACGGGGTGGGCGCGCACGAACCGGGCCACCAGCGCGGCGCCGTCGAACAGAATGGAACGGAGGGAGGGTCGATCCACCTCGGGCATGCTACGACCTCGGGGAAAACCCCGAGGTGCGGTTCCGGGAGGTCCCCGATTGCCAGTCGGGTGGCCGGGAGTCATAGTGGGCCCATGAGAGACAGAACGTTGCAGCTCCTGGTGGGCGGAACCCTGCTCCTGGTCGTGGTCTCGGGGGTGGTGGTGGCCACCAGACGCCAACCCGTCGAGTTCGACCCCGGGTCGCCGGAAGGCACGGTTCAGGAGTTCGTCGAGGCGGTCCTGGAGGGCGACGTCGACCGGGCCGAAGAGCTGGCGACCCAACCCCTGTGCGACTTCGGCTTCGACCCCTTCGTGAGGGAGGACTTCCAGATCAGCTTGATCGACTCCGAGATCCGGGGGGACCGGGCCGAGGTGCGGGTCCTGATCACCACCTTCGGCGGGGAGTCGCCTTTCGAACGCTACGAATCGTCGTACGAGGACCGGTTCCTGCTGGTCAGGGTGGACGGCGACTGGAAGGTCGACAGCTCACCGTGGCCGTTCGGCCTGTGTCCGGAGGAGAACACACCATGAACGTGCTGCCCATACTCCTCGGGGTCGTCGGTCTGCTGTTTCCCTTCCTGGTGGTCGGGGTGATAGTGGCCGCCATGCGGAGGCCCGGTGCCGGAGTCGACGCGGGAACCGTCATCAGGTGGTTCGTCGTCTACGGCTTCACCTTCGGGCTGATGGTGGTGGTGGCCCAGGGGATCTCCGACCTGTTGGGCCTCTTCCTCCCGGGAGGCCGGGTCTTGGGTCGGGCCGGAGCCGCCGACGTGGCGGGCGCGGTGTCGTTCACCCTGGTGGGGACACCTGCCCTGTGGGGGATGTGGCGTCACGTGTCGAGCCGGGTGAGGACCGACCCGGCGGAGCGCAGCTCCCTCGGCTGGGGGGCTTTCCTCACGGTGGCGGAGTGGGTGTTCCTGCTGGTGGGCTTCGCCGCGTTGGGGCGGGGAATCATCGGGCTGCTGGGGGCGGACGGGTCGGCGGCCCCCCACCTGGTGGACGGGCTGGTGTGGGGGGCCGGTTGGGGATGGCTCCACTTCTCGGTGAGACCGCAGTTGCCGCCCCACCCACAGGTGAACGCCCTCGCCGGTTCGGGAGGCGCCCTGGTCGGTCTCGTGGCGTGGACCGTCGCCGGGATCAGTCTGGTGTCCCTGATCGCCGATCTGGCCTACGCCGCCTTGGTCGGGTCGCCCATGGTGGGTGACGGTTTCGCCTCCCGAAGGTTGGTGGTCGACCTGGTGTGGCTGCTGCTGGGTGGGGCGGTTTGGATCTGGTACTGGTTGGTTCGGCGACCCGAGGCGGGGCCGATCCGTTCGATCTACACGGTGGCGGTGGCGGTGTTGGGTGGGGCGGTCACCACCCTGACCGCCGTCGCGGTGACCCTGTACACGGTGCTCACATGGGTGTTCGGAACGGCAGGGACCGGAGCCGCCACCCACTTCCGGACGCTCGCCGACACGGTGCCCGTCGCGCTGATCGGCGCCATCGTATGGCGCCTCCACTGGCAGGAACCGCTCGGACCCGAAGGGGTTCGGGCCCGACGCTACCTACTCGCCGGGATCGCCCTGGTGGCAGCCGCGACCGGCCTCGGGGTGGTGGTGTCGGCTCTGCTCTCCACCCTCGAGCCTCCCCTGGCGGGACGGGGAAGCGTCGAGGTCTTCCTGGCCGGGGTCACCGCCCTGGTGGTGGCGGGACCGGTGTGGCTCAACCAGTGGGCACCGGTCGCCACCGTCGGTCCGGACGACACCGCCGCCCGGAGCCGCCGCATCTACCTGACCCTGTTGGCGGGCGTCGGAGGTCTGGTGGGTCTGGTCACCCTGATCGTCCTGGTGTTCCGACTCACCGAAGCCCTGGTGGAGGGAACGTCGAACCTGATCGGGCAGCTGAGGGGTCCGGTCGGGGTGTTGACGGCCACCCTGGCGGTGGCTTCGTACCACCTGGTCCTGTGGCGACGGGAGAGGCCCGCGGAAGCGGCCCGCCCACGTCGGATCTCGCTGGTGCTGGTCGCGGCCGAGCCGGGAGCGATAGCAGGTGAGCTGGAATCCAGGTTCGACGTCGATCTGGTCGCCTACCGGCTCGACGACGCCGAGCCGGTGGATCCGGCCCGGGTGGTGGAGGCCGTGGAGAGGGACGGGGGCGACGATCTGCTGGTGGTCGCCCGACCGGAGGAGGTCCAGGTCTTCCACCTGCGGCGTTGACTCCGACCCTTCGGACGGCCATACTGTCCCCCGCGAATGACCACCAACCCGACCTGGACCATCATCATCATCGAATAGGCACACACCGCCCGGTGTGTGCCTCGACCCCCGCCGCCAGACGGGGGTCTTTCATTTGGCGGAGGCGACCATGGGACTCGAGATATACGACACGACCCTGCGGGACGGGGCCCAGCAGGAGGGAATCTCCCTCACGGTGAACGACAAACTGAGGATCGCCGGGCTGCTCGACGAGTTGGGCGTCCACTACATCGAGGGCGGCTGGCCCGGCGCTCTGCCCAAGGACGACGAGTTCTTCCGTCGGGCCCGCACCGAGCTCGACCTGAAGAACGCCCGACTGGTGGCCTTCGGGTCGACCCGCCGACCACGGGGTTCGGTGGCCGGCGACCCACAGCTCCGGTCGCTCCTCGATGCCGAGACCGAGATCATCTGCATCGTGGGCAAGGCGTGGGACTACCACGTGAGGGAGGCGCTGAGGGTCGACCTCGACGAGGGAGTGCGGATGGTGGCCGAGTCGGTCGAGTTCCTCCGTTCCCACGGCCGCCGGGTCTTCTTCGACGCCGAGCACTTCTTCGACGGGTTCCGGGACGACCCGGACTTCGCCCTCCGGGTGTTGAGGGCCGCCCTCGAAGCCGGGGCGGAGCGTCTGGTGTTGTGCGACACCAACGGGGGCACCCTCCCCCACGTCATCACCGACGTGATCGACAAGGTCAGGTCGTCGCTCCCCGAAGTCGACCTGGGCGTCCACTTCCACAACGACGCCGGGTGTGCGGTGGCGTCCTCCCTGCTGGCCGTCCAACACGGGGTACGCCAGGTGCAGGGATGCATCAACGGATACGGGGAGAGGACCGGAAACGCCGACCTGTGCGCCGTCATCCCCGACCTCGTCCTCAAGATGGGGGTGCCGGCCGTGCCGGAGGATCGGCTCAGACTGTTGGCCCCCATCTCCCACCACATCGCAGAGGTGGTCAACATCACCCTCGACCCGCACCGTCCCTACGTGGGAACGTCGTCGTTCACCCACAAGGCGGGGCTCCACACCTCGGCTCTGGCCCGACGCCCCGACGCCTACGAGCACATCCGACCCGACCTGGTCGGCAACCACACCCGGATGGTCGTCTCCGAACAGGCCGGGAGGGCGTCGATCCTGGCCAAAGCCAGGGAGCTGGGCCTCGACCTGGACGACGACCTGGCCCGCCAGGTGCTGGAGCGGGTCAAGGAGTTGGAGTACGAGGGCTACCACTTCGAGGCGGCCGACGGGTCGGTCGAGCTGTTGATCAGACGCGCTACCGGGTGGGAACCCGACTTCTTCCGGGTGGAGTCGTTCCGGGTGTTCGTCGAGGGTCGCTCCGACGACGGGACGGTGGCAGAAGCCACGGTGAAGCTGTGGGTGGGTGGCCGGAGGCTGATCACCACCGGGGAAGGCACCGGACCGGTCCACGCCCTCGACCGTGCCCTCCGTGAGGCCCTGCTGTCGGTGTACCCGGAGTTGAAGGCCCTCCGGCTGACCGACTTCCGGGTGCGGGTCCTCGATTCGGCCGAGGGAACCGCCGCCCGGGTCCGGGTGCTGATCGAAACGTCGGCCGGGGACGACTCGTGGGGCACCATCGGGGTGCACGAGAACATCATCGAGGCGTCCTGGGAGGCTCTGGTCGACGCCTATCTGGTCGGACTGTTGCGGATCGTGGGTCCCGACGGCCGATGAACCCGCAGGAGTTCCGTCGCCACGCACACCGGCTGGTCGACTGGATCGTCGACTACTGGGAAGCGCTGGAGGGCATGCCGGTCAGCTCCCAGGTCCAGCCGGGAGACGTCAGGAATGCGCTGCCCCCCAACCCGCCGTCCGGCCCCCCGCCCTTTCGACGAGGTGCTCACCGAGCTGGAACCGGTGTTGACGACCGGTCTCACCCACTGGCAGTCGCCCAGGTTCTTCGGCTACTTCCCGGCCAGCATCTCTCCCCCGGCGGTCCTCGGCGACCTGCTGTCCTCCGGTCTGGGGGTTCAGGGCATGCTGTGGGCCACCAGCCCGGCGTGCACCGAGGTGGAGACCCTGGTCCTGGATTGGCTCGCCGAGATGCTGGCCCTCCCACCCGAGTTCACTTCCAACGCCTCCGGTGGCGGAGTGATCCAGGATTCGGCCAGCTCGTCGACCCTGGTGGCGACGGTGGCAGCCCGCCACTGGGCGCCCCCCGGCGAAGGGGAAGTGGTGGCGTACACCTCGGCGGAAGCCCACTCTTCGGTCGAGAAGGCGGCCCGGGTCGCCGGCATCGGGTCGCTGCGCAAGATCCCGGTCGACGACCAGCAAGCCATGCGTGCCGACCTGTTCGAACGGGCGGTGGAGGAAGACCTGGCGGCCGGCCGGAGACCCGCCCTGTGTGTGGCGACGGTGGGCACCACCTCCACCGGGGCCGTGGATCCGGTTCCCGCCCTGGGACAGGTGTGCCGTCGTAACGGAATGTGGCTGCACGTCGACGCGGCCTACGCCGGGGTGGCCGCTCTCCTGCCGGAGAAGCGGTGGATCAACCACGGCCTCGAGCTGGCCGACTCGTACTGCACCAACCCGCACAAGTGGCTGCTCACCAACTTCGACTGTTCGGCCTTCTGGGTGGCCGACCGCACGAAGCTCACCGAAGCCTTGTCGGTCACCCCGCCGTACCTGCGAAACGCGGCTTCCGAGTCGGGACGGGTGATCGACTACCGGGACTGGCAGATCCCGCTGGGTCGTCGCTTCCGAGCCCTGAAACTCTGGTTCGTGATCAACTGCTACGGGGTGGACGGTCTGAAGCTCCACGTTCGGCGCCACATCGAGTGGGCAGAAGAGCTGGGCCGTCGGATCCAAGCCCACCCCCGGCTCCGCCTGGTCCGCCCGGTCGACTTCGGTCTGGTGTGTTTCGAGCACGGAGACGGCGACCAGGCGACCGCCCGGATCCTCGAGGTCGTGAACGGCTCGGGTCGGGCCTTGCTCACCTCCACCCGGGTGGAAGGCCGGCTGGTGGCGAGGGTGGCGCTGGGAGGCTGGCTCACCTCCCGACGTCACGTCGAAGAGCTGTGGGAATCGATCGAGGGAGCCGCTTAGCCCTCCAAACCGACGAGCTGTCGCACCATGCGGGCCGTGGCTCCCCACAACACCTCCCCGTCCAGGTCGTAGAACCAGACGGTCCGGCCCCTCCAGTCCTCGGAGCGCCAGCGGGATTCGTCGGCCAGGTCGGCGAGACGGGGAAGCAGGATCTTGTCGACTTCCCGAGGGTCGGGCCTGAGTCGAAGCGAGCCCTGCAGCCTCCCGACCACGGGCACGACCATCAGGCTGAACTCGACCGTGTGGATCGGCGGCAGGAAACCCAACACGTCGACCGAGTCGGGCTCTATGCCGACCTCCTCGGCCGCCTCCCTCAGGGCCGTGTCCACCGGCCCGGAGTCACCCGGATCGGGGCGACCCCCCGGAAAGGCGATGTGCCCTGCGTGGGTGGGCATCGTGAGGGGCCGTTTGGTGAGGATCAACCGGACTTCGCCTTCGGTGTCCTCGAACAGGGGGGCCAGGACGGCGGCGGCGTCACCCGAGCCGTGGTCGGGCAGTTCGGCGAGGAGCCGGAGACGTTCCCACATGTCCGGCGCATGCTAAGGGGGATAACCTGAGGTGATGCTCCCCGAGAGGTTGACGACCCGGCGTCTCCTCCTTCGCAAATTCCAGCGGCGGGACGCCTCGGCGATCGTCGAGGCGGTGCGGGCTTCGCTGCCCGAGTTGCAACGATGGCTGCCTTGGCCTCATCCGGGGTACGGACGGGAGGACGCGCTGGCTTTCATCCGGGAGTCCCATCAGGCGTGGCGGGAAGGTAGGGCCTACGACTTCGCGATACGTCATCTGGACCGCCCTGAGCGGCATCTGGGCAACATCTCGATCTGGTACACGTCGAAGACGCAGCGGGTGGGTGAGATCGGCTACTGGGTCAGGTCGGACGCCACTTCGGGGGGGATCGCCACCGAAGCCGCCGAGGCGCTCCTCGACCAGGGATTCGGGGTGATGCGACTCCACAAGATCACTCTCCGGATAGCGGTCGGGAACCGGGCGAGCGAGCGGGTCGCCGAGAAGCTCGGGTTCGTGAAGGAAGGGATCCTTCGTCAGGAGCTGCAGATCAACGGACGGTGGGTCGACCACACCCTGTACTCGCTGCTCGAGCACGAGCACGCGCTCAGGCCGCGTTCCTTTCCGGTGCCCGACCGCCCGATAGACTGAATCGGCCCTTCCAGGAGTTCGGTCCTGCCCGCATTCGTCGTCAAGTGTCGAGGTGCCCGCGGCTCGGTGCCCGTCTCCGGGCCCGGTTTCCGGCGCTACGGCGGGGCCACGACCTGCTACGAGGTGGCAGTCGACGAACGTCACCGGCTGCTGATAGACGCCGGCACCGGGATCCTGTCGCTGGGAATGGAGCTGCCCACCTTCGACGACCTCGAGTTCACGGTGCTGATCACCCACCTCCACTGGGACCACACGTTGGGGCTCCCCTTCTTCGAGCCTCTCTACCGACCCACCAACCGGTTCACCTTCTACGGGCATCCGACCATGGGGATGACGATCGAGCAGGCCATCGACGCGGTGATGAGACCGCCCTGGTTCCCGGTGGCGTTCACCTCCACCCCATCCCGAAAGAGCTTCGTCCATCTCGACGAGGCGTCCTTCAAGGTGGCGGACATCGCCGTCCGGCCGGTGCGGCTCAACCACCCGCAAGGGGTGACGGCCTACCGCCTGGAGCGGGACGGCAAGGTGGTGGTGATGGCCACCGACGTCGAACACGGTGAGCCCGAGTCGGACGAAGCCCTGACCGCTCTAGCCCGGGGAGCCGACCTGTTGATCTACGACGCCCAGTACCGTCCCGACGAATACGAGGAGCACCACATCGGGTGGGGTCACTCGACGTGGCGGGAAGCGGTGGACCTGGCCTCCCGGGCAGGGGTGGGCCGCCTGGTGTTGACCTCCCACGATCCGTTCCGCACCGACGACGAAGTCGACGAGATCCTGGCCGAAGCCCGTATGCAGTTTCCCGCCACCGACTCCGCCTACGAAGGCATGGTCCTCGAGGTGTGACCGGTCAACCGGACGCGAGGAGGACTCTGGTCGCTTCGCCGAAGACGGCGAACACCGCCGGGAACACGCCCACCACCACCGTGGCCACCGCGGCGATGCCCAGGGTCAAGGCCAGGGAGGCTGCCGGGGGTTCGGTGGCCGGCTCCGCCCCGGCGGGGGCTTCGTCGAACCAGACCACCTTGGCCACCCGGGCGTAGTAGTAGAGGGCGATCACCGCGTTGATCGCGGCGATGACCGCCAGCGAGGTAGCCGCGGCGCTCCCGGCGGCGATCGCGGCCCGGAACATCACGAACTTGGCGAACCATCCCGCCAGGGGCGGTATCCCGGCCAAGGAGAAGAAGAACACCGCGGCCAGCACCCCCAACCGGGGGTCGATCCTGCCGAGACCCGCCCAACCGTCGATATCCCCGGTGCCGGTCCGGCGGGCCCCCTGGATCACCACCGCGAAGGCTCCCAAGTTCATCAAGGCGTAGATGACCAGGTAGACCACCGTGGCCGCCAGACCCTCGGCGAGCTGTTCGCCGGCCACCGAGGCCGCGGCGAACGGAACCAGCATGAAACCGGCCTGGGCGATCGACGAGTAGGCCAGCAGCCGAACGATGTTGCTCTGGCGTAACGCGGCCAGGTTCCCGATCGTCATCGAGAGGGCGGCCAGGGCCCAGAGTCCGGGACCCCAGATGTCGACCCGGTCCCGCAACGCCACGTAGACCGTCACGAACAGGGCGACGAAACCGGCCGCCTTGGACGACACCGACAGGTAGGCGGTCACCGGGGTCGGTGCCCCCTCGTAGGTGTCGGGAGCCCAGAAGTGGAAAGGCACGGCCGACACCTTGAAGGCGAAACCCACCAGCACGAAGAGGATGGCGAGGCCCACCAGGGGTTGGGCCGCCGGGGAAGGGTCGGCGAGGGCGCTGCGGATCTGGTCGAACCGCACCTCGCCGCTGACCCCGTACAACATGGCCATGCCCCACAGGAGGATGGCTGTGGACAGCACCCCGAGGATGAAGAACTTGAGGGACGCTTCGTTGGATCGGATGTCGCCTTTCCGCCAGCCGGCCAGCATGAACAGCGGGCCGGTGGTCAGCTCCACTCCTATGAACAGGACGATCAGGTCGCGGGCCGAGGCGATGACCAGCGAACCGAGGACCGACGACAGCAGAAGCAGGTAGTACTCGCCCTGGTAGTAGCGGTCCGACTCGATGTAGGACACCGACATGAGCACCACCAGGTAGCCGGCGATCAGGAACAAACCCTTCAACACCAGGGCGAAGTCGTCGACCACGTAGGAACCCTCGAACAACGACCTCGTCTCGACCGACGAGGCGGCCATGAGGATGAGCGGCACCACGGCCAGGGTGAGGCCGACCACTGCCAGGGTCGCCGTCCAATATTTCAACGGTCGGGGCAGGACCAGATCCGCGGCGAGCACCCCGAGGATCGTCACCGCGACGACGATCTCGGGTGCGATGGCCAACCAGTCGATCTGCATCCCTCAGCCTCCCAGGGTGGTGACGATGGCGGCTGCGGTCTCGGAGGCTCCACCCCAGGCGGTGTCGACCAGTGACACCACCGCGTCGGTGGTGGCCCCGAACACCAGCTTCGGCCAGAAGCCGATCACGACGATCAGCACGATCAAGGGCACCCAGGCGGCCAGCTCGTACCGGTCGGCGTCGTGGAAGGTGTGACCCGACCACTCCTCCGACGGCTCCCCCAGGTTGACCTTCTGAAGCATGTACAGCATGTAGCCGGCGGTCAGTACCGTGCCGATCGCGCCCAGCACCATGGCGGTGCGGAACAGACCGAGGTCGAGACCGGGCAGCGGGTTGTACGCCCCGAGCAGCGCCATGAACTCCCCCCAGAAGCCGGCCAGGCCGGGCAGCCCGAGAGACGCCATAGCGGTGAAGGCCAGGATCCCGCCGATCACCGGCATCAGCTTCAGGTTCCCGCCCAGCCGGGCCATCTCTCTGGTGTGGTAGCGGTGCGACATGGAACCGGCCAGGAAGAACAGCAGCCCGGTTATCAACCCGTGGGCCACCATCCCGATTATGGATGCGTTGAGGCCGATGTCGGTCAGGGTGGCGATCCCCAACATGACGAACCCCATGTGGCCCACCGACGAGAAGGCGATCAGCCGTTTCATGTCGGTCTGGGCGAGGCAGGCCAGCGAACCGTAGATGATCCCGATCACCGCCAGGACCGCGATGGCCGGGGCCCACACCTGGGCTTGTTCGGGGAGGATCGGCAGGGCGATCCGGATGAACCCGTAGGAACCCAGCTTGAGGAGGATGGCGGCCAGCAGCACCGAACCGACGGTGGGGGCGGCGGTGTGTGCGTCGGGTAGCCAGGTGTGGAGCGGCCACATGGGCACCTTGACCGCGAAACCGAGGAACATGGCGCCGAATATCAGCCAGGCGGCCGTGGCGGTCAGCCCTCCCGGGGCGGTCTCCAGACCGGCAGCGATCAGGGTGGGGATGTCGAAGGTCCTCTCGCCGAGAACGTCACCGGACGCGAAGTACAGGGCGAGGAAACCCAGCAGCATGAAAGCCGACCCGAACAGGGTGAACAGGAAGAACTTGATCGCGGCGTACAGGCGGGTCTCGATCTCCCGGGCGAAGCCGGGGATCCTCATCACCTTCTTGTCTCCCCAGATCCCGATCATGAAGTACATGGGGAGGAGCACGACCTCGAAGAAGATGAAGAACAGCACCAGGTCGAGGGCGACGAAGGTGCCGTTCATCCCGGTTGCGAGGATCAGGATCAGGATCAGGAACGCCTTCGGATTGCGGGGCTCCTCCCAGTGTTCCCACGAGTAGACGATCGCCAGTAACACCACCAGGGTGGACAGCACCAGCAGGGGGAGGCTTATCCCGTCGACGCCGATGTGGTATCCGGCGCCGATCGCCGGGATCCAGGGCAGGTCGGCCTCGAACTGGAACGTGTGAGCCGCTCCGAAGTCGAAGGAGGCCACCGCCCAGAGGCTGAGCAGGAAGGTGACCAGTGCGACGAGCAGCGACCACCTCTTGAGCAGCGCCTCGTTGTCCTTGGGGATGGCCAACGCCACCAGTCCGCCCACCAGCGGAAGGAACACGATCAGGCTCAAGCCCCACCCGGTCTCAAACATCTCTCCTCCTCATCGGAAGACCGCGATCATCAGAACCAACACCAGCGCACCGACCACGAACCCGGCCGCGTACTGCTGGACCCTTCCCGTCTGCAGACGGCGGGCGGCCATCCCGGCCGCGTCCGCCATCTGGGACAAACCGTTGTAGGCGAGGTCGATGCCCCGCTGGTCGAGACCGCCGTAGACGAACCGGGCGAGCGCGGCGCTGAGGAAGCCCGCCGCGTTCACCACCCCGTCGATGACGTAGGAGTTGGTCCAGTCGACCAGCCGGGCGAGCGGTCCTTTGGTCGCGTTGACGATCGCCCAGGCGATGTGGTCCAAGAAGTACTTGGCCTCGAGCAGGGGATACAGCACCGGGATGCGGAACCGGTCCCGCGCTCGCTGGGTGTCGGCGTCGGGGGAGAACACCAACCAACCCAACACCAGGCCCGTCAAGGCCGCGGCCAGACCCACCGCGGCCAGAGCCCAGTCGACGGATTCGGCGTGGTGGTCCCCCATCGGCACCACCCGGGCACCCAACCAGGCGGTGAAGTTGCGGATCGGACCCAGTTCCACACCGGGGACGTTGAGGAACCCGGCGAAGATCGAGGGGATGGCCAGTCCTATCAGGGGAACCGTCATCACCGCGGGTGCCTCGTGGGGGTGACCGTGACCCTTGTAGCTGCCCCAGAAGGTGAGGGCGACAGCCCGGGCCATGTAGAACGCGGTGACGAACGCCCCTGCTATCCCGATCCACATGACCGTGGTGTAACCCTCGTAACCGAGGGTGGCGAGGATCTCGTCTTTGGACCAGAAACCGGCGAGGGGGAAGATCCCGGCCAGTGAGAGCGATCCGACCACGAACGTCCAATGGGTGCGGGGCATGTAGTGCCTCAATCCGCCCATGTCGGACATGTTGTTGGAATGGACCGCATGGATGACCGCCCCGGCTCCGAGGAACAGCAGCGCCTTGAAGAAAGCGTGGGTGAACAGGTGGAACAACCCGGCGGTGTAGCCGCCGGCGGCGACCGCGGTCATCATGTAGCCGAGCTGGCTGACCGTCGAGTAGGCCAGAACCTTCTTGATGTCGTCCTGGACCAGGGCCAGCAGCCCGGCGGCGAACAGGGTTATCGCCCCGATCGCCACCATCAGTCCCCGGGTGTCCGACGCCAGGTACTCGAACAGGGGGAAGGCGCGCCCCATCAGGTAGACGCCGGCGGTGACCATGGTGGCGGCGTGCATGAGAGCCGACACCGGGGTGGGGCCGGCCATGGCGTCGGGCAACCAGATGTGGAGGGGGAACTGGGCCGACTTTCCCATCGCCCCGAAGAAGAGCAGGAGACCGGCCGCGACGGCCACCCCGGCGAGCTCCGGTGAGTGGTCGAAAGCGGCGACCGAAAGCTCGGAGAACCGGAAGGTGCCCAGGGTGAAGCCCAACACCACCGCGCCGAGGATCAGACCCACGTCGGCCACCTTGTTGACCAGGAACGCCTTGTTGGCGGCGCGCACGTTGTCCAGGTCCTCCCAGTAGTGCCCGATCAGGAGATAGCTGGCCAGCCCCACTCCTTCCCAGCCGATGATGAGCTGCACCAGGTTGGGGGCTCCGACCAGGACCAGCATCGCCCCGGCGAACAGGGAGAAGGCCGCGAAGAAGGCGGTGACCCGGACGTCGCCGTGCATATAGCCGACCGCGTATACGAACACCAGCAGGCCGACGAAGGACACCAGCCAGAACATCATGATCGACAGCCCGTCGACCACCCACCCCAGCTCGAAGACCAGCCGGTCACCTCCGAAGACGCCGATCTCGCCCACCACCCAGGAGACCTCACGGTGGATGCCCTCGACGGCGTTCTGGAAGAACAGGACCGAGGACCAAACCAGGTTCACGGCCAGGGCCCCGATGGCGAACTCCGCCCCGTGGCGACGCATCCGCTTCCCGAAGAACACGATCAGCAGGAACGCCACGAACGGCAGCACCAGCATGACACCGGCCCACTCGGCGAAGAACCCGCCGCTCGACAGGGCTTCGGCGGCGTGGGCTTCTTCCTCGGCGGTCAGATACCACATGGGGGTCACCACTTCATCAGGTCGAACTCGTCGACGTTGGCCGACTGGCGGTTACGGAAGATCATCAACACGATCGCCAGACCGATACCCACCTCGGCGGCGGCGACCGTGATCACGAAGATGGCGAACACCTGGCCGACCGCCTGGGAGGTTCGGAGAGCCGCCTCGAAGGCCACCAGATTGATGTTGACCGCCGCCAGCATCAGCTCGACGGCCAGCAGCACCATCACCGCGTTGCGCCGCACCAGCAGCCCGTACACACCCAGGGAGAACAGGGCGGCGGCGAGGATGAGGAACTGGGGGAGGATCACACCGCCCCCCTCTCTTCTTCCTCTTTGGGGGTGAGGTCCCGCCGGGCCAGGGTGATGCCGCCGATCAGGGCGGCCAGGAGGACGAACCCGACCACCTCGAAAGGAAAGACGAACCGGCCGAGGAGCGCCTCACCGAGGATGTCGGTGGGGGTCCGTTCCCCCACGCCGGCCACCGCGGTGTCCTGGAAGGCCCGCACCGAGGTCCAGGACAGCACCCCGAACAGCCCGAGGGAGACCACCGCCGCGACCGGACGAGCCCGGCGGTTGTCGAGGCCCACGTCCTGGCCGGTGGGGGCCCGGGTGATCATGATCCCGAACAGGAACAGCACCACCACCGCCCCGATGTAGACCAACACCAGCACCCAGGCGACGAACTCGGCGGACAGCAACACGAACAGCCCCGCCACCCCCGCCAGGGTGGCCACCAGGAATAGGGCGGCGTGGACCACGTTCTGGGAGGTGACCACCCGGAAACCGGCGGCGAGGACCGCCAAGGCCAGCCCGAGGAACACCCAGTTCACGGGCTGCGAAATCCAGTCGGAGAAGCTCATCGTCGGGTCCTCCTCACGACTCCAGCGGGGGCGGTTCGGGAACGGTGGCCAGCCAATCCTGGAGCCGGTCCATGTCGTGGAGCATGTCACCCATCTCGTACTCCGAGTACTCGTATTCGGGGCTCCAGAACAACGCGTCGAAGGGACAAACCTCCACGCAGATGCCGCAGTACATGCATAGGGCGTAGTCGATGTCGAACCGGTCGAGGGTGGCCCTCACCCTGACTCGACCCCCCGGCTTGTCCGGCGGCTTCTCCTCCTTGTGGCCCTCGATGTAGATGCACCAGTCGGGGCAGGACCGGGCACACAGCATGCAAACCGTGCAGGCCTCCTGGTCGAGGGCGATCACCCCCCGAGCCCTGGGCACCGGGATCTCCTTCTCCTTGGGGTAGTTGACGGTGGCCAGGTAACGGCCGGGGCGGATCAGGGTCTTCACCATCGTCTTGAAGGTGACCGCCATCCCCTTGAGGAGTCCGGCACCGGGCAAGGTCGGGGTCGTCATCTCAGATCACCACCTTGAGGATCCCCGTGGCGACGATGTTGACCAGCGCGATCGGGATGAGCCATTTCCAGGCCAGGGTCTGCAGCTGGTCCTCCCGCAGGCGGGGGAAGGTCCAGCGGAACCAGATCATCAGGAACACCAGCACCATGACCTTGGCGACCAGGATCAGAGGACCGGCGAAAGTGAGCTGGGATTCGGTGAGCCCGGGCATCCAATACCCGCCGAGGAAAGCCGTGGCGGCGATGGCCGACAGGGCGAACATGTTGGAGAACTCGGCGAGGAAGAAGAAGAGGAACCGGAAGCCCGAGTACTCGGTGAGGTAGCCCATGACCAGCTCCGACTCGGCGATCGGCATGTCGAAGGGGATGCGGGTCAGTTCGGCCAGGGCGGCGATCATGAAGATGACGAAGCCGACGAACTGGGGGATCACGAACGGCAGGCCCGGTCCTCCCTCTCCGAACCAACCGGCCTGGGCCCGGACGATGCCCTCCAGGCTCATCGTCCCGGCCATGATCACCACCCCCACCACCGCCAACACCAGGGGGAGTTCGTAGGCGATGAGCTGGCCGGCGGCCCGGAGACCTCCGATCAACGAGTATTTGTTGGCCGACGCCCAGCCGGCCATCAACACCCCGATGGTGGAGATCGACGAGATGGCGAGGGCGTAGAAGATCCCGACGTCCAGATCCCTGAACACCAGCCCCGGACCCCAGGGGATCACCACCCACAACGCCACGGCACCCATCAGCACCAGGGCGGGGGCGATCTTGAACACCGGCCGGTCGGCGTTCTCGGGGACGATGTCCTCCTTCTGGAAGAACTTGATCCCGTCGGCTAGGAGCTGGGCCCATCCCCATCGGCCTCCCGCGAAGTAGGGTCCCACCCGGGATTGCATCTTGGCCGACAGCTTCAGTTCCGCGAAGCCGACCACCAGACCGGCCACCGGGATGAGGGCCGCGACGATCAGGACCTTGACCGCGAGCAGAACCCAGAAGTTGGAGAGCAGGTCGGCGATCATCGGTCGACGTCTCCCAGCACGAAGTCGAGAGAACCCATGATGGCGATGATGTCGGGCACCAACACCCCCTCCAACAGCCAGGGGAGGATCGAGATGTTGGAGAAGCTGGCCGAACGGATCTTGAGTCGGTAGGGCCCCAGCCCGCCTTCCGAGATCAGGTAGTAGCCCATCTCCCCCTTCGGGTTCTCGGCCCTCACATAGGTCTCGCCCTTGGGGACCTTGATCACCTTGGGCACCTTGGCCTGGAGCGGCCCGGACGGGATCGAATCGATCGCCTGCTGGATGATCTTGGCCGACTGGCGGATCTCCTGGAGCCTCACCCACCACCGGTCCCAGCAGTCGCCGTTCTCGCCTACCGGCACCTCCCAGTCGAACCGGTCGTAGGGCAGGTAGTCCTCCACCTTGCGCAGGTCGAAACGGACTCCCGACGCCCGCAGGTTCGGACCCGACACCCCGTAGGCGGCCGCCACCTCGGGGGGAATCGTGCCGATCCCCTTGGTCCTGGCCAGGATGATCTCGTTGCCCGCCACCAGGTCCTCCAACTCGTCGCACACTTCGAGCACCCGGTCCATGGCCTGGCGGGTCTCGGCCAGGAACCCCTTGGGCAGGTCCTGGGCGAGTTTGCGGGTCTGGGAACCGGCGCCGTAGGCCGGTTTGACCCCTCCGATCCGGTTGAAGTTGGGGTGGAACCTGCCTCCGGTCACCCCTTCGAGCAGATCGAGGACCCGTTCCCGTTCCCGGAGGGCGAAGAACAGGGGGGTGGCGGCGCCCAACTCGAGCGGATAGGAGGCGTTGAACACCAGATGGGAGGCGATCCGGGCCATCTCGGTCAGGATCAGCCTGATGTACTGGGCCCTCTCGGGCACTTCGAGCTCCATGAGGCGTTCGGCCGCGACGATGAAGGGGATCTCGTTGGCGTATCCGGACACCCAGTCGATCCGGTTTATGATGGTGGTGATCTGGGGGTAGGTACGGACCTCCGACAGCTTCTCGTAGCCCCGATGCATGTAGCCGATCACCGGCTGGACGTCGTAGCAGCGCTCCCCGTCGACCTTGGCCACCAGGCGGAGCACTCCGTGGGTGGAAGGGTGCTGGGGCCCGATGTTGAGGGTCATCTCCGGGGTCTCCAGCTCGACGGCTACCGAGACCTCCGAGAGGTGACGCAGGGTGTCGTGGTCGATGCTCATCGGCCCGGGTTCTCCGTGGTCGGTGATTCCTGCTCTTCCTCTTCGGGCATCCCCTCGACGTCCACCTTGCCCGGCCAGGGCTTCACCTCTCGGCTGAGGAGCGGGAAGGACTTGCGGAGCGGGTTGCCGATGAAACGCTCCGGGAGGTAGAGATGCACCAGGTTGGGGTGGCCGACGAAGTCGACCCCGAACATCTCCCAGGTCTCCCGTTCGTGCCAGTCGGCGCCGGGATAGACGTCGATGAGGGAGTCGACCACCGGCTGGTCGTGGTCGAGGTCGGTGGAGAAGGTGACCCGCCTTCCGTCGCTGATGTCGGCCACCGTGCAGAGCAGCTCGATGCGTTCCTCCACCTCTTCCTCGGGTGGGTCTCCCACCTCGACCTGGTTGGACCAGTCGACCGCAGAGAGCCAGGAGAAGAACACCAACCCGAGTTCATCCCGGGCGATGGTGAGGGCCTCCACCCACCGGTCGGTCGGCACCTTCACCTTGACGGTGGCCTTGGCGGGCACCACCTCGCCGCCGACCGCCTCCGCCACCTGGGCGGCGTAGTCGGCGAGCGGGTCTGGGGTGGGTGTAGCGGTGTCAGACGGGCTGGTGGTCACGCTGGTTCCACTTCGCTTTGATGTCTTCGGACTGGATCTTCTTCTGCAGGAGGACGATGCCCTCCATCAGCGCTTCGGGTCGAGGGGGGCAGCCCGGGACGTACACGTCGACCGGGATGATCTGGTCGACCCCCTTGGTGACCGAATACGAGTCCCAGTAGGGCCCACCGCAGTTGGCGCACGACCCCATGGATATCACGTATTTGGGGTCGGGCATCTGCTCGTAGAGACGCCGCACCGACGGTGCCATCTTGTCGGTCACCGTTCCCGCCACCACCATCAGGTCCGCCTGGCGGGGGGAGGCCGGCAGGGGGATGATCCCGAAACGCATGAAGTCGTAGCGGGGACCCGACGCGGCCATCATCTCGATCGCGCAGCAGGCCAACCCGAACTGGAACAGCCAGAGGGAGTACTTACGGGACCAGTTGAGCAGCCAACCCAGCGGCTTGGGGACTCCGAACCTCTGGACTACTCCCACCGGAGCACCCCCTTCTTGATGGCGTAGGCCAGCCCTTCGATCAGGGTGAGCATGAAGATGGTGATGGCGACCACGCCGAACAGGCCGAGCCGTTCGGCGGCCACCGCCCACGGGAACACGAACACGGCTTCGACGTCGAACACCACGAACAGCAGACCGAACACGTAGTACCGGACGTAGGTCTGGCTCCATCCGGCCCCGACCGGATCCACCCCGCATTCGTAGGTGAGCTGCTTGGTGCGGGTCGGGTTGTTGGGGCGGAGCACGGCGGCGATGCCCAACATGACCGCCACCAGCACGGCTCCGAGGGCGATGAACACCCCAACCGTTACGTAATCCTGAAAGTACGCGCTCATGCGGACCTGGGCATCTGGATGACCGCGGCGAGTATAGGAATCGGCGCCGAGGGCCCCCAACTCGCCGTCTTCTACCATCCCGCCGATGGACGCATACGGCTTCGAAGACGTGGTGGCGGCGTTCACCACAGGGTTCAACGACCGGGACTGGGACCAGGTGGCGGAGCTCCTGGCCGAGGACTGCACGTCCGACGCTCTGGGCGGCTCCGACCGGGCCGAGGTGGTGGATTCGCTCGCGGACCTGGCGCTGCGCCATCCGGGTCTGCTGCTGACGGTGGGCCGGGTGGAAGACGAACTGGTCGCCGCGGCATGGCTGCCCGACCACGAGTCCCGAAGCTGGCGGCAAGTCGGCTATCTCTCCTTCAGCCCGAACGAGGACTCACTGGTCGAACACATCGACTACGTGGAGGAGCCCGACGCCGACGCCGATCCTCCCGAACCGGAGGACCTGCCGGAGTGGTTCGACTGGACCGAATGGGAGGAGGGGGTTCCACCCGATGGCGACTAGCGTCCCCGACTACTCGGGGGGCGGGTTGGTCAACCTGGTGGCCGAGCTGGAGGCTCGGCTCGCCGGGAGTGCGCCGTCACCCACGCTGGATCCCTCGCTCGCATCGCGGATCCCCGACGCAGACACCTACGTGTTGGTGTTGTTCGACGGGTTGGGCGACGACCAGCTGGAGCATCCCGCGGCCCGTCCCCTGTCGACCGCCCGAGCCGGCGCCCTCGACGCACCCTTCGCCTCCACCACCACCGTGAGCCTGGCCACGGTGGCTACCGGTCTTCCCCCGCTTCGCCACGGCGTCATCGGCCATCTGCTGTGGCTCCCCGAGGTGGGGTCGGTGGTCAACACCTTGAAGTGGGTGGACCTGGGCGGCCATCCGGTCGCGTATCCCACCTCGGATCTGCTCCCCTCCCCCAACCTGTGGGAACGTCTGGCCGACGCCGGGGTGGAGGCCGTGACGGTCCAGCCGGAGGGGTTCGCCGACACGCCCCTGACCAGTGCCCTGTACCGGGGGTGCCGCTTCGAGGGCTACGGGACGATCGAAGAGGCGGTGGAGGCCACGGTGTTGGCGGCCCGCCGGCCCCGACGGCTGGTGTTCACCTACTTCCCGGAGGTGGACTTCGCCGCCCACGTGTGGGGGAGGCGCTCGGGTGAGTACGCCCAGGCCTTGAGCGGAGCCACCCGGGCTTGGCTCGACATCGCCACCCGGGTGAGTCCCGGAGTGGTGGTGTGCGGAACCGCCGACCACGGGATGATCGACTACCCGGACGACGCCAAGATGATCGTCAGGGATCCGTGGGTGCGGGAGTTGACGCTGTACGGGGATCCGAGGGCGGTTTACGCCAAGGGCGACGAGGAGTCGATCGAACGTCTCGCCACACTGACCGGCGCCAAGACGCTATGGGGGGAGGACGCGGAGCCCCTGTGGGGGGACGGGGATCCGCACCACCTGTTCGAGGAGAGGCGACCGGACGCGGTGCTGTTGGCTCCTCCCGGCCGTCTCATCCTTCCGCCGGGTTTCGACAAGCGGCTGGTGGGATACCACGGGGGGTTGGAGCCGGCGGAGCGGATGGTTCCCCTGCTCGTCACCCCGACGGGTTAGACCACCGCGACGAACACCCTCTCGGCGACGAAGGACCCCACACCCACCGGGTCGTGTCCTCCGACCTGGACGGTGAACGTGTCGTGGGGGGACCGGGTGAGCATTGTCACCTGCTGGCCGGGACGCAGACCCGCCCGGTCGAGGAAGTCCATGGTGTCGGCGTCCAGCTCCAGCTCCTCGGAGATCCGCTCGAGGACCAGGGTCTCTCCCTCGTCCATGTCGGCGATCGGCTTCATCTTGGGCGGTCGGTACCCGGCACCGGGAATCGGGTTGCCGTGGGGACAGGTCTTCGGATCCCCCAGCACCTTCCACATGGCGGCCTCGACGTCGTCGGAGATGGTGTGCTCCCAGACTTCGGCTTCGGCGTGGACCTTGACCCAGGGGAGACCCAACACCTCCGACAGAAACCGTTCGGCGAGGCGGTGTCTGCGGACCACCACCTCGGCCAGGTGGCGCCCCGCTTCGGTCAGCTTGACGGTGCGTCCCACCTCGACCAGTCCTTCCTCTTCCAGGCGGTGGACCATCTCCGATACCGAGGCGCGGCTCACTCCCAGCCAGTCGGCGATGCGAGCCTGGATGGCGTCGATGTTCTCCTCTTCGAGCTCGTAGATCGCCTCTACGTACTCTCGGTACGTGGCCCGGTACGGTTCCTTGGTCTTCTCTGCCGGTGCTGCCACGGCCGGTACCTCCTGGGTGCCGCTCGTCCGGAAGGGTACCCGGCCGCGGCAGCATCCGAACCCGACTTCAGCCGGTGACGGTGAGCGGAGCGACCATTCCCAACGGCAGATGGGCCTCGATCTCGGAGTCTTCCTCCTCGACGATGTTGCAGATGATCAGGTAGTCGCCGGGCTCCAAGTCGAGGGTGAGTTCACAGGTGAGCCCGGGAGCGAACGGCTCGATCTCTCCTACCCAGCTCCCCTCTGGAAGCTCCTCTTCCACGATCGCCCCGTGTTCGTCGGTCGGGAGCTCGTCGAGGGAGGCCGCTCTCACCACCGCGACCTCGTGAGGTTCCTCGCCACGGTTCTCGACCACGAAGGTGACCGGACCGGCGGGCACCTGGTCGGTGTCGAGGGTGATGGTGAACTCGGTCATGGTTACCGTGACCCGGGTCCCGGCGGTGGTCCCGCTAGCCGGAGTGGGGCAGGTGGTGGCTACCGTCCCGGTGCCGGTCCCGGTGGCGGTGCCGGTCCCGGTCGCGGTGGCGGTCCCGGTCGCGGTCCCCGTTCCAGTCGCGGTGCCGGTCCCGGTGGCGGTCCCGTCGGCACCCAGGTTGCGCACCGTGGCCCCGTCGTCGGTCCCGCAGGCGGCCACCAACAGGACGAGGGCGAGAATCAATCGCTTCATCCGATACCTCCTCGTGGTCGTAGGAACAACGGTCGAACGGCGGTGCCCCGCCATCCCAACCAGCCCAGAATCGTCACCACCGCCAACCAGACGCCATGGAGCGTCCAGGTGAGGTCGGTCGGGTTCTGGTAGTCCGGCATCACCGCCGCCAAGCCCCGATAGACCGGGTCGGCGGTGGCGCCGAAATCGACGATCCAGGTGATCTCCCCGCTCAGACCCTCCACGGCCAGGAAGCCGAACGCCAGAATCCCGGCCGCCCCCAACACCAACGCCGCCCAGAGCCGGTGGGCAGCCTGGTCGGCCCATCCGGCCACGAGGAGCACCCCGGCGGGGAGGACCGAGACCAGCTGGCGTCCCGGGAACCACCACCCGTGCATGGTGAGGGCGACGAAGGTCGCCACCAGCCATCCAACCCCGAGCACGCCGACCAGGAGGCGCCAGCCTCGACGCCAACCCCAGACAACCGCCACCGGCAACAGCAGATAGGCGGGCTGCCAAGGCGCCAACCCGAACCCACGGTCGACCAGCAACCCCAGCAACCGGCTGCTCCGACCCCACCAGTCGGGTCGGGTCCCGACCACGGTGAGCTCACCTCCCACGAAGTGGTCTCCGGTGGCATAGGCGGTGAGCCCGCCGTACAGCCAGATATGGCCGACCAGGTAGAGGATCCCCGCCGCGCCCAGAGCGGCCGCCAAGCGTCCGCGGTTCTGCGCCCGGAGGAGGAGGGGCACGGTCAGAACCGCGGCGACCGGCAGATACTTGACGCCCAGCCAGGCCAATCCCACCACGACTGCGGTCACCAGCCAAGCGTCCCGGTTCGACAGCGGGCCGAGCAGCCAAGCCAGAGCAGCCGCCACCCCCACGGCGGCGACGATCTCGGGGTAGACCTGGGTGGCGTATACGGCGAGAGGCGGTGAACACCCGAACACGGTCACGATCAGGGCTGCCACGCTCCGGCGTACGCCCAACCGCTCCACCGCCACCCAGACCAGCGTCCCGGCCAGCAATCCGGCGAACCCGGCCAGGACCGCCTTGGCCGCCACCCAACCACCCACATCCATGGGAATCGCCAACAGCAGGGGCAGCAGAGGGTCGTGGGGGCTGATCCTCCGACCGTCGGGGAGGAGACGGGTCTGGGGGTAGAGGGGAACCTCGTGGAAGGGGACGTAACGACCGCTGTCCCGTTCGTCCGAGATGTCCAGGTTTCCGTCCTCCCACAGCGACAGGGCGGTCAGCAGGTACTGGGGCTCGTCACCCGAGGTCCTGGCTCCATGAGTGGCCCTCACCGCGATCCCGACCGAAGTGAGGACCGCCACCAGGAGCCCCACGCCGACCGAGACGGCCGCGGTCCGGCTCACGACGAAACCGCCACCGGCCGGCACGCCTCCGCTTGGCGTCTCACCACCGAAGGCAGATCGAGGCTGGGCACGAAACCGAGCTCGGCCTCGCACAGCGACGTGTCGGCCCAGGTGAGGTCGGCTTCCACCGCGCTCCCCGGCTCGACCACCACCGGCGGGCGGCTCCCCACCACCTCCATCACCGTCTCGACCATCTCCCCGAGTCGAATCGGACGGCCGCTCCCCAGGTTCACGGTCCCCACGAACCCGGTCTCGATCACCCTTCGGATCCCCAACACCACGTCCCGCACGTCGGTCAGGTCCCGGCGACGCTCCAGCGACCCGAACACCCGGATCGGCCTTCCGGTCCGTGCGGCTTCGATCCACCGGGCCAGGGCCATGTCGGGCCGCTGGCGCTCGCCGACCACGGTGAACGGCCTCACCACCGTTACCGCCCATCCCGCCTCCCGGCAGGCGACACACAGCATCTCCGCTTCCAGCTTGGAGCGCCCGTAGTCGCCGAGCGGACGAAGCGGATCTCCTTCCCGACTGGGTCCCACGCAACTCCCGTACACCGACGAAGACGAAGCGACCACCACCGGGACGGCCTTCGGGACCACCTCGAGGAGCCGGGCGGTGGCCAACACGTTGTCCCGTCGCCTGGCTGCCCGGGCCTGCGGCCCCCGTTCCCTGACACCGGGCCGACCCGCGAGGTGGACCACGGCGTCGGCCCGCCTGCACAGCTCGGCCAAACGGGGGAGATCGGCAGGATCGGCGAGGTCGAGCCGCTCCACACCCGGTGACGGCCTCCTGTCCACCGCCATCACCTGGCAGCCCGATGCCCGCAACTCGGCGACCAGGTGGCCGCCGATGAACCCGGCGGCTCCGGTGACCAGCCAGCGGAGGGACGGCGAGGAGTTTGAAAACACTACGCGGGTAGTGTAAAACCGACCGAGCCCATGCTGTCAAGTCGAGTTGACGCTCTCCATAAGGCGCTCCTAACGCGAGTTCTGGCCGGCCGCTATCGGCGGCCGCTGATCTGGTTGGGTCTGGTGGCGCTGCCGCCCGTGGCCGCTCTCCTCGGCGCCCTGGTGGATGTCCCCCTGCTGACCGCCGCTCTGGAGTCGGCGGCCGGCGATCCCCTGGGGGTCGGAGCAGCCCTGGTCGGCTTCGGCGCCGCCTTCTTGCTACGGGCCGCCGCCTGGCGGGCGGTGGTTCCCGACCTGCCGCTCGGTCAGGCCTGGGCCGGCCTGCACGTGGCTCTAGCCGCCAACCACGTCCTTCCGCTGAGGATGGGTGAGCCGCTCCGGGTGGTGTCGGCGGTGCGCCGCTCCAAGGTCGGATGGCAGGAAGCCGCCTCTTCCACCGTTCTCCTGCGGGCGGTCGACGTGGCCACCTTGGCCATCATCGGGATGGCCCTCGGGGTGGGGGTCGGGCCCGGGGTGCTGGTGCTCGCCCTGGGGGTGGCGGCGGTCGCGGGTTGGTGGATGCGAAGCCGCGCCCACCTGGACGTCCCCTGGGTCGCGATGCTGGGCTTCAGCGGGCTGGCGTGGCTCGCCGAAGCGGTTGTGATCCACGAGTCGGTGGGCTGGACCGGCTGGGAGGTGTCCTGGGCCGGCGCGCTGGGGGTCACCGCCGGGGCGGTGATCGCCCAGCTGGCGGCGGTGACCCCGGCCGGCATCGGGACCTACGAGGCGGGCGCGGTGGCCGCCTTGGCGGTGTTGGGGGTGCCGCCCGGCCCCGGACTGGTAGCCGCCCTGGCCGCCCACGGCCTGAAGACCGTCTACTCGCTGGTGGTGGGCCTGGTCGGGCTCGCGTGGCCACCTCCCGCCATGTGGGGCAGGCTTCGGCTGCCTGCCGGGCTGCCCCCGAGGGAACCGGAGCCTCCCGGCGACGGGCCGGTGGTGCTCTTCCTCCCGGCCCACGACGAGGAAGCCACCGTCGCCGACGTGGTGTCCCGGACCCCGAGGCGGGTCCGGGGTCGGGAAGTCCGGGTGATGGTGGTGGACGACGGCTCCGCCGATCACACCGCCGAGCTGGCCGCCGCGGCCGGGGCCGAGGTGGTGCGGCTACCGGAGAACCAGGGTCTCGGAGCCGCGGTCAGGCACGGGCTGAGGGAGGCGCTCCTCCGGCACGACCCGTCTGTGGTGGCGTTCTGCGACGCCGACGGTGAGTACGCCCCCGAGGAGCTGGAGCGCCTCGCGGCCCCGATCCTCGACGGCGAGGCCGACTACGTGGTGGGGACCCGTTTCGGCGGCGAGATCGACCGGATGCTCCCCCACCGCAGGCTTGGGAACCGGGTCTTGACCGCCCTGCTCAGATGGGTCTCGAGGTGTCCGCTCACCGACGGTCAGAGCGGGTACCGGGCCCTGTCGGCCACCGCGGCCCGTGCGGCCCGGATCGCCCACGACTTCAACTATGCGCAGGTGTTGACCCTGGACCTGCTGGCCAAGGGGTTCCGGTATCGGGAGGTGCCGATCAGCTATTCGTTCCGCCGCCACGGCCGCTCGTTCGTCCGTCCGGTCCGCTACCTGCTTCGGGTGGCGCCCACGGTGTGGCGGATGCTGAATCCGGGTCAGTCCTCCACCACGTGATCCCGGAACGATCGGCGGGCCGCGGCCCACGCTTCCCGGTCCACCGTGAGGTGGTCGGTCACCGCACCGGCGGCTTCGGCCGCCATCGCCAACGTGTGGTGGGTGTTGTCGTGCACGAACAACCCCTGCCGCCCCAAGGTGATCAGCCCGGGCAGGCCGGTGAGCCACTCCTCGACCCGGGCGGCTGCTTGTTCGGCTCCCACCGGGTAGACGGGATAGGCGTGGCGGATCCTCCGTACCGTGCCCTCGTCTCCCGGGTCGGGCAGCCCGGCGTGTCGCAGCCCTCGACGGATCACGTCGACCAGCTCCGAGCCGTCGGCTCTCCACCACCGGTCGCCGAATCCGCAGGGGAGCTCCACGCAGATCACCGTCCGGTCTCCGGGCTCGGCCGGGTCGTTCCGGTAGTTCTTGGGCTCCGAGACCCGGGTGAACGGGAACTGCTTCTCGGGGAAGTAGTGGGCGTCGTAGTCGGTCCAACGTCCAGTCGGCACCACCAGGTACACGAGGACCATCGACCGGTATCTGAGCCTCTCCAACAGGCCGGCGACCGGGGCGGGCGGGTCCGCCATCCGGGCCAGTGATGGCATCGGGATGGTCGAGAGCAGAACGGGGGCCCTCCACTCGCCCCGGGTGGTGGTGACCCGCCATCCGCGGTCCCGGGTCAGGGTGGTCACCTCGGCGCCGGTGACCAGGTCCACCCCGGCCCGGGAGGCTGCGTCGGCGATCGCCGCGGGAATCCGGCCGAAACCTCCCCGGGGGTAGAGGAACACGTTGCGTCGCCGCAGCACCTTGCCGATCAGCTTGCCGACGCCGTCCGAAGCTATGCGCCGCCGGGCGTGTTCGGCGGACAGCTCCGACGGCGGGAGACCCCAGATCTTCTCGGCGTAGGGGTAGTAGAACAGCTCGCCCATCGGCCTTCCCAGCCAACTCTCCACCGCGCCCTCGTAGGTGGAGGACCCTGCGGCGTTCCTTCCGATGGCGGCTCCCGCCGCCAGCCTGGCCAACACCGAAGGTGGCAGGTTCCGGATCAGGTCGAGGAGACGGAGCGGAAAGGAGATCCACCGGCCGGCGAGGCGGATCCGCCCCCTCCGGGGTCTGACCTGCAGCTCGAGGCCGGGCATCTCCTCGAGGTCGGCGAGGATGTCGGGGCGAATCGAAGGATGGAGCCGATGGCTACCGAAGTCGACCTGGATCCCGGCGACCTCGGTGCCCCCGGCCAGTCCTCCCAGCCGTTCGTCCCGTTCCAGCACCGCCACCCGCATCCCCCTGCGGGCCAGCAGCAGCCCCGCGTACAGCCCGGCAGGTCCTCCGCCGAGAACGAGTACGTCGGTCAACCCGTCCGGGGTGGATAGGCCACCGCGGCCCTCCCCCGGTAGACCAGCCGAACTCTGGAGCCCTCCCCGAAGCGGGGCGCGGCCAGAGCCCTGACCAACATCTCACCCGAGGGGGTGGCCACCCGATACGAGGTGTCGTGGCCGTAGAACTCCACCGTGGTCACCAGCGAGTCGCCGTCCGGGTCGAGGTCGAGCTCCTCGGGACGGATCAGCACGGTGCAGTCCCCGGTCAAGGGGGCGGCGAGGGGCACCCGACCCAGTGGGGTGTCGGCCACTTCGCCTGCCGCTCTCCCCGGCACCAGGTTGGCCTCACCGACGAAAGCCGCCACCCAGGGGTCGACCGGAGCTTCGTACACCTTTGCGGGTGGGTCTTGCTGGAGGATCCGCCCGTTGCGCATGACCGCCACCTCGTCGCCGACCACGAACGCCTCCTCCTGGTCGTGGGTGACGAACAGAGCGGTGATCCGCAGCTCCTTGAGGAGTCGGCGGATCTCTCTCCGCACCTTGACTCGGAGGTCGGCGTCGAGGTTGGAGAACGGCTCGTCGAACAGCAGCACCTGGGGACGGGGAGCGAGGGCGCGGGCCACTGCGACCCGTTGCTGCTGACCTCCCGACAGGGTGGCGGGCATCCGGTCTTCGAGTCCCTCCAACCCGACCAGGCGAAGCACCTCACCCACCCTCCACCGGTCTGAGCGGGGTAAGCCGTAGGCGACGTTCTCCCCCACCGTCAGGTGGGGGAACAGCGCCCAATCCTGGAACACCATCCCCACCCCCCTCTTCTCGGGAGGCAGGTTCACTCCGGGTCCGGCCAGGACCCTCCCCGCCAGCGTGATGCTGCCCGAGTCGATCGCTTCGAGACCCGCGATCGCCCTGAGCAGGGTGGTCTTCCCGCAGCCGCTCGGTCCCAGCAGGGCCACCAGCCGCCCGGATGGCACCGTCAGGTCGACCCCGTCGAGGACCCGATGGGAGCCGAACCTCTTGTGCACGCCTAGGACTTGGAGGGTGCTCACCGGATGCATGCTAGCCGTGCACGGCATCCATCCGTCAGGCGTGCCGAACACGTCGAGGCGGAGTCCCGAACCGACTGGCTGTCGGAGCGGCCCGGCCGTAACTTCCCGACTCATGGCCCTCGACACGGGGATCGCATGGGCGGCCGCGGTGGCGGCGTCGCTGTTCACCCTCGACCTGGCCCGGGACCTGGCCCGGCGTCCCCGACCCCACGTAGCCGCCTACCTGGCCGGGATCGCCATGTTCGCGGCCGCGACCTGGGGGCTGGTGGTCGGCCTCACCTGGGGTTGGTCGGGCGCCGCCTATCGGGTGTTCTACCTGTTCGGAGCGGTTCTCAACATCCCCTACCTGGCGCTGGGCTCGATGTTCCTGGTGGGAGGCCGCCGGGCCGGCCACGTCATGCACCTCCTGGTCACAGCCTTGGCAGCCATATCGGTGACCCTGGTCACCACCACCCCGTTCGCCTCCCCACCTGACACCTGGAGCCGACTGCCCCACGACGTGTTCCCGCCCATATCGGAGGGTTTCGGACCGAGGCTGTTGGCCGCCATCTCCGGCGGGGTCTCCACTCTCATCCTGGTAGTCCTCGCTCTGGTCAGCTTGGTCCGCTTCTGGCGGAAAGACCGTCGAGTCGTAGTGGGCAACGCCCTGATCCTCGGCGGCACTCTGGCCGCCGCCTCGGGGGGGACCGGCCTGGCGGTGGGAGGGAGCGAGTCGGCGGGTTTCGCCCTGTCGCTGGCAGTGGCCGCCACGTTGTTGTGGCTCGGATATCGGACGGCCCGGGGTGCCCGCAGAGCGGCGACCTGACCTGGTGGGGGTGGTCCTGGCCGGCGGGCGGTCCCGCCGGATGGGCCGGGACAAGGCGTGGGTGGAGGTGGGGGGTCGGCCCATGCTCCACGTCGTCGCCGGGGTCCTGGCCGAGGTGGCCGACCGGGTGATGGTGGCCGGCCGGGAGGTGGCCGGTTTCGAGTCGGTCCCCGACCCGGTCCAGGGAGCCGGTCCGCTCGCCGGGTTGGTTGGGGTCATGCGGGCCACCCGATCGGCGGTGCTCCTCGTCGGTGTCGACCAGCCGTGGGTGAGGGCCGAGACCCTGGCCGGTCTGGCAGCCTCCGGCCGGGACCTCCCCGTGGTGCCCGTGGTGGAGGGGGTGAGGCAGACCACCTGCGCCTTCTACCCTCGGGAGGTGGCGCCTGCCGCCGCCGAGGAACTGGATGCCGGCGGGTCCCTCCAGAGCCTCCTCGACCGGGTGGCGTTCGTCCCGGTGCTCGAGGAAACCTGGCGGCTATGGGGGGAGGACGGCCGGAGCTGGTTCTCGGTCGACCGTCCCGAGGACCTCGATCGGGGTTTGGAGTTGTACGGGCCTCCGGTCAACTGACCCAGGGGACCGCCCGGGGGTTCCGCAGTCGCCGCATCGCCACCACGGTGGGGATCATGGCCGCTCCGACGATCGCCATCGCCGGTATCGCCGCCATCGACCATCTCGACTCGGAGGCGAGCTCCCAAACCCACACCGAGAGGGTGGTGAAGCCGAAGGGACGGATCAGCAGGACGATGGGTAGCTCCTTCAGGGCGTCGACCGCCACCAG
Source organism: Acidimicrobiia bacterium (assembly GCA_026002975.1). GTDB lineage: Bacteria > Actinomycetota > Acidimicrobiia > Spongiisociales > ZC4RG35 > BPGJ01. Next base: position 47,426 of record BPGJ01000002.1, read on the forward strand.
CAGGCCCCCTGCGGCTGCCCCGGCCCGCACCAGAGGCAGATAGATCTGCCTCAGCACCCTCGTCGGTCCGGCTCCCAGCGTGTGGGCGGCATCGACCACGTTGGGAGTGATCTTCTCCAGGGAGGCGTCGACCGGCCCGAAGGCCAGAGCCGTGAAGCGGACCACGTAGGCGTACACCAGACCTATGAGCGAAAACCCGACCAACACCCGGGGATCGTCCCACCCGAAGGACGCGAATAGCCGGGCGGCAGCCAGCACCAGGCCGAGCACTCCGATCGCCACCACCGGACCGGGCACCGCGTAGCCGGCGGTGGCGAGGCGGGTGGCCCACGACGCCACCCGCGAACCCGCCAAGCGGGCACCCCCGGCGAGCAGGATGGCCACTCCCACTGCGGCCGCCGCCGCCGTCAGGGCCACCCCCAGGCTGTTCGAGGCGTACACCAGGCCCCGGTCGAGGCGGGGTGCTGACGAGCTCCCCACCGCCCACCAGACGAGCTGGCCGACCGGAGCGAAGAACGCCAGCGTCATCACCGCCGAGCAGAGTGCCGCCGCGGCCAGACCCTTCCGGCCCGGCAGAGTCACCGGACGGAGCTCCCGACCTCCCCCCCTCTGCTCGAACCGTCGGCGGCCCCTGAGCCCGCGTTCTGCCGCGATCACCAGCAAGGCGAACACCAGCACCACGAACGCCAACTCCACCGCCGCCTCCCGGTCGAACGCCCCCCGCCATATCCGGTACACCCCCACCGAGACGGTCTGAACGTTGAAGTACTGCACGCTGGCGAAGTCGGTCAGGGTCTCCATCATCGCCACCGCCGCCCCGGCTGCCAGCGACGGCCGGGCCAGAGGGAGCATCACCCGCCATCCGGCTCGAAGTCGCCCGTCGCCGAGCAGGCGAGCCGCCTCGAAGGTCGAGGGGGCGTGCTCGGCGATGGCGGCCTTGGCAGCCAGGTAGGTGTACGGGTAGAGGGAGAAAGACAGCACGAACACCGCCCCGCCCAGGGACCGCACCTCGGGAAACCAGGCGTGGGGACCGAACAGCGCCCTCCACCCCGTCTGGACCGGTCCGGCGAAGCCGAACAGGGCCAAGAAGACGAAGCCCAGCACGTAGGCCGGCATCGCGAGTGGGAGGAGCAGCATCCATTCGAACATCCCCGAGCCCGGAAACCGGTACACCGACACCAGCCACGCCAGACCCACCCCCAGCACCAGGCTCCCCGCCCCCACTCCCAGGAGCAACCCCAGGGTGGTGAGGATCATCTCGGGGAGGGGCCCGTTCCACAACCGCCGCCACACCTCGGGATCCGGGGAGAGGCCTTCTCTGGCGACTACCAGCACGGGGAGGGCGGTCAGGACGGCCACCGCGACCACGGTGGCCGTCCACCCGATCCTCCCACCGGTGGGCACCGGCGCCGGGGACTCAGTCGTAGCCGGCCTCCTCCATCAGCCGGATCGCATCGGCGTTGAGGGCGGCGAATTCGGCCGCGTTGAGCGGATCCTCTTTGAAGGTTCCCCATTGGGCGGGGATGGGAGGCGGCGGCACCTCCGGGTTGACCGGGTATTCGTGGTTGCCGTAGACGAACTCCTCCTGACCGTCGGTGGCGAGCCACTCTAGGAGGGTCACCGCCTGGTCCGGGTCGTCGGCCCAGGTGGTCACACCGGCTCCCGAGATGTTGACGTGGACACCTCGGTCGCCCTGGTTGGCCCAGAAGATCCGCACCGGGAACGAGGGGTCCTCGGCGAGTAGACGAGCCAGGTAGTAGTGGTTGGTGATCCCGACGTCGCATCCTCCCGCGGCGATCGTCTCCAGGATCTGGACGTCGCTGTTGATGATCTGGGTGTCGTTGTCGACCCAACCCCGAACCACGTCGAGGGCTTCCTCGTAGCCGTGGTGGGCTATCAGGCTGGCGACGAGCGACTGGGTGTAGACGTTGGTGGAGTTCCGCATGCAGAGTCGGCCGCTCCACCTGGGATCGGCCAGGTCCTCATAGGTAGAGAGCTCCGAGGGGTCCACCCGGTCGGGGTGGTACACGATGGTCCTCACCCGCTTGGACAGACCGAACCAGAGCCCGTCGGGATGGCGCAGGTTGGGAGGCACCGCGGTCTCCAACACCTCCGAATCGGTCGGCTGGAGCAGCCCCTCCTCGGCGGCGATCTGGAGGTTGGCCGCGTCGACGGTCATGAACACGTCGGCCGAGGTCTGGTCGGCTTCGGCCTGAAGGCGTTCCCGCAGCTCGGCGTCCCCACCGAACAGGAACTCGACCGACACGCCGGTGTCCTCGGCGAAGGCAAGGAACGCCTCCTCCAGGTCGTAGTGACGTCCGCTGTACACCCGCACCGTGTCGCCCCCGTCGAACGCCGAGACCACCCCGCAGGCGGTGAGCAGAAGTACCCAGGTCGACAGAACGAGAACCCGTCGCATCATGTAAAGCACTCCTTGAAAGGTCGGTAAGGGAAGCCTAATTATCACTATGGTGATAGTGCAAAACCGTTCGTGATGTCATCGGATGCTGAGCAATCCGGGCTCCTACGCCATCAGCGACGACTCCGTATCACTAGACCCGTCGTAATACGGGCCGACGCTGAACAGAAGGATCCGGTATGCGAGTGTCAGCGCAGCGAGCCGCCGAGCGCCCACGGCGACCGCGCGCTCCGACCTAGGCGAATTGCACCGGCGTTCAGCCCTCCCGTGCCGTAGCTGTCCGAACCCGGAATCCGACCGTCGGGTCGCCAGTGACGTCGACCATGACCGACTCCGCTCCCGCCCACATATCCGCCGGCAGGGTGGCGATCACGTCGCCGGTCGTCAGGTCGGGGAACGTGGTCGAGGTCCAACCCACCAGTTCTGCGTCGGTGCCGGCGGGGAAGTAGCCGAACAGCGGCACCGGTCCGGTCTGAGGACCTTTCTCGGTCCGGAGCCCGAAGGGGCCGAGGACCCCGACGCCGGAGAACCGCAACCCCACCCACGGGTAGGCGGCGGCCAGGTCGCTGACATCGGCGATCACCAGCTCCCGCTGCACCCAGCCGTCAACGCCTGCGGCCGCGTCGGCGCCGGGGATGACCTCGTCGTCGGTGACGAAGAGCTGGCGTGCCTCGGGCGGGACGGCCAACCACGCTTCCAACCGGTCCGACGGAGTCGGTTCGATCGGACCACTTTCGAAACCTTTGGCCCGCCGCCAGTCCCCCAACGGACCCGGGGTTGTGGCCTCAGGTGCCGGCAGGCCCGCCTCGAGGGCTTCGGTGCGCGCGTCCCGTGCCTTGCGACCGGCTAGCGCATCCGTGATCAACCCCAACGCCGCGTCTCGCCCCTGCCCATACAGGGCATACACCTCGGCGTACTGGTCGTAGTATCCGGTAGGCGCGTCGATGAGACGCCACTGATCGTCGAACACCATGATCACCGCGTAGGCGCGTAGTCCGTCGCCCTCGGTCACCCCTCTCTCCAGTTCGGCGGGGCTGCCGGCGGCCTGGAGCGCAACGAACACCCGGCGCTCCTTCAGGTCCACCTTCGTCGACGGAGCGACGAGCATCGCGGGGATCCGGGTACCGACGGGAAGGTCCGGTGTGTCGTACTCGACCCACGACACGTACACCGGCTTCTGGAACAACACGTCTGTCACGACGAGGTCGAGATAGCGGTACCCCGGGGGAACATCCTCCTGCGCGACGACATCGGCTTCTATCAGCCAGGTCGTCGCCGCGATGTAGCCGGTCGCATCCCGCGTACCGCTCCGAGCGGTATCGGATGACGTGCAGGCGCCCGTGACCAGGGCGAACATGGCAAGGGGGGCTACGAACAGTCGAGTTGGCGATGGCCTGCTCCGGCGCATGGCTTCTTCCCCTCAGTAGTTCACCAGCACTCTCACCCGGTCCACGCCGACCAAGGCTCGGGATCCATCGGCCCGAAACATGCGGTTGTATACATATACTCGCACCTCGATTCCGCCTTCTTCGGCCGCGACGTCTGGCGGGTTCTCGCCCGACGTATCGCAGTACTCCCATGTCATCGTCGGGGTGCAGTACCTCGGGAAGTAGCGGGCAGCGGCGAACGAGTATGAGCCGCTTCGACGCTCCGGATAGCCACAGTCCGGCGTGGAAACGGTGTAGTTCCGCACCCGCAACATCACCTTGACGTTGCCGGTGTCGGTGGACACGTCCTTGATGTAATTGGCCCGAGCTTTCACCCAGTCGATGGTCGGGTCGTCGATGAGTCGCGTGGTGGAGAAGATGTACGACTCGGCACTGTTGTGCAGGAATTTCAGGTAGTAGGGAGTGCCATCCACGCCGCCCGCGACCCGGTAGGTGATCGACCCCGACTTGATCCCCCAGAACTCCATGTAGCCGCCGTCCTCCTCGAAGGACGAGTTGGCCGTCGCCGACCGGTAGGCACCGGACACGTCGGACTGCAACTGCATGGCCGCATGATCATCCTGGGTCAGACGGTATGTCCCTCCATCATTCCAGCCGCACGCCCACATGACCGGTGGGTTGTCGCCGCCCAGCGAGTCCGTTCGGTGCACGTGGTCGAGCCCGATCGCATGGCCCATCTCGTGGGCGGCCAGCTTCTTGAACTCTGCCGGATTGTCACGGATTTCCTGTCGGTGCTGAGTGTTGAACACGATCTGGCCGGTGTTGCAGTTCCCCGACCCGTACGAAGATGACACCTGCCAGGACCAGTCGACGTTCACTATCTGCGAACCGGACGTCTCCGAGATCGTCACCGGTTGGGAACCGTCGTACCTGTCTACGTCCCACTCCCACACGTTGAAACCAGTCATGGCGGTCGCCTTCTCCGAGGACGTCCAATCGTTGCCCTCCCAGACCACTCTGACGCTGGTCTTGTCGCAGACCGCGTTGGAGGCGGCATCGGCTGGGAGCAATCCGAATACGGCAAGTCCACCCAGGAGGAGCACGAACAAGCCAAATCTCGGTGTGACCGATCGAGTCATCGGACGACGAACCCCCAACATCACGACACCGTATCGCCATTATCGCGCTCCCGCCCCCCCCTTGTCAAGAGCTCCAGCAAGCCTTCTTTGCACTCCCTCTGCTTGCACCGGAATGCTATGTGACACTCTTTCCGTCGTCTTGGGGGTTGGCGCCCTCCTTCGGCTGGTAGTAGCGGCTGGGGTCGATGGTGAAGGCCTGGATGAGGGCGGCACCATGGTAGGTGTAGACGAGCCGGGCCGACTCCGGCGACTCCCACCTGGGCTCGGGCTTAGCAGGATCCGGCCTGGAAAGTGTGGCCTGTCAGCCGATGTCGCTGGAGAACCAGAGGTCAGTCTCCGCGCCGACTGGCCTTACCCGCCGATGTAGCTCATCTCGACCTTGGGGAGACCCACCGTCTGGGAGGACCGGATCTCGGAGTAGCGGTCGGACCGCGCCTCCCAGACCCGGCGGATCGTCTGCTCCAGCTCCTCGTCGGAGGCGCCGTCCCTCAGGAGTCGACGTAGGTCGGTCCCCGAGGAGGCGAACAGACAGGTGTACAGCTTCCCCTCCGCCGACAGGCGGGCTCGGGTGCAATCCCCGCAGAACGGCTGGGTCACCGACGCGATGACTCCGATCTCGCCGCTGCCGTCCTTGTACCGCCAACGGTTGGCCACCTCCCCCCGATAGTTGGGCGCCAACGGTTCCAAGGGGAACACCGAGTCGATCATCCGGATGATCTCGGCGGCGGGCACCACGTCCTCCATCCTCCAGCCGTTGGTGGTGCCGACGTCCATGTACTCGATGAACCGAACGATGTGCCCGGTTCCCCTGAAACGGCGAGCCATGTCCACCACCGATCCGTCGTTGACGCCCCGCTTCACGACCATGTTGATCTTGACGGGGACCAGGCCCGCCCGGGCGGCGGCTTCGATGCCCTCGATCACCTTCTCCACCGGAAACCCGACGTCGTTCATGGCCATGAACACGGTGTCGTCGGTGGAGTCGAGGCTCACCGTGACCCGCCGCAAGCCGGCCGAGGCGAGGGCTTCGGCCTTCCGCGCCAGCAGCGAGCCGTTGGTGGTGAGAGTGAGGTCCTCTACCCCCTCCAAGGAGGCGAGCATTCCCACCAGGTCCTCGATCCCCTTGCGGAGCAACGGTTCACCGCCGGTGAGGCGGATCTTGCGCACCCCCAACCGGACGAAGATCCGAGCCACCCGGGTGATCTCCTCGAAGGTGAGTAGCTCGTCCCGGGGAAGGAACTGGTAGTCCCGACTGAAGATCTCCTTGGGCATGCAGTAGGTGCACCTGAAGTTGCATCGGTCGGTCACCGAGATCCGAAGGTCCCGGACGGGACGTCCCAGGGTGTCTACGGGGCCGGTCACGTGAGAAAGCCTACCGAGACGCCGGCCCATCCCTCAGTTAGCGTCCCCGGACGTGGTGGACTTTTGGGGGAAATCCACAGTTGAAGAGAGGCCATCGTCCATCCTCACCTGAGGTCGGACAACCACAAGGAGGTGGACGATGGCCAAGACCAGGATGGACTTCGACTCGTTCGTTGGCAAGCTCCTCTCAGAAGAGGACGCCGACGTCCTTCGAGAAGGAGTGCGGGTCCTTGCCCAGGCCCTCATGGAGGCCGAGGTCTCGGGGAGGATCGGAGCGGGGCTTTATGAGCGGACCGGAGAGCGCACCGCCTACCGCAACGGGTATCGGACCCGGACCTGGGACACCCGGGTGGGCACCTTGGAGCTCCAGATCCCCAAGATCACCCCCGGCACCTACTTCCCTTCGCTTCTCGAGCCCCGGCGGCGCACCGAGCGGGCCCTGGTGTCGGTGATCCAGGAGGCCTACGTGGCAGGAGTCTCCACCCGCAAGGTGGACGACCTGGTGCGGGCCCTGGGCCTGGAGGGGATCTCGCGTTCCCAGGTGTCCCGGATCTGCCGGGAGCTCGACCGGGAGGTGGAGGCCTTCCGGAACCGACCTATCTCCGGCGACCACCCCTACCTGTTCGTCGACGCCACCTACCACAAGGTGAGAGAGGACTCCCGGGTGATCTCTATGGCCACGGTGGTGGCGGTGGGGGTATCCCGGTCTGGGGAGCGCCAGGTGCTGGGGGTCGATGCCGGGCCGTCAGAGGACGAGGCGTTTTGGACCCGGTTCCTCCGGGACCTGGTGCGGAGGGGCCTCAAGGGGGTGCTCCTGGTGGTCTCCGACGCCCACGAGGGGCTCAAGGCAGCCATCGCCAAGGTGCTGCAGGGAGCCGCCTGGCAAAGGTGTCGGGTGCACTTCATGCGCAACCTGCTCTCCACCGTCCCCAAGGGCGCCCAGGAGCTGGTGGCCTCTTTCGTCCGGACCGTCTTCGCCCAGCCCGACTACGCCTCGGCCCGGACTCAGCTCGAGCGGGTGGCAGAGGGGCTCAGGGGGAGGTTCCCCAAGGCCGCCGAGCTGCTCGAGGACGCCTCTGAGGACCTCCTGGCGCACTTCCACTTCCCCGAACCCCACCGAAGACGCCTGGCGTCAACCAACCCGCTCGAGCGGCTCCACAAAGAGATCAAGCGGAGGACCTATGTGATCGGGATCCACCCCAACCGGGAGGCCCTGCTCCGCATCGTGGGGATGGTGCTGGCCGAACAAGACGACGAGTGGGCCGTCGCCGACCGCCGGTACTTCTCCCAAGAGTCGATGGACCGCATCTACGCCCCTGAGGAAGGAGGTGAGGCCCACCAGGAGCCCGTCGCAGCGATCGCATGAGAGTGGTGAGGATGGCAGACCCCAAAGTCCACCACTTGACGGGACGTGACCCATCCCTCACCGGCCGGTTATATTCAGATTTATGCATATACATCGGTTGGCTACACCTTCCCTGGGTGACTCTTCCTATCTGTTGGAGCATCGTGGTGTCGGTGTGTTGGTGGACCCTCAGAGGGACGCCGCCCGGTTCCTCGGGTTGATCGATCGGTTGGGGGTCGAGGTGCGGGTGGTGTGCGACACCCACGTCCACAACGACTACCTGTCCGGGACACCCGGCCTGGCCCGCCGTCTGGGCGCCGACCCGGTCCTACCGGCCGGCTCCGGTGTCGAATACCGATTTCGTCCCGCCTTCCATCTGGAAGACATCGAGATCGGCGAGGGGCTGACCTTGCGCCCCCTCCACACCCCGGGCCACACCCCCGAGCACGTCTCCTATCTGGCCGTGATCGACGGGATCCCCCAAGCGGTGTTCTCCGGCGGTTCCCTCCTGGTCGGGTCGGCGGGACGCACCGACCTGCTCGGGTCGAGCCTCACCGAGGTGTTGGCGACCCTGCAGTTCGGCTCTGATCTCTCGCCTCGCCGCCCTGCCCGACGAGGCGGGGCTGTACCCCACCCATGGGTCGGGGTCGTTCTGCACCTCGGCTCCCGCCGGGCTCGACACCTCCGCCATCGGCCGGGAGAGGCGAATCGAATCCGCTGCTCTCCGGGTCGACGAGGAACGGTTCGTGGAGGCCATCACCGCCGAGCTGGCGCCCTACCCCGACTACTACGCCCACATGGCGCCGCTCAACCGGTCCGGACCCGAACTGGTCGACCGGTTGGAACCGCCCGTGGTCTCCGACCCCCGACCACCTGGTCCGAGGCTCCTCGACCGGCGGGGCGCCAGGTGGTCGACGTCCGGAGCCGCTTCGCCTACGCCCGAGGCGCACCTGCCCGGGTCTCTCAACATCGAGGCCGGGACCGAGACCGCCGCCTGGGTGGGTTGGCTGGTTCCCTTCGGGTCACCGGTGGTGCTGGTCACCGGGGGAATCGACGTCTCCGATGTGATCCTGGATCTGGCCCGCATCGGCTACGAGACGGCCGGGCTGGTGACGGACCCCGAGGTTCTCCCCCGAAAGACCCGTTCCGGGATCGCCACCGTCGCCGACCTGTTGGAGCGCCTGGGATCGGTGGCGGTACTGGACGTTCGAGACCCGCTGGAGCGGGCTCGCCGTGCGCTGCCCGGCACCGTACACCGTTACGTACCCGATCTTCGCCGGGGCCTGCCCGACGAGCTCGCAGACGTAGAAGAGGTGTGGACGGTGTGCGAGTCGGGTTTCAGAGCCTCGATCGCGGCGGGTCTGGTGGAGCGGGCCGGACGCCGACCGGTGGTGGTGGCTCAGGGTGGGGTGTCCTCGGTCGCCGCTTGATCTCCCCCCGAGGCGAACCACCCGCCGACACCCACCAGACCCACCACCAGGATCCAGAACGGCCCCACCACCGGGACCAGCGCTACGGTCACCAGCACCAACATCCCCACGGTCGACTGGGCGTAGGGTGACCTCTCGGGGAGCAGCCGACCCCCGACTGCGCCGGCCACAGGCACCGGACCCACCAGAAGGCCCACGGTGACCAGCGCCAGGAACAGGATCCCAACCGGCAGCGCTATGAGCAACAGAGGCACCGCGGCTTCGGGAGGCGCCAGAGAGAGTGCGACGACTCCACCGACCAGAACGGCGAGCACCGCCAGGCCCGAACCGATCCCCCAGACGATCGATCGGAGCGGCCGGAGGCCCACCGCGCGGGATGCCGACAGGGTCGCTCGGGGTGCGGCCCACAACATGGCCAGAGCCAACAGGATCATCCCCAGCCCCCACAGGATCCGGGTGAGCAGCCCCAACGCCCTCACCCTCACGTTGGGGGGAAGGGGACGACGCCGCACCAGGGTGCCGGCCACGGTGGCGTCCGGCGACACCTCCGCCTCTCGGCTGGAGGTGTACACCAGGTCCCCACCGACGGTGGTGCCGACCGCTACCTCCAACCGGTCGACGGTGAGGTCGACGTCCCGACCCACCTCCGACCGGAGCACGGCCCGGCGGCTCCATCCGCCCAGATCCCGACCCACCTCCCCGGCGACGTCGGCCGACACCGCCCACAGGTAGAGATCCCCGCCGATCGACCCGGTGTGCTCCACCCTCCCCGCCGCCACCCAGACGTCACCCGCCACCTCACCCGACACCCGGACGGTGCGGGCGATGGCCCGTACAGAACCCCCGACCTCCCCGGCCACCACCAGGGAGGTGGCGATCACTTCGAGGTCGCCTTCCACGGTTCCGTCGATCCGGACCTCGTGGGCGGCGGCAGCCACCAGGTCCCCGGCCACCACTCCCGCCACTCGGATCACGTTGCCTGCCGCGTAGAGGTCCTCGTCCACCCGGTCGCCCTCCCGGATCAACACCAGATCCGATTGGGTGCGTTCGGCCCTGGCGGGGAGAGGCAGGAGGAGAACGGCGGCGGCCACGAGGAACGCCGCCGTCCACCGGTCAGAGCGCCGTCGCCTCACCGATCAGGCTCAACAGAGGGCCGGGGAGGAGGCCGAACGCCAGGGTGACCGCCACCGCGGCGGCCACCGCCCAACGACCCACACCTGTGGTCGCCAGTACCGGGGTGGCGGGCTCCTGCATGTACATCACCACGATCACCCGGAGATAGAAGTAGAAGGCGACCACCGACGACAGAACGGCGGCGAGGACCAGCCATTCGAACCCGGCCCGCCACGCCTCCTGGAAAACACCGAACTTGGCCACGAACCCCGGCGGTGAGGGGCAGACCCGCCATTCCCAGCAGCAACACCGAGAAGCCGGCGGCCAACCCCGGTCTGGTACGGGCCAGCCCTGCGTAGGCGGCGATGGGTGACCCGCTGCCCGTGGGACCGGACACCGCCGCCACCACCGCGAAGGCGCCCACCAGCTGCAACACGTAGACCGCCAGGTAGAACCAGACCGCAGTGGTGGCGGCTCCTCCCGCCACCACCCCGGTCAGGATGAATCCGGCGTGGGCGACACCCGAGTAGGCCAACATCCTGCGGAGGTCGTCTTGAACGATCGCCACGACCGAACCGATCACCATCGACAGGACAGCCAGGACCGCGACGATCGGAGCCCAGTCGACCGCCAAGTCCCGGAACCCGCTGAACAAGACGCGGGTGAGGGCGGCGAATCCACCGACCTTGGCCACCCCGGCCATGTAGCCGACCGCTCCGGCCGGCGCCCCTTGATAGGTGTCGGGTGCCCAGCTGTGGAACGGAACGGCCGACACCTTGAAGGCGAGACCGACCACGATCAGACCGAGCCCGATGTACAGCACCGCAGGGCGGGTGATGAGATGCTCCGCCAGGAACCCCCGCAGACCGATCAGGTTGAGGTGTCCGCTGGCCGCGTACACCAGCGCGACCCCGTAGACGAAGACCGCCGAAGCCACCGAACCGAGGAGGAAGTACTTGAGAGCCGCCTCGTCCGACTCGATCGACTCCCGGGTGAGCCCGGCGAGCACGTACAGGGCGATGGAACCCACTTCCAGACCGAGGAACACCACCACCAGGTGGATGCCGGCCCCCATGAGCTGGAAACCGGCGGCGGAGAGGAGCACCAGCGCCAACCCTTCGGCGGCGCGGCGTCCGATCCTCTCGAACAGGGCCCAGCCACCGACCACGCCGGCCGCCGTCACGGCGAGAACCACGAGAGCCGCCAAAGCCGAGATCCTGTCCGCCACGATCATCCGGCCGAAGGGGAAGAACCCGGCTACGAACTCGTCACTCGAGGTGGCGGCGACTTCGACCAGCCGTTCGGCCCGCACCCACTGGGCGACGGCCAGCAGCGCCGAGACCGCCACCGAAGCCCCCGCCAGCCATCCGAGCGCCCTGGGCGGCGGCTTCCATTGAACGTCTACCAGCAGCACCAGCGCGGCACCGACCGCCAACGCCAACTCGGGACCTACCGCCAGCCAGGAGACAGAGGGGAGGGTCATGGTTCCACCGCCAGGGTCTGATCGACTTCCGCCGTGGCGACGCTGTGGCCGGTTACGGCTTCGATCCGGTCCAGCACCACCTCCACCGACGGCCGCGACCTGTCGAGCAGCACGTTCGGGTAGAGCCCGATCACCAGCATGAGAACCGCCAGCGGAGCCAGGACGGCGATCTCCCGGCCGGACAGGTCGGCGACGTCGACGTTGGGGCCGGACGGCTCACCGGTGAACACCCTCTCGTAGGCCCACAGGAGGTACACCGCCGCCAGCACCACCCCGAAAGCCCCCACGGCGGCCCAACCCGGCAGGGCGGGGAAGCTACCGACCAGCACCAGGAACTCACCGACGAAGCCGTTGAGGCCGGGCAGTCCGATCGAGGCGAAAGAAGTGAACAGGAAGAAACCGGCGAGCAGCGGCATCGATCGTTGGAGTCCTCCGAACTCGGCGATCGCCTTGGTGTGGCGCCGGTCGTAGATCATGCCCACCAGCAGGAACAAGGCGCCGGTGGTGAGCCCGTGGTTGATGTTCTGGATCACCGCCCCTTGCAGGCCGCCTGCGGTCAGGGCGAAGAGGCCCAAGACGATGAAACCGAGGTGACTGACCGACGAGTAGGCGACCAGCCGTTTGAGGTCGGGTTGGACGATCGCCACCGCCGCCCCGTAGACGATCCCGATCACCGCCAGGGTGGCCATGAGGGGAATGACATCGACCACCGCGGCCGGAAAGAGGGTGAGGTTGAACCGGAGGAGTCCGTAGGTGCCGAGCTTCAGCAGCACCCCGGCCAGCAGCACCGACCCTGCGGTGGGAGCCTCGGTGTGGGCGTCGGGCAGCCAGGTGTGGAGGGGGAACACCGGGACCTTGATGGCGAACGCCAGAGCGAAGGCGGCAAACAGCCAGAGCTGGGTGGTCGGGTCGAGATCGAGGCGCAGAAGGTCGTCGAAGGCGAACGACGGGGCTCCCGCCTGCCGGGTGTGGATCACACCCAGGGCGATGATCCCGGCGAGGAGGAGAGCCGACCCGGCGGCGGTGTAGATGAAGAACTTGACCGCGGCGTGGATCCTCCTCTCCGATCCCCATATCCCGATGATCAGATACATGGGCACCAGGATCGCCTCGAAGAACACGAAGAAGAGGAACAGGTCGAGAGCCAGGAACACGCCCATGAGCCCGGCTTCGAGGAACAGGATCGACGCCACGTACTCCTTGACCCGGTGGGTGATGTGGGTGGACGCGGCCACCGAGATCGGAACCAGGAGGGCGGTGAGCAGCACCAGCCCCAGGGATATCCCGTCCACGCCGAGATACCAGGAGATGCCCCACGGCTCGTACCAGGCGACCCGTTCCACGAACTGGAAGTCGGCTACTCCGGTCTCGAACTGCCAGAACACCACCCCGGCCAGAGCCAGGGGGATCAGGCTCGTCCCGAACCCGACCGCCAGCGGAAGCTCGGGCCTGCGACGGGGCAGCAGGGCCACCACCAGCGCCGACAGGGCGGGAACCGCGACCAGCCATCCGAGGATCCCCATCTCAGCCCGCCCTCCACACCGTCAACGCCATCACCAGCAGCAACCCGGCGAGGAACACGACACCGTAGCTCCTCACCAGCCCGGTCTGCACACCTCGCACCACCTGGCCCAGCCTGGCGACGAGACGACCCAGGCCCTCCACCGCACCGTCCACCAGCCGGGCGTCGACTCCGAACGCGAGCCCTTCGGCGAGCCGGCGGCCCGGAACCACCAGCGTCCTGCCGTACAGGTCGTCGATCCCGTAGCCTCGGGACCAGGCGTCCCAGATGCGACCCAATCCGGCTTCGAACCTCTCCCAGGTGGGACGGGTGTAGGTGACGTACCCCATCGCCACCCCCGCCAGCCCGGCGGCGGTGCCGAGACCGGCCAAGAGCAGGAAGGTGAGGAGGTCTTCTGGTGGGTGCGCCAAGGTGACACCCTCGAAAGCCGGCTCCAGGAAGTGCTCCAGGCCGAGCCCGAACAAGGGGGTGTTGACGAATCCGCCTACCAGGCTGAGAGCCGCCAGGACGACCAGCGGCCAGGTCATCACCCGGGGCGACTCGTGCGGTTCGACACCTTCGGGCCAGCGGGGTTCGCCCAGGAACACCAGTACGAACCAGCGTCCCATGTAGAAGGCGGTGAGCAGGGCGGTGACCAGCCCGATCAGGTAGAGCGCCACCGCCGGCCCTCCCTGGGCGAAGGCCGCACCCAGGATCTCGTCCTTGGACCAGAAACCGGCCAGAGGCGGTATGCCGGCGATGGCGAGGGTGGCCAGCCCAACGGTCGCGAAGGTGACCGGCATGCGGCTGCGGAGACCACCCATCCGACGTATGTCCTGGAGGTCGCCCATCGCGTGGATCACCGACCCGGCCCCCAGGAAGAGCAGCGCCTTGAAGAAGGCGTGGGTCATCAGGTGGAAGAGACCCGCCACGTAGGCGGTGAGTCCCACCGCCATGAACATGTAGCCGAGCTGGGAGATGGTCGAATAGGCCAACACCCTTTTGATGTCGTTCTGGGCGACGGCGATGGTGGCGGCCCACAGGGCGGTTACAGCCCCGACTGCGGCTACGACGAAGGACGCGGTGGGAGCCAGCTCGAAGATGGCCGCCGAGCGAGCCACCACGTAGACACCGGCGGTGACCATGGTGGCGGCGTGGATGAGGGCCGACACCGGAGTCGGACCCTCCATGGCGTCCGGCAACCACACGTAGAGGGGGACCTGGGCCGATTTGCCCGCCGCGCCGACCAACAGCAGCAGCCCGATCAGGGTGGCGGTGCCCTCCGGCAGCACCTCGGCGGCCTGTTCGAACACCGTCGGGTAGGAGAGGGTGCCGAAGGAGGCGAATATCAACATGAGAGCGATCATGAACCCGAAGTCGCCGATCCGGTTCACGACGAAGGCCTTCTTGCCGGCCGCCGCCGCCGACGGCCGGGTGAACCAGAAAGAGATCAGCAGATACGAGCAGAGACCGACCAGCTCCCAGCCGAGGAACAGCATGGCGTAGTTGCCGGCCAACACCAGGGTGAGCATGGAGCCGGTGAACAGGTTGAGGTAGGTGAAGAATCGGTGGAACCGGGGGTCGCCGTGCATGTAGCCGATCGCGAAGACGTGGATCAGGAAGCCCACCCCGGTGACGACCAGCGCCATGAGGGCCGACAGGGGGTCCCATCGGATCTCGAAGGAGGCGCCCACCTCCGGCATCCACGAGAAGAGGAGATGCTGTTCTGGGTGTCCGTTCCCCTGGATGAATGGCCACGCCGCCCAGGCCGACAAGGCGAACGAGGCTCCCACGGTCAGGGAGGCGAGCCATCCGGCCCGGGGTTCGCCCAGGAACCGTCCCAGGAAGTGGAGCAGCACCGCCCCGCCGAGGGGGAGGGCGATGATGAGCCAGGTCAGTTCCCCGCTCATCCCTTCAGCTCCGCGAGCTCGTCGACCGACGCCGAGGCCCTCTGCCTGAAGACGGCGACGATGATGGCCAGACCGACCACCACCTCGGCGGCGGCCACCACCAGCACGAAGAAGACCGCCACCTGGCCTTCCAGGTCGCCGATGGCACGGCCCGCCGCCACGAAGGTGAGGTTGACGGCGTTGAGCATCAGCTCGATGCACATGAACATGACCAGGGCGTTGCGTCTCAGGAAGATGCCGACCAGACCCACCCCGAACAGGAGCGCCGCCAACGTCATGTACCAACCTGCGGTGACGGTCATCGGTCATCTCCTTCGGTCACCGGTTCCCGCCTGAAGTAGGCCAAGGCGATGGCGCCGGCGGCGGCGATGGTGAGCAGCAGGGCGGTGACCTCGAAGGCCAGCACCCAGTCGGTGAACAGCCGCTCGGCCAGGGCTTGGACGGTTCCGTTGGGCGTCTCGGCTCCCTCCACCGCCGCCGGAACCCAGGAGAACCGCCCACCGGTCGCCGCCGCACCGGCCACCGCCAGCAGGCCCACCGCCAACACCGCCAGGTAGATCCGATGCCGGGGGATCGTCTCGGAGGTGTCTTCGGACCGGTCGACTCCGATCATCATGATGACGAACAGGAACAGGGTCATGACCGCCCCGGCGTACACGATGATCTGGACGGCCGCAACCATGTGGGCTAGATGCACCACGTAGAACACGCCCAGCGAGAAGAGCGTGGCGAGCAACCCGAGCGCCGAGTAGACCGGGTTGCGGGCCACCACCACCGCCACCGCCCCGCCGAGGGCCACCACCGCGCCCACCACGAACACGATCAGCTCCACCATCAGGCGTCCCTCGTCTCCTGGTCGGGTTCCGGATCCCACGACGCGGGTCCTTGGGTTCCTTGCCACATCTTCACCCCTTCGTAGGCCGCCACCCCGCCGGGGGCGGTGGCTCGCAACCATCCGTCGGCCGTGTTCAGTTCCTCGTAGTTGGCGTA
The DNA here is from genome assembly GCA_026002975.1 of Acidimicrobiia bacterium. Classification (GTDB taxonomy): domain Bacteria; phylum Actinomycetota; class Acidimicrobiia; order Spongiisociales; family ZC4RG35; genus BPGJ01. The sequence goes on from BPGJ01000002.1 coordinate 63,506, forward strand.
GGGGTCGTCGTCGAACATGTGGGGAACCGTCCCGTCGGGTCGCATCAACAGTTCGTTCTTCGTGTAGATCGCGTCGTCCCGGTTGGTGACCGACATCTCGAACAGGTGGGTCATGGTGATCGCCTCGGTGGGACAGGCCTCGACGCAGAGCCCGCAGAAGATGCAGCGCAGCATGTTGATCTCGTAGACGAATCCGTACCTCTCCCCGGGGCTGACGGGAGCGTCCACCGGGTTGTCCATCCCCCGGACGTAGATGCACCGGGCGGGACACGCCCCGGCGCAGAGCTCACATCCGATGCACTTCTCCATCCCGTCGGGATACCGGTTGAGGACGTGGCGGCCGTGGAACCGCTGGGGTTTGGTGCGGAACTCCTTGGGGTACCGGGTGGTGACCCGAGGCCGGAACATCTGACGGAAGGTCACCGCCAATCCCTTGAGCAGTTCGGTCAGCATCCCATCACCCCCACGGCAACCCGAACCGACGGAACCCGATGAAGAGCGCCGAGACCATCAGCCAGGCCAACGCCCCGGGGATGAGTCGCTTCCAGCCGAGCTGCATGAGCTGGTCGTAACGGAGTCGGGGCAGGGTGGCCCTGATCCAGAAGAACACGAACACGATGGCGTAGGTCTTCACCAGCAACCAGAAGACGGGAAGGATCGCCGAGATCCAAGCCGGGAGGATGCCGCTCCAGGTCGGTCCGTTCCATCCCCCAAGGAACAGAGTGGCGGCGATGGCCGACATCGAGAACACGTTGATGTACTCGGCCAGGAAGAACATGGCGAACCTCATCCCCGAGTACTCGGTGTGGAACCCGCCGACCAGCTCCTGCTCGGCTTCGACCAGGTCGAAGGGGGCCCGGTTGGTCTCCGCCACGATCGCCACCAGGAAGATGGCGAACGCCACGAACTGGGGGATGATGTTCCACCTTGGGATGAACCCCAGGAACGTGCCGGCCTGCCGCTCGACCAGCTCGGCGAGCGACAGGGTGCCGGTCCCGTCGCCGGTGGTGGCCGAATACATCACCACCGCCACCATGGCCAGCCCCATGGCCGCCTCGTAGGAGATGGCCTGGGCGGTGGCCCTCACCCCTCCCAGCAGCGGATACTTGGAACCCGAAGACCATCCGGCCAGCACCACGGCGTACACCGCCATCGACGACATGGCGAGGATGAACAGGAGCCCCACGTTGAGGTCGGCCACCTGGAGGGGCATCGTCCGGCCGAACACCTCTACCGGTGCCCCCCATGGAACCACCGAGAAGATCAGGAACGCCGGGACCACCGCCAGGAAGGGAGCCGCCAGGTACACGCCCCGCTCGACCTTCGATGGGGTGACCGACTCCTTGAAGAAGAGTTTCAACCCGTCGGCCACGGTCTGGAGGATGCCCCACGGGCCCGCCCGGTCGGGGCCGATGCGGTTCTGCATGTCGGCGACCACCTTGCGTTCGGCCCACACGTTGAGGATCGTCACCACCAGCAGCAGCGCGAAGGTGGCGACGACCCGTAGGCCGATCAGGAGGACGTCGACGATGTCCATCGGATGCTCGGTGGGGTCACGGCAGCCACCGAGATTAGGGACCGGGCCCGGAGGCCAACAAACCGGCCGGTCGGATGAGGCCTCTCCCGGATGGGCGATACTAGGGGGCCATGTGGACCGACCTGCTGTTGGTGGGCGCCGGCCTGATCCTCCTGACGGTGGGGGCCGACCGGTTCGTGGAGTCGGCGGCCCGTCTCGGGCTGCGGCTCGGTGTCTCTTCGCTCCTCATCGGCCTGTTCGTGATAGGGATGGGGACTTCTCTGCCCGAGATGCTGGTGAGCGGAATCTCCGCCACCCGTCCGGGCGGGCTGGACCTGGCGATGGGCAACGTGGTGGGTTCCAACATCGCCAACCTGTCCCTGGTGCTGGGGGTGGCGGCTCTCATCACCCCGGTTCCGACTCCTCGTGGGATCCTCCATCGGGAAGGCCTGATCGCCACCCTGGCCTCCGCGCTGCTCGCCTGGTTCGCGTGGCAGGGTTCGCTGTACCTGCTGCAGGGGGTGCTGCTGCTGGCGGCCGGAGCCGTTGCCATCTTCCTGATCGCCCGGGGAGACGGGGGAGCCGAGCTCGAGGAGGAGGTGGCCGAGGGGTTGGGGTCGGGTTGGACCGACGTCGCCAAGGAGGCCCTGTGGGTGGTGGTGGGTCTGGCCGCCACCCTCCTCGGAGCGCAGCTGCTGGTCGACGGCGCCCGGGGTCTGGCGGCCTCCCTGGGGGTGAGCGAAGCCCTGATCGGGCTGACTGTGGTGGCGGTGGGGACCTCGCTTCCGGAGCTGGCAACCGCGGTGGCGGCAGCACGCCGACGGCACACCTCCCTGGTTTTGGGCAACGTGTTGGGGTCGAACCTGTTCAACGCCCTTGTGGTGGCCGGGGTGGCCGCCACGGTGGGCGCCGGCCGGATCGCGGCCGACATGCGAGCGGAGCTGGCCCTGATGGTTGCGGTGTCGTTCTTCGTAGGGGTGGTGGCGATGCGCGAGAACCGGCTCGACCGATGGGAGGGACTGGCCTTGTTGGCGGCGTTCCCCCTGGCGATCTACCTGGCCCGCTAGGCGGGTTCGACGGTCACCCGGGGGTCGGAGCCGAGCGGGGGGCAGCCGGGCTGGTTGAACGGGACGTACACCACTCCCCGAGCCAGGCTCGGGTCGGTCACCACCGGCAGGGTGGCCGAACCCGACGAACCGACGACCCTCGCCCGAAACCCCAACCCCAGACGCGCGGCGTCGTCGGGATGCACGTGGAGGGCCGCTCCGGGAGCGAGACGGTGGAGATGCGGCGTGTGACGCATGGTCACCCCGTCGTCGTACATGGTCCTGGCAGAGTGGAGCACCAGATCGGCTTTGATGATCGGGCCGGGTGTGTCGGCCGGCAGGTACACCAACGGCTGGGTGCCCTCGCCGCCTGGGACCACCACCCCGTCCCTGGCTTCCCAGTCGAGGACGTCCCAGGTGACGCCCCGGTAGGCGGGGGCCACCTCGGCGATCTCCTTGGCGATCGCTTCAGCCGACCCGAACCCGAGACTCGACCCCATACGGCGAGCCAGGTCGTCGAGGATCGACCAGTCGGGTCGGCTCTGACCGGCTCCGGGGACGATGGCGTTCACCTTCTGGACCCGGCCCTCCAGATTGGTGACCGTCCCCTCCTTCTCGCCGAATCCGTCGGCGGGTAGCACCACATCGGCCCGGCCGGCCGAGTCGGTGAGGAAAAGGTCGACCGCCACCAGGAACGGGACCGCGTCGAGCGCCCGGTCCGCCAGGTCGCCGTCGGGTACGTCCCTGACCGGGTCGGCGCCGACCAGCAGCAGCGCCTGGATGTCGCCCGCCAGGGCACCTTCCAGGATCGATCGGCAGTCCCGCCCGGGTTTGCGGGGGATGTCCCCCCAGGCGGTGAAGGTCTCCTCGGAGATCGAGACTCGCCCGGGGAGGAGGGTCGGCGCCACCCCCATGTCCAAAGCCCCGTAGGTGTTGGCCCGCCGAGCGAGGGGAAGGATCTTGGCGTCGGGAAGGGTTCGCACGAACGCGGCGACCGCCTCGGCGAGTCTCGGGTCTTCGGTCGAGCCGGTCCGTCCCACCAGAGCCACCACCGGGCCTTCGGCCAACGCGGCCCGGACCTCGGCCAGGCGTCCCTCCCCGGCTCGGAGTTGGGCCAGGAGCTCGGCCCCCGAACCGGGACGGTAGGTGAGTTTGAAGTCGGCCACCGGGTCGAGCCCGGTCGCCCGGGGGTGCACAACCACCAGGGTGGCGCCGGCCGCGGCGGCGAGGTGGGCATCCGAGTTGGACGACACCAGGCCGGGAACCGACCCTATGGCGGCTCTGCGCACCCTGAGGTAGAGGGTGGGATGTTCTTCCTTGAGGTCTGGGCCCCACACCAGGATGGTCTTGGCCCGGTCGATGTCGGAGATGAGGGCCCGGTCGACGGTCGCGGCCAGGAACTCGGCGTCGAGGGTGTCGTCCATGCGGCAGTCCAGGTTGTTGGATCCGACCACGGTGCGCATGAACTTGGAAAGGGCGTAGGCGTCTTCGTTCGTGCCACGAGCTCCCCCCAGCGCCGCTACGGCGTCCGGTCCGGAGGTGCGGATGACGTCGCCCAGCCTCTGGGCGATCAGGTCGAGGGCTTCTCCCCAGGTGGCTTCCCGGAATCCGTCACCGTCTCTGATCAGAGGCACGGTGAGTCGCTGGTCCGAGTTGATGTAGCCGAATCCGAAACGGCATTTGTCCGACAGCCATCCCTGGTTGGTGGCCTCCGCGTCGACTCCGAGGAAGCGGAGTATCTCGTTCTGGCTGGCTTGGATGACGATCCGGTCACCGGCGGTGCAGTGGGTGCAGGTCGACTCCACCGCCACCAGGTCCCAGGGGCGGGCCCGGAACCGGTAGAGGGTGGCGGTCAACGCCCCCACCGGGCAGATCTGGACGGTGTTGCCCGAGAAGTAGGACCTGAACGGGTGGTCGGGGAAGGTGTTCACCTCGGTGTGGTAGCCACGGTCGAGGAACTCGATCAGTGGGTCTCCCGACACCTCCTCGGAGAACCGGGTGCAGCGGGCACACAGGATGCAGCGTTCCCGGTCGAGCATCACCAGGTCGGAGATCGGGATCGGCTTCTCGAAGTGCCGTTTCTCCTCGACGAACCGGGACTCACCCGGTCCGTACGCCATGGTCTGGTCCTGCAGGGGGCATTCGCCACCCCGGTCGCACACCGGACAGTCGAGGGGATGGTTGATGAGGAGGAACTCGAGGATGCCCTCCTGGGCTTTCTTCACCGCCGGGTCGGTGGTGTCGACCTTCATCCCGTCGGCCACGGGCGTGGTGCACGCGGTGGTGAGCATCGGTCCCCGCCCGGAGTCGATGAAAACCAGGCACATGCGGCACATGCCCACCGGTTTCATCCTGGGATGCCAGCAGAATCGGGGGATGTAGGTGCCGTTGTCCTGGGCGGCTTTGATCACCAGCTCGCCCTTGGGAACCTCCAGCTCCCGGCCGTCGACGACTATGCGCACTGTGTGTTCGCTCATCGGAGGGGGCACCCCGCCTGGTGGATGTGGGCCATGATCTCGTCCTTGAAGTAGCGGGTGATCGACGACACCGGGGAGACCGCCGAAGGGCCGAGGGGACAGATGGTGGTCATCCGGGGAGGCCATGCGAGCCCCACCGAGATGTTGTCGGCCACGTCCAGGAGGACGTCGACGTCGACCTCCCGCCCGGCGCCTTCCTCTATCCGGCCGAGGATCATCTCCAGCCAGCTCGTGCCCTCCCGACACGGGGTGCACTGCCCGCACGACTCGTGGGCGAAGAACCGGACGATCCTCTGGGCGGCCCGCACCACACAGGTCGTGTCGTCCATCACCACCACCGCACCGGATCCGAGCATCGATCCGGCCCGTCCGGTGGCGTCCTTGGTGATCTCCAGGTCGAGGTGGTCGGCGGGCACGAACCAGGGGGCGGATGCACCGCCGGGTATCCAGCATTTGAGGGTGCGGCCCTCACGGAGACCGCCGGCCACCTCGAAGATCAACTCCCGCCAGGTGATGCCGTGGGGCAGCTCGTAGTTGCCGGGTTTCCTGACGTGTCCCGACACCGAGAACAGGAAGGTGCCGGTGTCTTCGGGATGGCCGAGCTTCCTGAACCCGTCGGCGCCCAGCTCGAGGATGTGGGGCAGGTTGGAGATCGTCTCCACGTTGTTGACGATGGTGGGTTTGCCGTACAGCCCGGTGGCGGCCGGGAAATACGGCGGTTTGAGCCGCGGCTCGCCCCGGTGCCCCTCCAGCGAGTTGAGGAGGGCGGTCTCCTCCCCGCATATGTAGGCGCCGGCCCCCAGGTGGACGACCACCTCCAGGTCGTAGTCGGAGCCGAAGATGTCTTTCCCCAGGTAACCCCGGCCGTAGGCTTCTTCGACCGCCCGCTGGAGTCTCCGGGCCGGCCGGGCGTATTCCCCCCGGACGTACACGAAGGCGTGGTGCACCTCGTTGGCCACCGCGGCGATGATGATCCCCTCGACCAGCTGGTGGGGGTCCCGCTCGAGGAGTTGACGGTCCTTGTAGGTGCCGGGTTCGGACTCGTCGGCGTTGACCACCAGGTAGGCGGGGCGGGCCGGGGCGAGGAAGCTCCACTTCATACCCGCCGGGAACGCGGCACCACCTCGACCCAGGAGACCCGACTCCTTGACCAGCTCGACCAACCGCTCACGTCCCATCTGGAGGCTGCGGCGGGCCTGGCTGTAACCACCGGTGGCTTCGTAGCGTTCGATGGTGTGGGAGTCGGCCGGATGGTCGGCCATCCTCCGGGTGACGAGCCTCGTCTCGTTCAACTCTCCCTCCCGGCGGTTCCCAGCGGCCCGAACGCCGGATACGGACCCACGGCACCTTCGTCGTCGGGAATGGCCCAGTCGAAGCCGGTCCGCCCGCCGAACAGGGTCTGGAGTTCGTCGGCGACGATCACCTCCGGCCGGGCCTTGCGGAGCCACCTGACCAGCTCGCGGCCTGCCTCCGGGTCTACGCCCTCCACCGTCTCGTAGTTCACCTGGACGGCGGGCGCGCCGCCGCAGGCTCCGATGCATTCGACGCTCTCCACCGTGATGAGCCTGTCGGGATCGGTCTCACCTGCCGGTACTCCGGCTTCGTCCTCGATGGCGGCGAGGAGTTCGTCCGAGCCGAGTAGATGGCAGCTGATCGACGTGCAGCACGAGATCAGGTACCGGCCGACCGGTTCCCGCTTGTACATCGTGTAGAAGGACGCCACCGAGAGGACCTGGGCAGGGGTGATCCCCAGGAGCTCGGCCACCGTCTCCATCCCGGCCTCGGTGAGGTGTCCTTCCTCTGCCATGGCCAGATACAGGAGGGGCATGAGAGCCGAGCGTCGCTCCGGGTAACGGGCGATCAGGTCCCGGGCTCGGGCCAACGTCTCCTCGGACCATCTGTGGGGGGCCGTCACGGGGACTTGAGCTTAGGGAGAGGGCCGCCCACCGGACAAAACCCGTTCACCGGGCCAGCGACCGCACCTGCCGCACCGCGACCATCAAAGGCGCCAGGTCCTCGAGACGTTCGTGTTCGAGGTTCTTCGAGAAGCGGACCAGACGCTCTACCCGGTGGCTCCTCGTATGGAGAAACCGGTCGAGGGCCTCGTTCGGGCCGGTTTCCGGATTCTCGACGATTATCCGTTCGGCGAGTAGACGTCGGGCCCCCATCAGGTCGTCTTCCAGTGTCTGGACCGCCCAGCGTTGCCACGGCGTCTTGACGAGATGACCCCGGAGCAGCCGCTCCAGCCGGTCGAGTTCGAGCACCTCCCCCAGGTGGAACATGACCGTCGCGACGTCGGCGATCTCGCGTCCGTGGAGCCGGGCGAGGTCGATGACGTCGGGGCCGTACACCAGGTCCCGGCGGAAGGCGTGGCGACGTGCCACGTTCCGGGGGACCCCCACCGCAGCCAGCCGTTCCACCTCCCCGAGGCGCTGCTCCTTCCAGGAGGGGGGACCGAGCTGCTCGATCCGTTCCTCGAGGTGGGCGAACCCGGCCGCCCAGTCGTCCAGCCCCTCGTCGAGGGGAACCGCCGGCACTTTGGACAGGAACCACCGGGTCGCGGTGGCTATCACCCAGTCGGCGCCGTTCATCAGCTCGAACCAGGTTTCGTTGTCGATCCGACCGAACAGGCCTTCGATGGCCCGCCAGTGGGGGACCGCGCCGGCCACGTCCCGGGCGGTGCGATGCGCCCTGACCACCTCGGCGGGGTCGGCTCCGGTTCGGGCCACCAGCCTCGACACGAATGTGGAGCCGTGGGCGTTGCAGATGTCGTTGGCTACCAGCGTGGCGATCAGCTCCCGCCGAAGCGGGTGTTCCCACAGGAGGGGCCGGAACCGGTCCGCCATCGGGAAGTACGCCTCCAGGTCCCTCACCAGGTAGGGGAGATCGGGTATGTCGGAGCGCAGGAGCAGGTCGGTGACCGCCAGTTTGGCGTAGGCGAGGAGCACCGCCAGTTCGGGGCGGGTCATCCCCTCCCCGGCCTTGGCCCGTTCGGTCATCTCGTCGGTTCCGGGCAGGGCCTCCAGTCTCCGGTCGAGGAGGCCTGCTTTCTCCAAGGTGACCATGAGCTGTTCGTAGGCGTCGATCCTCGGACCGGAGGCCCTCTCCTCCTGGGAGAGGATCTGGGCCTGCTGGAAGTTGTCGTAGAGGATCCGTTCGACGATCCCGTCGGTGGCTTCTTCGATGAGACGGTCCCGTTCCTCCCGGTCGATCATGTTCGCCGCCATCGCCTGGGAGAGGAGGATCTTGAAGTTGACCTCCCGGTCGGAGCAGTCGACTCCCGCCGAGTTGTCGATGAAGTCGGTGTTGATCCGGCCGCCCCGGCGGGCGTATTCGATCCTGGCCCGCTGGGTGAAACCCAGGTTTCCTCCCTCCACCACCACCCGGCATCGGAGCTGGGAGGCGTCGACCCTGACCGGGTCGTTGGCCCGATCCCCCACCTGTTCGTGGGTTTCGTCTTCGGCTTTCACGTAGGTGCCGATCCCCCCGTTCCAGAGGAGGTCCACCGGGGCCGTCAAGATCGCTTTGATGGTCTCTGCCGGGGTGAGGGTGTCGCGGTCGACGCCGAGAACCCGACGGGCCTGGGGCGACAGCCGGATCTGCTTGGCGCTGCGGGGGTACACCCCTCCCCCCTCCGACAGCACCGCCGGGTCGTAGTCGGCCCACGACGACCCCGGCAGTTCGAACAGCCGACGCCGCTCCTGATACGACCGGAGCGGGTCGGGGTCGGGATCGACGAATACGTGTCGATGGTCGAAGGCGGCAACCAGTTTCATCCTGTCGGAGAGCAGCATCCCGTTGCCGAACACGTCACCGGACATGTCGCCGATTCCCACGACCGTGAAGGTGTCCCGGGCAGGGTCTATGCCCAGCTCGTAGAAGTGCCGCTCCAGCGACTTCCAGGCGCCCCGGGCGGTGATCCCCAGCTTCTTGTGGTCGTATCCGGTCGACCCTCCCGAGGCGAAGGCGTCGCCCAGCCAGAACCCGTATTCGGCTGCGATGCGGTTGGCGATGTCGGAGAAGCGGGCGGTGCCCTTGTCCGCGGCGACCACCAGGTAGGGGTCGGGTTCGTCGTGGACCCGCACCTGGGGAGGGTGCACCACCTTGCCGTCCACCAGGTTGTCGGTTAGGTCGAGGAGCCCTCTGATGAACGTCTCATAGGCCGCCTGGACCGCCTCGCCCAGACGCTCGGGGGGCGCCGCCCGGCGGAGCACGAACCCTCCCTTCGCTCCGGTGGGCACGATCACCGCGTTCTTGGTCATCTGGGCTTTCATCAGCCCCAGGACCTCCGTCCGGTAGTCCTCCCTACGGTCCGACCAGCGGATCCCGCCTCTGGCCACCGGTCCACCCCGCAGGTGGATCCCCTCGACGTCGGGGGCCAGCACGAAGATCTCCCGGAAGGGCACCGGCTGGGGGACGTCGGGGACTTCGGCCGACCGGAACTTGAAGGCCAGGGACGAGGACCCGGTCCGGTAGGCGTTGGTCCTGACCGTGGCCTCCACCAGCCGCAGGAAGGTTCGAAGGATCCGGTCCTGGTCGAGGGAAGGCACCTGTTCGAGGGCGGCGAGGATCCGCCGGCGGATGGGATCGGGGTCTTCGACCCGGTCGGGGTCGAAGCGGGCTTCGAATAGCCGGACCAGGTCGGCCGCCACCTGGGGGTGGGCGGCCAGCGCCTCGTTTATGTACGCCAGGGTGTAGGCGGGTGTGACACGACGCCAGTAGGTGCGGTAGGCGCTGAGCAGGTGAACCTGGCGATGGTCGAGGCCGGCTGACAGCACCAGCCGGTTGAGGTCATCCGACTCGGCGGCGCCGCCCCACACCGCGGTGAGGGTTTCGACTATCCGGTCACCGCACTCTTCGACGTCGAGGACCTTCCCGTCGGGTCCCCGCACCCCGAAGTCGTGGATGTAGAACCGGCCGCCGCCTCCTAGCCGAGTGGGGACTTCCTCCACCACCTCGACTCCGAGATCCTCGAGGGCGGGCAACAGTTCGGACAGGGGTCGCTTCCCGTCGGCCCGATACAGGGTGATGCGGGTGAGAGGCTCTTCGCCGGCGCCGGTTTCGTTCTGGACGCCCACCAGGAACGGCTTCCCCGAATCGGCCAGCTCCTCGAGGTGGAGGACGTCGCCGGCCGCGATGTCGATCGGCGTGGAGGTGCGGTAGTACTCGGGGAGACGGGCAGCCCACCGTTCGGCCAGGCGGCGGGCTTCGGTCTCGCCTACCCGAGCGGCGAGGGCTTCGACCAGACGCTCGACCCACGATCGGGTGAGGGCCCGGACTTCGGCGTCGAGCTCGTCGAAGGGAACGTCGGGGATCTCACCCGACTCCACCCACACCGTGAAGTGGATCTGCGCGGGGTCGGATTCGCCCAGCGACAGGTGGTAGTCGACGCTGGTCCCGTTGAAGCGCCGGCGGAACAGCTCCTGGAGCTGTTTGCGCAGCTCGGCGTTGAAACGGTCCCGGGGTAGGGCGACCAGGATCGACACGCTCCGTTCGAGCAGGTCCCGCCGGACGAACAGGCGAACCCGGTCCCGCTCCTGCAGGGCCAACAGCCCGACGATGGTCCGCCGGAGCTCCTCCGTGGGGGCTGCGAACAGCTCGTCCTTGGGGAACCCGTCGAACAGTCCCACGACCGCCTTGTGGTCGTGGGATCCTTCGATGAGGTCCTCCATGTTGAGGATCTGCTGCAGTTTCCTCCTCAGCAGCGGGATCCGCGAGGCGGGCTCCATGTACGCCTTGGAGGTGAACAGGCCGAGGAGCCTCGCCTCGCCGACCGTCTCACCTTCGGGTGAGAGGATCCGCACCCCTATGTAGTCCATCTTGACCCGACGGTGCACGGTCGACAGCCGGTTCGACTTGGTGACCACCAACAGGTCTCCTTTCCGCCACCGGGCCGCCAGGTCGGGCGGCAGGTCGACCAGCGGCACCGGCTCCCGCATCCGGGACTTCCCGACGTCGGACAGGATCCCCAGCCCGGAGCCGGGGACCGCCTGGACACCGGGCCCCCGGGATGTGTCGACCAGCCGGTACTCCCGGTAACCGAGGAAGATGAAGTTGTCGTCCTTCAGCCATTGGAGGAAGGCGACGGCTTCCTCCACTTCGGCCTCCGGGTAGTGGCGGTAGCCGGCCCGGACCAGGTCGATCATCCTCGACACCCGGTCGACCATCGGCCGGAAGTCGGACACCGCTGCCCGGACGTCGGCGAGGACCGACCGCACCGCCTTCTCCATTCCCGGGAGGTCCAGGTCGACCAGGCGACGGTCGAGCTGGTAGTGCTCGACCGACTCGCGGGTCACCGCCTGACGGGCAGGAACGATCTCCACCAACAGGCCGTCGGGGTCCCTCCGGGTTCCGATCACCGGATGCATCACCCGGGTGACCTCCAGACCGTGGGCCCGGAGTTCGTTGGTCACCGAGTCGATCAGGAACGGGCTGTCCTCGACGTTGACGTCGACCACCGTGCCGGGCGGTTGGTAGCCGTGCTGGTCCCGGGTCGGGTTGAGGGCCCTCACCGCCAGTTCGTCGGAACGCCGTTCGATGAACCGAAAGACGCTGAGCACTTCCCCGGCCATAGAGTCGGGATCGAGGTCGGCTCCGGGGGGGAGGCGCTTCAGATAGGCCCGGGTGAAGGCCTCCAGCACGTTCCAACGTTGGTCGGGAACCCTGCCCGACAGTCTGTTCAGGGTCTCCTCGACGAAGCCCGGCGTGCTGGGCTCACGGTCGCCCACGACCCTTCACCCTACCTCTTGGAGGAGGTCGGGGTGGGGCTAACGGTCGACGTCTCCCATCACCGGGTCGAGAGCCGCGATGGTGGCGATGGTGTCTGCCACCAGGGAGTCGGCCATCATGATCGGAAGCCCCTGCAGGTTGTAGAAGCTGGGGGCCCGGATGTGGCACCGGTAGGGCTTGCCGGACCCGTCCGACACCAGATAGCAGCCCAACTCCCCGCGGGGGGACTCCACCGCGACGTAGGTTTCGCCTTCCGGCACCCTGAAACCCTCGGTGTACAGCTTGAAGTGGTGGATGAGGGCTTCCATCGACTCGTCGATGCGGGCTCGGGGCGGTGGGCTGACCTTCCTGTCGTCGGTCCGGTAGTCGCCCTTGGGCATGGTCTCGGCCACCTGCTCGACGATACGCAGGGACTGGCGGATCTCCTCCACCCGGATCCGGTAGCGGTCGTACACATCGCCGTTGTGTCTCACCGGCACGTCGAACTCGTACTGTTCGATACCCGAGTAGGGGAACGCCTTCCGCAGGTCCCATTCGACGCCGGCGGACCGCAGGGTGGGGCCGGTTATCCCGTAGGCGAGGCACTCCTCGGCGGTGATCACCCCCACCCCCTTTGTCCGTTCCAGCCAGATCGGGTTGTTCTCCAACAGGTCGTCGTACTCCTCCAGCCGGGCCGGGATGGTGTCGAGGATCCGACGGACGTCCTGCCGCCAGCCGGGGGGCAGGTCGGCCGCCACCCCACCCGGTCTGATGTAGTTGTGGTTCATCCGCAGGCCGGTGGTCTTCTCGAAGAAGTCGAGGATCAGCTCCCGTTCCCGGAACCCGTACAGCATCATCGACAGGGCGCCGATGTCCATCCCGTTGGTCGCCAGCGCCACCAGGTGGGAGGAGATCCGGTTGAGTTCGGTCATCAGCACCCTGATCGCCTGAGCCCGGGGCGGAACTTCGACCTCGAGCAACTTCTCCACGGCGAGGGAGAACACCAGCTCGTTGTGGAAGGGCGACAGGTAGTCCATCCGGGTGACGTTGGTGGGTCCCTGCAGGTAGGTGAGGGTCTCGGCGGTCTTCTCCATCCCGGTGTGCAGGTAGCCGATGATCGGTTTGCACCGGCGGATGATCTCGCCTTCGAGTTCGATCTGGAGCCTCAACACCCCGTGGGTCGAGGGGTGCTGGGGCCCCATGTTGACGATCATCCGTTCGTCGGGCGGGACCTCCTCTTCTTCGAGGTAGTCGTCGACCACCACCGCCCCGAGCTGCTCCCGGAGCCGGTAGTCGGCCTCCTCGATTTCCATCTCCTGCCGCCCTTCGTCGGTGGGGTGCACCGAGGGGAGCTCGGTTCCGGTCACCCAGACGTCTTTGGTGTCGGTCACGTCACACCACCTTGTGGGATTCCTTGAACTGGACGGGGACCGAACCCACCGGGTAGTCCTTCCTCAAGGGGTGGCCCTCCCAGTCTTCGGGCATGAGGATCCGGGTCATGTCGGGGTGGCCTTCGAAAACGATCCCGAACATGTCGTACACCTCCCGTTCGGGGAAGTTGGCTCCCGGCCAGACGGGCACCAGCGACGGGACGGTCGGGTCGTCACCCGGCACCGGCACCAGGATCCGCAGCCGCCGGCGGTGTCGGAGGGACACCAGGTTGACGCTCAGCTCGAATCGGGTCCTCCGTTTGCGGAACCAGTCGACCGCGGTCACGTCGGCCAGCATCTCGAAGCCGGCTTCTTTGGCGGCCTGGGCGAACTCCAGCAGGTCGCCCCGGTCCAACACCACCACGTCCTGGCCGTGGCTGGTGGTCCAACGGGCCGACTCGAACCGTTCGAGGAGCCCCTTCAGGAGCTCGTCTTCCGGAAGGACCCGCTCGGGAGTCGCCCCTTCTTCGGGGATCGCCTCGGGTGAAGGGGTCTCCTCCAGGGTGGGATGGGTCTTGGGCGCCGAGATCGACGCCGCCGAGGCGATGTCGGTCCGGTCGTCGCTCATCGGTGGATCTCCCCTTCCATGATCTTGCGGTGCAGGGTGAGGATCCCGTGCATCAGGCTCTGCGGTCCGGGGGGGCAACCCGGCACGTACACGTCGACCGGCACCACCTCGTCGACCCCCTGGACGAGGGCGTAGTTGTTGAACATGCCGCCGGTCGAAGCGCAGGCTCCCATCGATATCACCCATTTCGGGTCGGGCATCTGGTCGTACACCTGCCGCAGGACTGGGGCCATCTTCTGGCTGACCCGCCCAGCCACGATCATCAGGTCGGCCTGCCGGGGGCTGGCCCGGAACACCTCCATCCCGAATCGGGCCAGGTCGTAGTGAGCGGCCCCGGTGGCCATCATCTCGATGGCGCAGCACGCCAGGCCGAAGGTGGCGGGGAACATCGACCGGGTGGCGGCCCACCGGGCCGCCTTCTCGATTGTGGTGGTGAGGATGTTGGGCGGAGCGGCGATCCCGACCCCCATCAGGCGGCCTCCTCCTCACGCAGGTAACGGACCCGACGTCTTGACGTTCCAGTCGAGAGCCCCCCGTTTCCAAACGTACACCAGGGTCTCCAACACGAACAGGGTGAACAGACCAGCCGCGGCGATCCCGTACCAGCCCAGCTCGAGCCAGCGGGTCGCCCAGGCGAAGAGGAACACTATCTCCACGTCGAAGATGACGAACAGCATGGCCACCAGGTAGAACTTGACCGGGAACCTCTGGGTGGCTTCGGTCTCGGGGATGATGCCGCATTCGTAGGGAGCCAGCTTCTCGGGGGTGGGCCGGTTGGGGGAGAAGAGGCGGGAGGCGACGAGCGACACCGCCACGAACCCGGCGGCGAGTATCCCCATCAGCGCCAACGGCAGGTAGTCGGCGAGAGTCATTGCACCCCGAGGATAGAGCCGGGAGTCTCCCAGCCCTAAACCGGTCAGGCGACCGGCAGGCGCCTCACCACTGCGGCGAGGGCCTGATATGCCTGCTCGCCCAGATGGCGTTCGTCTTCGTCGAGGAGGTTGGCCATCACCTTGAGGGTCCACTCCATCAGCGGCCGGTTACGGAGCCCCACGTGGGCCAGGGTCCGCATCACCGACGGGTAGCCGATGAGGCGAACGAACACCCGGGCCATCTTGTAGTAGAGCCCGTACGTCTCTTCCAGTTCGGCCTGATACCGGGACAGCAGCCCGAGGTCGTCGGCCGCGAGGGCATCGAGGATGTGATGGGCGGCGATCCGCCCGGTCTCGTAGGCGTAGGAGATTCCCTCTCCGTTCCACGGGTTGATGGCGCCGACGGCGTCTCCCACCATCACCCAGTTGGCTCCCACCGCCGGCCCCCGGGAGAACGACATGGTGAGCTTGCCTCCCATGGGGGTGGTGAGCCGGCTCTGGTCGGACAGACCCCAGTAGGAGGGGGCGGTCTCGACGTAGCGGTTCATCATCTTGGTGGTGTTGACCGTCTTCCATCGCCGGAAAGTGGACAGCAGCCCCACCCCGACGTTGACGGTGCCGTCGCCCAGCGGGAACACCCACCCGTATCCGGGGATGGTGGCTCCGTCTTCGTCCCGCAGATCGAGTTGGGATTCGAGGAACGGCTGGTGGGAGGCAGCCGACCGGAAATAGCCCCGGGCGGCCATCCCCATCGGGTAGTCCCGGCGTCGCTCGGCGCCGAGCTCCCTCCCGAACCGGTTGAGGGAGCCGTCGGCCACCACCACCACCCGGGGGACACCCGCCGGGTCTCCCCCCCGGTCACCAGCTCGACTTCGGTGATCCTGCCCCCGGCCACCACCGGCCTGGCTTCGGTCTTCTCGGCGACCTCCACCCCCTGGGAGGCCGCCAGTCGGGCCACCTCGGCGTCGAGATCCCTACGGCGGATCACCCCTCCCCAGTCGGGAAACCGGGAGTGTCGTGGCCATTCCAGCTCGATCATCAGCTCGTCGCCGGCGTAGGAGCGCAGGCCGGTGACCCGATGGAACCCCGGATGGTCGAAATCGAACCCCATGTCGAGGAGCTGCAGGATGGCCCGGGGGGTGAGCCCATCCCCGCAGGTCTTCTCCCTCGGGTACTCCTTCTTCTCGACGAGGAGCACCCTCGCGCCGCGTCGGGCGAGCCAGTACGAGGCGGCGGTCCCCGCAGGCCCCCCTCCTACCACCACTACGTCGGGTTGGGTGGACACAGGGGAGAGCACGGTACCAGCCCCGCCGGCCGGCCCCTCTATCGTGCCGGGGATGCGACCCATTCCCCGCGCCACCGTCGCCCGGCTCCCCCGTTACCTCCGTTTCCTGGAGCAGCGGAAGGAAGGCACGGTGTCGTCGGAGGAGATCGCGGCCGCGACCGGCGTCACCGCCGCCCAGGTGCGGAAGGACCTGTCGTTCCTGGGGTCTTTGGGGACGCGGGGAGTCGGATACCAGGTCGAAGGCTTGCGGGATCTGATCATGCGTCAGCTCGGCCTGGCCGAGAGCCTGCCGGTGGTGATAGTGGGGGCCGGCAACCTCGGCACCGCCCTGGCCAACTATCGGGGTTTCGCCCAGCGGGGTTTCCGGTTCGTCGCGCTGTACGACGTGGATCCCGCCCGGATCGGCACCGTGATCAACGGGATCCCGGTGAGGCACGTCGACCGGCTCCCCGCCGACGTCCAGGCCGAGGAGGTCGCGATCGGCGTCATCACCACCCCGGCCGAGGCGGCCCAGCAGGCCGCCGACCTGCTCACCTCGGCGGGGGTCAGGTCGATCCTCAACTTCGCCCCGGTCACCCTCAGAGTCCCCCGCGGCGTGACCGTCCGCTACGTCGACTTGGCGGTGGAGCTCCAGATCCTGGCGTACTACAGGACGCGGCCTGGGTGATTCCGGCCTACAGGTCGGCCCGTTCCTGGGCGTCTTCGTACTGTTGGAGAGCCACCAGGAACATGGCGAACAGGATCGCCGACACAAGCATGTAGGTGAGGGGGATGATCCGGATCTCGAACGCGTTGAGCCCTTCGATGTCGGCGGGTCTGGGCCCCCGGGGGGCGTAGAGGACGAACAGGAGCGAGTTGATCGTCCACCACCCGGTCACTCCGGCGCCCACCACCAGGAACGCCAGCTTCTTGCCCAGGTTGGTGTAGTTGAGGATGTACATGGTCCCGTAGAACACCAACACCGAGGCGATGGTGAGGACGATGCCGGTTACGAACAGGTTGGCGGAGAGAAGCTCCCTGAACAGTTCCCGCATCAGGAATCACCTCCTTGGCCGGTCAGGTCGCCGGCCCGCAGCCAACGGGCCAGGTCGGTGAGGTCCTCCTCGGAGAGGATCATCCCGAAGCCGGGCATCCTTCCGCTGCCCACCCCGTTCACCCCGTAGGCCTGACCGTCCTCGGACCCCGAGACGAGGAAGTCGACCAGCTGCTGATCGGTGAGGAACTGGACTGCTTCCCGCCCCTCCCACAGCGCCGGCCCGAACGCACCCGAGCCGGCCTCCTGGGCGAACGGGACACCTGCGGAGAACCCCGAGGTGTGGCATCGGGCGCAGAACGCCTGGAAGATGCCGACCACCCGCCGGGCCTTGTCGACGTCGCCGTCGAACACCTCGGCGGCGATCGCCTCGAAGTCGAACTCCCACCGCCGCTCCCGCTGGAGTCTGCGGAGCTCCTCCAAACCCTGCACCGCCGGCGGGTAGATCCGGTCGTAGTTCTCCACCTGGAGACCCAGGTTGAGGGCCCGGGTGCGCACGGCGGCCAGGGCCCGCATGGCGGTGGTGGCGTCGGGTTCGCCGCCCTGACTGGCGGGGTTGGTCGGGTCCAGGGAGGTGACGATGAGGTCGTCGGGGGTGACGGCGTCGATCGCCGCCTGGACCTGGCCGCTGATCTCGGTCTCCTGGGAGTCGGTGAGACCGTCGCCGTCGGTGTCGACGTCGTCCTCCGCCGGTTGCCGTTCGAGTATCGCCGTGATGGCGTTGATCTGCTCGGTCAGGATCGGCGCCACCTCCTGGTCGACGAGCCGCTGCATCGTCGCCAGGATCTGCTCGACTGCCTCCAGGTCGGGTACCCCGGTGGTCTCGGGGTTCGACGGGTCGAGGCTGAGCGGCTCGAGGCCTTCCGGCCGATACACGGCCACCGCCTCGGCGGTGAGGCGGTTGGTCTCCTCCTCCACCACGTCGGCCACTCCGTCGCCGTCGGTGTCCAAACCCTCGGCGAGGTTGGCTTCCAGGTCGGCGGCCCTGGCGTCCAGTTCGGCGAAGATCGGGGCGAGCTCCTGGGATCTCTCCAGGTCGGCGATCAGCTGTCGCTGCTGCAGGATCAGCCGTTCCATCGCCGTGTCGGCGTTGGCGAGCCGGTCGAGCTCCGCCGAGATCTGCTGGTCGACCCGTGCCGCGGCCTCTTCCTGGGAGATCTGATGGGTCTCCAGGTAGTTGAGGATGTCCTCGACCTGGGCTTCGTTCATGGGTCCTCCGCCGGCCACCCCCCAGGCGGGCATCGGGGTGTTGGGCCGTCCGTAGGTGATCCAGTAGCGGACCTCGTCCCGGTCGTACCGGTAGAAGATGTCGTCCAGGGAGGGAGCCACCCAGGCGACCGTCACCCCGGTGCGCTTCTCGACGTAGCTGGCCACGCCTCCGGATCCGCCCGGACCGTGGCAGTTGTAGCAGCCGAACTCCTCCACCAGGTGCTCGCCCCGGGTCACCGACTCCTCGTGGAACTGCTCGACGAACCCCTCCTGGCGTTGCGGCTCCCCCAGGTAATACAGGGGCAGGCCGATGGCGAGGAACGCCGAGGCCAGCACCGCCGCCTGCTGGAGGCGCTCGAGCCGTCGGGTCTCGAGCTCCTCGTCGGTGTCGCCCGGCTTCAAGTTGGGGGGCACGTCCTCGGGACCTCGGCTCCGCAACGCCGACACCCCCAGGTAGGCCAACCAGACGACCGCCGCGATGAGGACCAGGGTGAGGACCAGGCTGGAGCTCATCTGGTCACGCCCCCACTTCCCCGATGCAGGAGGGACCCTGCGGGTACTTCACCGTGATCCGGGGCGCCCGGGGCGTCTCGATGATCGACCCGGTCTTGATGATCAGCTCTCCGCCCTCGGTCAGCTCCAACACGAACCGGTCCAGGTTTCGGGGCGCCGGTCCGAGGAAGTACTCCCCGATCGAGGTGTATTTACTGCCGTGGCAGGGGCATTCGAACCCCTGGGAGGGTTGACACCAGGGGACCCGGCAGCCCAGGTGGACGCAACGCTGGTAGAGGGCGAACACACCGCCGGCGACGACGCCCTTGTCCCGGAACTGCTCCGACACCGGTTCGGGGGCCGGTACGACGTAAGCCCTGGCTTCGGGGATGAACACCGGGGTGACGGTCCCGTCGTCGTTGACCGCCTGTTCCAGCAGGTCGGCGGCAGGCCCCGCGTTGACGTCGCTTCCGAACCCGCCGCTCAGTTTCGGCCACAGGAACGCCAGGAAGTCGAGGCTCAGCACACCCATGAAGGTGAAGAAGGTGGCGCCCAGCGCCCGGTTGAAGAACTGGCGTCGGGTGACGCCGGCCTCCTCGGGGCTGACCTCCACCACCTTGGGGGCGGTGACGACCGCCACCGGCACCGGTTCGTGCTCCTCTTCGGGTTCCGGCTCCTCGGCTTCCTCCGGGGCTTCGGGTTCGGGCGCGGGTTCGGCCGGCAGCTCGACAACCCGGGGCCGGTCGGCTTCCAGGGTCTCCCGGCTCACCGTCGGCGTCCCGCCGGTCTGGGCGCGACGCCAGGCGATGGCGAAAGCCCCAACCGCCGCCGCGATCGCCGCGGCGGCCACTCCGAGCAAGAGGATGGTCTGTCCGGTCATTCGGTGAAGTGGATCCAGTCTTTCAGGTCGTCGAAGAACACGCCGTCACGCCATGGGTACGAGAAGTTGAAACCCTGGCCCCGGAACAGCACCCCGAGGATGGTGAGGGTCGCCGAACCGGCCAAGAAGAACGTGTAGAGCATGATGGCGAACTTGCGGTCCGACGGCTTGGTCGACGGGTTCCGGTCGACGTAGGGGATCATCATGAACCCGATCAAACCGATGACGGTGGGGACGGTGACCCCGGCGATCTGAGGATCGAAGTAGCTGAGCAGCTCCTGCAACCCGAGGAAGTACCAGGGGGCCTTCGACGGGTTGGGAGTGAGGTTGAAGTTGGCCGGTTCCAGCAGCGGAGCTTGGAGGATCACCGACAGGATCAGCAGGAACCCGGTCATCACCAGCAGCGCCACGAACTCGTTCAACATCAGGTGGGGCCAGGTGTTGACCTTGTCGGCCGGCTCGGCTTTGACCTGTTGGATGGCCCTGGCCTTGACCACGGTGAGGAGCCGCTGGGTGCGGACCCCCTCGGGGGCGCCCTTGGGAGGAGCCACCGGGCGGGGTTCGACCAGGGTGGCCTTCCGGGCGCCGTTCCCGGCTGGCGGTGGGGTGGGTTCCTCCTCTTCGACGGCGGTCGCCACCGCCGCCCCGGCGGGCTCGGTCTCGGCTGCGGGCGCAGTCTGAGGTTCGGCCTCCTGGGACGGTGTCGGCGCGGACGGTGTCGGCGTTGCCGGTTGGGGCGCCTCCGGCTGGGGCTCCTCCTCGGGGGCCGACATGATCGCCTCGACCTGTTCGGAGGGGTCGCGCCCGGGCACCGGCACGGTACCGGGAGGCGCCTCGGCGGGGCGTTCCGCCTCGGCGGGCGGCTTCTCCCCCTTCATCTCGGCCAGGACCTGCTCGACGGGCAGGCCCAGCGCCTTGGCCTTCGCCTCGGCTGACCGGCGGAGCAGCTCTTCGGGAATCTCAACCATGGTCCAACCTCATAGCGGCCCCGAGATCCCTCCGTCCTTGCGGACCCTCCAGAAGTGCACCGCCATGAAGATGACGATGATGAACGGCAGGAACAGCACGTGCAGGACGTAGAACCGGAGAAGGGTGGCCGCGGTCACCTCCACCCCGGCGAGCAGGGCGAACTTGACCTGGGTTCCGAACACGGGGACGAAACCCGCCATGTTGGTACCCACCGTCACCGCCCACAGGGCGAGCTGATCCCAGGGGAGCAGGTAGCCCGAGAAGGAGAGCAGCAGGGTGAGCAGGAGCAGTATCACCCCGACCACCCAGTTGAACTCGCGGGGCGGCTTGTAGGCGCCGTGGTAGAAGACCCGGCTCATGTGGAGGAACACGGTGAGCACCATGAGGTGGGCTCCCCACCGGTGCATGTTCCGCACCAACGACCCGAACGCGACGTCGGTCGACAGGGCCTGGACGTCGGCGTAGGCCCGGTCGGCGGTGGGCGCGAAGTAGAACATGAGGAAGATGCCGGTGATGGTCAGCAGGATGAACAGGAAGAAGGAGAGACCGCCCAAACACAGGGTGTAGCTGAGCTTGACCCCGTGCCGCTTCACCTTCACAGGGTGGAGGTGATAGAGGACGTTGTTCATGATCACGTAGGAGCGGTTGCGGGGGCTGTCGGTGTAGCCCTTCTTGAATGGAGAGCCGGGCCGTAGCACCGACTCGACGAACTGGGATCCCCGCACCCGGTCCATCAGCTCGGTGGTCTTCTCCTGGACCCGCTCGAGGAGTCCGGTCCTTCCGTCACCGTTGGCCACTTCTCTCCTCTCCTACCATCTCATCCCGTAGGCGTAACCCAGCTTGAAGTCCCGCTGGCCGGTGTCGACCTCCCAGGGACGCCGGTTGAGACCGAGCTCCTCGGCCTGTTGGGCCAGCGACCCCTCGAACTTCCCGAGGGAGATCACCCCCGTAGGGCACCGGTCGATGCACAGGGCGCACCGGGTGCATTCGTCCTCGTCGACGACGAAGATCCCGAAGTTGGTCTGGTCGGCCCGGGGATCATCGACGTTGACCGCCTCGCCGATGGCCTCCACCGAAAGATAGTGGATGCACTTCCAGGGGCAGATGTCGACGCATCCCTCGCAGAGGATGCATTCGGACTGGTCGATGTGGAGGAACTGCTTGGGACGGACCTTGTCCTTGAAGTAGTCCTCCTCGACCAGCACCAGCTGGTAGTCGTCCCGGAAGGGAGGAGTCTCGTCTACGACACCGCGAGGCATGTCAGCCCTCCCCTCTCACCAACGGACGTCCGTACGGCGACTTGGGCGGCTCGGCGGCGGCGGGCCTGGCGGGCTGCTTGGAGATGTCCTGCAGCTTGTAGGCGAACACCGCGGCGCCGAACAGGGCCACCAGGTTGTAGGTGCCGCTGATCGCGTCCTTGATCGCTCCCAGGCTCACCGTCACTTCGTTGCCGAGCAGCAGCCACGACGGGATCTCGAACGCCTCCCGCTGGTAGCTCCAGTCGAGGTCGGTCTGGGACAGGTTCAACCACTCCGACGGCACGATCCCGAAGATCAGCACGAACTCGATCCAGGCCAGGAACGCCGCGAACGCGGCCCGCGCCCATGTCATCTTCTGGTTGAGAACCCAGAGGATGGCCGCGCCGGCCAGCAACGCCTGGGAGGCGGCGAATGCGATCAGGTAGCCGACCGCCTTGGGCAGCCAACCCCGGGGGATCCAGTTGAAGTAGTCCACCACCACCGGCACTTCCCGGCCGTCGACGAGCTGGGTCTGGGGGAACTGGGCGTAATGGACCAGGATCACACCTACCGCCATCAGCACCGCCCCGACGGCGAGCAGGGCGGTCCCGATCCTGAACCTCTGTGCTTCGTCGAGCTGTCCCAACCGGTACATGTCGTCTCCAGGTGACCGCTCCCGTCGGCCGCGACCGACGCCGACCGCGGCGATTTGTAGCACGTTCCCGGCCGGGGCCGAAACGCGCCGTCGAATCCAGGCTACCGCCTTCGGCCCGGCTGTCGGGACGGCCGGGCGGGTTCCCCGGTGTCGCTATGCTGCCGCCCGTTCCCGATGACCGATCACACCGGCCACGAGCAGCACGACCCCCGCCGCGGCGACGAGGTCGCCCTGGCCCACCTTCTCGTCGCCGCCTCGTTCTTCGCTTTCGGGGCGGTGCTGGTTCTCCTGACCCAGGTCGGTGCCGTTTTCGGCGATCTGCTGGCCGGAGCGGTCTCCTATGGGCGTCTCCGGCCGGCGGCGTGGGCCGCGGTGATGCTGGGCGGGCTGGTGCCCGGCTTCGTGGGCGCCGCCTACTACCTGCTGCCCCGTTTGACCGGGGTGGGTCTGTGGGGTGTCCGGATCGCCTACCTGGGCCTGTTCGGAACGGTCGGCTCGACACTGGTGGGCATGGTGTGGGTGATGGCGGGGCGGGGCGACGGGGTGGAGCCGTTCGGGTTCCCTCTCTGGCTGGACGTCCTGGTGCTGGCCGCGTTGCTCGTTCCGTCCCTGGTGACCCTCCAGACGGTCAGAGCCCGCACCCTGCGGTCGGGATACGTGGCTCTGTGGTACCTGGCGGCCGGTGTGCTGTGGCTGCCTCTCCTCTACCTGGTCGGGAACCTCCCCGGGTTGGCGTCGCTCGGACGGGAACTGGGTGCGGCCCATTTCACCGCCGGGTTCTCCACCCTGTGGGTGGCGACCATGGGGGTCGGGGTGGCCCTGTACGTCGTAGCCAAAGCCGGGGACCGTCCGCTGTCGGGCCGGGTCCTCGCCCAGGCGGGTTTCTGGTCGCTGGCCTTCGCCGGGTCGTGGGCCGGTGTGTCCCAGCTCTCTTTGGGTCCCACACCCGACTGGGTGGATCCGGTGGCAGCCGTGTTCGGGTTGGCTTTCCCGGTGGCGGCGCTGGCCATCGCCGGCGTGTTGGCGTCGACCACCGAACGGTCGTGGGCGGAGGTGTCGGACGACCCGCCGGTGTTGGCGGCGCTGGCAGGCGGCGGGTTGCTGGTGGTGGCCTCCCTGGCGTGGGCAGCGGCCGGTTTCCGGGCGCCTGCCGCTCTGGTCGGGCTGACCGAGTACTGGGACGGCGTCGTCTACCTGGTCGTGTTGGGTGTGGGAGGTCTCCTGTTGGGTTCCGGGATGTATCTGATGGTCCCGGCTCTCACCGGCCGCCGACTCGAATCGGCCTCGACGGCCGTCTACCAGATCCGGTTGGTCGCCCTGGGCGCGGGGGCCACCGCTCTGCTCCTGATGGCGGCCGGGATGGTCAGGGGTTTCGCCTGGACGGGAGGGTCGTACACCGGCGCGTTCGCCGACGTGGGTGAAGGCTGGATGTTCTCGGCCGGGCAGGCCGACCTGCTGTCGGGCCTGGCGATCCTCACCGGGCTGCTGGCCACGGTGGGCCAGGTCCTGCTCGTCCTCACCGTGTTCCGCACCCTCACGTCGGGGCGGGCGGACGTCGCCGAGGTGCTGGTCGAGGAGGGGGTGGCATGAGCCAGGAGCTGGTGGCAGCTGCCGCGGCCAAGCTGGGGATCCCCGAGCCGTTGGTGAAACGGTCGGCCGAGGCCCGGGCCAAAGCCGCCGGGGTGTCCGTCGAGGAGATACTCACCGCCTGGGCGGGCGGGGAGGCCGCCCCTTCGGGAACCCAGGCTGCGACCCAGGCTGCGACCCAGGCGGAGGCCACCGCCGAGGAGACCACCCCGGCCGCACCCGAACCCGAACCCGCACCGGCGCCTGCAGCCGCACCGCCCCAACCGGCTCCCACACCCCCGCCTGCGGCCCCGGCTGCTCCCGGGATCGCGACCCGACCAGCCGCGGTGCCGGTGTTGGAGGGCAGACCGGACCGTCCCCTGGCGATCGCGGCGGGGGCGGTGGCGGTGTTCCTCCTCACCGTGTTCGCCGGGTTCGCGGCGGTTGCGGCGCCGGTGAACGACAACCCGGTCTATTCGTCCCGGGTTCCGTACACCTCCTCTGCGCTGGCCGGCCAAGAGGTGTACCTGGCCGAGGGATGCGTCGCCTGCCACACCCAGATGGTCCGTCCCATAGTGGCCGACGCCGACCTCGGTCCGGTGACCCTGGCCGACACCAACCAGGTGCTGGGCCGGCGGCGGATCGGACCCGACCTGGCCCATGTGGGAAGCCGGGTAGAGTCGGCGGACGACCTCCGGGCCGTGCTCGGCGGTGCGGGAGGTCATCCCCGGTACGCTCTCGACGACCAAACCCTCGACGACTTGATCGCCTACCTGATGGAGTCGACCTGATGAGCCAGGATCTGGTGGCAGCCGCCGCGGCCAAGCTGGGGATCCCCGAGCCGCTGGTGAAACGGTCGGCCGAGGCCCGAGCCAAAGCCGCCGGGGTGTCCGTCGAGGAGATCCTCGCCGCCTGGGCGGGCGGGGAGGCCGCACCCTCCGGCGGACCTGCCGCCGAGAGCCCTTCGGCTGCCGAAACGCCGGCCGCCGAAGCCCCGGCCGCCGGGGCGCCCCCCGTCGAAGCCCCCCAGCCCGAGCCCGCTGCACCGCAACCGGCTCCCACACCCCCACCCGCGGCACCTCCGGCTCCGCCACCGGTTCCCGAGAGAGTCGGACCCGACGAGGCAGCCGACTACCCGGTGGTGGTGACGGTGCCGACCGTCGGTCTGAAAGAACGCACCTCCTGGGAGGTGCCGAACTGGATGAAGGTGGCGTTCCTCCTCATCCCCGCCTTCGGGCTCCTCTATCTGGCGGGGACGGTGAACACCGCTTCTGCCTGTGACGAAGGCGGACTGCGACTCGCGGTGGACCGCTTCAGCGGGGAGGTGCGCAACTGCGACGGCAGCCCCTTCGAGGGGCGGGGAGCCGGTGGAGGCGACGTGGGTCGGTTCCTGACGATGGGCGAAGAGCTGTACACCTCGGCGGGATGCGCCGGATGCCACGGAGCGTCCGGCCAGGGCGGGGTGGGCCCTGCCCTGGGTGCGGTGGTCTCGGTCTTCGGCAGCTGCGTCGACCACGTAGAATGGGTGAGCCTGGGCACCAACGGGTTCCAGGCGGCGGGCCGCTCTACCTACGGCGACGTGGGCAAGCCGGTCGGTGGGGTGGGGATCATGCCCGGGTTCGAGGGTCAGCTCACCGCCGAACAGATCGCAGCCGTCAGCGCCTTCGAGCGGATCCGGTTCGGTAACGCCGACCCGGACCAGACGATGATCGACTGCGGTCTGGTGCAACCTCCCGAAGGTGAGACCCCTGCCGAAGGTGAGGCCCCCGCTGAAGGTGAGGCCCCCGCCGAGGGACAGATGCCCACCGAAGGCGAAGGTTCAACCACCCCCTGAGATCCGGACCCGCAGCAGACCGATCAGCAGCGGCAGCTCCGAGACGCGACCTTCGGCGAGCACCCGCCCTCCGGCGGTTCGCACCACCGGGATCCGCAGTCCCCACTCCACCGCCATCCGCGGATCCGACTCGACGTTCACCTCCACCACTTGGACGCCCACCAGCCTCGCCAACCGGCGCACCACAGGCAGGGCGTCCTCGCAGAGGTGACATCCCGGCCGGGTGAGGAACTCCACGGATTTTCGGCTCAACCTTGAACTCTCCGGTGTCGATGTAAACTGACGTGCGAGGGTGGATCGGCTCCCCTCCCTGTCACGCCGAGGGCACGTTCAAGCCCTGCCAAGGGCTCGTCCAAGGTGTGATCGGATAGCCTCCCAGCCCGCCCCAACGGAGCCGGCCACCCTCCACCTGTTGGGACCCCCGGCAACGGGGGTCCCAACGCGTCGGTTTGGCGGACACGCCCCGAACGGGTTGACTCCTCTCCGATGCGTCCAGCCACCGCCGTGGTGATCCTCGTGCTCCTGGTGCTCATCGCCGTGGCCGGCATCATCCAGGGTTGGGAGCTGCTGAACCCACCAGCGTCAGTCCCGCCCCCTCCCTGAGCCCGAACGACTCGTCGGCCCGCCCATCCCTGACCGCCAGGGCGATCAAACCCGCCGAGTCGACGTGGAGGAGCGCGCCCGGACGGCTCCGCCTCCCCGTACGCCGTCATCCACCGGACCGGTCGGGTGGTCGCCCCCACAACCACCTCGACGGTCCCACCCGGATCGGAACCCGGCGGCAGCCATGTCTTCGGGCGACACGTTCAGTTGCACGTTGCCGAAACCGTCCACCCAGAGCACCTCCGCCCTGATCCGACCGGGTTCGACCTCGGGCAGAGGAAGCAGCAGCGGCACCACCTCGTCGGGGTCGACCTCCGGCCCCAGATCGTCGACGGAGGCTTCACCCGAGGCCAGCACGGCGGCCGCCGGGGCGAAGACGTCCCTACCGTGGAAGGTCTCACCCCTGCTCGGGAGCCGGAACTCAGGATTCTCGATCGACACGATCTTGGACGCACCCCCCAACATGGCGACGGCCGGCGACAGCAGCCCGTTGTCGGGCCCCACGAAGAAGCCGACTCCGGTTTCCGCCGCGATCGCCCGCCTCCTGGTGCCCACCCCGGGATCCACCACCGCCAGCACCACCCCTTCGGGCAGGTACTGGACCGCCCGGGTGAGGGCCAGGGCCCCGGCTCGCACGTCACCCCTGCGGATGCCGTGGGTGACGTCGATCACCCGAGAGTCCGGGGCCAACCTGGCGAGAACCCCGTGCACCACCCCGACGAACTCGTCGGCCAGACCGAAGTCGGACAGGAAAGAGATCGGTTTCATCCCACCAAGTCTCGGCGCTCGAAGCCTGGCGCTCAAGTCCACCTACCATCGCCCACAGCCATGGAACCGCCCCGACACCTCGCCTCCAGGCTCGCCGAAGCCGGTTCGGTGATGTTCATCGGGGGCTTGGACACCGGCAAGACCACCCTGGCACGGCGGGTGGCCGCCGAGGCGCTCGCCAAGGGCCGAACGGTTGCCTATGTGGACGCCGACGTCGGCAACACCACGGTCGGCCCACCCACCTGCGTCGGGTTGAAGCTGATGCGGACCAGAGCAGATCTCGAATCGTTGGCGGTGGCCGACGACCTCCGGTTCGTGGGAGGTATCACCTCGGCCCGGCTGGTTCTCCAGGCTGTGACCGCCACCGCGGTGCTCTGCGAGGAAGCCCGACTGGTCGCCGAGCTGGTGTTGATCGACACCGACTCCACCGTGTCGGGAGTGGCGGGGGAAACCCTCAAGTACCACATGACCGAGCTGGCCCGACCGGAACTGGTGGTGGCTCTGCAGCGGGGCGCCGAACTCGAGCCCATCATCGGGATGCTCCGCCGATTCTTCTCGGTGGAGGTGATCGCGGTACCAGCCGATCCGGATGTGATCCCGGCGTCGCCCGAGGAGCGGGCCATGCGCAGGGCGGTGCGGCTGAAAGAGGCGTTCGCCCCTCCCCTCGAACGATGGAGGGTCAGACCGACGGTGTTCGCCCCGACCCTGCCGGTAGGTCTCGACCTCGCCCGGCTGGACGGAATGCTGGTGGGGGTCCACGACGAACGGGGCCGCTGCAGGGGACTCGGCCGGCTCGAATACTCCGACGGCCACCTTCGGGTGCTGACCAACGCCGGAGAGGGAATGAGAGGTCTCAGGTTGGGTTCGGCTCGGATCGACCTCGACACCCTAGAACTCAAACCGGTGAACCTGCGGGAGGTCATGTTCGGGGTCTGATCCGGCGGTGACTAGTCAGGTCGTGAGCCGCTAGGCCGATCCCCCCTCAAGCATCCGAGGCGAAGCGCCGATGGGATGGACATGCCGTCCCGTCGTCTGCTCGGTGTGGTGCTGACAGCTCTGATGGTGTTCGCCACCTTCGGGGTGGCGGCGGCCGACAGCGGAGCCGAGTCGCAGTTCGTGTCCCTGATCAACCAGAGCCGGAAAGCTGCCGGCCTCCAACCACTGGAGGTGCACTCCGATCTCGTGTCCTACGCCCGTAGACACACCGACCGGATGATCGCCGAGGGGAAGATCTTCCACTCGACCAGCTCTCAGCTCTCCTCGGCTACCAGCGGCTGGTCCCTGCTCGGCGAGAACGTCGGCATGGGACCCGACCCGGCGGTGCTCCACGACGCCTTCATGAACTCGCCCAGCCACCGGGAGAACATCCTCGGTCCCTTCGACGCGGTGGGCGTGGGTGCCGCCCGGGACGAAAACGGGACCTTGTTCGTCACCGTGATCTTCAAACAGTCGACGGCTCCCGCCCCGACCACGACCACGACCACCACCGCGCCTACGACCACCACCACCGTGCCCACCGCGGTGCTCGCCGAGTCCACCACCCCGAAACCGGCACCGGCGGCCGAAACGAAGCCTCCCGCCAAGGATTCGGCACCCAAGGCCCGACCGGCGGCCGTTCCAACTGCAGAGCCGGTGGGAGCCCCCGAGGTGAAACCGGCCGACCCTCAGTACCGACTGGTGGAGCTCGAGCCGGGGCCCGGCTACCTGGTCACCCGCCCTGGGGGCCCACCGCTCCGGATCGACTGAATCGAAGGTTCCCGAATCGGCTGGATGGTCCTCGTGGCGAACGCCCGAGGAACCTGACCGGTCTACCTCCCCGCACTTCCCCGAAACGGGGGCGGTGCGCCGGCTCGGCACCTCGGGCGTCGCCTGGATCCTCGAACGTAGATACCTCGGTCGCGGCCGTCAAGGGGTTTCCGGTTCTCCACAGGCCGATCCACATATCCACAGGTGGGTTGTCCACATCATCGGAAACCCACCGTTACCAGCAGGCGAAAGGTGGTCTCCACCTGCTCGTAGATCTCGCCGAGCAGCTCGTCGAGTAGTCCCCAGTTCGCTTCCTCTACTCCGACCCGGCTTCTCAGGACCACCGAACCGTCCGGGTCGAGGGCCCACCACACCCTGCGGCGTCCGTGGTTCCTCATCAGGCAGATCCGGTATACGTCTCCTGCCCGTCGGGGAGGAGCCGGAATGACGTAGGCCTCCACCTGGAGGGTCCGTTGGCCCGGAACGAACCAGACGGTGGTGGCGTCTCTCACTCCCTGAACCATCCGCACCGCCCAGGCGTCTCCCACCTGCTCGGCGTAGACGACGTCGGAGTCGGGATCGGCGACCCAGTCGCCGATCCGGCGGGCGAGGAGCTCATCCAGCACGACGAAGCACGCCCCGGTAGAGCTCGAGGAGCCGATCGACTGCGGCGTCCCACGAGAACCGGGCCGACCATTCCACCCCGGCCCGGCCCATCTCGGCTGCCAGTTCGGGAGCGGTGAGCAGCTTCCGCAACGCGACGGCGTAGTCGGCCGGGTCCCATCCGTCGACCAGGATCCCGGTGACACCGTCGGACACGACGTGGCCCAACCCTCCTACCCGGGATGCAATCACCGGAACCCCGCAGGCTTGCGCCTCGGCCGCGACCAGGCCGAAGGATTCGCTGCGGGAAGGCACGATCACCACGTCGGCTGTCCGGTAATACCAGACCAGCTCCCGGTGGGGTACCGGCGATCTGAACTCCACCCGGTCGGCGATCCCCGCCTCGGTGACGTAGGCCTGGAGTCTCGCCAACTCCCTGGCTCCGCCCCTACCCGACGGGCCCCCCAGGATCAGCATTCGGGCGTCCGCCACGTCGCGGCGCACCTCGGCGAACGCCGCCAGGGCAACATCGACCGCCTTCAGAGGCTGGATGCGACCTGCGTACAGCACCAGTCGTCCGGACGGGTCGACACCGATGCGACGCCGGGCTTGGACACGGTCGCCGGGACGAAACACCGTGTGGTCGACGCCCGGAGGCGAGGTGCAGATCCGTGCCGGGTCGGCTCCGTAGTGCAACATCAGGTCTTCCGCCTCCAGTGGGGTGGCCGCCACCAGGCAGTCCGCACCCCGGACCACTTCCAGCTCGGCGGCTATCCGGAGCAGGGGTTCTGGATGATCGTCTCCCCGTCTGGTCAGGTTCTTGACCCGACCGAGGGTGTGGAAAGAGTGGGCTAGCGGGAGGCTCGTCGCCCGTTTGATCGCCAGTCCGGCCCAGCCGGACAGCCAATAGTGGCTGTGCAGCAGGTCGGGAGGCGAACCGTCGAATCGAGCGAGGACTCCGTCGACGAACTCGGGGACGTGCCTGGCGCAGTCGGAGGGGCCGGCCGACCCCAGGGGGCCGGACACGACGTGGTGAACCCGGTAGCCGCCGTCGGCCTCCACCACGGGGTCGAGACCCCTCCGATGACTCCGGGTGAAGACCTCCACTTCTACGCCCCGGGCGGCCATGGCTCTGGCCAGTTCGTCGAGGTAGACGTTCATCCCCCCGGCGGTGCCCCGGCCCGGCTGCAGCAGCGGGGAGGTATGGAGGGAGAGGAACGCCACCCGGCGGACGGTCATTTGACCGCCCTCACCCTGTACAACCCCCGAGGCTCCGCCCCCAGCCGGAACTTGTACTCCTCGTCTCCCTTCAAGAAGTCGAAGCGGCGCAGCCCTTCGGCGATCGACTGTTCGATGAGCGAGGTGAGCAAGACCACACCGGGCGACGCCTCCGCCCAGTCGGGGTCGTAGGACCCGTTGTACAGGTAGATCCCCTCCTGGTCGGAGAAGGCGAAGGAGCAGGCCAGGGCACGATCCCCCCTGCGGAGGAGATCGATCCGCCATCCCGGGGTGGCGGCCAGGGAACGGAAGAACTCCTCCCGGTCGGGGGTCATGAACCCGCCTTTGGCCCCCGGCGCCAACCGGTGCAGCCGGATGAACTCGTCGAACGCCCAGCCCGGCCCGTGATGAGTCTCCAGCCGGACCGGTCCTACCGTTTCCTCGAAGCGGCGCTTCTTCCTCCGTACCTCGTGGCGCTGCTTCTTTCCGATCTTTCGGAGGTACTCCCCGAAGTCGTCGGGCAGCTCCAACACCGCGGTCACCCCGTCGTCGACGGTCTCCACCGCCAGTCCTGCCGCCTCGAGGCCCGCCACGACGGGTTTGGCGGCCTCCAGGGGAAGCGAATCCAGCTCGAACACGGTGCCCGACGGCACCTCGGTCGCCAGGGCCTCCACCAGGTCGGCGACGCCGGTCCCCAGAGGTGAGTGGTAGTCGGTGAGGTCGGGCGAACCGACGAACCTGAGACGATCCTCGGAGCGACACAGGGCGAGGAGAGCCGTGCCCGATTCGACGAACTCGAGCTTGCACGACTCCAGTCGATGCACTGCCGACAGGAAGGGTCGACGTGGGAACGGACCGACCGCAGGGGCGGTCGGTTCCAGATCGAAACTCGGAGTGGACCAGTCGTCGTGTCGTCTCACGGGGGATCGAAGATCACTCGCACGCTACCCACCTCGGCGTCGCCCCCCACAATCCGGGGGGTCAGCTCGGCGCCCAGCCGGTCACCGATCCCGGTCGGAATCCAGGAGAGGCGGTTCAACACCTCCAAGACGGCCGGTCCCACCGCCGTTCCGTCGCCGTCCCACACCTTGACCGCGACCGAACCCAGCTCGAACAGACCCAACCCGAGACAGCCGGCCGCTCCACGCTTCGCCACCGCATGGAGCCAACAAGCCACGACTGCATCTGCATTCCCGACCCCCGACACCAGGGCAGGAAACCGACTCATCGCCCGGGTGACCGAACCACGGCGAGGGTCGGTCACCAGCTCCCGGTAGGCCCGGGCCAGATCCAGACAGTCGCCACCGAAGACCGGCACTCCGCATCCGTCGACCCCGCCCCGTAACGGCGCGACGTTCTCCATCTCCTGGGCGATAAGGCGCTGCAGCGGATGCTCCGGGTGCAGATACGTTTCGGTGTCCCAGCCCGAAGCAACACAGGCGCGCAACATGGCGGCGTGTTTCCCGGAGCAGTTGTGCCATACCCGCCGGGGCCGATCCGCTCCCGAGGAGTGCGCCAAACGTCGAGCGGTATCACCCTTCGGCCAGGCCGCCGGGCAGCGAAGATCCTCCTCGGTCAATCCGACCTCGTGCAGCATCGACTCCACCAGCGCTACGTGCACCGGATCTGCGTCGTGGCTGGAGGCAGCGACCGCTAGGCGTTCATCGTCGAGGTCGGCGCCCGAATCCTGGGCCACCGCCGCCTGGAAGGGTTTCGACGCCGAGCGGTACCAGAACGGACGGTCCGTCGGTCCGGTTTGGAGGAGGACCCGGCCTTCCACGTCGAGGGCGACGGCGGCGACCAGGTGTACGGCCTCGACCACCCCTCCCCTCAGGAACCGGACTTCCATAGGTCCGGTTCAGGCGCCGACGGAGCGATAACGTTCGGCCAGCGCCTCGCCGAGGCGGTCCTCCACCTGTTGCACCCGCCTGCGGCTCTCGGACACCTCCCGTTCCATGGCGAGGAGGGCGTCGAGGGAGACCTGGAGCCGCTCGTCGGACATCTCGTCCAACCGGAGCAGAACCTCGTCGGAGAGGATGTGGTCGATGTCGCGCCTTCCCGTGTCCGGAAGGGGTGGGAGGTCGGTGACGAAGGTCCTGGGCATCTCCGACCCGCCCCGTCCGAGCTGCTCCGACAGGATCTCGGGGAGGGCGTCGATCAGTCGCCGTGTCTCTTCGCCCCTGCGTCTACGTTGCTCGAAGCGGATCAAGTCGATCCGGCCGTGGAGGACCCGCCGGTAGTAGCTCAGCTCGTTCTCGACCTCTGAGGCGAGCGCCTTCCTCGCCCGGAGTTGTTCCAGGGGTGCCTCGTCGAGATCGGCGAGGAACTCGGGATCGAGGACCTGGTCGATGCGGCGGCGTCTTCGGTCTGACACGAACACCCAGGTTACCGGCAGGCGGCGACCAGCGTCGGATAGGGGTTGACCGCCGGGGCGCCGCGGCCGCCGGGGTGGATCTCGAAGTGCAGATGCGGGGCGCCTCCTCTGGCGTTGCCGCTGTCCCCGTTGTAGCCCACCACTTGGCCGGCGGAGACCCGCTGCCCACTCGACACCGCCCAGTCGGACAGGTGGGCGTAGTAGTAGGCGTAGCCGTTGTCGGCGATCAGCCAGATGGTGCGTCCTCCCAACCCGCCGTTGCCTACCCAGACGGTTCCCGAAGAAGCCGCCACCAGGGGCGCGCCGTACGGTCCCATCATGTCGGTGCCCTTGTGGGTGCGACCGCCCGACCGTGGGAATCCCCACGAGTCGATGAACGACGAACCGGGGAACGGGCAGACGAACCCGGATATCGCCCCGACTCCTGAAGCCGCGCTCCCGGACCGGGCGGCCCGCCGGGCTCGCTCGGCGGCGAGCTGAGCCTCGTACTGGGCTCGGAGCTGTTTGCACCGGGCCGACAGCTTCTCCCAGGCGGCCCGTTCCGCCTGGGCTGCCTCCTGCTGCTGCTGCATGATGGTGAGGCGTTCGGCCTCCACCTGGCGAAGCTCGGCGTCGAGTTGCGCCAACTCACCTTGGAACCGCTCGAGGTCCGCCCGGAGAGCGACCAGGTCGTCCAGGGTCTCCACCGCGTCCC
This sequence comes from Acidimicrobiia bacterium, assembly GCA_026002975.1. Taxonomy (GTDB): domain Bacteria; phylum Actinomycetota; class Acidimicrobiia; order Spongiisociales; family ZC4RG35; genus BPGJ01. The sequence goes on from BPGJ01000002.1 coordinate 97,290, forward strand.
CCGTCGCGGCGGTGAGGAACTCGGAGCCGGTGAGGAGCTGGTCGAGGGAGTCGGCCATCAGGACCAGCCCGGGTTGGCCGGCTCCTCCCTGCATGTACAGTTCGACCGCCAGCCGCTGGATCTCCCCTTCGGTGGCCTCCATGTCCGCCTCACGCCGCTGGGCGATGGACGCCACCCTCTCCCGTTTCGCCCGGAGGGCTTCTTGTTCCTGGAGGACCTCCTCGTAGGCGAGGGACGCCTCCACGAAGGCGTCGTAGGCTCGCTGGTATTCCTCGTACTGGCCGGCGGACGATGCGCAAGCCTCGTCTACCTGGCTCTTGGTCACCCCCGCGGCGGGCTGCGCAGCGCCGAACGTCGCCGCGAACACGATGAGGAGGATCCCTCCGACGACCGTACGGAGGTTCATGCCCGCCCAGGCTAGCCGGGCCGCCCCGGGGGAGGGTTCAGCCCCCCGCCACGAGCCGCAACATCGGGTAGAGGACGCAGGCGGCCAGCACCACCCCGTCCAACGCCGAGACCATCCCGGGTGGAAGGTCGATGAGCTGGACCCGTCGCGTCCGGAGCATGGATCCCAGACCCCGGCCGGCCACCAAAGACACCGCCATGGCCAAACCGACGATGAGGAACCCGACCAGGTCCAGCTCCCACACCGCCGCGCCGATCAGCACCCCGGCGACCGCGGCCGAGGCCGACACCGAGAAGGGGTCGACGAAGGGGACGGTCGGCAGCCGCTCCACCGCCAAACCCAACACCACGGCGGCTCCCACCCCGAGGAGGAAAGCGGCGGTGGCCCTGGCCGGTGGTGACGAGACCCCGTGGGCCAGTAGCAGAGAACCGACCATGGTCGCCGCCACCAGGGCGACCACCAGGGCGGGAGCGAGGATGGTGAGCATCCGGGAGGAATCGGAGGCGACACCCCACCCCCAACACCGCTACCACGGCCAGCGCGGGCCCCCAGTAGAAGCCGGCGGGACCGAGCAGATGCGCCGACACCATCGATCCCAACACGGCGATCAACGCAGGGACCAGAGGTATGTCGTGTCCCCGGTCCTCCAACGCCGAGACGACGTCCCACGCCCAGAGACCTGCCACGCCGACCACCGCGGCCGCCCACCAGGCGACCCCGTCGACCAGGTTGGCTGCCGCCAGCGAGACGAGCACCAGGATGGGAACCATCACTTCGGGGCTCATCGGGAGTTCGCGGGTCGATCCGCCCGATACAGGAGGGAGCAGGGCGACTTCGTCGTCCTCCCCTACCGGCCTGTCCAACCCGGCTTCCTCCCCGTTGACCCAGATCCGCACCCGGTCGAGCCGGGACCGGAGGTCGACTCCGAGTCGTTTCTCGGCGGCTTCGACCACTTCCGCCACCGAGTCTCCGTCCACATCGAGCATCCCGGTGCCGGCCAGGTCCTTCAAACCGGCGAACAGCCGTAGTCTCGCCATCGGGCCCCACGTTAGAGCCCCGGTGATCGGGCCGCTTCCCGATCCCCTAGTCTCGTGGCCCATGGACTCCCCGCTGGTTGCGGTCGACGTCCCTCTGGTCGGGGACGAGAGAGGCAAGAACTGGGCGAAGGTGGTCCGACGGGTCGACCCGGAGCGCCGTTCGGGCTGGGCGTTCGAAGGAGACTTCATCGCCGCCGGGGGGATCCAAGACGTGCCGGTGGGAGCGGTGCTGCTCGTCTACGGGGAGAAGGGGTCGAGGTCGAACCCCAGGATGGAAGCCCGGGTCTACGTGGTGAACCCCGACGGCACCCTGACCCACCACGGCACCGCCACCGGCCGGGCCTGGGCCCGCACACTCAGGGACACGGTGGGGATGCTCCTCGGACAGGACCAGCCGATACCCGACCTGACCGGCTATCCGGACCAGGTGCTGGCCGACGAGCTGGCGAGGAGAGGATGGAAGGTGGAACCGGGAGGTGACAGATGAAGGCGATCCGCGTCGACCGGCACGGCGGACCGGAAGTGTTGGAGTTGGTCGAGATGCCAGACCCGACCCCCGGAGAGGGTGAGCTGGTGGTGAGGCTGGCGGCGGCGGGCCTCAACTTCATCGACGTCTACAACCGGATGGGCCTGTACCCCACCGAGACTCCGTTCGTTCCCGGACAGGAGGGGGCCGGCACGGTGGTGGAGGTGGGACCTGGGGTGGAGGGCTGGTCGCCGGGAGACCGGGTGGCGTGGACCTCGGTGTTGGGTTCCTACGCCGAGTTGGTGCGGGTACCGGCCCGCATGGCGGTGCGGGTACCGGACGGGGTGGACCTGGAGACCGCGGCGGCGGTGATGCTCCAAGGCATGACCGCCCATTACCTGGTGACCGACACCTTTCCGCTCGGCTCGGGGCATCGCTGTCTGATCCACGCCGCAGCGGGCGGCGTGGGACTCCTGTTGGTGCAGTTGGCCAAACGGAAGGGAGCCGAGGTGGTAGCCACGGCGGGCGGACCCGAGAAGGTGGAGCTGGCCCGCGACGCCGGAGCAGACCACGTGATCGACTACCGGTCCGACGACTTCGCCGAGGCCTCCCGGCGGCTCACCGGGTCCGACAAGCCGTTCGACGTGGTCTACGACGGGGTGGGGAAGGCGGTGTTCATGGCGAGCCTCGACCTGATCCGGATGCGGGGGATGATGGTCCAGTTCGGGAACGCCTCGGGGCCGGTGGATCCGATCGCTCCTCTGGAACTGGGGCGCCGTGGTTCTCTGTTCTTGACCCGTCCGAGCCTGCAGCACTACATCGCCACCCGGGAGGAGTTGGAGCGACGTGCCTCCGACCTGTTCTCCTGGATCGAATCCGGCGAGCTGGCCGTCCGGATCGGGCACAGGCTCCCGCTGGCAGAAGCCGCCACTGCCCACCGCATGTTGGAGGGCCGGGAGACCACCGGGAAGGTGCTGCTCCTCCCCTGAGGTCAGGCGCCGATCGGCGATCCCCTGCCAGGGCAGTCGAGGCCCTGGTATTGGCCATCTCGGGAACTACCCACATGTGTTCGGCGAGGCGTACCGCACCATGCCGGGCTCGTCAGGTGAGCCCGTCATGGAGTCCGCCGGCCACTGCCACAGTTGGCCGATCTTGGGGCGGTTGGGTGGGATTCGGGGCTGCTATCCAGCTCCTGATTAGCCACCTGTCACGCCTCCGTCGAGAACGTTCTGCATGTCGAGGACCAACTGGAAGTATTGATCTTCCAACAGGGACTCGACCGTGGGAGTATCACCCCGAACATCTATCACCAGATAGAGTCCGTCCGGCTGACGCTCCTGCGCAACTACGCGGGCGATCGTACGGTTCCATGTCCGAAGGCCATCCTCTGCGACTGTAGGCGGGAATGCGACGATCTCGAACCCTTTTCCTTTCGGTACCAAGGAGCTGACGATCGTGACTCCTGTGTCTGAGTCGATGAAGAACTCGGCAGTGCGACCGACACCGGGAAACCACAACGCCAAAGACGGTGAATCGCCGATCGTCCCGTCATGAAGAATCATCGCCTCCAGGGGCACCCATGTGATCCCGAAGGCCTGCTCGGCTCGAGCAAGCATTTCTGGCGCATCCGAAAAGTCGCTAGGGAAGACCCTCTGCTCAGGTGGAAGATCAACGAAGTCAAGAGGCTGGCCAGGACCATCCTGGCTTCCGTCGGGGATCATCCCTGCTTCCGTGAACATCGCCCTGAGCAGGGGTCCCAAAGGTCGAGCCGCGACAGGAACCCCTCGGTCGCGGGCGTTGAGCCACGCCTCCCACTCGGCAGCCAATTCCGCAAGGAACTCGCCCGGAGGGTCTATGTCACCGTCCGACGCGTCCATCGTCGAGAACAGCGCCTGGACTGCCTCCGGATCGTCTTCGCTGGTCACGACGCGGCCATCGACAGCAATCCCTTCTGCAAGCCACCAGGAGACCGTCGAGTACGATCCGTGATAGCTGAACGAGGCCGCGTAAGTTTCCCCGACCCGGTAGTCGTACCCGGGCGGTGAGAGAGCCTCGAATCGGTCTCCGGGAGCTACCTCCGGCGTCTCGACCAAGGAAGGTTCGGGCTGGCCCACCCAATGGACCTCCTGCACCTCCACCTCGAGAACCGAAGCCCTGGTCCCCCCCGCGTAGTCGACTTCTGCCGTCTTCGCTAGGACTTTCACGGTAGCCACCAAGTTGCGACCTACGAAGACGACACCTGGCCACTGGCTCGAGCGGGCTCCCCTACCGACAGGACTCAGGGCGACGATCATGACGAGAATGCCTAACCCCACCACCCCACCGACCACCGTCCACCCGAAGCGTCGCTTATGACTCATCAGCTCGGCTGCACCAGAATCCTGACCCGGTCTACATCCACATTCACATAGCCCAACCCTGGGATCTGCATCCGGTTGTAGACCACGATACGCATATCCACTCCCTCGGGCTTCCGCCCTCCACTATCGCTAGACGCTACCTCACCGACAGATGTCGTGCAGTAGCCCCACGAGTCAGCGGGATAGCAGTATTTCACCACCTGAAACTCAAAGGAACCGATCGACGGAGTCTCATTGAGACTGGCCGGAGCGAGTTGACAGACGGGATCAGCTCCCGACCCTGGGTAGTCAACGTGACGCCACTTCGCGACGACCTTTAGGTGACCCGAAGAAGAAGAGACTGCCTTCTTGTAGTTAGCGCGACCCTTGATGTCAGCGCCGATCTGGTCTCCATCGTACCAGGAGTCTGTAAGGCGAGCCGTAGAAAAGATCGCCGTCGACGACGACGGTCCGCCAAAACGGAGGTAATTGGGAGAGCCATCTTGACCACCTGAGTAGTACACTTTGCTGTAAGTGACATTCTGAAATCCCCACCACCTGGTTCCCTCTTCAAACGATGGATTGGCAGTTGCAGCCCCGTAGGATCCCGACTTGTTGGTCTGAAATTGGATGCCTGCGCTGTCGTCTTGGGCGATGAAGCGCTGTTCGTCCATGTTGTTCCAGCAGGTACTCATCGTCGGAGGTCCGCCACCGTGCGAATCGTACCGACCCGCGTGCCCTAACCCCCATACGTGTCCCCACTCGTGGGCTGCCAGGCCAGACATGACGATACGGCCGTCGAGCATCTTATCGACGCTGTCTGGGTCGAACCATACGTGGTCGCTCGCGCAATCAGTCAAGACCCACGCTGTAATCTCCAGCGAAACGACATCACCATTGTAGGCGAACCTCCACCCAGAGCTGGCCCCCCCTGCCATCGTTCGATCTCGCCGCCTACCCACATATTTCGGCCATGCTCCACAGCTGACTTCAGGGTTTTCCCCTGATCCGATCCGGCCGTAATCAACGCATCCCACCTGGTATCGTCACTGAATCCGATGCTCACGGTGGAATCGTCACCGCACCCGATCGAAAAGTCGTCAAATGCCTTACCTGTTGGGATGGGCGCCACCAAGAAAAGGATGACCGCCAGTGAGACGCATACCCCCCGCATGATCATGCTCCTAACATACCCCCCCTTGAACAATGTCAAGAGGTTGCACGGAAGTTCAATTCTCAGCTGCCTCGATTTGAGCCACTTCGAGCTGTCCGGCCATATGTGGAGCCAAGACGGGCACCCCCACGAGTATGTACCCGCTTCCTACGTCGAATGGCTCAGGGACCTGCTGGGCGGTGTGTATGTGCAAACTCGAATCGGGAGGCCCGACGGCCATCCACGTGTCCAACTTAGGACGGCGACCCTGCCGAATCCTCCAGGACGACCTGGGGATGAGCCGGCCGTCCGGATCGGGCACAGGCTCCCGCTGGCAGAAGCCGCCACTGCCCACCGCATGTTGGAGGGCCGGGAGACCACCGGGAAGGTGCTGCTCCTCCCCTGAGGTCAGGCGCCCACGAGGACGACGTGCACCTCCCGGGGGCCGTGGACCCCCAGGTTGAGTTGCTGCTCGATGTCGGCGGTTCGGGAGGGGCCGGTGATCATGATCAGCCCCGACCCCTCCGACAAGGCCTGGGGGTGTTCCAACATCCAGTGGGTGAGGGACCGGTGCAGCAGGTCGACCCGCAACAGGGCGACGTGGACCTCGGGGAGCAAGGAGGGGTGGCGGGGACGGCCGGGCCCGGCGATCAGAACAACGGTGCCGGACTCGGCGAGACCGGCGTCGGCTCCAGTCACCCCGAGAGGAACCTCCTCCCGACCCGGCCCCGTGTGGCGTTCGATCCCCAGCGTCTCGAGCTCGGCGACCAGCCCGGGCACGGGAAGTCGGTCGGGATCCCAGCTCAGGTACCGGTCGGTTCCCAACCTGCGGGCGAGCCCGGCGACGACCTCCACCGGGTCGGTGCGGTGGACCACGCCGTCGACCTCTTCCAGCCTCCGGATGAACAGGCTGACCAGGTCGGTGGCGTCGAGCTGGGGGGCTCGCACCTCGGGCCGTGCCGAAGGAAGCCGGGCGGTTCCGATCCTCGCCAAGAACTCGGAGAGGCGGCTCATCGGTTGCGGTTCCTCCACCACACCCGGAAGGGCGGGGCGCCGGGCCCGGGCAGGTCCCTGTGGGCGGTCCAAGCCGAGGCGTGGAACGGGAGGCGGCCGATCCAGCCGTCGCGGGCGGCGGTTCGCAAGCCAAACGAGCCGAGCGACAGGAACAGCCTCCAGGCGGTGGGGTTGGAAGCCACCCGGGAGTACGCCTCGAGACCGAGGCCCAGCCACGAGAACGAGCTGCGGTCGACCAACCTGTGCCGCAGCCCGACCAGCAAGCGGGGGATGTCGATCCTCACCGGGCAAGCCTCACGGCAGGCTCCGCACAGAGAGGAAGCGAAGGGGAGGTCGGCGGATCCGACGCCCAGCGCGGGTTGCAGCACCGCGCCGACGGGACCGGGATACACCCCTCCGTAGGCGTGGCCGCCCACCTCCCGGTAGACGGGGCACACGTTCAGGCAGGCTCCGCATCGGATACAGGCCAGGATCTCGGCGTCCTCCGAGGCGAGCACCCGACTACGGCCGTTGTCGACCAGCACCACGTGGGTTTCGACAGGCCCGTCTTCCTCGTCGGGCCGGCGGGGACCGGTGACCACGGTGGTGTAGACGCTGAGTCTCTGCCCGGTGGCGGAGCGGGCCAGGACTTCGAGCAGCACGGCCAGCTCGGCCGGGGAGGGGACCAGCCGTTCTATCCCGACCAGGGCGATGTGCACCGGGGGAAGGGACGTGCACATCCGGCCGTTGCCCTCGTTGGTGACCAGCACGACCGATCCCGTGGAAGCCACCGCGAAGTTGGCGCCGGTGATGCCGGCGTCGGCTTCGAGGAAACGCCGACGCAGATGGGACCGGGCGATGTCGTTCAGCTGCGGGGGATCGTCGGTGTAGGCCACCCCGAGGACGTCGGCGAAGAGACGGCCGATCTCTTGCCGTGTCCGGTGCATGACCGGGGCGATGATGTGGGAGGGCCGGTCCCCGGCGATCTGGACTATGAACTCCCCAAGGTCGGTTTCGGTGACCCGGAAGCCGTCCAGCGCGTGGTTGAGGCCGATCTCCTCGGTCAGCATCGACTTGGACTTGACCACGGTGCGGGCTCCCGCCGCCCTGAGGATGGACTCGACGATGGAGTTGGCCTCGGCGGCGTCGGCTGCCAGGTGCACCCGGGTGCCGGCCCGTTGAGCCGACTCGCAGAACTCCGAGAGGTAGCGGTGGAGGTTGGCGAGGGTGTGGAGCCGGATCGCACGTGCCAGGTCGCGCATCTCGCCCATGGGGGGGTAGTCGGTCTCCGCTCTGCGTCTCAGCTCGGCGAGGCGTTCCGCTCCCCGCCGGGTCGCCTCGACCGGTGCCGTTCCGATGGCGGCCGACATCCGGGTCCTCAGTTCGCTCACCTGGTCGACTCCCGGAGGAGTTGGGCGATGTGGAGCACCCGGATGGGCGACCCGGCCCGGTGGAGACCTCCGGCCAGGTGGAGCAGGCAGCCCAGGTCGGTCCCGACCAGGATCTCGGCGCCCGATTCCTCGACCGCCCGGATCTTGCGTCGCATCGACGCCGCCGACACCTCGGGTAGCTCCAGGGAGAACAGCCCCCCGAACCCGCAGCACTCCTCGGCGTCGCGAACGGGAACCCGGTCGGCCACCGACTCCACCAGGCGACCCGGCTGGTCTCGGATCCCCAAGCCCCGCAGCCCGTGGCAGGAGACGTGGCACGCCACCCGCCGGCCGTCGGCTGTGCCTGCGGGAACCGCTCCCAGGTCGTCGACCAGAAACTGGGTGAGCTCCCTCACCCGGGCCGCCACCCGGCGGGCTGGTCCGGCGTGTGGACCGTCGGCGAGGAGGGCCGGAACGTGGTGGGCCAGCATGTCGGCACACGACCCCGACGGAACCACGATGGGTCCTTCGGTCCGGTCCAGGGCGGAGACCGTCTGGGCGGCGACCCGACGTGCCTGGTCCCGGTATCCGGCGTTGTATGCAGGTTGGCCGCAGCAGGTCTGGTCCTCGGAGAACTGGACCTCGAGGCCCGCCCCCTCGAGCAGCTCGACGCAGGCTCGACCCACCTCGGGGGCCAGCGCGTCCACCAGGCAGGTGACGAACAGCTGGCACACACCCATCCGTTCCCCGAAGTTACCCCGGGGAGTCAGTCCCAGTCGAGGATGGCGGGCAGCTTTCCGTGCTCTCTCAGGGTGCCGACGATACCGAGGGGGAAGAACAGCAGCACCCCCAGCAGGATCACACCGGTCACCACGATGTTGAGTTCGCTAGCTCCGAACAAGACGACCGACAGCTCGTTTACGGCGATCAGGACGATCGCCCCCACCACCGGACCGGCGACGGTGCCCCGACCGCCGATGATCGCCATCAAGACCATGTTGGCGGCGACACCGATGATGAAGAAGATGGTGGGCCGAAGATAGGAGAGCGAGTAGGCCCACACCGCTCCCACCACCCCCACGAAGAAGGCGCTGAGGGCGAAGGCTGCGATCTTGAACCGGCGGGTGTCGATCCCCGCGACCTCCGCCTTCGTCTCGTCTTGGGCCAGCGCCCGCAGACCCAAACCGAACTTCGAATGGGCGATCCGGTAGGCCAGGTAGACGGATCCCACCGCCGAAACCAGCATGGCGTAGTAGAAGGGGACTTTGATCCACTCGACCGGGAAAGGCGGCAGCGGCATGCTGATTCCGTTCGAGCCGCCCACGAACTCCCAGTTGTCGAAGAAGATCGTCACCATAAGCAGCAGGGCGATGGTCGAGATGATGAAGGCCGGGCCGTGGGCCCGAAAGGTGACCAGCCCGAAACCCACCCCCAGGGCCAGGCAGAACAGGCCGGCCAGCACGGCGGTGGCGAAGGGCGACCATCCGGCGTACACCAGCAGCAGCCCGGATAGATAGCCCCCGATGCCGTAGAACACGTTGTGGCCAAGGGAGATGTAGCCGGCGAAGCCACCCACGATGTTCCAACTCGAGGTCATGGCGATCCACATGAACAACACGATCCCGAGCTGCAGGACGTAGTTGTAGGCGGGCAGACCCCGGAAGAAAGGCAGAGCGATCGCGACCAACAGCACCACCCCGAGCACCACACCCCTGCTGCTCCGCCGCCGAGGCCGGGCGGGGACGCCGGTGGTGTCGGTGGGAGCGGTCATCGGTCGATCTCCTTTCCGAACAAACCTCGGGGTCGCACCATGAGGGTGACGAACAGAGCGGCGAAGAAAGTCATCGGTGCCCAGGTCGGGCCGATGCGGTCGGACACGAAGGAGCTAGCCACCGCCAACACCACCGCCCCGACTACCGCTCCCTTGAGGCTGCCCATGCCGCCCAGGACGATGAGAGCCAGGAGTATGGCGATCCACTGCCAGTGTCGGGCCGGGAAGAAGGTGAAGATGAAGCTGACCAGGGTTCCTGCCGCCCCGGCCAGGGCCATTCCGATTCCAAAGGAGACCGTCGAGATACGGCGGACGTTGACGCCCACCACCTGGGCGGCCACCCGGTTCTGCATGGTGGCCCGGATGGCGTAGCCGGTGCGTGTCATCCGGAGGAAAGCCCACAGGCCCATCAGCAGGACCACGCTGGTCAACGACGCGTAGAGCTGGGCACGGGGCACGAACACCGGACCGAGGATGAACGCCTGGGTGGCATAGGGAGGGTCGACGCTGCGGAAGATGCCGGTGAAGTAGAAGGCCAACAGGCCTTCGATGATGAGGGCGAGACCGAAGGTCATGAGCACGGTCATCTCCCCGAAGCGGGGCGAGCCTTCGATCCGAGGGAACAGAAGGCGGTACAGCCCCATCCCCAGCAGGAAGAAGGCGGGCATGATCAGCCCGAGCGCCACGAAGGGGTCGAGCCCGAGAAGTTCGAAGGCGAAGTAGGCCCCGTAGGCCCCCACCACGATGAACGCGGCGTGGGCCAGGTTGACGACCCGCATGACTCCGAACAGGAGGGTGAGACCCGACGCCATCAACGCGTAGACACCCCCCAGCAGGAGTCCCAGGATGAGGACCTGCAGCTCGTTCACTCGATCACTCCTCTCCTCGGGCGGCGAGACGTCCCAGGTAGAGCTCCCGGATCTGGGGGTTCTCGAGGATCCCGTCTGCCGGGCCTTCGAACCGGAGGGCTCCCAGGTCGAGGACGAAGCCCCAGTCGGCCCAGCTGAGCCCCCTGACGGCGTTCTGCTCGACCAGGAGCACCGTCATCCCCTGCTTCCGGAACTCGGTGAGGGTTTCGAACACCTGGTCGACGATCCCCGGGGCCAAACCCAGGCTCGGCTCGTCGACGCACAGCAGTTTCGGTTCGATCATCAAGGTGCGGGCCAAGGCCAGCATCTGCTGTTGCCCACCCGACAGGGTGCCGGCGACCTGGTTGGTTCGGTCCCGCAGGATGGGAAACAGCTCGTATACCCGGTCGAGTCGCTCCCGGAGCAACCGACGGTCCCTTATCAGGAAGCCGCCCATGCGCAGGTTCTCCTGGACGGTCATCTCCGGGAAGAGGCTGCGATCCTGCGGAACGAAGCAGATCCCCTTCTGGAGTATCTCGTCGGGGCGGAGACCCTCGATCGACTCGCCTTGGAACCGGATGGTGCCCCGCCGCGGCCGGAGGATCCCCACGATCGTCTTGAGCAGGGTCGACTTGCCGGCACCGTTGGGACCGATCACGCAGTAGCTCCGGTTGTCCTCCACCTGGAGGCTCAGCCCCCGGAGGACGGGGGGAGCCGAGCCGTAGCCGGCTTCGACGTTCTGTATGTCGAGCAGCATCACACCCTCCCCAGGTAGGCGTCCAGCACCCGATCGTCGGACCGGATCCGGGTCGGGGGGCCTTGGGTAATCACCTCACCGTGCGCCATCACCACCACCTCGTCGGAGAGGTTCATGACCATGTCCATGTTGTGTTCGACGATCAGGAACGTGATCCCGGTCTGGTTGAGGGTGCGGATCCGGTCGACGATCCGGTCGAGGAGCGCAGGGTTCACCCCTCCCGCCGGTTCGTCGAGGAGCACGAGACGGGGTCGGCTCATCAGCACCGAGGCGAACTCGAGGAGCTTGCGTTGGCCGTAGGAGAGCGTCTTGGCCTTTTGGTCGGCCAGCCGCGCGATCCCTACGAAGTCCAGCAGCTCCATTGCTTGCTGCTCCTCCCGGGCCAGGACTCGTCTGCCGAGTAGCTCGCGGAACGTGCCGCGGGCCGTTCCGACCACCATGTTCTCGAGGACGGTCAGGTCGCCCAGCTCACGGGTGATCTGAAAGGTCCGTCCCACTCCGAGGCGGGCGATCTTGTGGGGTCGAAGACCGGTGATGTCGTTACCGGCGAACTTGATCCGGCCCGAATCGGGGGTGAGGATCCCCGAGATCAGGTTGAAGGCCGTGGTCTTGCCCGCGCCGTTGGGGCCGATCAGGGCTGTGATCGTGCCCTCCTGAACCGCGAAGCTGCAATCCGCCACGGCCCGTACCCCTCCGAACGCCTTGGATACGTGGTCGACCTCAAGAAGCACCCGAAAGCCTCCTGTGGGTTCGGGTGGGGGGCCCGAAGCCCCCCACCCACTCGATCGAGATCACCAAGCCGGCTTGGGAAACACCAAGTCGACCGTACCCGGGAACTCCCCGACGGGGAAGACGAACTCCAGGTTTCCGTTCTGCCACTGGGTCATGAGCTGGAACCGATCGAATGGCAGTCCTCGCTCGTCCCAGTAGAAATCGCCGAGGATGGTCTTGACCGGATCCTCGGGGGTGCGGTCGTGGAGCCACTGGCGCATGGCCGCGTTGTCGGTCGAGCCGACGCCACGGACCGCCTGTTCCATGCCCTGGCAGACCGCGAATGGGATGGCCTCGTCTTCGTCGGGAGCCCGTCCGAAGGCCGCGGTGAATCCTTCGATGAAGTCCGAGTTTGAGAACGGCTCACCCGCGAGGAGCCCCTCCCAGTCGGCTCTGGGATGCCACGAGCTCTGGATCACGATTCCCTCGGCAGCCTCGCCCAGGGCGTCGTAGAACTCGGACTGGGTTCCCTGCGAGGTGTACATCACCGAGGGCTGCACTCCCACGGTGCGCAGCGCGTTGACCAGGGAGACAGCCTCGTCGGGGGAGGCGGTGGTGGCCATGACCATTTCGGCTCCGCTGTTACGGATCGAGTTGGCCAGGGTGAGCCAGTCGGTGAAACCGATAGGCCACTGCTCCACGAACACGGCCTCGATGCCGGCCTCGGCGAGGTAGCCGGGAGCCAGCGAGATCACCTTGTCGGAGTCGGGGATGGTCACCTCGCCTCCCAGCAGGCCGTTGGCGATGGCTGCGGCGAAGAAGTCGTCGGCGTAGACGACCGCTGCGGTGGTGGGGAACTGATCCTCCGGGATCACGCCCTGGTCCCGGTAGTACTCCAACATCCCCACCGGAGCGACGCCGGTCTCTTCGACCGCGGTCTGCTGGAAGTAGAAGATGTTCTGGAAGCCCCGCTCCCAGATCCGGAGGGCACCCCCGGAGGGAACCGGGTACACCATTCCCGCCTGCTCGGCCACCGCCGACACCGGGAAGGTGAGCAAGCTGGAGAAGGTCCCGAACAGCAAGTCGACCTGTTGGGCGCTTATGAAGCGCTCGTACTGGGAGACCGCCACCTCGGTGTCGGACCGGTTGTCCTCCACCAGCAGCTCCACCTGCCGCCCGAGAAGCCCTCCCCGGGCGTTGATCTCGTCGATGCAGTACTGATAGCCATCCCGATGCTTGCTACCCGGGATGGAGAACTCACCGGTCAACGGGAGAGACACACCGATACGGATGGGCGCCTCCCCGCCGGTCGGTGTGGGTGCGGTGGTGCCGGGAGCGGCGGTGGTCGTCGTCACCCCGCCGGCAGCAGTGGTGGTTGCTCCCCCTCCGCCACCCGCGCAGGCGGCGAAGATCAGGGACACCGCCAGCGTCCATGCGAGTCGTCTCATGTCTGCCTCCTATCGGATCTCGACCCCCGGGGACCCCGGGGGTCGCAAACGATTGTAGGTTCAGTGATCCGTCCTTGCAAACGGTTGTGAAGATCGGGTCAGTCGGTCTCCAGCAGCCGCTGGATTGCCTCGGTGAACCGGTCCATCTCTTCCACGTAGGCCTTGGAATCCTCGGCTATCTCCTCTGAGAACCGGCGGTGGCGCAGTCCCATGGCGAGGGCCGCGAAGCGGGCCCCTCGGAAATAGGGGATCAGGGCTTCCAGCGACATGGCCCTCGGGCCCGGCTGTGGTGGGCCGATCTCCGGAGGGGGCTGGGTGGTGGGTTCGAGTCCCAGCTCGCGGACCCGGTCGAGTGCATCTGCTTCGGGGAGCCGGTCGGCGTAGTCGCGAGACTCGAACCGCCACGCCTCCTCGCCTCCCGGACGGAGCAGCACCATCGCCGGGCGGGCGATGTTGCGAGGGTCCTGGGGGTCGGCCACCCCGAACGGCTCTATCAGCGCTCGCCGGTCCGGGTCGGACAGGAGCGGGAAGGGAAGCCGCAGCTTCTCGATCATCGCCGAGTTCCGTCCCGGGTCGTCGACCGAGACACCGAACAGCCTCGCACCCGCAGCGAGGAACTCGGCGTGTCTCTCAGCCAGGCTGACCAGCTGGCCGTTGCAATACGGTCACCAGTCGCCCCGCAGGAAGACGAGGAGGACACCAGCATCCAAGTGGTCGGAGAGCCGCCATGGCCTCCCGGCGGGATCGGTCGCCGGTGGAAGCGTTTCGTACATGGGTTTTTCTCCTGTATCGAGCAGCCTTACGGGCGACGGGCTCAACCCGTAATCGAACCTTAGCCCAGCCCCTGGCCCCACCCGTGTTCAGTCGCTCACGACTACTTGGGCGAGGAGAGTGCCCGACCGCTCCAGCTCCAACTCGAAGACGCCTGGTACGTCGGCGGTGAAAACCAGCCTGGCCGGCTCCTCGGGGGAAATGGGGACGAGCACCTCGTAGCCGTGAAGGTGCACCTGGTCGCTGACGTCCCCGGCGACGATCAGCTCCACCACCGTGCCCAGGGCGATCTCCACCCGCTCGGGTGTCTCGACGTCGGCACGGAGCTCGATCGTCTGATCGATCTGGGTGGGTGTTCCCTCCACCTCGACGGTGGCAATGGCGTCGACCGGGGTGCCGTCGACCACATAGGGAAGGTGGTCGTTCCCGTAGAGCGCCACTCGGATCTCCCGGCTTCCAGGCTCCAGGCTCTCCAAGTGGTACGCAGCACCGTAGAGCCGGGCGACCTTCTGGCCGTCCACGTACAGGTGGCCGTGGCCTTCCCCGGGCACGTGCGCCCCTGAGGCCCGCTCCGGGGCGAAGACGAACCCGGCAGTGTCGACGAACACATTCCAACCACCCACCGGATCCTCCACGACCATGAGGGACACCTCCATTCCGGTCCCGTCGTGCGCGGCATCGCCCCCGTGAGAGTGATCACCGTGGCCCTCCCCCGGCTCCGGCACCTCGACCAAGACGGTGTCCGCGACCGGCTCACCATCGGCCGCGTAGACGGCGTGATCGTTGGCGGTCAGATCCACCCTCAGCTCGTGGCTCCCCAGCTGGAGTCCGTCGAGGTGAAACCATGGGGTGTACACACGCGCCACCTTTCGACCATCGACGTAGACGTGGGCGTGACCCTCCCCGGGCACGTGAGGGCCTGAGGCCGACTCCGGCGCCCACGTGAACCGCTCAGTGACCAAGTGCAAGTTCACCCCGCTCACCGGGTCGGGGCTCACCTCTACTTCCAGGGTGGGAGCCTCACTGGCAGGAAGATCGTGTACGTCATCATGGGTGTGTCCGGCTTCGGAGACGGGGTCGGACTGGGCAGCAGGGGAACAGGCGCTGGCCAACGCGGCCAACACGGCGGCCACCGCCAACAAGCGAACAGACATCGGGATGCTCCTTTCGGATCGGGGAACGGTGCGACGCGGGCGTCACGCCCGCGTCGGGGGACCCCGAAGGCGAAGCGTCACCATCGGCACCGCAGCTGGCCGAAGGGACGCAACAGGAGCTACCAAACCGAGGTCGGGAACGGCTAGGCCGACAAAGGAGAGCGAAGGAATCCGACGGAGGACCCGTCCGCCCACCCGCACGGTCAGCGACAGCGCCGCCGCTACTACCGCCTGCACACCGAGGCCCGCCCACAGCGCAGGGTCGGCGAACAACGCAAAGAGTGAGCTGCCGATAGCGAGCCGCTCCCCAGCCTCCTGGACCAAGAACAACGTCGCTTGCAGAGCGAGCAGACCGGGTAGTCGGAGGCGACCAGGTCGTCTGGCCTCGGCTGCGGTGAGCCGCACGATCGCCACCAAGGCGAACGGCGCCAACAGCAGCGCCAGCAAGTGGAGATAGCCGTGAACGGCGTCGTGGGCATGCCCGTCCGTGTGCGGGAGGGCGTACACCACTGCGTGACCCAGGAGCACACCGGAGGCGGCTGCCAGTAGGCGGGCGGTGGTCAGCTTCCCCACGATGAGCGACAGGGTATCCACCACCTCGATCGAGCGAAATGCGCACCTCCGCACCCGGCTCCCGCGATTTCCTCTCAGTGACGAACCCCCGTCGGCGAATCGGCACCACCGCCGTGTCCCGCATCCCTTCCCCGTCAGCCAAGGGACGACCAGGGCCCTCCGGTCGGACCTATGAGAGCCCGACAGTGGACCGGGAAACCCGCGCGCTGTGAGGGGTTTGTGTCGTACACTCCGCGGGTGGGAGTGAGGACGGCGTTTCTAGACACGGCCCGGCTGGTGCGGTCCCTCATGGGACAGCCCGAGGTGGCAGCCTCCTGGGACCGCCCGAGCGCCCTGGCCGAGATGGACGTCGCTTCGCTGACCGGACACCTGGCCCGATCGGTCACCTCCACCCTCACCTACCTCAACCGGCCGGAGCCGACCGAAGGAAGGCCCGTCGACGCAGCCGGCTACTACCTGGGCATCGAAGGTCTCGACGGACCAATCGACTCTCCCCTCCATCAGGCGATCCGGGCTCGAGGAGCGGAGGAGGCGGCCGGAGGCCTCCGGACGCTGCTGTCCCGCTGGGACGACGCCTTCGCCGAGCTGCAAACCCGCCTGGCGGAGGAGCCAGCCGACCGGCTGATCGAAGCTCTCAGGGGTGCGGTGCTGAGACTCGACGACTACCTGGTCACCCGACTGGTGGAGATGGTGATCCACGCCGACGATCTGGCGGTCAGCGTGGGTGTCGAACATCCCCCGTTCTCGCCGGAAGCGACCGACCTGGTCATCGGGTGCCTGCTGGAGATGGTGAGACGGCGCCGGGACGACATCGAGGTGATCAGAGGACTCGCCCGGCGGGAACGGGCCTCCGGCGAGGCCCTAAAGGCGTTCTGACATTCGGTCGATTGGACATTGGTGTCTCGTGTACCTGAGGTAGGCTGACCGGCGGGCGGAGGAGAGGAGCGAACCTGAGGAGAGGACGTCACCGCCGCCCCTTCCGCCCCTTCCGGCTTTCGGGTTTCGCCGTCCTGGCCGCTGCGGCGCTGTTGCCCGTGATGGCCCAGGCGGGGTTCGATCCGGGTTCGGCGTCGACCGAACCCGCCGAGCCGCCTCCCCGACCTGCCCAAGGCCTGGAGGTACTGGCTCCCGCGCTGCCCCGGACGCCCAGTCCACCGGCAGTCGCACCGATACCACCTCCCGACCCGGTCGACGAAGCCTGGCGCACCTACCCCCACACCGTCGACCTGAGGTTCGCGGTCTCGCCCCCCCGGCCCGACGCCTTCCCCCCGCTTCCCCCTGATTCCGGCGAGGGGCGGCGCATCGTCTACGCCAACTCCGCCCAGCGGGTGTGGCTGGTGGACGACCTGAACCGGGTGGTCGACAGCTATCCCGTGTCGGGGCGAAGGGGAGTTCCCAGGCCGGGCACCTATCGGGTGTACTCGAAGTCGGAGCTCGCCTGGGCGGGTCACGACGGGATCACCATGAAGCACATGGTCCGTTTCGCCCGGGGCCGCAGCCTGGCGATCGGGTTCCACTCCATCCCGGTGACGGCGTCTGGCCGCCCGATCCAAACCGAGGAGGACCTGGGGAGCTTCCGCTCGGCGGGATGTGTCAGGCAAGCGCCCGACAAGGCCCTTCAGCTCTACCTCTTCGCCGACGTGGGCACCACGGTCGTGGTGCTCCCTTGATCCCGTTTCCGCGACCCCCCATCCCACGGTTAGGGTCGGGTCACCTTCCCCCCGAAGACCCTTGACGGGTTTCAATCTTGTAATTACAGTCGTGTGTCCCACCCCAAGATGTGGTGTCTCGGGCACACCGGACCACAACATCTTGTGGTGAAGGAGCACATTACGGGTTCGAGCATTCCGGGTTCGGGACTGCGGTCGTAGTCGCAGGTCCACGGGTCGGGAGACCGGGTTCCGGTCGTCGCTGTCCCGTTCGTGGAGAGCAACCGGGGAAAGCCGAAGGCGAACGGGAGGAGACGAACGGTCGAGGGGAACCCGGGGAAGGGAATCCGGAGAGAAGACGAGGGAGGGATTCGTCAGATGTCAGCCGAACACACCACCAGCCACACCCCCCAAGAAGCCCAGGGCTTGCGGATCGAACGCCGCTACACCCGAGCGGGACACGACCCGTACGCGGGAATCGAGTGGGCCCGCCGGGATTCCCGCATCACCAACCCGGACGGCTCGGTGGTGTTCGAGATGACCGGCGCGGAGGTGCCCGCCAACTGGTCGCAGGTCGCGGTCGACATCATGGTCTCCAAGTACTTCAGAAAGGCCGGAGTCCCCCAGTACGACGACGCCGGCAACCCCATCCTCGACGAGGAGGGTCGCCAGGTGACCGGTCCGGAGCGTTCGGCCCGCCAGGTATTCGACCGTCTGGCCGGCACCTGGCGTTTCTGGGGCGAGAAGTACGGATATTTCGCCTCTCCCGAGGACGCCCAGGCCTTCGAAGACGAGATCAAGTACATGCTCGCCACCCAGATGGCGGCGCCCAACTCGCCGCAGTGGTTCAACACCGGGCTGAACTGGGCGTACGGGCTGACCGGGCCGGCCCAGGGATTCTGGTACGTCGACCAGGACACCGGGGAGCTGTGCTCCTCCCCCGACTCCTACAGCCGTCCGGCACCACACGCCTGCTTCATACTCGGCGTCAAGGACGACCTGGTCAACCCGGGCGGGATCATGGACCTGTGGGTTCGTGAGGCCCGCATCTTCAAGTTCGGTTCCGGGGCGGGCTCCAACTTCTCGGCCATCCGAGCCGAGAACGAACCCCTGTCGGGTGGCGGCAAGTCGTCTGGAGTGATGAGCTTCCTCAAGATCGGCGACCGGGCCGCAGGAGCGATCAAGAGCGGGGGAACCACACGGCGGGCCGCCAAGATGGTGATCCTCGATGTGGACCACCCCGACATCGAGGCGTTCATCGACTGGAAGAAGGTCGAGGAGGAGAAGGCGAAGATCCTCATCCGATACGGGGGCTACCCGGCCGACTTCAACGGCGAGGCGTACGCCACCGTCTCCGGTCAGAACTCCAACAACTCCGTGCGGGTCACCAACGACTTCATCAGGGCGGTGCTCGAGGACGGGGACTGGGAGCTGATCAACCGGACCGACGGGAAGGTCCGCAAGACGGTGAAGGCCCGTGACCTGTGGAGACGAATCGCCGAGGCGGCCTGGGCCTGTGCCGATCCCGGACTGCAGTTCGACACCACCATCAACGAGTGGCACACCTGCCCGGCGGATGGCCGCATCAAGGCGTCCAACCCGTGCAGCGAGTACATGTTCCTCGACGACACCGCCTGCAACCTGGCGTCGATCAACCTGACCCGCTTCTACGACGACCAGACCGGCCGGTTCGACATCGAGGGTTACCAGCACGCCATCCGGCTGTGGACCATCGTCCTGGAGATCTCGGTGGCGATGGCCCACTTCCCGTCCCGGGAGATCGCCCTGGGGTCGTACAACTACCGGACCCTGGGTCTGGGTTACGCCAACCTGGGTTCGCTCCTGATGAGACAAGGCATCGCCTACGACTCCGACCGGGGTCGGGCGATCGCCGGTGCGTTGTCGGCGATCCTCACCGGTTACGCCTACGCCACGTCGGCCGAGTTGGCCAAGGCGGTCGGGCCGTTCCCTCGCTTCGAGGTCAACCGCGACCACATGCTGAGGGTGATCCGGAACCACCGGCGGGCCGCCTACGACGCGCCTCCCGAGGACTACGAGGGGATCAGCCACCAGGTGGTCGGCCTGGACCCGGGTCTCTGCCCGCCGGACCTCCTCCGGGCCGCCCGTGAGTCGTGGGACCTGGCTCTGGCCCTGGGCGAACGCTACGGGTTCCGGAACGCCCAGGCCACCTGCATCGCCCCGACCGGCACGATCGGGCTGCTGATGGACTGCGACACCACCGGGGTGGAACCCGACTTCGCGCTGGTCAAGTTCAAGAAGCTGGCGGGCGGGGGCTACTTCAAGATCGTCAACCAGTCGGTGACCCCGGCGCTGAGGAGGCTGGGTTACGACGAGACCCAGATCGCCGACATCGTCCGCTACATCGTGGGTACCTCCAGCCTCGCCGGAGCACCCCACGTGAACCCGGAGACTTTGAAGACCAAGGGTCTGACCGACGACGACCTGGCCAAGGTGGAGAAGGCCCTACCCGGGGTCTTCGAGCTGCGGCACGCCTTCAACCCGTTCGTGCTGGGAGAGGACACCCTTCGACGTCTCGGGTTCGAACCGGAGACCTACTCGGCTCCCGACTTCGACCTGCTCCGCGAGTTGGGGTTCACGTCTGCCCAGATCAGGGAAGCCACGGACCACATCTGCGGTCGCCAGACCATCGAGGGCGCTCCACACCTGAGGGAGGAGCACCTCCCGGTGTTCGACACGGCCAACAAGAACGGCAGGTACGGGAAACGGTTCATCCACCACACCGGACACATCCGCATGATGGCGGCGGTGCAGCCGTTCATCTCGGGAGCCATATCCAAGACGATCAACATGCCCAACGAGGTGACTCCGGAGGACATCGAGGAGGCCTACCGGATGTCCTGGGAGCTGGGCTTGAAGGCGATGGCCCTCTACCGGGACGGCTCCAAGGCCTCCCAGCCGCTGTCGGCCAGTTCCGACGACGCACAGTCCGAGGAGGAGACCGACGAGATCACCCGGCATCACGAAACCGAGAAGCGGGTGTTGTGGGGAAGGATCCCGGCGGGGATGTCGCCCACCCAGGCCTACGCCCAGGGGATGCACCCGCCCCGTTTCCTGCTGCCTCCCCGCCGGCGGGGGTTCAACCAGGAAGCTCGGGTGGGTGGCCACAAGGTGTTCCTCCGCACCGGCGAGTACGACGACGGCACCCTCGGGGAGATCTTCATCGACCTGGCCAAGGAAGGCGCCACCCTGAAGGGCATACTCTCGTGCTTCGCCATCGCCGTTTCGAAGGGGCTCCAGTACGGGGTTCCGCTGGAGGAGTTCGTGGACACCTTCACCTTCCAGACCTTCGAACCCCGCGGGCTGGTGGAGGGTCACCCTCACATCAAGATGGCCAACTCGATCATCGACTACATCTTCAGGGCTCTGGCGGTGGAGTACCTGCATCGAGACGACCTGGCTCAGGTGCCGCCCAACCGGGACGGCGACCTGCCGGAACCCCCCAAGGGTTTGGCGGTGGAGGCCGGTGTGCAGCTCCAGATCGAGGACGCAGTGGCCGAGGACGACCTGGAAGCCGTGAAACAGGCCGCGGCCTTCGTCGACGGGGAGCTCCCCGAACCCGAGTTCGAGCCGGTGACGGTCACCGCCCTCAACGGTGGACGAGCCGCAGCGGCCGAAACTGCGTCGGTTCAGTCGGCCCTGGCCGACCTGATGGGTGACGCTCCCCTATGCGACACGTGCGGCCACATAACGGTGAGGAACGGCTCCTGCTACCGGTGCCTCAACTGCGGCAACTCGCTGGGGTGCAGCTGATGAACACGCTCGCATCGAGGCGAAGGTCGCAACCTGCGAGTGAGTGCGCCCCGGCGTGAGCGGGAACGTCCCCACTTCCATTTCGAGTAGCCCTGACCACTCGAGAGGGGGGAGGGCGGAGACCCTCCCCCCTCTCCGGTCGTTCCTGGAGGGAGATCGATGGGGGGGTGAAGGTGACGCAGGCTCCTCTTCATAGATCATCGGTGATGATGACGCTCGAGGAGGTGGTAGCGCTAGCCGATGTTGCGGGAGTAGGGGTGCTGCCGATGGTCCAGGGCCGTGACGACCTGTTCCCTCCCCACGCCGCGCACTCGTAAGGGTCACGTCCAGGCGACTGGTAGACATTGAGGTTCGCCATTCCCACCACTCCTACGGGATCGCCTTAACGAGTTCCTGGTGGGCCTCACCTCCTTCCTCGGGGGCGTAGAAGCGGTCCATCGACTCCTGGGAGAAGTACCGGCGGTCGGCGACCGCCCACTCGTCGTCTTGTTCGGCCAGCACCATCCCCACGATGCGGAGCAGAGCATCCCGGTTGGGGTGGATCCCGATCACATAGGTCCTCTGTTTGATCTCCTTGTGGAGCCGCTCGAGCGGGTTGGTTGACGCCAGGCGTCTTCGGTGGGGTTCGGGGAAGTGGACGGCGCCAGGAGGCTCATGCAAGCGGTCGACCACGTGGGTGCCGTGGCCCGAGATTTGACGAGCGCCGGTCTGATAGGCCTCCGAGCGTTCGGTGACCACCACCGTAGCCTGTCGGCACCATCGTTGACCTTCGGGAAGCCAGAAACCCCGCCAACGCGTGGATCGCCCAAGGTTCAACCACTCCCAGGCCTTCTCTGATCTCCCCGTCGATGAGCACCACGACGTAGCGGTGCCGGCGACCGAGGCTGTTCTCGCCCATTCGGATCCGACAGTGTCTCGCTATCGATCCTCGACGACGACAGTCGACCGCGGCGCCACCACCGCCACGATGAAAGGTAACCGAGACTGCGCGCTGACGTGGGGAGCGGGTGACCTGCCGGGTGTGTGAAATGCCTGCTGGGTGATCGAAGCCCCTCGATACTCGGTGATCAGAAGTCGCCGAGACAAGGAGGGGCTCCGATGAGTCTGGATGCTATGACCGTGCGCCTGCATCTCCCAGGATTCGTGTGGTGGAGGTGCTGGTGGATCTGCCCGAACGCCTGGAGGTGGTAGTGGAGGACACTCGCCGGGTGGTCCGCTGCCCTCACTGCGGGTTTCGAACCGCCCGGGTGCACGACCGGCGTCGGGTGAGGGTGCGTGACCTCACCTTCGGAGGCAGGACTACCACCTTGGTGTGGCTGCGCCGCCGGCTGGCCTGCGACAGCTGTGGGCCCCGGTTCTTGGAGGACCACCCGGAGTTCTTGATCGGCCGGGTCACTCATATCACCCGCCGTCTGGGCAGAACCCTGGTCCGTGATGTGAACCGGCTTTCGATCAGGGAGCTGTCCCGCCACTGGGATCTGGGCTGGCATCCCATCATGGGACTGGTCGCTTCCTGGTCGAGCTTGGTGGTGGGCGACCGTCGCCGTCGCCGCTGCCGGGTTCTCATGGTTGACGAGACCAGCCTCCGACGGAGACACCGTTATGTGACAGTGTTGATCAACGGGGAAACCGGGGAGGGTCTGGGGGTGATCAAACACCGGAACAGCCAGGCGTTGTCGGGGTTTCTGGCTTCCCAAGGCCACCGCTGGTGCCGTCAAGTGAAGGTAGTGGTGACCGACGGCTCCGAAGCCTACCGGACAGCAATCCGCCAGCATCTGGGTCACGCCACCCACGTGGTCGACCGTTTCCACGTGGCCCGGTGGTTCGCCTCCGCCCTCATCGAGGTGCGGCGACAGATCCAGCGGATCGGACCCCACGGCTCCCGGCCCGCCTACAACCCCGACATCTTCCGGAGCCGATACCTGCAGCTGAGACGAGCCGACCGGCTCGACCCGGAGGGGAGGGAAAGGCTGGAACGGGTGCTCTCTGAGCATCCTGAGCTGGCCCACGCCTGGACCCTCTACCAGCATCTCCACCGCATCTACATCGCGGCAGGAGACGACGACGCCAACCAGGCCCTCGGAGAGTTCATCGCCGCCTACCAGGACCGGTCCCTCCCCGAGTTCGAACAGGTCATCGGAGCCCTCATCGACTGGGGAGACGAGATCTTCGCCTTCCACGATGCGGACCGGGTCACCAACGGACGGCTCGAAGGCACCAACGCCAAGCTCGGAGTCCTCAAAAGGGCCGCCTACGGGTTCGTCTCCGCCACCAACTTCGGTCACCGAGCCCTGCTCCTCTGTCCCGGTGTGGCAACATGAGCCAGCCGAGTGACGAGGAGCTCATCCCACGTCACCGCGCGGAACCAGGTAACCTCAGTCAGCGGCGGCACAGGTCCTGGGGCGACAGCAGGTTTTCCATCCCGCACCAAGGGTGTAAGCCAGATGGCAGTTGGTCCGGGTCCCCCGGTTACGAACCAGGTCCGAATGGGTCTCCTCGATGATCCCCCTTGACAACCTGTGTGTGTATATAGAGTTCTACTCTGCGAGATCTAGTGGGAGTGGGGCCCATGGCCGTCAAGTTCCTGTCAGAAGACTGGGCCCAGGCGGTAGAAACCGCCCTCAACGCCCATCCCGGTTTCGACGGTCAAAATCCCGCAACTAAGCCGGCTGAGAACGGTGGCGTTGAAGTGCGCGTTTACGTGTACAACGACATGCGGAATGCCCAGGGGGTTCGGACATGGATAGGGCTGGATCGGGTCCGGGTGCTCGCCGACTACTGACGAGGAACAAGGTTTTGAGCGGATTGATAGGGCTCGACAGCGAAGAAGGGGGTTTGCAGATGCGGTCGTGTGGGAGTTGGTTCGCAAGGTCGACGGGGTGGTGGTTGGTGTTGTTGTTGTTGGTGTCGGGTTGTTCCGGGTCGGTTGGCGGTGAGGACAACGTCGGGGATCCGTCGGGTTGGATCGGAGCGGTGAGTTGGGTCATCGAGGCCGATGTCGTGTCGCATTCTGGTGGGGGTGGGGTCGACGAGTTGGAGGTGGTGGTCAGGGATGTGGTGTTCGCCCGGGACGACTACTACTGGCTGGGGCGCTACCCACTTCCGGCCCTGGAGGCGGGAGGGACGTTGAAGGTGGAGCTGTCTGGTCCCACCCAGGGGATCGACTTCACCGGCGAGACGGTGATTCTCGCTGTCCAGGCTGCCGGGACCCCTGACGAGTTGGCGGCCGGGGTGCGGCGTGATGGCGGTTTGTCGCACTCGGTGGTCATGGTGTTCGATAACACCTGGAGTCTGGTGGAGGCGGGCGGCGGCCACTACCAGGTGTACCGGGAGATCTGGTCCCGCTATGTGCCGCACGACGGGGGTTCGCTGATCCGGCTGCTCGACGACGCCAGGGTCCAGCTCGCGTACGACAACGAGCAGGTACTGGCCGCCGAGGAGACAGACGGTGGCCGCCCCGACAGGGACCGGTTCGAAAACCGGCCCTCCACCCCCGGCCCGCTGGGCGAGTGGCGGCGGGAGCGGGGATTCGAACCCCCCACCGGTGGGGCGGATGGGGCCGGGGAAGACGGTTTGGGCGACTGGTTGGCGGTGGACCCCGCCCGCCGTCAACTACCCCTGATCGTCGAGGACCTGCCTCCTGGTGCGGAGCAGGCGATAGGCGGGGACGTGCTCGTTCCCAGAGAGGCGGTCGTCACCCTCGACGACCGTGCCGCGGCGACATATCCGTGGGTAGGGTTGCGGTTCGTTGGTGTCGGCGTGTTGGGACCCTTCAGGACCCACAGCGACGGTCCGGTTCCCATAGACGGAATAGGCGGGACGGTCAGCCCTGTCCAAGTCGTGGTGTGGAACTCGGAAACGATCGAGGACCTGGCTGACGCGATCGTCATCGCCGAGATCCCGGCGGGAACCTGGAAGCCGGGCACTCGCCTCCTCCTCCAGATATCCACCAACCCCGACGACTCCACCACAGTTGCTCAGCAGATGGTCGACCAATGAACACCCACACTCCCGCCGGCTATGTCCCAGCCCGCCGAAGGTGACTGGGGTCAGGGAAGAGTGACCCGACGTTCGGGTGGGGATTCGTCTGGATGGGGGATGGTCTTGTTGCTGATCTCGGTTCTGTTCGGCGGCGCAGCGGTGTGGAGCTTCGTGTCGCCCGGCTACTACTACGTCGCTCGAAGCCTGCTGATCGCCGGTCTCGGCGCCTACCTCATGTACAGGTCCCTATCGGTCGTCGCACCGAAGTACCGCCGGCTGGGCACCTGGGTGTTCGTCTGGCTCGTCCTCACCGGGTTCCTGGTTGGTGCGATTCAGGTGGGGGGTTCGGGAGGCACCGGCGTTTTGGGACTGGCGCTGGTAGTCGCGTTTATCTGGGTGAGCGCCATCACGATCGCGGTCGCCCTGTCCACGTGGAGGCGCACCGATCGAGCCGAGAAGTGAGGTTGTTGGGGTCGTCTCTGTGGCGCTTCACGGCTGAACGGGACGGCTGCGGATGAGCTCCGGGCCGCTGGTGGTGTTGGCTGCCCTCCCCCAGGAGCTTGCGGCGCTGGAACCGCAGGTCGAGGACCGGAGGGACGGGCCGGTGATCCTGGCCGCCACCGGGATCGGCAAGGTGAACGCCGCGGTGACCACCACCCAGGTGGTCACCGCACACCGTCCCCGGGCGCTGGTGGTGGTGGGTGTGGCCGGTGCCGTCGACCCGGCGTTGCGGGTCGGTGATCTGGTGGTGGCCGACCGGTCGATACAGCACGACGCCGGCCTGGTGGAAGACGGGGAGCTCACCGTCTACCAGGCGGGCCACGTTCCCTTCTTCAATCCCACCGACCGTCTCGGCTGGGAGACCACCCCCACACTGCGCGAGGCGGCATTGGAGGCCGCGCGGGAGGCTCGACTCGAGTCGATTCCCTCCGAGCTCGGCGGCCGTGACCACCGCCCGTCGGTGTTGGTGGGTCCCGTTGCTACCGGCGACCAGTTCGTAGCCTGCCGCACGACGCGGGAGCGTATTCGTCGCAGCGTCGGCGCGCTGGTGGTGGAGATGGAAGGAGCCGCCATCGCCCAGACCGCCGAGCGGCTCGGGGTCGACCACGTTCTGGTGAGGTCGGTCTCGGACATGGCCGACCCCGACTCACCGGGGGACTTCGCCCGCACTCTCCCGCTCCTCGCTCACAACCTGGCTCAGGTCGTGCTCGAACTCCTCCCCAGGGTCTGACCCGGGAACCGCGACCGGGTCGCACGGCGTCGAAACCTCGAAGCCGAAACGGAGCGACCCGATGAGACGACTGTTCGTAGCTCTCCTCCTCCTGCTGTCGGCCTGCGCCTTCGCGGGCGTAGGCGAAACCGCTCTCGAGGGAGCGACTTCCCAACCGCCCGGTTTCGCCCGGGAAAGCGGAGCCCCCGCCGCCGAACAGGGGCAGGTGACCGGCGAACCCCAGGCGGCAACCGACACCGCCGCGGCCGTCGAGGTGGCGTTCCTCCAGGCCGATCGGCAGATCGTGTATGTCGCCGACATGACGGTGGCCACCGAAGACGTCCGGGAGGCGGCCCGGAGGGCGGTGGCGTTGGTGGAGGCGGAGGGCGGGTTCCTGTTCGCCGAGGACACCCACAACGAACCCCGCCCCGAGGCTGTGCTCACCTTCAAGGTTCCACCCGACCGGTTCAGGGCGGTGATCGACCGGCTGGGCGAGCTCGGAGAGTTGAGGTCGGTCCAGATATCGGCCGACGACGTGACCGAGCGTGTCGTGGATCTGGAGTCCCGGATCCGCACGACCGAGGCCAGCATCGCCCGCCTCCGGTCGCTCCTGGCCGAAGCCACCGACATCGAAGGGATAGTCGAGCTGGAGCGCGAACTGGCCGAACGGGAAGCCAACCTGGAGGTCCTGCGGGGCGAGCTCCGCACCCTTTCGGAGCGGGTAGCCATGGCCACCCTCACCCTCCGCCTCGTCCAGGCTCGAGCCGACGCCTCCCTGGCTGGGGCGATCACCGCCTATGCGGGTCACGACGGCGGAGTCGCATGCCCGGGTCGGGAACAGGCACTGTCGCTGGAACGTCGCGAACCGGTCACAGTGTGTTGGGAGATCACCAACACCGGCGACACCTACCTGACAGATCTTCGCCTCACCGACCCGGCCCTCGAAGTCGAGCTGGGAGACCTCATCGTGGTCGCCGGCGACCCCGACCGTCCGTTGGCGCCGGGCGACACCCTGATCCTGGCCTACGAGACCACCGGCGAACGAAGGATCCGTTTGAGAACGGCGGTGGAGGCGGCCCCCGCCACCGAGGACGGAAGCCCGATCCAGGGCATGACCCCAGCCGAGCTTCAGATGACCTACACCCTCGACTTCTTCGACCCACCGGGCCCTCCGACGTTCATCGACGGGCTCGAAGCGAGCTGGGAGCTGCTGTTGGATCTGGGCGGGTTCGGGCTGGCCGCGCTCGGCGCCGCCCTCCCCTTCCTGTGGGTGGTCCCCCTTCTCTGGTGGGGAATCCGGACGGTTCGACGCCGCCCGGGCAAAGCCGAAAGCACGTGACGGGAAGAACCCGGCCCACCTCCCGCGTTTAGAAGGGCAAAACGATGGGAGACGGAGGTGAGGAACGATGTTGGACGTTGCTCTGCTCGTCCTGCGTCTGGTCCTGGCCGTCGTCTTCATCGGGCACGGAGCCCAGAAGCTGTTCGGCTGGTTCGGCGGTCACGGAATCTCGGGTACCGCCGCGTTCTTCGAACAGATCGGTTACCGGCCCGGTAGGGCGCTGGCGGTGATCGGTGGGGTGGCGGAGCTCGGCGCCGGGATCCTGATGGGTCTCGGTCTTCTCACCCCGCTGGCGGCGGCGATCATCATCGCCATGATGGTGGCCACCCTCGCCGTCCATGCGCCCCACGGCTTCTGGGCCGCCAACGGCGGCTTCGAGCTGCCGTTCGTGTTGGCCGGTGTCGCTGCCGCCCTGGCGATCGCCGGGAGCGGGACCTATGGGCTGGACGGCTACCTGGGTTTGATCCAGCCCGACTGGGTCCTGGGCGTGGCCAGCATCGCTCTCGGTGTGGTTCTCGGGCTGTATGCCCTGGCCCGCCGGCAGCGGATGCTGGAGGAAGCTCCGACGGTCGGGACCGAGCTGCAGCAGGTGGCGTGACGAGCGCCTCGACCGACGGGGGACCGCGGCCGGGCGGTCCCCCCTTCTTCGGCTAGCTTTCGAGTCATGCCCGCCGAGATCTCCCTGGTCGACTGGACCACCCGCCTCGTCCTGGCCGCGGTCCTGTCGGGCATGGTCGGGTTCGAGCGGGAACACCGCCAGAAGGCGGCCGGTCTCAGGACCCACATGTTGGTGGGTCTGGGCGCGGCTCTGTTCACCCTCCTTTCGGGGACGGCCTTCGGAACCGGAGACCCGAGCCGCATCGCCGCCCAGGTGGTGAGCGGCATCGGGTTCCTGGGAGCCGGTGCCATCTTTCGGTGGGGCGCCACGATCCGGGGGCTGACCACGGCCGCCGGCATGTGGGCTGTGGCGGCCATAGGGATGACCGCCGGGGCCGGCTTTCTGGTCGGCGCTGCGGCCGCCACGGTGATCGTGCTGGTCATCCTGATCGGTCTCCGGCTGGTGGAGGACCACCTGCGGCGGCGGAGGGCGCTGGGCAACCTCCGACCGGTCGGGGTGAGGCTCCGGCGGGTGGATCTCCTCCCCGAGCTGGTCAGGGTGGTCCAGACCCTCGACCCCTCGTACGGAGGGTTCCACACCCAGCCCGACGGGGAGGGTCGCTTCCAGGTGGTGTTCGAGATCTCGGGCGACCGGGTGGAGGGGGTGGTGGCGGGTCTCACCACCCTCGACGCCGTCGAAGACGTGGGGGAGCTGGACCCGAACTGATGCCGTGGGAGTTCCTCTCCGCCTCCGGGTACGAGGTGGGACGCCTGGTGCTGCAGCGAGGCATCGCTCTCGTCTACGGCATCGCCTTCCTGTGCGCCTACAACCAGTTCCCCGCCCTCCTGGGGGAGCGGGGGCTGCTGCCAGTCCCCAGCTTCGTGGCCGCCACCCGTTTTCGGCGAAACCCTTCGCTGTTCTACTGGCGCTACTCGGATCGGCTGCTGAGAGGCTGCTGCGTCCTGGGTATGGCCGTGTCCGGGTTCGTCCTGGTTGGGGGACTCGACCTGGTTCCTCTCTGGGTCACCCCACTGATCTGGCTGGTGCCGTGGATCCTCTACCTGTCGATCGTCAACGTCGGGCAGACGTTCTACAGCTTCGGTTGGGAGTCCCTCCTCCTCGAGGCGGGGTTCCTGGTGGCCTTCTCCGGCAACCGCCAGGTGACCGCTCCCCTCGTCGTCATGTGGGCCTTTCGTTGGCTGCTGTTCCGGCTGGAGTTCGGGGCGGGGATGATCAAGATGCGGGGAGACCCGTGCTGGCGTCGGTTGACCTGCCTGGACTACCACCACGAGACCCAGCCCATGCCCAACCCGCTGTCCTGGTGGTTCCATCACCTCCCCAAGCCCCTCCATCGGATCGAGGTGCTGGCCAACCACTTCACCCAGCTGGTCGCTCCCTGGGGTCTGTTCCTCCCTCAGCCGATCTCGGGAACCGCGGCGGTGCTGATGGTGGTGACCCAGGCCTACCTGATGCTCAGCGGCAACTATTCGTGGCTCAACGCCCTCACCCTGATCGTGGCGATGTCGGTGTTGCCCGACACCCTGTGGGGGGTCCCCCCGGGAGCCGCCGCCGGCTACCCAACCTGGTTCGGGGCGGTTTCGATCGGTCTCGGGTTGCTGGTGTTGGCGCTGTCGCCGCGTCCCGCACTGAACCTTTTCTCCCGACGCCAGCTCATGAACTTCGCCTTCAATCGGCTTCACCTGGTCAACGCTTACGGGGCGTTCGGTTCGGTCACCAAGCGGCGATACGAAGTGGTCCTGGAGGGCGCAGACGAGTCGGGCGAATGGCGCGAGTACGAGTTCAAGGGCAAGCCCGGCGACCCCGGCCGCAGACCTCCCCAGGTGGCGCCGTACCACCTCCGGCTGGACTGGTTGATGTGGTTCGTCGCCCTGTCCCCCGACTACGGAAGGGGATGGTTCACCGCCCTGCTGGGAAAGCTGCTCGTGAACGACCCGGCGACCCTGGGGCTCCTCGCCCGTAACCCCTTCCCCGACCATCCACCCCGCCTGGTTCGGGCCCGCTACTACCTGTACCGGTTCACCACGTGGGAGGAGAGACGGCGGACCGGCCGATGGTGGCACCGTGAGTTGGTCGGGGAGCTGGTCCCGCCAACTGCCCTAGGGTAGGTTTGGTGACGCGATGCTGGAACGGGACATCACCTTGTCGATCCACGTCGCCGAGGACGACACCGACACGGTGGCCACCACCACCCTGGACCTCCGGGGAGATCACTTCGAAGCCACCGGTCGGGCCCGCCGCAACCCGGCCGACCCACCCACCCCGATCATCGGGGAGGAGCTCGCGATCGCCCGGGCGCTGGCGGGTCTCCAGGATCAGATCATGGAGTCGGCCCGCGACAAGATCGAGCGTTTCCTGACCACGACGTGACCGACGGCGTGGCCGCTCTGGTGGCGGCCGGTTTCGGCGCGCTCGTGGGGTGGGGGCTGGCCGGGAGGCATCCCGATGAGCGGGGGGCGGTCGTCACCGCGCTGGCCGTGGCGCTGGTCGCCGGGGTGGTGTTCGCGATCGGCGGGTCCGACGACCGCTGGCCCTATGCGGATCTGTCGCTGCTGGTTGGTTCGGTGGCGGCAGGAGCCGTATATCTGCTCCGCCTGGCGAGGAGCCAAAGCCGTTGAGGGTCGGCCACCCTGCCGATACCCTGAGACACCGGATGACTCGCCAGGTGTTTCCTCAGAACGTCATCGCGGTGATCTGGGACTTCGACAAGACCCTCATCCCCGGCTACATGCAGGCCCCCCTCTTCGACCATTACGGCATCGACGCCGCCGAGTTCTGGGCGGAGGCCGACGGACTGGTCGACTTCTACCGGAGCAGGGGACACGACCTGGTCGCCACCGACACCCTGTACCTCAACTGGATGCTCACCTACGTCAGGCATGGCCGGATGCCCGGGCTGGACAACCGCCTGCTCCGGGAACTGGGCGGGCGGCTCCACTTCTACGAGGGAATCCCCGAGTTTCTCGCCAACCTGAAGAAGGATGTCGAGTCGCGGTTCGCCGAGCACCACATACATGTGGAGCACTACGTGATCTCGTCGGGGCTGCGGCAGATGATCCTCGGGTCGGCGGTGGCGCCCATGCTCGACGGTGTGTGGGGATGCGAATTCGCAGAGGAGGTGCCAGAACCCGGGTATCTGGAGAGCTCCTCACCTCGCTTGTTCTCCCCGGATACCACCGAGATCCGGGAGGTCATCTACACCATCGACAACACCACCAAGACCCGGGCCATCTTCGAGATCAACAAGGGGACCAACAAGAATCCCGCCATCGACGTCAACGCGTCGATACCCCACGAGGACCGAAGGATCCCGTTCCCCAACATGGTCTACGTGGCGGACGGCCCAAGCGACGTCCCCGTGTTCTCGATCGTCAAGCAGAACGGAGGCCGCACCTATGCCGTCTACCGGCCCGGCTCGGAGGCCGAGTTCGCCCAGACCAAGCGACTGCTCGAGCAGGGCCGGGTCCACGCCTTCGGACCCGCCGACTACACCGAGGGCTCCCAGACCGCCCTGTGGATCACCCACACCGTCGAGGAGATCGCCGAGCGGATAGTCGCCGACCGGGAGCGGGCCCTCGCCGAGAGGTTGGGGCCGCCCCCCGGACACCTCGCCGACTGAGATCAACCGCCCTGTAGGGCGCGGATCACCTCCCGCATGAACGCCGGAAGGTCTCCGGGATGTCGGGACGTGATGATGTTCCCGTCGACGACCACCTCCGCGTCGACCCACTCGGCCCCGGCGTTCTCCATGTCGTCGCGGATCGAGTGATAGGAGGTGAGGCGGCGACCCGACGCCAAACCCGCCGACACGAGCATCCACCCGGCGTGACAGATGGCAGCCACGGGTCTTGCCATGGCTCCCACCTTCCTCACCAGGTCCACCATTTCGGGGTGTCGGCGCATGTGGTCGGGCGAGTACCCACCCGGGATCACCACCCCCTGGAGGGACTCGGGCGACACGTCGGACGCCGCCACGTCGGCTCTCATGGGTACTCCGTTCTTTCCCCGATACTCCTCTACCGACGGACCCACCAGCAGCACCCGATGGCCGGCTTCCTGCAGCCGGTAGTAGGGATAGATCAGCTCGGAGTCCTCGAAATAGGGTGCTATGAGAACGGCAACCGCCATGCTCTCTCCTTTCATCGACGACGAATCGCGCTGACCATCCACAGGATCAGCGCCAACGCCACCGACCACAGGCCCACCGCCACCGCCTCGACCAGGCCCACCGAGAACCAGATGACGACCCCGGCAGCCGCGGCGGTCGCCACCGCGGCGATCAGCCAACGGCGCTGGTCGGGATCCAAGGCGGGTCTCAGCCCCGCCACCATCCCCAACGCGGCGCCGACGGGCCCGAAGGTGAGCAGCGACCCGGCCACCGCGGCGAGGTCGGTCCAACCCGAAGCCTCCCCGGCGGCTTCCAGCAGCCAGCCGAACACCCAGGTCCCCAGGTACGCGCCGACGGCGAACCCCAGCACAGCACCGAGGAGCATGAGGACCACGGTGCCCGGGGTGACCCTACGCCGCCTGGCCATCTTCCCTTCCGTCCCGCTTCAGGGCTTCCAGGGCGATCCTCACCATGTCTCCGAAGGTCCGTTCCCGCTCCTCGGACGTGGTCGCCGCGCCGGTGCGGACGTGGTCCGAAACGGTGAGGATCGCCAGGGCGCGGGCTCGCCGCTCCGCCGCCACCCCGTACAGACCGGCCGCCTCCATCTCGACCGCCAACACGCCCATACGGTCCATGACGTCGAAGGCGTCGGGTATCGGGTTGTAGAACAGGTCGGCAGAGTGGACGTTCCCGACCTTGACCGGGACCCCCAAGGCGTCGGCGGCGTCCACTGCGGCCCGAGCCAGACCGAAGTCGGCCACCGCGGCGAAGTCCCAACCTCGGTACCGGGCTCGGTTCACCCCGGAGTCGGTGCATGCCCCGGTGGCGACGATCACGTCCCTGAGTTCGACCCCGTCGGAGATGCCACCACACGACCCGACCCGGATCAGCCGACGGCACCCGTACTCCGTTATCAGTTCGGTCGCGTAGATCGAAGCCGACGGTATCCCCATTCCGGTGCCCATCACCGACACCGGAAGACCCTGATAGCTGCCGGTGAAGGCCAGCATGTTCCGCACCTCGTTGACCTGCCGGGCTTCGTCGAGGAACTCTTCGGCGATGTAGCGGGCCCGCAACGGGTCCCCGGGAAGGAGCACCGCCTCGGCGAAGTCTCCCGGCTGGGCAGAGATGTGAGGGGTGGGCATTCGTGTTCTCCTCGTCGACGGCCGGTTAGCGTGATGCCATGACCGGGAGGGTAGAGCATCTGTGCGTCGCGGCTCGCCATGGAGACCCGATCGTTTCGGTCGAGGAGGTGCGGGCGGTGGCCGACATGGGGTTGGAGGGCGACCGCAACTTCGGCCGGGTGCGTCAGGTGACCGTGGTGTGTACCGGCGAGTTGGCCGCCGCGGCTGCCGAGCTCGGGATCCCGGCCATTCCGCCTGGAGCCACCCGAAGGAACATCACCGTCGACCTGCCGTCTCTTCCACGAGCCACCGGGGCTGTGATCCGTCTCGGCGAGGTGACCCTGGAGGTGCTGCGTGACTGTCCGCCCTGCGAGGTGATGGAGGTCGCGGTGGCCGCCGGAGCACGGGAGGCGCTCCGAGGACGGGCGGGGATATCCGCCCGGGTGGCGGTGGGCGGTGTCATCCGGGTGGGCGACCCGGTGGAGGTGACCGCCTAGGAGAGAGGACGGCCGATCTCCAAGGTGGCCACCTCGAAGGCAGCCCCGGCGTGGTGTTTCAGCTCCTCGGGGGTGCCGGCCAGGATCGGGAAGGTCCGGTAGTGCATCGGGATCACCGTCGACACACCCAGGAGCTGCCCGGCCTTGGCGGCTTGACGGGGATCCATGGTGTACCAGCCTCCGATCGGGAGGAGGGCGATGTCGGGGCGGAACAGCTCGCCGATCAGGGCCATGTCACCGAAGACCATGGTGTCCCCTGCGTGGTAGACGGTGGGACCTCCGGGGAATTCGAGCACCCAGCCGGCGGCTTCCCCACCCGGCACGATGCCCTGATCTCCGGATATGCCCGACGAGTGGACGGCGTCGACCATGGTGGCCCTGATCCCGCCGGGAGCCTCCAGGGTGCCGCCCTTGTTGCAGCCGACGGGTTCGCTCACCCCCTGGGCTTCGGCCCACACCGAGATCTCGTGGATGCAGAACAGCTTCGCCCCGGTGGCCTTCACCAGATCGAGGGTGTCGCCGACGTGGTCGAAGTGACCGTGGGTGACGAACACCGCGTCGGCTCTGTCCTGGTCTTTGGCGCCTTCCGGAGCCGACGGGTTGGTGAGCCACGGGTCGACGAACACCGTGGTGCCGTCGGAGGTGCGGAACCGGAAGGCGGCGTGACCCAGCCAGGTGATCTCAATTCCCTTCAGATCCAACTCGGTCTCCTCTCCTCGGGGCCGCTTCGAGGTTATCTCGCCTGCGGATGCGGCGAGCAGCGAGCAGGACCGTCACCAACATCGAGGCGGCCGGGGCGACCAGGAACGCACCCAGGTCGAGGCCGCCCGAGGCGGTCGACGGCAAGGTGAGGAGCGCCAGTCCGGCCCCCAGGCTTCCGTCCCGTAGCCAGCCCAGCGCCACCACCGCGGCCAGTCCGGACACCGACCCGGCCAGGGCCGCTCCCCCCGACACGGGGAGGGCCAATCCCAACATCACCGGCCCGACGGTCGCCGCAGCGAGGAGGTCGGCGACCAGGAACATCCGGAGCACGCTGATGCCCTGGAGGGCGATCATCACCGAAGGCAGGAATAGGATGGCGGTCAGCCATCTCGCCCACCCGAGGGTCACCCGTCCTTCGCCCACCTCGTCCACCACCAGGGCCACCATGGCGTTCTGGAGGGTGTCCACGCTGGAGGCGACCAGAGCCACGGTGAGCAGCCCGAACATCGCCCCCAACCAGGGTCCGTGGCCTTGGAGGAGGCTGAACAGGGCCAGGGACGGATCGTCGACCAGGCCGGCGCCCGCCGCGGCAGCGCCGGCGAACCCGAGCACCGCGACCACCGGCACCGTGAGGGTGGCACCCAGGAGTGCGCCCGATCGGAGGGAGGCCGGTGACCGGGCCGACCAGGTCCGCTGCCAGTAACCCTGGTGGAAGAGGTTGGCGGCGGTGACCGCCACCAGCAGGACGATCATGCTCTCCCATCCGACCCGGGTCATCCGGAATCCGTCCACCCGCGAAATCGCGTCGACGGGGTGGTCGATACCGGACGCCGCGACCGTCACGAATCCGACGACGAGGCCCAACACGGCCCACGCCTGCCAGGCGTCGGTGCGGAGAGACGCCCGCAACCCGCCGTAGGCGGTGTACACGAGGGTGGCCAGCGCCACCGCGATCATGGTGACGATCGGGGGAACTCCGGCGGTGATCGCCACGGCCCCTCCCGCGGCGGTGAGCTCGGCGGTGACGAAGATGAACATGTAGAAGACCGACACCAAGCCGACGTACACCTGCATGGGGCGCCCGTACCGGAGGCGGGCGAACCCCGCCAGGGTCACACCTTCGGGCAGGGCGTCTCTCACCCGCGGTCCCAGCCAGGCCAAAACCACGAAGGGAGCGGCCGCGGCCAGTCCGTAGCCGAGGATGCCACCCAGACCGGCGAAGGTTCCCACCTCCGGCGGGGTGAACAGGATCCAGGCTCCCAGGCCGGACGCGAAGAAGCTCAACCCCAACCGCAACGCGTTCTGGGAGCCTCTGGCGGTGAGGAAATCGTCGGTGTCTCCGGCCAGCCCCCGGGCAGCCCGGAGGCCCACCACCAGGAAGACGACCAGACCGGCTCCGGCGATCAAGGCCGCGACGTTCATCGCCGCCCCCATCCGAAAGGGTCGACCGGTCCGTGCCCCGAACCCAGCTTCCAGGCCGCGGCCCCTTCGATCGCCCTGTGCACGTACTCCTTGGCGGCCGCGATCGCCTCCAAGGGGTGGTCGCCCCAGGCCAGGCGAGCCGCGATCGCCGACGCGAAGGTGCATCCCGTGCCGTGCACGTTGCGGGTCGGCACACGGGGACGCTCGAACGTCTCGACCCGTCCGTCACGGGACACCACGACGTCGATGGCCGTGTCGCCTTCGAGGTGACCTCCCTTGACCACTACATATCCGGCACCGGTAGCCGCCAGCTCCTTCCCGGCCGCCACCATGTCGTCCACCCCGGTGAGTGGTCGGCCCACCAGCACCTGCGCCTCTCTCAGATTCGGGGTGACGACCAGGGCGTGCGGGAAGAGGAGCTCCGGGTAGGCCCTTTCGGCGTCGACGTCGAGCAGCCTGTCGCCTGAGGCGGCCACCATCACCGGATCCACCACCAGGTTGGGCAGCCGGTGGGCGTTGTCGGCCACCAGAGCCACGATCGCCGAGGTGGCGAGCATCCCCGTCTTGGTCGCGGCGACGGGAAGGTCGGCCAGGACGGCGTCGATCTGGGCGGCTACCAGTGCGGCGTCGAGCACCTCGACGGCCTCCACACCTCTGGTGTTCTGGGCTGTGATGGCGGTTATGGCGGTGGTTCCGAACACCCGGTTGGCGGAGAAGGCCTTGAGGTCGGCTTGGATGCCGGCTCCACCTCCCGAGTCGGAACCAGCGATGGTCAGCGCCACCGGTGGTGTCATTGGTGCCCTCCTCTCGTCGCGTCGAGTTCCTCCAGCAGTTCCGCCACGGTCCGAGCCGGGTCGGGGGAAGCCATGACCGCCCCACAAACCGCCACACCGTGGACACCGGCCTCGAGGACCGTCCGCACCCGGTGTGGTCCTATGCCTCCCAGGGCGTACACCGGTCCGGGGAAGACGGTTACGCAGCGGGCCAGCTCATCGATTCCCACCGAGGGTCCATGGCCGGGTTTGGAGAGGGACGCGAACACGGGTGAGACGGTGACGTAGTCGGCGCCCTCGGCGACGCTGCGCTCAACGTCGGACAACCCGTGGCAGGACCGGCCCACCAGAAGGTCGGACTCGAGGAAGGGCTGATCGGAGGAGAGGTGGACACCGTCTGCTCCCACCGCCCGGGCCAGCTCCGGGTCGGAGGACACCAGGAGTGTGACCCCGGGATCCAACACCGCGGCCACCTTCGAAGCGAGTCGGGTCCGCTCCTCTCTGGTGAGATGCTTCTCCCGGAACAGGATGCACGGGGCACCTCCGTCCACCGCGGCCGCCACAGTTTCCGGCAGGCTCCGACCCGCTTCGGTCGACAGCGCCTCATCGGTGACGACGATCAGCCTCGGCATCATCCGAACTCGGGGACTCCTTCGGTGGGGCTGGACGCCTTGGCGTAGAGACGCCGCGGAATCCGCCCCGCCAGGTAGGCGAGCCGGCCCGCCTCTACGGCCTTGGCCATGGCGGCCGCCATCAGTTCGGGATGTTCCGCCCGGGTGACCGCAGAGGCGAGCAGCACCCCATCGCATCCCAACTCCATGGCGATGGCGGCGTCGGAGGCGGTGCCGATGCCGGCGTCGAGGATCACCGGCACCGAAGCCTGCTCGACGATCATCCTGATGTTGTACGGGTTGCGTATGCCCATCCCGCTTCCGATGGGTGCGCCTAGGGGCATCACCGCGGCGCATCCGGCCTCCTCCAGCCTCCGGGCCAGGACGGGGTCGTCGTTGGTGTACGGCAACACCACGAAACCCTCCCCCACCAGGCGTTCGGCGGCGTCGAGGAGCTCCACCGGGTCGGGGAGCAGGGTCCGTTCGTCGGCGATCACCTCCAGCTTGATCCAGTCGGTTCCCAGGGCTTCCCGGGCCAGACGGGCGGTGAGGACGGCGTCCCGGGACGTGTAACAGCCGGCCGTGTTGGGGAGGACCCGGCACCCGGCGGCCTCGACGACGTCGAGGATGGAGCCTCGTGCACCCGGCTCCACCCGCCGAAGGGCCACGGTCACCAGGTCGGCTCCCGAAGCGGTCAGGACCTTGGCCAGGACTTCCAGAGAGGGCACACCGCCGGTTCCCATGATCAGCCGGGAGCCGATCTTCTCCCCTGCAATGACCAGGGGTTCGTCGTCGCCGCCCTGGACGGCGGTGACGACCTCGACCCGGTCCAGGTGAGACAACTCGAAGTCGGCCCATTCGTCCCGAGGCACGATCTCGTCGTTCACCGCCACCGCCACCCCGTCGAAGCGGTCGTCGAGGAGGGAGCGGACCACCTCCAGGACCGTCACCCGGCCCGTCCAGCTCTGGGGCCTCCCGTTGACCACGATCTCCATCAGCCCACCTCCTCGAAGCGTTCCGGACCGAACCCCTCGACCTCCGACGGCACCGGGACACCGGCGATCACGCATCTGACCGCTTCGGCGGTGATCGGAGCGAGGAGGATGCCGTTCCGGTAGTGGCCGGTGGCCAGCACCAGTCCCGGTCCGACCTGGCCGAGGATCGGGCCGTTGTCGGGGGTCCCCGGTCGGAGACCGACCACCACCTCGGCGAGCTGGAGCTCTTCGGCGCCCGGCAGGACCTCGATACAGTCTCTCAGGAGCTCGTACACCGCACCGGCGGTGGGGCTGAGGTCTTCGCCCTTCTCCTCGACCGTGGCTCCCAACACGTATCGACCGTCGCCCCTCGACACCAGGTAGAAGGACCTCCCCTCCACGAAACCCCTTACGGTCCGTTCGGTGAGGGGGAACCGGGGATCGTCTCGCAGGTGGAGGAGCTGTCCTTTCACCGGTCGCACCGGCGGACGGAAACCCAAGCCGGGGAGGTCCGCCGATCTCCAGCCTGCTGCGACCACCACCCAGTCCGCCGGGACCTGCCGTCCGTCGGCCAACCTCACCCCCCGGCCCGGCTCGACTTCGGCGACTTCTCCTTCGATCCCCTCCACCCCCTCCTTCCGGCAGGCGACGGCGAGGGCTTCGACCAGCCTCCGGTTGTCTACCTGATGGTCGCCGGGTACGAGGACACCTGCCCGGACCGACGGATGCAGGGCCGGTTCCAGGTGCTTGACCTCCCGCGATTCGAGCCAGGTGGCCTCCAACCCGAGGTCGAGCTGGAATCGGTGGAGCCGCTCGAGAGCCGCCACGTCGTCGAAGGTGCGAGCCACCATGAGGGTGCCGCATCGCCGATAGCCGACTTCCATGCCGGTGGTCCGTTCCAGCTCGGCCACGAAGTCGGGATACATGCGGGCCGATTCGAGGTTGAGGGCCAGCAGCCGATCCTCCCCGAAGGTGGCTTCGCTGACCGGAGCGAGCATTCCGGCCGCCGCCCAGGAGGCCCCCCTACCGGGATGGGGATCCACCACGGCGGTCTGCCAACCCTGCTGCGCGCAGCGCCAGCCGACCGCCAGACCGATGACGCCTCCGCCGACAACCACCACACGGGTCATACGCCCACCCCCAAGACCGTGAGGAGCTCTTCGACCACGGCCCGTGGTCGCCGATCTGACCACACCGACCCGACCACCGCCACCCCGTAGGCGCCGGCGGCGAGGAGCTCGGGCACCCGCCGAGGTGTCACCCCTCCGATGGCTATCACCGGGATCTCCACCGCCCGGGCGATCCGCGCGATCCCCTCGGGGCCGATGGGAGGAGGCAGATCCGGTTTGGTTCGACTCGGGTAGACCGGGCCGGCCCCCAGGTAGCTGGCCCCGTCGGCGGCAGCCGCCAGAGCGGCATCGGGGTTGCGCACCGTGGCCCCGACCATCGCTTCCGGGCCCATGAGGTTCCGGACGACCGCCACCGGTAGGTCGTCCTCGCCGACGTGGACCCCGTCGGCTCCGACCGCCAACGCCAGGTCGCAGCGGTCGTTGACCACCAGCCTCGTCGCGGTCCGGGCGCAGATCTCCGCAGCCAGGCGTCCCGCCTCGAATCGTTCCCGGTCGGTGCCTCGTTTCAGTCTGAGCTGGAAGGTGGGGACCCCGGCGGCGAGGACCGGCTCGAGGT
Organism: Acidimicrobiia bacterium; assembly: GCA_026002975.1. Lineage (GTDB taxonomy): Bacteria > Actinomycetota > Acidimicrobiia > Spongiisociales > ZC4RG35 > BPGJ01. Next base: position 137,571 of record BPGJ01000002.1, read on the forward strand.
CCTCCCCGAGTCGCCGGGTCTCATCCCATATCAGGTGCAGGCGTCCGATCTCCATGGTCCTTCTGCGGAAGGTTCGAGACCGGACCGAGACAGCTCCCTGCGCCGGCATTACCCGGATCAGGTACTGGCGGTCGAGGACCGAACAGTCCTCCTCTCAGCCCGGTGCACCGAGCTCCCGCGTCGACACGAGCATAACCGGTCAGCCAGACTTGGAGCGGTGAGCCTGGCTCTGGTCTACGTCCACGGCGTCGTCGGGTCGCCCGATGGGGGCCACGACGCCGACTACCTGGCGTTCCACCGGGGGGTGGAGAGCCAGGGCGTGTCGCTTCCCGACTTCTCGTCGGCCGCCCGGGTGGAGCTGTGGAATCGCCCGGCCGAACTGACCGGGAACCTGGCTGCCGCCCAGGAGGCCCTCGCCGAGGCGGCTCCCCAGCAGGGGACCGCCGCCGACCTGCTCACCGGGTGGTTGACCCGGCCGCTGCGCGAGCTGATCTTCGCCGGCTGGTCGGACGTCTTCTACTACCTGTCCCCCGAAGGCGAAGAACGAACCCGGCTCGACACCTGGAACCAGCTCCTGGGGGTGATCCCGCCGGATCGGCCCACCGACCTGATCGTGGTGTGTCACAGCGGAGGAACCCTGGTGGTCCACGACTTCCTCTTCTATCTGTATGGCGGTCGACGAAGAGCCCGCAGAGCCGTGTACGCCGATCAGGGTCTATGGGACGGGGCCGAGGAGAACTGGCGGATCCGGGCGTTGATAACCCTGGGGAGCCCCTTGGTGCCGCTCATGGTCAGGTCGGCGGATCTGGTCGACCGCCTGGCACGCGACCCGTCCTTCCGGTTGGATCCGGGAGCGATCGGGCTTCGGCGCCCCACCCACTCGGGGGACCCTCCCCGGTGGCTCAACGTGTGGGACCCCCACGACGTCTTGTCCCATCCCGTCGCCGGTCTCTACCACCCCAACGACCGGGTCGTCGACCTCGCACCGGACGTCGGGGACCTCCCCCACACGGCCCACGCTGCCTATTGGCGCCACCCACGCGTACACCGAGCGGTGGCCCGTCTGCTCGGCGGGTGAACGCCTACGGCTACCCTGGCTCGGTCATGTCAGATCCCCTGGTCGAGGCGCGGGGCCTCGTAAAGCGCTTCGGCGACATCGTCGCGGTGGACGGAATCGACTTCGAGGTACGGGCCGGCGAGGTCTTCGGGTTCCTCGGACCCAACGGCGCGGGTAAGAGCTCGACCATGCGCATGATCGGGGCGGTTTCCCCGGTCAGCGCAGGTCACCTGCGGGTCTTCGGGTTGGATCCGGCCACCGACGCTCCCCGGATCAAGGCCCAGCTCGGTGTGGTTCCCCAGGAGGACAACCTGGACACCGAACTCACCGTCGAGGAGAACCTGTACATCTACGGCCGGTACTTCGACCTGCCTCGGGAGGTGATCAGACGCCGGATCGACGAGCTGCTGGAGTTCGCGCAGCTCACCGAGCGGCGGGACAGCAGGGTGGAGCCCCTGTCGGGAGGCATGAAGCGGCGCCTCACCATCGCCCGGGGGTTGATCAACCAGCCCCGGCTGATGATCCTCGACGAACCCACCACCGGATTGGACCCTCAGGCCCGTCACGTCCTGTGGGATCGGCTGTGGAGACTGAAACAGCAGGGTGTCACCCTGATCGTCACCACCCACTACATGGACGAGGCCGAGCAGCTCTGTGACCGGCTGGTGATCATGGACCACGGAAAGATCGTCGCCGAGGGCTCGCCCCGGGAGCTGATCGAACGGCACTCGACCAGGGAGGTCCTCGAGCTCCGGTTCCCGGTCGGCGTCGAACCTCCCCCCGAGTCGGCCTACAACGGCATGGCGAAGCGGATCGAGATCCTGGCCGACCGCACCCTCCTGTACTCCGACGACGCCGAACGCACCCTGGCCGAGCTGAGCGAGCGGGGTATCCACCCCGAACAGACCCTGGTGCGCCGCTCCACACTGGAGGACGTGTTCCTGAAGCTGACCGGCCGCACCCTGGTCGACTGATGGCCACGCCCGCTGCGCTCCGATTCTTCGAACGCCAGGCCAGGGTGTATCGGCACACCTGGCGGGGTTCGGTGGTGTCTACCTTCGTTCAGCCGGTGTTCTACCTGTTGGCGATGGGCTTGGGGTTGGGCAGCCTGGTCGACCGGCAGGGCGGACCCGAGGGGCTGCCCTATCTGGTGTGGCTGGCCCCCGGGTTGCTGGCGGCGGCAGCGATGCAGACCGGGGCCGGTGAGGGCGCCTGGCCGGTGATGGCCGGGATCAGGTGGGTGAAGTTCTATCAGGCGGCTCTGGCCACACCGTTGACGGTCAGGGACGTGGTGTTGGGCCATTTCGGCTGGGTGACGGCCCGGTTGGGGATGGTCGCAGTGGTGTATGTGGGGGTGATCTGGGCGTTCGGGGCGGTGGATCTCCTCTCGGGTTTGGCGGCGGTCCTCCCGGCTGTGCTGGTCGGGTTGGCGTTCGCCGGACCGGTCACCGCCTACACCGCCGGCCTGGAACGGGAAACCGGGCTCAGCTCGCTGTTCCGGTTCGGGATCGTCCCGCTGTTCCTGTTCTCGGGCACCTTCTTCCCCATCAGCCAACTACCCGGCTGGCTTCAGCCCCTCGCCGCCTTCACTCCCCTTTGGCACGGCGTCGAACTGACCCGCTGGGCGGCTCTCGGGCTCCCCACCGCCTTCCCGCCGGCGGTCCACGTGGCGGTCCTGGTCGTTCTGTTCGCTTCGGGTGTGTGGCTGTCGATGGTGCGTCTCACCAGAAGGCTGGTGGTGTGATGGACTCGGCGACCCTCGGCGTCCGCGTGGTTCCACCGTCGGCGTTCACCGGCCTGAGAGCCCACCGGATCCTGGAACGCAACCTGCTGGTGTACCGGCGGATGTGGATGATCATCTTCAGCGGCTTCTTCGAACCGGTATTCTACCTGTTCGCGATCGGGGTCGGAGTGGGACGGCTGGTCGGTGAGGTGGAGCTGCCCGGCGGCGTGTCGGTGCCCTACGCGGCCTTCGTAGCCCCGGCCATGCTGGCGGCCTCGGCCATGAACGGGGCGGTGTTCGAGTCGACCATGAACATCTTCTTCAAGCTGCGCTTCGGAAAGGTGTACGACGCGATCCTCGCCACCCCGATGAAGCCGATCGACATCGCGGTGGGCGAGATCGGATGGTCGCTGATCCGAGGCGCCATCTACGCCACCGGTTTCCTGGTGGTGATGGCCGGCTTCGGGATGATCCACTCCCCCTGGGCTGTGCTGGCCCTCCCCGCCGCTCTGCTGATCGGGTTCGCTTTCGGGGCGGTGGGCATGACCGCCACCACCTACATGCGGAGCTGGCAGGACTTCGACCTGGTGACGCTGGCGGTGTTCCCGTTGTTCCTGTTCTCCGCCACCTTCTACCCGTTGGACGTCTACCCCGAGTTCCTCCAGGTGCTCACCCGGGTGTCGCCCCTGTACCACGGAACCGAGCTGATCCGGGGCTTGACCCTCGGGATGTTGGATTGGACCATGGTCGGCCACACCGCCTTCCTCCTGGTGATGGGGGTGGCCGGGTCGGTGGCGGCCTCCCGTCGGATCGAACGGCTACTCCTCTCCTGACAGGGCCCGGTCGAGGTCGGCGATCAGGTCGTCCGGGTGTTCCAACCCGATCGAGAGGCGGATCACCCCGTCGTCGATCCCCATCTGCCGTCGGATGACCGGGCCGAGCCGACGATGGGTGGTGCTGGCCGGATGGGTGACCAGGCTCTTGGCGTCGCCCAGGTTGTTGGAGATGTCGAACAGCCGCAGCGAGTCGACCACCCTGAAAGCAGCCTCCTTACCGCCCGGAACCCGGAAGGTGACGACTGTGCCGCCCGCCTCCATCTGCCGCAGAGCCAACCCGTGTTGGGGGTGGGACGGCAAGAACGGGTACCACACCCGTTCCACCCCCGGATGCTCCTCCAACCATTCGGCCACCCGGAGGGCCGATTGGGCCATGTGCCTAACCCTGAGCTCCAAGGTCTCCAGGCCCTTGAGCAACGTCCACGCGTTGAAGGGGCTCAACGCCGGGCCGGTGTGACGGAGGAACGGCTCCAGATCGGCTTCGACGAATCGGCGGGGCCCCAGCACCGCGCCGCCCAGCACCCTGCCCTGTCCGTCCAGGTGTTTGGTGGCCGAGTACACCACCACGTCCGCGCCGAGCTCCAACGGCCGCTGCAGGATCGGGGTGGCGAACACGTTGTCGACCACCACCACCGCGCCTGCACGATGCGCGAGTTCGGCCACCGCGGTGACGTCCACCAGCTCCTGCATCGGGTTGGACGGGGTTTCGAAGAACACCACCCCGGCGGGTTCGGCCAACGCCGCTTTCCAGCCGTCCAGGTCTGCGCCGTCGACGAACACCGGCCTTATCCCCCACCTGGGGAGGATCTCGGCCAGGACCACATAGCACGACCCGAACAGGCCTCTGGATGCGACCACCCGGTCACCCTGGTCGAGTTGGCAGGCCAGAGCGGCGAACACCGCCGCCATCCCCGACGCGGTGGCCCGACACGCCTCGGCGCCTTCCAAGAGCCGGAGCCGTTCCTCGAACATCGACACCGTCGGGTTTCCGTACCGGGAGTAGACGAATCGGTCGATGTCCCCGGCGAAGGCGGCTTCGGCTTCGGCTGCGCTGCGGTAGACGTAACCGGAGGTGAGGAACAGCCCCTCCGCAGTCTCCGCGAAGGGGCTGCGCCTGGTACCTCCCCGCACCGCAAGGGTGGAGCGCTCCGGCACCGAGGTCAGGCCAGGTCGACCCGGAGGGGGACCGGTCGGGACAGCGTATGGCCCACCGGCGAGGTCGACACCACCTTCTCGTGTATCTCGGCGAGTTTCTCCGGCTCGGCGTCGGCGTCGAGGTGGACGGTGGCCCGGATCTGGGAGTAGCCGGCGTTGCCCGGCGCCAGCCCCAGGAAGGTGTGGAGGTCGAGGTCGCCCTCCAGGTCGATCCGCAGGTCCCGGATCTCGATTCCGGCCGCGGTGAGGTTGGCGGCGTAGCCCACCGCCAGGCAGTTGCCGAGGGCGGCGAGGAGCTGCTCGACCGGGTTGGGGGCGGTGTCGGTTCCCCCTAGACCGGCCGGCTCGTCGGATGGGATCGGGTCGAACTCACGGACCTTGGCCCGGGAACGAAAACCGCCCTCCCACTCCACCGTGGCCTTCCAGGTGGTAGCGGCCCGGTCTGGATCGGCTTCGATCGCCTGGGTGAGACGTCCGACGGCTTCGATGTCGACGTCGTTGAGACGGGCAGTGGTGTTGGTGGTCATCGCTTCTCCTCCATCTGGCTTTCGGGCGGGTGAACGCCGATTGGCTGGCTCTCGGGTGGCGGCGTCCGGTCGGAGACCACCCGAGAGCGAGCACAGGTGGAGGAGGCTCGGTAGGTGCCGGGTGTGGTTCGCAACATACAGGTCTCCTCCTTTCGGTTCGCGCTCTCCGAGCGCCGACCGCGGGAGACCCGCTTTCGGCGACTCATCGATCAGGCATTGGCACCGTGCACGTCGTGCCGGTTGCCGCGGCTTCTCAGGGCCTGTCCCTCCACCGCTCTGGATGAGCGCGTTGTCGAGTGGGCGGGCACTTTGGCAAGGACCGCCCCCGATGTCAAACCGGCCCTCAGCCGGACCACCTCTCCCACCACCATCACCGCCGGCGCCTCCACCTCCACCTCTCCGGCCGCCACCTCCTCCAGGGTCGCCTCCACCACCTTCTCTGCGGGGGTGGTTCCTCGCATCACGAAAGCGACCGGTTCCTGCGGGGAGCGGCCCGCTTCGATCAACCCGGCGGCGATCCGCCGCCTATCGCCGACACCCATGAGCACCACCAGGGTGTCCACCCCGACGTAGCGTGACCAGTCGGGTGTGGCGCCTCCCGCCGACCTTCCCGCCGCCACCGCGAACCCGCCGGCCACGCCTCGATGGGTCAGGGGAATCCCGGCGATGGCGGGCACCGCGACGGCCGACGACACTCCGGGCACCACTTCGACCTCGATCCCCCATTCGGCGAGCTGCGACCATTCCTCACCGCCCCGCCCGAACACCATCGGGTCACCCCCTTTGAGGCGGACCACGACCCGGCCCGCCTCGGCATGGGTCCGCATCAACTCGAGGATCCGCCGTTGACGGGATGGGGGATCGCCGGGCCGTTTCCCGACGGGGACGACTTCGGCTTCGGGGTTGGCGAACTCGAGCACCCCGGGTTCCACCAATCGGTCGTGGAGCACCACGTCGGCCCGGCCCAGCACCCTGACCGCTTTGAGGGTGAGCAGGTCGGGGTCTCCCGGCCCGGCACCGACCAGATACACCTTGCCGTGCTTCACCGGCGGTGGATTCCACATTCGATTCTGGTGCCCGACCAGCGTCCCGAACGGGGGTCGTCGGGATCGGCGAGTAGGGAGGTGCAGGGCCCGCATCCGATGCTCGGATAGCCGGCGGCGTGGAGTGGATGGAGGGGAATGTCGTGCACCGCCAGGTAGGAGAGGACGTCGATCTCCGTCCAGTTCCACAACGGGTTCACCTTTGCGATGCGTCTACCGCCGGACAGCACCTGCTCTTCCCAGGCGAGTAGCTCTCTCCGGGTGGCCGCTTGGTCACGGCGCCGGGCGTTGAGCCACAGGTCGTAGCGTTCCAGGGCCCGATGGAGGGGCAGCACCTTGCGGAGGAAGCAGCAGCTCTCGGGGTCGGTTTCGTACAGCACTCCCAAGGCGCGTTCGTGTTCGGCGACGGTCGTATCCGGACCGACGACCACCAGGTTCAGTCCCCATCGGGCTACCAGCCGGTCCCGATAGGCCAGCGTCTCCGGGAAGTGGTATCCGGTGTCGATGAACAGCACCGGGATGTCGGGGCGGAAACGGCGGACCAGGTCGATGAGGACCACCCCGCCGGCCTGGAAGGAACTGGTGAGGCACGGATCGGCCGGCGTCGGCGAGTGCCCGTTCGATGAGCCGCTCGGTGTCGGCCAGGTTCATCGGGTGCCCTCTTCGGCCAGGATGGCGGACACCAGCTCCGCCGCCCGTTCCGTCCCGTCGGAACGGAGAACCTCCAAAACCTCCGAGTCGACGATCCGGTACCACACCCGACGCCGCTCCTCGAAGGTCGAGAAGCGGGACGCCACCTGGTCGCGGAATCCGGCGAGGAAGTCGAGAAGAGGCCCATATCCGTCGCCCAACACGGACCCGACGCGTTGCCGGAGACGGACCGCCAGCGCGGGAGCTTTGCCACCGGTGGATACCGCTACCAGTAGGTCCCCGTCTCGGTGCACCGACGGGAGGATCACGGTGCACCGCTCGGGGTCGTCGACCGCGTTGACCAGCACGGCGCGTTCTTCGGCGGCTTCGAAAACCTGCTGGTTCACCTCTCGGGGGCCGGCCGCGACCGCATAGAACACCCCGTCCAGGTCGTCGGGTCGGAATTCCCGTCTCTCGGCGTCGACGACCCCGGACCGGTGCCAGGTCTCCACCTCGGGGACGATCGAGGGGGCCACCACCTTCACTCGCGCTCCCGCCTCGATCAGCCCGCGAATCTTCGGCACCGCGACCGGGCCGCCGCCCACCACCAGGACCGGCCGGTTCGCCAGATCCACCATCATCGGGTACCAGCGGGTCATCGGCGGTCCCTGGACCAGAAATCCCCGAAGCGTTCACCCGGGAGCCGGTGGTCCCTCCACCGGGTCAACGCCGGGACGAGGACCTCGACCAGTTCCTCTTCGGGCACGTTCTCGGCCAGCACCGAGTTCAGCCTGGTGCCCAGATGGCTCCCCCCTACGTGGACGTCGTAGCGCCCCGCCCGTCGCCCCACCAGGCCGATCTCGGCGTTGTAGGGGCGTGAGCAGCCGTTGGGGCATCCGCTCATCCGGACGGTGGGGGCGTCGTCGGCCACCCCCAGCTGATCCAGGGCCCGGTGGAGCCGTCGTATCACCCGGGGTAGGGCCCTTTCGGCGTCGGTGAGCGCCAGCCCGCAGGTGGGGAGGGCTACGCACGCCATGGATCGGCGGATCACGACGGGAACCGCCTCGGGGGTGGGGATCCCGTGGCCACCCAACACTGTCTCCACTTCGCGGCGCCGATCCACGGGAACGTCGACCAAGAGGAGGCTCTGGGATGGCGTCAGGTGTACTCCCACACCGAGACGCTCCACCACGGCCCGGATCCCCGAACGTAGAGCCACCCGGGGTGTGTCGGAGATCCGGCCGTTCTCGATGGGCAGCCCGTAGAACCACCGGCCGTCGGGTTGCGCGTGCCAACCGAGGTGATCCTCGCTCGTTTCCCAGTCGACGGGTTCGGCCGACGCCAGCCGGTGGCCGAGCCGCCGCTCCACTGCCCTGCGGAAGTCGCCGAGACCCCAGTATTCGACCAGGTATTTGAGGCGGGCGTGTTTTCGGTCGTGCCGCTCACCGAAGTCACGCTGAATACCGACGATCGCCTCCACCACGGCCAGCAGGTCGTCGGCCGACACCGTGGCGAACGGGTCGGCCAGCCGAGGGAAGGTGTCGGGTTTGCCGTGGCTCTTGCCCATCCCGCCCCCCACCATCAGGACGAACCGGTCGGGCCGGCTGTCCCGGAACAGGGGGACGATCCCGATGTCGTTGCCGTAGATGTCGGTGCAGTTGTCCCCGGGGAACGCGAATGCGATCTTGAACTTGCGGGGCAGGTAGGTGGGGCCGTACACCGGCTCCTCGTCGACCGGCGCCTCGGCAGTGACCGCCTTCTCCCCGTCGATCCAGATCTCGTAGTAGGCCCGGGGTGCGGGGCCGGAAGTGGCGAGCCATCTCCTCGACGTGGCGGGCGACCGCTTCCCTGCCGGGGAGGGGGGCCGGGCAGAACATGGTGTTTCGGACCACGTCGCCGCAGGCCCCCAAGGTCGTCACCAGATGCCGGTTGAGGGTCGCCAACAGGGGTCGGAGGCCCCCCTTGCGGGTGTGGTGCCATTGGATCCCCTGGCGGCTGGTGATCCGCAGGGTGCCGTTGCCCACCTCGTCGGCGAGTCGGTCCATCACCAGGTACTGGTGGGGGCGGAGCCTCCCTCCGGGGATCGCGGCCCGAACCATGAAGATCCACTCCCGGTCTCCGTGGCCGGCCGTGTTGCGGAGGTCCCGGTCGTCCTGCTGGTAGATGCCGTGGAACTTGAGGAGTTGGACGTCCTGGTCGGAGAAGCGGGGCGACGGGTCCTCCAACCCGGCGGCGATGCTTCCTCGTAGGAACCGGCCGTCCAGTTTGACGCGGTCTGCGGGCGCGAGTTGGTCAGTCATCTCGGGTGGGGGTTGGGCCGCCCCCGGCGGGGGCGGCCCGACGGGGAATCAGCCCTTTTCGACCGGCACGTCGACCAGCGACCCGTATTCGGTCCAGGACCCGTCGTAGTTCCGCACGTTGGGATACCCGAGGATCTCGTGGAGAACGAACCAGGTGTGGGCGGCCCGTTCGCCGATACGGCAGTAGGCGATCACCTCCTTGTCGGGGGTGATGCCCTTCTCCTGGTAGATCGCCTGGAGCTCCTCCGGGGACTTGAAGGTGCCATCCTCGTTGGCGGCCCGGGCCCACGGGATGTTGGCTGCTCCAGGGACGTGACCCCCCCACATAGGGCTGTTCCTGCGGCAGGTGGTCTGGCGCCAGCTTCTCCCCGGTGAACTCCTCGGGGGAGCGGACGTCGACGAACGCCGCCTTCCCCAGCTTCTGGAGCACTTCGTCGCGGAGTGCCCGAAGCTCGGGATGTTCGGGGCCGGGGATCACGAAACCGGTCTCGGGGTAGGTGGGCACCTCGGTGGTGAGAGGTCGGCCCTCCAACTCCCATTTCTTGCGGCCACCGTCGAGGAGCCTGACCGCGTCGAAGCCTCTCACCTTGGCCAGCCAGTAGGCGTAGGCGGCGAACCAGTTGTTGTTTCCGCCGTAGAACACGACGGTGGTGTCGGGTCCGACTCCGGCCTTGGATAGGAGCCGGGACAGCCCGTCCCGGTCGACGTAGTCGCGGCGCAACGGATGGTGCAGGTCGACGAACCAGTTCCATCCGACCGCCCCGGGGATGTGGCCCTTTTCGTAGGCGGTGACGTCTTCGTCGACTTCGATCACCCGAATCGTCGGGTCGTCGAGGTGTTCGGCCAGCCAGTCGGTGGATACGAGAGCTTCAGCCATGTCGCACTCCTTCGGGGTTCGGGTTGGGTTCGAGCGGTCGGGAGACGCCCTGGGCTGTGCTCTCGGGTGGGGGGCGTCTCAGGAGTGCGGACGGATGCCGGCACCCGGGTGACCCACCCGAGAGCGCACACAGCATCCACAGCAGCACGACACGACCCGGAACGCCGGAATTCGGATTGGCGGGCGGGTCGTCAGGTCGTTCACGGGGACAACTGTGCCAAACCGCGGGGGTGTGTGTCAAGGCGACGACCGCTGGTAACGTGTTCGGCGACGCGCTCATCCAGAGCGGTGGAGGGACGGGCCCTGTGAAGCCGCGGCAACCGGCGGGATGCGCACGGTGCCAAAGCCCGATCGATGAGCCGCCGTCGAGCCCCCTCGGGCTCGCGGCGCTCGGGAGCGCGGCGAGCAAACGAGGAGGCGACACGTGGAGCACGCATCTGCTCATCCCTACCTGGAGGCCGTCCGCCGGCGGGTGGTGGTGTTCGACGGCGCCACCGGCACCAACCTCCAACGGGTCGGGCTCGGCGCCGACGACTTCGGCGGAGCCGAGTTGGAAGGCTGCAACGAGATCCTCAACCTGACCAGACCCGACGTGGTGGCCGACCTGCACGCCTCGTTCCTCGAGGTCGGTGCGACGTGGTGGAGACCAACACCTTCGGGGCGTTCGGGGTTCCCCTGGCCGAGTACGGGATCGCCGACCGGGCCCACGAGATCGCCAAGGCGGGAGCGGAGATCGCCCGGCGGGTGGCCGACGGCTGCTCCACCCCGGACCGGCCCCGCTGGGTGGCGGGATCCCTGGGACCGGGAACCAAGTTCCCGCTCTGGGCCAGATCCGTTACCGGGAGCTCAAGGCCGCCTACCTGCCTGCCGCGGTCGGTCTGCTCGAGGGTGGCGTCGACCTGTTCATCGTCGAGACCCAGTTCGACCTGCTGGGCGCCAAAGCCGCCGTCGCCGCCTGCCGGGAGGCGATGGAACGGGTCGGCCGGGCGGTCCCACTTCAGGTCCAGGTGACGATGGAGCTCACCGGGCGGATGCTGCCCGGCACCGAGATCGGCGCGGCCCTGGCCGCCCTCGAGCCGCTGGGGATCGACGTGATCGGGCTCAACTGCGCCACCGGCCCCGCCGAGATGCACGAGCACCTCCGCTACCTGACCTCCCACTCCCCGCTCCCGGTGTCGGCCATCCCCAACGCCGGCCTGCCCCGGGTAGTCGACGGTGAGATGGTCTACGACCTGTCCCCCGAAGACCTGGCCGACCACCACGCCACCTTCATCACCACCTACGGGGTCACCGTGGTGGGCGGCTGCTGCGGCACCACCCCGGAGCATCTCGAGGCGGTGGTGGAGCGATGCAGGAACCTGGAGCCGGCCGTTCGGGGCCCCGACACTCGAACCCGGTGCCGCCTCCCTGTACAGCTTCACCCCGTTCCGGCAGGACACGTCGTTCCTGATCATCGGGGAGCGGACCAACGCCAACGGGTCGAAGCGGTTCCGGGAGGCCATGTTGGCCGAGGACTGGGAGGCCTGCCTCGAGGTGGCCAAGGAGCAGGTGCGGGAGTCGGCCCACATGATCGACCTGTGCGTCGACTACGTGGGTCGGGACGGCGTGGCCGACATGGACGCCCTCGCCTTCCGGTTCGCCACGCCAGGTTCCGGTGCCGATCGTCCTCGACTCGACCGAACCCGACGTGATGGAGGCCGGCCTCGAGTGGATCGGCGGACGAGCCGTGCTCAACTCGGCCAACCTGGAGGACGGCGACGGGACCCGGGTCCCGCGCCGACCGGGTGTTCCGCCTGGCCCGGACCCACGGCGCGGCGGTGATTGCCTGTGCATCGACGAACGGGGCCAGGCCCGGGACGTCGACTGGAAGGTCGACGTCGCCCGCCGCCTGTACCGGCTGGCCACCGAACGGTACGGGCTCCGCCCCGAGGACCTGTTCTTCGACCCGCTCACCTTCCCGCTCACCACCGGCGACGAGGACCTCCGCCGGGACGGGGTCGCCACCCTGGAGGCGATCCGGCGGATCAAGGCCGAGCTGCCCGGGGTGTTCACGGTTCTCGGGGTGTCGAACGTGTCCTTCGGGTTGAAACCGGCCGCACGGCACGTCCTCAATTCGGTGTTCCTGCACGAGGCGGTGGAAGCCGGCCTGGACGCGGCGATCGTCCACGCCGGGAAGATCACCCCCCTCAACCGGATCCCCGACGAGCAGCGGCAAGCCTGTCTCGACCTGATCTACGACCGTCGCCGACCGGGATACGACCCGCTGGCCCGGATCCTCGAGCTGTTCGCCGACGTGGAGGAGACGAGGGCGACCGAGGTGGACCGCTCCGGCTGGCCGGTGGACAAGCGTCTCACCCAGCGGATCATCGACGGGGACCGCAACGGCCTCACCGACGACCTGGACGAGGCGCTCCAGACGATGCCGGCCTTGGACATCGTCAACGGTCCGCTTTTGGAGGGGATGCGGGTGGTGGGTGACCTGTTCGCCTCCGGTGAGATGCAGCTCCCCTTCGTGCTCCAGTCGGCCGAGACGATGAAAGCGGCGGTCGCCTATCTGGAGCCGCACATGGAACGCACCGACCAGACGGGGAAAGGCCGGGTGGTGCTGGCCACCGTCAAGAGGTGACGTCCACGACATCGGCAAGAACCTGGTGGACATCATCCTCACCAACAACGGATACGAGGTCCGCAACCTGGGCATCAAGGTGGGGATCTCGGAGATCCTCCAGGCGGCCGAGGAGTTCGAGGCGGACGCCATCGGAATGTCGGGGCTGCTGGTCAAGTCGACCCTGGTGATGCGGGAGAACCTGGAAGAGATGGTTCGCCGGGGGATCACCGACCTGCCGGTCCTGCTGGGAGGCGCCGCCCTCACCCGCCGTTACGTCGAGTCCGACCTGAGGGTCGTCTATCCCGGCCCTCTCTTCTACGGGAAGGACGCCTTCGAAGGGCTGCGCATACTCGACCGGCTGATCGAGATGAAGCGGGCGGGTCTGTACGACCCCGAGTTCGGACGGCGCCCGGTTCCCGCCAGACCACGATCCGGCAAGGACACCCAACCGGCGGACCTGCCTCGGCGCTCACCCGAGGTCGTCACCGACAACCCGGTGTTCCGGCCTCCTTTCCTCGGCACCCGGGTGGTGCGGGGAATCCCCCTGGACGACATCGCCGCCTACCTGAACGAGACCGCCCTCTACCGGAACCAGTGGCAGTTCCGGCCCGAGCCGGGAGAGGACGACGCCGCGTTCAAGGCGCGGCTCCGGAAGCTGCTGCGGGAACGGCTGGCGATCGCCCACGCCGAGGGACTGTTGGTACCCCAGGTGGTGTACGGCTATTTCCCGGCTTCCGGCGACGGCAACGACCTGGTGATCTGGGAGGACGAGAGCCGCACCGTCGAGCTGGTCCGGTTCAGCTTTCCCCGCCAGTCCCAACCGCCCTTCCTGTGCATCGCCGACTTCTTCCGGCCGATCGACGCCGACGAGGTCGACTACGCCTGCTTCCACATCGTCACCATGGGTCCCAAGGTGACGGAGAGGGCCCAGGAGCTGTTCGCCGCCGACCGGTACCGGGACTACCTGTTCACCCACGGTCTGGGAGTGGAGATGGCCGAAGCCCTGGCCGAATACTGGCACCGCCGCATCCGTGAGGAGTGGGGTTTCGCCGACGAGGACGGACCCACCCTGCAGGGCCTCTTCCGTCAGCAGTACCGGGGCGGGCGCTACTCCTGGGGTTATCCGGCTTGTCCCGACCTGGCCGACAACGCCAAGGTGGCCGAACTGCTCGGGGCCGAACGGATCGGGGTGGAGTGTTCGGAGGAGACCGGCTGGCAGTACCACCCCGAGCAGACCACCTCGGCGTTGATCTGTCATCACCCGCAGGCCAAGTACTTCATCGCCCGCTGATGCTGACCACCAAAACCGATTTCCTGACCATCGCCGAGGTGAACCCACCCGAGCTGCCCGACATGAGCCACCTCCGGCTCGACGGCGCCTGGGATCATGTGCTGATCACCGACAACGTGTTCGGCAAGATCCGGGTGTCCCCCTACGCCTACGCGGCGCGGATCACCCACGACGTCCCCCGGGTGCATCCCACCGTGGTGGTCTCCACCCGGGACAGGAACATCCTGGCCATCGAGTCGGAGGTGCGGGGAGCCATCGGCAACGGGGTGGACTCGTTTCTGGTGGTGATCGGCGACACCATGCCCGCGGTCGACCATCTGGCCGACCACTACGAGATCGTCGAGCATCTGCGCAGCCTCCAGGACCGGCTTCCCACCTTCGAAGTCGGTATGCCCACCCGTTTCCGTCGGTGGCAGTTCGACAAACGGGTGGATGCGGGCGCCCAGTTCTTCGTCGCCGGACCGGTCCTCGACCCGTCGACCGTGGAACCGAATCTGGGGAAGCTGGCGCTCACCCCGGACGATCCGCCCGTCTACCTGGCGGTCATGCCTCCCTTCAGCCCGTCTTGGGTGGCCAAGGCGGAGGGATGGGGGGCGGTTCCCTGCTCCGCCGAGATGAAGCGGGTGCTGGGCATGGTGCCCAAACCGGAGCGTAGGAGGTGGGCGTGGCGGCAGGTGGACGAGATCCGCCGACGGGCGGAACGAGCCGGCGCCGCCGGCATCGTGCTGATGGGCCTGTCCTTCCAAACCCTGGTCGGAGAGGCGGTTCTCATGTTCGGTTGATCCGTCGCTCGAGCTCCTCGCAGATCCGCATGAGCGCGTCGGTTCGCAGCCTGTAGTAGGTCCAGCGGCCGCGTTGTTCGGCGTCTACCAGCCCGGCCCGGCTCAGCCGTTGCATGTGGTGGCTCACCGTAGGCTGGCTGAGTCCCAGGGGTTCGGTGAGGTGACAGACGCACAGGCCTTCGTCCCCGGCATCGGCCAGCATCGACAGGATCCGGAGGCGCGCCGGGTCGGCGACCGCCTTGAGGCGGCGGGCGATCTCCTCGACTCGCAGGTCTTCTGTCTGGCCCTTTACCGACATCCATCCACATATTGACATACGTCGATGTTTAAGCCAACATATATCGACATCCATCGATATGAGGAGGTGTCCGGATGGCACGGGTACAGCTCGCCCTCAGGGTCTCGGATCTAGATCGGGCGGTCGAGTTCTACTCGAGGTTGTTCTCGACCCCACCGGCCAAGGTTCGGCCGGGGTACGCCAACTTCGCGATCGACCAACCGCCCCTCAAGCTGGTGCTGATCGAGGCGAAGGAGGGCGGGGTCCTCGATCACCTGGGGGTGGAGGTCGATTCGGTCGATCAGGTCGTGGACGCCTCCCGGGAATTCGAAGCATCGGGGCTTCCCACCCGGCGGGAGGAGGAGGTGGAGTGCTGCTATGCCCGTCAGGACAAGGTGTGGGTGTCCGATCCCGACGGGATCCCCTGGGAGTGGTACACCGTGCTGGGTGACTCAGACCGGCTGGAACCCGCCTGCTGCTGAGGTTCACACCGACCCGACCGCCGCGAGGGATTCGATCAGGACCCTCGCCCCCCTCGGCGAGAAAGTCGGTGACCGTGACCTCCACCACCACGGTTCCGGCATAGCCGTGCTCCCGCGCCTCCCGGAGGAACCTCCCCCACCCGGTCTCCGGCCTTCGGGGAGGGCGATGATCGCTGTCGCTCACCTCGTGACAATGGATGTGGGCTATCCGCGACCAGAGGCCGGGGCCGGGATCGAGGGAGTATCCCCATCGCCGGTGGTTCAACACCGCGTGTCCGACGTCCCAGCAGACGTCGATCTCTGCCCGGGTCGCCAACAGCTCCAGCTCCTCGGGCCGGTCCCCCACCCGGTGGAGGACCTCCCCTGGGGCCGGAGAGACTTGCAACTCCGCCACCACACGAACCTCCGGCGCCCGGACCGCACACTATTCCCGGAGCCACGAAAAGAACGCAACCGATCTGGCGAACAGGGTTTCCCGGGCAGGTGGAGGGCCCGCCGCCGCCGGGTCGAGGTTGACCACGGTCTCCCCCTGGTCCGCCGCGATGGCGGCGGCCAACGAGAGGAAGCGGAGGTGCGCCCGTCCCGGTGGCCCATCCGGACCTTCGAAATGAGCAGGGTTGGCCGGTGTGCCCTCGGTGTAGGGGTGGAGAGAGACCATCAGTCCTGCCTGCCGGCACCGTCGAGCCCAGGCTGCGACTCGACCGAGCGACGAATCCAGACCCAGGGGTATCTCGACGGCCTCCACTCCGAGTTCCCGCAGACCGGCCAACGGATCGGATCGGCCGATCAGCAGGCCGAGGTTCTCCGCGTCGTCGGGACCCAACTTCAGGCCGAGCCGCACCACCCCACAACCTAACCGATCGAGTCGCGGCCTCACCGGGGCCGCGCTCGCCGCCTCTAGCATCCCCTGTCCATGACGGAGCTGCAGGGTTCGATCCCGGGGGGCGGTCAAATGCCCGGGAAGACCACCGGCTGATCACCGGGGCGACCTGGTATTGGGTGATACGACGCTACATTCTGGAGCACCTCGGAATGCAACAATGTGGGCATGCATGCCCACTATGTGGTGTGGTCAAATCTGGACAAGTGGGATCAGACGCCGTAGCCGAGGTTCGACCTTCGGAGAGTTTGTGGCCCAAGGAGTCAGTGGGAGTCTGATGTGCGCAAACAGGTAACGATCGAAGGGGTGCTTGTCGGGTCCTTACTCGTCGCTACCGGTATTACGATCTTCGTAGCACCAGGCATGCCATCCGAACGACCGTGGTTGGCTGTGTTAGCGCTGGTTGCCGGGATGGCAGGGATCGCAGGCCTAATGCAGCGAATACGAGGCAACCAACGGCTTGCGGGACTTCTTTATTGCATCGCTGCGTTCGCTCCGAATGGCCTCTATCTGATCAACATCGTCGTCTTCGCGGTGGGGATAGCTGCGATCGCAGGCATATCGATTGACAACGGTGGTGCAAGCCATCCAGTACAGAATCCCTGAGCCTCCGGCATTGAGCTCAAAGCCAAACACGGCATCGGCCCGTGTGTATTGCTGAGCTGGGTAAGCCTGGCTGCGAGAAACAGGAGACATCGCGAATCCGTGGGGTGGAGCCTTTGACCTGGAGTCTTGAAATGCTCTGAGGTGAGGTGAGACCCCACCAGACTCGGCGCTGAAGCACATCCGAGTGTCAAGGAGGGGTCCGGCGCCTGATGACGTGAGCCCCGGATAGTGGTCCACCTGTTGTGGGAGTCCGACCAGGAGAATGGGAGGATGACCACTGTGAAGCGACATCGACACACTCCTGAGCAGGCGGTCCGGAAGCTCCGCGAGGGCGAACGGATGCTGAACGAGGGCGGGGATTTGGTCGAGGTGTTGCGGCATCTCGAGGTTTCCGAATCGACGTGGAACCGGTGGCGGCACCGGTACGGCGGCATGGATGTGTCCCAGGCGAAGCGGCTCAAGGAACTCGAGGTGGAGAACGCCCGGCTGAAGAAGCTGTTGGCCGAGGCCGAGTTGGACAAGGCCATGTTGAAGGAGCTGGCCGAGGGAAAATGGTGACCCCGGACCGTCGCCGGAGAGCGGTCGTCGTTCTGCAGGAGCGGTTCGGGGTGTCCGAGCGCAGGGCGTGCCGAGTGGTGGGTCAGCATCGGTCGACCCAGCGGCGACCTCCCCGGCCGATGCCGGCCGAAGACGCCAAGCTGCGGCGTCGCCTCCGGGAGTTCGCTCGTCGGCATCCTCGTCTGGGGTGGCGCAAGGCTCATGACGTGGTGCGGCGGGAGGGGTTCGTGGTGAACCACAAGCGGCTGCGGCGTCTGTGGCGGGAGGAGGGCCTGAGGCGGCCTGCGCCACGGCGGGTGAAGAAGCGACGCCCCGGCAGCTCCGACGGTGCGTTCGGGCGAGCCGAGCATCCGAATCATGTGTGGGCGTTGGACTTCCAGTTCGACGAGACCTCCGACCAGCGCCGCTTGAAGCTGCTCAACGTCGTCGACGAACACACCCGTCAAGCGCTCGCCATGGACGTCGACCGTTCGATCGGCGCCGACCAGGTGGTCGCGGTGATCGAACGGCTCGTCGCCGAACGGGGCGCCCCCCGGTTCCTGCGGATGGACAACGGCCCCGAACTGATCGCCTGGGCACTGCGGGACTGGTGCCGGCTCTCGGAGCTCGGCACCATCTACATCGAACCCGGCTCGCCGTGGGAGAACCCCTGGATCGAATCGTTCAACGGTCGGGTCCGCGACGAGCTGTTGAACATCACCGAGTTCGGCTCGCTCACCGAAGCCCGAGTGATCGTCGAAGACTGGAGGAACGAATACAACACCTGGCGACCCCACAGCAGCCTCGGTGGGCTCACCCCCGCCGAGTACGCTGCCCAATGCACACACCAACACCAGCCGGACCACCCATAACGGCTGGACCACTCAACGGGGCCCCGTCACTGACAGTATGAACATCAGTTTGCATCTGCGTCGTCTTCGGGTGGTGGAGGTGGTGGAGGACACCGTGGAGCGTCTGGTGGTGGCGGTTCAGGATCTGCGGACGGTGGTCCGCTGCCCGCACTGTCGCTTCCACCTCTCGGGTGGGTGAGCAGCGTCAGGTGAGGGTGTATGGGGGTCGGGGCCTACCATGCTGGTGCGGCTGCGGCGCCGCTTCTGGTGTCGTCACTGTGGGGAGCGGCATACCGAGCCTCCTGAGATTCGAGGCAAGGTGACCTGCTGATCATCTACACTCGGTAGACCATAGGGGTGAACCCCAAGACGTCCCGCCGTCCCGCCGGTCTCGCAGAGTGCCCGTTCAGGTCCATCTTCTCCGGCGTGACTGTCTAGGCCAGATCCAAGGCTCACGGACTAAGAAGCGTCCCGATCGCTTGGAATGCGCATTCGTTGTACACGTCGGCCTCCTCAGCCGTGAGGCTCGCAACGTCACGCGCCTTCCTCGTGTCGATTCCGCGATCGGTAAGGCAGTTGCCAACCGTCAATTCGAATTGCTTGCGCTGCTCGCTAGTGAAGCGATGGGAAGCCATATACGTGTCAGCCGATCGGGCTGCTAGGCGGTCGAAACAAGCTGCTCGCTGCATCTCAGCCATGTCGGCTGAGGCTTCGTCCGGCCCGCTCGTAGATATGGTCCAGCCCAGATAGGGAATGAATTCCGTCAATTCTGCCGCGAAGCCGGCTTCTCTCACACACTCGACTACCGCCAGGAGCCGTTGCTTCATCTCTTCATGGGTGACTTCGCCGTCCTGGAGGACCGACGCCTCTCCAAGCGTGATGGCATCCCGGGTGAGGCTCACATCGTTGGACACAGCTCGTACTGACACCGGCCCCGCGCCAAAACCCCCCGTCGCTGCCTCAGCTGCGCTGAACACGACAAATCCAACAACGGTAGCTACTACCAGAGCGGCAATCGGCACCGTGGGAAAACGCATCCTTGATAGTCGGCGACTGTAGCGAGACCAGCCTTTACGAATCACCGGCTCCTCCTTCGCGACGGCGGGCTGATGCTTTCCGGGCTACCGATAGCAATCTCCCGCATGGTCAAGCTTCCATCCATACCAGACTCCGTCGCGATATATGTCGTGATCGGTCCAGTCGAGATGAAGAGCAGGCGTGATTTGTCCCGTATTGAATGCATACAGATTCGTCCGCGTATATACAGTCGTCTTACACTGCCAAGTGGTCGCATCCGACCATCGAACTTTAACTTGCACCCCCGGCCCGCAGACGCTCCTGTCTTCTTCAGCGATCGAAGTGACTCCGGCAGCATAAGCATACTTTCCCGGGTCATAGTATTCATTCGCGCCCCACCAGCCGCAGTACGTGCCATCGTAGAAATACGCATTGGACTCATTGTGGGCTAATGCAGGCAACCCCCCAAGAATAAGCCCCAGTATGATGGCGACTAGTATGGATGATCGAAAGGACCAGGAGACCCGTCGACCCCCCACGAAAACCTCGACCAGAGGGCAGGCAACGTCGCGCTCGTGAACTCTGGATGGCCCCATGTAGCTAGGGCGAACCACTCCGGACCTCCACTCCCGGTCCAATCAGACACACTACACACACACACACGTTGTCAACCGATGTGGTGGAGGCTTGCCGCCTTCATCGATCGCTGATCGTCACCTTCGAGAGGTGGGAGCAACGTCGAGAGCTCCTCCGGCTTCACGCCCCTGACCGATGATCCGTTCTCATCCCGGCCAACCCCAGGCGTCCTTGTCGGCGTCGGCCCTCGATGGTGGCCTCTTCGGGTATCTCCGATCGGCGCGCTTCCGGGTCAGGAAGGCGATCAGGGCGAGGATCGCAAAGAACACCAACGACGCGATCAGGGTCTCCACTCAGTCACTCCCCGTCCGGAATCCGCTGACGACTCTAGCCCGTGTGACCCACGTTTCGACCGGACGGTTCAGTGGGTGATGATGTCATTGGGGTTCCATCCTTTCTGGGCGAATCGGTGGGGTTGGTTGGTGTAGTGGATGGCGGCGGGTGGTCGTCCTCGGGTGCGGTAGCCGGGGTGGGGTGGTTCGTAGTTGTAGAACCGCAGCCAAGCTTGCCGGTCGGCGTCGACGTCGTTGGCGGTTTGGTAGAACCGGTAGCGGAACGCGGTCCGTTAGTGCTGATCCCGGCAGGTGCCTTGGAAGTCTTCCACGAAGGCGTTGAGGTCGGGGGGTCGTGGTGGGAGCTGGTGGCGGTGGATCCCGAGACGTTCACGGGCGGCGCGGATGGCGGCTTTGAACTCGGGGCCGCCGTCGACGGTGACCTGTCTGATGGTGAGACCAGCTCCGCTGCCTCCTCCACACCGGCGGCGCCACCTGGCCCAACCGGCCCACACCACCCCGCATCCGAACCCGCCCATCCCTACTCGGATGAGAAGAGCCGCCATACTACCCCTCTTGGGATTGCGGATACCGATGGCCTATCGACCCCATTTGCGGCTGGCTTCGACGAGGAACCAGAAGTCGACGCTTTCCTGGCCACGGTCGACGTGTAAGTTCCAGCATCCGCTTTGCGGGAAGGTGTAGGCCAAAGCCCATTCATCGCCGGGTCGGTCGTAGTTGGACTCGTGGGTCCCCTTTGGGTGGGTCCGCCGGATGGCCAGGATGGTTCAACGCTCGTACCGTTCTCGTGGATGGCCGAGATGGTGAATTCCCCTGATCCGGTCACGCGGAAGACCATCTTTACCTCAGCTCCTACCTCGAACGGTGGTTGCGCCCAGAGCAGCGCCCATGCGTCGCCCGATCCGACGTCGTCCCGAGCGTTTCGGGGAGCCGATCGGGTGTCGTCGGCGAGGCCGGGTCACAGCCCGCTGTCCAGGAGGTGCAGTTGTGAGTTCCATCGATCGACGGGGGGGAAAGAAGCCAGCAGTGTCGCTCGCAATCCGGCAGCCCGCAGGATTGCCCAGCTCGACTGTCACGAAGGTTGTGCCAGCGGAGGTGGGTTGAGCTGCCTGTGCGCATCCGCCGGTTGGGGGCTCCAAGCGAGTGCATTCCGAGTTCAGGCATCGGCGATAGTACGCCCGGACCTCGTAAAGACGGTTGGGCTGGACGCCCTCAAGCGTTACTTGTATTTTCTCCCACGAGCCGACCTGGTCGACGAGTTTGATCAGCCGCGGAAAAGAGTCGGGGTTTTGTGGGTGGGTGTAGATCTCAAGATGCGCGAGTAGATCGCTGTCATCGACAGAACCCTCGACCAGGACGACCATGTTCAACGTTCGGTTTCCAGGATGTTGAGTGAAGCCAGTCGAAGGGCTGCTGGAGCCGGATGACGATCTTGCAGATGAGACTGAGGTCGTAGGCTGTGAGCTTGGCGGATCCGAGCCGAAAGGCATTGTGCAAGCGACGCCAACCAGGATGATCGCCGTGAAAACCGCCCGAAGGCCAAGGCACCTAGGCTTCATTGCAATTGCTCGTGGGTGGCATGTTGGAGGACGCTTCGCGTAGTGGTTCGCCACGCCGACACCGTCTGCACCGTTAGCGCAGCGACTATCGCGATGCTGCCGCCGAGCAACCGGGCGAAGACCGGAAGCTCCGGCTGGACAACGGCCACCGCGAGCAATCCGGCAGCGATCATTACGTTCATTGCAATCCGGAACGGTGCACGTCCTGGCACAAAGGGTCCGCACGCACACTCGCGCTCTGGACCTACGGCTGAGACAACAGCGTATCCACCGAATAGGACCGCAGCCGACACCACTTTCGGGTCAGGAAGGCGATCAGGGCGAGGATCGCAAAGAACACCAACGACGCGATCAAGGTCCCCACTCCGTGACTCCTATCCCGGAATACGCTGACGACTCTAACCCGATGGATTCTCGGCTGTCCCAGCACCCTGTAGGCGAACCCGGGGTGCAGTCACCCTCCCGGCCTCTACCATCCCCTGGCCATGACAGAGCTGCAGGGTTCGATCCTGGGTGCGGCGGTAAAACGCCGGGAAGACCCTCGGCTGATCACCGGAGCCGGCACCTACATCACCGACATGAAGCTGGACGGCGCCCTGTGGGCGGCCTTTGTTCGATCCACCCTTCCCCACGGGCTGATCCGTTCGGTCGACACCGAACCCGCCCAGGATATGCCCGGGGTGGTGGCCGTCTACGTCGCCGGTGACCTCGACGTCGACCCCCTACCCATCGACTACCCGAACCAGCCGGAGGTCACCCGACGGCCCCTGATCGCCTCCGACCGGGTCAGGTTCGTGGGCGACATCGTGGCGATGGTGGTGGCCGAATCCGAACCGGCAGCCCACGAAGCGGCCGCCGCGGTGTGGCCGGAGATCGACCCGATCCCGGCGGTGGCTGACCCCGAGGCGGCCCTCGCCGAGGATGCGCCGCTTCTCTATCCGGAGCACGGCTCCAACCTGGTGGCCCAAGGCGGATCGGACACCGACGGCGACCCCCTCGCCGACGCCGAGGTGGTGGTGGAAGGCCGGGTGGTTCACCAGCGTCTTGCCGCCCTCCCCCTCGAACCCAACGCCTGTGTGGCCGTCCCCCGGGGGGAGGAGCTCGAGTTGTGGGTGGCCAGCCAGAACGTGTTCTCCCATCGCAACGCCATCGCCACCGCCCTCAAGATCGACCGGAACCGCCTCCACGTCAAGGTGCCCGACATGGGAGGGGGTTTCGGAGCCAAGATCGCCGTCTATCCGGAACAAGCCCTGGTGGCTGCCGCGGCCCTCCGCCTCGGGCGGCCGGTCCGCTGGCACGAGACCCGCACCGAGAACCTGCTGGCGATGAACCACGGGCGGGGCCAGACCCATAGTTTCCGGATCGGCGCCCGCCGGGACGGCACCATCACCGGACTCGACGTGGAGGTCCTCCAGGACGCCGGCGCCTATCCCCTGTTCGGCGCCTACCTGCCCGCCTTCACCCAACGGATGGCCTCCGGGCCGTATCGGATCCCCAGGATCCGGTTCCGGTGGAGGTCGGTGGTCACCAACACCACCCCGGTCCACGCCTACCGGGGAGCGGGAAGACCGGAAGCCGCCCTCACCCTGGAGCGGGCGATCGAGATGTTGGCGGCGGAGCTGGGGATCGACTCGATCGAGCTGCGGCGCCGCAACTTCATCACCTCTTTCCCCCACCGGACCGCCACCGGAGAGCGGTACGACACCGGCGACTACCCGGCCGCCCTCGACCTGGCGTTGACGCTCTCCGGATACGAGAATCTCCGTCGGGATCAGGAGGAGCGCAGGGTCCGGGGAGATCGCCTCCAGCTCGGAATCGGGATCTCCACCTACGTGGAGGTGACCGCCCCGGCCGGCCGCAAGGACTGGGGGGCGGTGGAGGTCGCCGACGACGGCACGGTCACCGCCTATTCGGGGTCGTCCTCCCACGGGCAGGGCCACGAGACCACCTTCGCCCAGATCGTGTCGGCGGTGCTGGGGGTGCCTTTGGAGAGGATCCGGGTGGTGCAGGGCGACTCGGACCGGGTCGCCCGGGGTGGAGGCACCATGGGATCAAGGTCGATGCAGATGGGGGGAAGCGCCGTGCTGCGCTCCGCCCGGGCAGTGATGGACAAGGCCCGGGCCATCCTCGCCCATCTCATGGAGGCCGACCCGGCCGACGTGGTACCGGCGGCGGACGGGTTGATGGTGGCCGGGGTACCCGAGACCCAGACCACCTGGGGTGAGCTGGCCCGTCTCGCCGCCGACCCCTCCAACCTGCCCGAGGGAATGGAACCGGGCCTGCGTTGTGAAGACCACTACGCCCAAGACGAGGCCACCGTCCCCTTCGGCGCCCACGTCTGTGTGGTGGAGGTCGACACCGAAACCGGCGACGTCCGGGTACTCCGGCACGTGGCCTGCGACGACTGCGGGGTGATCTTCAACCGGATGGTGGTTGACGGCCAGGTCCACGGGGGCGCCGCCCAGGGGATCGGCCAGGCCCTCTACGAACAGGTCCGCTACGACTCAGACGGAAACCCCCTCACCACCAACCTCACCTCCTATCTGCTCCCCACCGCCTCGGTGCTGCCTTCCTTCGAGGTGGCCCACACCCAGACCCCCACCACCGAGAACCCGCTGGGAGCCAAGGGGATCGGCGAGTCGGCCACCATCGGCTCCACCCCGGCGGTGGTGAACGCGGTGTGCGACGCCTTGGCCCCTCTCGGAGTTCGGCACCTCGACATGCCGATCACACCGGAACGGGTGTGGAGGGCCACACATACCCGTCGTGCCTAGCCGCTCGAAACGTATCGGCGTAAACCGGATCTCGCGGCGAAGGCGGGGGGCAGGACTTTTCCAGGAGGCTCCGAATACGGTGAGGCGATCCTGTGTGGCCTGACGACACTTGGGCGGTCAGCGAGACGCCGAGTGAAGGAGGCCACAGATCCAGGATCAGCATAACGGGTTGGGTCGGTTCTCCCCGGACTCCCCTGTCTCAGGCTGCTGGAGAAAGCAACGGTAACGCCTTGACGTCTCTCTCTCTCTCTCATATAGGCTCATATAGGGAGATGAGGACCACTGGGAGTTGCTTATAAGGGGTAAGCAGCATGGGTAGGCCGAGGGCAATCCGTCGAAGGCCTACGTGGGAGAGAATTAGGCCGTTTCGATCCCGGCCGTGCTCGTGGTTCTTGATTGCCACCGCGTTGTCCCTGAGTTTCCTCGTCCCAATCGGCACCGCGTTCGCAGGGACCACATACTGGCCATCACCCTGGAATGGTATCAAGGTGTATCTCTCTCCCGCGAAGCACAGCCCGGACAACACCGGTTGCGACAGTTTCAGCGAGAACACCGAGGCTCGGGACAACGCTCTGAAGGCGAAAGATTGGCTCTACTCCTACAACTACGCAGTGCGAGTGGGAGATGGCGACTACACCCAGAACACCAGCGATTCGAATAACTGGGGTTCCGATGTTCACATCCCGATCCACTCGAACGCCGGGACTTGGGACTGCACCTCTCCCTACGACTACTCCAATGGTGGCACCTGGACGATGTACGCCAGCACGAATGGAAGGAAGTTGGCCACGAAGATCCTCTATCGAATGGACGGCGAGAGTCCCGGCACCAACGACAGGGTTGGAACCGACGTGGAGCTTTCGGGAAAACACCTCTACGAGCTCCGCTACACCAACGCCGTGGCCGCGTACGTTGAGGCGGCGTTCCACACGTTCGGCCCGGATGAGGACTGGCTGCGGCTCAACTCGACGGTGGGCACTCTCGTTGCCAGAGGCATCGATGACTACTTTGGCAATCCTCGCTGCGGCGTCAGTGTCACCTGCATCCAGAGTATCGGTGATCCTGTCGCCCGGAGTGTCGGCGCTACTGCGAAGGTTGCCGATGCTGCACCGAGGGGTCGCCTAGCCACGACATCTCCGAGGAATGAGCTCGGCTCAGCTCCCGATCTCGACGAAGCACTCGAGGAACTTCTGGTGCGGGAGTTTGGCCTCTCCCCCTCGATGCTGCAGACTGCCGAGCTGGCCGGCGATGGTACGGCGGTGGTGGACTTCTCCGCCGTACTGCCAGAGGTGATCCCCAATGCCTCCACGTCTGCCGGGTCCGCCTCGCTGCTCGGCTCTCTCAACGCCACGGTCTTCCAATTTCCCGAGGTAGAGCGGGTGATCTACTCGCTGGATGGTGACTGCGAGGCGTTCTGGGGCTGGCTCCAGTCAGCCTGTGACCCGGTGGAGCGGCAAGATTGGGAAGGACGCAAATAGGATGGTTGGGACCAGGGGTGCGTTCCTCGCTCTCCGGAACGCCTCTGTTACCCATCGTTTGCGGAAGAAATGTCTGTGAGCCGAACTCTACAGGTCTATCTGATTGTGTTCGCAGCGCTGGTTGTCGCCTGCGCTGCCCAGGAAGGTGTGAGCCGACCTCCCGACGTTCAGACGCCAGGCAGCAGGTCCGGTTTCACTACTTCCCCAAGCACCGCCGAGTCTCCGATGACGACCGGAGTCGAACCATCGGAATTACCGGAACCGTCCGAGCGACAGTGTCCGATTCTCTACGTGGGATCTGACGTTGAGCCTCCAATCGTTCTGGTGTTCTTTGGCTGCGAGTCGACCCCTGAACCCGACCGGCCCGTGGCGGCGGCTCGTTCCATCCCTCGAGAAGAGCCCCTCAGAGGCGCCTTGAGGCATCTGCTGGGTGGTCCAACCGAAGAGGAAGAGGGTGTCGGTCTCTCCTCTTGGTTCTCTCAACAGACCTCCAACCTCCTTCTCAGCGCTACGTTGGAAGACGCCACTGCGGTGGTGGACTTCTCCGCTGCACTGCCAGAGGTGATCCCCAATGCCTCCACGTCCGCCGGGTCCGCCTCGCTGCTCGGCTCTCTCAACGCCACGGTCTTCCAATTTCCCGAGGTAGAGCGGGTGATCTACTCGCTGGATGGTGACTGCGAGGCGTTCTGGGGCTGGCTCCAGTCAGCCTGTGACCCGGTGGAGCGGCAAGATTGGGAGCGCACCTTCGCGAAGGATCGAGTCGAGACCGAGGTGCTCGAGCTAGTGAGCACCTTTATAAGCCTGCGGATCCAGGGTAGAGGCGCTGAGGCCCTCCTATCACCAGAAGGGCGGACCGCTTTCGCAGCCGCGGGCGCTTCCGGAAGCGGAGAGCTCGCCGGCCTTCTCTACGAAAGGAACGGAAACCCGTACGCGGCAGGACGGGTCGTGACGATCCATGCCATCGAGACAGCAAACGAGCCAGAGACTTCTCAGTGGGAAGTCGGGATCGAACTAGAGATGGTGGGTGAATCCATGTTTCACCGGGAGACCCTTGTCGTGGCGCCGGACCCCGAATCAGGCGATCTTCTCATACAAGGAGGAAGACTGAACCATCCGGGGATAGGTGGAGGCTCTGACCCCTGAGAGGCTGGAGCCATTTTTGCACGGGTGATCCCGCCCGCCGTTGAAAGCGGGGCTTCCGAAGCTCGCGGAGTGAATCTCGCCCCCAAAAGACACAAAAGTTTGTGTGTGTCATACAATTAGCCGCCCGTGGAGTACCTGGACCGCATCGAGGATGCCCTGCTCCGGGTGGTCAAGGCGACCGCCCGTAGGGCGAAGGCGGCGGTTCGTCGAGTCGCCCCCGATCTCGAGCCGGCGGCCTACGGGCTCCTCTACCGACTGGCCGAGGACGGACCGATCAGGGTGACCGAACTGGCCGACCGGTTGGGGATCGACGCCTCCACCGCCAGCCGGCACGTCAGCCGATTGGAGAAGACCCAGATGGTCGAGCGTCGACCCGACCCTTCCGACGCCCGCGCCGTCCTCGTCGACCTCACACAGACGGGGCGTTCAGTGTTCGAGGCGCTCAAGCATCGAAGGCGCGCCGGCTTGGAGGCGATGCTGTCCGACTGGTCCGCCGACGACCTGGCCAAGCTGGCAGAACTATTGGAGCGGCTCGCCGAAGGGCTCGCCGGGGAGGAAGAATGAGTGCCGTCGTCGTCGAGGGCCTCGAGAAACGGTACGGACCGGTGGAAGCCGTCGGGGGGATCGACTTCGAGGTTCGCTCCGGTGAGATCTTCGGTTTCCTCGGACCCAACGGTGCCGGCAAGACCACCACCATCAAGATCCTGTGCACCCTCGCCCTCCCCTCGGCGGGAAGGGCCGAGGTGGCCGGCTTCGACGTGACGACCCACCCGAGGGAAGTCCGGGCCAGGATCGGCCTGGTGTTCCAGGACCAGACCCTCGACGGTCAGCTCACCGCCGCCGAAAACCTCCGGTTCCACGCCGCCCTCTACGGAGTCCCCCGCCACGAAGCAGAACGAAGGATCACCCAGATGCTGGAGCTGGTCGGACTCTCCGACCGGGCCGACGACCTGGTCTCCACCTTCTCCGGAGGGATGGCCCGCCGCTTGGAGATCGCCCGGGGGCTTCTCCACGTCCCCCAGGTGCTGTTCCTCGACGAACCCACCGTCGGTCTCGACCCTCAAACCAGGCGTCGCATATGGGAGGACATTCGACGGCTACGGGACGAGATGGGGGTCACCGTCTTCCTCACCACCCACTACATGGACGAGGCCGAGGTTTGCGATCGGATCGCCATCATCGACCACGGTCGGATCGTCGCCCTCGACACCCCCGGTGCCCTCAAGCAGAAGGTGGGAAGCGACCGGGTCGAGTTGCGGACCGCCGACAATGCCGCAGCTCTGGGGGCCCTCCGCCGGATGGGAATGGCCGCCGAGGCCACGTCCGAGGCGGTGGTGGTGTGGGTTCCGGACGCCGAGGCGGCGGTCGCCCGCCTGGTGGGAGCGGTGGGTGTACCGGTGACTTTCGTCCGGGTCGCCAAACCCACCCTCGACGACGTCTTCCTGCATTTCACCGGACGCGAACTCCGCGACGAACCCGACCAGTCGGCCGGGTCGCGCCGCTTCATGGCCATGATGGCGAGGAGACGACGATGACCACCACGCCTACCGCCCTCCGCCACAGCGTCGACCTGGCGGCCGTGTACATCGTGTGGCAGCGCGAGTTGATCCGGTTCCTCCGCACCAAGACCCGGATCGTCACCGGGCTGGTTCAACCCATCCTCTTCCTCTTCGTTCTCGGGGTGGGACTGACACCCCTGGTGGGCACGGCCGGCAATCTCGACTTCACCAAGTTCGTGTTCCCCGGAGTGGTGGCGATGAGCGTCCTCACCACGGCCATCTTCAGTGCCGTCTCCATCGTCTGGGACCGAGAGTTCGGGTTCCTCCGGGAGATGCTGGTGGCTCCCGTCCGAAGGGGAGCCATTATCACCGGCAAGGCTCTGGGCGGAACCACGGTCGCCACCATCCAGGGGGCCATCATGCTGGTTTTCGCCCCGGCGGTCGGTCTCCGGATCACCCCTCGGTTGGTGTTGGAGGTCTTGGCCGCCTCGGCCCTGATGGCCTTCGGGTTGACCGGCTTCGGGATCTTCGTGGCCAGCCGGGTGGCACGGATGGAGAGCTTCCAGATGGTGATGCAGTTCCTCCTCTTCCCGATGTTGTTCCTGTCGGGCGCCCTCTTCCCCCTGGAGGGTCTACCGGGTTGGCTGGCCTTCCTCACTCGCCTGAACCCGGTCACCTATGCGGTCGATCCGATCCGGCGGGTCGTGCTCGCCGGTCAAGGGCTGGCGCCCGAGGCGTTCTCCAGATTCGGGTCGGGGGTGTCGCTCTTCGGACGCACCTTGGACATCGGCTGGGAGCTGGCCATCACCTTCGCCTTCGGTGCGACGTTCCTCGTGGCCTCGATCCGAGCCTTCGGTCGGTTGGAGTGAGGTACCGGCTCTTCGATCGGGGTCTCGACCGGCTCGGGCTCCACCTCGATGATCCTCAAAGGCCTGCCGATCCTCATGCTCTCACCTCCGTCCTCTCGTGGATCCGCACCCCCGGATAGCGTCTCCTGATCGCAGGGGCCAACTCGGCGGGCACCCACAACTCGAGGATCTCCGCCCGGGCCGCCCGGTAGCCCTCCTCGTGTTCTATCACCCGGCCTGAGAGCGCGACCTTCCCGATTATCGGAGTCCTCCAGGCGTTCCATCGATCCTTGGTGGCGTAGATGCCGCATCCGCACAACCATCCCGGCACCGGCGTGCACCCCAAGTTGCACTCGGCTTCCAGGGTCGGCCTGGGCCAAGGAACCCGCACCCCGTGGAGCGTGCCGTCCCGCCACATCCATCCCCGCCATCCGACAGGCGCCTCCGGCGACCAGAACGCCTCGGTCGGCTCCGGATCGACCTCCTCGTCGACCCCGATGTGCCAGCCGGTCCGCACCGTCCTATCAGGGGTCCCCGGCCGGATTCTCTCCAATGCCCACTCCCCGCCGAACAGCGCGATCGCCAATACCCCGAGGACCAGGCTGGCATGGGCGAGCATCTCGAGCCCCGACTCCGCCAGGGTCGGGGCCTCCGCCACCTCCCAGCCCACCGCGATGCTGCTCACGTAGGCGCCGAGCAGCATCGGCCACTCGGCGATCTGGTCGAGTCGGTGGGACGAAACTCGGGCGGCCCGCAGCAGGGGCCGGATGAAGAGCCACCACACGACGAGGCCCATGAGCAAACCCGGGAACCAGAGCATCCCGAAGCCCGCTACCAGGCCGATCTCGGTGAGGGCGGCCAGCCAGCGCAGCCCGCCTTCGACCGTTCCACCCCCGACCCAGATGAGCGCCGCGGCGACGAGGGCAACGCGGAAGAGACAAACGGCGACGAGCTTCGCCCTCATCGCCTCCCAAACCTACACCAACCGGGAGGCCGAGGGGTCAGGGGTCGAGCGGGTACACCCTCGGCTGGGGCTCGTACTCGTCCATCGAGACCTCTTCCGGCGAGACGACGACTCCGAGCTGCCTCCTCAACCACACCAGGTCGAACGGGCGGCCGTCCTGGTCGTACAGGACCACCCCATCCAACGGCCGGCCCTGCGGATCGGAAGCCTCCAGGTTCTCCGGTAGCAGCCCCAACAGGTACTCCCTCTCGTGCACGGCGGCCCGACTCGCCGTGTACACAGCCCAGTGCTCCGTGTAGAGCCCATAGGGAGCGGCCGACAGCACCAGCACAGCCACCAGCGCCCCGACTATCCGCTCCATGGCTCGCCAGCCTCGATCTCCGTCGTCGGCTAGCTGAGCGAGCCGGTAAGAGAGCCACGTGGCGAGTACCACAGCCATCACCCCCCACAGCGGGTTGTTGCCCAGGCGGGGGATGGGAAACGGGTCGAACACCGGGTCGGAACCCAGGATCGCCAACCCAGCCATCGCCAACCATCCTCGGATCCCCACCCACACCGGACGGGCGGCCAACCACCTGTTCCTGATCTCTGCGCCGACCCGCCTAAGGCGCCGGTCGATCCTGGAACCGGAGTAGAAACCGGCTGTGGCCCGGAGCTCGTCGACGAACTCCTCCGGGGACCCCAGTATCTGGCTCGGGTCGGCCGGATCGAGCTCGGCGAGGTGGGCTTCGAGGTCGGCCAGCACCTCCTCTCTCTCCTGGTAGTCGAGGTCGGCCAACAGGGAACGCACCTTGGCCAGGTAGTTCTGGACCGAAGTCTCCCGAGTAGTGGTCATTCGGATTCCTCCCCTTCCAACAGGCGGGTCATGACGGTGCTGAACTCGCTCCACGCCTTACGGGCCGCCTCCAGATGTTCCTTCCCCGCCCGGTTCAGGCCGTAGTACTTGCGGGTGGGACCCTCGGTGGAAGGCACCAACTCGGAGGTGAGTAGGCCGGCCCGGTACAGCCGCCTCAACGTGCCGTACACCGAGGCGTCGCCCACCTCCTCCAACCCGGCCTCCCGCAGGCGTTTCACCAGGTCGTAGCCGTAGGTGGGGGCTCGGTCCAGGACCGCCAACACCGCGGCGTCGAGCACACCCTTGAGGAGCTGTGTGGTGTCCATACCACCCACTATAGCGCACTACAGACTAGTGCGCAATAGGGATGAGAGGTCAGCCGCGGGCACCCCCGGTGAAGTTCCACGAAGCAAGCCGCATGGCGGGGGCCCGAACCAGGGTGGGTCCCAGTTCGGAGTCGGCGAAGCGGCAGACGGATCCGACCCCGAGGACGGCGCCCTCCGCGAGCCCCTCCACGAAGCTCTGGGTGAAACGCAGGTTGGACACCGCTCCGACCACCCGGCCGTCTTCCACCAGGAAGGTTCCGTTGCGGGTCAGGCCGGTCACCACCAGCGACTTCGGTTCCACCACCCGGCAGTAGTTGAACTCGGTGACCAGGAGACCCCGCTCCATCGACCCCACCAGCTCCTCCACCGACCGGTCGCCGGGGCCGACCACCAGATCGGTGGGGAAGGCTCCGAACTGGGCGCCTCCGGGGACGGCGTGGCCCGTCGAGTCGGCGCCGAGGAGTCCGGCGGTCCGCCGGTCGTGAGCGAGGGAAGTGCTCACCCCACGATCGACGAACACCACCCGGCGCTTGGGGGTGCCCTCCACGTCGACCGGGAAACCCAACCCCCCTTCGGGGTCGTCCCACATCGAGAAGGCGGGGTCGAACTGGCGGCTTCCCAGACGGACGAACGACCTGTCCTCGATGTGGGCGCGGGCGTTGAACCCGTAGGCGGCGAGGAACACCGCCACGGTGGCGACGCATTCGGGCGCCAACACGACCTGGTAGCGACCCGGCTCCAGGTCGGCGGGGTCGGCCGAACCGGTGGCCAGCCTGGCCGCCTCTGCTCCGGCATCGGATCCGTCGAGGTCGGCGATCCGGGCCGACGCCCGGTGGGCCTTCCCGGCGGAGGCGTCGGTTTGGTGGATGCCGTCGAGGATGGCGACGGTACGGCCGACTTCTCCCCGGTGGCCGGCGGTGTTGGCGAACCCGAGACGGTCGGCCGAGGTGGAGCAGTATCCGGCGGCTCTGAGCTGGGG
The DNA here is from genome assembly GCA_026002975.1 of Acidimicrobiia bacterium. Taxonomy (GTDB): domain Bacteria; phylum Actinomycetota; class Acidimicrobiia; order Spongiisociales; family ZC4RG35; genus BPGJ01. Next base: position 170,384 of record BPGJ01000002.1, read on the forward strand.
TGCGGCCTGCACGAAGTCGCGGACGATCTCCGCCCTCCGGGCGGGTTCGGCAGAGGCCGTCTCCGGGTCGTACCTGCCGAAGTCGGCGATGGGCTCGGGCGGCGCCACTCCCGGCCATTCCGGGTCCACCGGCCGGAGGCGGGCGGCCTCGAGGGCCGATTCGACCAGCTCCTCGAGGGCGTCGATCCGCGACCCGCTCCTGGTCGCCACCCTGCCGTCGACGGCCACCGTCAACGACACCTCGAGCTGCTCTTCGGCCACGTTCTGGTGGATGAAGGAGTTGGCGAACCGGGTCAGGGCCGAAGGGCCGGTCAGCACGTTGACGTGGGCTTCGGCCCGCCCGGCCACCAGGTCCACCACTCTGTCGGCGATCTCCTGGGGGTTCATGCCCTCACCCCCACCCGCACGTTGCGGAACCGGGCCGGAGCTGCCGAGTGTCCGGTGTGGGCCACCTGCATGGGCTGGCCCTTCCCACAGTTGGGGGTCCCCCAATGCACCCACTCCTCCTCCCCGGCGACACGGTCGAGAGACGCCCAGAACCGGGGCGTGATGCCGGTGTAGGTGGGGTTCTTCAACATGCGACCCTTCCTCCCGTCGACGATCTCCCAGGCGATCTCGCAGCCGAACTGGAAGTTGAGACGTTTGTCGTCGATGGACCAGGAACGGTTGGTGGACATGAGCACGCCCCGGCGGGTGTCGGCGATGATCTCCTCGAGGCTGCCCGACCCGGGTAGGAGCCCCACGTTGGTCATCCTCACCATGGGCAGCCGGTTGTATCCGTCGGCCCGGACCATGCCGCCGGGGTTTACCCCGGCCAGGGCCGCGCTGTCCCTACCCGACAGCACCCCCACCCACACCCCTTCCCTGACGATGTCGACCCGCTGGGCGGGGGTGCCCTCGTCGTCGTACCCGAAGGTCCCCAACGCTCCGGGCAGGGTGGCGTCGGCGGTGACGTTCATCAGGTCGGATCCGTACCGGAAGCTCCCCAGGTTGGGGAGTTCGAGGAAGGAGGTGCCGGCGAAGGCGGCTTCCCAGCCGAGGATCCGATCCAGTTCGATGGCGTGACCCACCGACTCGTGGATCTGGAGGGCCAGCTGGCTGCCTTCGAGGATGAGGTCCATCTCGCCGGACGGGCAGGGGTCCGCTCTCAGGAGCGCCACCGCCTCCTCGGCGATACGGGGGGCGGCGGACGGCATGTCCCATCGGCGAACCACCTCGTAGCCGCCTGTTTCGAACTGGCCGAACGACTGTGGATACGACCGGATCTGCGTCTCGTCCTCCCCGACCGCCATGGCGCTCATGCCGCAACCGGATTCGACGAGGTGTTGGAAGATCTCGTGTCCCTGGGAGGAGACGAACCACTTCTCGGTGTCCCAGAAGGTGACACCGGCCCGGGCCAACGCCACACCCTCGGTCTCCCGCAGCAGGTCGGTGACCCCGACCACCAGGTCGGCCTTCTCGCCGGTGGAGATCGAGAACGGATCCTCCTGGTGTGGGGTCTCGTATCGGTCGGTCACCACGGGGACGTCGGCGAGGGGCATCTTCGGGCCGGACACCATCGCCGACGCCCGAGCGATCTCGGCGGCTCGTTCACCGGCTCGACGGGCGGCGGCGTTCCCCAGTTCGGCGACCGCGTAGAAACCCCAACTTGAACCATGGAGAGCACGTATCCCCAACCCCGCCTGCTCCGAATCGACCAACGAGTCGAGGTCTCCGTTGCGTGCCGACAAGCTTTGATGGCGAAGGACCACGACTCGGGCGTCGGCGTAGTCGGCTCCTCCCGCCAGGGCGGCCTCCACCGCCCGGCGTGCCACGTCGAACAGAACGCACCTCCCGATCGGGTAGCGGGGAGGCTATACCAGGCCGACCGGTCGGCCAAGGTCGTCGACGTGCGATCATTGCCCGACCTATGACAGGTCGACGCCTCACTCTCCTCGTCGCCCTCCTCGCCTTGACCATGGTCACCGCCACCTACCTCCAGGGAGCCTTGTCGGTGGTGGCGGCCTTCCTGATCGACGAGTTCGGGGTGTCCCGATCACAGCTGGGTACTGCGTTCACCGCGTTCTCCCTCACCGGGGCTTTCTCTTCCCCGGTGGCCGGAACCCTGGCCGACCGGGGAACCCGCCGGGTGTTGCTCGGTCTGTTCGGGGTGGCGATAGTCGGTTGGGGGATGATCGCCGTGGCGCCCGGCTTCGGGTTCGTGCTGGCCGGCAGTGTGATCGCCGGACTGGGATTGGGAGCGGGCAACCCTGCCACCAACCGGGTGATCTCCCGTTGGGTGGAACCTCGCCTACGTGGACTGGTGGTGGGGATCAAGCAGGCGGGACCACCCCTAGGACTGCTCGGCGCCGGCCTGGCCCTTCCTCCCATCGCTCTCGCGGTCGGCTGGCGGTGGGCGCTGGTGGCGTCGATCCTGGTGCCGCTGGTGGGCGCGGCCCTCACTCTCCGGCTGGTGCCCCAGGACGACCAGGAGGAGGCGGGACGAGCGACGACGACCGATCCGGGGGCCGCCCGGCGGGCTGTGATCTGGCTGACCGTGATCGGAACCGGGGTGGCAACCGGCCTCTCGGCGGTGTTGGCGTTCGTTCCCCTGTACGCGATCGAGGCGGTGGGCGCCACTCCCGCCCAGGCCGGGGCTCTCGCTTCGGCGATGGGAGTGGCAGGGGTGGTCGGGCGGATCGGGTGGGGTGCGGTAGCTCATCGTCTGGGGCGACCATCCAACTCGCTGCTGCTGATCTCCGCCGTTTCGCTCGCGGCAACCGGACTGGTAGCGGCCGCCCAGTTCTGGGGTGTGGGATGGCTGTGGCTGGGTGTCGGCCTGGTCGGAGCTTCGATGCTGGCTTGGCATTCGGTGGCTTGGCTGGCGATCATCGACCGGGTGGGGTTGGCCGGGCTGGGCCGGGCGTCGGGTGTGATGCAGCTCGGCAACAGCATCGGGTTCGGCTTGGGCCCTCCCCTGGCAGGGCTGGTGGTCGACCACACCTCCTCGTACCAGTGGGCCTGGTGGGGGGTGTTCGCCTTGTTCGCCGTGCTGACCGTCCTCACCGGGTACGTGCGCGCCGCCGGTAGATGAGCTACGGTCGGGCCGATGACCAGGATCCGTCGACTCACCGACTCCTGTGTGGTGGTGGAGACCGACCGTCACAGCACCCTGATCGACCCGGGGTTCCACCCCTTCGACCATTTCGACCTGGAAGAGGTAGGTGATGTGGACCGGGTTCTCATCACCCACGAGCACGCAGATCACGTGGACCCACGTTTCGTCAGGTGGCTGATCGACCGGCGGAACGACCTGACGGTGTTCAGCAACCGGCGTGTGGCCGAGAGACTGGCCCGGGAGGGCATCGAAGTCTCCGGGGAGCCGCCCGACGGCGTGTCTTTCGAGGAGGCACTCCACGAGCCCATCCCCACCGGCGATCAGCCTCCCAACCTGTCTCTCACGGTCGAGGGGGCGTTCACCCATCCCGGCGACAGTCATCGACCCACCGTCACCGCCCCGGTCTTGGCGTTGCCGCTCCTGGCGCCTTGGACCTCCACCACCGCCGCGGTGGCTTTCGCCCGCCGGTTGCGCCCCCGCCAGGTGATCCCCATCCACGACTTCCTGCTCGGCCCGGACGGTCGCGACTTCATCGTCGGCATGGCCAAGAGGATCCTGGCCCGCGACGGCATCGAACTGGTGCCGCTCGGCTGGGGGGAGGGCTACACCCTGTGACCACACCGGCCAGGATGCTCAGGGACGCCATCGAGGCGTTCCACGGGGTCTGCTACTTCTCGGCCGAGCATCGGCGTCCCTACGTGGAGGAGCGGGGGTTGCATCCGTGGGCTGCCTACTTCGCCCAGCGGGCGGCGCCCATGGGCCGGGTGGGGCCGGAGACCGTGGCCGCGGTGTTCTACTTCTTCTCCCCCGATCTGGTGGCCCGGTCCATCCCTTCTGTGTGGGAGCTGGTGACGCCGGAGGAGGCGGTCAGGCTGCGCCTCGAGGCGACCAGGGAACTGTTCGGCCGGCTGTTCGCCGAACCGCCCGACGGGATCGACGAGGCCGTCGACCTGGCCGGGAGGGCGGTGGAGGCGTTGGAGCCCTCCGGTCGCCCCCTGGCCGCCGCCCACGCCGCGGTCTCTCGGGTCGACGACCGGCTGACCGAGCTGTGGAGGCTGCTGTCCGTGCTGAGGGAGGCCCGAGGTGACGGACACGTCGCCACGTTGGTGTCGGAGGGAGTGGGGCCCGTGGAGGCGCTGCTCTTGTCGGCGGGCCACACCGAGTTCCCGGTGGAGGAGTTCCGAAAGAGACGCGGATGGAGCGAGGAGGCCTGGAACGCGGGACGGGACCGAGCGGTGGCCCGGGGTTGGCTGCAGCCCGACGGCGCCCGCACCGAGGAGGGCGAACGGTTCCGCACCGAGCTGGAGGAGGCCACCGACCGGACGATGAGCTGGATGCTCGACGCGGTCGGTCCTGCCGGGGTGGTTCGACTGGCGGAGCTGGTCCAACCTCTCTCGACCCGGGTGGTCTCATCCGGGGCTCTGGGTTGGGCTAGAGGCTGATAGCGTCGTGGCGTCGGCCACCCGGGCTGCATCCCAAGCCAGGTCCGCCACACCGACTCCCCGGTAGTCCCAACCCGTCACCTGGATCGGGGTGGGTCCTTCGAGATGCCGTCCGAGCTCTTCGAGACGCCGGAGATGGGAGCGGACGTACTGGGGGATCCCGGGGACGATGCGGAACACCTCGACGAGATCGGCGCCGACGTCCGCCCCGACGATCCTGGCCACCTCGTCCCCGACTCGGGCGACCAGGCGATCGTCGTCCCATTCCGCCACCTCGGGTCGGTGAGCTCCCCCGGCGATGACCTTGACGAGCTGCCGGCCGGCGGGAGCGCGGGATGGGTCGAGGTTGGTCTCGAACACCACACCCACCGTGGCCATGCCTTCGGCCGGGTCGACCAGACACCCGAACCCGGGTGGGACGGGAAGAGACCCGGCCGGTCCGGCGAGGAAGATCACCGCCACCGGCGCCCGGGGGGTGGGTTCCCAGTCGGCGCGGAGGATGCGGCGGGTCTCGTGGGACGGTGTGGCCAACACCAGATGTCGAGTTCGGACTCTCTCGGCTCCGTGGACCACCCAGCCGTCGGAGGTCGCCTCGACTGCCTCCACCGAACACGAGGTCACCAGTCGATCTCCCAGCGCCCCGGCTACCGCGTCGATCAAAGCCGAGATGCCGCCCACCGGAACCGCGGTGTGCCGGCGGGGCCCACGGGATCGCCACCAGCCTCGGAGGATCGACCCGGACTTGTCGACCAGCCCGGTGAGCGCAGGAAACGCCGCCCGGGCCGACAGTTGGTCCGGGTCGCCGGCGTACACCCCGGCCGCCGCCACCCAAGCCGCGATCCGTCCCAGCCCGGCGCCGAACCGAGCCACCAGGAACTCTTCGAGGGAGGGGTCGTGGCCGATGGTCGATCTCCTCCAAGGTTCGGCCAGGGCCGCCAGCTTGGCTCGAAGGCCGACCACCGGCGTGGTCAACACCCCGGGACCCGGACGCACCGTCAGTCGACGGCCCCGGGTGAACAGATGCCGGGTGGTGGAGGCGTCGAGTGCGGGTGTCGCCGACACTCCGATACTGTCCAATAGCGCCTCCAGCCTGGGATGGGGAAGACGGAAGGTGGACACGGCCGGCTCCAGCCGGTGCCCCGATCGGACGGTCCCCCTGGCCACGCCTCCGGGTCGGTCCGCCGCCTCCAAGACCGAGACGTCCTCCACCCCCCGGCGGAGGAGCTCGGCCGCGGTGAGTAGGCCTGCCAGGCCTCCACCAACCACCGTCACCAGGTTCATCCCTTGACCGTCTCCACCAACACCTGCAGGTGTTCGGGCGGCGTGTCCCGGTGGATGCCGTGACCCAGGTTGAAGACGTGACCCGGGCGGCCCCCAGCTTCCTCCAACACCCGGGCCGCCGTCCGGCGGATGGTGTCGGGGTCGGTGAGGAGAACGGCCGGGTCGAGGTTTCCCTGCACCGCTACCTCCCCCAGGGTCTTCCAGGCCCGGTCGATGGGGATCCTCCAGTCCAATCCGTAGCAGTCGGCTCCCACCATCGGCAGCAGGTCGAGGAAGTGGCCGGAGGCGGGCGCGAAGTAGATGGTGGGGGCTTCGAGGCGTTCGAGGGTGGCGGCGGCGGACGGTCCGGCCAGGTCGGCGAACTGCGCCCGGGACAGCACACCCGCCCATGAGTCGAAGAGTTGCACGGCGTCGGCTCCCGCCCCGATCTGCGCCGACAGGTAGGACCGCATCGCCTCCGCCAGCCTGACCAACGCGGCCGACGTGGCTCTGGGTTGGGAGACCAGCGCCCTACGCAAACGCGGGAAGTCCTTGGAGCCCGACCCCTCCAAGAGGTACGCCAACAGGGTGGTGGGAGCCCCGGCGAATCCGATGACGGCCACCTCCGGCGCCACCTGGGCGCCGACCCGCCGGATCGTCTCGATCACGGGCTCGATACCGGCCGGGTCCGGGTCGGGGAGCTCGGCCACCTTCCCCGGGCTCATCGGACGCAGACGCGGCCCGGGGCTGTACTCCACCTCCACGCCCATGGCTTCGAGCGGGGTCATGATGTCGGCGAACACGATCGCCGCGTCGAGGTCGAACCGACGGAGGGGGAGCAGGGTGATCTCGGTGGCCACGTCCGGGTCCGACACGGCCTCCCGAAATGGATGCTGCTCCCGGATCCGTCGGTATTCGGGCAGGTAGCGCCCCGCCTGGCGCATCACCCAGATGGGGGGCCGCTCGAGCGGCTGCCTCCGGAGGGCGGCGATGAGGGGTTTCATGCCGACTCCTCCACCGCCGCGGTCAGCGCCCCCACCAACTGGTCGATCACCTCGAGGTGCGACAGGGTGAGGAACATCGATTCGAAGGGGGAAGGGGGGACGAGGACGTCCCGATCCAGGGCCGCCCGGAAGAACCGTCGGAACCGGTCGCGGTCGACTCCCGACGCCGCCCGCCAGTCCGCCACTTCTCGAGGACCGAAGAAGACGGTGAGCATCGAACCGACCCTCTGGACGCATCCGTCCCGCCCGAGCGCGGCTTGGAGGGATCCTTCCAGTCTCGCTCCCGCCTCATCGAGTCTTCTATACAGATCGGGGTCCTCCTCGACCACCTCGAGGGTGGCGATCCCGGCGGCCACCACCAGCGGGTTGCCGGCCAGGGTGCCCGCCTGGTAGACGGGCCCGTCGGGGGAGACCATCCGCATCAGGTCGCCCCGCCCTCCGTAGGCGCCGGCCGGTGTGCCTCCCCCCAGCACCTTCCCGAGACAGGTGAGGTCGGGAATCACTCCGTAGCGCTGTTGGGCTCCGCCGGGGCCGAGCCGGAACCCGGTGATGACCTCGTCGAAGACGAGCAGCGTGTCATGTCGGTCGCATGCCTCTCTGAGCCCCTGCAGGAATCCGGGGCGGGGAGGCACGACCCCCATGTTGCCCGCCACCGGCTCGACGATCACACAGGCAACGTCGCCGGAGGCGAGCGCCTCCTCCACCGACTCCAGGTCGTTGTAGCGGGCCACCCGGGTGGTGGAGGCGGTGGCCGCCGGCACCCCGGGACTGTTGGGGACCCCGAAGGTTGCGGCACCGCTGCCGGCCTCCACCAGGAACCCGTCGGCGTGGCCGTGGTAGCAGCCCTCGAACTTCACCACCACGTCCCGGCCGGTGGCAGCCCTGGCCAACCTCACCGCAGCCGCGGTCGCCTCGGTCCCCGAGTTGACCATCCTCACCATCTCCACCGAGGGAACGAGGCGGGTGACCTTCTCGGCCAGCTCGACCTCCTGGGGGGTGGGCAACCCGAACGAAGTCCCACGGCGGGCGGCCTCGGTCACCGCCTCCACCACCCGCGGGTCGGCGTGGCCGAGCAGCAGAGCCCCCCACGAACAGACCAGGTCGATCAACCTCCTGCCGTCCGCCGCCTCGATCCAGGGTCCCCGGCCACCCGCCACGTACACAGGGTCGGCATCCACCGCTCGGAAAGCCCGGACCGGGGAGTTGACCCCGCCGGGCATGACCGCGGCCGCCCTCTCGGCCCAGCTCACGGCAACTCCTCCAGCATCCGGGCGGCGTCGACCGCGAAGTAGGTCAAGATGAGATCGGCACCCGCCCGGGCGATACCGGTGAGGGACTCCAACACCACCCGGTCCCGGTCGATCCAGCCTCGCTCTGCGGCGGCTTCGATCATGGCGAACTCGCCCGACACCTGGTAGGCCGCCACCGGCACCTGGGTGTGGGCACGGACCGACGCGACCACGTCCAGGTACGGTCCGGCGGGTTTGACCATCACCAGGTCGGCACCCTCCTCGACGTCGAGGTCCACCTCTATGAGCGCCTCCCGCCGGTTGGCGGGGTCCATCTGGTGGGTGCGTCGGTCCCCGAAGGCGGGGGCCGACTGGGCCGCCTCTCGGAAGGGTCCGTAGTAGGCGGAGGCGTACTTGACGGCGTAGGAGCAGATCGCGGTCCCGGTGTGGCCCGCCTCGTCCAACGCGGTGCGGATCGCCGCCACCCGCCCGTCCATCATGTCGGATGGCGCCACCAGGTCGGCTCCTGCGTCGGCGTAGGCGACCGCGGCCCGGGCCAGTAGAGGCAAGGTGGCGTCGTTGTCGATCTCCCCGTCTGCCACCACTCCACAGTGGCCGTGGCTGGTGTACTCGCACAGGCACACGTCGGCCCAGACCACCAGCTCGGGGGCGGCGTCTTTGATCGCCTTGATCGACTCGGGGACGGGCCCCGCCGGGTCCCAGGCGCCGGACCCGACCTCGTCCTTGGCGGAGGGAATCCCGAACAGGATCAGACCTCCCACACCGGCCCGGGCGGCCTCCTTGGCGAGGGCAGCCGCTCGGTCGGGCGAGAGCTGGTAGTGGCCGGGCATCGACCCGATGGGTTCGGCGGTGTCCCGGCCCGGGATGCAGAACACCGGGAGCACGAACCGTGCAGGGTGTAGACGGGTCTCTGCGACGTGCCGGCGGATCTGCGGAGTCCTGCGGAGTCGTCGGGTTCTACGGACGGGGTATCCCATGGTTGCTCCTCCTTGCGAGTAGCCTGGCCGCCTGCCGGTAGTCGGGCGGGTCGGCGGTGACGTGAGGGCGGTGTCCTCGTTCGGTCAGGTGGCGAGCGGTGGTGGCGCCTATCGCGGCGAGGACGATCCCGTCCAGGGACCGCCCCATGAGCCAGCCGTCTACCGCCGATGGCGATCCGAACAACACGGCGTCGACCGGTTCGTGGGATGGAGGTCGGGGCCGGGTGTGGTAGACGACCCGATCTTCGAGTCGAGCGGCTCGAGACCGGATCCGATCCACCACCCGGCGGTCGGTTCCGGCCGAGTGGGGGAACACGACCCGCAGCCCGTCGAGTGGCGCCCCCTCCGCCAGGTCGGCGGCACCTCCCCGACCGACGTACCCGACCACCCCTCCGGCGCCCTCGACCGCCTGGGCGGTCGCCGGCCCGACGCAGAAGGCCGGCACCCTCGGGCATCGAGCCGTCGGGCCATACGATGGCCACTGCCCTGGGGGAGGTGAGGATCAGGGCGTCGGCGGCCACCGCGTCACGCCGGATCCGTTCGATGTGCTCCTCGGAGGTTGGCTCCACCCGGATGCAGGGGAGCAACACCGCCCGAAGTCCGGCCACTTCGAGGACCTCCGCCACTGCGGCAGCTTTGTCGGGTGCGGTGGTCACAGCCACCCTCACAGCCCCAGCTCCCGTTTCGCCAGGAGGGCGACCTGGTCCGGTTCGTCGCCTCTCACTGCGACCCTGCGGGGACCGTTCTCGTCGGCTACGAAAGCCCACAGGACGATTCCCTCTCCTCCAGTCTCGGCATAAGCACCGAGAGAGGCCCGACAACCGAGGCCGGTGAGGGCCAGCAGCCTTCGTTCGGCTGTCACCGCGGCCCGGGTGGGTGGATGGTCTATCGAAGACACCAGCTCCTCGGCGTCCCCGCCGGGGATCACCTCCACCGCCAACGCACCCTGACCGGGGGCGGGAACCATCTCGGTGACAGCGAAACGGTGGGTCGCGGCGTCTATCCGACCCAGACGCAGGAGTCCCGCCTCGGCGAGAACCACGGCCTGCCACCTGCCCGACGCCACCCCTTCGAGCCGGGTGTCCACGTTGCCCCTGATCGACACCACCTCCAGATCCGGGCGGAGCAGCAGCAGCTGGGTGCGGCGGCGGGGCGATCCGGTGCCGACGGTCGCACCCCGAGGCAGGTCCTCCCAGGCGGGGCCGCACAACACGTCCCAGGGTGAGGATCGGGGCGGGTGATAGGCGACGAGGGGCGAATCGGTGGGAAGGTCCTTGCAGGAGTGCACCGCGACGTCGGCCCTGCCGTCCACCACTGCCTGTTGGACGGCACGGACGAAGGCACCCGGCTGGGCGAAGGCGTGCACCGGGTCGGACACCCGGTCGCCGTGGGAGGTCACCTCCACCAGTTCGTAGGGGACCCCGATCATGTCACCCACCTCCCGGGCCTGGACCTTGGCCAAGGTGGACCTGCGGGTTGCCAGGCGTATCGGTTTCACCGGTCGTCGGGGTCGAACACGCCGGCGAGCTCTTCGACCGGCCTACCGTCGAGGTTCTTCACCCACTCCACCGGCCCCGACAGCAGCGTACGGGCCGCGGTGTGCACCGCTCGGCGGAGCAGTTCGACGTCCCGGGGGTCGTTGACCTTGCCCGCGAACTTGGCGACGGTCCGGTCGACAACCTGGTCGGCGGCGGAGTACCAGGCGGAGATGACCTCCGCCAACTGGACGTCCCGGTACCAGCGCCAGGCCTCCTCGGCCGCGGCGGTCACCGCCTCCTCCGCCGCGTCTTCGTACTCCCGGGCAGCTTCGGCCATTCCGGCTATCTCGTCGATGCTCAGATAGCGCACCGGGGTCCCCGGCGGGGGAACGAAATCGGGCGGCATCGCCAAGTCGACGAGGAGCAGCGGCTCCGATCGGGAGGCGAGCAGCTCGGCGAGTCGCGAGCCGTCCACCAGTCGGTGTTTGGCCGAAGTCGCCGAGATGACAGCCGGGAAGACGGTGAGAGCCTCCTCGGCCCGGTCGAAAGACCACAGCCGGCCGCGGAACCGCACCCGTTCGGGCCGTCTGCACACCACGGTGACGTCGACGCCCCGGTCGGCCAGGTGATCGGCCGCAGCCATGGCCATCTCCCCCGCCCCGAGGATCGCCACCCTCCCCGCCGGGGCGGCCAGCCGGGCGGCGACGACCGCGAGAGAACCCCTGGGCGGTTCGGGCAGGTGTTCCCGCCGAGCCAACCGACCCGCCGCCACCGCTCGCTCCACCAGGCCCCGGAACCGTCCCGCGGAGCGAAGACCACCCAAGGCGCGGCGCACCTGGGTGAGCACCTCGGGTTCGCCCCGCAGGGGCGAGGCCAGCCCGGCCGCCACCCGGAACAGGTGTCGGACCGCTTCGAGGTCGTGCAGCCACTCCCCGCCGTCGGGTATCCGGCCGAACAAGCCGACGAGACGGCTCTCGGCGAGTTGGCGGTCGCCGGGCACCATGACCTCCACCCGTAAGCAGGTGGCGAGCACGAAGGCGTCGTCGGGCGGGACTGCCCGGCCGAGGGCTTCGACCAGCCTGGCCCGAACCCCTTCGGGTGTCTGCGGGTAGGCGAAGCTGACCAATGTGGTGGATCCCACGGCCAACCAACCCTACGAGGACGGGTCCCAACGTCCAGTCGGGACGTTCCCGACGCGGCGTCGACCGGTCACAGCCACGATCGGGGTTCTCCCCGCAGCAGGGCCTGCAGTTCGTCTTCGGGGCTTCCGGGTTCTGGTTCGAAGCCGTACACCCAGGTCGCGCGGGGTGGCAGGGAAGCCAGGATGGATTCGGTGCGTCCGCCGGTCTCCAGCCCGAAGCGGGTACCCCGGTCCCAGATCAGGTTGAACTCCGCGTATCGGGCACGTCGGTGGAGCTGCCACCGCACCTCCCGTTCGGTGTAATCGAGCCCGATTCGACGGTGCAGGATGGGAAGGTACAGGTCGGTGAGTGCGGTCCCGAGGTCGTAGACCATTTCCCACACCGGGTGGGTGGCGGGGAGATGGTCGAAGAACACCCCACCCACCCCACGCCGCTCCCCGCGATGGGGCAGATAGAAGTAGTCGTCACAGGCCTTCTTCCATGCGGGATAGTCGCCCACCGGATGGCGGCTGCACACCTCGGCCAAGGTCCGGTGGAAGTGACGAGCGTCCTCTTCGAACAGGTAGTGGGGGGTGAGATCGGCGCCCCCTCCGAACCAGCGCTCTCCGCGGTCGGTCTCGAAATAGCGGAGGTTGGCGTGAAAGGTGGGGGCGTAGGGGTTTCGGGGATGGACGATGATCGACAGCCCCGTGGCGTAGAAGGAGGACGAACCCGCAGCGAGACTATCCGACAGCCGGTCGGGGGTCGGTCCCCACACTGCAGACCAGTTGACCGCGGCCTTCTCGACAGGGCCGTCCCCCTGGAGGATCCGGGTGTCGCCGCCACCTCCTTCCGGGCGGGTCCACCGGTCGGACCGGAAACGGGACACCCCGTCCAGTCCCTCGAAACTCCGACAGATCCCCTCCTGCAAGTTCCGGAGCCGGTCGGCGACCTCATCTCGGGCCACGGTCATGTCCGTACCAGGTCGCACACCGCGTCGGCCCAGACGTCGGAGGCGTTGACGCAGGGGACCACCAACAGCTCGTCGCCGCCCAGGTCCCGCCACTGTTCCCGAGCCCGGATGCCGATCTCCTCCAGGGTTTCCAGACAGTCCGCGGTGAACGAGGGGGTCAACACCGCCGGCCTTCTCACACCCTCCCGGTAGAGCCGGTCGAGTTCCCTGTCGGTGTACGGGGTGATCCAACGTTGCCCGGCCAGGCGGGATTGGAAGGCGGTGGTGTGGGGGACGTCCAGTCCCAGCTCCTCCACCAACGCCGCGGTGGTGGCATGGCACTGGGCCCGGTAGCAGAACCGGTTGGCTTCGCCCACCCGTCGACAGCAGTCTTGCTTCTCCAGGCACCATCCGGGGCCGGATCGGCGAACCTGCCGTTCGGGAAGCCCGTGGTAGGAGAAGATCAGGTGGTCGGGACGGTGCGACTCGATCAGGGGGCGAGCGACGGCCGCGACTGCCCGCACGAAGCCCGGATGATCGAAGAAGTCGACGACCGTGGTCACCGCGGGGACGTTCCATCGAGTCGCCACCTCCCTCATCGCGGCCTCCAGGGCCGAGCCGGTGGCCGCCGCCGAATACTGGGGGAACAAGGGAAGTATCACGAGCCGGTCGCAGCCTGCCTGGAGCAGGCGATCCACCGCCCCACCGATGGTGGGACTCTTATACCTCATGCCCACCGCCACCTGGAACCCGTCGCCCAACCGCTCGGCGACGGCTTCGGCCAGCGCCTGGGTGTGGAGGAGGAGGGGCGATCCGTGTTCGGTCCAGATCTTGGCGTAGGCCTCGGCGGTGCGCCTAGGACGGATCCGGAGGATGACGCCGTGGAGGAGCAGCCACCGTATCGGCGACGGGAGGTCCACCACGCGGGGATCCCCGAGGAACTCGGCCAGATAGCGACGGACGTCGGGGACGTCGGGCGAGTCGGGGGTGCCGAGCTGGAGGAGGAGCACTCCGGTCTTCATCGGCCGGTCAACCTATCGGCGGCCTCTTCTGACGGGTAGTCGGGAAACTAGGGTTCGCCGGGTGGATGGGTGCGACGTGTTGGTGGTCGGCGGCGGTATCGCCGGGGTGTCGGCGGCCTACTTCCTGACACGGGCAGGGTTGGAGGTGATGGTGGTCGAGGCGGAACCCGTCCTGGCTCGCCACAGCACGGGCCGGTCGGCTGCCCTGCTGTTCGAGAACTACGGCCCCCTCCCCCACCGACCTCTGACCCGGTGGAGCCGCCGCTTCCTAGAAGAGGGGATGGAGGGTCTCGTCGACCATCCGGTCCTGACCCCGCGGGGTGGGCTGACCATCGCCACCCACGACCGCCGGTCGGAGCTCGAGGCCGAGGCGGAAACCGGTCAGAGGTCGGGGACCGACGTCAGGTTGATCGACCCCACCGACGCCGCTGCGCTGGTCCCCGTCCTCCGCGCCGATTTGCTGGCCGGGGCTGTTTGGGAGCCCGGATCCTCCGACCTGGACGTCGCCGCCATCCATCAGGGGTTCGTCCGTGGGATTCGGAGAGCCGGAGGACGGGTCCGGACCAACAGCCCGGTGTCGGCTCTGACCCGATCCGACCGGGGCTGGGTCGCCCGGGTGGGGAACGACGACGTGGAAGCTCGGGTCGTGGTGGACGCCGCCGGGGCCTGGGCCGACGAGGTGGCCGGTCTGGCTCGGGTGCCCGAGGTGGGCATCCGGCCTCTCCGCCGGACTGTCTTCACGGTTCCCGGACCCGGAGACCACGGCACCTGGCCGATGGTCGTCGAGGTGCGACACGACTTCTACTTCAAACCGGAGGGACCCGACCTGCTGTGCTCTCCCGCCGATCAGACCCCCTTGCCGCCGTCGGACCCACGCCCCGACGAGCTGGAGATCGCCCGGGCGATCGAAGACATCAACCGGTTGACCACCCTGGGGATCCGGACGGTCAGGGCATCGTGGGCGGGGCTGAGGTGCTTCGCTCCCGACGACGTGATGGTGATCGGACCCGAACCGGAGGCGGAGGGGTTCTTCTGGCTGGCCGGTCAAGGAGGAACCGGGATCCAGACCGCCCCCGCGGCCGGTTTTCTGACGGCGTCGCTGGTGGTGGAAGGGTCGGCCCCCCGGGACCTGCCCGACGTCGACGTCGAGGCGCTGTCTCCCGCCCGGTTTCGGACCCATAGACTGCCCGGGTCGTGAGAGAGCTGGTAGCCAACGTCGCGGTGGTGGCTGCGACCCTGCTCACCTGGGTGTCTCTGATCCCGCAGCTCGTCAAGCTGGCCCGGACCGGGGACCCCGAGGGAGTCTCGGCCACCTGGCCTGCGATCGGGCTGGTATCGAACGTGGCCTGGGTGGTGTATCTCTCCGGCCGTGGCCTCTGGGCGGCGGTGCCCGCCGCAGTGGTGATGGCCCTCTTCTACGGGCTGGTGATCAGAGCTCTGGCCCTGGCGGGGAAGCCGATCCGGGCGGCGGTGATCCGAGGCCTGCTGTGGAGCGTCGGGTTGACCGGTTTGACGGTCGGAGCCGGCTGGGACGGGCTGGGAGCCGGCCTGGTCTGGTCGTACGCCGTGCAGGTGGCTCCCGCGGTGTACGAGGTGTACCGGAGCTCGGCACCCACCGGAGTGTCGGCCGGCACCTGGTGGATCGTCACCGCGGAGGCCGCCCTCTGGGGAGTGTACGGATGGCTCCTAGCCGACCTGCCCATCGTCGCCTACGCAGTGGTCGGTATCACGTCGGGCGCCGTGATCCTGATCCGGCTGGCCGCACATCGGCGCCGACCGGCCTTTCAGGTTCCCTGATCATCCCCCGATGGGGGACGGCTCGGTGAGGTTGTGGAGTCTCACCTGACCCCGGGCGACCATACGTCCGTCCCCGCCTCGCACCGTCACCTCCCAGAGCTGCTGAGAGCGGCCCCGGTGCACGGGGGTCGCTCGTGCGGTCACCTCCCCACCGCGGCAGGAACGGATGAAGTCGGTGCTGTTGTGCACACCGACGGCGCCGAACATGCCCTGGGACATCGCCCAGGTGGCGGCGCCGTAGGAAGCCAGCGTCTCGATCATGGTGCAGAACACTCCGCCGTGGACGATCCCGTAGGGTTGCAGATGACGGTCGTCGATCACGATCCTGCCCACCACCTCGTCCTCGGAGACGTCGACGATCTCCAGGCCGATCAGCTCGTTGAAATCCACGGGTGGGCAAGTTAGCGGCCCAGACGCCGTCGGATGGTCTCCCCGGTCTCTTCCGGCCAGGGCCCTCGTTGTCTGCGCCGTGCGGCGTCCACCGCCCACTCGATGAGTTGGGCCAGGTGGAGCACACCCTCCGGGTCGGTCACGGCTCCGTGGCCGGGCACCACCACTCGGGGAAGTCGAGGAACCAGACGACGGAGCGTCGAAGGCCAGATCTCCGGGTAGGAGTCGTCGAACGCGGGAGCCGATCCCGTCTCCACCAGGTCACCGGCGTAGCAGACCTCACCAGCCAACACCACCAGGTCGCAGTCGGTGTGGCCCAATCCCGGATCCAGGACCGTCACCGGAACCTCACCCACCACCACTTGCAGGGCCGTCTCAACCAGGAGGTTGGGCGGGACGATCCTGGTGGCGTCGATCTGCTCGACCCGGTCGGGGAGCCACCGGCGGGCATCCTCCCGCTGGGTGTCGCCCTCCCGGGTGAGGTGACGTCGTGCCGCCGGGTGTCCGATGATGGGCAGTTCCGCGAAGGCCTCGTTTCCGAAGGTGTGGTCCCAGTGGTGGTGGGTGTTGACCACCCAGCGGACATCGGACCCGAGCCGCGACTCCACCATGTGCCTGAACGTTCGTCCCTGGGTGACGTCGGTTCCGGTGTCGATCACCATCAGCTCGGTCCCGCCGTCCACCACCCCGAGGTTTAGCTGGAGGTCGGGATCGACGACGGTGTGGCATCGTTCCGTGAGGTGAACCCATTCCACGGTTAGGCTCCCGCCCATGAAGCTACCAACCCCACTCGCCGAAGCCCTCAACCGTCAGATCGGTCTGGAGTTGGAGTCGTCTCTGACCTACCTGCAGATGGCCGCCTATTTCGAATCCCGAAGCCTCACCGGTTTCGCCCATTGGATGAGGCTCCAGTCGGAGGAAGAACGCTCCCACGCGTTGAAGTTCTTCGACTATGTGCTCGACCGGGGAGCCGAGGTGCGTCTCGGATCGGTCGACGCCCCCCGGGCCGATTTCGCCTCCCCGGCAGAGGTGTTCGCCGCGGCGCTGGAGCAGGAGAGGCAGGTCTCGGAAGCGATCAGGGAGCTGCACCGGCTGGCATCGGAGACAGGAGACGCGGCCAGCTTCGGCCTCCTCCAATGGTTCCTCGAGGAGCAGGTGGAGGAGGAGTCGACGGTGGAGAGGATCCTGGAACGGCTGGAGATGGCGGGAGAGGATCAGGGGGCTCTGCTGATCCTCGATCGGGAACTGGCGGGCCGGGTCTCATCCTGACAGGATCCGACCCCGCCGGATGACCAGAGCCGGTGGTGCCGTAGGGTCTTCCCACGGGTGGACCTCGAAACCCACCAAGTCGGCGGGGAGTCCCGGTTCGAAGCCGGCGGCCACCCCCAGATATCGATAGGCCCGGGTGGTGGCGGCGGCCAGGGCGTCAGCCGGTTCCAGCCCATATTCCCGGAGGGCAGCCACCTCCTCACCGATGCGGGCGGAGGGGAAGGTGAGGTCGGATCCGGCCAGGACCGCCACCCCCGTCTGCACGGCCTGCGGGAGCAGATCGGAGATCCTGGAGAGCCCCTCGGAGAGGAGGCGCCCACCCGAACTGTCTGCCCCCAGCACCTGGACCAGCTCCTCCACCCGCCTGATCGTCGGGACCCAGGCCCCGCCCCTTGCACCGAGCCGGGAGAGGTCCTCGTCGGTGAGGAACAGGCCGTGTTCGATGGAGTCCACCCCGGCCCGTACCGCCATGGAGGGGACCTCCGGGGCCATGGTGTGGATCGCGACCCGGGCGCCCGCCCGGTGGGCCACCTCCACCGCCATCCGGAGGGCGTCTTCATCGAAGTTGGCGACCGGGCCTCGGCCGCGCCGCGGCCAGTCGCCCACCAGCTTCACCCACCCTGCGGCATTGCCGGCTTCGTCGGCGACGACCTCGGTGAGGGTGTCCACGTCCACCTCCACCGCGAAGCCCTCGTAGTAGCCACCCGGGACCGCGATCATGCGGCCCGCGGCCTGCAGGTCGGGGCGTTCGGTCGGAGGGTGCCGCAGCAGCGAGAGCACCGACCGGTCGCACCACCCCTTGTCGACGCACAGGAACACGCCGCCTTCCAGGGCGGCGAAAGCACGTCCGGCGATCTCGGTCGGATCCCCCGGGCGGAGGTCGAGCCGATCGGCGGCGAGATGGGCATGAGCGTCGACCAGTCCCGGAACGGCCCAAAGACGGGTCGCGTCGAGGGGAGGGGCCGTCGGATGGCCGGTCCACCTGCCGTCTTCCACCCCGAGTTCCAGCACCCGGCCTTGGAGGTCCCGCAACCTGACGGCTTCGATCACAGGCCCCGAACCATGCCGCCGTCCACCAGTATCCCCTGGCCGGTGATGGAACCGGCCTCGGGCGACAGTAGGAAACCGATGGTCGCGGCGATCTCGTCGACCGTCGCGGCCCGACCCACCGGGATGGCGTCGATCACCGACTCGGCCACCGGGTAGGTCTCGGCGTAGCCGACCAGGACGTCGTTCATCCGTATGCCGTGAGGTCCGTACCGGGTGGCGTAGAGCCGGGTGAAGGCTCTGAGACCTGCTCTGATGGACGACGACACGGGGAACGAGAGGTCCGGTTGGACGGCACCGAAAGCCGACACGTTGACGAAGGCGCCTCCGCCCTGCTCGATCATGATCGGGGTGACGAGACGGGCCATACGGACCACGTTGAGGAACACCAGGTCTAGGCCGTGATTCCACTCCTGGTCGGAGATCTCCAACAGTTCCCCTCGGGGCGGATGCCCGGTGTTGTTCACCACGGCGTCGACCCGTCCGTACGAGTCGATAGCGACCCGGACCAGCTCCTCGAGGTCGGCCGGCTCGGTCACCGAACCGGTGACCGAACGGCACCCCAGCTCCTCGGCCAGCCGGGCCGCCGAGCCCGACGGGGACAGCAGCACCAGACGGTATCCGGCCTCGGCCAGGGCCCGGGCCGTTGCCGCACCGATACCCCTTCCCGCCGCCGTGACCAAAGCCACTCGGTCCATCTGGTCGCCGAGCCTACCGTCGCGGGTTGAATGGAACACCACATGCGTCGCCTCCTGTCTCTCTGCCTCCTCCTCGTCGCCTGCACCACCGGGGTGCCCGTCGACACGACCGGCCCGCCGCCTGCATCCACCACGACCCCTACCGAACCCCCGACGGGCACCACCGCGCCGAGCGCCGACGGCCTCCAGTTGACCGACTGCTCCGATCCCGACGGGTTCGAGCTCCTGTGCGAGTCGGTGGATCTGATCCTCACCCGCTACGTCGATCCCATCTCTCCCGAAGACCTGGTCGAGGCGGCGATCCGGGGGGTGGAGGAGGAGGCCGAGCCGGGCAGACATCCACATCCCATCACCTGCCCGACTCCCACCGACGAATTCGTCCGATTCTGTCGGGCGGTCGACCGGATCGACGCCGTTCCCGAGGACGCGGCCGAAGCCGCCCTCGTCGGGATCACCCGCTACGCGTTGGATCCCAACTCCTTGTACCTGGACCCTCGGACTCGGGCGCTGGTGGAGGAGGAACAGTCGGGTGAGGTGGAGGGGATCGGGGCTCTGGTGAGCGCCCGGGACGTCGAGACCCCCGAGGAGAACGACGCCTGTTCGGTCCTCGGCCCCACCTGCCGCCTCACGGTGGTGGCCGTGTTGGGTGACTCGCCGGCCGAGAAGGCCGGCCTGAGACCCGGCGACGAGCTGGTGGCCGTGGACGGCCGGGACGTGGGCGGGCTCACGGTAGACGAGGTCACGGCGATGGTGAGGGGACCGGCCGGCACCGAGGTCGAGCTGACGGTGCGGCGAGGCGAGCAGCTGGTGGATCTGCGGATCACCCGTGCCAGGATCTCGATACCGGTGGTGGAAGCCGCGATGGTCGGGGAAGTCGGTTACCTGCGGCTCAGCGTGTTCACCGACGACGCCGACGTCAAGCTGCGTGACGCGCTGATCGAACAGGTCCGCCGGAATGCCCGCCGGTTGGTCCTCGACCTGAGGAACAACCCGGGTGGGGCGCTTCCCGCCGCGGTGGGGGTGGCCAGCCTGTTCCTCGACGAGGGAGAGGTGCTCCGCACGGTGGGACCGGAGGGGGAAACCGTCTACGAGGTGAGGGATGTGGGTTTCCGGACCGGCCTCCCCCTCACCGTTGTGGTCAACGCCGGTTCGGCGTCCGCCTCCGAGGTGGTGGCGGCCGCTCTGCAGGAGGCCGGCCGGGCGCTCGTCGTGGGAGAACGAACGTTCGGGAAGAACACGGTCCAGCAGCGGTTCTCCCTGTCCAACGGGGGAGCCCTCCGTCTCACCATCGCCCGTTGGACCACCCCGGCCGGCGCAGACCTGGGTGGCGGTGTGTCCCCCGACGTGGCTCTGGAGCTGCCCAACGACCTCACCCCCGAGGAGGTCGTCGCCCGGGTGGAGGAGGTCCTGGCCTCCCGGGAGGCGGTCCGATCCCGGTTTGCGGTAGTCTGACCTGCCGTGTCGGCCCGCCACAGGGCGGCCTTCGCCCTCTCCCTGTTGCTCCTCGTGTCCCTCTTCGGGGGGACGGGTCTTTCGCGAGCCCAAGTCGAAGAAGCGGAACGCCAGGCGGAGCAGGCGGAGGCCGAACTCGACGAGGCCTACCGGATCGTCTCGGAGGCGGTCGCCGATCGTCAGCAGGTGGAGCTGGCGCTGTTCGACGCTCTGACCCGCTACGAGCAGGCGGCCGCCGAGTTGGCGGTGGCTTCCGCGGCGTTGGAACGGATCGAGAGGTCGCTCCTGTTCGCCGAAGCGGAAGCTGCCAGCGCCGAGCGGGGCCTCCAGACCCAGGCAGCCGCGGCCTACATGGAGGCGGTCACCTCGATGCCCAACGTGGTGTTGGCGTCGAGCTCGGTCGAGGAAGCCATCTTCGTCGGGGCCGTGTTCGAAGCCAGCCAGGAGGACACCCTGGCCAGGCTGGCCGAGCTGGCCGTGGTCCGCCGGGAGCTCGACCAGCTCCGCTCTTCCTACCAGGCCGAGAAGGAGCGTGTCGAGGGGCTGGCCACCGAGCTCCAGTTGGAGACAGAACAGCTGCGGGAGTTGTTCGCCCAGGCCGACGCCCGGGTGGCGGAGGCCTTCGATCGGGCTCTACAGGCCGAAGCCGACTACCGGGCTGCTCTGGACGATGTGGCACGCGCCCGGGCGGCGGAAGAGGAGGAACGGCGCCGTGCCCAGGCCACCACCACGACCACCACCGTCCCGCCGACGAACGGTGCCACCCCGCCGACCACTCAGCCACCTCGAGACGACGAACCCCCCAGCATCCGGATCGGTCCGGCCACCGAGAGGTGGCGCCCTATCGTGGAGACCCACTTCGCGTCCGATCTGGTCGAGGACGCCCTGGTGATCATGGAGTGTGAGAGCGGCGGCGACCCGGAGGCGGTGAACCCGTATTCGGGCGCGGCCGGCCTCTACCAGTTCCTCCCGGCCACCTGGGCGGTGGCCTCGGTGAAGGCCGGGGTGGGAGATCGGAGCGTGTTCGACGGGGAGGCCAACATCATCGCCGCCTCCTGGTTGGCCGAGTACTACCGCCAACGGGGCTACGACCCGTGGCTCCCGTGGACCTGCCGGGCGTACCTGTAGCCGTCGGTGGAAGCCACCCATCACCCGGGAGCCCACTGGGACGGTCACACGACTCGTTTCGTCCTACGCAGCGACGTAGCCGAAGAAGTGGACCTCTGCATCCTCCACGAGGGGGGTGAGGACCGGGTGACGATGAGCCCGGTCGGCGACGGATGGTTCGAAGCCCACCTCGACGTCGGTCCGGGCACCGCCTACGGGTTCAGGGTGAAAGGCCCCTGGGAACCCGACGCTGGGCTGCGTTGCAATCCCGCCAAGCTCCTGCTCGACCCCTACGCCCGGCGGGTGGTCGGCGGCCTGGAGCCCCATCCGGCTCTCCGGGACCACAGGCCCGGCGACCCGCCCACGCCGGACCCCACCGATTCCCGACCCTTCGTGCCGCACTCGGTGGTGGTCGACGGCACCTTCGACTGGGACGGTGTGGAGCCTCCCCGGGTCCCGGCGGCCGACATGGTCGTGTACGAAACCCACGTCAGGGGGATGACCCAGCTCCACCCCGAGGTACCGCCCGAGCTCCGCGGCACGTACCTCGGGTTGGCCCACCCTTCGGTCGTGTCCCACCTACTCGGACTGGGCGTCACCACCATCGAGCTGCTCCCGGTCCTCCAGTTCGTCCACGAACCCCACCTGTTGGAGAAGGGCCGTAGGAACTACTGGGGTTACAACCCGATCGGCTTCTTCGCCCCCCACTGGGAGTACGCCGCCACCGACGACCCGGTGACCGAGTTCAAGACGATGGTCAGGGAGCTTCACCGGGCGGGTCTGGAGGTGGTGTTGGACGTCGTCTACAACCACACCGCCGAGGGGAACCACCTGGGACCCACCCTGTGTTTCCGGGGGTTGGACAATCCGGCGTACTACCGGTTGGCGGACGACGGGTTCCGGTACGTGAACTGGTCGGGAACCGGCAACACCCTCGACCTGAGCAGCGAACCGGCCCTCACCCTGGTGATGGACTCCCTCCGGTATTGGGTGTCGGAGATGGGCGTCGACGGTTTCCGGTTCGACCTGGCGACCATCCTCGGTCGAACCGAATCCGACTTCGACCCGCTGGGAGGGTTCTTCGGAGCGGTCGCCCAGGATCCCGTCTTGCGGGGAGTGAAGCTGATCGCCGAGCCCTGGGACCTGGGTCCGGGCGGATACCGGCTCGGCGCCTTCCCGCGACGCTGGTCCGAGTGGAACGACCGGTACCGGGACACCGTACGCGACTTCTGGCGGTCGTCGGACGGGGTGTTGGCCGAGTTCGCCAGTCGGATCACGGGAAGCTCTGACATCTTCGAGCACACCGGGCGGCCGCCGACCGCCTCGCTCGACTACGTCACCTCCCACGACGGGTTCACTCTGGTCGACCTGGTGTCCTACGAGGTTCGGCACAACGAAGCCAACGGGGAGGACAACCGGGACGGCACCCCCGACAACCGGTCATGGAACACCGGGGTGGAAGGACCGACCGACGACCCCCAGATCAGATCGATGCGGGACCGTCGGCGCCGGTCGTTCCTCGCCACCCTGCTCTGCTCCCAGGGGATCCCCATGATCCTCGGCGGAGACGAGCTCGGTCGAACCCAGAGCGGGAACAACAACGCCTACAACCAGGACAACCCGATCTCCTGGTTCGACTGGGAGTCGGCCGACCCCCGCTTCCTGCGGTTCGTCCGGCGGCTCGTCGCCTTCCGAAAGGAACACCCTTCGCTACGGCGCACCTCCTGGCTGCACGAACATCCCCGGCGGGTGGACGACCACGTCGAGTGGCTCACCCCGGAGGGGAACCCGATGACCGTCGACGACTGGACCGACCCCCTCCGAAAGACGGTGGCGCTCTACCTGGACGGCGCCACCGTCCATGCATCCCATGGCGCCGTGGAAGACGACGACCTGCTGCTGTGTTTCAACGGCTCCTTCGAAGACGTCGAATTCCGGATCCCCGAGGCGGGATGGATCCTGGAGGTCGACACCGCCGACGACACCCGAACCGGCCCGGTAGCAGACACGGTGGCGGTGGCGGCCCTGGCGATGGTGGTGCTGCGACGCCCCCGCTAGAAGGGAACCCTGGAATCGACACCTGGGGGCAGGCTCTCGGAGCTGAGGCCTCCCGACATCACCTCGGTGATGGTCGTCGATCGCACCTGTGGAACCTTGGTGTAACTCCTGGGCCGGGCCCGCCGCTACCCCCATCCATCGTCCTACACAATCGGCGCCGAACGATCAGCGGCGTTCGAGGATCTCCTCGACTCGGTCCGCCGGGAGGGGGTAGGCCACACGACCCCGGTGACCGATCATGGTGGTCGCCGCCAGCAGCGCATTGACGATCGCCTCCTCGGTGGCGTCGGCCACGGCATGGAAGAGGGGGTCGAGCTGCTCGGAGGGGACCGAAGCGATGCCCCTTGGCTGCCGCGCCGGGTGGTTGCCCGTGGAGATGACGAGGAACAGGTCTCCGCTCGAGTCGTGCCCATAGCCCCCGACCCGGCCAAGGCCCACGGTCACCCGCTTGGCGATCCGGTGACACTGGATCGGAAGCAGAGGGGCGTCGGTCACTGCCACTACGACGATCGACCCACCCAGGGGCGGGCTCTCCCAGGGCGAGGGCACCTCCTCGTAGGGGATCATCCTCCCCACCGGCACTCCGTCGATGCGGAGGTCGGCCCGTCTCCCGTAGTTGGCCTGGACCAGGACCCCGAGGGTGAAACTGCCAAAGGGAATCTCCACCACCCGGGAGGAGGTGCCGATTCCGCCCTTGAACTCGTGACAGATCATCCCGGTGCCCCCACCTACGCATCCCTCGGGCACCGGACCCGCCGTGGCCGAACCGACGGCTGCTCGAACGTCCTCCTCGGTGAGGGGGAAGCTGTCGATGTCGTTCAGCCAGCCGTCCCAGGTCTCGGAGACCACCGGAAGGTGGAAGGCGTCGGGCACCCCGCTCTCCACGGCGATCCGGACCAGGGTGTCACGCACCAGGCCCACCTGGTGGGTGTTGGTGAGGGCGACCGGGGAGCCGAGGAGACCGGTCTCGGCGATCCACGGCAGGCCGGTCATCTCCCCGTTGCCACTGAACCCGTAGAAGGCGGCGTAGGCATGGTCGGTCCAGATATCCGGCCGGGGATAGATGACGGTCACACCGGTCCGGGCCACGCTGGGTTGGTCACGGATCACCGTCGTGTGACCTACCGACACCCCAGGCACGTCGGTGACGGCGTTGAGAGGACCCGTCGGCAGATCCCCGATACTCACGCCGAGTTCACGCAGTCTCATCGGCCCGGGACACTAGGCAACCGGTGTACCCTCTCGTCGTCGAGATGGGCAAAGTCACGACTCCCCGCCAGGCATCGCTTCCCTCGTACCGAACGGAACTGTGGTTACGGGTTTCGTCGTCGACGCCGTCGCGGCGGTCACGGGGGGATACCACCGCTCCAAGGCTGTTATGACCGCGATGGCCTTGGTTTGCTGGCGCGGGAGGAGATCAGATGGAAGGCCGCAGCCCTGCATGTCACCTGGCTTGGAAGAAGAGCCTGCCCCCACCTCCCAAGAAGAAGCGCTGCGCTCTCTGGATCCCGAAGGGGTGTATCTCCGGTGACCCGCCTGTTCCACCGGGGGCGAGACCTCCCCACCGCCGTATCGGGCGAGGGATGCTGGATCACCGACGCCGCTGGACGCTCCTATCTCGACGCCGCCGGTGGAGCCCTGGTCGCCTCCATCGGACACGGGGACGAAGGGGTCGCCGGAGCCCTCGCCGGACAGGCGTCCCGCATCGCCTACGTACATGCCTCTGCCTTCACCACGGCCCCGGTGGAGGAGCTGGCCGAACGCCTCGCCCGCCTCCTCCCCATGGACGACCCCAGGGTCTTCCCGGTGTCGGGCGGCAGCGAGGCCATGGAGACCGCCCTCAAGGCGGTCCGGGCCTACCACCTGGCCCGGGGGGAGCCCGACAGGGTGATCGTCATCTCGCGGGAGCTCTCCTACCACGGGAACACCCGGGGCGCCCTGGCGGTGTCGGGCCGGCGTTCCCTGCGTGACCCCTACCTCCCCTGGCTGACCCACTCCGAGAAGGTTCCAGGGGTCATCGAATACCGCTGCCCCAACCCAGCTCATCCCGAAGCGTGCGCCACCTGGCATGCCGAGAGACTCGAGGAGGCCATCCTCCAAATAGGACCGGAGCGGGTAGCTGCCTTCGTCGCCGAGCCCATCGGGGGCGCCGCCAGCGGAGCGGCGGAGCCACCCTCCGGATACTGGGAAGAAGTGGTCGCGGTGTGCCGGCGACACGGTGTCCTGATCGTGGCCGATGAGGTGATGACCGGCGTGGGTCGCACCGGGGCTTGGTTCGCCTCCCAGCACTACGGCCTCCGCCCCGACCTGGTCACCATGGCCAAGGGCCTCGCCGGCGGCTACTGGCCTCTGGGAGCCTGTGCCCTCTCCGGGCAGGTGGCCAGGACCATCGAAGGCGCCTTCCCCCACGGGTTCACCTTCTCCCACCATGCCGTGGGGGCAGCGGTCGCCCTCGAGGTTCTCCGCCGTATCGAGGAGCAGGGGCTGGTGGAGGCGGCGGCCCGCCGCGGAGCCCGCCTCCTCGCCGGGCTCACCGAGGCCCTCGCCGACCATCCCCACGTGGGGGATGTGCGCGGACGGGGGCTCCTCGTCGCCATCGAGCTGGTCGAAGACAGGGAGACCAAACGGCCCTTCTCCCGGGATCGACGCATCGCCGAGTCGGTGACCGCGGCCGCCAAGAAGGAGGGCCTCCTCGTCTACCCCTCATCGGGCTGCGCCGACGGCCTCAACGGTGACCTGCTCATGTACGGGCCCCCTCTCGTCATCACCGAGGAGGAAGTGGACACGGTCGTCGAGCGCACCCGGCTGGCCCTGGGGGGTTTGGCGTGAGCCTGGTTGCGGTGTGGACGGCAGAGCACCGGCTCCACGACCCCGACGGGGAGGTGTGGCTGGGTGTGCGGGTGCCCGGCTCGGAGGTCCCGGAGCGGGGGGAGGTGCTGCGCCGTGCCCTCGAGGAGGCCGGTGTGGAGGTCCACGAGCCCACTCCCCACGGTCGTGAGTCGATCCTGGCCGTCCACGACCAGGGGATGGTCTCCTACCTGGAGGACGCCTACCGGGGTTGGGTCGAGGCTGGTTACACCGAGAACCCCGGTCAAAACCGGGTGGTTCCCTACGTGTTCCCCCACCCCGACGCCATCGCCGAGGTCGGCTTTCGCCTTCCGGCCAGCCGGGGCGCCCTGGCCGGGGTCTACTGCATGGACACCGCAACCCTGATCGGGCCCGGGACCTTCGCCGCCGCGGTGGCCGCGGTGGACTGCGCCCTCACCGCCGCCGACATGGTGTTGAACGGTGCCGACACCGCCTACGCCGCCGTGCGACCTCCCGGCCATCACGCCGGCACAACCTTCTTCGGGGGCTCCTGTTACCTGAACAACGCCGCCATCGCCGCCCAGTATCTCATCGACGCCGGAGCGGGACCGGTGGGCATAGTCGACATCGACGCCCACCATGGCAACGGAACCCAGCAGATCTTCTACCGTCGGGCCGAGGTGTCCTACGCCTCGGTCCACGTCGACCCCGACAGAGGCTGGTTCCCTCACTTCCTGGGTCGCGGAGACGAGAGGGGGGCCGGGCCGGGAGCGGGGGCCAACCTCAACCTTCCCCTCCCCCCGGGTACCGGCGACGAGGGTTGGGTGGAAGCGGTGAAGCGAGCCGTCGAGTTCACCGCCGGGCGAAACCCCGAGGTCGTGGTGGTCTCCTTGGGGGTGGACCCGGGAGCCGCCGATCCCGAGTCCCCCCTCCGGGTGAGCAACGTCGGCTTCGCCGAGGCGGGGGAGCTCCTGGCCGGGCTGGGGACACCAGCGATCCTGGTCCAGGAAGGGGGATACGATCTGGACTCCTTAGGCCCCGATGTGATGGCTATCTTGACGCCATTCAGGCCCAGGCGGTTGGGATGACAGGAACCCTCGGTAGGGATGAGCACGGCGGGGTGCCCAGCCACGACCGTCCGGACCGGACCGACCCCCCCAACTGGCGGCTGGACGCCGTCTACTCCACCGCCCGTCCCCACCACCTGTCTGTCTCCCCCCAACGCGACCGGCTCGCCTTCGTCCTCTCCTGGGAGGAGACCTCCGACCTCTGGCTCCTCGACGAGGGCCGGGTCACCACCGATCGGGAGCTGACCGCCTTCTGGGAGGACACCCCACCCCTGTGGTCCCCCGACGGCTCCCGGCTCGCCTATTCATCGGGGGGAGCGGTGTGGGTGGTGCCCGTCGCCGGGGGCCCACCCAAACGCCTCACCGAGGGTTCCCCGGCCGCCTGGATCGACGACACGACTCTGGCCATCACCGTGGAACGCGACCGAAGCACCCGCCTGGCCACCATCGGCATCGAAGACCCCTGGCCTCGACCCCTGGGTCCCAGAGGTACCGACATCGGCAAGGTGCTGGTCGGCCCCGACGGCGTCCTCGTCGTCGAGTCCTGGCCCCGGGAAGACCGGAACCGGTGCGACCTGCTCGCCGTGACCGAGGATGAATGGTCGGTGTTGGTCAGCATTCCCGACCGGAGGGCCACCCTGGGCTCCCTCCACGGCAGGCGCCTGGCGTTCCTCCTCGAAGAGGAGGAGTGGCGGGCTCTGTATGTACTCGAGCTGGGCACCGAAGGCCACGAGCCCCTGGCCAAGGCGGAGGGTGACTTCGGTTCGGTGCAGTGGGACGACGGCGACCGTCTGGTCGCCACCCTGACCCATCGTGGTCGAAGCGACCTGGTCCTGGTCGACGGCGGTGTCCACACCCTCGCCGAGGGTGGCTCCTGGCAGGATCCCCAGTGGTATCGGGACGGAATCGTCGCCGTCCACGAGTCGTCCACCTCACCGATGCGGATCGTCTACCTGGAGGGCCCCAGCCAGAGACCCCTCTACGACGGCGCTCCCATCGCGGTGCGCCGGGCGCCCCACGCCGCGGCTGAAGCGGTGCGGTTCAGCTCCGGCGACGGGACCGAGATCGAAGGCTTCCTCTACCGTCCCCGAGACACCGGCCACCCGGTGCCGGCGGTGGTCTACCCACACGGCGGTCCCACCTCCCACTACGGGGACGAGTGGGACGGCCACGCCCAGTACTTCGTCGACAAGGGTTACGCCTGGCTGGCCATCAACTTCAGGGGGTCCACTTCCTACGGGCTCAGCTTCGAGCGCGCCAACCACGGCGACTGGGGGGTGGGTGACGTGGAGGACTGCATCGCCGCCGCCCGATACCTCGCCTCCCTGGGCTGGGTCGACCCGGGGCGGATCGCCATCTACGGCGCCTCCTACGGCTCCTACCTGGCTCTGGCTTCGCTGGTCCACCCCGACAACCCCTTCGCCTGCGGGGTGGCCAAGTATGGGGACTGCGACATCCTCACCTCCTGGGCCCAGGGGGACCGCCCGGGGTCGGACGACCTGGAGCGGATGATGGGTCACCCCTCCTCGGCCCGGGAGGCCTATCGCCGTGGCTCCCCCATCCACTCGGTGTCCCGCCTCGACCGGCCGATCCTGATCGCCCACGGCGAGCGGGACGCCCGGGTCCACCCCAAGCAATCCGAGGAGCTGGTGGCGGAGCTGCGACGGCTGGGGAAGACCTACGAGTACGTCACCTACCCCACGGAGGGACACGGCCTACTGCGGAGAGAGCCCCATCTCCACTTCTACCGCAGGCTGGAGAGGTTTCTCGACTGGCACCTGATTTGACGGTCGGGAGGATTGCCGGGACGGTCCCGGCGGAAAGGGAAGAGATGAGAAGCAGATGGGTCAAACCCCTAGCCGTCCTGGTGGTGGTCGCAGCGTGCACTTCCACCGGGACGACCACCTCCGGGCCAGGCACGACCGGTGGCGCTACCGGTCCGGGAACCAGCCCACCCACCGCCACCGGCGGAACGGTCAGGATCGGATGGGGCGGCTCCCCGGACAGCCTCAACCCGGGTAACGGGCTGCTGACGGAGGCCTACACCATCTACGAGCTGGTCTACGACACCCCGATCGGCCTCGACCTGGACGGGAACTACGTGCCCGAACTGGCCGAGGAGTGGTCGGTGTCCGATGATGGGCTGACCTGGACGATGAAACTAGTGGAAAACGCCAGGTTCCACGATGGGACACCCCTCACCTCCGAGGACGTCAAGTTCTCCCTGGAGCTGTGGAGGGACAACGAGGACTTCCCCTTCCTCCCCTCCTACCCGGACGTGTTCACGATCGAGGCACCCGACCCGACCACGGTCGTGCTCACCACGGAGGAGCCGATCGGCAACTTCGAGTCCCGCATGGTGTTCATGTACATCGTGCCCAAACACATCTGGGAGGAGATCGACGACCCGGTCGCCTACGACAACGCCGACATGATCGGCTCCGGTTCCTTCGAGCTGGCCGAATACCGCCAGGGCGAATTCGTCCGGCTGGAGGCCAACAAGGACTACTGGGGAGGGGCCCCCAACATCGACGGGGTGATCTTCCAGACCATCGAGAACCCCGACGCCCGGGTGGCCGCCTTGAGGGCAGGGGACGTGGACATGATCACCGAGATGCCCAACACGGCGATCTCGACCCTCCAAAGTGACCCGAACATCGAGGTGGTGATCGGCGAGCCCCTGGCGCCAGGCCTGTCGGACATCTTCTTCAACATCGTCCCCGACGAGCTCTGCCCGGCCGAGGATGGGGTCTGTAGCGGGCATCCCGCCCTGAAGGACCTCCAGGTGCGCCTTGCCCTGGCCCACGCCGTGGACAAGCAGCAGCTCATCGACGTCGCCTTGCTCGGCCTGGGCACCCCGGGGATCAGCCTCGTCCCCACCGGTCTCGGTGGCTACTTCAACTCATCCTTGGTCGACTACCCCTTCGACCTGGACGAGGCCCGCCAGATCCTCGAGGACGCCGGCTACCTCGACACCGACGGCGACGGGATCAGGGAGTGCAAGCCCGACCAGAGCTGCGACGACCTCACCTTCCGATTCAACTACCCCAGCGACTCCGACACCGCCCCACGCGAGGTGGAGATGGTGTCGGCTTGGTGGAAGGAGATCGGGGTGGCCACGGTGGTCCAGGGCCTCGACCCCGACACCCTGACCTCGGTCTGCTGCCCCACCTTCGACTACGACGTGATCCGCTGGGGATGGGGCTCCGACCCCGATCCGGGGTTCCTGCTCGGGGTGGCCCTGTGCTCGGAGATCGACTCCGGCTTCTCCGAGACCGGCTACTGCAACCCCGAGTACGACGCCCTCTACGACCAGCAGGCGACCGAGACCGATCCGGAGACGAGGAGGGAGATCGTCTGGCAGATGCAGGAGATCCTGCTGCGAGACCTGCCCTACATCATCCCCTACTACGACTTGACGGTTCAGGCCTACCGGAAGGACACGTTCACCGGGTGGCGCACCGACGCGACCAAGCTGGCGCTGGAGGATCCCACCTCGCTGAACGTCATCCGGCCGGCCGGGTGAGCAGACAGCAACTGGCCGGGGGGCTCCCCGCCCCCCGGCCCCTACCCTGATGAGCCGGGGACGACGCCGCTATGTGATCCAGAAGGTGGCCTTCGCCGCCCTGACCGTCTTCGTCGTCATCACCTTCAACTTCCTCCTGTTCCGGGTCCTCCCCGGCGACCCCGCCGTCGGCGGCTTGCGGGATCCCCGCCTCTCCCGGGAGACCGTCGAGGCCCTCCAGGAGCGGTTCGGTCTCAACGATCCCGTATTCATCAACCTGGAGGGCGGCAACCCGTTCGAGTCGCAGTACTTCGCGTACCTGGGGGCTCTGATACGGGGGGACCTCGGCTTCTCCTTCGCCTTCCGCGACCAGGCCGTGGCCAGCCTCCTCGGGAAAGCCCTGGTCAACACCCTGTGGCTGGTTTTGCCCGCCCAGATCATCTCCATCGTCCTGGGTCTGGGCCTGGGGCTCGTAGCCGCCTACAAGAGGGGCACCCGGGTGGACTTCGCCGCCCTCGTCTTCTCCCTCATCATGTGGTCACTACCCACCTTCTTCCTCGGCATCGTTCTCCTCTTCCTCGGATCGGCGTGGCTGGGTCTCCCCACCGCCGGGAAGATCACCATCGGGGCGATATACACCGGCTTCTGGGACCAAGCGCTCGACATCCTCCGACACCTCTTCCTGCCCACCCTCACCCTGGCTCTGGTCCTCCTCGGCGAATACATGCTGATCATGAGGAGCAGCGTGGTGGAGGTCCTCTCCGAGGACTACATCCTGACCGCCAAGGCGGAGGGGCTGCCCACCGGTCAGATCATCCGCCGCCACGCCTTCCGCAACGCCATGCTGCCCATCGTCACTCTCATCGCCCTGAACCTGGGCTTCACCGTGTCCGGGGCCATCCAGATCGAGACAGTGTTCTCCTGGCCGGGGTTGGGCGGGCTGACGGTGCGCGCCGTGGGCCAGCGTGACTTCCCCGTCCTCCAGGGGGCCTTCCTGCTGCTGGCGGTGTCGGTGGTCCTCGCCAACCTCATCGTGGAGCTGATCTACGGCTGGCTGGACCCCAGGGTGAGGGAGGCATGAGGGCGTTCCTACGGCACCGTATGGGCCTGGTAGGACTGAGCATGCTAGGGGTGGCAGTGTTGGTCGCCGTGGCCGCCCCACTTCTCGCCCCCTACGACCCCTACCAGGTGGTCCACATCACCGTCTCGGACATCTACCAGCCGCCCTCGTCGCTGCATCTACTCGGCACCGACGACGGGGCCAAGGACGTCCTCTC
The DNA here is from genome assembly GCA_026002975.1 of Acidimicrobiia bacterium. Classification (GTDB taxonomy): domain Bacteria; phylum Actinomycetota; class Acidimicrobiia; order Spongiisociales; family ZC4RG35; genus BPGJ01. The sequence continues at coordinate 202,462 of BPGJ01000002.1, forward strand.
CGCCCTCATCTACGGGGCCCGGATCTCACTGATCGTCGGCTTCGCCAGCGCGGTGATCTCGGTGCTCATCGGTGGGGCGATCGGGTTGATCGCCGGATACCGGGCCGGATGGCTGGGCCAGACCCTTATGCGGATCACCGACTTCTTTCTGGTCATACCCGACCTGGCTCTGCTCATCGTGCTGGTGGCCATCGTCGGTCAGAGCCTGCGCAACATCATCCTCGCCATCGGCCTGTTGGGCTGGACGACCACCGCCCGGCTGGTCCGGTCCCAGACCCTCACCGCGCGGGAACGCAAGTACGTGCAACGGGCCAAGGCCATGGGCGCCTCCGACTGGTACCTGCTGCGCAAGCACGTGATCCCCCAAGTGCTGCCACTGATGCTGGCCAACACCATCCTGGTCGTCTCCCTCGCCATCCTCTCCGAGTCGACCCTGGCTTTCCTGGGTCTGGGTGACCCACGCCTCATCTCCTGGGGTCAGATGCTCAACCTGGGCTTCACCCGAGGAGCGGTGGCGGCAGGAGCGTGGTGGGCGATCATCCCCCCCGGATTGGCCATCGTCTGGGTGGTGTTGAGCGTCACCCTGATCGGCACCGCCCTGGAGGACATCTTGAATCCCAAGCTCACCCGCCACCACCTGGAGCCGGAGCCAAAGGTCACCTCGCCGCCACCGCCCGCCCCAGACGGAGACGCCCTGCTGGCGGTCAGGGGGCTCAGTGTCGCCTTCGACTCGCCCCAGGGACCGCTCCTCGCCGTGAAGGAGGTCGACTTCGAGGTCCATCGCGGGCGGGTCCTGGGGATCGTCGGTGAGTCGGGGTGTGGCAAGACCACGACCGTCCTCGGCGCCCTGCGCCTCCTCCCCCCCGGCGGAGCCGTCGTCGAGGGCGCGGCTTTCTTCGACGGCCAGGACCTCACCCGGCTCGACGACCAGGCCCTGCGCCGACTGCGCTGGGCTCGGGTCGCCATCGTCTTCCAGGGAGCGATGAACGCCCTCAACCCGGTGCGCACCATCGGCTCTCAGATTGCCGAGGCGATCCGCGCCCATTCCCCGGATACCGACAAGGTGGCCGCCATCCAACGGGCGGGCGAGCTGCTGGAGTTGGTGGGGATCCCGGCCCGACGGGTGAAGTCCTATCCCCACGAGCTCTCTGGGGGGATGCGGCAGCGGGCCATGATCGCCCTCGCCCTCGCCTGCGGGCCGGACCTCCTCGTCGCCGACGAACCCACGACGGCCTTGGACGTGATGACCCAGGCCCAGATCCTCAACCTCCTCGAGGACCTGCAGAGGCGGCTCTCCCTGGCCATGGTGGTGGTGACCCACGACCTCGGGGTGGTCAACCACGCCTGCGACGACGTTCTGGTCATGTATGCCGGGCGAGTGGTGGAGACGGGTTCGGTGGATCGGGTGTTTCGCTCACCACAGCATCCCTACACCCGGCTCCTCCTCGAAGCCTTCCCCTCCCTGGAGGAACCCGAACGCGAGCTGGTATCGATCCCCGGAGCCCCGCCGAGGCTGGCGGAGATGCCCCGGGGTTGCCGGTTCGCTCCTCGCTGCCCCTACGCCTTCGACCGATGCCACGAGGAGGAGCCGGCCCTGGTATCCACGCCTTCGGGCCGGGCCGCCTGCTTCCTGTTGGAGGTGGATACCGGTGAGTGACCCGATCCTCACCATCCAGGGGCTGACGGTCGAGTTCGAGGCCAAGGGAACCCTGGTGCGGGCCGTGGATGGTATCGACCTCCAGGTGATGCCCGGGGAGGTGGTAGCCCTGGTCGGAGAGTCGGGTTGTGGCAAGACCACCACCGCCAACGCCGTCCTCGGTCTGGTCGAGCCAGCCTCGGGAACCGTGACCGTGGATGGGACCCCCCCTCTCCGACGCCCGGTCGGTCGCCCTGGCCCGGACCAAGATCCAGATGATCGCCCAGGACCCCTACGAGTCCCTGAACCCGAGGATGCGTATCGGGGAGATCGTCACCGAACCCCTGGTGATCAACCGCCTGACGGGGGACGACATGAGGCAGCGCGCGGTCCGCGCCCTGGAACGCGCCGGCCTGGCCCCCGGGACCGACTTCGTCGACCGACTACCCCATGAGCTCAGCGGTGGGCAGCGGCAACGGGTGGTCATCGCCGCCGCCCTCTCGGTACAGCCCCGTCTCCTCATCGCAGACGAACCGGTGTCGATGCTCGACGTCTCCGTCCGGGCCGGGATCCTCAACCTGTTGAAGCGTCTGGCTGCCGAGGACGGGCTGGGGGTGTTGATGATCACCCACGACCTGTCCACCGTCGCCGCCTACAGCGACAGGATCGCGGTCATGTACCTGGGGAGGATCGTGGAGACCGGACCCACCCTGGAGGTGATCCGCCGGCCGGCCCATCCCTACACCGAGGCTCTGCTCTCGGTGGTGCCTGGCCACGACCCGGACCACGTCTCCACCCCGATCCTCCTCGCCGGGGAGACCCCGGACGCTGCCCACATCCCCTCCGGGTGCCGCTTTCACCCCCGGTGCCCCAAGGCCTTCGAGGACTGCCCTCTGACTGAACCCCTACTGTCCCCGGTCGGGGATGGTCATTCGGCGGCGTGCCAGCTCGTGTCCAGTTAGCGTTGCGGCCGGACCACCATCGCCGACGAGACGGGGTTATACGAGTCGCCGCTCAGCCGCCCATCGTCTACAGAACCTGGTTCTTCGCCAGAGCGACCACACCTCCCTCCGACACGGTGAACCCCCGTTCCCGGTCGAGGTCCGGATCGTGGCCGATCACGCAGCCGGGAGGCACCGTCACGTTCTTGTCGATCACCGCGTTCCGGATCCGGGCTCCCGCCCCGACCCGTACCCGCTCGAACAGGACCGAGCGTTCCACCTCGGCTCCTTCGTCCACCCTCACCCATGGCGACAGCACGGAAGACCTCACGTAGGCGCCGGAGAGGACCACCCCGTTGGAGAGGATGGAATCCGCCACCTGGCCTGCCCCGTGCTCGGCGACCGCCACCACCTTGGCGGGAGGGGCCACCACCTGGTGGGTGTAGATGGGCCACTCCTCGTTGTACAGGTTGAAGATCGGATCCACCGACACCAGATCCATGTTGGCCTCGAAGTAGGAGTCCAGGGTCCCGACGTCCCGCCAGTAGCCCTGCTCCCTGGGGGTGACTCCGGGCACCCGGTTCTCGGAGAAGTCGTAGACGTAGGCGAGCCCCTTGTCGACCAGGTCGGGGACGAGGTCCCCACCGACGTCGTGCCGGGACCCCTCTCGTTCGGCGTCCCGCCGCACCGCGTCCACCAGGACGTCGGTGGCGAACACGTAGTTGCCCATCGACACCAGACAGTGTTCGGGATCGTCCGGTAGCGGACGGGGATCCGCCGGTTTCTCCCGGAACGCCGAGATCCGGCCGCCGGGCTCGGCTTCGATCACCCCGAAGGCCCGCGCCTGGGAGACCGGCACCCGGATGGCCGCCACCGTGACCCCGGCTCCGGTCTCTAGGTGTCGGGCCAGCATCTGGGTGGGATCCATCCGGTAGATGTGGTCGGCCCCGAACACGAAGATGTGGTGCGGCTTCTCGTCGTCGATCAGGTTCAGGTTCTGGTAGATGGCGTCCGCCGAGCCGAGGAACCACCTCTTGCCCATCCGCATCTGGGCGGGCACCGACGTGACGTAGTTGCCGAGCAGGGTGGACATTCGCCACGTCTGGGCGAGGTGCACGTTGAGGCTGTGCGACTTGTACTGGGTCAACACGACTATCCGCCGGTATCCCCCGTTCACCAGGTTGGAGAGGGCGAAGTCGATGAGCCGGTACTGACCGCCGAACGGCACCGCCGGTTTGGCCCGGTCCCTGGTGAGAGGCATGAGCCGCCTCCCCTCACCGCCCGCCAGCACCATCGACAGGATCCGTCGGGGGTTGGGCAACTGCATGGTTCACCTCCCGAAGAACGTGACGGACATGGGCGGCACGTCGAAGACGAGCGAGTAGGGGCGTCCGTGGCTGGGATGATGTTCGGCGACCAACGGTCCCGGCACCAGGCCCGAACCGCCGAACTCGGAGGCGTCACTGCAGGCCAACACGTTCCATTCTCCCTCTGCGGGCACCCCCAGCCGGTAGCCGTGCCACACCTCCGGGGTGAAGTTGCACACCACCAGAACCGGGGGGTGGTGTGGGGCGGTCCGGAGAAACGCCAACACCGAGCGGGAAACGTCGTCGGCCTCGACCCATTCGAACCCCCAGGGGGAGCAGTCACCCAGGTGGAGGGCCGGTACTTCCCGGTACAGGCGGTTGAGCCGCGAAACCCACTCCAACACCCCCCGATGCAGTGGATGCTCCAAGAGCCCGAACGGCACCTGGCCGGTGTGGTCCCACTCCCACGGGTTGGCGATCTCGGCTCCCATGAACACCAGCTTCTTCCCGGGAAGCGACCACTGGTAGCCGAGGAGGGCCCGCAGCCCGGCGAACCGCCTCCATTCGTCACCGGGCTGTTTCCCCAGCAGGGACCGTTTCCCGTGAACCACTTCGTCGTGGCTGAGGGCCAGGGTGTAGTTCTCGCTGAAGGCGTAGAGGCTGCGGAAGGTGAGGAGCCGATGGTTGTCCTCGAAACCGCGGTAGATCGGGTCGAGGGTGAAGTACCTGAGGGTGTCGTTCATCCACCCCATGTCCCACTTGAAACCGAATCCCAGACCTCCCAGGTCGACCGGCCGGGAAACCATCGGCCAGGCGGTGGACTCCTCGGCGTACATCTGGACGTCGGGGAAACGCAGATACACCGACGAGTTGAGGCGGCGGAGGAAGTCGACCGCCTCCAGGTTCTCCCGACCTCCGTACCGGTTGGGAACCCATTCGCCTTCCCGGCGTGAGTAGTCGAGGTAGAGCATGGAAGCGACGGCGTCGACCCTCAGCCCGTCGACGTGGTACACGTCGAAGAAGAGGTGGGCGCTGGACAGCAGGAAGGACCTGACCTCGTTACGTCCGTAGTTGAACACGAACGACCCCCAGTCGGGGTGGTAGCCCTGCCGGGGATCCGCGTGTTCATACAGGTGGGTTCCGTCGAACCAGCCGAGCCCGTGGGAGTCGACTGCGAAGTGGGACGGCACCCAGTCGAGGATCACCCCGATCCCGTGTTGGTGCATGATGTCGACGAACTCCATGAAGCCCTGCGGGGTTCCGTAGCGGGAGGTCGGCGCGAAGTAGCCGGTGGTCTGATAACCCCAGGACCCGTCGAAGGGATGCTCGGTGATGGGGAGCAGCTCGATGTGGGTGAAGCCGGTGCGTTCCAGATGTTCGGCCAGTCCTTTGGCCAGAGCGGGGTAGCTGAGTTCGTGCCGGCGGGACCAGGAGCCGAGATGGCACTCGTAGATGGAGATCGGAGCCTCCAGGGAGTTGGCTCGGCCTCGTGTCCGCATCCACTCGTCGTCGCCCCATCGGTAGGAGAGGTCCCACACCCGGGAGGCGGTGGCGGGAGGGGTCTCGGCATGGAACGCCAACGGGTCGGCTTTCTCCAAGATGCGGCCTTCCCGGGTGGTGATCGCATACTTGTACGCGTCCCCTTTCTTCACCCTGTCGATCCGCGTCTCCCACACTCCCGACTCCGACGGATACATGGGGTTCGCGTGACGATCCCAGCCGTTGAAGTCCCCGACCACCGCCACGGCTGCGGCGTTGGGCGCCCACACCCGGAAGGTGGCCGATCCGTCTTCGAGGTGGCATCCGAGCACCTCGTAGAGCCGTTCGTGCTCGCCGGCGTTGAACAGCCAGCGGTCATCGTCGGTGAAAGGCCGGGCCATCTGTCTTCGAGACTAGGCGGCGGCGGGTCCCGGCGGGATCACATCCAGGCGTCGGCCCGTTCCAGCAGGTAGAGGCTCACGTTGCGGGCCCGATCGAGGGCGTCGCAGAGCTGCTCCTGGAACGCGGCGATCTTCACCAACGAGACCTGGGTGCGACCCACCAGCTGGAGTCGCCGCTCCGGTGCGTCTGAGACGGCCCCGAACGAGTCGATGGCCGACACCTCCACCGGGAGCAGCGTCCCGCCGATCCCGGCCAGGTCGGTGGCCAGGACCAGGAGATCGGGGGGACTCACCAAAGGCGGCATCCCCCAGTTGAAGTAGAGCTGGAGCTGGTATTCGTCTTCCACCTGGGAGACGTCGTCCCCGGCCTCCTCGAGTCGGTCGAGGAAATCGAGCAACACCCTCGGGTCGACGTCCAGGGCCAGATGGAGGTCGAGCGGCCCGTTGCAGGCTTCTTCGGGGTGGGCGTCGATCTCCCAGGACTGGCGGAGCGAGTAGGTCTCCACGAAGTGGCGTTCGTCGTGCACGTGGAAGCCGTGATCCACGGCGTGTTCTTTCAGGTCGGCGACGAAACCGTGGATGTCGATGGCCATGCCCCGGCCAGACTATCCGCCCCCAAGACCACCCGAAAGGCGGTTCATCTCCGGTTCTTCCGCAACCCGACCAACAGCCCCACCAGGAACGCCGCCACCACCAGCAGGGGGCTCCCGGAGGGCTCCTCTTCCTCGATCTCCTTCGCTTCGACCGGAGCCGAACCATCCGTCAAGGCTTTGGTCACCTCGGCTCCGAAGAGGTACACCTGCCAAGCCAGGTTGAAGAAGAACAGCAGGATGGCGACCCCGCCGAGAACCCCGAGGGCGCTGGGTCCCTCCCGCCCGACCCTGGAGAGATAGACCCCGACCCCGGCCGAAGCCACCAGCAGCGCGACCGCGGTGAACACGCCTCCTCGGAGGGCGGCCCGCCACGGAATCTGGGCGGTGGTGAACCACTGGAAGCTCAGGGCTATCACCACCGCCAGATAACCCAATGCCAGCACCGGGACGCCCAAACCGGCCACCCAGCCGGGAACTCCGAACAGCTCGGCCAGCCGGTCGAGCACAGCCACCGCCACCAGGGGCAGCAGCACCAGCAGCGCGAACACGAGAGCCGTCACCGCAGCCAGGAGTCGCTGGACCAACACACCGACGACGCCTTCCATGCGCCGCTGCGATACACCGAACACGTCGGAGAGGGCCGCCTGCAGCTGAAGGAACACGGCCGACCCGGCCACGGCGGCCAGTCCCACACCCAAACCCAGGGACGCCGGCGCGGAGTCGACCACCCGGAGGAGTATGTCCTCGAGTTGGGCGGCCACCTGGGTGCCCACCACCTCCTCGGCTTGGGCGATCACCGTGGCCAGGGCGGAACGGTCGCCCAACACGAAGCCGGCGACGGCGGAAGCCACGAACAGCAGGGGAACCAGGGAGAACAGGGTCGTAAACGCCAGGGCGGTGGCCATCCGGCCGGCCCGGTCCTCCCCGAACGCAGCCGCGGCCCGCAACAGCAGATCCCGAAGGTCCTTCAATCGGTCCACGGCGACCCATCCTACGGACAGGCCCCCGCACCTACCCTGGAAGCATGGATTGGCCGTTCGACCCGCCCCTGCCGACCATGGAGGCCCGCACCACCGAGACCTGGCCTGAGGGAGAACTGGCCTACGAACCGAAGTGGGACGGCTTCCGGGTGCTGGCCTGGGGTCCCGGCCCCTCGGGCGAGGTCCGGCTCGATTCCCGGAACGGACGGCCCCTGCTTCGCTACTTCCCCGAGCTGGCAGACCCGCTGGGCGATCTTCCGGGAGGGACGGTGGTCGACGGGGAGGTGGTCGTCGTGGTGGGCGACGTCACCAGCTTCGACTCCCTCCAACTCCGCATCCACCCCGCCGAGTCGCGGATCAGACGCCTCGCCGAAGAGCTGCCTGCGCGTCTGGTGGCGTTCGACCTCTTGGCGCTGGAAGGGAGGGACCTCAGGCGTCTCCCCTTCAGGGAACGCCGAGCGGCTCTCACCGGGTTGCGGCTACCCGAACGTTGGCATCTCACCCCCAGCACCGAAGATCCGGCGACGGCTCGGCGATGGTTCGACGAGTTCGAGGCGGCGGGTTGCGACGGGATAGTCGCCAAACGGCTCGACCTGGAATACCGGAGCGGTGAGCGGGCCATGTGGAAGGTGAAGCACCGACGCACCGTCGATTGTGTGGTGGGGGGTTACCGGGTCCACAAGGACGGCGGGAAGGTCGGTTCGATCCTGCTCGGGTTGTACACCCCCGAGGGGGACCTCACCTTCGTGGGACACTGCTCGGGATTCGGCGGACAGGACCCCGCCGAGATCCTGGCGTTGCTCGAGGAGCTGAGAGCGGAAGAGAGCTTCGGTGGCGACGGACCGGTTCGGGTTCCCGGCGGGGAGAGCCGTTGGACCGGCGGACGCGACCTGTCATGGGTGCCGGTGAGACCGGCGGTCGTGGTCGAGGTGAGTTACGACCAGCTCGAGAACGGACGTTTCCGTCACGCCACCCGGTTCCACCGCTGGCGCCCGGACAAGGACCCGACAGAGTGCACCATCGATCAGCTGGCCCGACCCTCGGGACCCGGCTTCTCCCGGGTGGTGGGCTGACGCCTCTTCGACGGCTGCACCCGGGGCGGCTCGTTCGGCTGTTTCGGGTAGTGAGGGGGCCAAGGCGCGTCGGGTAGGCCTCGAACCTTCTCGTCGACGTCGGCCATCTCCAACAGTCGGTCGATCCGGCCCGGGGCGTCGTCCATCCCGGCCATCAGGTCACCCACCTTCAGATACCGGTCCGGAACATAACGGTCCATCGGGAAGTCCTCGGGACGAACCGAGTCGAGCTCCTCCCAACGGAACGGAGCCGACACCAGGCCGCTAGGACGGACTCCGTACGCCGCGGAGACGGTCTTGTCTCTTGCCATCTGGTTGTAGTCGATGAACACCCCCCTGCGTTCCTCCTTCCACCAGGAGGTCGTGACCAGATCCGGCCGGCGACGTTCCAGCTCCCGGGCGAAGGCCAGCACCGCCCTCCTGGCTTCGACGAACCCCCATCGGGGTTCGATCCGCACGTAGACGTGAATGCCCCGCCCGCCCGACGTCTTGGGCCACCCCACCAGACCCAGCTCGTCGAGGAGTTCACGGGCGGCGCCCACCGCCTCCCGCACCCGGTCGAAACCGAACCCGGGGGTCGGATCGAAGTCGAGCCTCAACTCGTCGGGATGGTCGGTGTCGGAGGCTCGAACCGGCCAGGGATGCAAGTCGAGGCAGCCGAGCTGGACCAGCCGGATCACGTCCGCCGGGCGCCGCGGCACCACCATCCTTCCCGGCCGTTGCGAGGGGAACGCGACATCCACCACGTCGAACGGGGTCCCTTTGGGGGCGCGCTTCTGATAGATGGGGTCGACCTCGACCGATTCCATGTACCGCTTGAGCATGGTGGGCCGATCCCGGACTGCCCGGAAGGCGCCGTCCAGGCACCCCAGGAAGTGGTGCACCACGTCGAGTTTGGTCCATCCCCGGGCGGGAAACAGCACCTTGTCCGGGGAGGTGATCCGAATCCGTTCGCCCTCGACCTCTACTTCGACGCCCGAGGAGGTCACCGGCCGTCCCGGCTCAGGCCCCCCACTTGTACACCATGGCGACGACCGCCACGACCAGGATCAGATTGTCGAGCAGACTCACCCGGCGGAGACGGTCGTACGCGTCGGCGACCTGGGCTTCGTCCTCCTTCTGGTGGGCGGCCAACCCGTCGGAGAAGATCTTCGGAAAGATCAACGCTCCGAGCAGAGCACTCACCACCACCACCGCGAACCCGATCACCACGAAGGGATCCTCGAAGTCGTAGATCCCGTCGATCACCAGCCATATCCCCGACACTACGACCAGCACACCCGCGACGTTGAAGTACACCCGCCCCATGGCACCGGCCGCGGTCATGTAGGCGGCTCCCGCCGAGTGCCCCAGGCGTCGGAAACGGGAAGCCAGGAAGGCCACACCGTAGGAACCTCCGATCCAGGCGGCGGCGGCCAGGATGTGGATCACCAGAAGCACGTTACGCAATCTCGGCCTCCCGTCTAGGTGGTGGGGACGATAGCGTGTGGCCATAGACTGCGCTGCCATGGCCGTCGAAGCCGTGGCGCCTCTCCGCATCCGCCGGTTCCGAGCCCTGTGGATTGCCTCCGTGTTCTCGAACATCGGCTCGTTCCTGCAGTCGGTGGCGGCCGCCTGGCTGATGCTGGAGCTGACCGACTCGCCCACCTGGGTCGGTCTGATGACCGCTTCCACCACCCTGCCGATCCTGTTCCTGGCGCTGGCCGCCGGCGCCTTGGCCGACATGCTCGACCGAACCAAGGTGATGCAGGCGGCTCAGCTCCTGATGGGCGCCACCGCGGCGACCATGGCGATCCTGACCTGGAAGGGTTGGATGACCCCGGGGCTCCTCCTCGGCTTGGGCCTACTCCTGGGGGTGGGGGTGGCCTTCAACCTCCCGGCTTGGCAGGCGCTGGTTCCCGATCTGGTTCCGAGAGGGCTGGTTGCTTCGGCGGTGGCCCTCAACTCGGTGGCGTTCAACGTCGCCCGTTCTGTCGGTCCGGCCCTCGGCGGCCTGATCGTCGCCGCCTCGGGCCCGGACGCGGCTTTCGCCCTCAACGCGGCGAGCTACCTGGGTGTCATCGTGGTGGTGGCTCGCCTGTCCCAGGTGATGACCTTCCCGGAGCGGGACCCCACCCCGGTATCGGTGGCGATCGGTCTGGGTATCCGGTACGCCCGCTACACCCCGCCGTTCCGACGCCTCCTCGCCGCGACCGCGTTGTTCGCCCTCACCTCGGCGGTGGTTCAGACCCTGCTCCCCAACCTGACCCGGGACGAGCTCGGCGGCGACGCGTTCCTCCTCGGGGTGCTGCTGGGGAGTTTCGGTTTGGGTGCGCTGGTCGGGGCGTTGGTTCGACCGTGGCTGGTGGGCAGTTTGGGCTCTCGGTCGGTTCCGGTCACGGTGGGAGGGGTGGCGGCCGCCGGGATGGGTCTGGGAGTGGCGTCCCAGCCGGTGTTGGCAGCCGCGCTGCTGATGATCGCCGGGGCATGCTGGGTGTTGACGCTGACCACCTTCAACTCCACCGCCCAACTCATGGCCCCGGAATGGGTGAGGGGCCGGGCCATGAGCCTGTACTCGTTGGCCTTCGTGGGGGTCTTTCCGCTGGGTTCGATCCTCTCGGGGGTGGTGGCCGAGTTGGTCGGCGTCCGCGGAGCGTACCTCCTGATGTCGGCGGCCGGTGTGGTGTTGGCCGTCGCCATCCCGCGCTTCCGCCTGCCGACCCCGGCCGACGTGGAAGCACCCGAGTTCAGCCCCGAGTCGCTGCCGGAACATCCCGACACCGAAGGGGGCCCCGTCATGGTGCTCAACACCTGGCAGGTCCCCTCCTCACGCATGGCCGAATTCCTCGAGCTGATGCGAGAGATTCGGCTGGTGAGGCTCCGGACCGGTGCCTACCGATGGCGCCTGTATCGGGATTCGGGGGATCCACATCGGCTCACCGAGGTGTTCCTCTGTGTGTCGTGGAACGAGCACCTGGCGATGCATCGCCGGACCGACGACGCATCCCGTGACCTGATTCGCCGGGCCAGGAGCCTCGATCGGGACGGTAGGCCGACCAGCGTCCACCTGGTGGCGGTCGACATCGAGGAGCCCGAAGGCTGGGAACTCCTGGTGACCGCCCACGAGGAGTACCACCGCTCCGATGGGGCGGTGCCGCTCGAGGAGAGGAGGGAACATGGAGACCGTCAGGCTCGAGAAGTCCGGTAGGGTCGCCACGATCGTCCTCGACCGGCCCGAACGCCTCAACGCGATCGACGAGCGGATGCCGGGCGAGATCGCCGAAGCGGTCGAGGCGGTCGAGGCCGACGACGAGATCCACGTCGTGGTGGTCACCGGGGCGGGACGGGCCTTCTGCGCCGGATACGACCTCGAGGAGTTCGCAGAGAGACCAGACGCCCCCTACAGCCAGGCCATGCCCTGGGATCCCACCGTGGACTTCAAGATGATGTGGCGTAACACCGAACGCTTCATGTCGCTGTGGCGTTGCACCAAACCCACCATCGCCAAGGTGCGGGGCTACGCGGTGGCGGGCGGTTCCGACGTCGCCTTGGCCTGCGACATGGTGGTGATGGCCGAGGACGCAAAGATCGGCTACCCGCCTGCCCGGGTGTGGGGGTGCCCCACGACCGCCATGTGGGTGTTCCGGGTTGGAGCCGAACAGGCCAAGCGTCTGCTGTTCACCGGCGACCTGATAGACGGCCGGGAGGCCAAGCGGATCGGCCTGGTGTTGGACGCCGTTCCGGAGGCGGAGCTGGACGGGGCGGTCGACGCGCTGGCCGAACGGATAGCGGGAGTACCCAGAAACCAGTTGATGATGCACAAGATGATGATCAACCACGCCGTCGAGCAGATGGGGCTGACGTCCACCCAGATGCTCGCCACCTGGTTCGACGGGATAGCCCGTCACACCCCCGAGGGGATCTGGTTCAAACGCCGAGCCGAACAGGTGGGTTTCGCCCAAGCGGTGAGGGAGCGAGACTCGGGCCGGCCGATCGGTCGGGTGTCACCCCAGGATGGCTAGGGCGCCGGCCAGGGCGTAGCGGAGCCAATCGGGCCGGTTGTCGAGCTCGTAGGAGACCTCGTACAGCGCCTTGTCGAGCAGGAAGGCGTCCAACAGCCCCCGGAAGAGGGCGGGGTCGTCGGGGACCAGCCCGGGATGTTGCGACACCACCTCCTGGTAGGCGCCGAGGAACAGCGACGACGCGTACAGGTACCAGATCTCGGCCCAGGGGCCCAGCTCCTCGACGGCGGCCTCCTCCAGGTCTCCCCGCTCGACTTGGCGGTGGAGCGACGCATAGGCGGCGTAGTGGAACGACCTGACCATGCCGGCCACGTCCCGCAGGGGCGAGCGTTTGAGGCGTCGTTCGGAGAGGGGCCGGGCGGGTTCCCCTTCGAAGTCGATGATCGAGAAATCCCGACCGGTGAACAGGACCTGTCCCAGGTGATAGTCGCCGTGGATGCGGATCCGGAGGGCCTCCACCGGGTTGTCCACCACCCATCGGAGGCGGTCCAACACGGCGCTCTCGGATTCCACCAGCCTGACGGCGAGGTCGGCTTCGGGAGAATCGAGGCGGGCGCGTCGCAGCCGGCTGATCACCTGGCGGGCGTTGCTCCGCATCGACTGGTACAGGGACCGCCGGTAGAGGGCGGTCATCCGCTCCGGCGCGAAGTCGGCCATGTCGGGGTCGGCTCCCCCCAACGCCAGGTGGAGACGGGCGGTCCGGTCGCCGAGGAGCCGGAACTCGTCGAGTTCTGCTCCCGTCACCTCCCGGATGCCTGCCGGAACGTGATCGGGGTCGAAGTCGAGCGGGTGGGAGACCATCCGGGGTGGTCGGCGGTCGGGAAGGGTGAGGACCCTCTCGTAGTAACGACCCAGGACGTCGAGGGCATGCTCCCAGGCGTCCCCCTGGTTGGGGACGTACTCCTGGAGGAAACCGACGTTCAGGGTCTCGCCACTCCGTCTCAGCTCCACGACTCCCCGGGCTGCCGGGGTGTGGGGGAACCCGACCTGGGTGAGGTACCGGCCCAGCTCCACGTCGGGGTTGGGACCTGCCTCCACTCGACGGTAGAGCTTGAGGACCAGCCTCTCCCCGTAGACGAACGAAGTGTTGGACTGCTCAGCCGCCAGCACCCGGGTGTCCTCCGCGTCACCCAGGTTGGGGAACCGGCCGATCCTCACTCCGGCCAGTTCGGCTCCATCCGATCGGAACCGGCGCCGGCGCGCCACCACCTCGAGCAACACCCGGCGGAACCCGTCGTCGTAGGAGGCGTCGAACACCTCCCAGACCGACTCGCCATCCCGGAGGCGAACCACCACGTCGGGGCTGGCCTCGGGCTCGGCGGAACGGATCCCGACGGGTAGGACGTACCGGTCGGAGGGCCCTTCCAGGTAGTCGACCCTCAACACGGTCAAGGCCCAGCGCGGCCCCATCCGGAACCCCTCTTCGAGGTCGACACCCTGGACGACCCGCCCTTTGCCGCCGAACCAGCGGCGGGTGGGCAGATAGCCGGGGAGTCGAGCGTTCAAGACCCCGACCTTCTCCCCCAGTATGGCCTCGAGCGGGTCGCCGGCCACGTCCACTGTGGGCGGACCGTCGGAGACCTCGACCCGTTCGGGACCGGCGGGGAGCAGGAACCAGTAGAAGGAGTGGGGACCCAACGTCAGGAAATAGGGAAGCTCCCCGATGCGGGGGAACGGGGTCCGCCCGAACACCTCGATCGGGGTCACCCCTTCGAAACGTGACAGGTCGAGTTCGACCGCCTGGACGAACCGGGAGAGGTTGGCCACCACCAACACCGAGTCCTGCCCGTCGGTCCGGAGGTAGGCCAAGACCTTGGGGTTGTCGGGGTGGAGGAAGGTGATCCGGCCGGTCGCCAACACGGGGAGCCGTTTCCGCTGGGCGATCAGCCGGCGCATCCACCAGTAGAGGGAGTGGGGGTTCGCCACCTGGGTCTCGACGTTGACGGCTTCGTAGTGGTATTCGGGGTCGACGATCACCGGCAGGTAGAGGCGCTGTGGGTTGGCCCTCGAGAATCCGGCGTTGCGGTCGCCGGACCACTGCATCGGGGTCCGCACCCCGTTGCGGTCGCCCAGGTAGATGTTGTCTCCCATACCGATCTCGTCGCCGTAGTACACGACCGGCGTGCCGGGTAGGGAGAACAGCAAGGCGTTGAGGAGTTCGATCTCTCGACGGTTGTTCCCGAGGAGGGGAGCCAGACGGCGTCGGATCCCCAGGTTGAGGCGGGCCTGCGGGTCTCCGGCGTAGACCCGGTACATGTAGTCACGCTCCTCGTCGGTGACCATCTCCAGGGTGAGCTCGTCGTGGTTGCGCAGGAAGAGGGCCCACTGGCAGCCGTCGGGGATTTCGGGTGTCTGGTCGAGGATGTCTATGACCGGGAAGCGGTTCTCCATCCTGACCGCCATGAACAGTCGAGGCATGAGCGGGAAGTGGAAAGCCATGTGGCATTCGTCCCCCTCACCGAAATAGGCCACCGCATCCTCAGGCCACTGGTTGGCCTCGGCGAGCAGCATCCGGTCTTCGTAGCGTTGGTCGACGTGGGCTCGCAGCTTCTTGAGGAACTGGTGGGTCTCAGGCAGGTTCTCGCACATGGTGCCTTCGCGTTCGTACAGGTAGGGAACGGCGTCGAGCCTGAGCCCGTCGACTCCCATGTCGAGCCAATAGTCGAGAGTGTCGAACACCGCCTTGTGGACCCGGGGATTGTCGAAGTTGAGGTCGGGCTGGTGGGAGAAGAACCGATGCCAGTAGTAGGCCCCGGCCACCGGGTCCCAAGCCCAGTTGGAGGTCTCGGTGTCGCTGAAGATGATGCGTGCGTCCCGGTACCGGTCGGGGGTGTCCGACCACACGTAGAAGTCACGCCACACGGATCCCGGCGGTGAGCGGCGGGCCCGTTGGAACCAGGGATGCTGGTCGGAGGTGTGGTTGATCACCAGCTCGGTGATCACCTTCAGGTTGCGGCGGTGGGCCTCCCGGAGGAAGCGGCGGAAGTCTCTCAGGGTTCCATAGGCGGGGTGCACCGACCGGTAGTCGGCGATGTCGTAGCCGTCGTCGAGGAGAGGCGAGGGATAGAAGGGCAGCAGCCACACGGCGGTGACCCCCAGGTCCTGCAGATAGTCGAGTTTGGAGGTCAGCCCCCGGAAGTCGCCCACGCCGTCCCCATCCGAGTCGTAGTAGGCACGGACGTGGACCTCGTAGATGACGCCTTCTTGATACCAGCGGGCCACGGCCCCTCATGAAAGCAGCCGCGGTCCCGCCGCTCAGGCGAAGTAGTCGAAGTCCTCCTCGGTCCTGGTGCGGGGAGCCACCTCGAAGACGTGGGCCGGGAGGTCGGGGTCCAGTTTCACGAAGTTGTGTGGACCGTTCCACAGATAGTGGTTGTCGGTGAGCAGGTCGTGCACCAGGAACGGGTGGTCGGTGGACGCTCCCAAGGCCCCCAGATCGAGGCCCGTCCAGCCCGATTGGGTGTGGTTGGGGTCCAGGTTGACCACACAGAGGACCGTGTCTCCTTCCCAGCGCTTGGAGTAGCACAGCAGCGTCTCGTTGTCGGTGGAGTGGAACACCAGGTTGCGGTTCCGCTGCAGAGCCGGGTGGTCCCGCCTGATCCGGTTGATCCGCCCGATCAGCGGGGCCAGCGAATCCGGCCGGTCCAGGTCCCAGGTTCGGATCTGGTATTTCTCCGAGTCGAGGTATTCCTCGGATCCGGGCTCCCGCGGGGTGTTCTCCATCAGCTCGAAGGCGGGCCCGTAGATCCCGTAGCTGGCCGACAGGGTGGCAGCCAGGACCAGCCGGGCGATGAAGGCGGGACGGCCACCGGTCTGCAGGTAGGCGGTCAGGATGTCGGGGGTGTTGGGCCAGAAGTTGGGCCGGAAGAAGTCGGCCACCGGCGGGTTGGTGAGCTCGGTCAGGTACTCCCTCAGCTCCCAGGAGGTGTTGCGCCATGCGAAATAGGTGTACGACTGGGTGAACCCCAGCTTGGCCAGCCGGTACATCACCTTCGGCCGGGTGAACGCCTCGGAGAGGAGGATCAGGTCGGGGTGTTCCTTCTTCAGCTCGGCGACGCACCACTCCCAGAACGGGAACGACTTGGTGTGGGGGTTGTCGACCCGGAAGATGCGGATCCCCTCCGAGATCCAATGATCGAACACCCCCTTGAGGGCGGTCCACAGCCCCTCGGGGTCGGAGGTCTCGAAGTCGAGGGGGTAGATGTCTTCGTACTTCTTGGGGGGATTCTCGGCGAATTGGATCGACCCGTCGGGTCGGCGGCGGAACCACTCGGGGTGTTCCCGCACCCAGGGATGATCGGGTGAACACTGGAAGGCGATGTCCAGGGCCAGTTCGATGCCGAGGGAAGCTGCCCGATCCCTCAACCGTCCTGAAGTCGTCGATGGTTCCCAGCTCGGGGTGGATGGCGGTGTGGCCGCCTTCCTCCGAGCCGATCGCCCACGGCACGCCCGGGTCTTCGGGTCCGGCCACGAGCGCGTTGTTGGCGCCCTTGCGGTTGGTGCGACCGATCGGATGGATGGGCGGCAGGTACAGCACGTCGAATCCCATCTCGGCGACGTACTCGAGTCGGTCGGCCACGTCCCTCAGGGTGCCGTGACGACCGGGCGGTCCCCACGAACGGGGGAACAGCTCGTACCAGGTGGAGAAACGGGCCTTGGGACGATCGACCCACACCGAGAGGGACGGTTCGAGCCGGGTGGCCCGGCTGCGGTCGGGGTAGGCCCGGGCGGTGGATGCTAGGGCAGGATGGAGCGCCACCGCCAACCTCTCCGAGAGGGGTTTTCCACGATCGACCAAAGCCTGGGCGTAGCCGTGGAGAGCTGCCCGGTCGTCCTTCGAGGCCCTGGCCGCGGCCTGAGCCAGGATGTCGGCTCCGATCGCCAGATCGACCTCGTCGACCGCGCCGGCGTCGGCTTTCTTCTCCAGACCCGCACGCCAGGTGTCGAAATGGTCTACCCAACCCTCCACCGTGTAGTACCAGACACCGACCGAGTCGACTGCAAAGGAACCACGCCAACGGTCGTTGCCGATCGGCTGGAGGGCGACCTCCTGCCAGTCGTCGTTCCCGCACCGGTAGAGGAGCACAGCCCTGAGCGCGTCGTGCCCGTCGGCAAACACGTCGGCTTCCACGACCACTTCGTCGCCCACCACCCTCTTGATCGGGAAGCGGCCGTCGTCCACTCGGGGCGTCACGTCTTCGATCACGACCCGGCGGGTGGTTGCGAACTTCTCCACGTCGCGGACCCTAGCGCGAGCCGCGCCCACCGAACCAGAACGACGGGACGTGACCCGGCCGACTATGTTGCTCTCGATGCACATCGGGCCGAGTGTCGTGGGCCGCTACCCGTATTCGACCCCGGCGGGGCCGGTGGAGGTGTTGTTCAGCGACCGGGGTGTGTGCGGGGTGGTGCCCGCCGGTTCCGTCGACGGTCCCCCGCTTCGGGTACCTCCTTGGGACGCGGCCATCGCCGAGGCGTTGAACCGGGGACGGCCCGGCCGACTCCCCTTGGACCTCGACGTCACCCCATTCCAGAGGAGGGTGCTCGAGGTGACCGCCACCATCCCTCGGGGCGAGGTCCGGACCTACCGGTGGGTGGCCGAGAGGGTCGGGAACCCGCGGGCTACGCGGGCGGTGGGCAACGCTCTGGCGGCCAACCCGGTGCCGCTGATCGTGCCCTGCCATCGGGTGGTGCGTTCCGACGGACACATCGGGCACTATTCGATGGGCGGGACGGAAGTGAAGGTGGCCCTGCTCGACCAGGAAGGCGCCGACCCGAAGCTGTGTCCGACCCGAGCCGAGGCCGAGCTGCTGACACGGGTGAACCGGGCCGCCTTCCTGCGGGGGATGCGGGACATGCTCCCCCTCTTCCTGCCCGCGGTTCCCTTCGGACTGGTGGTGGGACTGGCCGTGGCCGAGACCCAGGTTCCCGACTGGGCCGGGTGGCTGAGCGGAATGCTCATGTTCGGCGGCGCCGCCCAACTCGCCGCGATATCCCTGCTGGGGGCGGGAGCCCCCGCCTTGAACGCCCTGCTGGCCGCCACGGTGGTGAATGCCCGGCACCTGATGTATTCGGCGGCCATGGTGCCCCATTTCCGCAGCCAACCCACCTGGTTCCGCCGGTTGGGCCCCTACCTGTTGATCGACCAGATCTTCGCCTTGACGTCGCTCCGTCACTCCGATCCCGGACGAATGGAGGTCGTATTACCTGGGTGCCGGTGTTCTCGCCTGGTCGCTGTGGCAGGTGGTGTTGGCGGTCGGAGTCCTGGCCGGCGCCGCGGTGCCCGAGGGACTCGACATCGAGTTCGCGGTGCCTCTCCTCTTCATCGGACTGTTCGGGCCCAGGCTCACCGACCGCCCCACCGTCCTCGCCGCGGCGGCGGGCGCTGCGACCACCCTGCTGCTGGCGGAGTTGCCCAACCGGGCCGGCATGCTGGTCGGAGGAGCGGTCGGAACCCTGGCCGGGACCCTGGCCCACAGGAGCAGAACGTGACCGCCTTGGCGGTGTTCGCGGCGGCCGGGGTCCTCACCTACCTGGCCAGGGCGGTGTTCATACTGACCGTGGGCTCCAGGCCCCTCCCCGACCTGGTGGAGGTCGGGCTCGGCTACGTGGGGCCCGCCGTGTTGGCGGCGCTCACCGCTTCGCTCCTCGCCGGCGACGGGGTGGATGCGTTCCTCACCTCACCCGACGAGCTCGCCGCGGTGACCGTGGGCCTCGTACTGGCGTTGCGCCGGAGCAACGTCCTGGTGGTGCTGGCGGGGGGTATGGCGACCCTGTGGCTGGTCGGCTGGCTGCTGTGAGAACGGCCTCAGGAGAACTTCGTCGTCGGGCGCTCCAATGGTTCCTCGTCGACGTAGATGTCGACCTTCTCGTTGTAGAAGGCCACCCTCCCGGCGATCTTCTGGCACTCGGGGAGCGGCGTGTCGTAGCCCCAGACGACGTCGGGATAGGTGCGTCCCCCCACCGTCACCGACCAGTAGCGGGCGAAACCCTTGTAGGGGCAGCCGGTGGTGGTGTCGGTGGGGGTCAGCAGCTCCATGCGGACGTCGGTCTTGGGGATGTAGTAGCGAACCGGGAGACCGGTTTCGAAGAGGAACATGGCGTTGGTGGTGTCGGCGACGGTGACCCCGTCCACCTCCACCCTGACCCGACGGCTCGACGAGAGGATGTCGATCCTCTTGTAGGGATCCCGAGGATGGACGAACACCTCCTCGTCCTCTTCGAACCAGTGGTCCATGGCGTCCCAGACGAAGGCCACCGCGTCGGGCGGGTAGCCCGGAGCGAGCATCCGGTAGGCTCCGGCCTCCACCCGGTCCCCCCCGGCTTCCACCGCGTATTCGATCTTGCCGTCCCGGCGACCGGTTTCGATCAGGGCTCCGGGGGTGACGTCGGGATCGGGAAAGTAGTAGGTGGGGTAGTAGGGCCATTCCCAGACCAGCAGAGGGTCGTCTGCTGTCGGCAACCACCCTCCCCGAAGACATCACACGTACTCTTTTGGCCGATTCCTCGACCCTGGGGGTCTCCTCCGATGCCATGGCACCTCCCGACTGGGCCTCGAAACACTCAACCTGCCGAGCCCGGTCCGGATTCCCCCGCCGCCCGATACCTCAGGGGACTCCTGTCCCTGCTCCTGGCGGCGGCCGCCTTTGGAGGCTGCACCGCCGAGTTGGATCCGCCACCGCCCCGATCCGCTCCTCCCGGGGTCGAACCGCCACCGACTGCACCGGCTCCTCCCGCCGTCGCCCCGAGCTCGGCGTCGGATCCCTCCACCTGTCTCACCGGCAACCCACCCGTCGTCGACGGACCCTCCCTCTCGGTCCAGATCTCCCGAACGCTGTTCGAATGCGCCCCGACCGTGGTGGTGGCCGAACCCACCCCTGCCGCGGCCTGGACCGGCGCCCTCGAGGCGATCGCGGTGCGCGGCCCCCTGCTGGTGGCCGACGACCCGGATCTCGTCGCCGCCGAGCTGGAGCGGCTGCGCCCCGCCAGGGTGGTGGTCGTTGGGTCGCCGCCTCGGGATGTGCGTTTCGAATCCGAGCTGGTCGTGGTGCCTCCCCGCGCGGTCGAGCCACCCCGAGCCGTCCTGGGATCCGCCGGTGAACCATTGTGGATGGTCGCCGCCGATCCAGACCCGCAACACGCCGCGGCGTGGGCGGTCACCTGGACCGGCCACTCCTACGTGGAGGTGGAAGATCCCGGCCGGATTCCCGGGCAGTGGCTCCGGCTCCTCCAGGCCGCCGAGCCGGTGGTCCCGCTCGGATTCGACGCCACCGACCTGTGGTGGCTCGAGGCCATTCGGGCAGGCAACCAGCTGCCGGGGGGAGGCGTCTGGCTGTTTCCCGGGCGGCGGCTGGTCGCCTTCTACGGATCACCCGACACCCCTTCGCTGGGGGTGCTGGGTGAACAGGGGCCGGCCGAAACCCTTCGGCGAATGCAGCCGCTCCTCGAGGCTTACACCGCCGACGGATCCCAGGTACTCCCCACTTTCGAGATCATCGCCACCGTCGCCTCCGCCCGGCCCACCGCCGATGGCGACTACTCGGCCGAGGTGGACCTCGACACGCTCCGACCCTGGGTGGACGAGGCGGCCCGGGTGGGGGCGTACGTGGTGTTGGATCTGCAACCGGGCAGGGCCCCCTTCCTCGAACAGGCTCGCCGGTATGAGGAGCTCTTGTCCATGCCCCACGTCGGGCTGGCCCTCGACCCCGAGTGGCGACTCGGACCGGGCGAGGTGCATCTCCGCCGGGTGGGGTCGGTCGACGCAGAGGAGGTAAACGGGGTGGCCGAATGGCTGGCCGGTCTGGTCAGGGCACACCGCCTCCCCCAGAAGCTCCTGGTCGTCCACCAGTTCAAGGAATCCATGATCCGCGACCGGGACCGACTGGAGATCCCTCCCGAACTGGCCCTGGTCATCCAGATGGACGGACAGGGTCCACTGGGGAGCAAGTACGCCACGTGGCGAAACATCACCGGCGGCCGGGACCCGAGCTGGTGGTGGGGATGGAAGAACTTCCTCGACGAGGACCGCCCGGTCGCCTCACCCGACCAGGTCATGGAACTCGACCCTACACCCGTCTTCGTCTCCTATCAGTGACGGTGCTGTCGGCGACTGCGGCTTATTCTCCGTCCCGGTGACGGTTTCGGCCGGTGTCCTGCCCTTCCGACGCTCCAACGGGAAGATCGAGGTCCTGATCGCCCATCCCGGCGGACCCTTCTGGGCACGGCGGCATCGGGGAGCGTGGTCGATCGTCAAGGGTGAGATCGATCCCGGCGAGGATCCCCAGGCCACGGCGCGGCGTGAGTTCGAGGAGGAGACCGGCTGGAGCCTGCCCGACCGTCCCTGGATCCCGCTGGGACGGGTCGTCCAGAAATCGGGTAAAGAGGTGCTGGCCTGGGCGGTGGAGGCCGACTTCGATCCGGCCACCCTGCGACCCGGGACCTTCACCCTGGGAGGCCGGGCGTACCCCGAGATCGACCAGGTGAAATGGTGCGGGCCCGACGAGGCACGGGAACTGTTGAATCCCGCTCAGGCTGCCTTCGTGGATCGTCTGCTGGAGCAGATCGAACCCGGCTAGTCGGGCTACCGTCTCCCCCCATGGCAACGGCGACCTCCCCGTTCGGCTCCAGCCGACGGGAGAACCACGACGCCTCCGCTTTCTACCGGCGGTTCACTCCGCCCCGCCTGTCCGACGACGACCGGGTGACGCCGCCGGTGGTGGTCGACCGGATCTGGTGTCAGGACGCCAGGACCATGACCGACCAGCAGGTGGCGGACTCGTCGGTGGCTCTGGTGGTCACCTCTCCGCCCTACTTCGCCGGGAAGGAGTACGAACTGGACACCTCCCGAGGCCATGTCCCGGCCACCTACCTCGACTATCTGGAGATGCTGAGGGAGGTGTTCGCGGTCTGTGTCCGGAAGCTGGAGCCTGGTGGAAGGATGGCCGTCAACGTCGCCAACCTGGGGCGGAAACCGTACCGGTCGCTCTCCTCCGACGTGATCTCCATCCTGCAGGACGATCTGGGGATGTTGCTCCGAGGCGAGATCATCTGGCAGAAGGCGAAAGGGGCGGCCGGATCCTGTGCGTGGGGGTCGTATCGCAGTCCCCAGAACCCGGTGCTACGGGACCTCACCGAGCGGATCGTGGTCGCCTCCAAGGGTCGATTCGACCGGGCGGTCGCCCGGAGGCGCCGGGAGGCTCTAGGTCTTCCCCACGAAGCGACCATCACCTCCGAAGAGTTCCTCGAGGCGACCGTCGACGTGTGGAACATCCCCGCCGAGTCGGCCACCCGGGTAGGCCATCCCGCACCCTTCCCGGTGGACCTCCCTAGACGCCTCATCGAGCTGTACACCTACCGGGGTGATCTGGTCATGGACCCGTTCATCGGGTCGGGCACCACCGCGGTGGCCGCAGTCAGGACGGGTCGTCACTTCGTCGGCTTCGACACCGATCGCCGATACGTGGAGCTGGCCCGCAAGAGGGTGGAGGACGAGCAGGCAGCTCACGAGGCCGCCGTGCGCCGGTGACCTTCCAGCAGGAACTCGAGGGCTCGCCGGAACGGGTCGGGCGAGGACAGCAACTCGGAGTGCGTGAGGCTGGCCCCGTTGAAGGCGGGGTCTCCCCAGAAGGGATCGGAGCGGTCCACGGGTTCCCAGGGGGCCACGTATAGGTAGGGCTCTTGGTGGGCGTCGTCGCCGGGGGAGCCCCCGAACGAAGCTCTCCGCCCCCCGGATCCCATCTCCACGGCGACGTCGAAGTGTTCCGGCCAGAGCTGGACCCGTCCTACTTCCTCGGCTCCGGGGGTGCGGCGTAGCTCCTCCAGCACGAGTGTCACGAAACCGAACCAGTCGGCCAGCTCGGCGACCGCCCGACCCTCCACCTCGAGGAGGGCTCGGGGTCCGACGGGGTCCGGCGGGTCGTGAAACCCCTCGAACCACACTTCACGGTATGGGATGCCGAGGAAGGCACATGCGCTCTCCAGGTCGGTGATCGGCTGGCCGGTGGCGCCGTCACCCCGCTGCACCACGAGGAGGTGTTCTTCAACCCTCACCTGCTCGTCCGCTCCGAAGAACGGGGTACCGAAACCCAGGTGCGTCCACCGGAGTCCCAGCTTGCCCACCCGGCCGTAGCGGAGAGGCGCCACGGCGAAGAAGGCCACCTGATGCAGGCTCTTCCTGGTGGCAGCGACGTCTCCCATAGGGGGGAGCGGTCGCCGGCGGAGGAGCCACCTCTCCCCGGCGAAGCCCGCCACCTCGGGGTGTGACCGGACGTATTCGTCCCAGGTCAGGTCTCCGTCGGATGTGGGTGACACCACCCGCCCGGTCGCTCCGGAAGGATCGGTGGGGTCGTCGGCGTACCATCGGGGGTCTTGGACTGCCGGGGGTGACGGTTCGAGGACCCGAGCCTCGTAGCCGGGGGCCAGGAGCGCCTGCGCTTCGGCTCGTGGATTACGCGCTCGCATCAGGGTTCCTCCAGAAGACCAACAGCTGGAGCCAGCCGAGGACGGCCGCTCCCGCCACCAGTCCCACGCCGGGCCAGCCGGTCAACGTGTCCTGCAAGCCGAGGAGGGCGTCGACGGAAACAGGTCCGCCGCCGCCGGTGGCGACCACC
This sequence comes from Acidimicrobiia bacterium, assembly GCA_026002975.1. Lineage (GTDB taxonomy): Bacteria > Actinomycetota > Acidimicrobiia > Spongiisociales > ZC4RG35 > BPGJ01. The sequence goes on from BPGJ01000002.1 coordinate 226,482, forward strand.
GTCGCCGCCACCGCCAGCGTCGCCACGTACTCCCACCCCTCGTCGGGCCGGGCGAAGACGAAGAAGCCGGCGAAGCGGTGGATGGCGCCGAAGGCCACCACCATGGGGACGACCAGGGCGGCCGCGGCCAGGCTGGTGAGGAAGCCGAACAACAAGCCGACGCCGATTGCGATCTCTCCCGCCGACGACAGGATCGCCTGCAGGCGGGCCTGTTCGAAGCCCTTCTTGGCGAACCACGCCTCCGTGCCGGACAGGTTGCGGCCGTGGTTGATTCCGTGGGCCAGCATCACCACTCCCAGCCAGACCCGAAGAGCGGTCAACGTGACCTCGAGGGGTTCCACCCGTCCTCCTTTCGCCGTGGTATCGCAGCCTAGGTTCCGTCAGGCATCCGATCGGGGAGCCCGGCAGCCGGGGAGGACCCGACGGTGAAGACACGGACAACCCCGGGAATATGACAATGGTGCGCTCAAGTTATAGGCTACGAGTTCACTGAAGAGCGATATGGAGGAGTGATCTGACATGGCCCGTGCAGTAGGTATCGATCTGGGCACCACCAACAGCGTCATCGCGGTGCTGGAAGGGGGCGAGCCGACCATCATCCCCAACGCCGAGGGGTCGAGACTGACCCCCTCGGTGGTCGCTTTCAAGGATGGTGAGGTTCTGGTCGGAGAGGTGGCCAAACGGCAGGCCATCACCAACCCCGATAGGACCATCCGGTCGGTGAAGCGCTACATGGGGACCGACCACAAGTTCAACATCGACGGAAAGACCTACACGCCGCAGGAGATCTCGGCCCGGATCCTGCAGAAGCTGAAGAGGGACGCCGAGGCGTACCTGGGCGACGTGGTGACCGACGCGGTGATCACCGTGCCCGCCTACTTCAACGACGCCCAGCGGCAGGCGACCAAGGAGGCGGGGCAGATCGCCGGGCTCAACGTCCTGCGGATCATCAACGAGCCCACAGCCGCCGCCCTGGCCTACGGCCTCGACAAGGAGCACGACCAGACCATCCTGGTGTTCGACCTGGGTGGCGGCACTTTCGACGTGTCGCTGCTCGAGATCGGCGACGGGGTGTTCGAGGTCAAGGCCACCTCGGGTGACACCCAGCTGGGCGGCGACGACTGGGACCAGCGGATCATCGACTGGTTGGTCAAGACCTTCAAGGACGAGCACGGGGTCGACCTGTCGGCCGATCGGATGGCCCTGCAGCGGCTCAAGGAGGCGGCGGAGAAGGCCAAGATCGAGTTGTCCAGCGTGCAGGAGACCGAGATCAACCTGCCGTTCATCACCGCCACCGCCGCCGGTCCGCTGCACCTGCAGAAGAAACTCACCCGCTCCGAGTTCCAGAAGCTGACCGAAGACCTGCTGGAACGC
>BPGJ01000003.1 GCA_026002975.1 Acidimicrobiia bacterium
CGAACGCCCGATGATCCCAGGACAGTCCCAGATAGCCGATGTGGCGGATGGCGATCACATCCGACCCGTCCGGACCCGACACCACCGCAGGCCGCTTCGCCACCGTATCAGTCGACAAGATCCCCACATTCGGCACGTTGATGATCGGAGCCGACATGAACGACCCATACGGCCCCGGATTGGTGATCGTGAAAGTCGACCCCGAAATATCGTCCGGTTCCAACCTCCCCTCCCGAGCCTTGGAAGCCAACTCCCTGATCCGACGAGCCAACCCCACCAACCGCAAATCATCCGCATCCCGAACCGTCACCACCACCAACCCCCCCTGATCCAAATCAACCGCCACCCCAAGATGCACCTTCCGGAACACCCTCCTAACCCCCGCCTCCAAATCCAAAGACGAATTCACCACCGGAAACGCCCCCAACGCATCGATCGTCGCCCGAGCCACAAACGGCAAATAAGTCAAAGAAAACCCCTCACGGCGACGCCACTCCTCCCGCCACAACCCCCTCACCCGCTCAACCCGCTCAAAATCAACCTCAACCGACGTCCACACATGAGCCGCCACCCGACGAGCCTCAACCATCCGCTCCGCAATCCGCAACCGCAACCGCCCCAACTCCTCAACCACCACACCATCCCCAACCCCAACAGACTCCACCTCACCACCACCACCAGCAGCAGCAGCAGGAACCTCAGCCTCCACCTCACCAGCAGGAGCAGCAGCAGCCTCCACAGCAGCCTCGGCCGGAACCTCGGCGGCAGGAGCCTCGGCAACCTCGGACGGAGCAGAAACCTCCGCCCCAGCCTCCCCCCGAGCCGCCAAATACGCCTCCACATCCCGCCGAGTAACCCGACCCCCCCCGACCAGAACCCCTCACCTCAGACAAATCCACCCCAAACTCCCTCACCAAACGCCGCACCACCGGCGACAACAAACGACCCGAGGAGACTTCCTTCGGGCGTTCGGCCGGGGCGGCGGCCAGCTCGAACTCGGCCGCCGTAGATCGCGCAGTCGCAGGTGCCTCCTTTGACACGGGGACCTCCTTGGGCCGGTCTCCCTCGTCGGTGGTCTCGCCCTGGTCGCCGATCACGCACAGGGGGGTGCCCACCGGTACGGTCTCCCCCTCCCCCACCAGAATCTCGGTCACCACACCCCCCACCGGAGACGGAACCTCGGTATCCACCTTGTCCGTCGAGATCTCCACCAACACCTCATCCGGCTCCACCCGATCCCCCACCCGCTTCAACCACCGCAGAATCGTCCCCTCAGTAACCGTCTCCCCCAACTGCGGCATCGAAATCGTCGTCGCCATCTAGTCGAGGGTCTTCTTGACGGTCTCGTAGATCCGATCCACCGAGGGCAACGCCAGGTCCTCCAGGCCCTCCGCCGCCGGCAGCGGGAGGTGCGGCGTCGTGACCCGAACCACCGGGCCGTCCAGGCCCCAGAAGGCCTCCTCGGCCACGATCGAGGCGACCTCCGCGCCCCAGCCGCACACCCGCGGGTTCTCCTCGACCGTGACCAGGCGCCCGGTCTTGGCTCGACCGACTCCAGGATCGTCCCGGCGTCGAGCGGCATCGAGGGACCGGACGTCGATCACCTCGGCCGAGATCCCGTCCTCCGCGGCGAGCCGCTCCGCGGCCTCGAGCGCCCGTTCGGCTCCATCAGCGCCGACCGCCGCGATCGTGCAGGTCCGTCCCCTCCCGGACGGATCTCGGCCGCCGCCCCCAGGCGGTCCACGATCTCCCCGTCCGGCATCGTCCTGCCTGGTCAGCGCAGGAGGGCACCTTCGTGCTCGAGGAACGACCACCGGGTTCGGCGTCCCGCACCGCCGCCGCCAGCAGCCCGATCACGTCGCTCGGCGTCGAGGAAGGACGCTACCACCTTGAGCCCGGGGATCATGCATCGCCCAGGCCTCCACGCTCTGGGAGTGCTGGGCCCCGAACCGCACCCCGCCCCCGTTCGCCGAGTCCGGATCGACCATGCGGGAGCGTCACCTGCCCGCCGGTCATGTAGCGGGTCTTGGCGAGCTGCGTTGGCGACCAGGTCCCAGCACACCGCCAGGAAGTCGCTGAACATGATCTCAGCGATGACCGGAACCCCGGTCATCGCCGCACCCATCGCGGCTCCCAGGATCGCCTGCTCGGAGATCGGAGTGTCACGGACCCGATCCGGGCCGAACTCCTCGAGCAGACCAACCGTGGTCTTGAATACCCCACCGGCTGCCGCGATGTCCTCTCCCAGCATGACCAGCCGGGGATCTCTCCTCATCTCCTGGGCGATGCCGTAGGCGACCGCCTCGCGGTAGGTCAGTTCCGCCATTCCGAACCTCCGTCGGCCCAGACATCGGTCAACAGGTGTTCGGGTCCCGGCCGAGGAGACGCCTTGGCGAACTCGGTCGCCTCGTCCACTCGGCGGGCCACATCCTGCGCGATCTCGGTCAACCGTGACTCCGGCACTCCTAGACGCAGCAGCCGCTGGTGGTAGAGCTTGATCGGATCCTTGTCGAGCCAGGCTTGCAGCTCCTCAGAGGGCCGGTACTTGCCGGGGTCGGCCCGGCTGTGGCCACCCTGACGGTAGGTGACTGCCTCTACCAAGGTGGGGCCCTCCCCCCGCCGTGCACGGGAGATGGCCTCCTCGGCGGTCACGTAGACCTCGTCGGCGTCGTTCCCGTCGATGAGCACGGCCTCCAGGCCGTAGGCAGAGGCTCTGTCGGCGGCGGGATGCTCGACCGGTGTCACCAGGTCGATGGGGGTGTACTCCATGTAGAGGTTGTTCTCGCAGACGAAGACCACCGGCAGTTTCCACAGCGCCGCGAAATTGACGGCCTCGTGGAAGGCTCCGATGTTGGTGGTGCCGTCACCGAAGAAGCAGACGGTCACCTGGCCGGTTCCCCGCATCTGCGACGACCAGGCCGCGCCGTTGGCGATACAGAGGTGGGCTCCGATGATGGCGTAGCTCCCCATCATCCCGTGCTCGACGTCGGTCAGGTGCATCGACCCGCCCTTGCCTTTGAGGAGGCCCGTCTCTCTGCCGAGGAGCTCGGCGAGGACCTTCTTGATGTCGGCTCCCCGGGCGATGGTGTGGGCGTGGCCTCGGTAGGTAGCGAAGGTGTAGTCGTCGGGACGCATCGCCCTGGCGAAACCGGTCGCGATCGCCTCCATGCCCAGACTGAGGTGGGTGGTCCCCTTCACCAGGTTCTGGAGGAACAGGTCGTGAGCCCTCTTCTCGGTCTGGCGGATGAGCTGCTGCATCTCGTACATGCCCACCCGTACCTCGATGTCGATCGGCAGATGATCGTTCTCGGGCTTGGGGGGGTCGGGCAGGCGGGGCGGCCTCAGCGCGTAGTCGTACAGGCCGGGGTCGGCGCGCATCTCAGTACTCATTGGCGACCATCAGCTCTTCGCAGGGGAAGAGGGTGATCACCTTGGGTCCGTCTGCGGTGACCACCACCTCCTCTTCGATCCGGGCGGCCGAACGACCATCGGCGGCCGGTGCGTAGGTCTCCAGCGCGAAGACCATCCCCTCTTTGATCTCGATCGGATCGTCGAGGGAGTTGAGGCGGCTGATGATGGGACGTTCGTGCAGTCCCACTCCCACCCCGTGCCCGAACTGCAGCCCGAAGGCGTCCATTTCGTCTTCGAAACCGAACTCCTCGGCCTTGGGCCACACCCTGGCGATCTGGTCGGTCGTGACCCCGGGTTTCACCAGTTCGATCGCTGCATCCATCCACTCCCTGGCCTGCTTGAAGGCGTCCCGCTGGGCCTGGGTGGCGCGGCCCCACCACGAACGTCCTGTAGTAGCAGGTCCTGTAGCCGTTGAACACGTGGATGATGTCGAAGTAGGCCTGGTCGCCGGGACGGATGAGCCGGTCGGAGAACACGTGGGGGTGTGGGCTGCAGCGTTCCCCGGCGATCGAGTTGATCGCCTCGACGAACTCCGACCCCATCTCGAAGAGCCGGTAGTGGGCCAGCGCGACGATGTCGGACTCCCGCACCCCGGGCTTCAGCGCCTCGAAGATGTCCTGGTACACCCCGTCGACCATGGCGCAGGCCTGGGTGAGGAGGACGATCTCGTCCTGGCTCTTGATCTCCCGGGCCCGCATCATGGCCTGTTGGCCGTCCACCACCGTCAGGCCCTCGGCTTGGAGGGCGAGGAACACCGACGTCTCCGCCATGTCGACGCCGATCCTCTCCCCGGCGAGGCCCTCCTGGGTGAGGATTTCCTTGATCTCCTTGGCGGCTTTCGCCTGGAGGCCCGAGGCCGGGCCGATGGCGCCCTGCAAGCCGGTGTTTCCTCCCCGCGAGTTGGTCTCGTCGTACAGGAAGGGAAGCTGCAGTCGATGCGCCTTCGCCGCCGAACCGAAGTCCCAGATGCGGGGCGGTCCGGACCGGGTGAGCAGCGCGTAACGCTCACCCTTGTTGAAGGCCCAATAACCGATCTGGGTGGCGGTGACGTAACGGATGTTGGAGGTTTCGAAGAGGAGAAGCGCACCCAGGTCGAACTCCTCCATCATCTTGCGTGCCCGACCGAGGCGATACTCCCTCAGACGGGCGAAGTCGACCCGCTGCTCCCAGTCGACGCCCATCACCCCCGGTGACGGAGTGGTGGCAACGGGAAACTCGTCCATTCTCGGCCTCCTTCCGGTGTGTCCCCACCCGACTCTACTCGGAAATTCAAGCGTTTGCGATCCGGCCTAGGATCTGGGGCGGGATCCCTCAGGAAAGGCGGTGAGCGACATGCGAGTAGCGGTAGTCGGTCTGGGTCGTATGGGGTCGGCCATGGCCAAGCGACTGGCCGAGCAGGGCTTCGACCTGGTGGTGTTCAACCGGACCAGGTCCAAGGCGGAGCAGGTGGCGGAGGCCACGGGCGCCGAAGTGGCCGACGATGCGGCGGCGGCTGCAGCTTCCGCCGAAGTGGTCGTGTCGAGCCTGGCTGACGACGCGGCTCTCCTCGAGCTGTATCGGCAGGACCAGGGCCTTCTGGCCGGCCTCGGGCCGGGGAAGATCGTGGTGGAGACCAGCACCGTCGACCCGGACACGGTTCGGTCGCTGGAACGGGAGGTGTCGGCCAAAGGCGCGGTCCTCCTCGATGCTCCGGTCTCCGGGTCGGTGCCGGCGGTGGAGTCCGGGACCCTCACCTTCATGGTCGGAGGGGACCCCGATGCTCTGAAGAAGGTGAGGCCGGTGCTGGAAGCGTTGGGATCCAAGATCTTCCATCTCGGTCCGGTGGGGGCCGGCGCGACCGTCAAGCTGGCGGTGAACTCGATCGTGCACGCCATCAACGTCGCCCTGTCCGAAGCTCTGGTTCTGGCCGAGCGGGCCGGAGTCGAGCGGAGCCGAGCATACGATGTGTTCGCCTCGAGCGCCGCGGCGGCTCCTTTCGTGCACTACAAGCGGGCGGCGTTCGAACGCCCCGAGGAGGCCGGCGTGGCCTTCAGTCTCGATCTGGTGGCCAAGGACCTCGACCTGATCCTGGGTTTGGCCGGGAAGGTGGGAGCGCCGATGGCCCAGGCCGAGATCACCCGACGGGTGACCGCCCGGGCCATCGAAGCGGGCTACGGCGACGCCGACATGTCGGCGGTGGCCAGCTACCTACGTTCAGGTCAGACCTGAGAACGCAGTCGACACGTACACCGGCTGTCCGCCCACCAGGGTCAGGGCGGATCTGGTGCCGGGAAGAGAGTCCGGGGGTATCCGGAAAGGATCCCGGTCGAGAACCGCCAGGTCGGCCAGATAGCCGGGTTCCAGCATTCCCCGTTTCTCTTCCTCGAAACTGAACCAGGCGCTGCCCACGGTATAGGCGGTGAGGGCCTCGGTAACCGTGAGACGGTGACGGGGATCCCGGGGCGGGGCCCCATCGAGCGACTCCCCGGTCACCAGCCACCATATGCAACGCCACGGGTCGTGAGGGGCGACCACGGTGGCGTCGGTGCCTGCTCCCAACGGGATACCCAGCTCGAGTATGTCCCGCAGGGGTGGAGAGCGTCTGAGGACGTCCTCTCCCCACAGACGAGCCGAGTCGGCCGCTCGGAAGATGAGCCGGTCCTGGACGGCGATGCCCAGACCCAGCCGGGCGGCCCGCCTGAGGTTCGTGTCGCCGATCGGCTCGGCGTGGGCCAGAGAGAAGCGGCGCCCGGAGATCGGCCGTTCCCGGTCGATCTCCTCCCAGACTTCGAGCACCTCCGAGATGGTCTCGTCGAGGATGGCGTGCAGGTGGATCGGCCAGTCGTGGGCGACCAGGAGGCGGGTGATCTCGGCCAGGAGACGCTTGGCTTCCTCGGTTACCCGGTGGGGATGCACCCCCTCCATGTCGTGGCATCCAAAGGCCAGGACCTCACCCATCCCGATGTAGGACACCATGTCGTCGCCGAACCGGGGATGGATGTACCGGACCCAGGTTCGAACGTCGTCCAATTCACGGCCCGGGGCGGAAGGAACCAGATAGAGCCGAACCCTCACGGGTAGGCGACCCGTCCGGTGAGCGGCGAACAGGGCGTGGTAGGAGTCGGGGGTCACTCCGAAGCCTCCCGGATCGATCACCCCGGTCACTCCAAGGGAAGCGAAATCACGGCCCAGAGCCTCGGTGGACGCCACCTGCCCGTCGAGGGACGGCTGCTCGAACCTCTCGATCACCGCACGAAATGCAGCCGGCCGGAGGAGCCGGCCGGTCGGAGACCCGTCTTCTGAGAGCTCGACTCCCTCCACCGAGGCCGGATCCGGGAAGGCCGATCGGAGGGCGACCGAGTTGACCACCGCCTCTTCGTAGAGGAGCTGGACGTAGACCGGATTATGGGGGGCCACGTCGTCGAGGTCTGCCCTGGTCGGCCCCCGGCGCTCGGCGAGCATTCCTGGATGCCAGCCACCCATCACCCTGATCCACGAACCTGGGGGCATCCGCCGGGTTGCCAGCCGTATCCGTTCCAATCCCTCCGCCAGACTCGAGATGTCGTCCCAGCGGACCACGTCGTTCCAGGTGAGGCCCGCCCTGACGAAGTGGGTGTGTGAGTCGATCAGGCCCGGAACCACACGGCGACCCTCCACGTCGACGATCGTCGCGTCGGGAGGCGCCGCCCCCAGCACGTCCTCGTTGCTCCCCACCGCCCGGACCCGCCCGTCCTCGACGAGCACCGCCTGGGCCTCCCGAGAGCCTGTCCACACCAGTCCGTTAGTGATTGCCAGCGATTGCATCGACCGCACCTTAGAGCACCGAGCGCCGCACGTCCCAAGCGGTTTCGCTATGGTTGACAAACGGGTTCAAACGCTTGCAGCTCCTGCCGGAGTGGGCTGCACGAGAGAGGGAGGACCGCATGGCAGACCGCATTCTCCTCAAAGGAGGCACCGTCCTGACCATGGACCCGAACCTGGGTGACCTACCCAAGGGCGACGTCCTCATCGAGGGGGACAGGATCGCCCAGGTCGCGTCAACCATCGAAGCGGCCGACGCCGAGGTGATCGACTGCACCGGGGACGTGGTGATCCCGGGCTTCATCGATTCCCACCGGCACACCTGGGAGACCGCGATACGAGGCTGCGCCCCGGACGCCACCCTCGACGACTACTTCGTGGAGGTGCTGGATTCGTTCGCTCCCCAATACCGACCAGAGGACGTCTACGCCTCCAACCTGTGGGGTGCCATCGAGTGTGTCAACGCGGGGATCACCACCCTGCTCGACTGGTCCCACATCAACAACACACCCGACCACCCCGACGCCGCGATCCAGGGGCTCAAGGAGGTGGGACTCAGGGCCGTCTATGCGTACGGGAGCGCCAACACGTCGCTGTCCGACTACTGGTTCGAGTCGACCATCGCGGTGCCGGAGGACGACGTGCGCCGAATCAAGGAGACCTACTTCTCCTCGGACGACGGTCTCATCACCATGGCGCTGGCGACTCGAGGCCCCGGCTTCTGCAAGCCCGAAGTAGTCCAGAAGGAGTGGAGGCTCGCGCGGGAACTCGGGATCCCCATCACCGTCCACGTCGGAATGGGCCGACTGGCAGGCCGCTTCGGGATGGTGAAACAGCTCGCCGACATGGGTCTGCTCGGCCCCGACACCACCTACATCCACTCCTGCTACCTGTCCGACGAGGAGTGGAAGCTGGTGAAGGACAGTGGAGGGACCGTCTCGATCGCATCCCAGGTGGAGGTCCAGATGGGGCACGGGAGGCCGCCCACCGGCATCTGCCTGAAGCACGGGCTGCGTCCAAGCCTGTCGATCGACGTGGTGACCACCGTTCCGGGGGACATGTTCACCGAGATGCGGTCGGCTTTCGGAACCGAGCGGGTGTACGTCCTGGCCGAGGCATGGAAGGAGAACGTCGATGCTCCGGCCGACATGATCAAGGCGCGGCAGGTGTTGGAGATGGCCACCATCAACGGCGCCCACGTGGTAGGACTCGAAGACCGGACCGGCTCGCTCACCCCCGGCAAGAAGGCCGATGTGGTCGTCATCGACGGGACCGCACCCAACACCGCACCGGTGATCGATCCGGTTGCCATGGTCACCCTGTCGGCGGACGTGTCCAACGTGGAGACGGTGATCATCGACGGGAAGATCCGCAAGAGGGACGGCAAGTTGGTGGGATACGACCTGGCGAGGGCCCGCAGCCTGGTTGAGGCCTCGCGGGACTACCTCGTCAGGCAGGTGCAGGCCAAACCGGAGTGGTTGCCGGTCGGCTGACACCCTGAACGAGAGGAGAGAGGAGAGCATGGACGTGGCGTCGCGCCATCTGGTGCTGAAGGCGGACCAGGCGAAGTACGAGGTCCCGGAGGTATATCGAGATCGGAGTGAAGGATTCCGACGTTGGGAGATCGTCGGCGAGAAGACCCCAGGAGCGGTCCACACCGGATTCTCGGTTTGTGAGCTGGAGCCGGGGGGGTGGGTGGCCCGCCACGTCCACTCCTACGAAGAGAGCTTCTACGTGATCGACGGAGAGGGGGTGTGCGAGACCCCCGAAGGGGTGTTCGCCGTGCGGCCCGGAGATTACGGGGTCATCCCCGTCGGTGTGGAACACCGGTGGCGCAACGACGGGTCGACACCGGTGCGCTGGGCGGAGATGCTCGCTCCGCAGCCCCGGGCGGCGCACGGTGAGGACACCTACTTCGTCGCCGACGTGGTCTCGGAGACTCCACCACTGGCGGTGGACGTGCGGGATCCACGCACCCGCTCGTTCGGCCACATCGACCCCGAGAACATGGACGTGGACAAACAGACCCAGGACCGGCTGGCGGTATCGGCGAGTATGCGCACGGCTCTGCTGGTCTACTCGGGTATCACCGTCAAGATGATGGTGGACACCGACCTCGGATCGCAGCTGCTCACCATGTTCATGGTGCAGTACCAGCCGGGCGGGTTCGCTGGGCCCCACGACCATCCCCTCGAGGAGACCTACCTGTTCCTCGAGGGTGAGGCCGAAGGGGTGTTCGACGGCCATCGTTACCGGCTTGGGCCGGGTGACGTCGCGTTCGCCGGCGTGGGCTGCGTCCACGAGTTCTCCAACGCCGGTGACGGGATAGTCCGCTGGCTGGAGACCCAGGCGCCCCAGCCCCCGGCCCGCCACTCCTACCGGTTCGTGCGCGACTGGCGCTATCTACAGGACAAGCTGACCTGAATCAGGTGAGCAGCCAGCCACCGTCGATGAACAGGTCGAACCCGTTCATCCCGGTGTTCTCGAGGAGGAACACGGCCGCGTCCACCACCTCGGCGGTGGTGACCAGACGTCCGGTCGGTGTGCGGGCCCGGAAGCGCTCCAGAACCTCGGCGGGCTTGTCGGCCCAGTAGGGACTGTCACCGATGATGGAAGGATGGATGGCGTTCACCCTGCGGGGCGCGAGCTGCAACGCCAGGGTCCTGACCATGCCGGTGACCCCGCCGTTCACCGTCGTGACCGTGGTCGAACCCGGGTAGGGGCGCTCCTTGGCCAACCCCCCGAAGAGGACTATCGACGCGTCCTCGGGGAGATCGGGGAGGACCGAGTGGATCACCTCGGTGTATCCGACCAGCTTCATCGTGACGAGCTTCTTGGCTCCTTCGATGTTGTAGTTCTCCACGAAGTTCTCGTCTCGATGCACGGCCACCAACGCCAACCGATCGATGGTGCCGACGTCCCGCAGGGCGTCACCGATGGTTTCCGGCTCGGTCAGGTCTAGGGCGATGCCGGTGGTGTTCCCGCCGATGTCGGCCGCGGCCTGTTCGGCCCGTTCCCGGCTGCGGGAGGTCACTATCACCCTGCGCCCCTTCTCGGCGTAGTGTCGGGCCAACGCCTTGCCCAGTCCGGATGACCCCCCTACCACGAGAACTCCACGATCGTCAGCCACTCACGACCTCCTTTCAAGCGATTGCAGGCAGCCTAATCAGCCGGAAGGCGTCCTGTCGTCTCCGCCGCCGATCGGTTGCCATCGTTTGCATTAGGGTAGGGGGCGTGGTAACACACCGGTAACACACAGCGAACACAAACGCTTGCAAGGACCGCGGGGCCGATGAGCGGCACCGATCGATGAGTCGAGGAGGTCGGGAAGAATGAGAAGATCAGCCACGATGGTCATGGGGGTCGTACTGGCCCTCGTGCTCGCCGCCTGCGGCGGCGGTGGAGGAGACACCACCACGACAACGGGGGCTCCACCCGCTACGGAGGGGACCACCACCACGACGGTCGGGGGAGGAGCAACGACCACGACCGAGGCCGAGCCTTCCGGCGAACCGATCGTCATCGGCAGCACCCTGTCCCTGACCGGTGTCCTTTCCGCCACCGGCCAGATCCACAAGGCGGTCGGGGAGGCCTTCGTCGAGAAGCTCAACTCCGAGGGCGGACTGCTCGGTCGGCCCGTCGAATGGCTGCTGTTCGACGACGAGTCGACCCCCGATCGCGCCGCGGCCTTGTACGAACGGCTCATCACCGAGGAGGGCGTGGACCTGATAATCGGTCCCTACGGAACCGGCAACATCACCGCGGCGATGGCGGTGGCGGAACGGTACGGGTACGTGTTCCCGCAGCACACCGGGAGCCTCACCTACACCTACACCTACCGTTGCCAGTTCCCGGCCTGGCCCACCGGGGTGCGATCCAACATCACCAACCCCGAACTCGTCTTCGATGCGATAGCCAGTGCCGGCGTCGATTCGGGCACGGTGGCGTTCGTGGTTAACGAGTTCCCCGGAACCCAGTTCATCGCCTACGGCCCGCCCGACTCGGACGAGGGCGGCGCGGTGAAGGTGGCCGAGGACCGAGGCTGGGACGTGGTGCTCGAGGTGGACTTCCCCACCGCGATCTCCGACTGGGGACCGATCGCCTCCCAGGTGCGGCAGGCCGACCCCGACTTCGTGTACCTGGCCGGACTGGGGGTGGATGGCCCCAACCTGATCAACGCCGCGGCCGCCCTCGGCTATCAGATCCGGAACATGTTCGTCCAGTGGCCGGCGCCGGGGCCGCTGGTGGCCCTGGGTGAAGCCGGCGAGGGCGTGATGTCGGTCACCGCCTGGGAGCAGCACCCGCCGTTCACCGACGACCCGGAGGCCGCGGCCGCCGCCGAGATCATCAACCAGGCCCTGACCGAAGCCGGTATCCCCTATGTCAAAGCGGAGACCCAGTCGGTGGCTTCCTGGACGGCCTGGGAGTTCCTGGTGGAAGGCGTCGAAGGGGCCCAGTCCCTCGACAACTCCGAGGTGTGCGACTACCTGGTCAACAACACCATCGACACCACCTTCATCGGGGAGGTCGACTTCGACCCGAACCAGAACAACTATTACGGCGACCTGTCCTTCGTGAAGCAGATCCAGGACGGGGACTGGTGGGTCGTCTACCCGCCGGAGAAGGCCGCACCCGGTCGCTCCGTGGAGTGGCGCTCGAGCTGAGTGGTAAGGGCCTGCCCGCCTCCGGCGGGCAGGCCTAACCTCCTTTCATCCATGAACGTCTTCGCCCAGAGCCTGGTTGGTGGCGTCCTGATCGGCGGCCTCTACGCCACCATGTCGATCGGAGTGTCCCTGGTGTGGGGCGCGCTGCGGCTCATCAACCTGGTGCTGCTGGGAATCACCATGGTGGCGGGATACCTCGCCTATGACCTGGCGGTTCTCTGGGGATGGGATCCCCTCCTGGCCGCGGTGGTGGTGGTTCCGGTCATGGCCGTGGCGTCGTTCTTCGTCCAGTGGCTCTTCGAAGCGATGAAGCTGGACGAGTTCCAGTCCCTCCTCGTCACCTTCGGGATCCTCACCATCGCCATCGCCGCGGTCAAGACGCGTTGGTCGGCCGACTTTCGTCAGATCCCCAGGGAGCTGAACCCGTACGTGGCCAGCTCCCTCAGCTTGGGTGACTTGGCGTTCCCGTTGGCGCTGCTCATCGCCTTCGTCATCGCGTTGGGCATCGGGGTCGGCACCCATCTTCTGTTGGAGCGGTCGATGTTCGGAAAGGCGGTGAGGGCCGTCGCTCAGGACAGGGACATCGCCCAGGTGGTGGGTGTCGACTACCGGCGCCTCTCCCGCCTGCTGTCCGCCGGAGCCGGAGGGATATCCGGCTTGGCGGGTGTCTTCGTCGCCATCCTCCAGGCGCTGCACCCCAACCTGGCGGTCGAGTGGTTCGGGGTCGTCTTCTCGGTCGTCATTCTGGGTGGTATCGGTTCGGCGCTGGGTTCTCTGATCGCCGGGGTGGTGATAGGCGCGGTGGGCGCCGCCGCGGCGGTCCTGATCGGCGCCGCCGCCGCACCGCTGGCCACCTTCCTGGTCTTGATCCTCACCCTCCTGATTCGACCCCAGGGGTTGTTGGGCGGGGAGACCGGAGGATGAGGTCACGGTTCTACCTGGTTTGGGCCGGGGTGGCGGTGGCTTCCTGGTTCATTCCGCAACTGGTCGAGGCGCTCGGCGGCGGGATCTTCTATCTGGTGTTCTTGTACGGACTGCTGTTCTGGGTCGCCCAGGCGACCAGCTGGAACATGCTGTCCGGCTTCGCCGGCTACTTCTCGTTCGGGCAGGGGGCATTCTTCGGAGCCGGCGTCTATACCACGGCAGTGCTCTCGGCCCGCTTGGGATGGCCGCTGTTGGCCGCCATGGCGGCCGGGGCGGTCACCGCAGCGGCGATCGCCGCCTTCATGGGAGTGGTGGTCTTCCGCTTGCGGATCCTCAAAGGGGAGATCTTCGCCCTGGTGACTCTGGCGGTCGCCTTCGTGCTCGCCTCGGTAGCTCGTCTGGTCAAGTTCATCGACGGTGGTCAGGGGGTGTCGGTGACGTCTCTCCGGCTGCCGGAGTTCTTCGGGGACTTCTCGACCTCGGTGTACCGGGCCGGCGCGCTGGTGGCGGTCCTCGCGGTGGGACTCGCGGCATGGATCCAACGTTCCCGGTTCGGCCTCGGCCTGTCCGGAATCCGGGACGACGAGGAGGTAGCCGAGGGACTGGGAGTACCCACCTTCCGGTACAAGATGATCATCCTCACCCTCAGCTCGGCACTATCGGGGTTGTCGGGTGCTCTCCACGCCCTCCAGATCGGCTACGTCACCGTGGACGACGTGTTCAACATCCGGGTTCCCCTGTTCGTGATCCTGATGAGCATCCTGGGTGGGACCCGCCACTGGATGGGTCCGGTGGTGGGCGCCGCGGTGATCCACACCCTGACCGACCGTCTCAGCGCCTTCGGGGCCGAGAACATGAACCAGATCTTCCTCGGTCTCCTCCTGGTCGTGGTGGTCGCAGCGCTGCGGGAAGGTGTCTACCGCCGTCTGGTGGCTCGACGCTGGGTGGTCCTGGCCACCTTCGTCGCCACGCTCGCGCTGCTGGCCGTCACCGGGTGGGGTGGCCGTCTGATAACCCAGGCGGGCATCGCCTTCGGGATGGCGATCCTGGTGTCGCTCCTTCCCGCCCGGCTCGGGTCACCGGCTCCGGCTCCCAGGGAGGTCACGTGAGCTCCCCACTGCTGGAGGTGCAGGGTCTGGTCCGCCACTTCGGTGGGGTCAAGGCCCTCGACGGTGTCGACGTCGGAGTGTGGGAGGGTGAGGTCCTGGGACTGGTCGGGCCGAACGGGTCGGGTAAGTCGACTCTCATCAACGTCGTGAGCGGCCAGATCCCGCCTACCGCGGGTCGGATTCACCTCGCCGGGCGGGACATAACCGGCTCGCCGCCGCACCGGATCTCCCGCCTCGGCCTGGCTCGCACCTTCCAGAGGCCCCGACCCTTCTCGCAGCTCACCGTTGAAGAGAACGTGCTGATGGGATCGGCGTTCGGGGGGAACGGCGCCGAGGACCCGAGAGCCGTGGCCCGTGAGACCCTCGAGTTCGTTGGTTTGGCCGAATACGCGTCCGAACCGGTGACCAGGCTGAACCTGCATCAACTCAAGTTCCTCGAACTGGCTCGCGCGTTGGCTACTCGTCCCAAGATCCTCCTCCTCGACGAAGTGCTGTCGGGCCTCAATCCGACGGAGGTGGACGAGTCGGTGGAGATGATCGGGAAGATAAACCAGCGTGGCACGACGCTGGTGGTCGTCGAACACATCATGCGGGTGGTGGTCAAGTTGTGTAACCGGGTCGTGGTGTTGGACGGGGGTCGCCTCATCGCCGAGGGTCCCCCCCGCGAGGTCATGGCCGACCCCGAGGTGCGACGGGCATATCTGGGAACGAGGTACGAGTGATGCTCCTGGAGGTTCGTGGCCTCGATGCCGGATACGGTCTCGCCCAGGCGCTCTGGGACGTGAGTCTCGACGTGGCGCCGGGAGAGGTGGTCGCGATGGTAGGTCCCAACGGTGCGGGGAAGACCACTCTGATCTCGTGCCTCGCCGGTCTGTTGCAGCCCTGGTCGGGATCGGTGCGTTTCGACGGAGAGGACATAACCAAGGCTCCGGCCCACGTCCGCGCCGAGTTGGGTATCGCGCTGGCTCCCGAGGGCCGCCGGGTGTTTCCCCAGATGTCCGTCGAGGACAACCTGCTCATGGGTGCATACAACCGGAGAGCCCGTCGACACCGGTCGGCGTCCTTGGCGGAGGTGTACGAGCGTTTTCCCAGGCTGGCCGAGCGTCGGCATCAACCCGCCGGAACCCTGAGCGGAGGAGAAGCCCAGATGCTCGCCATCGGACGGGCCTTGATGGGGCGACCCAAACTGCTCCTCATGGACGAACCCTCCCTGGGTTTGGCACCGGTCATTGTCGAGACGATGTTCGACATCATCCGGGAGATCTCCGCGGCGGGCGTGACGATCTTGATCGTCGAGCAGAACGTGGTCGACGCTCTGGAGCTGGCCTCTCGAGGTTACGTGCTGGAAGAAGGGCGCGTAGTCCAAGCGGGACCGGCTCGGGAGCTCCTCGACGATCCCCATCTCCAACGGGCCTACTTCGGTCTTTGAGGGGGCGGGGAGGGGGGCCGCCGGTATCCTGACCCGAGGAGGGTCGAGATGAACAACGCACGGTTCTCGGGGGTCACCCTCAACGACGTGGCGCGTTTGGTGGGGGTTCATCCTTCCACCGTGTCACGGGCGTTGGATCCAGCCCGGTCGGGGCTGGTCAAAGAGGAGACCCGCCGGCGGGTGGTCGAGGCAGCCCAGCGTCTCGGCTATCGGCCGGACATGATCGCCCGGAGCCTGCAGAGCGGTCGGACCGCCACGGTCGGCGTCGTGGTCGCCGACCTGGGGAACATGTTCGTCACCCCCATCATCCACGGGATCGCGTCGGCCCTGGAGGTGGCGGGCATCATGCCGGTGATCGCCGAAACCCAGGACGACCACGTTCGCTTCTCGGCCATCCTCGACCACCTGCTGAGCCGGCGGGTGGACGCGATCGTCACCGCGGCGGCCCGGGAGGCCGACCAGGCCATCCTGGAGTCGGCTGCCAGGATCGTCCCGGTGGTGGTTACCGGACGGCCGCTCCCCGGGTCTTCTCTGCCACAGGTGATCCACGACGACCGCAAGGGCGGGGAGATGGTCGCCCGGCATTTCGCCGAGCTGGGCCATCGGAGGGTATGTCAGCTTCGCGGGCCTCTCGACGTGGGGAACTTCGCGCAGCGGAGCGAAGGCTTCAGTCGGGTGTGTCGTGAACTGGGTTTGGAAGAGGTGGTGCTGGATGTGACCGGCGACCGTCCGGTCATCGAGGAGGGGGAGAGGCTCATGCGCGCCCTCCTCGACCAGGTGGGAGGTCCGGACGGACTCCCGACCGCCCTGTTCGCCCAGAACGACCTGATGGCGGCGGGTGCGTTGGAGGTCCTCAACGAGCTGGGTGTGGCCGTGCCCGAACATGTGTCTCTCGTGGGCTACAACGATCTCCCGATGGTGGACTTGATCGATCCGCCGCTCACCACCGTCAGGTATCCCAGCCTGGAGGTGGGAAAGGCGGCCGGCGACCTGGTCGTCAAGCTCCTCGAAGGAGAACGGGCCGAGAACGTCTGTCTGGAACCGGTGCTGGTGTCGAGGAAGTCGACCGCGCCGCCACGCTCAACCCAGTAGGCTCGCCACGTTCCCGCCCAACACGGCCTGGCGGGCTTCGGCGTCGAGCCCTGCCCGTTCGATCAGTCCCACCGGGTCGGGTTCGCCCATCTCGAACGGGTAGTCGGTGCCCAGGACCACGTGGTCGGCACCCACCATGTCTACGAGGAAGCGAAGAACCCGTGGGTCGTGGACGACCGTGTCGAAGTAGAGCCGCTCCAGGTATTCACCGGGTGGGCGCCGAATGTGGTTTCCGGTCAGTCCCGGTTTGGCGTCGAAACCGCGGTTCATGCGTCCCACCTGATAGGGGGCGAAGCCGCCTCCGTGGACGACGCACATCCGGAGCCGGGGGAACCGTTCGAAGACTCCCGAGAAGATCAGTCCGGCCAGGGCGATGGTGCTCTCCGCGGGACGGCCCACCATGTTGTCCAGGAAGTAGCGGTCCAGATCGAGGCCGCTCAGCGGACGGACCGGATGGAGGAGGACCAAGGCTCCGGCACCTTCGGCCGTCTCCCAGAACGGGTCGAGCGAACATTGGTCCAGCCACCGGTCTCCCACCGTGGTGGCAATCTGCACACCGACCGCCCCCAGCCGGTCGATGGCATACTCCAGCTCTTCGGCGGCGGCCACCGGGTCTTGGAGAGGCACCGTCGCCATGGGTCGCAGCCGGTCGGGATGGCGGGAGGCCTCTTCGGCGATGGCTTCGTTGTGGGCTCTCGAGTAGGACCTGCCCTCCTCGCTGGGGAGCTGATAGGCGGTCAGGTCGATCCAACCCGACAGGAGCTGGACGTCGATGCCCATCCGGTCCATCTCGGCGATCCGCCTGTCCAAGTCGGTCAGGTCGTCGCGCAGGGGCGCGGTCCGGTGATGCCCGTCGATCTCGACACACCGTCCTCCACCCGTGGCTACGAGCTGGATGCGGTTGGCCGGACCGCGGTCCTCCAGCCAGCGGAGGAGCGCCGGGGGTATGCAGTGGGCGTGGACGTCGACGATCATGGTTCCCGGAGGCTAATCGGGTCGGATAGGGCCGGCAATCGTTTGCGAACAGTCGGCAGACCTGGATAGACAAAGCCGGCGAGGGAGCGGCCGGCAAACGATTGCCAAGGTATGATGGGATCATGGCCGTGGTGGTCAAGGCATCCCAACTTCCCCGACTGCGCAGCACCCGGGACGGACGGGAGAGGATCGACCTGGTGACGTCCGAGCTGTTCGGGTTCGAGGACCTGAAAGCCGACTACATCCGCTATCGACCCGGCGACACCGCTGCGCCCCACTACCACGTAGGGGCCCGTCACATATGGTTCATCGCCGAAGGAAGGGGCATCTACCACCTGGACGGGGAGACCTTCGAGGTCGAGGAGGGAGACGTCGCCACCGCACCCGAAGGCGGGGTCCATTGGTTCGAGAACCCTTTCGACGCCCCGTTCGGGTTCTACGAATTGTGGGTGCCCGCTCCGACCGAGACGGTTTGGGTCACCGACGATCAGTGAAGGTGGGCGCCCGAGGCGTGAGGTCACGCCTCCGATCAGCCCACGATCCAGGGCCCGGGTGGGGCCTGCTGTAGCTCCTCCACGCCGTCGTCGGTCACCAGGACCAGCCCGCCGGTCTGCACGCCGGCCCGTTCGTCGGGGGTGATGACGTTCGGTTGGACCACCAGGGTCATACCGGAGGCCAGGCGCAGATCGGGCGGCGGAGTGTGGGACGTGTGTCGCGTACGGAGGACCGGAGGCAGGTAGCCGCCCCCGTATCCGTGGATCAAGTCGTCGTAGATGCTGAAGCCTGCATCTTCGATCAGGTCGGCGGCAGCGATCAAGTCGTCACAGGAGGCGCCGGGCCGGATCCGATCCAGGACGGCCCGGTAGGCGGCGGAGGCCACTTCGTGTAGTTCCGAGTACAGGGGGGTGGGCGGAGACGACACGAACATGGTCCTCAACACCTGACCGGCGTAGCCCCACCAGGATGCGCTGATCTCGGTGAAGACCACGTCGCCGGCGCGGACCCGTCGGGTGGAGGGCCACTGCGCGGGGACGCAACAGTCGGGATCCTCCATGGAGGTGACTCCGAAATAGTGAATGTGGTTGGTGCCCCCGTCGGCCAGATAGGCTGCCTCCACGATCGCGCCCATCTGACGCTCGTCGATCCCCGGTCGGAGACCGTCCCTGAGGGCGACGACTGCCCGGTCGGACAGTTCGGCACCTCTCCTCATCCAGGCGATCTCCTCGCCGCTCTTGACCAGTCGGAGGTTCAGGTACCCACGGTCCAGGGAACGGATTTCGGCGATCTCCCGAATGGCGTCGGCCAGAGCCCAACCCACGGGACCGATGACTCCGACCCGTTTCCATCCCCGCCGCCGGATCCCGTCGACCACGGACCCGATGGTGGAGGGTCCCCCCCAGGAGACCGATACACCGGTCGCCATCCTCCGTGCGTTGGGAACGTGGTTGAAGTACTGCACCAGCATCTCACCCTCGCCGTGGGGGTCCCACAGCACCGCGGCTTCCCTCGTGACCGGCCAACCCGTGATCCAGGTGACCGCGCCGCCGGAACGGTCCGCCCCGTAGAGCAGGAGGCCGTCGGCCGACTCCTCCGAGGCGAGCCCTCCAACAGTCGTCTCCGTCGCTGCATCTCGGCTTCGCTGAACCTGGGAACGGTCATCGATCCTCCAAGCGATAGTCGGCGAACTCGGGAACCAGCCGTGCGATGGCCACCGCACCGAGGACACACGCCAGTCCTCCGGAGACGACCGAGAAGCGAACCGACGTGAGCGAGGCGACCACCCCCGCTTCCAGGTCCCCCAACCTGGGTCCCCCCGCCACCACCGCGGTGTGGATCGCCGATAACCGCCCCCGGAGGGCGTCGGGAACCGCCAGCTGGAGGATCGAGTTCCGGAAAACTGCGGAGATGACGTCGGCGCCTCCCGCCACCGCCAGGAGGGCCAAGGCGAGCTCGACCTGGGAGACCAAGCCGAAGGTGGCGATGGCGAGCCCCCATACCACCACCGCCACGATCACCGCCCGCCCCTGCCTGACCACACGACCCACCCACCCCGAAGTCAGAGCGGCGAGGAGAGCCCCCGCGCCGGGCGCCGCGTAGAGCAACCCCACGGTTGCGGCCGACCCTCCGAGCTGCTGGATCCCGATCGCGGGGAAGAGGGCCTGGGGCATACCGAACACCATCGCGTTCAGGTCGATCAGGAAGTTGGCCTGCAACAGGCGGCGCGAGCGGAGGAACCTGAATCCCTCGAGGATCGAAGCCAGCCCGAACCTCGTGCCTCCCCCTTCCGGCTTCAAGCTGGGGACCCGGGACATCAGACCGCCACACAGCAGGAAGGCACCGGCTTCTATCCAGTAAGTGGCTTCCAATCCCAGGGTGGCGATCGACAGGCCTGCCAGGGCCGGTCCAACGGCCTTGGCCACGTTGATCAACGTCTGGTTGAGGGCCAGGGCACGGGTGAGCAAGGACCTGCCGACCAGGGCGGGGAGGGCGGCCGACCTGGTGGGGTTGTCCACCGCCGAAACCGCCGCGTTCAGTCCGCTGAACAGGTAGATCGGCCACAGCTTGGGCTGATCCAGGGAGGCGTTCCATGCGAGACCGGCGGCAGTGGCCGCGGTGAGGATCTGGCTCACGGCGAGCAGGCGCCTCCGGTCGACCGCATCGGCGATGGCCCCGGTCACCGCCGACGCCAACAACAGGGGGACGAACTGGGCCATGCCGATCATCCCCACCAGCAGGGTCGAGCCGGTGATCTGATAGACCTGGAAGGGGACCGCCACGACGGTGAGCTGACGGGCCAGGAAGGCGAGGCCCAGCCCGGAGAACAGCCAGCGGTAGCCGGGCGACGCCCTCAGGGGGGTGAGATCGATCAACAGGTCCCGCCCTCGCGGGCGTCCCCGGTTCACAGGATGCAGGCGGCCTCGTGGTCGGGGCCTCTCACGGTGAGAGTCACCTCTCGATCGGTTCGAACTTGAGCCAGACCCGTCTTCCGGTGGCTCGACGCTCGGTCGTCCCCCTCTCGCACCGGTGTCGCGAGCCTCCACAAACGATTGGCGAGGTCGACACTGCCACGACCCGATCCTCGCCTGTCAAGCGGTTACCGTGGTCCTACAATCGATTGGTAACTGCACGTGTCGGATGGGAGGAGGTCGCCTTGGGCTGGGACGTCGTAGTCTGCGGGGCTGGCCACAACGGGTTGACGACGGCCGCCTATTTGGCCAAGGCCGGTTTCGGTGTGCTGGTTCTCGACGCCCGGAGCGTCCCGGGTGGCGACACTGCCAGCGAGGAGCTCACCCTTCCCGGGTTCCTCCACGATTCGTGCTCCACCGCCCACAACGTGATCCAGGCCAACCCGCTGATCCGTGACGACGAGCTCGGACTGCGGCGCGACTACGGACTCGAGTACATCGAACCCGATCCCGTGGTCAGGATGCCCTTCCCCGACGGCGAGGTTTTGACCATGTGGCGGGACGTCGACGCCACCTGTGACGAGATCGCTCGCTTCTCGCCCGCCGACGCCCTCGAGTATCGCCGCATGATGGACGAGTACGACCGGATCAAGGGCGTGTTCTCGTCCTTCGACCACACCCCGATCGGCTGGGGACCGTCCCTGGACGAGCTTCTCGCCGGGCATCCCGACGGTGCCCGATGGATGAAGATCCGCCGGATGAGCGCGGCCGACGTGATCCGGGGTCGGGTCTCCCACCCCCATGTGGTCACCTTCCTGTTGTGGATGTCGTTCATGACCATGCAGCCGCCCCAGCGGCTGGGAACCGGCCGGCTTGCCTATTCGCTCGCCTACGGACGGCAGACCAGGTCCTGGATCATCCCGCGGGGTGGTTCCGCAGCCCTGCCCCAAGCCCTGGTGCGGCTGATCGAGGACCACGGCGGCGAGGTTCGGACGGGGGTCCGGGTAGGGAAGCTGGTGCTCGAGGGAGGCCGTTGCGTGGGCGTGGAGGCCGAATCCGGGGAGGTCTACCGAGCGAGGAGGGCGGTGGTCTCGTCGATCCACCTCAAGCATCTGATCGACATGGCGCCCTCGGAGATGTGGGACGAGGCGTTCCGGTTCGGGGTGGACACGTGGCGCCCGGGCGTGTCGATGTTCGTGGCCCACTACGCCACCACCCAACCGCCGCTCGTCGGGAGTGGTCCCCCTTCCGTGGCGATCGGGGTAGGAGTCGACCCCGATCGGATGTTGAGGGTGGGCGAGGCCTTCGATCGGGGTCGGGTCGATCTCGACGACCCACCCCTCCTCGTCCTTACCCCGACGGTGGCCGACCCGTCCCGCGCTCCGGAGGGGCGCCACACGCTGAAGGTGGTGGGGTTCCAACCCTACGAGATCGATGATCCGGGCCGCTGGGACTCCATTCGGGACGAGGTGGCCGAAGCCAACCTGGCCCACCTGCGTCGCTACGCCCCCAACCTGACCGATGACGTCATCCTCGCGTCGGCGGTGAAGAGCCCCGTCGACCTCGAGCGTATGAACCCGCACAACTGGCATGGGTCCTGCCACGGCGGAGACCAGGGCATCTTCCAGGCGGCGGAGCTCCGACCAGCCCCGGGTTGGTCCGATCATCGTCTTCCCATCCCGGGGCTCTACCAGACGGGGTCCACCACCCATCCGGGAGGGTCGGTCTCGGGGGGTCCGGGTCGGAACGCGGCCAGGGTGCTGCTCGCCGACCTGGGTACGAGCTTGGAGGCGGTGATCTCCGCCTAGGGATCCTCGCCTGCAACGATCGGCATACCCACCATCGATCCCCATTCGGTCCAGGACCCGTCGTAGACCCTGACGTTGGGACGGCCGAGCAGCCGGGTCAGCACGAACCAGCCGAGTGACGCCCGATGACTCAGCCGGCAGTAGGTGACCACCTCCCGGTCGTCGAGTGCCAAGCCGTCGAATTCGGCGGCCAGCTGGTCGGTCGGTTTGAAGCGTCCGTCTTCGGTGAGTAGCCGGTCGTAGGGGAGGTGGCGGGCCCCCGGGATGTGCCCCGCTCGTTCGGCGCCGTGGTCGAACTCGAGGGTGGCGGGAGACACCCGGAGTCCCAGGTATTCCTCCCTCGACCGGAGGTCCAGGAGCACCCTGGTGGGTGATCCCAGTCCGGCGAGAACCTCGTCACGGCCGATACGACACTCGACGCTGGACACTCCGGGACGGGGAGGGTCGGCCGGTGTGACGTCCGGAACCCGATCGGTGATGGGTCGCCTCTCCCGGATCCACAGGTCCCGGCCTCCGTCGAGGACCAGCGCCAGATGTTCGAATCCGGTCATGGTCATCACCCAGTAGGCGTAGGTGGCGAACTGGATCGGGTCTCCGACCAGCACCAGGGTGGTGTCGTCACCCACTCCCAGCCTCCCGAGTCGAGCAGCCATCTCCTCAGGGGTGGGGAAGTCGCGGACCAGCTCCTTCCAGCACAGGTCCTTCCAGTACACGAACCGCGCTCCGGGTATGTGGCCCACCGAATACTCGGCGCTCGATGCCTTCTGAGAAGAGACTTCGGCTATGACCAGTCGGGGATCGTCGAGATGGGCTTCCAGCCAGTCACCGTCGACCAGCGGCCTCCTCATCCTCGGTATACCTCCAGATCGATCACGGGACGCGACGTCAGGGTGTTGTGGATCTTGCATCTGGCTGCCACCCTCCCGAGGGTCTCCACGGTCCGGTCGTCGAGTTCCCCGTCGATCGTCATCCGTACATCGATGGTTCCGACCCGCTTCGGTGCGTCCAGTGGCGTGTCTTCGAGGTCCACCGTGACCCTGCCCACCTCGATTCCCTGGTTGTCACAGAAGGTGAGCAGGGTGCCGACCATACAGGCACCTAGGGCACCGAGGAGCAACTCGGTGGGGCGAAAACCGTCTCCGGGTCCACCCTGGTCGGGCGTCTGATCGACGATCAGCTCCAGGCCCCGGGCCGTCACCCGAAGGCGACGCCCCTCCGACTCGTTCCACCTGAACTCGCATCCCGGTCCTCCTATCGGTACTTCAGGCCGGTCCCCGTGTTGAACACCACCACCCGGTCGTCGGGACCGATCCACCCCGAATCACGGAGACGCTCGAAGGCCGCCCAGGCGGCTCCCCCCTCGGGACACACGTCGATACCCGACGACGCCGACAGCCGATGGGCGGCTTCCCACAAGGCGTCCTCCGGGACCGCCACCGCGGTTCCCCCGGTCTCTCGGATCGCTCGAAGACACAGGAAGCCCCCGATCGGTCCGGGCACCCGCAGACCGTAGGCCGCGGTGTGAGGATCCTTCCAGGGAACGGTCGTCTCGGATCCACTCTCGAAGGCGGCTACCACCGGGGCGCAACCCTCGGCCTGGACGCTGACCAGGCGGGGCCGTCGTCCGTCGATCCACCCCATGGTCTCCATCTCGTTCCATGCTTTCCACATGCCCACCAGGCCGGTGCCTCCACCTGTGGGGTAGATCACGACGTTGGGGAGGATCCCTCCGAACTGCTCGAAGAGCTCGTACCCCATGGTCTTCTTGCCTTCCACCCTGAAGGGCTCCTTCAGGGTGGAGACGTCGAAGTCGTCTTCGTCCCTGTGCTCGGCCAGCCACCTTCCGGCGTCCGAGATGGTTCCCTCGACCAGCACCACCTCGGCGCCGTAGTTGCGGCACTCTTCCACGAAGGGTCGGGGAGTGTCCTGGGGCATGGCCACCCTCACCGGGATGCCCGCCCGTGCCCCGTAGGCGGCGAGTGCCCCTGCGGCGTTCCCCGCCGACGGAGCCACCAGACGTCGAGCGCCCAACAAGCGGGCCGCCGACACCGCCATCGTCATTCCCCGAGCCTTGAAAGACCCGGTCGGGTTGCGCGACTCGTCCTTGATCCACACCCGATCGCCGACCTGGAGCAGCGGGGTCCATCCTTCGGTCAGGCTCACTGCCTCCGAACGGGGAACCGGCAGGACGGCGGCATATCGCCAGAGCGAGGATTCGTCGGACACCACGGCCGAGAGCGGCGCCCGGGGAAGATCGAGCTCGACCTCGAGAGGCAGCCCACAGGCCGTGCACAGGGTGTTGAGTACGGTCGGATCGTGGGCGGCTCCGCAGGCGAAGCAGGCGATGCGCCTCACATTGGAAGACAGGCGCCCCACGTCTCAAACCCGCATCAATCGGCCGAGGCCGACGAGGAGAGCCCGATGTCGGTGTCGCCCAGCACCTCCCTGTGTCCGATGCCCAAGGTCTTGATCCACCGCTGTTGACCGCTCGTCAGGGCCACGAAGAACCCGAGTTCCACCAGCTCGGGTGTCGTGAACCAGCGACCTAGCTCCTCCCACAGTGCGTCGTCCGCCAGCGACGCTTCCCATAGGATGGCCGAGGTGTAACGAAGTGCCGCCTTCTCCCGTGCCGAGAACCGATCCGACTCCTCGAAACGCAGCAGCTCGTCGTATACCTCTTCGGTGAGGCCCATCCGTCCAGCCTGGACGGAACGTTGAACCCCTCAGTAGTCGCACTCGATCGACTTCGATACGTAGACCCGGCACAGTTCCTTGATCGAGTGGTCGAGGACCCCGCCTATGAAGCTGGCCTCCCACATGTCGGTGAACGAGTGGAGCACCGCCGGTACGTGGGCCCGGATCGCCTGACTCTCGGGGCGTGGCGTTCCCCGGCGTCTCGCCCTCTCGAGGATCTCCCTGTCCTCCGGCGATAGGTCCTCCAGGTCCGGATACGGGATGTTGGGCATGGCCATTCGTGATTCTAGACGTCGAGTCCCGAAGCCAGCAATCGTTCTCCCGTCGGACGGTACGACACCAGGTCATAGCCTGGCAGCAATGGCACAATCGTTTGTAGCTTTGATGGTCCCGGGGTAGAACGAGACCGGTTAGAGTCGCCATGTGCGGAAGGTAGCCGTGGTCGGGCTGCGGCACCAGGACCTCGACATCGAACGGGAAGTCCTGGCAGGCATGGACGTCGACCTCGTCCGGCTCGATGCCGGACGATGGGAGGACGCCGCCGACGCCGATGTGCTGATCGTCGGATCGAGTCCCCGCCTCGACCGGCGAGCCCTCGGTCGCCTGCGGGGTAGGGCCATCGTTCGGGCTGGTATCGGTCTGGACTCCATCGATCTGGTAGCCGCACGGGAGTTGGGCTACACCATCGCCTACGTGCCCGACTACGGGACGGAAGCCGTGGCGTTTCATACCCTCGCCCTGGCGTGTGCCGCCCTCCGGCGTCTGGTGGCGGCCCACCAGACGGTGCTGGCGGGAGGCTGGGGTTTCGACGCCCTTCGGCCACTCCATCTTCCGTCGTCTTCCACAGCCGGGGTGGTGGGTCTGGGACGAATAGGTAGACGGGTGGCGGAGCTGTTCGTAGCGGTGGGTTTCGGGCGGGTGGTTGGACACGACCCGTGGGCGCAGCCACCGCCAGGAGTCGAGTTGGCGGAGCTGGGCGATCTCCTGGGCACGGCCGACGTCGTCACCCTCCACGTCCCACACACCGGAGAGGTCCTCTTGGGAGCGACCGAGCTCGGGAGGATGAAGGAGGGATCGGTGCTGGTCAACACCGCCCGGGGCGGCCTGGTCGACTTCCATGCGCTCGCCGAGGGTCTGAGGCGGGGAAGGCCGGGGATGGCGGCCTTGGACACGTTCGACCAGGAGCCGCCGGATCTGCGCGCCTTCTCGGGCTTGGAGGATCGGCTGGTCCTCACCCCGCACATGGCCTGGTACACCGAGGAGACGGAGACCCTCCTCCGTAGGCGGGCCGCCGAGGAGGCACGGAGGCTCCTGATCGGAGAGGCTCCGCTCAACCCGGTAGAGCTCGAGGAGGTCTGAGCAGTGAAGTCCATCTACCGCTTGTCGAGTCCAGAGGTAGAGGAGGCGTTGGCCGCCACTCGTACGGTGGTGATCCCGCTCGGGAGCGTGGAGCAGCACGGCCCCCATCTTCCGTGCGGCACCGACACGATGGCGGCCGAGCTGGTCGCCGCGGAAGTGGCCGAACGCCTGGACGCGCTCCTGGTGCCTTTCGGCCCCTACGGGGTCACCCCCATCCACGCCGGTCATCCCGGGACGATCTCCCTCAGCCGCCACACCTTCGAAGCCCTGCTGAGCGACATCTGTCGGCAGCTCGTGGACGGCGGAGCTCGATGGTTCCTCTTCGTGAACTGGCACGAGGGCAACATCCCGTCGATGGATGCAGTGGCCATGGAGCTGCAGAAGAGCAACCCAGGCGTCTACGTGGTGTCGGCGCAGGCCTGCTACGTCGCTCAGGAGATCTACGCCGGCGAGGGAGGCGAGCTCACCCACGGCGGCGGGATCGAAGCGATGGCGGTGATGGCCTACGACCCGTCGCTGGTGAAGGAAACCCGAGCGGCGACCCGACCCGAGCGGGCGGCCGCCCTCGACCGGATGAGACGAGGTCGGACGGTGTACGGGTACATCACCGACGTCACCGAGATCGACCGGGAAGGCTGGTACGGCGATCCGGCCTGGGCTACCCGGGAGCGGGCTGAGGCGTTCCCCCACCGGGTGGCGGATGAGATCGTTCGGGCGTTCGAGGAGATCAGGAAGTTGAGGCTTGGATGACCTTCGTTCGCGGTGAGCACCTGAGTTTCGAGGAACTGCCCGGGCGCCGGTCGGCCGATCCCTTCGGAGCCGGCGACGCCGCCGTCAGGGTGGTGGAGGTCACCCGCGGCGCACCCCGGACCGCCCATCGCCATCCGCACAGCGACGAGTACGTATACGTCGTGGCGGGGGAGGGGCGGCTGTGGGTCGATGGAGAGTGGGGACGGTTGGCGGCCGGCGATCTGGCGAGGATCCCCCGCGGTGCCCTCCACGCCACGGTGGCGACCAGCCCCACGGTGCGCCTGGTCTGCTTCTTCGCCCATCCAGATCTCACATCCAACCTCGAAGAAACCGACCTTCCCATAGGAGAGGAGGAAGAATGAACGAGAAGGTGAGGCTGGCACCCGTGGGTCTCGGCCGCTGGGCGAGGGTACTCGCCCGGGGTGCGCTCCGGGGCGACGTGATCGAGCTCTACTCCTGTTACTCCCGTTCGGAGGAGAAGAGGAAAGCCTTCCAGGAGGAGTTCGGGATTCCCCGGTCGGCCGCCACCTACGAGGAGCTCCTGGCAGACCCGGACCTCGAGGGCGTCATCGTCACCACCCCGAACGACACCCATCGCCAGGTGATCGTGCAGGCCCTCGAGGCAGGAAAAGCCGTCTACACCGACAAACCCATCGCCCACACCCTGGAAGACGCCGCCGCCATCAAAGAAGCCGTGGAGCGCTCCGGGCTGGCTTTCGCGGTGGGCCACAGCGCCCGACGGCTCGGGGGTCACCGGGTGATGAAGGAGTGGATCGAATCGGGGCGAATCGGCCGTATCTCGCTGGCCGAAGCCAACTTCAGCAACGAGCGGGGCCTCGAGCTGAACCCCGACACCTGGCGGTGGTACGCCGACAAGTCCCCGGGTGGAACCCTGATCCAGCTGGGAGTACACCACGCCGACACCCTCCAGTACCTCCTCGGTCCGGTGGTCGCCGTGTCGGCCCACGCCCGGCGGCTCTACACCGCGGCGGAGGTTCCCGACGCCGTGATGTGCATCCTGGAATTCGAATCGGGTGCTCTCGGCTACCTGGGCTGCGGCTGGGCATCACCCGGGGTGTATCAGATGCGCCTACAGGGAACCGAGGCGAACCTGATGTACGACCTCGACTTCACCCACTGGGACGAATCGCATCAGGCAGATCGCTGGTCCACCCTGGTGTCACAGGCATATGGTGAATCGGTGAGGCCACCGGTGGAGATCCCACCCACCGACATGTTCCGTGAGCAACTCGAGGAGTTTGCCTTGGCCATACGTGGACGGGCGACGGTCGAGGTGGGCGCCGACGAGGCCATCCGGGCCCTGGCGGTGGTGCATGCCGCCCTTCGATCCTCGGACCGGCGAGGAGCGGCCGTGGAGGTCGGGGAACTGATGCAAGAGGTGGGCGCCAAGATTTGAGGTTCACCTTCAAGCTCTGGCCTCAGGAGACGACCTGGGAGGACCTCCGGCGCGGGTGGGAGGCCGCCGACGTGGAGGGTTTCTGGTCGGGTGGTTGGATCAACGACCATCTGCTCCCACCCCGCGCATCGGAGGACCTGCCGATCCTCGAAGCATGGACCGTTCTCGCCGGTCTGGCCGCCCGGACGCGTCGGCTCACCCTGGGGACCATGGTTGCCTGCAACACGTATCGGCATCCTTCCCTCTTGGCGAAGATGGCGACCACCCTGGACCACGTGTCCGGCGGACGCCTTCGCCTCGGCCTCGGTGCAGGCTGGCACGAGAGGGAACACGAGGCGTTCGGGATACGGCTTCCTCCCCTGGGTGAACGGTTCGATCGTCTGGAGGAGACCCTCGAGATCCTCCGCGGTCTGTTCACACAAGAGGTGTTCGACTATCGGGGCCGCTTCTACCGGCTCCAAGGGGCACGCCTCGTGCCCAAGCCCGTCCAGGAGCCCGGGCCTCCTCTGGCGGTGGGAGGCGCGGGACCGCGTCGCACCATCCCGTTGGCTGCCCGCTGGGCGGACCTGTGGAACTTCCCCGATTTCGGGTTCGATCCCGACACCTTTCGGGAGAGGCGGTCGCTTCTCGTGGAATCGAGCCGACTCCACGGACGCCGAGTCGAGGTGTCTGTCCAGTTCAGGTATTCGGGCGACTTGGGGGAGGTGCGGGAACGGGTGGCCGCCTATCGGGAGATAGGAGTGGACGAGATCCTCGTCAGCTTCGTCCCGCCCGTCGACCCGCTCGAACCCGTGCGGTTGGCCGAGCGGCTGTGAGTCAGCCGCCCAGCTTCTCGGCCAGCCAGCGGAAGCTGGCGGGGCCCCACTCGCCGACGTGTTTGAAGGCGCAGTGGCCGTCGTCCGGATACACCCGGGCCTCCTTTCCCGTGACCGGCCCGTGCTCGAACATGAAGTAGATGTTCCCGATGGGCGCGAGATGGTCGTGTTTCCCGTTGATCATCAGGACCGGCATCGTGATCGAGTCGACGATCCCGAGTTCCGAGAGGGCCCACTTCCGGAAACGCTCCTCCTCCTTCTCCTGTGAGGTCGGAAGGAAGGATGGGGGACCGTCCGGAGGTCCGAAGCGCCACTGGGCCCGGCGGTTGGCGTTCGCGACGTACTGTTCCAACTCGTCGTCGGTCATCCGATATCCGAATGGATGTCCCGCGATGGCCACCACGGCCTTGACGTCGTCGGGGTAGGTTCCGGCGAGCTGCATCACCGAATAGCCCCCACGGCTGATACCGAAGGCACCCACCCGGCCGGCGTTCACCTCGGGGCGAGCGGCCAGGTAGTCGAAGGCGGCCTTCCAGGCGGTAACCGAGTCGGGTTCCCAGGGGAACGGGTTCTCCCCGGTCCCCGGACCGTCCACCACCAGCGAAGCGAGACCGTTCTCCAGGGCGTATTCGGCCGCCCATCCCCGGTCTTCCTTGAAGACGTCCGCGCCGCACATGATGAGGACCGCCGGGACCGGCCGGTCCGCCCGCGGTGAACGGAAGTGCCCTTTGATGGTCGCCCCTTGATGTTGGATGTCCACTACCTCCAAGGCAGGGTCGAGGTGGGCACACGCCTTGAGATACGCCCGACGGCAGTCCTCGCTGATCGACCTCTTGGCGTCGCTGATCTCCCCCGGAAAACGACCGATAGCGTAGTAGGTCTTGGCTTGCAGATACTCCCTCCTCGCCCGTTCCAGATCGCCCTGGGCGGCCAGCCGATCGCCCTCCTCTTCGTGACGCCTTCCGTACTCCCGCCAGACCGGGATCCAGACGTCCTCGGTTGTGCCGGTGAGGCGGGACACCGCTTCTCTCAGCTCGTCGAGATCGTCGATCATGGCGAGCCATCTCCGGTAGAAGCCGCCATGGGCGACGACGAAGGGATCTTCCGACGGTGCGAAACCCAGCTCGTTGCTCACCCTGCCTCCTTGGAACTCGAAGGGCTGACAAACGATTGTAGGTGTTAGGATCCCGCCCTCGCATGGCCCTGTGGAGTGAGCTGTCGATCGATCCCGAGGAGCTGGGTCGCAAATATCGCGACTGGGTGGCGCGGGTGGAGGAGACCCACCACGGGGCCAACCATCGGGTCAACCAGACGGCGGCCTTCACACCTCTCTCCGGACCTCTCGAGGAATGCACGGTGGCTCTGGTGTCCACCGCGGGCGTGCACTTGGAGGACCAGCCTCCCTTCGACACGGAGAGCATCGAGGGCGATCCCTCCTACCGGATCATCCCCGGTGATGCAGCTCCAAACAGGCTTCGCTTCTCCCACACCCACTACGACACCTCCTCGGCACGGCTCGATCCCAACGTGGTGTTCCCCATCGACAGGCTGACCGAGCTGATGAACGCCGGCCGGATAGGGGAGGTCGCTCCCTTCCACATCGGGATGATGGGGTTCAACCCGGACCCGACGGAGGTCGCCGAACGAACCGCTCCGGAGGTCGCCGGGCTGCTCGCCGACGCCGACGTCGACGTTGTGATCCTGGTCCCCGGCTGACCCATGTGCCACCGGTCGGTCGGACTGATCCAGGGAGCCATCGAGTCGGCCGGTATCTCGACGGTCAGCCTCACCCTCCGCCCCGAGATCACCTTCCACATGAGGATCTCGCGGGCCGCCTACGTGCGGTTTCCGTTGGGTAATCCTCTGGGTGAACCGAACCGACCCGACCAGCACCACCTGGTGCTCGGTCAGCTGCTCGAGCTGTTGGAGTTGGCGCAAAGCCCGGAAACGGTGGTGGAGCTGCCCTTTCGGTGGAGGAGGTGGGACCGGTGGCTGGGATGATCTATGAACGGGTGCGGGAGAGAACCCGGGAGCTGGAGAGCGCCCTCTATGCGGCTCTCGACGCCGCCGATAGATACCGTGAGACCGTTTCCGAGATCCTGGCCAGGGAAGAGTCGTCACCGACCGCCAACGAGATGGTCTCCAAGAGGCTGCGCCAGTTCCTGGGGAAGAGCGAAGCCATCATCCGGACGTTGGAGGACGACGCCTTGACCGAGATGCTGTTCCTCATCGACCGCCTGTTCGCCCTGGAGGCGGCCGAAGAGGGACGCTTCATCTGACCTCGACCGATTCGCGGCGAATCGCCTCGGCCAGTTCACCCTGGGTCGCCCCCAGGGTCTTGATCCAACGTTGGCCGCCGAAGGTGAAGCCCACCCAGTATCCGAGCTCCACTATCTCGGGCTCCGAGAAGTGCTCCCTCAGCTCCTTCCACAGTGCCTCGTCGGTGGCCGCCGACTGGGAATCCCACATGATGGCGTCGGCATACCTGAGGGCCACCTTCTGGCGGGCGTCGAACCGATCGGACTGCTCGTAGTTGAACAGCTCGTCCTTGTCCCGGTCGTCGAACGACGCCGCGGTGCCCTGGCGGGCGCAGTAGCCACAGTCGGCCGAGAGCGCGATGTAGGCACGCAGCAGCTCCTTCAACTCGTAGTCCAGGACACCCGAGTGGTATATCCACTCCCGGGTCTTGGTGAAGGACCGCATCACACCGGGCACATGTGCCCTGATGGCCTGTATCTCGGGACCGGGTTTGCCGGCCGCGATCGCATCCTCCAACCAGCGGCGGCACTCCGCATCCTCGACACGTGCGGGGGTGACGTAGCTGATGTTGGCCATGTCGGCATCCTAGGCGCCGCGTCGGCCATCAGCAATCGATTGCTCCATCGATCGTGGGTCGCCGTGTCGGGCCGGTCACGGGTGCCCTCGTTATGCTGTCGCCATGGCCGGCCGGGTGACGTTGAGAGACGTGGCACGCGAGGCGGGTGTCCACACCTCGACGGCCTCGCGAGCCCTCAACCCCGCCACGCGCTCGGTGGTCAATCCTGAGACGGTCGAGAAGGTGCTCGCCGTGGCTCGTCGCCTCGGCTATCGACCTCACCCTCTGGCTCGGGGACTGCGCACCAACCAGACGATGACGATCGGAATGGTGATCCCCGACATCGAGAACCCCATCTTCGGGCCGCTGGTGGCCGGCGCCGAGTCGGTGTTCGGCGCGGGCGGGTATTCGGTGTTGATCACCAACGTGGACCGGGGTGGGAACGTGAAGCCGCTGGTGGCCACCCTGCTGGAGCGGAGAGTCGATGGTTTGGTGTTGGCCACGGCGCTGCGGGAGGACGAGGTGGTGTCGGAGTTGCGGGCCCAGGACATCCCCACGGTGTTGGTCAACCGGACCACCGACGAGTACCTGGTCCCTTCGATCGTGGTCGACGACCAGGCCGGTATCGGCCTGGTCGTGCGTCACCTGGTGGGCTTGGGTCACCGTCGGATAGGCCACGTGGCCGGGCCCCGTCACCTCTCCACGGGTTGGGGTCGCTACCAGGGGTTCTTCGGATGGATGCAGAGCCTCGGGCTGGACGTTTCGCCCGAGCAGGTCGAGGAAGCCGAGTGGTTTCAGGTGGAGCCCGGCTACCGGGCAGCGCAGCGTCTGCTCGAACGCCTGCCCGACCTGACCGCCATCGTCGCCGGCAACGATCTGATCGGGCTGGGCTGCTACAGGGCGATCCGCGAGTTCGGCAAGGAGGTGGGTCGGGATGTTTCGGTCACCGGATACAACGACATCGCTCTGCTCGACCTCATGCAGCCTCCGATGACCTCGGTCAGGGTCCCTTTCCGGCGGATGGGGGAGGAGGCGGCCAAGCTGCTGCTCGGGCTCCTCTCGGGCGAGCGGTCCGACACCGAGACCATATCGGTACGCCTCCAGCCCATCCTCTCGGTGAGGTCGTCGACCGCTCCTCCGCCCGACGACGCCTAGATCGGTCGGCCAGGCGACAATCGTTTGTAGGGATGGCCGTAGCGGGCTAAGTTGAACGCATGCCCCGTATCCCATATCCCGACCTGGACCGGCTGGAGCCGTGGGCCCTCGAGATCCTCGAACGGGCGAGACGGGAGGGCACGCCCCGTCCCGAGAGCCAGGCGATCAGGGCTCACGTCCCCGCCGTGTTGAAGACCTTCACCGACGCGTGGGACAAGGTGTTCGTCAACGGTGTGGTTCCCCACGAGCTGAAGGAGCTGTGCCGGGTGTACGTGACCAAGACCGTCCAGTGTGGCTATTGCGCCGCCCAGCGGTCGTCGAAGGCCGCAGGGGACGAGGGGCGCTACGACGAACTCCTCGACTATGAACGTTCCGACCGGTTCACCGAACGGGAGAAGGCTGCTCTGGCGTACACCGACGCAGTGGTATGGGACGCGTCCCTGGCCACCCCAGAACTCTGGGAGCGTCTTCACCGGCATTTCACCGTTCCCGAGCTGGTCGAGCTCGGGTTCTTCATTGCGCTCACCTCGGGTCAACAGAGATGGCTGAAGACGCTCGACCTGCGCCATGGGGAGGTCCTGGGAGACGTCTTGACCGGGGTGGTGGAGAGATGACCACCGACGAGACGGTCGATCTCTCCAAACCCATCGTCCGCAGGAAGCAGGTGTCGGCCGTCAACCACGGCGGCATGTTCACCGAGATCGACTTCGGAGAGTACGGGTATTTCGCCACCGACGAGCCCATCGCTCACGGAGGGACGGGGGAGGGACCCTCTCCCCTCCAGACGGTGCTGGGAGCGCTGTTGGGCTGCGAGTCGGTCACCTTCAACCGCACCGCCGCCGAGATGGGTTTCGCCTACCAGGGCATCGAGTTCGACGCCGAGTACACCATCGACATACGTGGGCGAATGGGTGTCAGGGGGGTCCGGCCCCACTTCCGCACGGTCCGGGTCGACGCCGTGGTGACGACCGATGAGCCCGAAGAGCGATTCCGCGAGGTGGTGGAGGAGACCGAGGCCCGGTGCCCGGTCTACAACCTGCTCAAAGACGCCGGGGTGAACCTGCAGATGCGGTGGGTGAGGAAGCCGACCGGCGGCTGATCCTCACCAGTCCACCGCTATGTACTTGGTCTCGAGGAACTCCATCAGGCCCTCGTGTCCTCCCTCCCGGCCGAGGCCGCTCTGCTTCACCCCGCCGAACGGGGCGGCCGGATCCGAGATCAGGCCTCGGTTGATCCCCACCATGCCCGCCTCGATCGCTTCGGCGGTACGCATGGCCCGGGAAAGATCCGAGGTATATAGGTACGCGGCCAGCCCGTGGATCGAATCGTTTGCCATTCGGATGGCCTCCTCGTCGGTGGAGAAGCGGACCACCGGAGCCACCGGGCCGAAGATCTCGCGGCGCAGCACCGGGTTGTCGGGCGACACCCCGTCCACCACGGTGGGGAGGTAGAAGAAGCCGGGCGAATCGGGTTTGCCCCCACCCGTCTTGACCCGGCCGCCTCCGGACACCGCCAGCTCGACCGCCTCCTCCATGTCCGCTTGGGCGCCGGCGTTGATGACCGGCCCCAGCTCGACCTCGGGATCGAGCCCGGGGCCGACCCGGACCGACTCCATCGCCTTTGCCAGGAGGTCGGCGAACCGATCGGCCACCTTCTCGTGGACGTAGATCCGGTTGGCGGCGATGCAAGACTGGCCACCGTTGCGGAGTTTGGCGACCATGGCTCCCTCGACTGCGGCTTCGAGGTCTGCGTCTTCGAACACCAGGAACGGGGCGTTGCCACCGAGTTCCATGGAGCAGTTGACGACCCGCCGAGCAGCCAGCTCCAGCAAGGTTCGCCCGACTTCGGTGGATCCGGTGAACGAGAGCTTCCGTACCCGGTCGTCGGCCAGCATGGCCGAGACGACCTCCGAAGACCGCCGGGAAGGCAGCACGTTCAGAACACCCGGTGGGAGGCCGGCCTCCTCCAGCAGCGCGGCGATCGCGAGCGAGGTGAGCGGGGTGTCCGAAGCCGGTTTCAGCACCATCGTGCAGCCCGCCGCCACGGCAGGGCCGATCTTGCGGGTGGCCATCGCCGCGGGGAAGTTCCAAGGGGTGATCAACAGCGCTACCCCCACCGGCTGGTGGATGGCGACGATCCTCTTGTCACCCCCGGGTGCCCTCTGGATGGTTCCCTGGTTCCGGACCGCCTCTTCGGAGAACCACCTGAAGAACTCGGCGGCATACGCCACCTCGGCCCGGGACTCCTTGATCGCCTTGCCCATCTCCAGCGTGATCAGCTCAGCCAGCTGGTCGGCCCGGTCGATCATGAGACGGAAGGCGTTCCTCAGGATCTCCCCCCTCGTGCGGGGAGCCACCGAGGACCAGTCTGCGGCTGCCTCGTGGGCGGCCTCCACCGCGGCCAGGGCGTCCTCGACGCTACCGCTCGACACCTCGGCGATGGGTCGTCCGTTCGACGGATCCAGCACCTCGAAGGTGGCACCATCAGAGGACTCCACCCATTCGCCTCGAATGTGGAGGCGGGTGTGACCCCTCTCGATCAGCGTGTCGAGCAGGCTCATTCTTCCAGGCCGTCCGACACTTCCCGGTTCTCGGGGGTTATCTCCATCCCCGAGGCCCGGGCCTGACGGGTGAGCAGGGCCGCGAAGTCC
Organism: Acidimicrobiia bacterium; assembly: GCA_026002975.1. GTDB lineage: Bacteria > Actinomycetota > Acidimicrobiia > Spongiisociales > ZC4RG35 > BPGJ01. The sequence goes on from BPGJ01000003.1 coordinate 35,754, forward strand.
TGATCCCCGTAACCGAGGCCGATGCCCTCCATGATGATCGAGTGGACCAGCGCCGCGGTGGGCAGGGGAACGTCGAGTTTCCGCCCGGCGTCGAGCCCCAGCTCGAAGTCCTTCCTCAGCAGATGCCAGGTGAAAGTGGGCGTGTAGTCCAGGTTCACGTAGGCAGGCGTCTTGTAACGGGTGAAGGTGGAACCCATCACCGACTCGTTGAGGAACTCCAGGAAATCGGCCCTTGACACCCCGGCAGCCTCGGCGAGGATGGTGATCTCGGCCATCGACTGGGCCACCACCCCCAACATCAGGTTGTGACAGATCTTCACCAGCCGGGCCTCGTCCGCACCGCCCACATATGTGACCTTGCGACCGAAGAGCTCGAGGTAGGGACGGGCCATCTCGTAGGCGTCGCGGGGGCCCGACGTGACCACGGTGAGCTTCCCCGACTTGACCACCTTCGGGTTGCCGCTCACCGGAGCGGCCAGCAGAGCCGTCCCCAGCTCCTGGGCCCTGGCCCGCAGTTCCGCCGAGGTGTCGGGGTCGATGGTGGTCGAATCGACCAGCACCTTGGGGCGGGAGTCGGCTCTACTCAAGACACCGGACTCACCGAAAGTGACGTCGACCACGTCCTGGGGACCCGCCACGATGGTGAACACGATGTCTCTGGAGGCCAGGTCGGCAGGCGAGTCGACGATCTTCGCGCCGAGAGCCGCGAGGGGTTCGGCCTTCGAACGGGTTCGGTTGTAGACCCATACGTCGACGCCGGCCCGGAGGAGTCGTTCGACCAGGGCGTATCCCATCCTCCCGGTCCCGATCCAACCGACCGTATGGGCGAATTCTGCTCGTGTCATGCGGCTCCTTCCTGCGGCTCCCTGGAGATGGCTGCAAACGATTGTAGGCGAGAATGGGCTCGACAGGCAAACCCGTAAACCCCCCTACCCGAGGAACCGCCGGATATCATGCAGTTTCGTGGCGGAACTAGGCAAACTGTTCGACGCGTCGGTAGGTGGCGGCCGGCAGACCGCCCACGAGTTCGTCAGGGAGGCGATCCGACGTGCCATCCTCAACGGGGATCTGCCCAGCGGCGCGAGGCTGGTACAGGCGGAGCTGGCGGCGACCCTGGAGGTGAGCACCACCCCGGTCAGGGAAGCGCTACGCGATCTGGCCAGCGAGGGACTGGTGCGGTTCGACCCCCACCGGGGAGCCGTGGTGCAGGAACTCAGCGCCGAGGAGCTCCACGAGATCTACGAGATCCGGATGATCTTGGAGCCCGTGGCGATGCGCCAGGCCGTCCCCAAGCTCACCGACGAGCTGCTCCAACGCCTCAGGAAGCTCCACCAACGCATGATCGACGAACCGCATTCGGCCGAATGGGTCGACTACAACCGCACCTTCCACATGGCGGTGTATGAATCGGCGGCGTCGCCCCGCCTGGCGTCGATCATCCGGGGCCTCCAGGACGCATCGGTCATGTACATCGGTGCTTCCCTCCACGACGTGCCGTCGCTGCGCACCGAGGCCAACGAGCAGCATGCTCGGATCCTCGACGCTTTGGAACGCCGTGACACCGAGGCGGCGGTGGAGGCGATAACCGAACACCTAGGTGTCGCCTTGAAGGCCTTCGAGGCGAGGAACTCCAAGGAGGCCAAAAAGACCTGAGCGGAGTTCGCTCAGGTGAGCAGCCTCTCTTCGTATTCGACCCTCGAGAGGATCACCGGGTCGTCTTCGGTCACCAGAACCATGTCTTCTATCCGGACTCCGCCTCCTCCGCGGACCCCGGGGACCCAGACGAGGGGTTCCACCGCGAACACCATGTTCGGCTGGAATTCGTAGACGGTGGCGCCGGGCAGCGTTTCGCCTATGTAGGGCGGCTCGTTGGCGCCCATCCCGATGCCGTGGCCGATGAAGAGGCTGAAGAGGTGGTCTTCGAACCCGTATTCGGCGATGGCGTCGATCACGGCTTGGGCGGCGTCGGCGTTGGTGCGGCCGGGACGCATCTGCTCGATGCCGGCCATCAGGCCCTGATACACCGCGGTGTAGATCTTCTGTTGCATCCTGGTGGGTTTCCCCACGATGGTGGTTCGCCCTATGTCGGCGAAGTAGCCGTTCCACATCGCCCCGATATCGATGAAGCACAGATCTCCATTGCGGATCAGCTTGTCGGTCGCGATCCGGTGGGGCGGGGACATGTGTTCACCCGAGGCGACGAAGGGTGTGATGACGTGGGCCATCTCGCCACCCAGATAGAAGAGCGTTTGCATGGCGTCGCCGGCCACCTCCAGCTCCCGACGCCCCGCCTTGACCGACTCGAGGGCTCGCTGGGTGACGGCATCGCCGATGGCGCACGCCTCTTCGATCACGGCCACCTCGAGGTCGGTCTTGACGATGCGGGCCCGGTGCATCACGGTGTCACCGTCGACCAGCTCCACGTCGGGTAGATGACGGCGAACCGCCTCGACGAACGAGATGTTGGCCTGGTCGACCCCCATCCTTCCGCTCAAACCGCGTTCTTCGAGTAGCGGCTTGAGGATGTCCCTGACGAACCCGTCGACCAGTTCCCGCTGTTCCATGATCGGCACGGCATGGGCTTCGCCGATCCACGACATACCCGCTCGCGCCTTGTCCAACTCGCCTCCCGAACCGAGGAGGACGGGCGGTTCGCCGGGAGCCAAGATGGCTCCGTTGAGGGAGGTGGTCTTCCCGGCGATGAGTTGGGCCCGCAGAGCCGTCAGGTATCGGACGTTCTCGTCTTTCCATACCAGCAGGAAGTCGACGTCCGACTCGTCGAGGGCTCGATGGGCTCTCTCCAACCTCTGCCGTCGCAGCTCGGCGAAGTCGTATCGGTCTTCCCAGTCGACCGCGAAGGGTCCTTTCGCATAGCGGCTCATGCCCTGCACGATATAGGATCGATGGCCGGGTGAGCGACCCCGAGGAGGCCCAGATGTTGACATTGGCGGAAGCCGACGCCATCGCCGACGGCGTCATCGACTGGGGCAGGAAGCAGGGCTCCGGAAAGCTGACGGTGGCGGTGCTGGACACGGGCGGGCACCCCATCGTCGTCAAGAGGGAGGACGGGTCCGAGTTCCTCCGGGTGCAGATCGCGATCGCCAAGGCGTGGGGAGCTCTGGGTATGGGTCTTCCCACCAGGGTCATCGCCGAGAGGGCGGCGAGGCCCGAGCTGGCCGGCTTCTTCGTTTCGCTGGCCGCGGTCTCCGGTGGTCGCCTGGTGCCGGTGGCCGGCGGGGTGTTGGTGCGGAGGGACGGACAGGTGGTCGGAGGGGTGGGCGTGTCGGGCGACGTGTCCCACGTCGACGAGGAGGCCGCGGTCGCCGCGATCGAGGCGGTCGGCCTCCAGGCCGACGTGGGTCAGGTCGAGGAGTGGCGCCGACCCTGAGCCGGCGACGAGAGCACCCGACGGAGACGGTGGAGTGCGGCGGCGGCCGCCACGGTGCGTACGGCGGTGGGGCCGCCGTGGTACTCGAACACGTCGGTCAGTTGACCTTCCGGGGTGACGATCCCGATCTCGACCCGGGTGGTGCCGCGATCCGTCGTCGTGCCGGGACCGACCCACAAGGTCACTTCGGCTCCCACCTGGCGGCGCAGCTCTTCGGCTTCGGCGAGGGGTGAAACCTCCGTTCTACGGATGACTCCTGCCGCCAGCACCTCGGGATGGGCGACGAACAGGCGATTGGCGACCGATCCTGCGGTCAGGTCTTCCCCGATCGCCACCCTCCATCCCCGTTCGACGAGGAGGGAGGCCACCATGTCCTCGACCTTCTGGTCGTCGGTGGCGAACACCGACTCGCCCAGGCGGCGACTCGCTTCGGCGGCGATCCGATCGGCCCGCGCCGCCGCCTCCTGAGGGTCGAGGCCGGAGACGGCGATCCGAACCTGCACCTCGCCGTCGGAGATCTGGAAGGCGGCCCTCACGCCCTCCCCCCACAGGTCGGCGAGCACGTCGGCCACCTCCGACTCCCACATACCCCACACCCGGAGGATGCGAACCACGGCCACGCGACCGGCCGAGCCGCCTCTCCAGTCGGGGCATCACCTCCTCGTCGAGCATGGTGACCAACTCGGATGGGACGCCTGGAAGCGCGAACACCGGCTTGGATCCGATCTCCATCTCGAGGCCGGGCGCTGCTCCGGTCCGGTTGGGGATCGGCTTGGCCGTGGCGGGTCGATCGGCCATGCGCAGCATCGCCGGGTTGGTCGATCGGCCGAGGAGCCGCGCCCGTTCGATCAGCCGGTTCACCCACTCGGGGTCGCGGATCAGCTCGACTCCGGCCAGGTCGGCCAGAGCTTCCCGGGTGAGATCGTCCGGGGTCGGGCCGAGACCACCGGTCACGATGACCGCGTCGGATCTGCGGAGGGCGTCGGCCACCGATCGAGAGATGACCTCCCGGTCGTCTCCCACCACCACCTGCCGGGGGTTCTCGAAACCGGCCTGGGTGAGGCGGAGCGCGATCGAGGTCGCGTTGGTGTTCACCACCCTCCCCTGGAGGAGCTCATCGCCGACGGTTATCACCTCGACTCTCACGCCGCTCTCCATATCTCCTCGAAGCTGATCGGATGATGGTTCATCGGCCGGCCGAGGGCGTCTTCCAACGCGGACGCCACCGCGGCTGCCACCGGCAGGGTTCCGCCTTCTCCTGCACCCTTGACCCCCAACGGGTTGAAAGGTGACGGCGTCTCGAGGTGCAGCTTCAGGGGGGTCGGGACGTCCGTGGCCGAGGGAATCCGGTAGTCCATGAGGGTGGTGGTGACCGGCTGCCCGTCGGGGGAGTGGACGATCCTCTCGAACAGGGCGTTGCCCAACCCGTGGGCGAACCCTCCGTCGATCTGCCCGTTCACGATCATCGGGTTTATGGGAACTCCGCAGTCGTGGACGATGATGTAGGCGACCAGGTCGACGTCTCCCACCTCCGGGTCGACCTCGACCTCGGCGACGTGTGCCCCGTACGCGAAGGCGGGGCCGCGGTAGGGGGACTCCGCCGTCACCGACAGCTCCTCCACCTCCTCGGCCAGTCGGGAGCCGGGGAATCGGGCGGCCAGTACGGCCAGCGGAACCGAGGCGTCCGGTTGTCCCCTCACCCCGACCCGTCCGTCGGCGAGAACCAAGTCGTCGACTGACGCTTCGAGCAGCTCGGCCGCCAGCCGCTTCAACAGCTCGGCCAGGCCTCGTGCCGCACGGGCCGCCGAGTTGGCCACCGTGACCGCGGTCCTGCTGGCCACGGTGGCGCCCCCGGCAGGCACCAGGCGGGTGTCGCCGGCTTCCACCTCGACCTGTTCGGGAGGGCATCCCAGGTGGTCCGCCGCCACCTGAGCGAGGGTGGTGGCATGACCCTGACCCTGGCTCGGGGTTCCGACCAGCAGGAGCACCTTGCCGTCGGGCAGCAGTCGCGCGATGGCGGGGTCCGCCGGGGCCAGGCCGGTGTCCTCCACGTACATGGCCAGACCCAGACCCCGTTTGCGTCCCCGGGTGGCGGCCTCGCGTCTCCTCGCCTCGAAACCGTCCCAACCGCCGGCTTCCAGGGCCTTTTCCAAGGCGGTCGGGTAGTCGCCCGAGTCGTAGGTGACGGTCGTTCCCCGGGGAGGGGAATGGGCACCTGGTAGGGCATGTCGCCGGGTCGAACCAGGTTGCGGCGCCGGATCTCGGCCCGGTCCATCCCCAGGGCGCGGGCCGCTGTGTCCAACAGCCTCTCCAGGGCGAACACCGCGTGGGGCCGGCCTGCACCCCTCACCGGTGAGGTGGGGACCCGGTTGGTGTACACCGAGTCGAGGGCTACGTCGACCGACTCGATTCGGTAGGGCCCCGATATGAGCCGCAGGGAGGTGGCGGGCAGCAGCAGCCCATATGGCACGTAGGCCCCGTTGTCGTGGACGACGTGCCCCTCGATTCCGAGGATCCCTCCGTTCCGATCGAACGCGCCCCGTAGGGTCCAGAACTGGTCCCGCTGTTGGAGCATGCAGGTGAGGTTCTCGCGGCGTCCCTCCAGCCAGCGGACCGGTCGACCCAGCCGGATCGCCAAGGCGGCGACCACCACCTCCTCCGGGTACACCGCCGCCTTGGGTCCGAATCCACCTCCCACGTCCGGGGCCACCACTCTGACCCGGTCGGGATCCAGCGAGAGATACTCGGCGATCACCCGCCGCACCCCGAAAGGTGACTGGGTGGAGGTCCAAACGGTGAGGGTCTCCCTCGACTCGTCCCAAACCGCCAACACCCCGCGGGTCTCCATGGGAACCGCAGCGCCTCGATGTTGACGCAGCCGGACCTCCACCACCTCGTCGGCCCTCCGCAGGGCCGTCTCGGCGTCCCCGAAGGTGACCGACAGGCGGGCCACCCTGTTGGACGTGTCGCCCAAGTGAACGGGAGGCGAGTCCTCCTCGAGGGCCAACCGCGGGTCCCCGACCGACGGTAGGGGGGTGTACTCCACCTCCACCCGGTCCCGGAGGTCCGTCGCCGTCTCGGGTCGGTCGGCCAGCACCACCGCGATGGGCTCGCCCACGTAACAGACCTCTCGACCGGCGAGCGGGGCGGGACGGTGGGCGTGGTCGAGCAGGGGATGAGGGTGGAGGTCGGGCATGGGCCTGTCCAGTCCCAGGTCGGCAGCCGTGAACGCGGCGACCTTGGGGGGAATCCGCACCTCCTCGACCAGTGCGTGGGGTTCGTCGGATCGGATGAAACCCGCGTGCAGCATCCCGTCGAGTCTCAGGTCGGCCAGGTAGGCGCCCGAGCCGGTGATCAGCGGCAGGTCTTCCCGCCTCCTCATCGACCTCCCCGCCATCGTCACCAGTCCATCGAGTAGACGATGCCTGCGTCGCCGTCCACCGCCAGCAGGAGCCGGCCGGTGGCCGATCCCGGATCCCAGGCGGGTTCGATCCCGCACACCGCCGGCACCCCCAGGGAACGGGCCGACTCGAACAGATGGGCGGCGGGACTCCCTTCCAGGCTGACCAGCCCGGCCGCGTCCCAGAGGAGGGGTGCCACCTGCGGGAGCGGGCGAGGCACCACCACCACGTCGCGAGGGCGGAATCGGCGGAGGTCGTCGGGTTCCGCCACCCACAGCATGCGACCCGCCCCCAGGCCAGCCGCGGCGGACCGCCCTTCGGTCGGCGTCCCGGTAGCGATCGCCACCGCCGCCTGGAGCGGCTCCCATCGGTCGAAGCCGGCCCGGTCTCGTCTGAGCGCTCGCTCCCCCCTCAAAGCTGCTTCGATCTGGGAGGGTTCGAGGAACCAAGCCAGATGCGGATGGGCGACCACACCCAGATCGGCCAGATGCCTACGGGTCGCGTCGACCGCTCCCCACGCGACCGCGACCAGGTTGGGGTCCGGCGGGGTGAGCCCCTCGAACAACTCGGCCGCGCCTTCCGGATCCTCTCCCCGCAGAGCCCGGAGGGCCGCGACCGCCCGCTCGACCGCCTCACCCGGCGGAAGACCCCACACCGACGCGGCCAACTCCTGGCTGAGCTCGACGGCTCGATCGAAGGCCAGGGCCGGGTCGCCCTCCCACGGTCGGGCAGTCGACTCCCCGGCGGCCACCGCCCAGGGGAGCACCAGCCTCTCGCCCAGCGGTCCGGGCGCCCTACGGACGACGCGGGCGATCCGCAACACCTGGGGTTGGATCACCTCGGTGGGGACCGCCCGGGGCCGGGTCTCGGCGACTCCCCTCCGGTGGAGCTGCAACAGCCAGAGCCGGTCGGTGTATATCCACTCGCAATGGTCGACCCCCAGCGCCGACGAGGCGTGCCGAAGGACTCGAGCGGCGGCGGCTACCGCCTCGGGAGCCACTTCGGTCCCCCGGTAGGAGACTCGGCCCTCCGAGTCGACTTCGGCCCATGTGCCCTTGACCCATCCACCCAGAAGACCCGCCGGGGAGCCCGGGACGGCTTCGACTCGGACCGTGTCGCCCTCGATCCAGGCGACCCCGCCAGCCGACGGGTCGAGGTAGGGCTGGATCAAGACCGCCATCGGGTGGGTGTGGGGTTCCAGCCCGGTCGCCTCGAACCGGTGGAGCGAATCGACGGTGAACACGGAGGCCCAGCATCCGAGCACCGCCTTCTCCAGCTCGGAGGTGTCGACGTCCAGGTAGGAGCTGAAAGCCCCAGCCCACTCGCCGCCGGTCTCCAACACCGACGAGGATCGGACCGCCAGACGGCTCCCGAGCTTCGATGCTTCCTCGACCAGTCGTCGTTTCAGGACCGGTTCCAGTTCCGACCCGGAGACGAGAAGCCGGGCCCGACCAGACCCACGAACCGCCAGAGCTTCCGCAGCCTTCGTCAGGTACGGGCGGGAGACAGCGGCGTCCAGCACCAGACCGGGTGGAACCGGCAGCCCTGCGCGACGAGCCCTCGCCAGCCAGGCCGCCTTGGCGCCCGACCGGCGAGGGTCGTCTGCTCCCGGGTCGTCCAGGGTGAAGATCACCCTGTCAGTCGACGACGATGATCTCGTGGTTGGCGTAGGTGGTCACCAACTCGATGCCCGTCTCGGTGACGTAGAGCATCTCCTCGAGCCGCACACCGTGGTCGTGGAGTTTGCCGTGCTGGGTCTCGAGGGCGAACGTCATGCCCGGCTGGATCTCCACCGGGTGATCCAGGGACCAGATCCGGGAGATGACCGGCGGGTCGTACTGGGCGAGTCCCAGGCCGTGGCCCCAGTTGTTGGCCGCCGCCTGGTCCTCTTCCTCGTAACCCCAGGCCTCCTTGGCCGACGGCCACTTGGCGGCCACGTCGGCTGTGGTGACCCCGGGCTTGGTGGCTTCGATCGAGTCCCACAACCACTTGTGGGCGGTCTCGTAGGTCCGCTTGTGTTCGTCGGTGGGTTTGCCGCCCACGCAGTAGGTCCGGTAGCAGCACGACTTCATGCCGTTCCAGGTGAGTGCTGCCAGGTCGATGATGACCAGCTCACCGGGGCGGATCATCCGGTCCGAGAAGTTGCGCCAGTTGGGCCAGGCGTTGGGACCCGACGAGACGATCACGTCTTCGACGTCTTCCATGCCCGGGATCGAGTACAGCTTCTCGAACCCGAAGGCCGCCACCTCGTTCTCGGTGAGACCCGGCTTGAGGAAGTTGGTGAACTCGTAGTGGAGGTAGTCGCAGATCGCACCGACGATCTGGAACGCCTTGATCTCGTCGGGGCTCTTGATGGCCCGAGCCTCCATCATCGGGGTCATCCCGTCGGTCCAGGTGATCCCCCTCTGCTCGAAGGCCCGCATCAGGTTGATGTCGATGAAGTCGACTCCCAACGGTTCGTCCTTCACCCCCGCGTCCTCCAGGTCGTCGAGGAGGGCGTTGACGAACTTGGCGACCTGCTGGTCGGCGGCGGGACCGACCGCCCCCTTGATCCACACGTAGGAGTGGCGGATGTTCTCATGTGGAATCCAGGGGTTGTGGACCTTGAGGTGGAAGCCGATGTCGCCCTGCTCGTAGACGATCGGCTTCTTGCCCTTGGGGAGCACCACGTAGCGGAGTCCCGGCTTGAGCCGGTTCCACCCAGGGGTCAGGGTGGACGACACGTACCGCATGTTCTCGTCGTAGAACAGGAGCAGGGCCCCGAGGCCGTGCCGTTCCATGGCTTCGTGAGCCCGCTTCAGCCGATACTCCCTGACCCGCGCCCAGTTGATTCCTTCCTTCCAGTCGGTGTTCAAGACGCCGAACGCCTCTTTCATGTGGTTGCTCCTCTCTCTCAGATCCGACCTGGCAGCACCTGCTGGACGACTTCACGGAACTCGTCCTCGGTGAGCAGCCTCTTCTTCTCCAACGACTTGGCCTTCACTTCGGCCAGCACCGCTTCGATCTCCTTGGTCTCGGCGTCGTAGATGCCGATCTTCCCCAACCATATGGCGACCGAGTCGAGGCCGGAACCCTTTCCGAGCACGATCTCGGGAGGCGGCTGCCCCACCAGTTCGGGACGATAGGGGAAGGGCTCCAGCAGGTCCGCATCGCCGACGTTCTTCACCCAGGTGGCGATGATCCCCGACTCCACCTTGAACAGCATGTCCCCTGTGACCGGCCGGTTGGGGGGCTGCTTGACCCCCGAGAGATCTGACACGAGGCGGGCGATCTCGGTGAACCGCTCTGTCTTGATGCCGGTGTCGATCCCGTACATGGTGAGCAACGCCAGGACCGTCTCCTCGGTCGGGGCGTTGCCGGCCCTCTCCCCGAGTCCGCTCACGGTGGTGTGGAGGACCGAGGCCCCCTCCGCAGCGGCCAGGATGGTGTTGGCCACCCCCATCCCGAAGTCCATGTGGAAGTGGGTTTCGAGTGGTACTCCCAGCCGCTCCTTGACCCGTCGGGTGTAGTAGGTGATGGCGTGGGGTGATATCACACCGAAGGTGTCGACCAGGGCCACCTTGTCGACGTGCCCCTCCCGGGCCACGGTCTCCAGGTCGTCGAGGAGCTGGGTCATGGTCGACCGGGTGGCGTCGATGGGGAAGAAGGTCACCTGCAGCCCGTTCTCGTGGGCGAACCGGGTGGACTCCACCGAGGCTTCGATGGCCCGTTCCACCGGCCACCGGTAGGCCTTCTCGATCAGGTGGTGGCTGGCCGGGACCTCCATCACGACGCCCTTCACCCCACAGTCGAGGGCCAGTTCGACGTCGCTCACCATGCACCTCGAGAAGGCGTAGATCTCCGCGTCGAAGCCCGCCGCTGCGATGCGGGCCACCGCCTCACGGTCCGCCGGCGACACCGCGGGCAATCCCGCTTCGATCCGGTGGATCCCCGCCTCGGACAGCGCCTCGGCGATCCGGAGTTTGTCCTCAGCGGAGAACTCGATGCCGGCCTGCTGCTCTCCGTCCCGAAGGGTGACGTCGTGAATCTCCACCTTCTCCGGGAAGGCGAACCCCCGGGTCACCTCGTCGAGATAGTTCCACGGGCTGGAGAACCACCGGTCGGTCTTCCAAGGCTGATCTGCCATCACCTCTCCTCTCCCAAAAGCGCAGAATGCACAATATACGATCGAGCTTGGACGTGCATCACGCCACCCGGTAATCGGGTTCCTGGCCGGTGAGGACCTTCACCACCTGGGTGGTGGCCTTGCGTTGAGACTCCTCCAGGGCTTCCTCCGAGTAGTAGGCCATGTGGGGGGTGGCTATCAGGTTGGGCACGTCGGCGATGGCCTCCGGGTTCACGGGTTCGTTCTCGAACACGTCGAGGGCCGCGCCTGCGAGTCGCCCCTCCCGCAGGGCTTCCAGCAGGTCCTCCAGCACCACCAGGGGCCCTCTCGAGGTGTTCACCAGATACGACCCCGGCTTCATCTTGGCCAACGCCTCCCGGTCGATCATCCCCCTGGTCTCAGGGGTGAGGGGCGCATGGATGGACAGGATGTCGGAAGACGACAGGAGTTCTCCCAGGTCGACCAGACGCGGGGTGTCGGGCCCGGGCTGGACGTAAGGGTCGTACACCACCATCTCGGCCCCGAGGGTCTCGAGAGCGGCCGCGACCCGGCGGGCGATCTTGCCGTATCCGAGCAGCCCCACGGTCAGCTCGGAGAGACGCCTCAGCGGGCGGAGGGGCTCGATGGTCCACTCGCCGTCCCTCACCAAACGGTCGGCGGTGACCACCTTCCTGGCCACCGCCAGGATCAGGGCCAGGGTGTGGGTGGCCACCTCCTCGACGCAGTAGTCGGGCACGTTGGTCACCACGATGCCCTTGCGTCGAGCGGCGTCGAGATCGATGTTGTCGACGCCGATCCCGTAGCGGGCGATGATCTTGCACCGTTCCAGCCGCTCGATGGCGTCGGCGTCGAACGGGAGGTAGGTGTTGAGGATGGCGTCGGCGTCACGGGCGATCTCCAGCACCTCGTCACGGGTGCCGGAGGCGACCACCAGATCCGCATCGATCTCGGCCAGGATTCGTCGCTCCAGGTCGACACTGGGGAAGACCTGGTCGCTAACCACCACCTTGAAACGGGACACCCTCCCTCCTTCTCGGGATCGTCTACATCCTATAGGATCCAGGCATGAGGAGCCGTCAGGAGGTGGCATGGGAAGAATCGTCTGGTTCGGGGAGAGCTCCCCGATCGCCCGGGGTTCGGGGATCGAGACCGTGGTGCTGACGCCTGAGCCGTTGGAGGGCCAATGTTTCGTCATGGGGATCACGTCGTTTCCCCCCGGAACCTCGATCCCGCTCCATTGCCACAACACGGTCGAGCAGGTGACCCTGGTCGAGGGGGAGGGCATGGTGGAACTGGGCGGTGAGCTCCATCCCGTGGTTCCCTACGACACCACCCAGGTGCCGGCGGGCGAGTTCCACCGGTTCATCAACACGGGGTGCGGGCGGATGCGGATCCTCTGGGTGTACGGGTCGACCACGGTCACCCGTACGTTCGCCGAAACCGGGGAGACCGTACCTCAGTTCGGAGGTTCATCTGTATGAGGAGGTATCCACCCGAGCGTCTGATCGCCTTCGCCGAGCAGGTCCTCCGAGCGGTGGGGGTTCGGCCCGACCATGGCCGGGTGACCGCACAGCGGCTGGTGGAGGCCGACATGCGGGGCCGGGGAGGTCACGGCCTGATTCGTCTGCCGCTCTACGTGAGCCGGATCGAGGCCGGGGGAGTCAACCTCGATCCAGATATCCGGGTGGTTCGGGAGAACCGGGTGAGTGCGCTGGTCGACGGGGACAACGGGTTGGGGCAGCCGGTTATGACCCTGGCAACCGAGATCGCCATCGCCAAAGCCCGGGAGGAGGGGGTGGCCTGGGTAGGTACGGTCCACTCCAACCACGCCGGAGCGGCCGGGGTGTACACCGCGATGGCTCTTCGCCACGATCTGGCCGCGATCTACTTCGCAGTGGCCAACGGGAACGCCATGCCGCCCTGGGGCGGAAAGGAACGACTTCTGGGGACCAACCCGATCGCGGCGGCCTTCCCGGCCGGGGAGGAGATCCCCTTCCAGCTCGACATCGCCACCACGGTCGCCTCACACGGATCGATCAAGGTGAAGGCCCAGGCAGGTGAACCGCTGCCCGAGGGCTGGGTGGTCGACGAGGAGGGTCGGCCGATCACCGACCCTGACCGGGCCGACGAGGGATTTCTGCTGCCCATCGGCGGGTACAAGGGCGCCGGCCTGACCTTCATGATCGGGGTCCTCGCCGGGATCATGAACGGGGCCGCCTTCGGTCGGGACGTAGTCGAGTTCCGCAAGGACCTCGGCACTCCCACCAACACCGGTCAGGCCATCCTGGTCCTCCGGCCGGACCTGTTCATCGACATGGAGGAGTACAGGAAGTCGATGGACCGTCACCTTCGCGACTTCCGCTCGTCGGCATCGATGACGGGCGACCGGGTGCGCCTACCGGGGGAGTGGGCCTGGGAGAGAGAGCAGGAGAGTCTGCGGCTCGGTGTCCCCTTACCCGAGGAGCTGGTGGTCCGTCTCGATGAGCTCGCCCAACGGGTGGGCTCGCCGGCTCGCTTGGGCTGACTCGGATTGCTGCCGGGGCTCCCTGCTCCGGCCGATCCCCGGTCCCGTCAGGACGCCACCAGGTTCAGCTCCTCGAATTTGCGGAGGATGCGGGCCTTGGCCACCGCCACCTGCTCGTCGGCCGGGTCGCGGGGGAAGGGGAGGTCGATCGTGATGTCGTCCTCCAGCCGTCCTCCCTTGGCGAAGACGAGGATCCGGTTGGACAGCTCCACCGACGTGGCGGCCGGCCCCGTCGAGGACCGGCCGCCACTGCGGAACCAAGCGGATCACGCGCCAGCCGAGCTGAGGACCGCTTCCACCTCGGCGGGCTGGAGGGGCAGGGTCACTACCTCGCCCCGGTCGGCCGACAGGTCCGCTGCCAGGTATATCTCCATCGTTTGGCGGGCTAGACGAGGATCCACCATCACCGGTCGGTCGTAGGCGACCGCTTCGAGGAAGTGAATGGTCTCCCGCTCCATGGGGCCGGCATAGACGTGGTCGACGTACTCGCCGGGCATGGTCGACAGGGGGAACTCCACTCCTCGCGACGTCGTGTTGAGGACGATGTCCTTGTGGCTGGCGTCCATCAGGAGGGCACCATCGGTGCCGATCACCTCGATCCAGGTGGTGGAGAAGTTCGGATACCCGAGGGGCAGGGACCAGCCTGCACCGATCGTCACCACCACCCCGTCGTCCATGGTGACCACGATGATCTGGGTGTCAGGCACCCCCTGGTCCTTCTTGATCCCGTAGGCCACCTGGGAGTAGACCCGCACGGGTCGGCGAGGCTCCAACAGCCACATGGCGAAGTCGATGTCGTGGGTGGCTTCCATGGCAGCCGGGGACAAGCGGATGCGATCGCTGATCTTCTTTCCGAGCTGACGGGTGATGTGGCGGGACACCAGCACGCTGACCGGCTCCCCGATGGTGCCTTCCCTCAGGCTCTTCTTGGCGAAGGCCTGCTTCGAGTTGAAACGCTGGGAGTACCCGATCGTGAACTTCAGTCCTTTGGACTCGGCGATCTCGATCAGCTCGTCGGCCTCGTCGAGGGTCAGGGCCATCGGCTTTTCGAGGAGTACGTGCTTGCCTGCCTCGAGGGCGGCCTTGGTCATCGGGTAGTGGGTGGTTTCGGGGGTGGCGGAGATCATCACCGCCTGGATGTCGGGATTGGCGACCAGCTCCTCCCAGTTGGTGGTGGCCGTCGCCGGATGAACCTGGTCGGCCACCTCCTGGAGGCGTTCCGGCCGGATCTCGGCGATGTGGAGTTCACCGACCAGGGGGCTGTTGGCGCAGGCGATCGCTCTGATACCGCCACACCATCCGGTGCCGATGATTCCGACGCTGAGGGGTTCGCTCATCTCGCTGCTCCTTTCACTCGACTAGTTCTTCCGGTTCGATGGGAAGCTCGACCGGTCGCCCACGTCGGGCCGAGAGATCCATCGCCATGGTGAGGAGAAGGTTTCGGTGGCCGTCGTGGGCGGTGGCGTGCGGCGTGGGGATCCCCGTGCTGATCCGGCTGAACCAGGAGATGGTCTCGGTCCGCATCGGGCCCCACAGCAGTCCGCCCGCCACGTCGCCGGGCGGATAGCTGCCGATGAAGTCGACGTGTCGCGCCTCGGCCGGCGCGTATCCCTTGGACGTGTACCCGGCTCCTTGGGGCAGCTCGGAGGCGACGATGGTGTCCCTGTGGGTGTCCTCGATGTCGATCACGCCCTTGGTGCCCACGATCCCCACCTCCAGGCCGTACACCGATCCCGGCCAGACGGTAGGAAGGGCCCACGAGATGTTCATGGACCACAGGGTGCCGTCGTCCATGGTGAACAACCCGAGGGTGGCGTCCTTGGTGCCCAGCTCCCCGAGGGCGACGTCCACCGACCGCGCGTACACCTCGGCGGGGTTCTTGCCCTCCATCAGCCACATGCAGAGATCCAGGCTGTGGGTTCCCGACACCACCATGGGAGTCAGGTTGGACCGTTGATCGGTCTTCCGCAGGGTCGCGATCGGCACCATCCGATTCATGAAGGCCCGGGTGACCACGGTGGTCACCTCGCCGATCACACCGTCGACGATCTTCTGCTTGGCGGTGAGGAAACGCCGCCGGAAGCGCTGGGTGTAGCCGATGACCGCATCGATCCCCTTCTCGTCGAGGCGGTCGAGCACCCGCTTGGACTCAACCGGGTCGGTGGCCAGGGGCTTTTCGATCATCATCGGGACCCCGAGATCGGCTGCGGCCAGGATGGGTTCCACGTGCTCGTTCTCGGCGGTCGCAACGATCACCGCATTCACCTCGGGTCGGGACAGCAGCCGATCGAGGTCGTCGGTGACGAACTCGGCCTTGGTGTCCTCTCCGAGGCTCTTGGCGGTGTCGAGGTCCACGTCACAGAGCCCCAGCCAGTCCACAGCAGGGAACTCCCTGGCCAGCTGTGCTCGGATGCGGCCGATCGTCCCGCACCCGATGACCGCCAGTCCTATCCGCTCAGGCATCGGATCCTCCCCCCAGTCCCAGCAGGCGAGCTGCGTTCCCACCTGCGATAGCCGCCTTCTCCTCCTCGGTCAGCCCCGGCACCCGATCGATCAACCCGAGGGGGTCCTGCTCGCCCATGTCGTACGGATAGTCCGTGCCGAGGAGTACGTGGTCTGCCCCGTACCGATCGACCAGGAACCGAACCTGATCGGGCTCGAAGACCATCGTGTCGAAGTAGAAACGCTTGAGATACTCGCCGGGTAGAGAAGGCAGTCCTTCCCTGACGTCCTCGCGAGCTCGGTAGGCGTGGTCCATCCGGCCCGGATAAGCGGGTAGGTATCCGCCGCCATGAGCCACCACGATCTTCAGTGCCGGGTGGTCCTCCATCACTCCCCCGAAGATCAGGTTGGCGATCGCCAGGGTGTTCTCCAGCGGATGCCCCAGGATGTTGATGAAGTAGTGGTGTCGGAACCGCTCGGGCTGGGTGAATCCGACCGGGTGGACGAACACCAGGACGTCCAGCTCTTCGACGGCGGCCCAGAATGGCCGCAGCCGGGAGGACGACAGCTCCTCCCCTTCCACATTGGTGGCGATCTCCACTCCTCGGAAACCGAGCTGGTCTACGCAGCGCCTCAGTTCGGCCACCGCCAGGTCGGTGTGTTGGAGCGGAACGGTGCCCAGCCCCACGAAACGGTCGGGATGTCCGGCCACGAACTCGGCCAGGTCGTCGTTGACGATCCGCGACACCTCGGCCCCCAGTTCCGGCTCCGCCCAGTAGAAGGTCTGGTACGGAGCCACCGACACCGCCTGGACGTCGACCCCCATCCGATCCATGTCGGCGAGCCTCTCTTCGACCGATTCCATCTTGGGTTTGATGGTCTCGAGCTGGCGGCGATTCACCTGGAGGGTCAGCTCGTTGCCGATCGACAACGGGGCCTTGCCTACCTTCTGGGCCTCCTCCCTCATCATCTCGCCCGCCTGGCGGCACTCCCGGTGACAGTGGATGTCGATCACCTTTCCCCGGACCCGCCGACCCGCCGACCCGCCCGGCTGGCCTGACCTGGGGGCACAACTGAACAACACTGCGTGTTCCTCCTCTGACGACCGAGGAGCATCCTACAGGATATAGGATTCCCCGGATGCTGGGCGCAGACGAAACGGGGGGAGGGGCCGACGGTCGAGCCTATCTGCTCCTGACCATCGTGATCCTGAGCCTCGGGATCAACTGGCCGATCCTCGCCATGGGCCTCGGCTATGTCTCGCCCGCCTGGATGACCGTGTTTCGACTGGCATCGGCGACCCTGGTGGTGTCGTTGTTCAACGCGGTCACCGGTCGCCTGCGGCTCCCCGCCCGCGGAGACCTTCCCATGGTCCTGTCGGTCGGATTGGTCCGGTTGGCGTTCGTCTACTACATCGTGCTGGTTGCCCTCCAGTTCGTCCCACCCGGCAGGTCGTCGGTGTTGGTGTGGACCTCCAGCTTGTGGACGGTCCCGATGGCCTGGATCTTCCTCAGGGAACGGATGACAGGGCTGCGATGGGCCGGCCTGGCGGTGGGTATAGGAGGGATCGTGGTGTTGGTGGGTCCCGCCCGGTTGGTGGGACCCGACTCGTTGCTCGGACACACCCTGCTGTTGGTGGCGGCAGTGGCCAATGCCGCGGTGGCGGTCCACATCCGGGCTCACAGGTGGCACGGGTCCCCACTCGACCTGCTTCCCTGGCAGCTTTGGGTGGCGCTGGCGCCGGTGGCGGCGGGGACCCTCCTGCTGGAAGGTCCCCCGGCCTCTTCGTGGGACCCCACCTTCGGGCTGATCGTCGCCTACCAGGGGATCTTCGCCACCGCCCTCGCCCTGTGGGCCCAGGTCTCCGTGCTGAGGCGGCTGCCGGCAGTGTCGACCAACCTGTCGCTGATGGCGGTCCCGGTAGTGGGACTGCTGTCTTCGGCGGTGATCGCCGGAGAGGAGATCACCGCCGGCGTCCTAACCGCGATGGCCCTCATCGGGACCGGGGTCGGGCTCAACCTGCTCGCCGATGCCAGAGAGCGGGCTACTGCGAGGACCCAGCCGCTCCTTCCCGATTGAGCCTGAAGAGCCTCTCGGCGTTGCCGCCGAGGATCAGATGCTTCTCCGAGTCGGTCAGGCGACAGGAAGCGACGAGCTGGAGCGGATCGGGGAGGCCCATGTCGAACGGGTAGTCGGTGCCCACGAGGACCCGGTCGGCCCCGTAGTCGGCGACCAGCCTCTCCACCATCCGGGGATCGAACACGGTGATGTCGAAGTGGAGACGCCTCAGGTACTCCGACGGGAGGCGGTCGATGTGTTGCCTCAGCTCGGGTCGATGCCGGAAGGCGTGATCGGTGCGCGCCGCGTAGAAGGGCAGGTAGCCGCCGCCGTGCACCACCAGCATCTCGAGCCCCGGGTGGCGTTCGAACACGCCGCCCAGGATCATGCGGGTGACCGCCACCGTGGAGGAGAGGGGCATCCCGATCACGTTGACCAGGTAGTAGTCGGTCAACCTGCGGGCCTCGGTGAACCCGGCAGGGTGGAGGATCACCACCAGCCGGTTCTCCTCGAGGGCCTCCCACAGAGGTTCGAACCGAGGGTCGTCCAGATCGACCCCGTTCACGTCGGCGCCGATCTCGACGGCCGGGAAGCCCAGATCCTGAGCGACCCGCCGTGCTTCCTTTGCGGCCGCGGCGGGATGGGCCATGGGAAGCGTGCCGACCCCCACGAACCTCCGCGGTCGGCTAGCCACCAACCCGGCGATGGCGTCATTCTGCTCCGCGGCGGCTCGGGGCGAGAGCGTCTCGTCGGCCCAGTAGAAGTATTGGAGGGGCGAGATCGCCACCAGCTGGACGTCCACCCCCATGGCGTCCATGTCCGCGACCCGGTGGTCCGGATCGACGAACTTGGCGGCCGCCTCCCGGTAGAACGCCTGGTTCAGCTTCTTGGAGGTGTCCGAGGAATAGAAGGTCCGTGGATCGTCCTCCGGCCGGAAGTGCGGTCGCACGAGCTCGGCGACCGAGTCGACCACCGTGTGGCTGTGGACGTCCACTACCGGTACCGGCGGTTTCACCGCCTCGGTTGGTTTCCAACTCTCGACCCAGCTCCGTGGATCGGTCATGGTGTCACCGGATTTCGTAGGGTGCCTATTCCTTCGATCGATACCTCCACCACGTCCCCGGGTTGGAGGTATCGGGGCGGGTCGAAGCCTATACCCACCCCCTCCGGAGTCCCGGTGGCGATCACATCCCCAGGTTCCAACGTAATCACCTCCGACAGGGTCGAGATCAGAACGTCTATACCGAATATCAACTCCGCGATGCGGGCTCTCTGGCGGACCTCCCCATTGACCCGGGTCTCCAGAAAGCGGTCTTCGATGTCGGGCAGCTCGTCGACCGTCACTATGGCAGGACCCATCGGACAGAACGTGTCGGGGCTCTTCCCCACGAACCACTGGACGTGCCGCTTCTGCAGGTCCCGGGCGGTGACGTCGTTGACGATGGTCCATCCGAACACCACCGACCGGGCTTGCTCCACCGTGACTCGGCGGCACCTCCGGCCGATCACCACGCCCAGCTCTCCTTCGTAGTCGGTGGTCCCCGTCGGGTCGTTGGACAGCACGATCGGATCCTCTGGCCCTACCACCGAAGTGGCGGCCTTGGTGAAGATCACCGGGTGAGAAGGGAGCGTCTCCTTCTCGGAGGCATCGAACCCCGAGCGCGAGAACTCCTGGGCGTGGGCCCGGTAGTTGCGGCCCACCGCCATGACGTTCTTCGGGGGTCGGAGCGGTGCGGAGATGCGGACCTCTCCGAGGGCTCTCCGAGGCGCCCGGTCGGTCGCGTCGACGACGGCTGCCGGGTCGAAGCTCTCGATCAGCTCCACCATGTCCGCCGGCAGACCCGCGGCGGTCAGATCGGCCACCCCGTCGTCGAGCAGGGCACCCACCCTCCTGCGATCGTCTGCGATGAAAGTCACCAGCTGCATCCCGATGAGGCTAGATCGTGCAGAATGCATGACGGGAATCCGGATGTCGGGGACGCATGCCTAAGCTCCCGGCCTCATGCCGGCCGACCTACTGGTGGTGGGAGGATCCCCGTCTGGGCTGTCGGTGGCTTTCGAAGCCGAACGTGCCGGGGTGGAATCCGTCCTGGTGGTGGTACCCACCGAAACAGGTCTGCTGATACCCACCCGCCGCATGCCCCGCCACCGCTTCGGGATAATCCAGACCGGGCCGCTGCGCCTGGCGGGCCCGCGCCCAGGAGGGGTCGTCGTCGAGACCGACACCGACAGCTTCGGCGCCAAGGCCTGTGTGGTGGACCTGACCGGCCGCCCCGCGGGCGGGGAGGTGCCGCTACCGGTAGCCCCGTCGGTGGCCGACAGAGTGCACACCAGGGTGGATTTCGACGGTGCCGACCAGGACGTGCTGGTGGTGGGAGGAGGGGAGGCTGCGGTCGTGACGACCGTCGGTCTGGTAGAGGGCAAGGCCCGGGTGGTGCTCTGCTTCCGAGGCAGGTCGGAGGAGCTGTCGCTGGTCTCACGCCAGCTCCTCGAACAGCTCGAGGTGGGCCAGGAGGCCACCATCCTGTGGCGGAGCGCTCCCGACGAGATCGTCGACGTGGGCGGTTACCCGATGGCGCTGTTCGGTGACCGCCGCACACCCGACCTCCAGTTCGACCACGTGGTGTTCGTCGACGACGGGGCGGAGGCGCCGGTGGAGCGGCTGGAAAGGGGTCCGGGGGTGTTCGTGATCGGCGGATCCGATGGTCTCAGGCCGTCGGAGGCATGGCCCACGATCCGGCGGGAGGCGTTCGCTCATCTACCGGCGGTGGAGGTCCGCGCCCCGGTGGAGGTCACCGCCGAGAGGGTCCACGAGCTTCGCGCCCAGTACTACAACGCGACCATCACCTCCTTCGACACGGCGCACAACGAACTCTGGCGGATTCGTATCCGGCCCGACCGTCTGGGCGTGGCCCACCGTGCCGGACAGTACTGCACGCTGGGTCTCGGATACTGGGAGCCGAGGGCCGACGAGGCGGTGGATCCCGACATCGAACGTAAGTGGGACAAACTGATCCGGCGCTCTTACTCCATATCCAGCCCGATCTTCGATGCCAGGGGCTACCTGGTCGACCATTCCGAGATGGACGAGATCGAGCTCTACATCGTCTGGGTGAGGGCCGACGCCGACAAGGTCCCGGCCCTCACCCCGAGGCTGGCAGCCAAACAGGCGGGCGACCGGATCTACCTGGGACCCAAGGTCGCCGGGAGATACACCCTGGACCCCGTGGACGACCCGTACGCCCCCGTCTTGTTCTGCGCCACCGGCACCGGTGAGGCGCCTCACAACGCGATGATCGTCGAGCTGCTGAGAAAGGGCCACGCCGGCCCGATCGTCTCGGCGGTCTCGGTCCGGTATTGGACCGACCTGGCCTATCTGGACGAGCATCGCAGACTCGAACGGCGGTTCCCCAACTACCGGTACCTCCCCCGGCCCACTCGGGAACCCGACATCCCCAAGCGGTACCTGCAGGACCTCCTCGTCGACGGAACCCTGGAGGAGGCCCTCGGAGGTGAACTGGATCCGAGCCGGACCCACGTGTTCCTGTGTGGAAACCCGGCCATGATCGGCTTGCCGTCCTGGGAGGGAGACCAACCCACCTTCCCCGAGCCGGTCGGGATGGCCCAACTCCTCCACCAGCGGGGTTTCACCCTCGATCGTCGGGGGGTGGTGGGGAACGTCCACTACGAGGAGTACTGGTAGGTCACCAGGTGACCTCGGTGCATCCCCGGTGGGTCTCGGGCTCCACCTGGAGGGTGGCGTGGTGGATTCCGTAGCGAGCATCGAGGAGCTCTCGAGCTCGGTCGAGGATCGGGTGGATGTCCATCCCTTCCCGGGTGACGATGTGGGCGGTGGCTACGTCCATCGACGAGGTGAGAGTCCAGACGTGCAGGTCGTGGACCTCGACGACTCCCTCGAGCGATTCGAGATCGGCGCGGAGACGCAGCGGATCGACGTGGTCGGGTGCCGCCTGGATCAGGACCCGCAGGGCGCTCCGTCCGAGCTGCCAGGCCCGGGGCAGGATGAACAGTCCCACGCCTGCTCCGACCAGGGCATCCACCCAGCTCCAGCCGGTGATGCGCACGATCAACCCGGCGCCCAGGGCGCCCACAGAACCGGCCAGATCCGCCACCACCTCCATGTGGGCTGCCTTCACCGTCAGGGCCTCGTCCGCTCCCGCCTGGAGGAGCCGGAATGACACCAGGTTCACCGCGAGTCCGGCGCCGGCGATCACGATCATGACGCCGGTCTGGATCTCGGCCGGATCTCGCAGGCGTTGAAAGGCTTCGAGCAGCACGTATCCCGCCACGGCTGCCAACAGCACCGCATTGGCCAGGGCGGCCAGGATCTCCAGCCGGTAGAGGCCGAAGGTGCGGTGGTCGCCGGCCTCGGCCCGATCGGCCGCCGCGATGGCGGCCCAGGCCATGCCCAGACCCAGGGCGTCCGTCGCCATGTGCCCGGCGTCGGACAGGAGGGACAGCGACCCGGTGAGGATCCCACCCACTATCTCGACGACGGCGAACCCCGCCACCAGGACCAGCACCCAGCCCAGCCGCCCCCGATGCCGGGCAGCAGCGCGGGTGTGGTGTGAGTCTCCCATGTCGAAGCCAGGTTAGGAACGTGCCGTACCGAGCAATCGTCGGGCGGACAGGCCGGAGCCATTTGACCGCTGACCCGACCCCACCTGGGGTGGGTTCTGGTATGATGTGGGCTATGAAACCGGAGCACAAGAGGTCGGCGCTCAACCGGTTGAAGACCGTACGGGGTCACCTGGACGCGGTCATCGCCATGGTCGAGGAAGAGCGCTACTGCCCAGATCTGATGAAACAGATCTCGGCTCTGCAGGGTTCGCTGGAGCGGGTGAACCGCATCCTGCTCCAGAACCACCTCGAGACCTGCGTGGCGCAGGCCGTGGCCGAAGGGCGAACGGCCGAGATCGTGGACGAGTTGATGGAAACCATGCGGTACACCGGGGCGGTGACAGGGCCGGCCCCAGAGAGCCTGATAACGACGGAGGACACACGATGAACAGGATCGAATTGACCGTGCCCGGGATCTCCTGCAGCCACTGCAAGGAGTCGATCGAGGGCGCGGTAGGAGGCCTGACCGGGGTGGAATCGGTGCGAGTGGACGTCGACGCCAAGACCGTCGAGGTGGTCTTCGGGGGAAACACAACCGCCGAAGACATCGTCAGGGCGATCGAGGACCAGGGATACGACGTTGCCCGCTGAACTGACCTTCGAAGTGGAGGGAATGACCTGCGCGTCCTGCGCCGCCCGGGTGGAGAAGGTGCTCGCCCGCCAGCCCGGCGTCGAGGAAGCTACGGTCAACTTCGCTTCGGGACAGGCCACAGTTCGCCTGAGCCGACCCACCGACCCTTCCACCCTCGTGGCCGCCGTCGAGAAGATCGGGTACGGCCTGAAGGCCGCCTCCGACGAGGCGGCGGATCCCCACCTGGACGAGGTGCGAGCTCACTGGAAGCGGTTCGCAGTAGCGGCGGCACTCACCCTGCCGGTGGTCGTGTTGGCCATGCTGGGTCCCGACACGCCGACCAGCCGATGGATCCAGGCCGTCCTCGCCACGCCGGTGGTGTGGTGGGCCGGTCGGGGCTTCCACCAGGTGGCCCTGAAACGGCTCACCGCCGGTGCGGGCCACCATGGACACGCTGATCTCGCTGGGTACCGCCGCGGCCTGGGGGTTCTCGGTCTGGAACTTGTGGGCCGGTGGCCATCTCTTCTTCGAGACCGCGGCGGTGATCGTCACCTTCATCCTCCTGGGAAGGGCTCTCGAGGCGCGGGCCAAGGGGAGGGCGTCCCAGGCCGTGAGGCGACTCCTCGAGCTGGGGGCGAAAGAAGCGACCCTGCTCAGGGATGGCACAGAGGTGAAGGTGCCGATCGAGCAGGTGGAGCCTGGCGACCTGATGGTGGTGCGGCCAGGGGAGAAGATCCCCACCGATGGTGAGGTGGTGGAGGGCACGTCGGCGGTCGATGAGTCGATGCTCACCGGGGAGTCGGTACCGGTGGACAAGACCCCCGGGAGCCCCGTGTACGGGGGCACCGTCAACCGGCACGGCAGGCTGGTGGTCAAAGCCACCAGGGTCGGTGCAGATACGGTGCTCTCCCAGATCGTCGAGGCGGTCTCGAGGACCCAGGCGGGGAAGGCCCCCATCCAGCGTCTGGTGGACCGGGTCTCGAGTGTGTTCGTCCCGGTGGTCGTGGCGCTGGCGGCGGTCACCGCGGTCGGGTGGCTGGTGGCCGGGGCGGACGCAGCCCAGGCTCTGTCCGCCGCGGTGGCGGTGCTGATCATCGCCTGCCCCTGCGCCCTGGGACTCGCCACCCCGACGGCGGTGATGGTGGGTTCCGGGCGGGGAGCCGAGCTCGGCATCCTCTTCAAGGACGCCGAGGTGTTCGAACGGGTGCGGCGCCTCGACACGATCGTATTCGACAAGACCGGGACCCTCACCGAGGGTTCCATGAAGCTGACCGACGTGGTGGCCGACCAGCCCGACGAGTTCCTCCGGGTGGTGGCGTCCGCCGAGAGCGGATCCGAGCATCCGGTGGGGCGGGCGCTGGTAGCCGGGGCCGTGGAGCGGGGTGTCGACCTCCTGCCGGTGGACGAGTTCGAAGCCGTCCCGGGTCAAGGGGTCGTGGCCAGGGTGGGAGGACGGACCGTGGTCGCAGGGAAAGCCAAACTCTGTGCCGATCGTGGACTCCACATCGCCGAGAGGTGGTCCCACGAGCTGCAGCGGCTCGAAGAGGAGGCCAAGACCGCCGTCCTGGCCGGCTGGGACGGCGAGGTGAGGGGGGTACTCGGGTTGGCCGACACCCCCCGCCCGGGTGCTCGCAGAGCCGTCGACCGGCTCACGGAGATGGGGCTGGAGGTGTGGATGGTGACCGGCGACAACCGCCGCACCGCCGAGGCGGTCGGAAGGCAGATCGGGATCCGGCACGTGGTGGCCGAGGTGCTGCCGGTCGAGAAGGCCGACGTGGTTCAACGACTCCAGAGCGAGGGCCGGGTGGTGGCCTTCGTCGGTGACGGCATCAACGACGCCCCGGCATTGGTCGCAGCCGACCTGGGCATCGCCATGGGTTCGGGAACCGACGTGGCGATCGAAGCCGGATCGGTGGTATTGATGTCGGACGACCCCGGGTTGGTGGTCACCGCCATCCGGCTCGCCCGGGCGACCTTCGGGGTGATACGACAAAACCTGTTCTGGGCCTTCTTCTACAACACGGCGGCCATTCCCTTGGCGGCGTTCGGTTATCTGGCGCCGACGGTGGCG
Source organism: Acidimicrobiia bacterium (assembly GCA_026002975.1). Classification (GTDB taxonomy): domain Bacteria; phylum Actinomycetota; class Acidimicrobiia; order Spongiisociales; family ZC4RG35; genus BPGJ01. The sequence goes on from BPGJ01000003.1 coordinate 60,955, forward strand.
GCAGCCGCCATGGCCTTCTCGTCGGTGTCGGTGGTGGCCAACAGCCTTCGGCTGAGGCGAGTAGACGCCTGACCGTCACCGGTCGGGAGCGGACTGGATTTCACCGACCTTCTCGACTCCGGGATCTTCGCCTCGACGGACCGCGTCGATGGCCTGGGTCAGCACGATCGGGTTGGTCGGCCCGGAGATCTTGCCCACGACGACGCCTTCCCGGTCGATGAAGTACGTCTCCGGAACCCCGAAGACTCCGAAGGCGATCGCGGCTTTGGAGCCGGGGTCGACCACGTGGTCGTAGCCCCAGCCCAGTTCGTCGAGAAAGGCCCGTGCGGCTTCGGGTTCGTCCTGGTAGACCACCCCCAGGAATCTCACCCCGGCGTCGCGGTAGGAATCCGCCGCAGCCACCAGGACCGGATGCTCGGCTCGGCAGGGGAGGCACCACGACGCCCAGAAGTTGACGACCGAGATGGTCCCGTCCGGCGCGACCAAGGGGATCGAACCCCCGCCGTCGAGGCGAGGCAAGACGAGGTCGGGGGCCGGACGGCCGATCAAGGGGCTGGGCTGCAGGTTCGGATCGTCTCCCAGGCGGGTCGAGAAGGCCAGAGCAAGGCCGACGCTGGCCAACACGACGACTATCGCCGCCCACCGTGCTCCCGACATCAGCTCGTGTCCAGGACCCGGCCCGCCAGGACGTCGTCGAGACTGGGACCCTGCCAGTGGAGGTCGTCTTCCCATGCGGCGAGCTGGATCAGGACGCCGTGTGAAGACCGAGGGTGGATGAAGACCTCGGACCAGGCGGGGTCCAGGTGGAGTCCAACCGTTTCGAAGCCGGCGGCCTGCACGCGGCGGGCTGCCTCTTCGACGTCGGCGACCTTGAACGTCAGGTGATGCACACCCTCGCCGGAGGCCAGGAAACGGTGTAGGAAGCAGTCGTCGCGAATCGGTTGGATGAGTTCGAGTTTGGTGCCGTCCGCCAGCCTGAAGTGAACCCAGCGGAAACCGTTCCTCGAGTGGTCGGCACCTTGGAGGAAACGGCCTCCCAGCAGCTCGACGAGGGGAAGCGTGTCGGGGATCGAGCGCACCGCCAACGCCACGTGGTCGAACCGCTCGACGAGGTCTTCGGGGAACCCGGCCGGTACCACGCCCGGGAGGGTAGCGGGGCTCTGCGGCCCCCCTACCCTCCGGCGTTGCCGTTTCCCCCCGGGGGGATTTCCCCCCACCAAGCTTCGGTTCGTGGAACCTGCGGGGCGGACAGGATGTCCGCCCCGCAGGCCGGAGGTGGGACGGAGGATCTACCTCACGTCATGTTGCCGATCGACGCCAGGGCGGGCGCGGCCGTGGCGAGGATCGTGGCAACGCTGAAGACTGTGCATACGACCAGCTTTCGCAAACGTGACCTCCTACTCGGGAGGTCACTGTCTCCGGGGCGTGTCTCGCCGGTGTCTCAGCCGGGCGGTCAGCCGTTTGCCATCCGGCGTCCCCGCGTGCTGAGAGCGTGACCTGCCGCTCGAAGGGCCTCGAGGTCCCGGCGAACGGTGGAGATGCCCACTCCGAGCGCGTCGGCGAGATCGGCCAGGGCGGGAGACGCCCCCTGGGTCTGCGCCTCGTGGATCAGCCTTACCAGGCGGGCTCTCCTTCTCTCCGCCAGATCGCCCAAGAGGAGATCGTCGGGGTGATCGACCGTCCAGGTGACCGTGACCAGCTCGTCGGGGGCGAGGGTCCGTCCGGTGGGCGCGTCCCGACTGGGGAGCTGGGTGATGACCCTGCGGGGAGTGTGCGCTTCGTGCCGTCGGACGATCTCGGCGTGCTCCGGCAGCTCCAAGGCGAGCCCACGGCGACGATCGTCCAGACCCTCGAGCAGCTGCTCCAAGGTGGCGAACGCCCGTATGGCTGCCTGCCGCGCCTCCTCCAGCTCGCCTGCTTCCTCGGCGATGAGGCTGTGGCGGTGCCAGAGCAGGTGGGGCCTTTCGACTCCCACCGCGGCAGTGGAGACGGTCCGCCGGGAGATGCCGATCGCCCGATCCGTCTCGCCTCGGCGGTACAGGACGTAGGCTCGGAGAGAAGCAGCCTCGATCAGCAGGGGTTGGTATCCCAGCTCTTCGCAGACCTCCTCGGCTCTGCGGAGAGCCCGGGTAGCGGCCTCGAAGTCACCTACGGCGATCTCCAAACGTGCCCTCGACAAGAGGTGCTGGGCTTCGAACCAGCGGTGTCCCTCGGACAGGTGGAGGCTCCGGTCGAGGAGCCGGCGTGCCTCCACCGTCTCTCCTCTCCTCAGGCTGACCCAGCCGAGGGCGTCCAGACACTGGGCCACCCGTGGGGTCTCCCCGGCTTCTTCGAAGAAGCGGAGAGAGTTCCGGGCCCGGCTCTCTGCGGCTTCCAGGTCTCCCAGCAGGCCGACATGGATGGACGCCCGGTTGGCGTCGACGATGGCTTCGCCCCGCCGATTTCCGATCGCCTTGAACAGAGCCGCCGCTTGCTCGTAGTGACCCATCGCCCGGGCTACTCGACCCTGGAAGTAGGCCAGGTTGGCGAGGTTCACCAGGTTCATTCCTTCCGCGTGGCGGTACCCGACTCGTCTCGCTGCTTCGAGAGCCTCGCGGTATCTGTTCTCCGCCGTCTCGATGAGTCCCCGCTCCATGGCCGACACCGCCATGATGCTCAGGGAGTCGACCTCGGCTCGGACGTCTTCGGCCTGCCTGGCCGCTTCCAGGGCGGCGGCGGCGTGGGTTTCCGCGTCCTGGTACTGCTGGATGTCCACCAAGGCGCTGGCCAACGCGACCGAAACCCGGGCGGACGGAGGATCCGCCGTCTCAGCCGCCTTGGACAGAACCACCACCGCGTCCCTGGGCCGGCCCGACCAGCGAAGGGCCCGCCCCTCCACCATCAGTGCCTCTACCAGGAGCGACCGGTCACCGCTCCGTTGGGCCAGGCGTGCACCCTCGCGGGCCTCGGACAAGGCCTCACCCATGCGATCCATATGGGCGAGCCACGACGCCCTTCGGATGGCCACGAACGCCCGTCGCCGGTCGTCGGAGGCGAGGTCCTTCAAGCCGTCGAGGATCCGCTCCTGGTCGGTTCGACGTGCCAGCAGGTCCAGCGTGGACTCCAGCTTGACCAGGAGACTCCACAGATCTGCGTCCGACCGGTGGGTTCGACCATGACCAAGCGCGTCCTCGTAATGGCGGGCTGCGGTACCGAATGCGCCTACCGCCGCAGCCTCGTCTCCTGCCTTCTCATGCCAGGAGGACGCCCGGCCGGGCAGCCCCGCCGCCGCCAGATGATGCGCCAACACGGCCGCGCCGGCTCCCTTCAGGTGATCGGCCAACAGGCGGTGCAGACGCCGGCGGCGCCTGGAGGGCACCGACGACGTCACCACCTGTCGGATCTGGTCGTGCGAGATGCGGAATCCCCGGGTTCCTTCTTCGACCAGATGTCTTCGGAGAAGGTCGTCGAGAGCAGCCAGCACGGCCGACAACTCGAGTCCGGTCACGGCCGCCAGCTCGTCCGGGGTGATGTCGGTCCCCGCCACCGCCATCGCCTCGAACACCTCCCTGACCTCCGGCTCCACGTTCTCCAGGCGCTTGGCGATCAGATGCGACACCCGGGGGCTTATCGGCACCGCGTCGGCCACCCAACCGTCGCCGATCAGCCCCGTTTCGGGATCGATGAGGTTCTGTTCCGACAGCACCCGGAGGGTCTCGAGCACGAACAGGGTGTTCCCGCCGGTCTGCCGATGCAGGGTGGCCGCGGTCCGTGGATCAGGGGGCCCCACCGTTCGGCGAACCAGTTCGGCGACGTCGAACACCGAGAGCGGCGGCACCACCACCCGGGACAGGCCGGCGGTTCGGTCCAACTCCCGGAGGACACCCCACACCGCAGCGTCACCGCGGGCTTCGTCGCCCCTATAGATGACGACTACCACCAGACGTGACGCCGACACACGGTGCGCGATGCGGGTCAGCAGGGAGAGGCTGTCCGGGTCGGCCCACTGGAGGTCGTCGATCACCACGACGTGCGGCCCGATGGACGCGAGGCCCATGAGGATCTCGATCAGGGCTTCGCCCATCCGCTCCGGGTCTCCACGGGTTGGGACCGTGGCACGACCTTGCCCGGTGAGCTCGGGGAGTAGCCGTCCGGCTTCTTGCAGCCAGATCGAGTCGAGCATCTCACCGAGGCGGGCGATCCGGAGGCTCGACAAGCCGCTGCGGAGAGCCTGGAGAATCGGACCGAACGGATCGGCCGGACCCTCGGTGGCCGTTCCCCAGAGGATCGAGAATCCACGCCAGCGGGCGTCCTCGGCGACCTCGGTCACCAGCCTCGTCTTGCCCACCCCGGGGTCTCCCTCCACCAGGACGACGCCTCCCCTGCCTCCCAGGGTCGACTCGAGGGCATCGACGAGGGTCCGCCTCTCCTCCTCCCTGGCGATGAAGGGAATCCGTCCGAGGCTCTGCTCCCCGTCCTGGCGTCCCACCGCCCTTCTCTCCAGGATCCGGTGATACAGGAGCTCGGTCTCCCGGGAAGGCTCGGACCCCAACTCCTCGGCGAGCACGGCTCGACATCTCTCGAACTGTTGGAGGGCTTCCGAGACGCGGCCCAGAACGACGCAGAGCCGCATCACCTCCTGGTGGGCTTCCTCCCTGAGGGGTTCCTCATGGGTGATGCGACGGGCGTACCCGAGGGCTTCCAGGTAGTTGCCCTGGCCCTTCTCGAGGTCGACCAGCCTGGTCAGAGCGTCCAGATAGCGGTGTCGGAGCAGCTCCTGTTGGGGACCCACCCAATCGTCGTAGAAGCCGGCCATGAAGTCACCCCGGTACAGGTCCACCGCTCGGCGGAGCCCGGAGATGGTGTGGGGGGGTGCCAGGAGCTGCTCGAACTCGACCACGTCGATCCAGTGGGGAGTGTCCTGGTCGAAGGCGAGCGTGTCACCCACCGTCAGGATCGGCGACGGCACGTCGGTGAGCAGGTCTTGGATCTGCCATAGGACCTGGCTGAGCCGTCGCCGGGCGCGGGATTCGGGGAGCTCGGGCCACAGCATCCCGGCGAGCAGATCCCGCCTGTGGGGTCGATCGGAGTGCACGGCCAGATAAGCCAGGAGGGAGCGTCCAGCCCGCGAGGGAATCGGCGGGAGCGTCCGTCCCTCCAGCTCCAACATGAAACCGCCGAGGAGCCGTATCCGCAGGGGCTCGGTCACCTGTCTCACGCTAACCAAGTCGTATCCACGCCGACGAAGCCGGTGTACCTTGTCGATGGCCATGTTCCGCGGGGTGCTCCGAATCGGCGACGACGAGCTCCGGGTGAATGTGTCCTTGGACGACCAGCGTCTGGTGTTGGAAGGACCCGACGGCGAGATCGGCTCGTGGCCCTCGAAGCACTGTCGGGTGGCGAAGCGGGAAGACGGCACGTTCCTACTCGTGATCGACGGCGAGGAGGCGGTGTTCCGGGCTGACGACCCGACCGGATTCTCGGTCGAGGCCGCCCGGCATCTTCGAGGCTCGGAGTTGGCCGAGCGGGTCAGGGTGTTGAAGGAGGCCATGCCGGTCGACACCGAGCCGGGGGGAGCACCCACCGGGTGGCGACGTTGGATGACCGCAGCCGCCATCATCGCCGGCGCGGTTCTCGCGTTGGCATGGGTCGCGATAGCACACGACCCGCAACCTCCGACATCTTCGATCACGCCTTCTCTGCCGCCTCCCGACGTCCAGAAGTCGGTCTTCGATGAGCCCACTTCGGTGTTCGTCGAGAGATGGAACGAGGTGTCGGAGGAGTTCGGTGCTCCGCTCCGTATCGCCGGGCTACCGGCCGGGGAGTTCGAGGTGGGATTGACACCCCGGCTCTTGCTCCAGGTCATCACCGAACCCGACGGCACCCTCGCCCGATACGTGTTGACCGGCGACCCGGCGGGAGGACCCGAGGAGGATCGTTTGATCATCGCGTCATGGGGGGTGGCGATCTCGGTTGCTCTCCCCGACCTGGAGGCGGAGGAGAGACGAGAACTCCTCCTCGACCTCGGGTTCGACCTCGACCGGCCCGACCTGACCGGTCTCGACGCCGAAGTCCCATATTCCGGGGTGGTGTTCTCGCTGCGGTACCTGGAGGACTTCCAGACGGTGATGTTCGCCGTGTCCGAGGGCTGACGGGTTTGGATGGTGTCCCGACCCGGAGCTACCGTGCCGGGTCACCCGCCGTCGTCCGCGGGTGATCTCCCCCCTTCAGAGGTATTTGGATGCGCGCCGTCTCCCACATCGCCGGTCTGCTCACCCTGGTCATGGTGTTGGCCGCGGGTGGCGCCGCCATGCGACCGCCCTCGCTGGTGGAGGTGGATCTCGACCCTTCGCGTAGCCGAAGGATTCCCCGCTCCGCTACCCCTCGGGGAGACCTCGCCACTGCCGGTGGGATGCCGCCCGCCTCTGGCCGGAGCTGTGTGCGTCCAGCCTGTGGTGGCCGGTGGGCTCGACGTGCCCGCCTCTCCCTACGATCTGGTTCCCGCCGAGGTCGCTTCTGTGCAAGACTGGAGGCCGCTGGTGGAGTTGTACTTCCGGCCCGAGCACGTCGACCGGGCCCTCCGGATAATCGCTTGCGAGTCGAGAGGCGATCCGGCGGCCCGGAATCCCCGTTCGAGCGCCACCGGGCTGTTCCAGCACCTGGCGAGACTCTGGCCTTCCAGGGCGGCAGCCGCGGGATGGGAAGGTGCGTCGATCACCGATCCTGTGGCGAACGTGGCGGTCGCGGCGTGGCTGGTGTACGAGGGAGGCGGGTGGTCGCATTGGTATCCCAGCCGAGGCTGCTGGTGATCGTTCAAGGCCCGCTCTGTTCGCGCCGATGACTGCGGGCATGCCTCAGGGCGTCTTCAGCGGAGAGATAGACATCGGGTCCGAACGAGTGCCGGTCGAGCTGATCGTGGCCGACCGGCATCTGAGGTTGTCGACCGCCCACGTGGAGATCGGGAGTTGGCCGATCGACGAGGTGAAGGTCGTACGAGCGGACCACGGCACCTTCAGCCTCCGGATCGACGGGGAGGAGGTCAGGTTCTCGCCCGTCCAGCCAGACGACTTCGCCGCATTCGCCGGAGATGCGCTCACTCCGTCGAGGGCCAGACCCGAACCCGTCGAGCCGGCACCGGTGGAGGACGATGTCCCGGCTCCCGTCCCTCCGCCGGTGGTGGTTCCCGCCTCGCCCGAAGAAGGCCCCCAGCCGGACGACACGGGTGCCAGGTGGGGACTGGTCGCCCTGCTCACCGGAGGATGTCGCCCTGTTGGCGGTGGCCGGCTGGTTGGTGTTCGGCGGCTCCGGGACGGCGCCCGCGGCTTCGCCGCCCTCCACCACTACGGCCACCACCATGTCGGTCCAGTCGACCACCGTGTCTCCAACCACCCAGGCGCCTCCGACCACCCGGGCCACCGAGTCGGAGCCCGACCCAACCGCGGGGCCAGTCGAGTTCCGCCAGGAATGGAACCGCCACGCCAGAACGGTGGCCGATGGACTGACGATCTCCGAACCCATACCAGGCGGTGAATTCACCGTCCGGTTCAACGACTACCTGTCCCTGACCGGGCGTTTCGACGACGGTCGGGTGAGCTACACCGTTCTCCTCGATCCGGCAGGCCCGGCTGCCACCGACCGGCTGGGGATCCAGGCGATGGGGGTGGCGATCGCGGTGGCGGCGCCATCCCTCGACGGGCCCGGGCGTGCGGCCATCCTCGCCGACCTCGGGTTCGACGTGAGGAACCCCTCGGTGGAAGGGGTCGGTGGGAGTCTGGTCAGGGACGGGGTCGTCTATCGGCTGGAGTTCTCCGAAGGGCTCCTTCGCTTCACGGTGGAACCCGCCACCCGGCGTTAGCCTGGATCGGGTGCGGCTCCTGGTGGTCGAAGACGAGGAGCATCTGGCCGAAGCCGTCGCCAGGGGTCTGAGGAGGCGGGGCTACGCCGTCGACGTGGCCTTGACCGGGCTCGACGCCGAAGTCAAGATCGTGTCCACCGCCTACGACCTCGTGATCCTCGACTGGGGCCTCCCCGACATGTCGGGTCTGGACCTGTTGCGGAGGTTCCGCACAGGCAGACTCTCCACCCCGGAGGGCGCGCCGCCCAGGGTCCTCATGCTGACCGCCCGAGACGCAGTAGAGGACCGGGTAGAAGGTCTCGACGCGGGCGCCGACGACTACCTGGTGAAGCCGTTCGCCTTCGCCGAACTGGAAGCCCGGATCAGGTCGTTGCTCAGGCGAGACCGGCCCGGATCCGGATCCGTGCTGGCAGTCGGCGACCTGGAGCTCGACCCGGCCCGGTTCGTCGCTACCCGAAGCGGAAGACGCCTCGACCTGACCGTCAAGGAGTTCGCTCTGCTCGAGTACTTCATGGCCCGACCCGGCGAGGTCCTGAGTCAGGAGACCCTCCTCGAGCACGTCTGGGACGAGATGGTCGACCCGTTCACCAACACCGTGCGGGTGACCATCTCCAATCTGCGCAAGAAACTCGGGGATCCGCCCGTGATCGAGACGGTTCCCGGCAGGGGGTATCGACTCGTCGTTTAGCTCGCGATTATCCGCACGCTCTTAGCCTCTATCCGGTGAAAGCGAGGCCGGCTAGATCGTTGAGGCTACGCCTGTCGGGGCTCACCGCAGCCGTGGCGTTCGGTCTCGGGGGGCTCGCCCTGGGAGCGGTGTACCTGCTCAGTCTCCGTCAGATAAGGAACCTCACCATGCGTGCCCTGGTCGTCACCGGTCAGCCGGTGGAGGTGGGAGGCAGGGTGGTGGTGCTGCCCCAACTCGCCGAGACCGAGATCCGCACGCTGGAGAGCGTGATCAAGGAGGCGATCTTGAACCAGGTGGCGTTGACCACCTTGGGGGTGCTGGGGGTGATGTTCGTCCTCAGCCTCGTGGTGGGATGGTTCGTGGCGGGACGAGCCCTCCGGCCCATCGAACGGATCGCTCAGGTGGCCGAAGAGATCGAAGCCACCGACCTCAGCCGCCGGATCCGTCTCGAGGGGCCGGAGGACGAGCTCACCCGGCTCGCCCGCACCTTCGACGCCATGCTCGACCGTCTGGAAGAGGCATTCCGGTCGCAGCGCCGGTTCCTCGCCCAGACGTCCCACGACCTGAGAACTCCGCTGGCGGTGTTGAGGACCAACCTCGACGTTCTCCTCGCCGACCCCGAGGCTTCCATCGAAGACTGGAGATCCACCGCCGAGGTGTCGGTGACCGCGGTCGATCGAATGGCCACCATGATCGACGACCTGCTCTCCGCTGCCCGGCTGGGCATCGGCGCCAGACCTCTGATCCGGTTGAGACTCGACCACCTCGCCGGGAAGGTCGCCGATGAGATGCGGGCCAGGATCGAATCGGAGGGTATGACCCTCGCCGTCCGGCTCGAGGAGACCTGGATCAACGGTGACGAAGGGACCTTGACCAGAGCCGTATACAACCTGATCGACAACGCCGTCAAGTTCTCCCCTGGCGGCTCCGACCTGACGCTCGCGGTCGGCTCGTCCACCGAGTGGTGCTACGTAGCGGTGGCCGATCGGGGACCCGGACTCCCCGCCGAGGTGGCCAGAGGCGAACGGCAAGCTGGACAGGGGCTCGGCCTGGCGATCGTGAGGGAGATCGCCTCCGCTCACCGAGGACGACTGGAAGCCGTGCCCAGGCGAGGAGGGGGAACGGTGGTGTCGGTGTGGGTACCCCTCAAACCGGGCCGCATCCCGGATCCCCCGACCCTCGACGGTTTAGCCCTGCTTTAGCCGAATATGGGTAATCAAGACGATCGACGATGATGGAGCACATGTCGAGAAGCGGTAGATGGTCGACGGCGGTGGTGGCCGTGGCGTTGTTCCTCGGCGGCGCCGGAGTGGGGTGGCTGGTCACCAGCACCCCTCCCGCCGGGAGCGTATCGGCGGCGGAGACGGGCGCTACCACGACGACCACCCAGACCACCGTCACGACGGTCGAGTCTCCGGCCGCCGACGTCCGGACCGAACCCGCCATCCAGGACCCTACCGGTGGTGAGCGGATCGCCGAAGTGGCGGAGGCGATCCTTCCGTCGGTCGTGCAGATCGAAGTCGCCTTCGGTGTGGGATCGGGGGTCATCTTCACTCCCGACGGTGCGATCCTGACCGCTGCCCACGTGGTGGAGGGGACCGACGAGGTGGTGGTTCGTCTGGCCGACGGGACCCGGGTCAGTGGCCGGGTGTTGGGCGCCGACTCGGGTAACGACATCGCGGTCGTCCAAATCGACATGGACGGCCTCCCGGCTGCGCCCCTGGCCCTGGACGGCGAGCCCAGGGTGGGCCAGTGGGTGGTGGCGCTCGGCAGCCCATGGGGTCTGGAAGCCACCGTCACCGCCGGCATCGTGTCGGCCGTCAACCAGACCATCTTCGGTCCCGACGGATTCCCCCGGGCGATGATCCAGACCGACGCGGCGATCAACCCCGGGAACTCCGGAGGCCCTCTGGTCGACCTGTCGGGCCGGGTGGTCGGCATCAACGTCTCGATCTTCTCCACCTCGGGAGCCAACTCGGGGGTAGGTTTCGCGGTGCCGATCGACCGGGCATACCGGGTGGCATCCGCCCTGCTGGAAGGCCGCCGCTTCATCCCCGGCTTCCTGGGAGTCAGGGTCTCCGAATCGCCCGACGGGAAGGCAGGGGCGGTCATATCGGAGATCACCCCGGGCTCGGCGGCCGAACAGGCCGGCCTCCAGGTGGGCGACCGGGTGATCCGGGTAGGACACGTGCCGGTAGCCGACCCGTCCGACCTCGCCGCCCAAGTGCGGGGTTACGAGGCCGGCGACCAGGTCACCCTCGAGTTGGTGCGAGACGGCGAGACGATCACGTTGGAAGTGACCTTGGGCGCCGCCGACCAATCGTGATTGCCGGACGGTCGCTTTTCGGCTAGCGTCCCGACCCCGCCCGTGAAGGACGGGTGCCGTCACGGCAGCGAAGTCCGGTGTGAACCCGGCGCTGTCCCGCAACTGTGATGCCCTACGGGGACGAGCCAGGTCGCCTGGCGTGACGGCGGCGAACGAACCTCGGATGAAGGTGTAGTTCGTCGGCTCCGCCGACCGAGCTCTCTTCATCCTCCGGACCGAAGGAGGATGACGCATGCGTCTACGGACGATTCCCGTCTTGCTGTTCCTGCTGCTGCTCGCCGCCTGCGGCGACGCCACACAGGTGGTCGACACCACGACGACCGTCGTTACCACCTCGACGACCACATCGACCCCCACCACCATCGTGGAGACCTCCACCACCACGACCGCCCCCGAGTCGGGTTACCCGGTCACGGTCGAGGTAGCCAACGGCACCATCACCTTGGAGGCTCCGCCGACCCGGATCGTCTCGCTCTCACCGACGGCCACCGAGATGCTGTTCGCGGTGGGGGCCGGCGACCAGGTGATTGCCGCCGACGAGTTCTCCACCTACCCGGAAGAAGCCCCCGACACGGACCTGTCCGGGTTCACTCCCAACGTGGAGGCGATCGTCTCGTACCAGCCGGATCTGGTCATCGTCTCCAACGACATCGAAGACGTGGTCGGTTCGCTCACCCGGCTCGGGGTGCCGGTGGCTCTCCTCCCCGCGGCCGAGACCCTCGACGACGTGTACTCCCAGATCGAGACGATCGGTGTCATGACCGGCCATCGGGAGGGCGCCCTCGAGGTGATCGCCGAGATCCAGACGAGGATCGAGCAGGCGGTGAACGAAGCCCCCGCCGTCGAGTTCGACTACTACCACGAACTCGGCCCCGAGCTGTACACCGTCACCTCCCAGACCTTCGTCGGTCGGATCTACGGCCTGTTCGGTCTCGAGAACATCGCCGACCCGGCCGACGTCGACGGATTCGGCTACCCGCAGCTCTCCGCCGAATACATCATCGACGCCGACCCCGACCTGATCTTCCTGGCCGACACCCAGTGCTGTGGGGTCACCCCTGAGCAGGTCGCCGCCCGACCCGGCTGGGACCGCATCACCGCGGTGGCGGAAGGGTGGATCTTCTCCATCCCCGACGACGTCGCCTCACGTTGGGGTCCGAGGATCGCCGAATTCGCCGAGGCGGTGGCCGAGGCTCTGTCGGAGACCTCGTGAGCCAGGCGGGGACCGCCAGGCTCCCCGGGGGATGGCTGCTGGCCGGTGTGGTCTCGGTGATCGGGATGAGCCTCCTCGCGGCGGCCACCGGCCCGGCCGGTCTCCCCCCCGGACGGGTCCTCCGGGCCCTCCTAGACGCCCTTCCGGCGGTCTCCGTCGATTCCGGCTTGGGGGAGAGGGAGCTGGCGATCCTCTGGGAGGTGAGGCTCCCCCGGGTGGTTTTGGGGCTGCTGGTCGGTTCGTCTCTCGCCACCGCAGGTGCCGCCTATCAGGGTGTGTTCCGCAACCCCCTGGCCGACCCGTACCTGCTTGGGGTGGCGGCCGGGGCGGGGCTGGGAGCCACCTTCGCCATCGTGGCCGGCCACCGGCCGATCCTTCCCCTGGCTGCCTTCGTCGGGGGGGCGGTAGCGGTGATCCTCACCTATCTGCTGGGGAGGGGTCTGGGGGACCGCACCGTCACCGGGCTCATCCTGGCTGGGGTGGCGGTGGCGTCGTTCTTCGCCGCGTGGCAGACCTACCTGCAGCAGCGACACGACGACACCCTACGGGAGGTCTATGCGTGGATCCTTGGACGTCTCTCCACCTCGGGCTGGAGGGAGGTCCTGCTGGTGGCTCCCTATGTCGCGGTTTCGATCGTGACCATCGTCCTGCATCGACGTCTCCTCGACGTGCTGTCGGTGGGTGACTCCGAGGCTGCCGGGCTGGGCCTGTCGGTGGGGAGGGTCAGGTTGGCGGTGGTCGCGGCGGCGACGCTGGGAACCGCTTCCGCGGTGGCGGTGAGTGGACTGATCGGGTTCGTGGGGATCATCGTTCCCCACACCGTCCGGCTCGCCGCCGGCGCGAGCTACCGGCGGGTGGTTCCCCTGTCGGTGCTCTTCGGGGGGTCCTTCCTGGTCGCTGCCGATCTGGCGGCTCGCAGCCTGCTGGCTCCCGCCGAACTTCCCATCGGGGTGGTGACCGCGTTCTTGGGGGCTCCCTTCTTCCTGGCGGTTTTGCGCACCTCACGGAGAGTCCGGTGATCTGTTGGCGGAACGTCACGGTGCACCTGGGCGGTCTTCGGATCCTGGAGGGCGTCGATCTCGACGTGGCCACCGGGGAATGGGTGGGCCTGATCGGACCCAACGGAGCTGGCAAGACCACCCTGCTCCGGGCGGCGATCGGCGCGGTTCGCCCGACGGCCGGATCGGTCCTGATCGACGGCGAATCCCACCTGGGAAGCCTCGAACGGGCCCGTCGGGTGGCGTGGGTTCCGCAGCGTCCGTTCGCCCCGCCCGGAGTCACCGTGTTCGACTACGTGATGCTGGGCCGGAACCCGCACATCCCGTACTTCGGGACCGAGAGACCCCGGGACGTGACGGCGGTGTGGGCGGCCCTCTCCGCCCTCGAGTTGGAGGCGCTGGCCGACAGGGATGTCGCCGTCCTCTCCGGGGGCGAGTTCCAACGAGCCGTCCTCGCCCGGGCCGTCGCCCAGGACGCACCCATCCTCCTCCTCGACGAACCGACCTCGTCTCTCGACGTGGGGCATCAGCAGCAGGTGTTGGGACTCGTCGACCGGCTCCGGTCGGAGCGTGCTCTGACCGTGGTGAGCGCGCTACACGACCTGACGCTGGCCGCCCAGTTCTGTCCTCGTCTGGTCATGCTCGCCGCAGGACGGGTGGTGGCGGACGGTTCCGCCAAGGACGTCCTGACGGAGCAGCGCCTCGCCATCCACTACGGGGCGACGGTGAGGGTCCGGGAAGACCCGGAAGCGGGGGTGGTGGTGGTGCCGGTCCGGAGCAGGCCGGGAACCTCCGGTTGACATCCTCGGCCGCAGCCACCATCGTTGCGTGGAATGTCTCGCTGGATACAGGAGCTCGACCTGACCTTGGCGGTGCCGGTGGTCGCTGTGCTGGCGCTCAGCCTGGGAATGTTGACCGCCGAGGTGCGAAGCCGATTCAGGTGAGTCGTGGACTTCCGGCTTCCCCCTGAGGACGATCCGAGACGAGTGATGGTGCGCTCCTGGCTGGAGCGACACCCCGAGCCGGGCCCGGTGGAGCTGGCCGACGCCGGGTTCGTCCAACCCGGATGGCCCAGACCGTGGGGTCTGGACGCCGACGTGGAGACCCGGCTGATCGTCTTCGACGAGCTGGAGCGGGCTGGCATCGACCCCCACGCCCACAACCCGATCGGGATCGGATGGGCCGGACCCACCATCCTCGCCGCCGGCACGTCCCAGCAGAAGGAACGTTTCCTCCGACCCATCCTCACCGGCGAGGAGTACTGGTGTCAGCTGTTCAGCGAGCCGGGGGCCGGCTCGGATCTGGCTTCCCTGCGAACCCGGGCCGAACGCGACGGCGACGCCTACCGGATCAACGGTCAGAAGATCTGGAGCAGTCACGCCGACCGGGCCGATTTCGGGATCCTGTTGGCCCGAACGGATCCCGACGCGCCCAAACACCGGGGGATCTCCTACTTCCTGTGTCCCATGGACCTGCCCGGGATCGAGGTGAGGCCCATCCAGCAGATGACCGGCGAATGGGGGTTCTGCGAGGTCTTCTTCACCGACGTGCTGCTCCCCGCCGAGATGAGGGTCGGTCCGGAGAACGGCGGCTGGGCCCTGGCCAAGCTGACCCTCGGCAACGAACGAGTCTCACTGTCGACCGGCGGGGTCCTGTGGGGCCAGGGACCCACCACCGACGAGGTGGTGCGGCACCTGGCGGGACGGGCCCGTGCCGACAATGTCGAGCTGTACGTCGAAGGGGTGATCCTCAGGCTCTTGGGGTATCGGATCGTCTCTCGTCTGGCGGCGGGTGAAGCACCCGGAGCCGAGGCCGCCATCAAGAAGCTGATGGCCGACAGGCATGGCCAGAAGGCCATGGAAGTGGTGAAAGACGCCCGCGGGCCCGAGGGGATGCTCGACCACCGAGACGTCTGGGACTGGGGTTTCCTGTATTCCCGTGCCTTGACGATAGGGGGAGGCACCGCCGAGGTCCTGCGCAACCTGATCGCCGAGAACCTCCTCGGACTGCCTCGAGACGATCAGGCGACCGCCCGTCGGTAGGCCCTCACCGCCAGCGGCACGAACACCACCAGGATCAGACCTATCCAGAGGATCGCCCCTCGGACTTCGGAGGCCACCGTGTGACCGGCGGGGAGGGCTCCTTCACCGAGGATCAGTCCCCGGGCTGCGTTCCCGATGACCGTCACCGGCTGGTGATCGGCGAACGCCCGCAACCAGCCGGGCATGGTCTGGGTGGGTACGAACACCGACGAAGCGAACACGAGCGGAAACAGCGGCAGGAACCCGGCGGTTTGAGCGGTCTCCGGGTCCTTGGCGAACAGCCCGATCGTGGCCATCACCCACGAGAACGAGTAACCGAACCCGAGCGCGAGCAGGAAGGCGGACACCAGTCCGAGGAACCCGGTCTGATAGCGGAACCCCATGACGGCGCCCACTCCGAGCATGAGGGCCACCACGAAACCGTTCCGAGCCGAATCGGCCAGGGTCCGGCCGGCCAGCACGGCTGCCCGTGTCATGGGCAAGGACCGGAACCGGTCGATGACCCCCGACTTCAGATCCTCGGTGAGACCCAGCGCCGTCTGGGCGGCGCCGAAGGTGACCACCTGTACCAAGAGACCCGGTATGAGCCAGTTGATGTAGCGGCCGCCGGCCGCAGGAGGCAACGCGAGCCCGATAGAACCGCCGAACACGTAGTTGAAGAGGACGAGGAACATCACCGGCTGCACGGTGGCGAACAGGACGAGCTGAGGGAGGCGCAGGTTGCGGAGCAGGTTGCGCCTGGTGATCACCACCACGTCCGACACCAACCTGGTCATGCGGTCACCTCGGCTTCGGCCGGGTGCCCGGTGAGGGTGAGGAACACGTCGTCGAGGGTGGGTTTGTGGAGGGCGATGTCCTCCGGCTCGATCCCGAGCTGGTCGAGACGACGCACCACCGCCACCAGGGTGGAGGCCCCTCTCACCGCGGGGATGGACAGGTGCCCCGACACCCGGTCCACCTTGGGAGGCTCACCGGCGATCTCCTTCAAGGCCGCGGTCGCCTCGTCGACGCGGTCGGTCGGAACGCTCACCTCCACGACTGCTCCGCCCACCCGATCCTTCAGCTCGTCGGGGGTGCCTTCGACGATGAGGCGGCCGTTGTCGATCACGCCGATTCGGGAAGCCAGCCGGTCGGCTTCCTCCAGGTACTGGGTGGTGAGAAGGATCGTGGTTCCGTCCGACACGAGGTCCTCGATCAGCTCCCAGATGTCGAGGCGACTGCGGGGGTCGATCCCGGTGGTGGGTTCGTCGAGGAACAAGACTCGGGGTCGCCCAACCATCGAGGCCGCCAAGTCGAGCCTTCTCCGCATGCCTCCCGAGTAGGTCCTGACGAGGCGGTCGGCCGCTTCGACCAGCCCGATCCGCTCCAGGATCTCCTCGGTGCGTCTCTTGGATTCACGCGCGGTCAGCCCGTACAGCCTTCCGATCATCTCGATGTTCTCGCGTCCGGTGAGGAACCCGTCCACCGCGGCCGACTGACCGGCGAGGCCGATCCTGCTCCTGGCCGGCCCCGGCTGCGCGACGACGTCGATTCCGTCGACCAGTGCCCGTCCCGAGTCGGGACGCAGCAATGTCGTCAATATCCGGATCAGGGTGGTCTTACCGGCTCCGTTGGGTCCGAGGAGGCCGTACACGATGCCGGCCTCGAAGCCGAATGTCACGCCGTCGAGCGCTACGACCGATCCGAAACGTTTGGTGACCGACTCGGTTGCGACGACCAGGGTCATGGAGCCTCGACGATACCTTCCGGCTGGATCATCGCCTTCCATGCCTGGGCGAGGAGGGAAGGCAGCCGCGGATCGGTGTGAGCGAGCGGGTTCTGGAAAGCCTGGAGTAGGACCAGTGTGGCCGAAGCGAGGAGATCGAGGTCGCCGTCCCGCACCTTTCCTGCGGCTTGCCCCAGACCGAGGAAGCGCTCCAGCCGTGCGAGGAACCGACGTTGCCGTTCCCGATACACGTTCCGCACCTCCGGAGAGTCGGGGATACGGGCCAAGGCGAGCCGGACCAGACGGCTGTCCCTTCGGAAGCCCTCCGCGGCCAGCTCCGCCGCCCGGGACAACACCTCGCCTAGACCCAGTTCGAGCAGGGTCTCGATCTCGAGGACCTCGAACACCGATGCCTCGAGCTGCCCGAGAGCCTCGTCGAAGGCGGCGGCGAGGGCCTGGTCCTTGGAGGCGAAATACACGTAGAAGGTCGCCGGGGACAACCCGGCGACTTCCGCGACCTGCTCGGGGCTCCAATCCCGGTCGGTTCGCAGGGTTTCCAGCACGGCTTCGATCAGCCGCTGTCTGGTTCTGCGGGACTTGGGAGTGCGAAGAGGGGAACGATTATTGGACATCACATCGAAGAATTGCAATAATAATCAGACAATGAGTCTAAAAATCGTTTCCGACTTGTCGTCCCTCTGCGAGTTGGCCGCCCGGGACGCCGACGACGCCGAGGCGGCGGGCCGCCTCACCGAACCCGTGGTGGCAGCACTCCGCGACACAGGTATCGCAGGGTTGGGGCTTCCCCCCTCCCTCGGCGGCGAGGCGGCCCCTCCCCAGCAGACGGTGGTGGTCCTGGAGCAGGTCGGTCGGGCGGACGGCTCGGCGGGCTGGGTGGCGATGATCGCCGCCACCACCGCCGTTCTCTCCGCCTACCTTCCCCACGACGAGGCGGCTCGAATCTGGGCCGGCGGTCCCCGGGCCATCGTGGGTGGGGTGTACGCCCCCAAAGGCGTGGCCACCCCCGTGGGAGACGGTTGCTCGATCTCCGGAACATGGTCCTTCGGTTCGGGCTGTCTGCACGCCGACTGGCTGTCCGGGGGCGTGATCATCGATGGGAGCCCCCGCCTGGCCTTCTTCCCGGCCTCGGAGGTAACGATCCATCCCACGTGGGAGGTGATCGGTCTGCGGGCCACCGGCTCGCACGATTTCACCGCGCAGGACTTGACGGTGCCGGCCTCCCGGATCGTCGACGTCCGGGCTGGGGGCCTCCACGTGGATCTGCCCCTCTACCGCTTCCCCATCTTCGGGCTTCTCGCCTCCGGGATCGCCGGTGTATGTCTCGGAATCGCCGGGGGCGCCCTCGACTCGTTCGTAGCTCTCGCCCGCGAGAAGACCCCCACCGGAGCTCGCAGGACGTTGGCGGCGAGGGCGTCCACCCAGGAGGGTGTGGCCAAGGCGGCCACGGCACTGGGAGCAGCTCGCAGCTACCTGCTCGCCGTGCTGGAAGACCTCTGGGCGAAGGCGACGACCGGTGACTCCCTCGATACTTCCGACCGGGCTCGGCTCAGGCTGGCGGCCACCCACGCCGTCGAGGAGGCGGCACGGGTGACCACCGACCTGTATCGAATGGCGGGCGGGACTGCGGTGTACCGGTCGGCGCCTCTGGAGCGTCGGCTCCGGGACATCCACACCGCCACCCAGCACATGATGGTCGGTCGGCCCACCTGGGAGCTGGCCGGCCGGGTGCTGCTCGGGATCGAAGAAACCCACCCGGAACTGTGAGCAGGTACACCCACATCCGCACCGACCGGCGAGACGAGGTGATCGAGGTGACTCTCGACCGACCACCCCTCAACGCCATCGATGGAGAGCTGCATCGGGACCTGGGTCGTCTCGCCGCCGACCTCAAGAACGAGACCGAAGCCAGGGCCGTGGTCCTGACCGGGGCCGGCCGGGCTTTCTCGGCCGGTGGCGACTACGAGTGGTTCACCCAGCTCGACGACCCCGACGTGAGGGAGGAGGTGAGGCGGGTAGGACGCCAGCTCGTCTGGGATCTGCTCGACGTGGAGGTTCCGATCGTCGCCGCCGTGAATGGCCCCGCCGTCGGGTTGGGAGCCACCCTGGTCCTGCTCTGCGACGCGGTGTTCATGGCCGACGACGCCGTCATCGCCGATCCCCATGTGAGGGTAGGCATCGTGGCGGGAGACGGTGGCACCGCCCTGTGGCCGCTCGCACTGGGTCCGGTGGCCGCCAAACGGTTCCTCCTAACCGGGGACCCGGTCACCGCCGAGGAGGCACGCACCCTGGGTTTGGCCACCCACGTCTCGTCCGCAGATCGGGTTCTCGACGAAGCGCGGGAGTTCGCTCGTCGTCTGGCGTCGCTGCCTCCGCTCGCAGTGCGCTACACGAAGCTGGCGGTCAACAAGTGGATCAAGCAGGCCGCCAACGTGGCTTTCGACGTGGCCACCGCCTATGAGCTGGTCACCTTCGCATCGGAGGATCACCGGGAGGCGTTGCGGGCACTCCGGGAGAAGCGCCCTCCGCGGTTCGAGGGGCGGTGATGATCGACCTGTACGAGGGAATCCTCACCACCAGGGCGATCCGCCGATACACCGATGAGCCGGTGACGGTGGAAGAGATACGGAAATGCCTGCGGGCCGCCCAACAGGCCCCCAGCGGCGGGAACTCCCAACCTTGGCAGTACCTGGTGATAACCGACCCCGACGTCAAGCGGAAGGTCGCCGAGATCTACCGGCGCTCTTACCGACGATGGGAGACGGCCCAGCTCGCCTCCCTGCCGGAGTTCAGAACCGACGCCGACCGGGAAGCCTTCATGCGTAGTCTCCGTTCGTCCCGGTATCTGGCCGAGCACCTCGACGAAGCCGCGGCGCTGGTTGCGTTCCTGGTCCCCGACGTGGACCTGGCCCCGTCGGATGCCGACGGCCGGGTGGACATCGGGCCGATCTACGCCTCCGTCTACCCGGCGGTGCAGAACTTCTGTTTGGCTGCTCGAGCCCTCGGGATCGGAACGGTGCTGACCACGGTGTACTGGTCGGAGATGGACCAACTCCGCCGGGTTCTCGACGTTCCCGAGCGATACGTGATCGCCGCGTTGGTGCCGATGGGTCGACCTCGGGGTGCCTTCGGCGTGGCGCCTCGAAGACCGGCCGAGACAGTGACCCACTGGAACCGTTTCGGCAACCGGGAACCGTGAACACCGTCGTCGTCCCCTACTGGCAGGACCGGCCTCCCGAGGAGGCGATCGCAGTGGCGGAGAACGCGGCGCGGTTCGGCTGCTCGGAGTTGTGGATGGGCGAGCTGCACCACTTCGACGCCTTCGCCCTGGCCGGCTACCTCGCGGCGGCGACCCGCGACCTCACCCTATGTGTCGGTCCGCTGCCGGTGGGGGTCAGGGATCCGGTCACGTTGGCTCGTGGGGTTGCGTCGGTGGCCCGGCTGGGGAGCAGGCCTGCACGGCTGGCCCTGGGGTCGGCCAACCCCACCATCGTCGAGGGATTCCATGGGCGTTCCTGGGCCGATCCCGTGTCCCGGATCGAGGAGGCGGTGAACGCCGTGCGGGTGCTCCTCGAAGGGGGTCGGTATCGGGGTTATCGGTCGGCTCTGGCTCCGCAGGAATGCCACATCACCGTCGCCGGTTTCGGTCCCCGGGTCCTCGACCTGGCGGCCCGGATCGCGGACCGGGTGGTCTTCAACCTGGTGACGGTGGAGCAGGCGGCCCGCCTCGCACGTAGGGTCGTCGAGATAGCCACCTCGGCCGGCCGGCCGGTACCTGGGTTGGCGGCCTGGGTGGTGGCCGCCGTGGATCCCGGCTCGGCCACCCGAGACCAGGTCGCCGCGCAGTTGGCCCGCTATCTGGCTGCACCGGGCTATCGGGACCTCCTCGCCGAGGCCGGTTTCGGGGAGGCGGTGGCCCGGGCGAGGGCAGGCGAGCCCCTGGGGCGGATCCGAGAGCTCTTGGACGAACCGACCCTGTCCCAGGTGGTGGCCTGGGGGAGTGAGGACCAGGTGAGATCCCGGCTGGACGCCTACCGGGAGGTAGGGGTGGAACCGGCCGTGTTGCCGGCCACCGCCGACGACCCCGGCGGTTTACGGACGTTGCGAGCGCTAGCCATCTAGGCGGAGTCGCGCCGCTCCTCCGCCAGCTCCAGGAGATGCTGGGCTCCTTCACCCATGACCGCGAAGCGGGAGTCCTGGGTCTGGCCCCGCAGCCAGCGGATGTAGATCTGCTGGAGGATCACCGCGAGCTTGAAGGTTCCGAACACCAGGTACCAGTTGAAGTCCGAAAGGTCCCTACCCGACAGCCGGGCGTAACGCTCGACCGCGTCGTCCCGATCCATGAACCCGGGGGTTTGGGTCGGCATCGGATTGAGCGAGGAAGGGACCTCTCCCTCGTCGTACCAGACCGCCATCACCGTTCCCAGGTCTGCGAGGGGATCGCCCCTCGTGCACATGTCCCAGTCGTAGACCGCGACGCATCGACCCGGGTCGTCCTCGGCCACCGCCATGTTGTCGAGACGCCAGTCGTTGTGGAGCAGGGTGGGCGGCGGTGAAGCCGGCATCCGTTCGACCAGCCAAGAAGCGAGATGGTCGGCCAACGGGTTCTCTTCGTGTTTGGCCCGGTGCCAACGCTCCACCCATCCCCTGACCTGCCTCTCCAGGAACCCGTCGGGACGGCCCAGGTCCCCCAACCCGGCTTCTGCGGGATCGACCGCGTGGAACTCGACCAGGGTGTCCACCACGACCTCCGACAGCTTCCGGTTGGCGGTCGGGTCTCTCCCACCGCCGAACTCGGGAGGGACCACGTTCTGCACCACCACCCCTCGTCTTCGTTCCATCACGAAGAACGGGGCCCCGATCACCTCGGGGTCGTCGCAGAACAGGTACGCCCGAGGCGCCTTGGGGAACGCCCGCCACAGGGTGGACAGCACCCGATACTCCCGAGCCATGTCGTGGGCTCCCGGCGCAACCGGACCGAGGGGAGGGCGTCGCATCACGTACTCGACGGCTCGGTCGCCCTCACCGAACCGGAGCAGGTAGGTGAGGTTGGCCTTGCCCCGGGAGAACTGTTTCACCGTGAGCGGAGCCTCCGCACCGGGGAGGCGACCTCTGAGCCAGGAGGCCAGACTGCGCTCGTCGAACCGTTCGTCGGGTCGGACGTCGATCAGTTCTGGTTCGACCGGCCCGGACATGGGCGCGAACTGTAACAACCCGTACCCTTGGACGGCATGGACAGCATCGACGATCTCTCCTCCCGGCTGGTAGACGAACTGGCCGCTCTCGACCCGGTCCTGGCGACCGAGCTCGGGATTCCAGGCTACGACCACCTCTGGCCCGACATGTCGCCCGACGGTTTCGAAGCCCGGCGGGATCTGTTCCAGCGTTACCGGTGGTCCTTCGAGCCCTACCTGGGGGATCGAGACGCCAGAACGGCGTTGGCGGCCGGGGTCCTGTGCGACTGGTTGGACGAGCGTCTCCGCCATCTGTCGGCCGGGGAGCACTTCCGGAGTCTGCGCCACATCGCCTCTCCCTTCCAAGAGATCCGCGAGATCTTCGACCAGATGCCGAAGCACACGAACGAGGATTGGGAGGCGGTGGCTTCCCGCCTACGGGCCGTCGGGGACGTGTTGGGGGGCTACCGAAGCACCCTGTCGGAAGGGATCCGCCTCGGGTTGACAGCGGCGCGTCGCCAGGTCGAGTCGGTGGTTCGACAAGCCGAGCATCTGGCCGGTCCGGAGTCGGCGTGGAACCTCCTGGCGACCTCCTGTCCCGACGACCAGCTCCTCGACCGGCCCCTCCGTTCGGCCAAGGAAGCCGTGGCCGAATTCGCCCGATGGCTGAGAGACGACTATCTGCCGGAGGCTCCGACCCGCGACGCAGTCGGCGGGGAGCGGTACGAGCGGGAGGCGGACCGGCTCGTTGGAGGGAGGGTGGATCCCGTCGAGACGTACGAGTGGGGCTGGGAGGAGATCGCCCGGATCCGCTCGGAGATGAGCCGGACCGCCGAGGAGATCCAACCCGGCGCCCGGATCGAGGAGGTGGCGGAGCTCCTCGAGACCGACCCCGACCGTGCCGTCCACTCTCCCGAGGATCTGGTGGCGTTCGTCGAGAACCGGCTGAACGAGGCTTTGGAGAGACTGGACGGGCAGCACTTCGACGTGCCCGACCAGATCAAGAAGGTGACGGTCCACATCGCACCGCCCGGTGGAGCCCTCGGCGCCTATTACCTGCCCCCATCCGAGGATTTCACCCGGCCGGGATCGGTCTGGTATTCGGTCGGTTCCCGCCGCTCGTTCCCCGTCTACCAGGAGGTGTCCACCGCCTACCACGAGGGTTTCCCCGGGCATCATCTCCAGGTGGGCACCGCCATGGTCCAGGCGGACCGGCTCACCCGAGCCCATCGGCTCCTGGTGTGGTACTCGGGTTATGGGGAAGGCTGGGCGCTATATGCCGAACGGGTCATGGAACAGCTCGGGTTCCTCGAAAAGCCCGAATACCGTTTCGGATACCTGGCCAGCCAGATCCTCAGGGCGGTGAGGGTGGTGGTCGACATCGGCCTCCATCTCGAGCTGTCCATCCCCGAGGGAGCTCCCCTCCTCGAGGGTAGGCCGTGGGACTACGAGGCCGCCGTCGACTACGTAGAACGTGTAGCCCTCCAACCCCGCGACGTGGCCGCCTCCGAGGTCACCCGCTATCTGGGGTGGCCCGGCCAGGCGATCAGCTACAAGGTGGGCGAGCGGGCGCTCCTCGACCTGAGGGAGCTGGCCGAGAGCCGCCTCGGGGAGGGGTTCGACCCGCGCTGGTTCCACCGGGTGCTGCTGGTCAACGGCGAGATGAGACTCGACAGGCTCCGCCGGTTGGTTCTCTCCGAGATCAGCAGCCGTGCCGGCGAAGAGTCGGATACGGGTTGAACGTGCGGCCGTCGACGCTCATCTCGAAGTGGAGGTGGGGTTCGGATCCTTCGGCGTTGCCGGTGCTTCCCACGTAGCCGATCACGGTCCCGGCGGCCACTCTGCCCTTCTCGCCGAACCGGTTGAGGTGGCTTCCTATGTAGGTGTATCCGTCGTCGCCTTCGAGGACGAACTGGTATCCGCCCACCGAGCCGATCTTCTGGGTCACCACCCCCGACACGGGGGCCAGTACCGGGGTGTCGAGGGGAGCGAACAGGTCGTTGCCCCGGTGGTAGCGGTTGTTCGACCTGGGGAACCCCCAGTCGTTGAAGTAGCGAGCGTCCGAGACCGGGCACACCCAGCGGCTGCCTTCGGCCACCTCGAGTTCCTGGCCCACGTAGATGCGGTCGGGGTTCGAGATGCCGTTGGCAGCGGCTAGTTCGGCGGTCGAGACACCGTACCGTCGGGCGATGGACGACAGGGTCTCGCCTGGGGCCACCCGGTGGATGACCGTGGTGGCCGTCCCTCCCGCCACCGGGGTTGGCGGTCCCCCGATGATCAGCCCGGTACCCGCGTAGATGGTCCAAGGCTGGAGGATCCCGTTGGAGGCAGCGATCGAGTCGGGTGTCGTTCCGTAGCGGGCCGCGATCGAATACAGGGTCTCGCCGGGGCGGACCACGTGGATGGTCTCGCCCGATGTCGACCCGGCTGAGGAGCCGGGCACTACCAGCACCTGCCCGACGTAGATCCGGTTGGGATCGGAGATCCCGTTGGCTTTCGCCAGGGCGGATACCGACGTCCCGAAACGCCGGGCGATGCTCGCCAGTGTGTCCCCGGGCTGCACCCGATAGGTGGCCGATTCGGTGCCTGGGATGGTCAGAACCTGGCCTACCCGGATCAGGTCCGGGTTGGTGATCCCGTTGACTCGGGCCAGTTCGCTCACCGACACTCCATGAGCCGCGGCGATCCCCGACAGGGTGTCGCCTGGTCGCACCACGTATCCGGCGGATCCTGCCGCGACCAGACCGGCCGTCAACAGTCCCGCGAGCGCCACCGCCCATCGGGATGGCCGGGGAGCGTCCGGATGACGGAGATGTCGTCCGCGAGGTGCGATGTTTGTGGTTCGTGGCAACTCGATCCCTCCTGGATCGGTGCCCCTGACCACGCCCGACGAATCACTCTAGTGGTCGGGACGCCCCGCGGGAAGCTTCGACCTGACACGGAGCTGCCCGCAGGCGGCGTCGATGTCGGCTCCCCGGATGTCCCGTACCGTGACCTCCACACCGCGACTGCGTACCCGCCGGGCGAACTCCTCCACCCGGTCGGGAGGGGAGGGACGATCCTGGGACAGGGGGGTGGGGTTCAACGGGATCAGGTTCACGTGGGCTCGGAGCCGTAGCGCGATCCGGGCCAGGCGGTCGGCCTGGTCGTCGGTGTCGTTGACCCCGTCGATGAGGGTCCATTCGATCGAGAGCCGTCGCCGCTTGGCCCGGGCGTATTCGTCGGCAGCGGCTACCAGCTCCTCCAACGGGTAACGCCGATTGATGGGCACCAGCCGGGACCTGAGCTCGTCGTCGGCGGCGTGCAGGGAAACCGCCAGTCGGATCGGCCAGGGTTCTCCGGCCAGACGGCGGATCCCGGGAACGATGCCCACCGTAGACACCGTGATCGCCCTGGCCGAGAACCCCATCACCTCGATGATCCGCCGGAGAGCCTCCCGCAGGTTTCGATAGTTGGCCAACGGCTCGCCCATTCCCATGAACACGATGTTGGTCAGGTGGTCGGATGCGCCGTGGACACCCACCGATCTGAGATAGGCCTGGGCGTAGGCGACCTGCGCGACCATCTCACCTGCGTCCAGTTGCCGCTCGAACCCGAACTGGCCGGTTGCGCAGAAGGTGCACCCGAGTGCACAGCCGGCCTGACTCGACAGGCACAGGGTGGCCCTCCCCGGGTACCCCATGAGAACCGCCTCGATGTCCTTGGCGTCGTCGGTGCGGAACAGCCACTTGACGGTCGCCCCGCCGTCACCCACCTGCTGTCGTTCTACCCGAAACGGATAGAGGACCAGTCGTCTCCTCAGGTCCTTAGGCAGGTCGGTCATCTCCGCAGGGTCCAGGACCGGCCTCCGGTACAGCCAATCCCTGAGCTGATCGGCCCTGTACCGGGGATGGTCGGGGACGATCTCGCCGAGCCGCTCCGGTTCGATCAGGTACAGCGGTGTCACTTCGTGGCGATCGCCGAAGCCTCCCGGACGATGTCCTCTGCCCTGCCTATGGGGACGTCGAGGATCTCGGCCACCCGTTGGGCGTCCGTGTTGGCGAGCTGGTGGGCGGTGGCTATCCCCGCTTCTCTGAGGCGCCTGGCGAACACCGGACCGACCCCCTTCACCTCGGTTAGCTCCGTCGGCTCGGGGGGAGGCACAACCCGGAATCTGGGAGGTTGAGGTTCACGTGGGGCCGCGATCGACACTAGCCGGTCTCTCATCGCCCAGATCAGGGCGACGATCCCGCCGACCACCCCCACCAGACGGGCGACTTTTCTCACGTTCAGCATCCTAACCCTGCATGGGTCGAGCCGATGCTCTACCGTGCGGTCCCATGAAGGTCGACTACTACCTGCCTCCCGTCCTGTTCCCTGCTGCGGCGGAGGCCGCTCGGAGGGCGGAGCGGCTCGGCTTCGACGGGTTCTTCACCGCCGAGACCACCCACGACCCGTTCCTGCCCCTGGCGGTCGCCGCCGTCGAGACGGAGCGACTCGATCTCGGCACCGCCATCGCGGTTGCCTTTCCCAGATCACCGATGGTCGTTGCTCAGACCTCATGGGATCTCGCCGCTGCCTCGCAGGGTCGGTTCATCCTCGGGCTGGGAACCCAGGTCCGGGCTCACATAACCCGGCGGTTCTCGACGACTTGGGACTCGCCGGGACCTCGCCTCCGCGACTACATCCTGTCTCTCAGGGCGATCTGGCATTCCTTCCAGACGGGCGAGCCGCTCCGCTACGAAGGGGATTTCTACCGGTTCTCGCTGCTCACACCGTTCTTCAACCCGGGTCCCATCCCCCATCCCGACGTTCCGATCGCCATCGCCGGGGTCAACCCGTACCTGTGCAGGCTGGCCGGTGAGCTCTGCCAGGGGTTCCACGTACACCCGTTCCACACCGTCGACTACCTGGACCAGGTGGTGCTTCCCGCCATCAGGGAAGGAGCCGAGGCGGCGGGCAGAGATCCCGGGGAGGTGGAGCTGATCACCACGGTGTTCGTTGTCACCGGTCGGAACCGGGACGAGATGGACCAGATGCGGGAGGCGGTGAGAAACCAGATCGCCTTCTACGCCTCGACGCCCTCGTATCGGATCGTGTTGGACACCCACGGTTGGGGGGAGATCGGAGACCGGCTGAACGCGCTGAGCCGCCGCGGTGAATGGGAGGAGATGACCCGCCTCGTTCCCGACGAGATGGTGGAGGCCGCCGCCGTCATCGCCCCTCCCGACGAGCTGGGTGAGGCGATCAAGAACCGGTACGACGGCCGGGTCCAGCGGGTCGGTTACTACTTGATGATGGGGGAGGGGATCTTCGACGACGACCTCTGGGAGCGGGTGGTCGCGTCGACCAAGTGATCTCAGCGGGCGGCAGCGGCTGCCGTGTCGACCCGCGGGTCGGGTGCCCCGGTCCGCACACCCCGGGAGTCGACCGTGATGATCGACACCGGACCCCACCCGGACATCCGTGGAGCCACCTCCTCCACGCTGTGGCCTCGGCGGCGTAGACCTCTCACCACTTCGTCGGGGGTGTCGGCTTCTACTCGGATCACCCCGGTGTCGAGATCCATCCACCATCTCGGGGCGGCCTGGGCCACGTCCGGGTCCTGTCCCGACCCGAAAACCCGGGCGGCCATCTGGGCGAGGAGCTGAGGCTGCTGATCTCCTCCCCGGGTGCCGAGCAACCCGGCCAGGCGACCTTCGAGGGTCCACAGCGTGGGAGAGAGTGTGTGGAGTGGCCGCTTACCCGGCTCGAGGCGGTTGGGATCTCCGGCGTGGATGCCGAAACCCGCTCCCCGGTTGTGGAGGAGGATCCCCGTGTTCCCCGCCCCGATCCCGGATCCGACACCCCAGAAGTTGGACTGGATGAGCGAAACCCCCCAACCGTTCCTGTCGACCACGCACATGTACGCGGTGCCGCCCAGCGAGGGACCGGGGTTGGGCCAGGCGACCGCCGCGTCGGGTCGGATTCGGCTGGCCCGGTCCGCGAGCCGTGCAGGGTCGAGGAGACTGGAGGGGTCGAGGCCGGTGAAACGAGGATCTGCGGCCAGATCGCTTCGTTCCCACACCACCGACCGGTAGGCCTCGATCAGGCTGTGCCACCAGACCGGCTCTGACGGATCGTCGGGAGGGTCGGTCTGGATGAAGACGAGGAGGGTGGCCAAGGTCAGGTATCCCTGGGAGTTGGGGGGCACGGTCCAGGCCGTCCTTCCGTAGATCGTTGTGCCGATCGGCTGCACCCACTCGGGCTGGTAGGAGGCCAGGTCGTCGAGGGTGATTCGGCCGTCCACGGCCTTCGAGATGGCATCGGCGATGGGTCCCTGGTAGAAACCGGCCGATCCCTGGTCGGCGATCGTCTCGAGCGTACGGGCCAGCAGCGGTCGCCTGATGATCTCTCCCGGTCCGGGTGGTGAGCCCCCGGGGTACATCTCGGCTCCCGACGGATGGCCGGAGAGATCCCTGGCAGCGAAGGCCCTACACAGCTCCCGCGACGCGGGGAATCCGTCGTGGGCCAGACGGATCGCCGGAACCAGCAGGTCCGACAGAGGCAGGCTCCCAAACCTCTGGGAGAGGTGCTCCCATCCGGCCACACATCCCGGCACCGTCACGCTGAGGGGATGGAACGGAGGTATGCGATCCTCGCCTCGGAGCTCGTCGAGGTCGGCGTTGGATCCGGCCGGCCCGCTGGCGTTGATGGCGTGGGGGATCTCGACTTCGGGCTGATGGACCAGGGCGAACAGGTCCCCTCCGATCCCGCAGGTCTCCGGCGCGACCACGCCCTGCACCGCGTTCACCGCGATCGCGGCGTCCACGGCGTTTCCGCCCGCGGCCAGCACGTCCATGCCGGCTTGGACGGCCAAGAGGTGGGGGCCGACCACCAGGTCTCCCAAGCCTTGGGCGATCACGAGCCTCGACGGAGAGAGGGAACTATCCGGTTGAGGGCGTCGAGCACCGCCCGGACCGTGGCCCGGGACGAGTCGCCGTTGACGAGGGCCGAGCCGACGAGCATGCGTTCCTTGTCGCCTACCACGATCACTACCTGCACGACCGCCACCTCATGGGTGCCCACCATTGGGGTGGCTACCGCCTGTACTGCGAAGGCGGCTTGGTCGTCGAGTGCTTGCTCGAGGGCCGCGATGGTCGCTTCGGCCACCAGGCGTAGCCGGGTGGAGGCGGCGGCGGGTCCGGTGGCTCGACCTACCAGTCTCTCGTCGTGCCAGGAGAGGGTCACCGTCACCGTGGTCCGCGAGCCGTCGATCTGCTCGGCCACGTCCTCCACCACCGGGCGGTCCCCGGTGATCAGGTCGGCGTTCTCGATCTGGACGATGGAGACGATCCTGCGGTCGATCTTCAACCCGTAGGCGGCCAGCGCCACCGATTCGACGTCACGGACGAGCTGCTTGGCCGGCTTCCCCGGCTGGGCGAGGATGTGGATCTCGACCGGCTCGGCGCCGTTCATCACCACCCGGGCGGCCTCCACCCCGGGTATCCGCCTGATCGTCTTCTCGAAGGAGCGCACGTCCATGGGTGACGAAGGCTAGTTGGGGTGTCGATCCGGTCTGGGGCTTGTCGGAAGCCTTCGTCGTGCCTAGATTGCTTCCCGTCGATCCGGGCGCATGGGGGTCGGCACAACGGAGCGGGCGGAGCAAGGGCCTCACGAGGTTGACAAGTGAGGTTTCCCGGCGTGTGCCGGGAGAGACGCGGAGGGAGCCCGACGGTCCACGAGCCAACCACACCCACAGCGGAGCGGAGAAGACCCTCCGGGGACGAGAGGACCCGGCGGAAATCCATGCAGAGGGTGATGTCGCATGAAGGGCAAGATCGTCCGGATCGTTGCGACCCTCGGCGGCCTCGCCATGATGATCGTGGCGGGTTCCGCCAGTCTGAAGATCGGCTGACCGGGATCGTCGGCCCCTCCGCCCCTTGGACCTGAAGTGAGAGCTCCCGTACGTCGTTTCCTGGTTGGTTCTGCCTACTTCCTCGCCGGAGTGGGTGTTCTCTGGTTGACCTATCCCGGCGCGTTCGGCGTCGATCTCCCGCTTTGGTTGTTGTTCACCGCGGCCTATGTGGTCCTGTCGTATCAGTCGGTTGAGGTGAATGACCGCTTGTACGCGTCGTCGAGTGTTATGCCCGTCCTCACTGCCGGTGTTGCGTTCGCGTTGGTCAGTGATCGTCCTGGGATCGATCAGTCTGTGGTCTTTGCAATGACGTTGATGGCTGCGTTGGGCCCTCTAGTCCCTGAAGATCTCAGATTGCGGCGGCTATTCCAACCAGCAGCCAATCTCGGTCAGCTTGCTGTTAGCGCTGCACTCGCAGGCCTCGTGATAGAGGCTGTGGTTGGTGATCTATCGGTCTCGATGGTTCTTGAGACGCGAGAGGCTTTTCGAGTTGCGGTAGCAGGCTCTGCGGGAGCCGCAACCTACAGCGCCGTCAACTTCGTCCTGGTGCGAAACGCGGTGGTGTGGACCTACGGTCGCCGGGATCTGATCCCCTGGTCCCGGATGGGGATGATCGTCGGTTCCCAGACCCTGATGGGCGTCCTCGGGGGGCTCCTCGGGGCGGTGGTGGTCACCGCCCGGCCGGCGGTGGTGCCGCTCATCCTCTTCGTCTACGTGATGGGCCACCTGAGCATCATCGCCTACTCCCGGCTCCGGGAGGCTCACGAATCGACCCTGCGGGGTTTCGTCAAGACCCTGGAGACTCGGGACCTCTACACCCGAGGGCACACCGAGCGGGTCGCCTACTTCTCCCGCCTGATCGGTGAACGCCTCGGATTCAACGGCACCCAACTAGAACAGATGCGCTGGGCGGCGTTGATCCACGACGTCGGTAAGTTGGCGGTCCCGGTCGAGCTGATGCAGAAGCGGGGTCCCCTCGACGACGACGAATACCGCCGTCTGCGGACCGCCACCCACCTGGTCGACGACCTGCTCAGCGAGGTGGATTTCCTCCGGCCCATGGTCGACATCGCTTCCGGATGTCACCCCAGGCTGGCCGGCGAGGACTTCGGGCAGGTGGGACACACACATACCACTTCACCGTCGTTGGAGCAGAAGGTGTTGGCGGTCGCCGACGCCTTCGACGCGATGACCAGCAACCGCTCGTACCGGATGGCGTCCTCACAGTCGAGGGCCTTCGCCGCGCTTCGGCGAGACACGAGCCCGCTGTTCGACCCTCTGGTGATCGACGCGCTGGAACAGGCCCTGGCCGAGGTTGGCCAAACCTACGGACCGCCCGACTATCTCACCGAAGTCGGAGTAGAGACAGGGGAAGCCGCCCATGCGCACGACTGACCTGGGCCTGCCCCGCCCGTCGCCTGGCCCGGTTCGCCCCTGGATGTGGGCGGCGGCGGCGCTGGTCCCGGTAGCCGGAGCCGTCGTCGCGGTTGCGCTTCTCCCCGTCGACGCGGCCAACCCGATGTGGGTGTGGGGGGCTGCCGCGGTGGTCGGTGTCGGTTCCCTCATCAAGGTCCCCACCACCAGCGGCAGTGAGTTCACCCCGGCGGCGATCGTGGTCGGCGCCTTGCCCCTCCTCGCCCGACAGACCCCCGGCGGGATCGAACACATCTTCACTCTTCACGACTCCATGCTGGTGGTCACCCTCGGGCTCACCTTCTCCTGGGTGCTCAGGGCGGCCCGTGGGGACGACCCGCGACGCCTCGCGGCCGGGGTGCTGCGGCGGGCGGCGTCGTTCACGGTGTATCTGTGGGTCTTCGACTGGGTTCAACGAGCTGTGGTGTTGCCAACTGGACCCGACGGCTCGCCCAACGGGTGGGAGCCGTTCGTCCACTTCGTCTTCGCGGCAGGCGCGTCGTTCATGGCGGAGGTGCTCTCGGCAGGATTCGATCAGACGCTGGGGAGCTGGCACCGGTGGGAAGGGCGAGTCAGGTTGGCGCTGCGGGACTTGAACGTCTTCACCGCGTTGTGGGCGGCCGGTGCGTTGTTCGGCTTGGCCTACGAGGCGATCGGGTGGTGGGCGCTGGCCGTGGCTGCGCTCCCTTATCTGTTCACCGACGGGGCGTTTCGGCGGCTCCACGCCGCCCGCCGCACCTACGCCCAGATGATGAGGGCCTTGGCCCAGATCCCCGAAGTTGGGGGCCACACCCAGCCGGGCCACGCCCACCGGACGGCGGCGTTGGCCTCCGAGGTGGCGGTGGAACTGGGGTTGGGTCCTGAGGAGACCGAGACGGTGGAGCTGGCGGCCCTAATGCATGCGATCGGCCGCGTCACCCTCAACGAGCCCAACATCCTCAGGATGGGGTACACCGACGCCGACCTGGCCCGCTGGGGCTCGGAGATCGTGGGGGAGGCTTCGGCGCTCGCCGAGGTGGCAGAGGTGATCCGGCGTCAACACGAGCCCTACCGGAGTCCCGGCGAGGACCGCGATCCCGACGTGCCGATCGCCTCCCGGATCATCAAGGTCTGCTCGGCCTACGACATCGCCACCGCCGAAACAGGGTTCTCCCCCCTGGAGGCGATGGAGAGGCTCCATCAAGGCTCGGTCTACGACTACGACCCCGACGTGGTAGCCGCCCTTCGGAAGGTCCTCGAACGCCGCGGTGCCTTCGGTTTGGTTCGGTCCCGCTGAGTCAGCGACGGGTCCGCACCGCCGAGCCGGCCTGCAGTTTCACCCCCGGCTTGAACCATCTGACCGGTCGGCGCAGTTCGGATTCGAGGAACCGACCCAGCCCGACTGCCAGGAACACGTCGCCCAGTGAGAGCACCTGACCGTGGCCGACCAGCCTCAGCGGGATCACATCGGCGAGGAAAGGGAGCCGGGTCGAACGGTCGAGCACCACGTGCTTGTAACCCTCGACCGTCTCCGGGGTGATCGTGTATCCGGAGGCGACCACCATCGCCTCGGTCAGAACCGGCATACCCCCGTTGAGGGCGATGACCGTGAAGTTCATCAGCACACCGACCCCAGCCAGCCACATACCTGGACGCGCCCGGTTGGCCACGATCATGGCCAGCAGGGGCACATACGAGGAGAGGATCATGCCCACCCCCACCGGCTCGGCCCAATCGGCGTCGGGGAGGAGCGACGTGGCGGCTTGGAGGCCGAAGCCGACCGGGAGGAGCCACCAGAGCCTGAGGCGTATGTCCGCCAGGTTGGTGAGGCGTCCCCCCCGGAGAACGGCCACGGCCATCGCCACGAACAGGACGAGGGCCAGCCATAGCATGAACCCCTACCGTATCAGGAAGGAGAGGTCATGGTCCGATACGAGGTGGCGGAGGGTCGAGCCACCATCACCATCGACGACCCCGAACGCCGCAACCCCATGTCCACCCAGACGATGGAAGCCCTGGTCGAATCGACGCTGGCGGCGCTGCGAGATCCAACGGTACGGGTGCTGGTCTACACGGGGGCGGGCGACCGGGCCTTCTCCGCCGGGGGCGATCTGGCCGGCGGGTTCGCCGACGACCCCATCGGGCTCCACCGCAGCCGAGGAGCTTTGGCCGATCTGTTCCGTCTGATGCGCAGGGGAGGTAAACCGACCGTCGCCCGGGTCAACGGCCACGCCCTCGCCGGCGGGTTCGGCTTGGCGGTTTCATGCGACATCGTGATCTGCGTCGAGGACGCCAAACTGGGCATGCCCGAGATAGACGTCGGACTCTGGCCAATGATGATCACCGCGGTCGTGGCGAGAACCATGCCGCCGAGAGTCGCCTTGGACCTGATGATGACCGGAAGGTTGATCGACGCCCGGGAGGCCCTCGCATTGGGGGCGGTCTCGCGGGTCGTTCCCAGGAATCGACTCGACGTCACCGTCGACGAGGTCGTCGAAGGGTTGAAGTCGAAGAGCCCCGCCACGCTCGAGTTGGGTCGGGACGCCTTCTACGCCACCCTGGACATGGGGTTCGACGCCGCCCTCGACTACCTGCAGTCGGGCCTCACCGCGGTGACCCTCACCCACGACGCCCGGGAAGGGGTCCAGGCGTTTCTGGAGAAGCGCCGTCCGAGCTGGTCGGGCCGGTAGGTCAGCCGACGTCGGTCAGGGTGCTGACGATCTCGGAGACCGGATAGTCCACCACGGTCGACGTGGCGCCCACCGGCAGTGGAGACCAGGGGTTCGAATCCACCCTCCACCTGGCGTTCCACACGATAGCGGACCGTGATCGCGGTACGGGGCGCAATCGGGGCAGGTCTTCTTCTCGTACACGTGGGGCTCGGCCCCGTCGGGGTAGCCCGTCATGTGGGGAAGCAGCTCCACCGGGACCACCACCGTGGTTCCGTCACCCCAGTCGATCTCCACCGCCTCCACCCAGGTCTCCACCGAGATGGTGCGCCCGGTGAGCGGAGATGTCGAGGCTGGCCGACCATGGTGGTGGAGCGGTGACGGAGACGAACGTCTCCATCCCGGTGACTCCCCGCCCGGGCGGCGGGTCGATCCTGGGATCGGGTAGAGGATGCCGATAGGTGGCGAGGAGGCTGTATGCCTCCTCCAACGGATCCACGGCAGGTACCGGCTCGGAGGTGCAGGCCGGTTCCAGACCCTCGATCACCGGCGGTCCGTTCGGGTCGAGGTAGTAGGCGAGGACGGCTCTCCCCTGGTCGTCGTAGCCCAGGATCCTCCACGGCGACTCCGCCGAGGTCCAGTACCAGCAGCTCCCGTTGGCGTCGAAGCCGACCATCGGCTGGAGCCGAACAGGAGGAGACTCGCCTTCGCCGTAGTCGATCACCGCCGATCCGGCGATCCGACACCGGGTGACGGCTGACTTTCTCCGTATGCATCAACTGATCGTTGCCGACCAGCAGACCCACGTCTCTTCGTTGCGTCTGGATGAGATGAGCCCAAGAGCAAGAGATTACGGTGTAGAGGGCCGCTGCATTAGATCGCAGTCGTTGAGCCATAAGTCGTTCTTGTATTGCCACTTGCTTGCGAATCGCCAGCGTCCTACGTTCGTCCGGCCAGAGCACATCGACGCCCGAGGATCCTGCGTCCGAGAACCGGGCATATGTGGTCGAGTAGATGACGAGACAGTCCGGCCTGTCCAAGAGGATTTCGATCGTTTCAATCTCGAAGTCCTGCCGGTTTGGCGCGTCGAGAACTGCAGCGTCTCCATGGCTCGCACCCCAGCTGCGTGATAACTGGGTGTCGCTACCACCCGCCACAGGGCGTCGGGGTCTTTCCGGTAGATGGCGTCGAACCATCCGTAATACAGGTCCTGGAGAATGCTCCGGACCTCCTCGAGCCGTTTCGACTCGGCGGTTGACGCCGCGGTAGTGGTGGGGGCGGCCGTGGTGGTGGTCGACGGCGTCGGGAGTCGAGGTGGGGGAGGCCGAGGTGGTCGGTGGAGGTCGCGAGGGTGGTGTTCGCCGCCACTGGTGCCGGATCCTTCATCTGTCCCCAGACGATCACCGACACGAGTCCGGCGAACACCACCGCCACGACCACGTAGCGAGCCGTCACGGCTCTCCAACTCCCCTAACCACTCCACCCGAAAACCTACCGGAGGCCACGCCCTGGAGGCCAGGGGGTTGGCACGCGGATCTTTCGCGGCCTTGAGTCGGGTTGCGGTACCGGATAGCCTGAGCCGAGATGCGGGCGGTTCGGATCACGGGTTGGACGATGGTGTGGCTGGGGACGTTCATCCTCGGCTACGCCGGGTATCAGCTCTGGGTCACCGACCTGCTGAACCGACAGGCCCAGCAGTCGGCCCGGACCGAGCTGGTGGCCGAACTCGCCACCCGCCGGGCCAACCTGGCCGCTCCGGTCGAGATCGAAGTCCCTGCGCCGGCCGGCCCGGGTGAGGGCGAAGAGTCAGACGACGTTCGGTTCTTCCCCGAGGAGGCGCCCCAGGTCGGTGAACCGTTGGGGACGATCAGGATTCCCAAGATCGGACTGGATCAGGGTGGTGGTGGAGGGAGTCGACACCGAGAACCTCAAACTCGGACCCGGCCACATGCCCTGGACCCCGGTGCCCGGGCAGCCGGGCAACGCCGTGATCTCCGGCCACCGCACCACCTACGGTCGGCCCTTCTTCGACCTCGATCTCCTTCAGCCCGGCGATCTCATCGAGGTGGAGACGGCGATCGGAATCCACCAGTTCACGGTGAGGGAGACGGTGATCGTCACACCCTTCGACGTTTGGGTGACCGAGCCTCGGCGGGGCGCCTGGTTGACCCTCACCACCTGCAATCCCAAGTACTCGGCGCGGGAGCGGCTGGTCGTGTTCGCCGAGCTCACCGGGGGACCCAACCTGGAGTACGCTCGTCATCTCGTCGCCGAAGAGCTCCAGGGGGTGTCGTGACGCCGGTGCGGTCCGAGATGCCAGCCACCGTGGTCGAGGTGTCGGTCTCGGAGGGCCAGCACATCGACCGGGGTGCCCAGCTGGTGGTACTCGAGTCGATGAAGATGGAGATCCCCGTCGCCAGCCCCGTCGGCGGGAAGGTGAGCCGGGTGGTGGTCGCGGCCGGGGACCTGGTGGAGGCCGGGGACGTGTTGGTGGAGATCGAACCGGCGTTACCGTAGGAGCCCATGAGCTTCTTCACCCGCCGCGCGAGAGAACTCGAAGCCAAAGGCGTGGATCCCTCCCGGGTTCCACCGGGACAGTACGTGACCGATCGGTTCCCGGTCCTACACGCCGGGGTGGTTCCCAACGTGGACCTCGACAAGTGGGACTTCCGGGTCGAGGGTCTGGTCGAACGACCCCTCAGATTCACCTATGAGGAGATCCGGGCGCTCCCCAGAGAGAAGCGGGTGGTGGACATCCACTGTGTGACCAAGTGGTCCAAGCTCGACACCGAGTGGGAGGGGGTGCCGGTGAGGGAGGTGATCCAACGTTGCCGTCCCCTGCCGGAGGCCACCCACGTTCTGGTGTGGGCCGAGCACGGCTTCACCGCGAACCTTCCGCTCGCCGATCTGGCCCGAGACGACAACCTCCTCGCCTATCGGTACGGAGGCGAGGAGCTCGAACCCGAGCACGGATGGCCGCTCAGGCTGGTGGTGCCCCACCTCTACTTCTGGAAGTCGGTCAAATGGGTGAGGGGTTTCCGGTTCCTCGATCACGACGAACCGGGTTTCTGGGAGAGAAACGGCTACCACATGTACGGCGACCCGTGGCGGGAACAGCGGTACTGGGGGGATTGACCGGTCAGCCCTCCCGGGCCATCTGCCTCAGCACGTAGTGGAGGATCCCTCCGTGGCGGAGATACGTCACCTCGATCGGGGTGTCGACCCGGGCGATGGCACGGAACTCGACCACGTCACCGTCCGACTTCGTCGCGGTCACCGCCAGCTCCTGGCGGGGCGTGAGGTCGTCGTCGACGTACACGTCGTAGACCTCGGTGCCGTCCAAGCCCAGACTCTCAGGGGTCTCCCCCGGACGGAACTGGAGGGGCAGCACCCCCATCATCACCAGGTTGGAGCGGTGGATACGCTCGAAGCTCTCGGCCAGCACGGCCCTCACTCCGAGGAGGAACGGGCCCTTGGCGGCCCAGTCTCGGGACGACCCCATCCCGTAGTCCTGGCCGGCTATCACCAGCAGCGGAATGCCTTCCTCCCGGTAGTGCATCGCCGCGTCGTAGATCCACTTCACCTTGCCGTCGAGGAAGTCGGTGGTGTACCCGCCTTCGGTGCCGGGAGCCAGCTGGTTCCTCACCCGCACGTTGGCGAACGTACCCCGAGTCATCACCTGGTCGTTCCCCCGGCGCGACCCATACGAGTTGAACATCGGAGGCTGCACCCCCCGGGAGATCAGATACTGACCGGCGGGGGAGTCGACCGCGATCGACCCGGCCGGGCTGATGTGGTCGGTGGTGACCGAATCCCCCACCTTGACCAGAGACCCGGGCTCCTCGGATCGGTCGCAGCGGCTCCGGCTCGGGTGTCAGATCCACGAAGAACGGAGGCTCCTGCACGTAGGTGGACTCCGGGTTCCAGTCGTAGAGCGCCCCACCCGTGACCTGGATGGAACGCCACTCCTCCGACCCGGTGAACACGTCGGCGTACTTCTCGATGAACTGCCGTTGGGTGACGTGGGATTCGACGATCCGGTTGATCTCGGCCTGGCTCGGCCAGATGTCGCGCAGGAAAACCGGCTTTCCCTCCTGATCGGTGCCGATCGGCTCCTCCAGCGGATCCCAGTCGACGGTCCCCTTCAACGCGTATGCGACGACCAGAGGAGGCGACGCCAGGTAGTTGGCCCGGACGTCGGGTGAGATGCGTCCTTCGAAGTTTCGGTTGCCCGACAGGACCGCCGCAGCCACCAGGTCGTTCTCCTTGATGGCTCGGGAGATCGGCTCGGGCAGGGGACCCGAGTTGCCGATGCAGGTGGTGCACCCGTAACCCACCAGGTAGAAGCCGCAGGCCTCCAGGTCGTCCATCAGGCCCGAGGTGGTCAGGTACTCGGTGACCACTTTCGAGCCCGGCGCCAGAGAGGTCTTCACCCAAGGTTTGCGGGTCAGACCCCGTTCCCTCGCCTTCTGGGCGACCAGCCCGGCTGCCACCATCACCGCCGGGTTGGACGTGTTGGTGCAGGAGGTGATCGCGGCGATCACCACGTGACCGTCCCGCATCTCGAACTTCTCCCCGTCGAGCTCGACCTCGACGGTCGAGATCGGGGCGGGTTCCCCGTCGGGGAGTCCACCTTCGTTGTTCCAGGTGGACACCGTCCCTGGGCCGACCGGCGACGCTTTCCCGAACAGGTTTCTGAGATCGGTTTCCCACTGGGCCTTCATTCCCGACAGGGCGATGCGGTCCTGCGGTCGGGTCGGCCCGGCGAGGGACGGCTCCACGGTTCCGAGGTCGAGCTCCAGCTCCTCGGTGTACACCACCCGGGCAGAGGGGTCACGCCACAGGCCCTGCTCCTGGTAGTACTGCCTCACCGTGTCGATCAGCTTGTCGTCCCGCCCCGTGAGCTGGAGGTACCGCAACGTCTGGTCGTCTACGGGGAAGAAGCCGATGGTGGCTCCGTACTCGGGCGCCATGTTGGCGATGGTGGCTCGGTCGGCCACCGGCATGTCGTCCAGGCCCGGTCCGTAGAACTCGACGAACTTGCCGACCACCCCGTGCTCGCGGAGCATCTGGGTGACCCGCAACACGAGGTCGGTGGCGGTGGATCCCTCCTTGAGCTTGCCGGTCAACTTGAACCCGACCACTTCGGGGAGGAGCATCGAGATGGGCTGCCCCAGCATGGCCGCCTCGGCTTCGATGCCGCCCACCCCCCAGCCGACCACACCCAGACCGTTGATCATCGTGGTGTGGCTGTCGGTACCCACCAGGGAATCGGGGAACAGCCAGATGCCGTCGTCCCACACCACCTTGGCCAGGTACTCCAGGTTCACCTGGTGGACGATGCCGGTCGCCGGAGGAACCACCCTGAAGTTGGCGAACGCCTGCTGAGCCCATTTGAGGAGTTCGTATCGCTCCCGGTTGCGTTCGAACTCCTTCCGGCTGTTGATGATCAGGGCGTCCGGTCGAGCGAACGCGTCCACCTGGACCGAATGGTCGACGACCAGGTCACACTGGACCACCGGGTTGATCTTCTCGGCGTCTTCTTCCTTTCCCGTCATACGGACGATCGCCGAGCGCATGGCCGCCAGATCCACCACCGCCGGCACCCCGGTGAAGTCCTGGAGCACCACCCGTCCGGGAACGAAGGGGATCTCCGTCTCGGTGGGCTCCCGGGGGTCGTACTCGGCGATCGCCCGCACGTCCTCTTCGGAGGCGAGACCCTCCGACAGCTTCCGGAGAGCGGATTCGAGGAGAACCCGGATCGAGTAGGGGAGATGCGATATGTCTCCCACCGCGGAGAGTCGGGCGATCCTCCGTTCTCCCAGAGGGGTGTTCAGGGTTTGGTAGGCGCCGAAGGGATCCGTGGCCATTTCGTCCTTTCCTATGCCTGCCGTTCGAGTCTAACGACGGGTCGACCCCGACTCTTCGGGTGGCCCTCAGCCGCGGTTGATGGCCACCGGCACCTCGGTGACGCACTCCTCGGAGGGCCGGGAATGGGGATGCAGCACCGGCTGACACTCGGCGCCCAA
The DNA here is from genome assembly GCA_026002975.1 of Acidimicrobiia bacterium. Taxonomy (GTDB): domain Bacteria; phylum Actinomycetota; class Acidimicrobiia; order Spongiisociales; family ZC4RG35; genus BPGJ01. Next base: position 100,919 of record BPGJ01000003.1, read on the forward strand.
GGACTCGAACAGGCCGATCACGATCCCTCGATCCAGGGAACAGACCACGTCGGGATGCCCGGTGGCCGCCTCGCCGAAGGGACAGTTGGCCAGGACGAGGCGCTGCAGGTCGGCCTCCCCTTTGGCTTCGAAACCCAAACCGGTGAGGGCTTTGGCCACCGCCTTGATCGCCTCCGGATAGCCGGCGTCCCCTGGAGCGCCGATCTCGGCTGCCAGTTCCCTTCCGTACTCGCGGCCCACGTCCTCGGCGATGGTCGCCACCTCGTCCGGTGCCGCCCGTTGGATGATCCTCACCAGCAGGTCGACCAGCAGGTCGTATCGACGGGCAGGGAAGTGCACGTCGATCGACTTGCCCGTCGCCTCGTAGCACTTCGCCGGCCGTCCGGCACCCGGGCCCGGTACGTCCGCTGGGACGCCGGTAGCTCACCTTCAGGTAGCCGTCGGCGGCCAGCTTGTCCAGATGATGACGCGCCACGTTCGGGTGGATCCCGAACATGTCGGCCACCTGACTGCTGGTGACGGGTTCGGCCGACTCCCTGACCGTGACGTAGATGGCCCGGCGGGTGGGATCGCCCAGGGCGGCGGTCAGGTCTCCGATCGTGCGATCCAGCTGCCGCGACTCCCGGGATATGGGCCTAACCACCATGAGAACTATAGTTTCCGGGGCCGTTTCTAACCACGATCTCGGTAGGGGAAATCATGGGAGACCTCCCATTCGACGCGGTTCTGGATCCCCTGCTCGGCCGAACCCTGGGCGAGCTGGGCATGCTGCGCCAGGCTTCGCGTCGACGGCTTCGATCGGATCGTGTCACCGTCGCCCTCCCGGTACCCAACTATCCCCTGGCCGACGTGTTGGCCGAACGGATCCGTCAGGCGGCCGGGGCCGACGTCGACGTGCGTTTCGAGGTGATGAACGACGAGGAGCGGCGGGCCCTGATGGACCGCCTCCGGGAGAGCTCAGGTCCCGGGATCGGCCAGCCGGGCTCTCGCACCCGGGTGTTGGCGGTCGGATCGGGGAAGGGCGGGGTCGGTAAGTCTTCGGTGACCACCAACCTGGCGGTGGCTCTCGCCCAGCGGGGTCACCGTGTCGGGGTGATCGACGCCGACATCTGGGGGTTCTCGATTCCCAGGATGCTCGGGGTCGCCCACCCGCCGGTGGTCATCGAACAGTCGATCATCCCACCTGTGGCCCACGGCGTGAGCGCCATTTCGATGGACTACTTCGTGGGCGACGACCAGGCGGTCATCTGGCGGGGTCCGATGTTGCACAAAGCCATCCAGCAGTTCCTGGAAGACGTCTTCTGGGACGCCCCCGACTTCCTGCTGGTCGACATGCCTCCCGGGACGGGCGACGTGTCGATCTCGCTCTCCCAGCTCCTGCCGAGAGCCCAGGTCCTGCTCGTCACGACCCCGCAGCCCACCGCCCAGCGGGTCGCCAAACGGGCCGGGTTGATGGCCCGCAAGGTGTCTCAGGAGCTGATCGGGGTGGTGGAGAACATGTCGTGGTTCACCGGCGACGACGGAAAGCGGTACGAGCTGTTCGGATCGGGGGGAGGGGAGCGACTGGCCGAGGAGCTCGACGTGCCGCTGCTGGCGAAGATCCCGCTGGTTCCCGCGATGAGAGAGGGCGCCGACGAAGGCAAGCCGGTGATGCTGGCCGATCCCGAGGGTGAGGCCGCCGAGGCTTTCCGCAGGCTCGCCGAAGAGGTGATCGCCCGTAAGCCGCGGGTTCGCACCCACCCGGAGTTGGTCATCCGGTGACCATGAGACCGAGCCGACGTCACGTCGTGGGTGTGGTGTCCTGGCTGTTCGGCCTGGCCACCACCGTCACCCTCATATCCACCTGGGGTCGGGCGGTGAGTGCCGATCCGGCGGCTCTGGTCGACGTCGCCCGGCCGCTGGCCACGGCGACGGTGGTCGTGGACCGCTTCGAGGATCTGGCCGCCCAGGCTGTGGCGTCGGGGTTGGGCCTCGACCCGGCTACGTCTCGGGCGCTGGTCGATGGCGCCTTCGAAGAGGTCGACGCCGACGGCATCCTGGCCGGCCTCCTCTCCGACATGGTCATGGCCGCCGCTTCTTCGGAGAGGACAGTCATCGACCTGGGAGCAAGGCTGATCCCGCTGGCCGAAACGATCACCCGGCGTCTGGCCGAGGCGGGGATCCCGGTGGAGCGGACGACGGTGGAGGCCAGTCTCCGATCCCTCGATCCGGTGGTGGTAGAAGGCGGCAGCGTGGGAAGCGATTCCCAAGCGGCCCGCGGGTTCACCGTGGCGTCCCTGCTGGGCCTGTTGGGCATGTTGGTCACCGGGGGGACGCTGATCGCCATGTCCGACCGCAAGGTCGCCGAGGCCCGGGCCCTCCTCAGCCGGGTTGCGCTATCCGCCTTCACCTTCGCCGTCCTCCTCCGCCTCGGATCGTGGCTATCCGACCCGCGGGGCGGCAGGACCCCCGTCCGTTCGGCCCTGTCGACGCTGCTCGCCCAGAAGACCTGGGTTCCTCTCCTGGTGGGCGCGCTGGCCCTGTCGATCAGCGGAACCTGGGGCTGGCTGCGCCGCCGGCGCAGGATCGTGCCGTCACCGGAGGAGCGGACGCCGGCGAGGGTCGGCTAGGTTGCGGGGCCCGATGGCCCCCACTCACCTGGCTTTCGTCAACGGGACCGTGTTCACCGGTGATCCCGCTTTCCCGAGAGCTCGTGCGTTGGCCGTCAGGAAAGGTGTGATCTCGGCGCTGGGTGACGATCGGGAGGTCCTCGCCGACCTCGACGGGAAGACCGAGGTCTTCGACCTGGCGGGCAGGATGCTCCTGCCGGGGTTCCGGGATGCACACGTGCATCCCATCCACGGGGGGTTGGCGCTGATCGGCTGCGACCTCTCCACGTGCCGCGGTCCCGGGGAGGCAGTCGAGCTGGTGGCGAGCCACGCCGCCCAACTGCCCGAAGGCGCCTGGGTGAAGGGACGTGGCTGGGCCTACGACTGGTTCGAAGGGGGCTGCCCCGACGCGGAGCTGCTCGACCAGGTGGTGCCGGACCGTCCCGTCTACCTCGTGGTCCGGGACGGCCACTCCGCCTGGGTCAACCAGGCGGCACTCCTGGCGGCGGGGATCACCCGCTCGACCCCCGACCCGCCCGGTGGGCGTATCGAACGGAGGCCCGACGGGACCCCTCGGGGGACCCTCCACGAAGCGGCGATGGACCTGGTCGAGGACATCATGCCTCCCGAAACCGACGACGAACTCGACCGAGCCCTCCAGGCGGGGATCGGGCATCTCGTTTCCTGCGGGGTGACCGGGTTCTGCGACCCGTGGGTCACTCCCTCCTACCACCGGGCCTACCGACGGGCGGCCGAACGCTGGGACCTCGCGCTGCCGGTGCGGGGAGCCCTCTGGTGGGACCGGGAAGCCGGGCTCGACCAGATCGAGACCCTGGTCGCCCTCAGGGAAGAAGGACTCGGCCCGTACCGACCCGGCGCGGTCAAACTGATGCTCGACGGCGTGATCGAGAACCGAACCGCCTCGGTCCTCGAGCCGTACTCGGACGGCGGGACCGGCATGGACTTCATCGACCCCGAGCACCTTCCCGAGATCGTCGCCCGCCTCGACCACCTCGGCTTTCAGTGCCACTTCCACGCGATCGGCGATGCCGCCGTCAGGTCGGCGCTCGACGCGGTCGAGACCGCCCGAGCCCGAAACGGGTTCAGGGACCTGAGGCACACCATCGCCCATCTCCAGCTCGTAGCTCCCGAGGACGTACCCCGATTCCGACGCCTGGGAGTGGTGGCGAACTGCCAGCCCCTTTGGGCATGCCGGGACGAAGCCATGGTCGACCTCACGGTGCCGGCTCTGGGCGCCGATCGGGTGCCTCGCCAGTATCCCTTCGGGTCTCTACACCGGAGCGGCGCAGTACTGGCGATGGGCAGCGACTGGCCGGTATCGACCTCCCAGGTCCCGCCTCAGCTGTGGGTGGCGACTCATCGGACCCCGCCCGACGCTCCCGACGTCGAGCCGCTCGGCCCGGACGAGCGACTCGACCTGCCGACCAGCCTGGCTGCGTTCACCGCCGGATCGGCCTACGTCGACCATTCGCCCTCGCCGGGAGTTCTGCAGGTGGGTAACGTTGCCGACCTTGTGGTGTTGGACCGCGATCCGTTCGAGGACCTCGCCGGAGCCATGGTCGACCTGACCGTCGTAGCCGGACGCATCCTGTACGAGAGGTGAACCTTGCCGGCGGTGGAGCTGATCGGGGTCACGAAGCGGTTCGGTGAGGTGATCGCGGTCGACCGGCTCGACCTGGCCGTCGACGACGGGGAGTTCTTCTCACTCCTCGGACCGTCGGGCTGCGGGAAGACCACCACGCTCAGGCTCATCGCCGGGTTCGAGTTCCCCACGGCCGGATCGGTCCGCATCCATGGACGGGAGGTGGGTCTGGAACCGCCCAACCGCCGACCGGTCAACACCGTGTTCCAGTCCTACGCCCTGTTCCCCCACATGACCGTCGCCGAGAACGTTGCCTTCGGGCTCGAGATGCGCCGCCTGCCTTCTGCGGAGATAGCCGAACGGGTACGGAAGGCCCTCGACATGGTCCAGCTCGCCCATCGGGCGGATGCCCGACCTTCGCAGCTCTCCGGCGGGCAACAGCAGCGGGTCGCCCTGGCCCGGGCGCTGGTATGCGAACCGGAGGTCCTCCTACTCGACGAGCCGCTGGGGGCGTTGGATCTGAAACTCCGTCAGGCCATGCAAGTGGAACTCAAGGACCTGCAGGAGAGAGTGGGGATCACCTTCGTGTACGTCACCCACGACCAGCAGGAGGCGCTCACCATGAGCGACCGGATCGGGGTCATGAACGAAGGCCGGCTCCTCCAGGTGGGACGGCCGGAGGACATCTACGAACGGCCAACGTCTCGCTTCGTGGCCGACTTCATCGGGGACATCAACCTGCTGGAAGGTCGAAGGGTCGATTCCGAGACGGTCGAGCTGGTCGGTGGCCACAAGATCAGGGTGCTCGGAGACCCGTCCTCTTCGCACGTCACGGTGGCGGTTCGCCCGGAACGTCTGGAGCTGATGTCCGACTCCGACCGGCCGCCCGATCGGTTGAACCGGCTCCCCGGCCGCGTGATACGCCGCACCTACCTGGGCGACGTGATCGGGTACCGGGTCGACTGTGGGGGAGTGGTCGTCGAAGTCAAGGAGGAGAACCGTTCGGGCCTGGTGGTCCGGCAGGTCGGTGACGACGTTCTGGTGGTATGGGAACCCGAGGCCGGCGGGATAGTGGTCGACTGATGGGCGACGCCAGTCCCGAGGCGGCGGCCGCCAAGGCGGAAGCGATGAGAGGATTCCTCATCTCCCTCCCTTCCTACCTGTACCTCGTCTTGTTCTTCGCCGTTCCCTTCGTGATCGTCCTGGTGTATTCGTTCGCCTCCCGATCGTCCACCGGGAGGACCGTCCTCGGGGACTGGAACCTGGTGTCCTACAAACGGCTGTTCGATCCGCTGGTAGCCCAGATCGCCTTCCGGTCCCTCTGGTTGGCTTTGGCCACCACGCTGCTGTGCCTCGTCGTCGCCTACCCATTCGCCTATTTCATCGCGACCCGCACTCCCCGGGTCCGGAACGCCCTCCTGATCCTGGTGATGATCCCCTTCTGGTCCAACTTCCTGGTGCGGACGTATGCGTGGCGGGTCCTCCTCGGCAGCGACGGGCCGGTGTCCCAGATCACCCAGGTTCTCGGACTGGGGGAGACGCGGCTCCTGTTCACCGTTTGGGCGATCCTCATCGGGCTGGTCTACGGGTTCCTGCCCTTCATGGTGTTGCCGCTGTACGCGGCGATCGAGAGGATGGACTGGAGCCTGGTCGAAGCCGCCCGGGACCTGTACGCCTCGGGATGGACGGCGTTCAGGAAAGTGACCTGGCCCCTCACCACGCCCGGCGTCATCGCAGGGTCCATCCTCGTCTTCATCCCGGCTCTCGGGGCCTACGTGACCCCTGCCATCCTCGGCGGGGCCCGAACCGTGCTGTTGGGCGACTACATAGTCGACCAGTTCCTCGCCGCCCGTAACTGGCCCTACGGCTCGGCCCTATCGGTCGCCCTGATGACGGTCATGCTGTTCGCCACGTTCGTGTACTTCCGGGCAGGGGGCCGCAACCTGTGAACGGGCGACCACGGTCACCTGTGGAGCGCCTCCTGGCGGCCAACGCCTGGGCGGTGTTCGCCTTCTTCTACCTGCCGATCCTGGTGTTGATCGTCCTCTCGTTCAACGAGAACCGCAACGTGAACATCTGGACCGGGTTCTCCACCCGCTGGTACGGAGAGATCCTCGACAACGCCGACGTGCTGAGGGCGTTGCGGAACTCCCTCGTGGTCGCAGGTGTGTCCACCGTGTGTTCCACTGCCTTGGGCACAGCCGCGGCCCTCGCGGTGGAACGCTTCAGATTCCGGGGTCGCCGTCTCTTCGACGGGCTTTTGTATCTCCCCATCATCATCCCCGACGTCACCATGGCGGTGATGATGCTCCTGTTCTTCGTGCAGGCCCTCGATCTGGTCAACGGCCTGTTGGGTACCCGCCTCAACCTTGGTCTGGCGACCATCAGCCTCAGCCACATCGCTTTCAACATCTCCTTCGTGGCCGTGGTGGTGAGAGCCCGTCTGGGTCAGCTGGATCCGGCGATCGAGGAGGCCGCCGCCGACCTGTATGCCGGGCGGTGGCAGGTGTTCCGTCGGGTCACCCTGCCCCTCATACTCCCAGGGGTGCTGGGCGGCGCCCTCCTCGCCCTCACCTTGTCCCTCGACGACGTTGTGATCACCTCTTTCGTGTCGGGTCCGGGGTCCACCACCCTTCCTGTGTACGTCTTCGGCCTGGTCAGGCGAGGCGTGACCCCCCTGATCAACGCGGTCTCCACCGTGATGTTGTTAGGGTCGATGCTGCTCGTGGGCCTGTCGCTAATGGTGCAGCGTCGGCCGGCGACCCTAGGAGGAGGAAACCGATGAGACGCAGAACGACCTGGATGGTCCCGATCGCCGTGGTGGGCCTGATGTTGGCCGCATGCGGGGGCGGCGGAGGGGCTGGGGGAGACACCACCGCAGCGGCCGACACCACCTGCGAACTCGACCAGACGGACGGCAACCTGAACCTGTACAACTGGTCCGACTACATCGACCCCGAACTCGTCACCGCCTTCGAGGAGCAGTACGGAGTCGAGGTGGTGGAGAGCTTCTACGAGTCCAACGAGGCGATGTTGGCCCAGATCCAGTCGGGCGTCTCCTACGACCTGATCGTCCCGTCCGACTACATGGTGTCGATCATGATCGAGGAAGAGCTGCTCCTGCCGCTCCAGAAGGACGCCATCCCCAACATCGCCAACCTGGCCCCCGAATTCACCGACCCGCCCTACGACCCCGGCCTCCGGTACTCGGTGGCCTACCAGTGGGGAACCACCGGCCTCGGGGTGAACCTGGAAGCGGTAGGCGACGCCTTCGTGGAGAGCTGGGCGCTCGTCTTCGACCCTGAGTTGACCCAGAACTTCCCGGGAGGTGTGTCCCTCCTCGACGACCCCCGTGAGACGATGGGGGCAGCCCTCAAGTACCTGGGATACTCCCTCAACGACACCGACCTCGATCACCTCGCCGAAGCGAGGGACGTCATCAGGGCCGCCAAGCCCTACATCGCCACCTTCGATTCGGACCAGTACGACGAAGCCCTGGTCAACGGGGAGGTCTCGGTCTCGCACGGATACTCGGGGGACCTGCTGGCTGCGATCTGGGACGCCGAGAACCCGGACGCCTACACCTACGTGATCCCCGAGGAAGGTGGAACCCTGTGGGTCGACAACATGGCGATCCCCGCCGACGCCGAGCATCCCTGCACGGCCCACACCTTCGTCAACTTCATGCTCGACGGTGAGAACGGCGCGGCCCTCACCAACTGGACCTACTACGCCAGTCCCAACGCGGCGGCCGAACCGCACATCCTGCCCGAGATCCTCGAGGATCCCACCATCTACCCCTCCGACGAGATCCGGCAGCGCCTGGAGATCATCGCCGACACCGGCGACTACGAGATCAACTTCACCGACTACTTCGCCCAGGCCAAGAGCTGAGCGGTGCCGGCTGGGGGGGTGCTCACCGCTCCCCCCAGTCGTAGGTCTGCTTGACCAGCCGGAGATAGCCGTAAATCTCGGAGGACACCGCGTTCTTGGCCTCGGCTGAAGATATGGCACACACGCCTGTCGAGACTTGAGGCGGTTTCGGGCGTCAGGGAACCCGTAGTACCCGGACTGGATCGCGGAAGGCAGCCACTACTGCGGGTGGGAGGGCGGCCGCCACTGCGGTGAGGACGGCGAGGACAGCGATAGCCAGACCGAAGCGTGGCTCGGGAGGCAACCCGGTTATCCGGTAGAGGGCCAGCCAGGCGCCTGTTGACCCGATTCCGGCCCCGAGTGTGGCGGAGAGACTGGTTTGGAGGCACACCAGGGTGACGATGGCGGGTCGGGATGCTCCCAGGGCGCGGCGGCGGCCGAAGTCGCGTCGTCTTCCGCTCACCGCCCCGTAGACGTTCAACCCGGTGAGAACCAGCCCGGCGGCCAGGACCGCGGTGATCAGGTTGCGTCCGAACCGTCCCAGTTCGCCCTGCACGGCCGCTCTCACCTGCGCCAACGCCTCCGAGGTCTCTATGGCTACGGCGGTGGGATCGGCGGGAGCGAGGACCATGAGGGCGGCGTCGGCGACTTTTCCCACCAGGGAGGGGCGCTCCACCAGGATGTGGATCGACCGCAGCTGGGTGGCCGGGGCGGTGAGGAGGCTCCGGTTGAGGAAGGCGAGGGGGTCGTCGGCGGTGAAAGAGCCCACGATGGCGACATCGCCCTGGTTGGTCACCCCTCCGCCGAAGGGCAACTCGAGTCCCAGGGTTTGGGCGGCTTCGGGTCCGACCAGGGCCCGGCCTGGTCCCATGGCGGCGCCGTCGGTGTGGATTTGGGGAGGAAGGTCCCCGTAGATGGCCCGCATCGCAGCCGGGTCGCCTCCCGGGTTTCCCGCCGGGCGTACGTCGGTGGTCGGTCCCAGACCGATCACCCATTCCACCCCGGCGATCCTGGTGATCCGGTCCACGGCTTCGGTGGTGAGGCCGGCGGCTCCGTTGGTGTCGGAGATGACAATCGACCTGGTGCCCGCCTCGTCGATCCTGGCCAACACCTGTTGTTCCGCCTGTACGGTCTGACCGGTGGTGGAGAGGATGACGGCACACACCCCGGCGACGATGAGAGCGGTCACCGCTGAGCTCACCGGCTGGGCCACCGCCGAACGCAGCGCCTCCAACACCAGCTTCACAGTTCTAGCACCTCGTCGCAGACCCCGACGATGTCGGGGTCGTGGGTGGCGATGATCACTGTCCGTTGCTCGCCGGCCAGTTCGGCGAGGGTGTCCACTACGAGCTGGGAGGTGCGGACGTCCAGGTTTCCTGTGGGCTCGTCGGCGAGGATCAGGTCGGGTCGGGCCAGCAGGGCACGGCATAGGGCGATCCGCTGTGCCTGACCACCCGACACCTCCCCCGGCTTGTGGTCGGCACGCAAAGCAACCTCGAATCTCTCCATCAGCTTTCGAGCCCGCCGCACCGCCTCACCTCGTGGGATGTCGTTGTAGAGGTGGGATTCGACGATGTTGTCGAGGACGGTGCGGGTGGGGTCCAGGGCAGCGTCCTGGAACACGAACCCCACCCTGGTCGCCCGGAAGCGAGACTTTCGCCCATCCGAAAGCCTGCCCAGGTCGACATCACCAGCCCGCACCGCTCCCGACCAGGGTGTGAGCAGCAGCCCGATCAGGTAGAGGAGGGTCGACTTGCCCCTCCCCGACGGGCCGGTGACCGCCGTCATCGCCCCCGGGGTGAAACGCCAGGTGAGGTCGGAGATGATGGGTTCGTCGCGCCGGTATCCGAACCAGACCGAGTCGAGGGTGATCATCGCTGGGGAAGCAGGATCACCGTGCCCGGCTCGATTCCATCCACCACTGCGATCCCCTGGGCCGACTCTACGATCTCCACCGGCACCTGGGTGCCGTCAGGACGGGTCACGAAGGGGTGGTTGGCCGGGTCGGTGCCGATCGCAGCCACCGGAACCACCGGGCCGGTGGTGTCGGGGACGACTATCACATCGGCGCGGAAGCTGGTCCGTCCCTGGAGATCCACCCACCGGGCACAGTCGTCACCACACACCGACCCCCCATCAGCCCCGACCAGGAACAGGTCGAGCTGACCCGTCTGCGGGCTTTCCACAGCCCGGTCGATAAGAGCATCCCACACACCCCCGGAGTAGTGGACTCGAACCTGGCCAGTCAACGGAACCAGGGCGGCCTGTTCCACGGCGAGGGGAATCCGGAAAACCGGGTCATCGGGAACGAGGAGGATCGCCGTCTCCCCTCCCCCAACCCTGGCGCCCACACTGAGATCTTCCGCCACGGCGATCCGCGCCGGGAGAGCCGGCACGAAGACGAGATCCCCCGCCTCCACCACCCCCGTATCCTCCACTCCCAGGGCTCTCTGCCACACCCGCACCGCGGTCCGGGTGGCGGTGCCGTACCAGCCATCGGCATCACCCGAGTACAAGCCGAGGTAGGCGAGCAGCCGCTGCAGCTGAGCCACGTCAGCCCCCCGATCCCGCAGCCGCAAAGACCGGAACATCGGAACCTCACCCTCGGCGACCACCACGGGACGGAGATTCACCGTATACACAACTTCGCCAGGTCCGACCACGTCCCCGGGCGCGACCTCCACCGAAGTGACCACCCCGGCGGCCGAGTTGAGCCCGGCCGGGACCAGAGACCACTCCGCCACGGCGGTGAAACTAAACGACCGGCCTACCGTCCCCACCTCCACGACATATGTGAGAGGGGTCGAATCTTCGGCAAGCGGGTTGGCGGGAGGCTCCAAAGCCACCCGCCCCGCCCAATAGCCGGCTGCTCCCGTGGCGACGAGCAGAAGGGCCAAGCCGGCGATGCGCAAGAGCCTCATAGCTCCGACAGCTTCGGGAACAGCGGGGCCAGCCGAGTCCAGCGGCACTCATGCGTCAGGTGTGCGGCTTCCTTGAGCTCGGCGAGGCGGCGCCGGATCTGTCTTCCCGAGTAGCCGATGAGCTCCGAAGCCTCCTCTGGGCTCACCCCATTGGCGGCCAGAGCCACAATCCTCCATTCGAGCTCGCGTGCCCCGAGGTCGCTGGGACGGAACAGTGAGTACACCCGACTTCCAGAAGCAATGCTCACCAAGTGGCCCACTCCGATCTCCTCTGCCCGCAAGATACCCGCCACGTCCAAGTCGCAAAGGGCCTTGAGAACTGCGGGCAGCCCAGAGGGAATGAACGCCACCGGATCGGATGCCATTGCAGCCACCTCGACCCTGTCGGTCACCACAACGTCGGACTCTGCCGGAATGTTGGTGGGCAGCCTGGAGGCGAGGGCGGCGGCCAGCTCGGGGTTGCGGACGTTGATGATCACATCGCCCACTCCTGCCCCCTTTCCTCGGCGATCGCACGTGATTCTATGGGGGGGGGTCGGTTGAAGATGCCTCGGCCAGCTCGGCCTCCTGATCCGAGTTCGAGCCCGGTCGCAGCCCAGCGTCCCGCTCGACCCGACGCAACCAGCCCCGCAGTGTCTCAGATGCACACCCGAACTTCGCGGCGATCGAACAGATCGCCGACCACTCCGAGGGGTACTCCTCTCGATGCTCGACCACCCGGCGAACCGCACGCTCAAGGACCTCCAGCGGATACCTGATTGTCTTTGCCATAGCTCCATCCTCCCAAGGATCAGAGCCTCCGGGAAACCGGGGCGGGTTCAGAGGTATCGCTGCCGGGTGGCTGGGTCGATGCGTTTCAGGGTGTAGGCCCACCAGTTGAAGGTGTCTCTGAGACGGGTGTTGCAGGCTCGACGCATCCGCACCCGGGCGGTCTTGCCTGAAGAGCAGGCCACCGGTGCTAGGCCGGCTTCGGCGAGGAGAGCGGCCGGGGTGGGGAACCGGTTTCGGTCTTCTCCGATTCAGGTGAGAAGGTTGGCGGCGATCACTGGGCCGGCTCCTGGGAAGCTGGTGAACAGCTCAGCGTCGGGATGGCGGGCAAACACGGTGGCGATCCGCTCGTCGAATCCTTTGAGTTGTTTGTTGAGCAGTTCGAGCTGGCCAGCCAGAGCGAGTGCTCCGCAGCTACGCCCGTTGGGCTGGTTCGGATGACGGCTGGTGACCATCGCGCTGGCGGTGGGTCTGGTCCTAGCTGGTAGCGGCGTTCCGGGATCCGAGGCGGGTGTTGCGCAGCCCGTGAAGGTCGCGAAATCCCGGCTGGCGGATCGCTTGCGGTGTGTGTGTGTGTGTGTGTCAGGATAAGGGGTGCGGGGTCGGGCTTAGGGAGGCCCGGAGAGCAGGGGAGGCCCTCATGGGTGGGAAGGTGCCGCCGCCAGATCAGCACCCTCGGCCAACAGCCGGTCCGACTTCCCGCAGCCTCCCGATGATCTCCTCCGGTGTATGCCGTCGTCGTCTTCCCATCGTGATGATCCCTCCTTCACCCACCATTGTGGGCAACAGGCTCTCAATACGAGTGGGCCAATCTCAAGGGGTCACTCCGGGTTTCGTTCTCGATCTCCTCAGGAGCTGGAGAAGGCGAAGGAAGCGATCAAGCGGATCACGGAGCAGTTGGGTTACGGCTGGGTTACGGCGCGGAGTCGGTACTGCTCCCACGCAACCGATCGGGGCGATTGCAGCGAATGTCCGAATGAGGACGACGCATCGGCACAGATGACAACTGAATAGAAGGAGCGACATGATTGCAGGTGATCAACCGCAAGCGAAGAGCGAGCATCGGTCCATCATTGCCTGGTTGATAGCCGGCTTCGTCTTGGGCTTCGCCAGCCTCGGTGTGCTGCTGCAGGGCGGATTCGCCGGCGCCGCGCCCTCTCCAGACCCGACACAATGGGATCCGGACGTACACCCGCCATTGTATATCGTACATGAAGCTCGGTCAGTCACGGACGCCGGGAGCATCGTCGACGTGCAAGTTCATGTCGCTTGTGACTTCGCAGCCCTGCGAACTTCGGAGTGTTCACCCGATGTGACGTTGTGGGCGTCGTGGGGCGGAAGCCCGTATGTCGAAGTGCCGCTAGCTGAGACACGTGTGGACTCACTGCAAGTGTGGACCGCCCACTTGCCAGCCAGGCACCCACAATTGGGTTCTCTCAGGTACTACTTCGAAGCGTCGCACCGCGCTTTAGGCGAGCCAGTCCGCTCCCCTATCTCCGGGGTCTATGAACCTGCAGTGTTCGATTCGTTCGTTGCGGTACCACTCGATGCCCCCACATTCGTGGAACCGGAGATTGTCTTGGAAGCCCCATGGGGAACCGGTCCAACCGAGATCGGGCTGGAAGATGGCTCTGAACAAGCAACAGTTGGGCCCGACGCCTTCGCTTACGCGGAGGACGGTACCCTGGCGCTGCTCGACCAGGTGAATGGTCGTGTCGTTACGGTTAGCCCGGAAGGAGTATGGACGACGTTTGACGCGCCGTTAAAGGGCGTAGGGGACGTCGCGTTCAGCGGATCAAGCATACTAGTGCTTGACCTAGTCGGGGAGACCCAAGGACTTTCTCGTGTCCGGATCCCGCAGATCCTGAAGTACGACAGAGAAGGTTCGCTATTGGCGAAAGCTCCAGTGTTTGCAATGGAGCCCCGCAGGTTGCTCGCATCAGGTGCCGTAGTCGACGAATCGTCGAACTCACTGGTCTACCCATTCGACGGCACCGCTGCCCGATCCCGATCTGAGCAGCGAGCAACGAGAAAGCCACACTCGTTCCGCGTTCAGGTCGTGTCCGACCAAGTAGCGTGGCTGGCAGATCTCGGCACTGACACTGCCTTCGAAGTCGATGCGACAACTGGTGAGCTCGGCGCAATTCCGGAGTTCACGCGTCTAGGCGATTCGTATCTCGTGGTTTTCGACCAGCCAAACACTTTTCGCATTGTCTGGTTCGACTCGAACGGCACTGTCGAGCGAGATGTGACGGTCGCCAACGAACGACATTCCGTATTCCTCCCGAAGGGGAGAGTCGCCGTGACTTCGAGGGGTGACGTTCTCATCTTGAACTCCGACGAGGATGGGATATCCATTATGCGTGTCCCAGGACCGAGGGGAGGTAAGTCATGAAATCTCGGGTCGCGATCTTGACCGGCGGAGTGCTACTGGGGATGGGAGTCGCCCTCTTGGTCTCGAAACCAGTGGAAGCTGGGTACTCCATCACATGTTGGACCCGTAGTAACGCCGTCAGTTACTCGTACACTGCTCTGCACGAAGGATACGAGTGGGGAGGCGGGTGGTGGACCGACAACAACTACGACGACACGCCGAGCTGCCCTACAGATGGCGGGTCTGGCTGTGAAGGTCCTGATTGCTCCGGGCTCGTATTCAAATCCTGGGCGATGGTGAACTCGTGGGGCAGCACTGGCAAGTACTACTGGTATGCCGGTGACAACGTACACGGGCCATACTCATCGACCTCTTTCCGAGACGGCTGTGGCGGGGCTTGCTACGACGTTTGCACCCGGCCCTGCGGGTCAGGTTCATATTCACTCACGATCCCGATGGATGCATTCGCAAAGAGTGGTCACATTGGCCTAATCTGGTCGGAAGGGTCCGACGGTTACGACGATATCCTTGAGGCGCACTCGAATAACGCTGGCGTTATTCTTTCCGAACGCTCGTACCGGCTCTCCAGCTCTTATGACGGAGTACGTAGAAAGAACTGGAGCACTAGCTGTTGAAGAAGGGAGGTCTGAAGAGAGGCCAGAGAAGGGAGAAGAGTCGACATACTATTGGATGAGTGACCGCCAAGGATGGAGGTACTAAGATGCGACGAGAGATCGACAGGACGGGTGGATTATTCACGAAAGACGTTGCACAGAACAGGCTCCGGCAACGACTTGTCGCCGGGCTTATCCTCGTATTCTTAGTGGTACTTGCTTTCGCGCCAGCTGCTTTCGCCTACGGATACCGATCGGGCTCCTCGAGCTGCCCGTACGGTAAACAGGTGAGAATCGTGTCCCGGACAACGATGAACTACAAGCACTACTGGGAGTCGGGCCTTGCCGAAGACTGGTTTGGGGATAGCAGTCCCCACTGGGCCTACACGAAGACGTGGGAGCAGAGCACCGATTGGACCGTGACCACAGACGGTGCCCTGTACAATGCATACACCGACTGCGTCTATATGCCTGTGTGAGAGCCGTTGTGCGACACCCCTCGATGCTGATAGCGGCTGCTCTCTTGATGCTGATCTCTGCGTGTGCAGGCGAGACGGAGACGTCTACTACCGCTCCAGGGTCTTCGACCCTTTCTACCCTGGTTGGAGCCACTGAGAGCCCCTCGAAGTCGCCGGCTGCCGGCCTGTCGGCGGGCCAGGAGGAGCCGTCCGATACGGCGGGGGAGGGGGAGCCGTCCGATACGGGTGGCCTTCAGGGTGGTGGGCCATCCCAGCCGCCGCGGGTGGGTCGTAACTGGACTCCGGACCAGATCAAGCGATTCCTCAAGGCATGTGTCGAGGCTGAGGGCTTCACTGTGTCTTTGTCCGACACCGGCGCACTGGAGTGGCGCGGACCGGCGGAACAGCGTGAGGCAGCCAGCGCAGCCTTCGCCCGATGTCGAGAGCAGCTGCCTGTTTCTGTGCGCACCTATCACCCACCAACGGAGGAGGAGATCCGCGGTTGGTACGACGTCTTCCTCGAGGTGGCAGCGTGTCTTGAACGGGAAGGCTACGAGGTTCCGCCGCCACCGTCGATCGACTCGTTCGTCGAGTCGCAGGGATCCAACTGGCATCCTTATGACCTGGTGGTGGCGGATCCGACCCTGCCGTGGGGGGAGTGGGTGCGGCTGAACGAAGTGTGCCCCCAGGGCGGGGTCGAGGGCACTTCCACCGGAGACGATCATGCGGACTGATCACTGTTGGCGGCACAGGGTGCTCGCGGTGGCGGTCCTGGCGGCTGCATGCACGGGATCGGCAGGCGACGTCCGCGAGGTATCGGACACTGCGACCACCGCCGTCGAGACTGCGGGAGTGTCGACGACCGTTCCCGAGGTCTCGGGGCCTGCCACATCGACCTCTACGACCTCGATCGTTGACGATTCCACGTCTGGATCTGCGGAGCCGGTGGTGCAGGAGGCGGTGGTGGAGTTGACGCCTCTGGTCGCGGCTGAGGAGCTGGATGTGTGGGAGCACGTCTTGACGCTCGGGTACGGTCCGGGGCGCAGCCAGCTCGGTTTCGATCGGTTCGGTCCCGAGTACGCGACGGTGGGGCGTGATGGGGTGTGGTGGGTGTTGGACACCATGAAGAAGCGGGTCGCGAGGTTCGACGCCGAAGGCAGGTTCATCGACGACATCCCGGTCGAGCGCCCTGGGCAATTTCCGTTTCTGTTGGACGACGGGACATTTCTGGCGTTTGGCTACGACGAACTGGTGGTCGTGCGTCGCGGTCTGGTCTCTACCCGCAGGCTCGACGAGTCGTTTTCGCCGTTGATGGACGACGGGTCTGTGGTCTTCGGACGCGGCTACCCCTATCCGGCGCTTTTCTTCTCCGACGGGATCCTCCAGATCGGGAAGACAGAGTGGCTGCGTACCCGTGGCGGTGCCCGTTTCAAGCTGAGGTCGCATCCGGAGACGCTGGAACTGGAGTGGGACGGCCGACCCGCGACCGTACTGGGGCTGTCCTTTGTCGGTCCAGATGGAGCGGCGGTCACCCGCGGCGGCTTCGAGGTCGACACAACCCACGGCGACGTCGTCTACCTGCTCGTCGATGGCTACCGGAACGAAGGCGACGAGATGCAGCTGGTGGCGCGTCTCGTGGCATTCACCTCCGCAGGAGTGGTAGGGACAGTGTCCGTTCCCGGCGTCGTCTTCGACGAAGCGGGTCCCAGCACCCCGGCGCACCTCGTAATCCACCCCGCTACCAGTACACCCCATCTTGTGGCCGTAGACGTGACCGGTCTGCACATCTGGCGGCTCGCCGGCCCAGAAGCCCCCAAGTGAACCCGGCACCCCGAGAGCAGGCGTCGCTCGGAGGGGACATCGGATCAAGACGACATCTTTCTGTGCGGATCTTTCCCGTCCAGGCCGCAGCAGATCCGCACAGAACCTGAGGAGCCCCAACGCCGACCCGGAGGGGCAACGCCTCCCGGCATGGGGTGGTGGTAGGTAGGCGTCCCGTGAAGTGGTGGAAATGGGGGTGGGGGTCCTTGGACATGTGGGGCCACCGTGTGACTCTCAGCGAGTTCAAGCAACGAGCTCGAGACATATGAGTCGGTCGACACCTCCGGCGCGTCCTGGGAAGGCATCCAGATGCGGTGCCCACAGTCGCCGGCAGGCGGCTACGGCGCCTGGGATCCAGGCGACCCGATCCGCCCCCTCAACTCGCCACGAGAGCAGTGACGGCGAAGACGATCGGGGTTGTCTCTTCTCCAACAGGTTCGGGACGAAAGGCCAATCGGTGCGCATTGCGTCCCGTTCCCGTCGACCACCGTGGACGACGGGATCTACGCCAACACCCTGCTCCACGGTGGTCATGTGCCCCGGCCGGCTGGGGGGCGCTCACCGCGCCCCCCAGTCGTAGGTCTGTTTGACCAGCCGGAGATAGCTGAAACCTCGGAGGAGACCCGATTCGGTCGACCACCACCTGATGTCATGGTCGATCCCGCCGATCCACCCAGTGCAGTGCGGATTCTGAGCCGACCCGTATGCCATGGGCTTTTTCCTTGTGCTCGTATGACACGCACACCTGTCGGGACTTTGGGCGGTTTCGGGCCTCAGGGAACTCGTAGTACCCGGACCGGGTCGCGGAAGGCGGCCACTACGGCGGGTGGGAGGGCAGCCGCTACTGCGGTGAGGACGGCGAGGACAGCGATAGCCAGACCGAAGCGTGGCTCGGGGGGTAACCCGGTTATCCGGTAGAGGGCCAGCCAGGCGCCTGTTGACCCGATTCCGGCTCCGAGTATGGCGGAGAGACTGGTTTGGAGGCACACCAGGGTGATGATGGCGGGTCGGGATGCTCCCAGGGCGCGGCGGCGGCCGAAGTCGCGTCGTCTTCCGCTCACCGCCCCGTAGACGTTCAACCCGGTGAGAACCAGCCCGGCGGCCAGGACCGCGGTGATCAGGTTGCGTCCGAACCGTCCCAGTTCGCCCTGCACGGCCGCTCTCACCTGCGCCAACGCCTCCGAGGTCTCTATGGCTACGGCGGTGGGATCGGCGGGAGCGAGGACCATGAGGGCGGCGTCGGCGACTTTTCCCACCAGGGAGGGGCGCTCCACCAGGATGTGGATCGACCGCAGCTGGGTGGCCGGGGCGGTGAGGAGGCTCCGGTTGAGGAAGGCGAGGGGGTCGTCGGCGGTGAAGGAGCCCACGATGGCGACATCGCCCTGGTTGGTCACCCCTCCGCCGAAGGGCAACTCGAGTCCCAGGGTTTGGGCGGCTTCGGGTCCGACCAGGGCCCGGCCTGGTCCCATGGCGGCGCCGTTGGTGTGGATTTGGGGAGGAAGGTCCCCGTATATAGGCCGCATCGCAGCCGGGTCGCCTCCCGGGTTTCCCGCCGGGCGTACGTCGGTGGCCGGTCCCAGACCGATCACCCATTCCACCCCGGCGATCCTGGCGATGCGGTCCACGGCTTCGGTGGTGAGGCCGGCGGCTCCGTTGGTGTCGGAGATGACAATCGACCTGGTGCCCGCCTCGTCGATCCTGGCCAACACCTGTCGTTCCGCCTGGACGGTCTGACCGGTGGTGGAGAGGATGACCGCGCACACCCCGGCGACGATGAGAGCTGTCACCGCCGAACTCACCGGCTGGGCCACCGCCGAACGCAGTGCCTCCAACACCAGCTTCACAGTTCCAGCACCTCGTCGCAGACCCCGACGATGTCGGGGTCGTGGGTGGCGATGATCACTGTCCGTTGCTCGCCGGCCAGTTCGGCGAGGGTGTCCACTACGAGCTGGGAGGTGCGGACGTCCAGGTTTCCTGTGGGCTCGTCGGCGAGGATCAGATCGGGTCGGGCCAGCAGGGCACGGCATAGGGCGATCCGCTGTGCCTGACCACCCGACACCTCCCCCGGCTTGTGGTCGGCACGCAAAGCAACTTCGAATCTCTCCATCAGCTCTCGAGCCCGCCGCACCGCCTCACCTCGTGGGATGTCGTTGTAGAGGTGGGATTCGACGATGTTGTCGAGGACGGTGCGGGTGGGGTCCAGGGCAGCGTCCTGGAACACGAACCCCACCCTGGTCGCCCGGAAGCGAGACTTTCGCCCATCCGAGAGCCCACCCAGGTCGACATCACCAGCCCGCACCGCTCCCGACCACGGTGTGAGCAGCAGCCCGATCAGGTAGAGGAGGGTCGACTTGCCCCTCCCCGACGGGCCGGTGACCGCCGTCATCGCCCCCGGGGTGAAACGCCAGGTGAGGTCGGAGATGATGGGTTCGTCGCGCCGGTATCCGAACCAGACCGAGTCGAGGGTGATCATCGCTGCGGAAGCAGGATCACCGTGCCCGGCTCGATTCCATCCACCACTGCGATCCCCTGGGCCGACTCTACGATCTCCACCGGCACCTGGGTGCCGTCAGGACGGGTCACGAAGGGGTGGTTGGCCGGGTCGGTGCCGATCGCAGCCACCGGAACCACCGGGCCGGTGGTGTCGGGGACGACTATCACATCGGCGCGGAAGCTGGTCCGTCCCTGGAGATCCACCCACCGGGCACAGTCGTCACCACACACCGATCCCCCATCAGCCCCGACCAGGAACAGGTCGAGCTGACCCGTCTGCGGGCTTTCCACAGCCCGGTCGATAAGAGCATCCCACACACCCCCGGAGTAGTGGACTCGAACCTGACCCGTCAGCGGAACCAGGGCGGCCTGTTCCACGGCGAGGGGAATCCGGAAAACCGGGTCATCGGGAACGAGGAGGATCGCCGTCTCCCCTCCCCCAACCCTGGCGCCCACACTGAGATCTTCCGCCACGGCGATCCGCGCCGGGAGAGCCGGCACGAAGACGAGATCCCCCGCCTCCACCACCCCCGTATCCTCCACTCCCAGGGCTCTCTGCCACACCCGCACCGCGGTCCGGGTGGCGGTGCCGTACCAGCCATCGGCATCACCGGAGTACAAGCCGAGGTAGGCGAGCAGCCGCTGCAGCTGAGCCACGTCAGCCCCCCGATCCCGCAGCCGCAAAGACCGGAACATCGGGACCTCACCCTCGGCGACCACCACGGGACGGAGATTCACCGTATAGACGGCTTCGCCAGGTCCGACCACGTCCCCGGGCGCGACCTCCACCGAAGTGACCACCCCGGCGGCCGAGTTGAGCCCGGCCGGGACCAGAGACCATTCCGCCACGGCGGTGAAACTAAACGACCGGCCTACCGTCCCCACCTCCACGACATATGTGAGAGGGGTCGAATCTTCGACAAGGGGGTTGGCGGGAGGTTCCAAAGCCACCCGCCCCGCCCAATAGCCGGCTGCTCCCGTGGCGACGAGCAGAAGGGCCAAGCCGGCGATGCGCAAGAGCCTCATAGCTCCGACAGCTTCGGGAACAGCGGGGCCAGCCGAGTCCAGCGGCACTCATGCGTCAGGTGTGCGGCTTCCTTGAGCTCGGCGAGGCGGCGCCGGATCTGTCTTCCCGAGTAGCCGATGAGCTCCGAAGCCTCCTCTGGGCTCACCCCATTGGCGGCCAGAGCCACAATCCTCCATTCGAGCTCGCGTGCCCCGAGGTCGCTGGGACGGAACAGTGAGTACACCCGACTTCCAGAAGCAATGCTCACCAAGTGGCCCACTCCGATCTCCTCTGCCCGCAAGATACCCGCCACGTCCAAGTCACAGAGGGCCTTGAGAACTGCGGGCAGCCCAGAGGGAATGAACGCCACCGGATCGGATGCCATTGCAGCCACCTCGACCCTGTCGGTCACCACAACGTCGGACTCTGCCGGAATGTTGGTGGGCAGCCTGGAGGCGAGGGCGGCGGCCAGCTCGGGGTTGCGGACGCTGATGATCACACCGCCCACTCCGGCCCCCTTTCCTCGGCGATCGCACGTGATTTTAGGAGACTGCGCGCTGACGTGGGGAGGCGCCTGCCGGTGACAATGCCTGGAAGGTGACCGAAGCCCCTCGATACTCGGTGATGAGAAGTCGCCGAGTGAAGGAGGGGCTCCGATGAGTCCGGATGCTATGACGGTACGCCTGCATCTCCGCAGGATTCGTGTGGTGGATGTGACGGTGGATCTGCCCGAGCGCCTGGAGGTGGTGGTGGAAGACACCCGCCGGGTGGTGCGGTGCCCTCACTGTGGATTCAGGACCACCAGGGTGCATGACCGGCGCCGCGTCCGGGTCCGGGATGTGACCTTTGGGGGAAGACCGACGGTGCTGATCTGGCTGCGTCGACGGCTCACCTGTGAGGACTGCTCGGGGCGGTTCTTGGAGGAGCATCCCGAGTTCGTTCTCGGACGGGTCAGCCACGTGACCCGCCGCCTGGCCCGCACCCTGGTCCGAGATGTCAACCGGCTTCCCATCCGGGAGCTGTCCCGCCGTTGGGGTCTCGGCTGGCATTTCATCATGGGGCTGGTGGCCTCCTGGTCGGAGTTGGTGGTGGCGGAGCGGCGTCGCCGCCGCTGCCGGGTCCTCATGGTCGACGAGACCAGCCTGCGTCGTCGCCACCGGTATGTGACGGTGCTGATCAACGGGGAGACCGGGGAGGGCCTGGGGGTGGTCAGACACCGAAACAGCCAGGCGTTGTCGGGGTTCTTCGCCTCCCAGGGCCACCGCTGGTGTCGGGGAGTGCGGGTGGTGGTGACCGACGGCTCGGAGGCCTACCGGGCGGCGATCCGATCCCACTTGGGTCACGCCACTCATGTGGTCGACCGGTTTCATGTGGCTCGCTGGTTCGCCTCCGCCCTCATCGAGGTGCGGCGTAGGATCCAGCGGATCGGGCCCCACGGTTCTCGGCCTGCCTACGACCCAGACGTGTTCCGATCCCGCTACTTGCAGCTGAGACGAGAGGACCGCCCTCGACGAGGAAGCGAGGAACCGCCTCGAACCCGTCCTTGCCGCCCACCCCGAGCTGGCTCACGCCTGGACCCTCTACCAGCACCTCCACCGCATCTACCTAGCCGAGGAAGATGAGCAGGCCAACCAGGCTCTGGGAGACTTCATCGCCGGCTACCGAGACCGCTCCCTCCCCGAGTTCGACCAGGTCATCGGCGCCCTCCTCGACTGGGGAGACGAGATCTTCGCCTTCCACGACACCGACCGGGCTACCAACGGCCGTCTCGAGGGCACCAACGCCAAGCTGGGTGTGCTCAAGAGGATCGCCTACGGGTTCGTCTCCGCCACCAACTTCGGCCACCGAGCCCTCCTCCTCACCCCAGGAGTGGCAACATGAGCAAGCCGAGTGACGAGGGACCCATCCCATGTCACCGCGCGGAACCGATTTTAGGGGGGGGGGGTCGGTTGAAGATGTCGAGAAGTGGACATCGCTGCTGGGTATGTTGACGCGGGAAGGCTAAAGGGGGTGATACAGCCGAGGGTTTGATGGAGGAGACGATCCGGCGGCGTCGGTACCGGCGAGAACTCGATCCCGACGCCACCAGACCAGGAGGTAAGAGTAGATGTGGAGAGGGAGAACATGGGGGCTCGTCTCCTGGGTGACGGCGCTCTCGATGTTGGTTCCGGGAATTGCGGGAGCAGCCAGCGAATCGGAAGTCGTTCTGGCAGAGAATCCGGACGTACGGGTCATTCAGAAGGGCGACTGGGTGATCTGGGATTTCACCGAGGAGCTACCGAACCCCGAGACTGTGACTGTCAAGGGGAGCCTGCTTCCGTCCGGTGAGTGCTACTACGCAAGGTCTGTGACCTCAGACGGGTCAACGATCCCCGGGTATTTCCGGATCTACCGCGAGGTGGCACACAATGCGTCGGACTGCATTCTCAGACTCGAGGCAGCAAATCTGCCACTCCGAAGACTCGGCGAGTTCGACGGTTCGGAACCTGACAGCGTCTCGGTTTCTGAGAGCTTCCTAGTGAACTCGCCCATCGAAGCAAGCATGACTGGCGGTGGCGAGCAGTTCGCCGCGACGTCAACAACGTCCACTGCCTGGTTCAAGTCCGTATATGAGGATCCGATTGAGATCGACGTCAACAGCGTCAAGGTGAATCTCCAGTGGACGTGGAATGGGTCCTGTGTGACTTCGAGCACGAACCACTCGGCAGTGTGGTACTGGTTCGAGGGCACAGGCTGGTTCCTGAAGTCGAAGTCGGGAAGCGGCGGCCGGACTTGCTCGTCTGCCTACACGAAGGCGACTGGTGAGTTTTGGAATTGGACCTGGGGAGACGACTCCCTCTTGACTTGGACGAAGCACACAGACACGAAGATCAGCGGGCTCGCAAACGGGTCGATCACGGTCTCTTGGAACCTGACAAAGGGTGGCGAGGACAGCGGGTTGTTGCACACCGACTTCGTATGCTCTTGGACATCGTGTTGAAGGCCAGATAGAGGAGGGTGTGACCGTGGATCGCGAGTTGGGACTTGCCCTTGCCGCCACCGGCGTCGTCGTCGTATTGGCCGAGATCGGGGGACTTGGGACACGATTCCCCAAGTGGATTCAGACGATTGTCAGGCTCCTCAGCTTTGGAGTCGGTCTGATCCTCTTTGTAGTCGGGGTCTTCGCGGTCGTTGCTGAAACCTTCTCGGGTCCGACTACCGAACCATCGCGGCTTGTCTGGGCCGTTCCCGTGGTGGTGACGGTTGCTGGAGGTTTGCTCGTGTGGGGATCGGAACGATGGGAGGGTCAACAGGCAGCTTGGCTGCGAAGGAGCGGCTGGGTTGTGTCGATTGCAGGCGTTTCCCTGACCGCGCTGTCGGATCTCTATCTCCTGGTAGCAATCGTGATGGCTCCAAGCCTGCTGACCTTTTCGTCGCCTGGTGAAGTGGAATCAGCGGGCCGTCGTGGAAGGGTTACAGCCTCTTAAGGACTTATCGAGACATCGCGAATCCGTGGGGTGGAGCCTTTGACCTGGAGTCTTGAAGGGCCTACACGAAAACGTGGGAGCAGAGCACCGATTGGACCGTGACCACCAACGGTGCGCTGTACAATGCATCCACCGACTGCGTCTATATGCCTGTGTGAGAGCCGTTGTGCACGACGCGCCCACCAGCACCTGGCTCGCCAGCTATCCCAATGGCAGCGAGTGGAAGACCCGCACTACCACGACGAATCTGACTAGCACGTCGTGGCGGGTAACAACGGATGGCGCATTGAGCGACTCCGGGACCTACGCGTTCTGTTGGGGGACATGACTGCCCATTCGGCGGGCTGCGGTGTCGCCAGGCTCAAGCCAGGCGACACCGCGCGTCGTCTCGCTCGACGGTGATGCTTTTCGGGTGGACTGTGATGGGGGTCATCGTGATGGTTCTGGCAGCCGCGTGCACACAGCCGAGCGCCGATCGCAACGTCACCACTCTCGGGAGCAGCCTCCTCGAAGGCAACACCGATGAATCGCGAACGACGACCACCGCCACGGCTCAGGCATCTTCCACCTCGCAACCCGAGCAGTCAGCTCCGGATTCGAGAACCGAAGGCGTTGCTCCCATCACCGGGTACGGGGACTTCTCGGACCGGCCAGCGTTCGAGGTGGACTGGTATCGGGTGTCGGAGCTGGTGGTGGAGCGCATGAACGACCAGGGATTCCCTGCCGCGCTGATCCCCCCGGGGGATGGGATCTCGGTGGCCGAGATCCCCCCCGAGCAGCGAAGCGCTGCAGAGGAGGTGTTCGACGCCTGCTACGCCGGGTTGAACCTGCCTCCGCAGCAGCCCCTCGACGACGAGCAGATCGCCGAGGTCTACGCCTACCGGCTGGCGGTGGCGGACTGCCTGCGGGCTGAGGGCTACCAGGTGCCGCCGGCGCCGTCGCTGGACACCTTCATCGAGGAGTGGGCCACCGGACCCTGGAACCCATATGAGTCGGTCGACACCTCCGGCGCGTCCTGGGAAGGCATCCAGATGCGGTGCCCACAGTCGCCGGCAGGCGGCTACGGCGCCTGGGATCCAGGCGACCCGATCCGCCCCCTCAACCCGCCACGAGAGCAGTGACGGCGAAGACGATCGGGGTTGTCTCTTCTCCAACAGGTTCGGGACGAAAGGCCAATCGGTGCGCATTGCGTCCCGTTCCCGTCGACCACCGTGGACGACGGGATCTACGCCAACACCCTGCTCCACGGTGGTCATGTGCCCCGGCCGGCTGGGGGGCGCTCACCGCGCCCCCCAGTCGTAGGTCTGTTTGACCAGCCGGAGGTAGCTGAAAACCTCGGAGGAGACCACTCCGTCGACGGTGCGGATCTGGTTCAGGACATCGAGGAAATGCTCGGTCGACTCGCAGACGATCTCGGCGAGGAGGTCGAACCGGCCGGTGGTGATCACCAGGTAATCGACCTCTTCGATGGCCGAGAGCTTGGAGGAGACCTGCTCGAGGTCGCCTTCGATACGCAGACCCACCATTGCCTGGATGTCGAAACCGAGCGATATCGGGTCGGTCACCGCCACGATCTGCATCACCCCGTCTCTGACCAGGCGCAGGACGCGTTGCCGGACCGCTGCCGGTGACAGTCCCACCGTGGAAGCCAGCTCCGCATACGACATCCGGCCATCCTCCTGGAGGAGGCGGATGAGCGCCTTGTCGACCTCGTCGAGCCGGGGTCGGGGAACGGTCCGGGATGGGGCCCGCATTGGTTCCAGTATCACTTGCCATGGACTCCGGCGCAAGCGATACTGATGCTTCTGATGGTTTTCACGATCGATTCGGCTGATTTCCTCCAAATCCGCTATCGAACCGACAGGGTCGGTGTGTGATGCCGTCGATCAGGCTGGTCACCGAGATTCCGGGTCCCAAGAGCCGGGAGATCGTCGCGCGGCGGGAAGCCGCCATGCCCCATGGCGCGGCCAAACTCACACCGATCGCGGTCGACTACGGCCACGGTGCGGTGGTGGTGGACGCAGACGGGAACCACCTGATCGACCTGGCCGGGGGTATAGGCGTTCTGGCAGTCGGCCACACCCCCAAGGCGGTGGTGGACGCCATCGAGCGCCAGGCCCGCAGCCTGATCCACATGTGCGCGATCGTCGCCACCTATGAGCCGCTGGTGGAACTGGCAGAACGGCTCAACGCCCTCCACCCGGGCGAGTTCCCCACCAAGACGGTCTTCATGAACAGCGGTGCCGAAGCGGTCGAAACCGCGGTCAACATCTGTCGAGCTCACACCGGACGTCAGGGGGTGGTGGTGTTCGAAGGCGCCTACCACGGCCGAACCAACCTGACGATGGCGATGACCTCCAAGTTCAACCTGTTCAAGAAGGGGTTCGGTCCGTTCGCCCCCGAGGTGTACCGGTTCCCCTTCCCCAACCCGTACCGCCGACCTCCCGGGATGAGCGAGGACGAGTACGTGGCGTGGCACATCGACAACCTCGACCACTGTTTCACGGCCATCGTCGATCCCACCCACGTCGCCGCGATCGTGGTCGAACCGGTGCAAGGGGAGGGGGGGTTCATACCCGCGCCGGCGGCCTGGCTGGCCCGCCTCCGAGAGATCGCCGATCAGTGGGGGATCGTGCTGGTGGCAGACGAGATCCAATCCGGCATGGGCCGAACCGGGAAGGTCTGGGCGATCGAGCATTCGGGGGTGGTGCCCGACCTGATCCTCACCGCCAAGTCGCTGGCCGCGGGGATGCCGCTCTCGGCGGTGATCGGAAGAGCCGACATCATGGATGCCCCACACCCGGGCGGCCTCGGCGGCACCTACTCGGGCAACCCCCTCGCCTGCGTCGCCGCCCTGGCCGCGGTCGAGCAGATCTCCGACCCGCAGTTCCTCCAGAGATCGGCCGAGGTGGGCCGCTGGATGAGGACCCGGTTGGAGGAGATCGGCGCCGCCAGCCCGGGTCTGGTCGGCGACGTCCGGGGCCTCGGCTCGATGTTGGTGTTGGAGCTGGTCAAAGACCCCGAAACCAAAGAGCCGTGGATGGAGGCCACCGCCCGGGTCTGTCACGAGACCCTGCGCCGAGGGGTGATCACCATCCGGGCGGGCCTCTACTCCAACTGCGTCAGGTTCCTGCCTCCGCTCACCATCACCGACGACCAGCTCGCCGAAGCCTTCGACGTGGTCGCCGAGGCGGTCGCCGTGGTCGAGAGGGAGGGTCCGTGAAGTTCGCCCAGCTCATCGGAGGTGAATGGGTGGAAGCCTCCGACGGAGGTTGGTGGGATCTGGTCGATCCCGGCCGAGGGGAAGTCGTCGACCGGGTGCCGTTCGGCGGAGCCGAAGACGCCCGGCGCGCCATCGACGCAGCCGCCGAGGCCCTCTACACGTGGGCCGACACCAACCCGTACGAACGAGCCGACATCCTGCATCGGGCCGCCGACCTACTGGTGGAACGAGCCGACGAATACGCGGTCGTCACCACCGAGGAGTCGGGTAAACCCCTAGCCCAGTCCAGAGCCGAGTGGCTGTCGGCTCCCAACTACCTGCGGTTCGCAGCCGAAGAGGCAAAACGGGCGGGAGGACGGCTCATCCCGGCCCGGGCCCGAGGTCGCCGAATCGACGTCACCTACCGGCCGGTGGGAGTGGTCGGGGTGATAACCGCATGGAACTTCCCGGTGTACAACCCGAACCGAGCCACCTCGTCGGCGCTGGCCGCGGGCTGT
Source organism: Acidimicrobiia bacterium (assembly GCA_026002975.1). Lineage (GTDB taxonomy): Bacteria > Actinomycetota > Acidimicrobiia > Spongiisociales > ZC4RG35 > BPGJ01. The sequence continues at coordinate 128,625 of BPGJ01000003.1, forward strand.
ACGGTGGTGATACGCCCCTCCGAATACACCCCGCGGTCGGCGATGCTCTACGCGGCCGCCCTGGTCGACGCCGGCGTGCCGCCCGGCGTCGTCAACGTGATCAACGGAAGACCCTTGGAGATGGCAGACGTGATGATGGCCGACCCGCGGGTTCGAAAAGTCGCGTTCACCGGTTCGGTCGAGACCGGCAAGAGCCTGCTCGCCAAAGCGTCCCAGACCGTGACCCGCCTCTCGCTCGAACTGGGCGGCAACGCCCCGGTGATCGTCCTCGACGACGTCGACCCCGAGGAAGTCGCCGCCGGTGGCGTCGTCGCCAAGAACCGCAACGGGGGCCAGGTGTGCATAGCCCCCCAGCGCTTCTACGTTCACGCTTCGCTGGCCGAGGAGTTCACCCGTGCCGCAGCCGCCGCCAACGAGAAGGAGCGTCTCGGTCACGGACTGGCGCCGGACACCACCGTCGGGCCCCTCATCAACCACGACCAGCTGGAACGGGTGACCCGCATCGTGGACCAGACCGTCGATGCGGGAGCCACCGTGGTGACGGGGGGCAGGAGGGAAGAGAGTCCGGGCTTCTTCTACCGGCCGACCGTCCTGACCGACGTGCCCCCCGATGCCCCAGCCTGCACCGAGGAGATCTTCGGGCCGGTGATGCCCGTCATCCCCTTCGACGACGTCGACGCCGCCGTCGAATGGGCCAACTCCACCGAACACGGGCTGGCCGCATTCGTGTGGACCCACCGGCTCGAGCAGGCCCACCGAATATCCGAGCGGCTCGAATACGGTTTGGTCGGCATCAACGACTGGTACCCGGTCACCCCCGAAGCTCCGTTCGGTGGGTTCAAACAGTCGGGGATAGGGCGGGAGTCCGGCATGGAAGGGCTGTACGAGTATCTCGAGGTCAAGACCCGTTACTGGGGAGGAATCCGATGAGGGTCCCACCCTACGGCCCGATTCGCCTGCTCGAGCTCTCGGGCGAACCGGAGGACATCGGACGGGGGCACGGGGAGGCCTATGCCGACGAGATCCGGGCCTATGCCGACGACCGGATCGAACGGTCGCTGGTCGGCGCCGAACTCGACCGGGAAACGGTTCTCGCGTTGGCCGCCGAGACGCTGGACGCCCACCGCGACTACGCCCCCGACCTGTACCGGGAGATGGTGGCCATGGCGGAAGCGGCCGGGCTGACTCCAGCCGAGGCGGTCGTCGTCGGGGGTTTCACCGACTTCGTGGACCTGGTCCGGGCCCGGGCCGGTGGATCGGCCACCGAGGACACCTGCACCGCGGTGATGGTTCCCGATGCCATGGCGGACGGTCACGGTTACCTCGCCCAGACCTGGGACATGCACGCCAGCGCCACCCCCCACATCATCGTCCTCCGGCTCCAACCAGCCGGCCGACCCTCCGCGGTCGTCTTCACGACGGTCGGCTGCCTGGGCCAGATCGGACTCAACGAAGCCGGGATCGCGGTCGGCATCAACAACCTGACCGCGGCCGACGGCCGGGTCGGTGTCACCTGGCCGTTCGTGGTGCGGAAGGTGTTGCAGCAGACCGACGTCGATGCCGCAGTCCGGTGCGTGATGGAAGCCGACCTGGCCGGGGGACACAACTTCCTGATCCTCGACCGGAGAGGGGTCGGGTATTCGATCGAGGCCATGCCCACCGCACGTCACGTGTTCGAGCTCGGCGACGAGGCTCTGATCCACACCAACCACTGTCTGGCTCCCGAAACACAGGCGGTGGAGGCCGAACGGCCGGCGGCGCTCCAAGAGTCGTCGTTGGAACGGCTCGAACACGCCTCCCACCTGGCGGCGCCGGTCACCGTCGCCAAACTCATGGCGCTCACCCGGGACGAACGGGCCATCTGCCGCCGACCCGAGCCGCCCTTCGACTACGAGACCTGCGGCGCGGTGATCATGCGGCCCGCCACCGGAGAGCTGTGGGCCTGCTGGGGTTTGCCCTCCGAGAGCGAGTTCGAACGGTTCGTGATGGAGGTGGGTGGCCTTGTCTGAGATCCGTTTCGTGAACCTGACCGAAGACCTCGCTCCCCAGTGCGCCGAGCTGGAACGTCAGGCCTTCCCCACCGCCGACCCAGAGCATCTCCTCTCCGAGGAGGACTTCCGCGCCTACGCCCGTATCTTCCCCGAGGGGGTGTTCGTTGCGTTGGACGGGGACCGGGTGGTCGGGCAGGGCGCGGGCATATTCCTCGACTTCGACTTCGACCATCCCCAGCACACCATCGCCGAGATCACAGGGGAACACCAGTGCGGCAACCACGACCCCGACGGCGACTGGTACTACGGCACCGACATCGTGGTCCACCCCGACTACCGACGACGCGGCATCGGACGGCGCCTCTACGAACTGCGGAAGGATCTCGTCCGACGGCACAACAAGCGGGGGATCATCGCCGGGGGCCACATGCCGGGGTTCGCCCAGCACAAACACGCCATGTCGGCGGCCGAATACGTCGAGAAGGTGGCCGCCGGGGAGCTCTACGACCCGACCCTCACCTTCCAGATCGAGAACGGCTTTCGGATAAGAGGCGTCCTCGAGAACTACCTACCCAACGAAGAAACCGACGGATGGGCTGCGCTCATCGTGTGGGAGAACCCCGACTACCGGGAGAGGAGGCAGACATGACACCGCGGAGAAGAGGATCACGCGACGCTCTGGTCGGACATCTAGCCCGGTCGGCGGTGACCCGCCGGGAGTTCCTCCGCCGGATGGGAGGGGCAGGTGCCATGTTGGTAGCCGGCCCCACCCTGCTGGCCGCCTGCGGCGGGGAGCAAGCCGCCGGCTGCGAGTTCACCACCACCAACATCGGGGACAACCGGACCCTGAACTTCGCCAACTGGCCCTTCTACATCGACGTTGTCGAGGACGGCTTCTTCGAGACGACGTCCATCCAGGATTTCGAATCCGAAACGGGGATCGACGTCAACTACCTGGAAGAGGTGAACGACAACGATCAGTGGTTCGCCAAGGTGCAGGCCCAGCTCTCCCAATGCCAGGACATCGAGCGGGACCTCACCGTCCTGACCGACTGGATGGCCGCCCGGTTCATCCGTCTCGGTTGGGCCGAGCAGATCGACAAGTCCAACGTGCCCAACTGGGTCAACCTGGTGGACTCGCTCAAGAGCCCCGGGTTCGATCCCAACCGGGACTACACCCTTCCCTGGCAGTCGGGGATGACCGCCATCGGCTACAACCCGCAGCTCACCGGTCGGGAGCTCACCTCCATCAACGACATCTTCGACCCGGCGTTCGCCGGGCGGGTGACCATGCTCACCGAGATGCGTGACACCATGGGTCTGGTGATGCTGGGGATGGGGATCGACCCCTCCGAGGCCACCGTCGACGACGCCCGGGCTGCTGCCCAGAAGATCAAGGAACACCGCGAGAACGGCCACATCCGGCGGTTCACCGGCAACGACTACACCGAGGACCTCGCATCCGGGAACGTGGTCGCCGCCTTCGCCTGGTCGGGTGACGTCATCCAGCTCCAGGCGGACAACCCCGACCTCCGGTTCTTGATCCCCGAGGAGGGGCTGATGTTGTGGTCCGACAACATGCTCATCCCCGGTGGGGCCCGCAACAAGACCGCGGCCGAGACCTGGATGAACTACGTCTACCAACCCAGAGTGGCCGCCAAGATCGAGTCGTGGGTGAACTTCATCTGCCCGGTGAAGGGCGCGAGGGAGGCGATGATCGAGCTGGGCGAGGAGATAGGCGACGAAGAGCTGATCGCCCTGGCCGACGATCCGCTCATCTTCCCCGACGACGAGACCCTGGCCAAGACCCACATCTTCAAGAACCTGGATGAGGAAGAGGAAAGGGAATTCAACGAGCTCTTCCAAGATGCGATCGGTGCCTGAGGAACTGGTGACGACGGCGGGAATCGAGGCGGTTCCCGCCGTCCGCCTCGACCACGTCACCAAGAAGTTCGGTGACTTCACTGCGGTCGACGACATCTCCCTGGAAGTGGGGGAGAACCGCTTCTTCGCCCTGCTCGGACCCTCGGGCTGCGGGAAGACGACCACCCTCCGGATCATCGGAGGCTTCGAGGAGCCGACCGCGGGTGTTGTGTACCTACACGGCGATGACGTGACCGGCCTCAAGCCGTATCGCCGACCCGTCAACACCGTGTTCCAGTCCTACGCCCTCTTCCCCCACCTGACCGTTTGGGAGAACGTGGCGTTCGGTCTCCGCCGCCGTCGCTTCGACGACGCCGAGATTCGGCGGCGCGTCGCCGAGATGCTGGAGCTGGTGCAGCTGACGGGACGCGAGAACCAGAAGCCCGGTCAGCTCTCCGGTGGTCAGCAACAGAGGGTCGCCCTGGCCCGTGCCCTCATCAACCATCCCAGGGTGCTGCTCCTCGACGAACCCCTGGGGGCCCTCGACCTCAAACTGCGCAAGGAGATGCAGATAGAGCTGAAGCGGATCCAGCAGGAGGTCGGTATCACCTTCATCCACGTGACCCACGACCAGGAAGAAGCCATGACCATGGCCGACACGATCGCGGTGATGAACCACGGCCGGATCGAGAGGCTGGGTTCGCCCACCGAGATCTACGAGGATCCAAAGACCGAGTTCACCGCCTCGTTCCTCGGCGCCTCCAACCTGATGGAGGTCCAGGTGGTGGACGGTTCTGCGGGACGGGTAGCCCTTCCCGGCGGCGACGAGCTTCGGGTTCCCGCCGGTCGGCTTCCGGCGGGAGAGCGGAAAGCCAAGGTGGGGGTGCGGCCGGAGAAGATCCGGCTGGTCGAACCGGGGTCGGCGGTCCAGGGCAACACGGTGACGGGTCGAGTCGTGGATGCTTCGTTCATCGGTGTCTCCACCCATTACCTGGTGAAGACCGCTCCGGGTCAGGAGATGGCGGTGACCGTCCAGAACCTGGAGGACCACCGGTTCCGTCCCGGGGACGACGTGGTCTGCGTGTGGAATCCGGAGCACACCTTCGTGGTGAGATGACGACGACCGCCGCGGTCACGGGACGACGACGATGGGTGCCGTATCTGTTGATGGCGCCGGGCGGGCTGTGGCTCCTGATCTTCTACTTCGTACCGATCGCCCGTCTGGTCGAGGTGTCACTCCAATCCGGCATCTTCCCTCGCTACCGGTTCACCTGGGAGGTCGGCAACTATCTGCGGCTGTTCACCGACTTCCTCCCCCATCTCCAGCGGTCCCTCCTCTACGGACTGGGAGCCACCCTGATCGGACTGCTGATCGCCTACCCGCTCGCCTACGGCATCGCCTTCCGGGGCGGCCGCTACAAGAACCTGCTGCTCGTGTTGCTGCTCATGCCGTTCCTGATGCCGTTCCTCCTCCGCACCCTCTCATGGCGGATCATCCTGGCCGACAACGGACCGGTGGTGGAGGCCCTACGGACCGTGGGGCTACTGGGCGCCGACGGGAGGCTGCTCGCAACCGGGGTGGCGGTGGTGGCCGGCATCACCTACAATTTCCTTCCCTTCACGACTCTTCCCATCTACGTGTCCCTGGAGAAGATCGACCGGTCGCTGATCGAAGCCGCCAACGACCTCTACGCCTCGCCGGTGGTGGCGTTCTGGAAGGTCACCTTCCCCCTCTCCATGCCGGGGGTCGTGGCCGGTTCGCTGCTCACGGGCATCCCCGCCATCGGCGACTACGTCAACGCCGAACTCCTCGGCACACCCGAGCAGTACATGTTGGGTAACGTCATCCAATCCCGGTTCCTACGGGTCCTCGACTACCCGTCCGCAGCCGCCCTCTCGTTCTCGCTGATGTTGGCCATCCTCCTCATCCTCATCCCCTACATCCGGGCCACCGGCACCGAGGACCTGGTGGCATGACCACGCTCACCGGTCGCAGGCCACGGTGGGGACGCATCGGGTTGATCGTCTACATGGTGGCGGCGTTCGTCTACCTGTTCACCCCGGTGGTGCTGGTCATCGTCTTCGGGTTCAACGACAACCGAGGGCGCTTCAACTTCACATGGGTGGGATTCACCTGGGATCACTGGAGGAACGTCTTCTTCGGGGAGACCTTCGGTGGTGTTCCCGGGGTGTTCGATGCCCTGGTCTCCTCGCTGCGCCTGGCTTTCCTGTCGTCGTTGGGGGCTACGGCACTGGGCACGTTCATCGCCCTAGCCCTGGTCCGCTATCGGTTCAAGGGGCGATCGGCCGCCAACGTGGCTCTGTTCCTGCCGATGGCCACCCCCGAGGTGGTGATGGGGTCGTCGCTGCTGGCTCTCTTCATCGCCCTCCGCTTCCCGCTCGGCTTCCCGTCCCTGCTCGTGGCCCACATCCTGTTCAACATCAGCTACGTGGTGGTGACGGTCAAGGCCCGACTGCAGGGGTTCGACCGGCACCTCGAGGAAGCCGCCATGGACCTCTATGCCAACGAATGGGAGACCTTCCGGCGTGTCACGCTTCCCATGATCATGCCGGGGGTCTTCGCGGCGTTCCTGCTCGGGTTCGCCCTCTCGTTCGACGACTTCATCATCTCCAACTTCGTCGCCGGGCCCACCGAGGTCACCTTCCCGCTGTGGATCTGGGGTGCCGCCCAACGGGGCATACCGCCCGAGGTGAACGTGCTGGGAACTCTGGTGTTCCTCACCACGGTTTCGCTCATGTTGGCCAACATCCTGTGGCAGCGCCGCAGGGCCTGACCCCCGCTCACACCCCCAGCTTGCGTTCTGCCATACCGTTGAGGATCTCGAGCACCACCCGGTTGGCCAGATAGGCGGTGACCTCGGCGGTGTCGTAGGGCGGGGAGACCTCCACCACGTCGGCTCCCAACACGACCAACTCCTTGGCGAGCCGCCGAACCGCGTCCAGCAGCTGCCGGGACGTCAACCCGCCAGGCTCCGGCGTGCCCGTGCCTGGAGCCATCCCGGGGTCGACCACGTCGATGTCCACCGAGATGAACACCCCCTTCACTCCACCTCGCGAGGCGTAAGCGACCGCTTCGTCGACCACCGTACGCAGTCCCCGCTCCTCGATGTCGGACATCAAGTAGAAGCGCATGTCCTGAGACCGCATCCACTCCACCACCTCAGGCTCCGGCCAGTAGCCCCGCAGCCCGATCTGGACGAACCTGTGCCCGGGCACCGCCCCGGACTCGACGAGACGGCGCATGGGGGTTCCATGCCCGTACAGCTGGTCGTTCTGATGCTCCCCGGTGTCGGCGTGAGCGTCGAAATGGATGAGGGCCACTTGCCCGAATCCGTGCACCCGGGCGACGCCGGTGGCGTCGGCGAAGGTGATGGTGTGGTCCCCGCCCAGCACCAGCGGCACCTTTCCCGTCCGGGCCACTCGTTCGACCACCTCCGTTATCCGTTCCAACGACAGTTCCACCTGGCCGGGGACCACGAACACGTCGCCGATGTCCACCACCCCGAGGGTCCCCAGAGGATCGATCCCGGTGGGCAGATGCGGACGGTATCCATCCATCGCGCCGTAGTCGGCTTCCCTGATGGCCTTGGGACCGAACCGGGCCCCCGGGCGATAAGTGGTGCCCCAATCGAAGGGAGCGCCGAGGATCACCACCTCGGCCGGATCGTCGGTGAGCTGGTCGAGCCGACGGGCCGGCACACCCAGGAAGGTGTCCCGGGAGGCGAAGGCGATGTACTCGGCGGTGGCCAGAGGCACTTCGGCGGCTCGCCTCTGGTAACGCTCATACTGTGTGCTCATCTACGATCACGGTACCCGGAGGATGTGGCAACATCCGGTTCTGATGGAAACGACTCGAGACCACGACCGCAGAATGGGACAGGCGATCACCCACGGGATCCTGGTGGGCATCCCGGTGGCGATAGTCGTCTTGGCGATCGCCATCCGCATCGTCGGCGACCTGGGCTGGGGAGCGGCGATCGAGACCGCCATCCTTCCCGGGGTGCTCGTCGGGGTGTTCTTCGGAGGTTTCGTCGGCCTGGTCAGGACGATGGACTGACCCGGATCACAGTTCCCTGAGCGAGAACACCACGGTCTGCAGGTCGGTGAACTCTTCGATCCGCTGCCGACCCCACCCGGTTTCGGTGCCCGCCGCCCCGCCGAACGGCTGGAAGGTCTCCCAGAAGTCGGTGGAGTCGTTCACGATCACCGTCCCCGCCCTGATGTGGTCGGCGTACCAGAACGCCTTCGACAGGTCGTTGGTGAACACCGCGGCCTGCAAACCCAGATGAGAACGGTTGGCGATGGCCGCCGCCTCGGCGTCGTCCCGGGCCACCAGGATCGGGACGACGGGACCGAAGGACTCCTCCCGGGAGAGCAGCGAGTCCTCCGGCACCTGGTCGACGACGGTGAACTCGTAGTAGAGGCGGGTGGGGAACCCCTCGGCCCTCTTGCCCCCCATGAGCACTTTGGCTCCCTTCGCGGCGGCGTCGGCGATGTGACGGTCCATCTTCTGGGCGGTTGGTTCGTTGTTGAGCGGCCCCATCGTGGTGGCCTCGTCGAACGGGTCGCCCAGCCGCACAGCCTCGGCTGCCTTGAGGGTCGCCTCCACGAATGCGTCGTGTACGTCCTCCAGCACGATCACCCTCTCGGTTGCGCAGCACACCTGCCCGGCGTTGTAGTAGGCGCCGTAGACCGCGGCTTCCGCCGCAGCGGTCACGTCGGCGTCACCTGCGACGATCAGCGGGCCGTTACCCGACATCTCCATGATGGAGCGCTTCAACCCCATCTTGGAGACGATCTTCTTCCCGGTCTCCGACGAACCGGTGAAACCGATGGCGTCCACTCCGGCATGGGTGACCAACGCCTCGCCTATGTCTCCTGCTCCCGGGATGATGTTGATCGCGCCGGGCGGCACCCCGGCTTCTTCGAAGACCTTCGCCATCTCCAAGAGCGCCCAACAGGTGAACTCGGGCGGCTTGACGATGAAGCTGTTCCCCGTCGCCAACCCTGGTCCCACATACTCCATGGGAATCATGACCGGGAAGTTCCACGGGGTTATGGCCGCCCACACCCCCACCGGGCGTCGAATCGTGAACATGCGACGGTGACGTTCGGTGGTGGGAATCAGCTCGCCTTTGAGTCGTTTCACGTCTTCCGCGGCGATGTAGAAGTAGTCGCCCGACTCGGCGATGTCGTCGATGGCTTCTGCCTTGTACGGCTTCCCCTGCTCCAGGGTGAGGATCCGAGCCACCTCCTCGACCCGTTCCTGCCAAAGGCGGTGGATCCGAAGACAGAGGTCGGCCCTTTCGAACGCCGTCCAATGGCGCATCTCCTCGGTCGCCCGGCGGGCGGCCTCCACCGCCCGGTCTATGTCGGCTTGGGAAGCCTTCGGAACCGTGTAGATGTGCTCCCCGGTGACCGGCGAGTGGATCTCGTACGCGTCGTCGCCGGTGCCTTCGGTCCACTCGCCGGCGATGAACAGCTTCAGGTCGACAGCAGCCATGTTGTACCTCCGTCGTCAACGCTACCAATGCCGCCGGGCAGCGGGTAACCTCGTCTGCGGGTGAGATAGTGATCCTCCAACCGAGCTCTCAGGTCGACCCGGTCGACCGTCGACTCTCATCGGGAAGGGCAGGTCCGTTTCCGGTGACCCGGAGGAACGACGTGCCCACCTACTTCGAGGACAACCTCCTGGCTCTCCGCCACTGGCGTCCTCCGGGGTCGTTCGCCATCACCTGAGCAGACGACCCCGATACCAAGGAGGAGAGCATGCCAAGAGGTCCCAAGACAACCGAATGGTTCGAACGCGCCCGCAAAGTCATGGTGCACGGCGTGTCGTCCGGGTTCAGATACTGGGGGGAGCACGACACCCCGGTGGTCGCGGCCGGTAAGGGAGCCCACATCTGGGACATGGACGGCCGTCGGTACATCGACTATCAGCTCGGGTTCGGACCGGTGATCCTCGGCCACGGCGACGAGTACGTCGTCGAGCGGGTCTGCCGAGCCGCATCCCAGGGAACCGTGTTCGCCCTGACCCAACAGATCGAGGTGGAAGCAGCCGAGAAGGTGATGTCGGCCTTGAAGTGGCCGGCGGCCATGCGGTTCACCAACACGGGAACCGAAGCCACCATGCACGCCATCCGTCTCGCCCGGGGTTGGGGCGCCCGGGATCTGATCCTCAAGTTCGAAGGGGCGTACCACGGAGCCCACGACTATGTGCTGTACTCGACCGCCGGGGCCCCTGCCGCCCACCTGGGGTCGAGGCTCAGGCCGGTTCCGTGGCAGGCGTCGTCGGGGATCCCCGATTCGATCCGCACCTTCATAGCCACCCTTCCCTACAACGACACCGAGCTGGTGGAGGAGTTCTTCGACGACCACGGTCACGAGCTGGCCGCGGTGATCGTCGAGCCCATGGCGGGCAACTTCCTGGGGGTGTTGCCGGAGCCGGGTTTCCTGGAGACGCTCAGGCGCCTGTGCGACGAGAACGAGGTGGTTCTCATCTTCGACGAGGTGAAGACGGGTTTCCGTCTCGGGCTGGGCGGCGCGGTGGAGGCGTTCGGGGTGGTGCCCGACTTGGCCACCTACGCCAAGGCGATGGGCAACGGCTTCCCGGTGGCCGCCATAGCCCTCTCAGAGAAGATGGTGGAAGGGTGGGCGATGGGAGGCATCACCCAGGCGGGAACCTATTCGGGCAACTCGGTGGCCGCAGCGGCCGCCCTGGCCACCATCGAACGTCTGGAAGAAGGCGACGCCTACGACCGGATCGAGAAGGCCGGAACCGCCCTGATGGCGGGGATTCGAGCCATCCTCGACGAACGGGGCTATCCCGGCTGCGTGGTGGGCCACCCGGCCATGTTCTCGGTGTTCTTCGGGGAGGGAACCCCCCGCGAGTATCGGGACCTGGTGCGTCACGACGCCCGGGTGTACAACGCCACCATCATGGCCATGATCGACAGGGGGGTGATGCCCTGTCCCGACGCACGTGAGCCCTGGTTCATCTGCGCCGCCCACAGCGAAGAGGATGTGACCCGAACCTTGGAGGTCTTCAGCGACGCCTTCGACGAGACTCTGGCTCGGGCCGGCAGCCTCCGCTCGGTGGGTGAGGACGAGTGAGCCCGTACCGGTCGCTCAGCCTGTGGCACGACAACCTGGGTGAGGAGCTCTCTCCCCGCGACCCGCTCGACGGAGACACCCGGGCGGACGTCGTAGTGGTGGGTGGGGGATACACCGGTCTGTGGGCCGCCTACTACCTGAAGAAGGCGGAACCGACCCTGGACGTGGTGGTCCTCGAAGCCGAGATATGCGGGTTCGGGGCGTCGGGTCGCAACGGCGGTTGGGCCACCCACGAGATCGCCCTCGACCGTGACCGGGCCGCCGCTCGACACGGGCGGGACGCCACCATCCGGATGTTGCGGGAGGTGTGTGATGCGGTCGACGAGATCGGGCGGGTCGCGGCGGCGGAGGGGATCGACTGCGACTTCGCCAAGGGAGGGACCCTCACCTTCGCCACCAACCGGGCCCAGGTGGCGCGGCTCCGCCGCTCGATCGAGGAGGAGCACGCCTGGGGGTTCGGCGACGAGGACTTCCGATGGCTCGACGAACACGAAACACGGGAGCGGGCCCGCTGTGCCGGTGCGCTGGGAGCCGTCTACACGCCCCATTGCGCCGCCCTGCACCCGGCGAAGCTGGTGGTGGGGCTGGCTCGGACGGTGGAGCGTCTAGGGGTACGCATCTACGAGCAGACCAAGGTCACCTCCATCGAACCGGGGCGGGTCCGGACGTTGCGGGGTGACGTTACCTGCGACACCTCGTTGAGGTGCACCGAGGCGTTCACGGTGCAGTTGCCCGGTATGGCCCGCGCCTACGTGCCGGTGTACTCGTTGATGATCGCCACCGAGCCGCTTCCCCGGGACAGTTGGGAGGAGATCGGCCTCGAGGGGCGGCCGACGTTCAACGACGGTCGCCACCTGGTGATCTACGGACAGCGGACCGCCGACGGCCGGTTCGCCTTCGGGGGGAGGGGCGCTCCGTACCACTTCGGATCGCGGATCTCCCCCGCCTACGACCGGCACCCCGTGACCCACCGGGCGGTGGAGCAGGTGCTGCGATCCCTGTTCCCCCAGATCGGCGAGGCGAAGGTCACCCACCGTTGGGGAGGCGCGGTGGCCATCCCCCGGGACTGGCAGGCGTCGGTGCGATACGACCCGGCCACCGGGATGGGGGAAGCCGGCGGATACGTAGGTGGGGGAGTGGCCGCCTCCAATCTGGCAGGCCGAACCCTGGCCGACCTGGTGCTCCAACGCGACACTGACCTGGTCAGCCTCCCTTGGGTGGGGCACGTCTCCCGCAGATGGGAGCCGGAGCCCCTCCGGTGGGTCGGCGTCAACCTGGGGAGGTTGCTGGCCCCCGCCGCCGACGCGGTGGAAGCCCGCACGGGCAGACCGTCCCGGATCCTCGGGGGGATGCTCGATCTGCTCACCGGCCGCTGACGGACATGAGCGATGCCGCCAAGGACGTCGTGACACACCTCCCCTCGGGCGGGTCGTCAACTACCGTGCCGAAACGATGAGCACCATCCACGGCGGCCAGATCGTTGCCCGAGCGCTGAAGGCCGAGGGGGTGGACACCGTGTTCACCCTCACCGGTGGCCACATCCTGCCCATCCTCGACGGCTGCGTCCAAGAAGGCATACGGGTGGTCGACACCCGGCACGAGCAGGCGGCCGCCCACGCCGCCGAGGCCTACACCAGGCTGACCGGACGGTTGGGGGTCGCCGTGGTGACCGCAGGGCCGGGGGTCACCGACGCCGTCACCGCGGTGGCCACCGCCTGGCACGCCAACACACCGATGCTGCTCATCGGGGGACGGCATCTGCGACGACAGGAACTGAAGGGTGGTCTCCAGGAGATGAACCATCCGCCCTTGTTCGCGGGGATCACCGCCTGGGCGGGTACCGCCTGGGAGACGCACCGTCTCGCCGAATACGTCGCCGCCGCGGCCCGACACGCATTCGCCGGTCGGGGAGCACCCACCTTCCTGGACATCCCCATGGACGTGCAGATGGACATGGTCCGGGAGGACGCGGTGATCTGGCCGACCGGCTACCGGACCAGGCTCCGACCGGGCGCCGATCCCTCGACGCTCGAGCGGATGTGTGAGTTGCTGGCCGCCGCCGAACGACCGGTGGTGTTCTCCGGGGCGTGGTCCTGGGGGGAGACCAACCGGCTGGTCGAGCTGGCCGAGGCCCTGCAGGCGCCCACCTACCTGAATGGGCGCGCCCGCGGGTCCCTCCCTCACGGCCATCCCCTCCTGGGGAACCACACCCGGACCCGTGCCCTGGCGGAGTGCGACCTGGTTCTCGCCCTGGGCGTCGATTGGGACTTCCGGACCGGATACGGAGAGAAGGTGGGGAGCGACGCCAAGGTGATCCACGTCGACGCCGACCCCACCAAGATCGGTTGGAACCGGCCGGTCGACCTGGGGGTGGTGGCCGACCCGATGACGGTCGTGTCCCAGCTCGTCGACCTGTCGGACCGGTTCGTCCGGACGGAGACACCCCGTTGGACCGTCGACGTGATGGCCGAAGACGCCGCAGCCCAGGCCGAGTTCGCACGGCAGGCCGAGTCCGACGACACCCCGATCCATCCACAGCGGTTCGCCCGGGATGTCGCCCGGTTCTTCGGACCCGACGCGGTGGTGGCGGTCGACGGCGGTGACATCGTTTCGACCACGGCCCGCTGGTTACAGGTGTCGCATCCCGGTCACGTGCTGGATCCCGGCCCGTTCGGAACGTTGGGCACCGGGGCGCCTTATGCGATCGCCGCCAAGGTCGTCTTCCCGGACAAGCTGGTGGGCATCGTCTACGGAGACGGAGCCTTCGGTTTCAACGGAATGGAGTACGACACACTGGTGCGGCTCGGGCTGGCGGTGGTGGGCGTCGTCGGCAACGACGGGGTGTGGGCCAACATCAAGACCCTCCACCGCATGTTGTATCCGGATCGGGTGGTGGCCGCCGACCTGGGGGTCCGCCCCTACCACGACATGGTCCGGGGGCTGGGCGGACACGGCGAGTTCGTCGAACATCCGGCGGAGATAGTGCCCGCCTTGGAAAGGGCCCGAGCATCCGGGTTGCCCGCCCTGGTGAACGTCCACATCGCGGAGACGATGCGGGCTTCCTCCAACTACCAGCAGTGACCCGTCACAGGAAGACCAGCCCGGCCACCGCCACCGCCGCCGTGTACCAGGCGAACACCCCCAAGCCCAGCCTGACGATCGCCTTGATCAGGACGGCGATCGCCAGATAGCCGGACAGGGCCGACACCACGAACCCGACGACCATCTCGGCTGCTCCTACTCCGGAACCCGCCAAGTCGGGGAGGGACGTCAAGCCGGCGGCCGCCACCGCGGGAACCGCCAGCAGGAACGACAAACGGGCTGCCTCGGTGGGTTCGAACCCCCGTCCCAGCCCCCCGACGATGGTCGCTCCCGAGCGGGAGATCCCCGGGACGAGGGCGATCGCCTGGAGCAAACCGACCACCAGCCCGTCCAACCAGCCGGCGCCCTCCAGCCTCCGACCGCCCCGAGCCAGCAATCCGCCCAGGATGAGCAGGCCGGTGGTGACCAGCATGGCGACCGCCACCGCGTGGGGGTCGTCTTCCAACCGGTCCAAGGTGGCCTTCAAGGGGAGGCCGGCCGCAGCCGGGAGGGTTCCCAGTACGAGCACCGCCAGGATGCGCCGGGACTCGGGACGGGATAGACGGGCCAGCCCCGCCAGGTCGCGTCGGTAGTAGGTCACCACCGCCAGCAACGTACCGAGATGAAGCACCGCCGACACCGCCAGATCCGGGGTGGCGACGACCACACCGGCTCGGCGGAGGAAGGCGGGGACGAGGACGAGATGGCCCGAGGAACTTATCGGAAGGAACTCGGTTAACCCCTGGATGAGACCCCAGAGCAGAGCATCGAGCACTCCGACACATTACCGGTCGGTCGACCCGACCAGCACCGCCACCCTTCCCTCCATGGCAGCCGCCGCCACGTGAGGCGCTTCGGACCCGGGTACCGCCACCAGCGCCGTCGAGCCGCCGAAGGTGTCTTCCCCCGGCGGAGACACCGTCAGACCCTCGACGGACCTGTCCGGTGTCACGACCAGCACCTCCTGACCCGGCAGGGCTCCCGGCGGAGTGGGAAGCTCCAGCCCGAACCATCCGGGCGGGACGTCGGTTTCGGTGGGGGCGGCGAGGCTCGCCAACACCGGCACCCCCTCGGGCAGTGAACGAGCAGCCACCAGGGGCAACTCGACCGGGGGGAACAGGCCGGCAGGGACGGGACGCCAAACCACGGCGGTGTCGTCGATGGTCTCTCCCGCCGTCACCGGACGGATGAGGAAGGGGTGGTCGACCGAGGTGTCGGGAGCGAACTCGATCGCCAGACCGGCCGCCACGAGGAGCGCGGCCCCCAGATATCGGAGGTATGGGGGGCGGGAAAGCCAGTACACCCCGGGAACGTATCGAACGTCCCGGGGGGTAGGGAAGAGGGTCGGGGACCGACGGCAGGGCCCTCAGTCGTCGGCGGCGTCGGAAACCGCCTCAGCCTTGGGTTTCTCGCTGTCGGTCTTGGTCTTCGACTTCGACCCGTTGGATCGGCTGTCGGTCGCGTAGAAGCCGGAACCCTTGAACACCACACCGCGGGCGTGGAACACCTTCTGGAGCTCCCCCCCGCAGCCGTCGTGGGTCTTCAGGGGCCGCTCCCTGAACGACTGGAAGACCTCCAGCCGCTGTCCGCACGAGCGACACAGGTATTCGTATGTGGGCATCGTGGTCTCTTCCCTTCCCGCTGACCCTGGCAGTCTCCAGCTCGGACTGCCAAACAGTGTAACCCGGGACCGTATTCCCGAATAGTTAGGCTCCTGGAAGGTCTAGGGAACAGGAGACCGAGTTGGACGTCGAAGTGGCAGTTATCCCCGCGGCGGGTCGGGGAACCAGGATGCGTCCCGCCACCAGGGTGGTGCCGAAAGCGCTGCTCACGGTGGTGGACCGGCCCGCCATCCAGTACGCGGTGGAGGAGGCCGCCCGGGCGGGTGCGTCCGAGGCGGTGATCGTGGTCGATCTCGACACCGGGCATCTGGTGCAGCAGCACTTCCTGGTCGAGGGTCGGCTCCCCGGCCTGGAGGAGATACGCATCCGGCCGGTGGTGCAGGAAGAACCCCTCGGTCTGGGACACGCCGTCTGGGAAGCGAGGGAGATGGTCAGGGACCGTCCCTTCTTCTGCCTCCTGGCCGACAACATCACCCCGCCCGGCGTGGACGTACTTCCCCAACTCGCCCGGGTGGCCGACCCGGACAAGTCGGTGATGTGCCTCAGGCGGCTGTCCGACGAGATGCTGTCCGCCTACGGGGTGGTGATACCGGCTTCCGAGGAGGAGGATGCGGTGCTGGAGATCGCCGGTGCCGTGGAGAAGCCCGGACCAAAGGACGCCCCGTCCCGGCTGGGCCTCATCGGCCGCTACCTGTTCACCCCGGAGATCTTCCCCATCTTGGAGAAGACCGAACCCGGGGTCGGGGGTGAGATCCAACTGACCGACGCCATCCACGAGCTGGGACGGCGAGGCAAGGCTCGGGGCTACGTCGCCGACACCGACCTGCTCGACGTCGGCACCCCGCTGGGCCTGTTGGAGGCTTCCGTGGTGCTGGGTCTGGACCGCTTCGGAGACGAGTTCCGGTCGTTCCTGAAAGAGGTATGCGGCCATTGAGCGACCTGATGCCCCTCCCCGAAGCCCAGCGCCGGGTGTTGGAGACGGTCCAACCCCTGGAACCGGTCAGGGTGGGCCTCTGGGACGCCCATGGACTGGCCCTGGCCGAACCGGTCGTGGCCTCCGAGAACGTGCCGCCGTTCCACAACTCGGCGATGGACGGGTACGCCGTCAGGGCGGAGGACACTCGGGGAGCCCCCGTCGAGCTCGAGGTGGTCGGCGATCTCCCTGCCGGGCGCGCCCCCACCGTTCCCGTCACACGAGGAGCGGCGGTCCGGATCATGACCGGCGCGCCGCTTCCCGACGGAGCCGACGCCGTGGTCCGGGTCGAGGACACCGAACCGCTGGGAGACAGAGTGCGGATCCTCACCGAGGTCGCTCCGGGTACCGCGATCCGGCCGGCAGGCGGCGACGTCGCCGAGGGGACGCTGGTGTTCGAAGCGGGTACCCGTCTGCGGTCGCTCCACCTCGGGGTTCTCGCCACCCTCGGGGTCACCTCTCCCACGGTTCGTCGAAGGCCCCGGGTGGGGATCATGTCCACCGGTGACGAGGTCCAACCCCCGGAGGTCTCGGTTCTCCGGCCCGGCTGGATCAGGGACGCCAATCGTCCGCTCCTCCATGGCTTGCTCGTCCGAACTCGAGGTCGAGATCCACGACTTCGGGATCGTGCCCGACCAACCGGCGCTGCTCCGCTCCTCCCTGGCCCGGGCGGCCGAGCGATGCGACCTGGTGATCACCTCGGGCGGGGTCTCGATGGGCGACTACGACGTGGTCAAGCAGGTGGTGACCGACGTAGGCGAGGTGGACCTGTGGCGGATCGCCATCCAGCCTGCCAAGCCGTTCGCCTTCGGGGAGCTGGCCGGGGTCCCCTTCTTCGGACTGCCCGGGAACCCGGTGTCGGTGTTCGTGGCTTTCGAGCAGCTCGTACGACCGGCCGTCTTGGCCATGATGGGCTCCACCCGGCTGTTCCGGCCCCAGGTGGTGGGGGTGCTCGACGAGGCGGTCGACACCGATCCCGCCAAGACGGTGTTCGTCAGGGTGGCCACCACCTATCGGGAGCGGACCTTCCATGCCCGCTCGACGGGCAGCCAGTTCTCGAACGTGCTTTCGGCCACCGCCCTGGCCGACGCGTTGGCGGTGGTTCCCGTGGGGGTGGGTCGGGTCGACGAAGGCGAAGAGGTGGTGCTGGAGATGTTCGGTTGGCCCGAATCCAGGACCCGGGAGGAGGTGCTGCGTGGCTGAGGGGATGAGCCATCTCGACCCGCAGGGACGCATCCGCATGGTCGACACGTCGGGCAAGGAGGTCACGTCGAGGAGCGCCACCGCGCAGGCCAAGGTCGCGCTCTCACCGGAAACCGCCGAGCTGCTGTTCGGCGGCGGGCTCGAGAAGGGGGACGCGTTGGCTGCGGTGAGGATCGCCGGTGTCATGGCGGCCAAACGGACACCCGACCTGATCCCCCTCTGTCATCCGCTGATGATCGACGCGGTGGAGGTCCAGGTCGAACAGGCGCCACCCGGCGCGGTGATAACCGCCACTGTGCGCAGCACCGGCCGTACCGGGGTGGAGATGGAGGCGATGACCGCGGCGAGTGTCGCAGCTCTCACCCTGTACGACATGGTCAAAGGCGTGGAACGGGGGGTCACCATCGACTGGATCGGTCTCATCCGCAAGGAAGGCGGCCGGTCAGGGGTGTGGGAGCGCAGGTTGTCCGGCGGCGACCGGCTTCGCTAGGATCGCGAAAAGCCGGAGCGGAGTCTCGAACGGGAAGTCGGAATGCCTGAGGCACCTGTACTCATAGCGGCGCTGGTGATCGCCACCATATGGGGCATCTACCTGTTCCCATCGGTCTTCGGCAGCCGCCGAGACGCCCCCCTGTCGTCCACCGAAGAGTTCGACCGTTGGACCCACCTGATGGCCGACGTTCAGCGACGTGGATACTCCAAGCCGCGAGTCACGGCACGCAACGTGGTGCGTGCCCGGAGGCGGAGGACCCTGGCGGTCCTGATCGGACTCGCCGTGATCACCTTGGTGTTGGCCTACGTCAGGGGTTCGGTGGGATGGCTGCTCGCCAACCTGCTGGTCGATGCCCTGATCGCCTGGTACGTGGGGATGCTCCTCCAGCTCAAACAGCGGGAGGCCGCACGGGCCGCGGCGGTCCACGCCGCTGAGCGGCGACCGGAAGCCGACACGCCGGTGCGGATAGTCGCCGGCCGGTGACCGAGCTCGAGGCGATCGGGGAGGAAACCCGGTCCGTTCTCGACGACCGTTTCGCATGCCGGGAGGAGGCGCTGGCCGCGTCCAGGAAGGTGATCCGAGCGTCGGCCAACGCCATCCGGCATCTCCACCGGGGTGAACACGACGGTGCCCGCAGTCTCGTCGCGGAGGCCAGAACCCTCCTGCAGTCGATACGAGACAGCCTCCGGGATCATCCCGACATCCTCCATGCGGGATTCGTCGACGACGCCGCCAAGGAGTACGCCGAAGCCGAGCTGGTCCTCGCCGTGTTCACCCGGGCCAGGCTGCCGTCCCCCACAGAGCTCGGGCTCGACCCGGTTCCCTATCTGAACGGGCTGGGGGAAGCCGTCGGCGAGTGTCGTCGCCGCCTGCTCGATCGACTGCGGGAAGGCGACGTCACCGAAGCCAGCAGGCTCCTGGAGGTGATGGACAACATCGTCGATCTGCTCGCCTCGCTGGACTACCCGGACGGCATGACCGGTGGGCTGCGCCGCACCACCGACGTGGCCCGTTCCCTCACCGAGCGGTCACGGGCCGACCTGACGGCCACCGCCGTGCAGGAACGTCTCCGGGCCGAGCTCGCAGCCCGCCTCGATCATCGACAGGGGTAGGGTTCGGCGCCGTCCTCCGCCCCTCTTCCTCCCGATCGATGGTCGGGGCGGCTCCACTACCATGGCCCGGCGCTGGGGGTGTAGCTCAGTCCGGCAGAGCGCTTCCGTCGCATGGAAGAGGCCACGGGTTCGAATCCCGTCACCTCCACCGACCGGTAGTCTGGCGGCGTGTCCCGCCGCTTCCCGATCCTCTTGCTGCTGATCGCGGCCTGTACGGTCACTCCGTCTGCCACGACCACCGAGACCACGGTCACGACCGACGCCGCCCCGACTACCACGACCTCGGAACCCACCACCGTGCCCGAAGGCGTCGACGATCTCGACGAAACGACCCGGGGACAGCTCATCGAGTTGATCGACGAGACCGAACGCCTCCGAGGCCACGAGTTCCTCCGGCCACCGCGGGTGGCGGTCGTGGACGAAGCCGAGCTGGAGCGGAGGGTGCGGGAGGACTTCCTCGAGAACCCCGAGGAGATCGCGACCGACGAGGCCCTCTACGTCCTTCTGGGGCTGCTCCCACCGGGGACCGACCTGCTCGGGCTTCTCTCCGACCTGTTCGGTGAACAGGTGGCGGGTTTCTACGACGGGAGTACCGGCGAGTTGGTGGTGGCCGCCACGACCGGGGGGTTCAGCGCCTACCAACGGACCACGGTGGTTCACGAACTCACCCACGCCCTGACCGACCAGGTCCACGGCGTCTGGCCCGAGTTCGAGGGACTGATCGACGCTCAAGCCTACGACCAGGCGACTGCGATGCGGGCCCTACTCGAAGGAGACGCCACCCTCACCCAGGCGCTGTACATGCGGGAGCGCACACCCGAGGAGCTCCGGGAGATCGTCGAGGAGATCGGATCGGTCGACACTTCGGTGTACGACTCGGCTCCCCGCTTCATCCGGGAGTCGCTGGCCTTCCCGTACGACGCCGGAACCCGTTGGGTGCAGGGACTCTACGAATCCGGTGGTTTCGCCGCCGTCGACGCCGCCTACGACGATCCGCCCATCTCCACCGAACAGGTGATGCACCCCGACCGTTGGCCCGACCATCTCCCGGCTGAGGTCGACCATCCCCGGCTCGACGTTCCCGGATACGAGCTGATCTACGACTCGGTGTGGGGGGAGCTCGGCTTCTCCCTCATGTTCGGCCAGGTCCTGGGGGACCGTTCCGAGGCGGTCGACGGTTGGGGAGGGGACCGATACCAGGTCTGGTTCGACGGGCGGAACGTCGCGCTGGCGCTCACTTTCCGAGGTGACCGGCCCGAAGACGCCCAAGAGCTGTACGCGGGTTTGGCCGAATTCATCGCCGCGGCCATGCCCCAGGCCGACGTGACCGTAGACGATGGATCGATCACCCAGGTGGGGGACGACTTCGTCTGGGTGGGGATGCTGGGCCCGGACCAGGTCGGCTGGGTGGCGGCTTCCGACCCGGCCGTAGGGAGGGGACTGGCCGAGGGTTACCCGAGGGGTCTCCCCTAGGGTCGCTCCACGGCATAGTGTGACCCCATGTCGGTTTGGTTCGAGTTGGCCGGCACGACCCGAAGGGTCGAGGTGGCCGCGAGCTTCGTGGACCGTCTCCTGGGGGTGCTGGCTCCCGGAGTCGAGGCGGTGCTGCTGCCGGGCCGCTCGGTCCACGGCTTCGGGTTGACCAGGTCGGTGTGGGCGATCGGGATCGACCGGAGTGGTTCGGTGACCGAGGTGCGGCGTCTTCGACCTTTCGGGTTGCTGGTGCTGCCCGGATGCCGGTGGATCCTCGAGATTCCCATCGAATGGAAGCCTCCCCGTCTGGGGGAACGACTCCGACAGGTCGGCCCATGTCCGGTCGGTTGATACTCTGTGCGACCCCGATCGGAAACCTGGGTGACGTCCCCCCACGGCTGATCGAGACGCTCGCCTCCGTCGACCTGGTCTACGCCGAGGACACCCGTCGCCTGTCCAAGCTGCTGACCAAAACCGGGGTCGGTGCCACGGTCCGGAGTTACTTCGTGGGCAATGAGGCGGAGCGTTCCGAAGAGCTCGCCGGCCATCTCGCTCGAGGCAGGTCGGTGGCTCTGGTGACGGACGCTGGTACTCCGGGCATAGCCGATCCGGGTCTCAGCGCGGTTCGTGCCGCCCGCCGGGTGGGCGCCACGGTGTCGGTGATCCCCGGCCCCAGCGCGGTCACCGCGGCGCTGGCCGTGTCCGGCTTCCCGGCCGACCGGTTCGTGTTCGAAGGTTTCCTTCCTCGGAGGGGCGCCAAACGTGCGCTAAGCCTCACCGAACTGGCAGAGGAGACCAGAACGGTGGTCCTCTTCGCCTCGCCGCGCCGTATAGGGGCCGACCTGAACGATCTGGCGGTTCACTTGGGCGAAGACCGGGAGGTGTGCATCGCCCGTGAGCTGACCAAACTCCACGAAGAGGTGTGGTGGGGGACTCTGGGAGAAGCCCGAGACCGGTGGTCGGAGGCTCGGGGCGAGATCACCGTGGTGATCGCCCCTCCGGCCGAGGTGGCTCCGTCCCCCGAGGAGGGGGAGCGGGTCGCCAGACGGCTCCTGGAGGAGGGGCTCGGCGCGTCCGAGGCCGCCCGCCGGGCGTCGGCGGTGACCGGGGTTCCCCGAAGGGAGATCTACCGCCGTATCACGAGTTGAGCTGACTGCGGCACTCGGCGCACACCCCTTTCCCCCGGAAGGCAGACACCTGCTCGGTGGAACCGCAGAACACACAGGTGGCTTCCAGCTTCCGCAGCACGATGGAAGAACCCTCGACCGAGATCACCAGCTGGTCCCCCTCCCTGATGTTGAACAGACGCCGGGTCTCGGCGGGGATCACGATCCGTCCCAAATCGTCTATACGTCTGGTGATTCCCGACTCCACGAACCGTCCTCCTTGCGGTCGTCACCTTACCGACCGGCCGGTAGATTGATGCGTCCATGGGTTGGGTCGACACCCACTGTCACCTCCAGCTCGACCGCCGCCCCCCGGAGACCCTGTTGGAGGGTGTGGATTGGGTGGTGGTTCCGGGCATCGATGCGGAGAGCTCTGAAGCAGCGATAGCGCTGGCCGACGCCTTCCCGGATCGTGTAGTGGCGGCCTGTGGCGTTCATCCCCACAACGCCGACCGATGGGGGGAGGAGCAGGACCGGATCGCCTCGCTGGCCGTCCGGGCGGCGGCGGTGGGGGAGACCGGCCTCGACTACTACCGGGACCTCGCGCCCCGGTCGATGCAGCGGTCGGCCTTCGCCGCTCACATCCGCCTGGCCCTCGACCTCGACAAGCCGCTGGTGGTCCACTGTCGGGACGCCTTCGCCGACGTCCACCGGATGCTGGAGGAGACTGCGGCGGGTCCCCGCACCGTGATGCACTGCTGGACCGGAGGACGCAAATGGACCCGCCGATTCCTCGACCTCGGGGTGACCTTCTCATTCGCCGGCCCCCTCACCTATCCGAATGCCCGTGACCTGCGCCGAGCCGCTGAGATCGTGCCACCCGACAGGGTGGTGGTCGAGACCGATACCCCCTATCTGACGCCGCAGCCGCACCGGGGTGAACCCAACCGACCCGCCTGGGTGGGGCTGGTCGGGGAGGAGCTGGCCCGGATCTGGGGGGCGGAGCCGGAGGAGGTGGCCCGGCTCACCTCCTCCAAGGCCGAGCAGATCTTCGGTGGGCCCCGACGGTGAGCCGTCAAACTCCGTCCCGGGTCAGGGAGATGCTCGCCCGTCACGGGATCCGGCCCCGCCGCTCGCTGGGCCAGCACTTCTTGGTCGACCCGAACATCGTCTCCAAGATCGTCGACGCCGCAGGGATCGAACCGGGTATGAAGGTGGTGGAGGTCGGCGCCGGGACCGGGGCCCTGACCGCGGCGTTGGCGGAGAGGGGAGCCACGGTGCTGGCTTTCGAGACCGACCGGTCGTTGGAGCCGCTCCTGTCCGAGGTGCTGGCCGGAGTGCGGGGGGTGGAGGTCCGGTGGGTGGACGTGACGCAGGTGGACCTCGTCGAGGAGCTGCGAGACGGCGGCTGGCGGATGGTCTCCAACCTCCCCTACGGGGTGGCCGCTCCCTTGGTGGCCGACGTGCTGCGGCGGGTGCCCCAGGTCGACGAGCTGGTGGTGATGGTCCAGAAGGAGGTGGCCGACCGGTTGTGTGCCTCACCGGGAGATCCGGCCTACGGGCTGCCCAGCCTGGTGGTCGGTCTCCACGGGGAGGCCCGAACCCTGTTCCGGGTGCCTCCTACCGTGTTCTACCCGCCTCCCAACGTCGAGTCGGCGGTGGTGCGGATCACCCGGCGCACCCCGCCTCCCCACGCCGAGGAGGCTCTCCGGCTGGCGGGCAGGGCCTTCGGCGGGCGGCGGAAGATGCTCCGCCGGAGTCTCGGGTTCCCCGAGGAGGTGTTCGTTCGGGCGGGGGTGGATCCGACCGCCAGGCCGGAGACGCTCGAAGTCGAGGACTGGCTCAGGCTGGTGGAGGTGGCCGGTGCCTGATCGGTGGGAAGCGCCCGCCAAGGTCAACCTGGGTCTGAGGGTCAGGCCCCGTGACCCGGCGGGTTACCACCCTGTCGTCTCCTTGGTCCAGACCATCCAGTTGGTCGACACTCTCGAGGTGGAAACCGCCGAGGAGGACCTGCTCCTCGTCGACGGCGAGATCCGGGAAGGTCGAGACGACCTGGTATGGAGGGCGGTGGACGAGCTGACCGCCGGTCGGGAACGGCCCCGACTGCGGTGGCGGCTGACCAAACGGATCCCGGTGGCGGCGGGTCTGGGAGGCGGGTCCTCGGACGCGGCCGCGGCCCTGCGTGCCACCCTGGCAGTGACCGGCTGGCCCGACGATCCCCACCCGATCGCCGGGAGGATCGGCATGGACGTCGCGTTCTTCCTGGTGGGAGGAACCGCTTGGATGGAGGGCTACGGGGAGAGGATCACCCGGATCGAGCCGCTGCGGGGCTTCGCTCTCACCGTGGTGGTGCCGCCCTTCGAGCTGAGGACCGAGGCCGTGTACCGGGCCTGGGACGAACTCGACGAGCCGGAGGGCCCGCCGGTGGGCGACCGCGACCTGCCCCCCGCCCTCAGGGCGTACGGGCCGCTCCGGAACGACCTGACCCCTGCGGCCGTGGCGCTCCGCCCTGAATTAGGCGACTGGATCGACGAGCTCCGCCACCGATGGGACCGGCCGGTGCTCCTCTCGGGGAGCGGGCCTGCCTTGTTCTCTTTCTTCGCCGATCTCGACGAGGCCGCCTCCGCCGCCGAAGTGGTCCCCGCGGGAACCCGGTTCGCCGAACCGGCCGCTCTCAGATCCGAGGGGGTGACCCGACGTCCCGACGACCGGTAGCATGACCGACCGGCTCCCTTGGGGGGTGGTGTAACTGGCAGCACAACGGATTTTGGTTCCGTCGGTCCGGGTTCGAGTCCTGGCCCCCCAGCTCGGTCCGGAGGTTCCGGCATGAATCACGTCGCGGTGGTGTTGGCCGCCGGGCAGGGCACCCGCATGAATTGCGACCTGCCCAAGGTGCTCCACACCCTGGCCGGGCGAACCATGCTGGGCTGGGTGTTGGAGGCGGTCGGCGCCGGCTCCCCGACCCGAACGGTGGTGGTGGTCGGGCATCGAGCCGAACAGGTCCGTGCCTCACTCCCCTCCGGGGTGGAAGCGGTGGAGCAGCAGCCTCAACTCGGGACTGGGCACGCGGTGGCTGTGGCGTTGGCCGATTCGCCCGGACTCGCTGCGGATGCAGTGGTCCTCGTCGCCTATGGAGACGTGCCACTCGCCCGGCCCGACGTCTACCACGCGCTGCTGCGGGAGGTGGAGGCGGGCGCGGCAGCCGCGGTGGCCACCGCCTCGGTCGAGGACCCGGCCGGTTTCGGCCGCATCCTCCGTGACGAAGACGGTGGGGTGGCGGCCATCGTCGAGGATGTCGACGCCGACCCGGAACAGCGGTCGATCCGGGAGATCAACGCCGGGCTGTGCGCCTTCCGGGCCGGTGAGCTGCAGGCCCACCTGTCCGGGTTGAAACCCACCAACCGCAAGGGGGAGCTGTATCTGACCGACGTCATCGGGGCTCTGGCCGGCGAAGGGAAACGTGTGTCGGCGGTCGAAGGTCCCTGGGAGGAGCTCATGGGGGTGAACTCCCACTACCAGCTCGCCAGAGCCGAGGCCAGGCTGCGGGAGCGCATCAACCGGAGATGGATGGAGAACGGGGTGCGGATGGTCGACCCCGACCGCACCTACGTCGACCACGACGTCGTCCTGGAGCCGGGGGTGGTGCTCTACCCGGGTACCCACCTGACCAGGGGAGCCAGGGTGGAGTCGGGAGCGGTGGTGGGCCCCGACACCTTCGTCGAGTCGGGCCACATCGGTCGGGAAGCCCGGGTCTGGTACTCGGTCCTGCGGGAGGCGCGGGTCGGTGCGGGATGTCAGGTGGGCCCGTTCGCTTCCCTCCGCCCGGGAACCGAACTCGAGGAGGGCTCCAAGGCGGGTACCTTCGTCGAGATGAAGAACACCGTGGTCGGCAAGGACGCCAAGGTTCCCCACCTCGCCTACCTGGGGGACGCCACGGTGGGGCCCCGGGCCAACGTAGGGGCGGGAACCATCACCTGCAACTACGACGGATACTCGAAACACAGGACCGAGATCGGGGCGGACGCCTTCATCGGATCCGACACCATGCTCGTGGCCCCGGTGAAGGTGGGGGAGGGGGCGGTCACCGGGGCCGGCTCGGTCATCACCCGGGACGTGGGACCCGGCGAGCTGGCCGTGGAGAGGTCGGAGCAGCGCAACGTCCCGGGCTACCGGGAGCGCCGAGAGGCCCGCTACCGTAAGCAATCGGACTGAACGGGGACGTACAGGGTGGACATCGTCACTCGCAGCCGATTGATGCTCTTTTCGGGTGGGACCAACGTGGATCTCGCCGAGGAGGTGGCCGACCTGATGGGGGTGAGGCTGGGAGCCTTGGAGCGTTCCACCTTCGCCAACGGCGAGATCTATGCCCGACCGACCGAGAGCGTCAGGGGTGCGGACTGTTTCGTCCTCCAGAGCCACTGCCATCCCATCAACGACGCCATCATGGAGCAGCTGATCATCATCGACGCGTTGAAGAGGGCGTCGGCTCGGAGGATCACCGCGGTGATGCCCTTCTACGGTTACTCCCGTCAGGACAAGAAGGTGCTACCCCGGGAGCCGATAACCGCCCGGCTGATCGGCGACCTGTTCATGACCGCCGGTGCCGACCGGCTGGTGTCGGTGGACCTCCACACCGGTCAGCTTCAGGGCTTCATACCCAAACCGTTCGACCACCTGACGGCTCTTCCCATCATCGTCGACTATCTGCGTGAACGCCTGGACGGTCCGGTGGCGGTGGTGTCTCCCGACGCCGGCGGCGTGAAACGGGCCGAGAAGTACGCCCGTTGGCTCGACGGCTCGGTCGCTTTCGTCTACAAGCGACGCGACCCCGACGTCCACAACGTCTCGGCTGCTCTGGAGGTGTCCGGGTCGGTGGCGGGCCACCACGTGGTGATCGTCGACGACATGATCGACACCGCCGGCACGGTGTGCAACGCCGCCGAGCTGGTACGTGCCCAGGGGGCCCTCAGTGTGCGCATCGCGGCTACCCACGCGGTGCTCTCCGACCCGGCGATGGATCGGCTGAAGAACGCGCCGCTCGACGAGGTGATCGTCACCAACACGCTCCCGGTACCCGAGGAGGCACGCCGGTTGGACAACCTGAAGGTGTTGTCGATCGGGCCGATCCTGGCCGAAGCGCTTCAAGCCATCTTCATGGACTCGTCGGTCTCGGAGATCTTCCTCGGCGACAACGTGTGATGGAGACCCAGGTCTTCGAGGTCAGGACTGGCGACCGTCCAGCCGTCGTCGACATCACCCGGCAGGTGGAGGCGTTCTGCCGTGGCAAGGGCGACGGGCTGGTCAACGTGTTCGTACCTCACGCCACCGCCGGGGTGGCACTCATCGAGACGGGGGCCGGTTCCGACCTGGACCTGTGGAAGGCGATCGACGGTCTGCTGCCCCGCGACGACCGGTGGGTCCACTCCCACGGCTCCCCGGGGCACGGAGCCGACCACCTGCTGCCGGCGTTCATCGCGCCCTCCGTCACCATCCCGGTGGTGGCAGGAAAACCGGCGCTGGGCACCTGGCAGTCGGTGGTGCTGGTGGACCCGAACCGGGACAACCCGGTACGGCGGGTGCGTCTGTCGTTCCTCGGCTAGGGGTCGGGCAAGACGATCTGCTCGCCCGGGTAGATGAGGTTCGGGTCGCCTGAACGGATCCGCTCCCGGTTGGCTTCTACCACCTTCACCCAGTAACGGGCCAGCGCCTCGGGGTCGTGGTCCCCGACGACGGATTCGGCGATCCCCCAGAAGTTGTCACCCGGCTGCACCACCACGACCCTCGGGCTCGGATCCACGGCCTGAGTCGGCATCGGAGCGACCCGGGCTACGGGTTCGGGAACCCAGGGCCTGTCGTCGGCACGGGCGACGGCCGGGCCGAAGAGGGCGAGGCTCAAGCCCGTCGCGACCATCCGATCCACCGCCTTACGCAGGAACGGCGCAGTCCATCGACCCACCAGCGCCGCCTTGGTCGACCGACGTGCCGCCAGCCACAGGTAGACGAGGCTGGTTGCGGTGAGCCACCAGCAGACACCGAGGCCCACGAGACGGAGCCCGGACCAGAGGAGACGGTCGGCCGGAGTGCTGCCCCACGCCGCCGGTTCGGGTAGACGTAGCCACGGTGTCCTGCCGAGGAGCAACAAACCCTGAAGGAGCAGGGGGGGAAGCGCGAGACGGACCACCGCGGCGGGTTTCGTGTACATCCAGGGCCAACCTACGATCCGCCCCGAACGTTGGGAAGGGGGTCGGCCCGCCTGTCGGGCCGTCTACGATCCGGTCTCGCCAACCGGAGAGGAGCTCGTGAAGGTACGGATCGGAATCGCCGACACCGACCGGGTGATCGAAATGGAGGTGGACGACCCCGCCGACTTCGAGCAGGCGGTCGAAGACGCCTTCGCGGGGACGACCAGCCTGCTGTGGTTCGAGGACACCAAGAAGCGGCGCATAGGGGTGCCCCGCGAGCGGATCGCCTTCGTGGAGATCGAGACGGTGAGCGACCGACCCCGGGTCGGTTTCACCCCATGAGCCGTCAGAGGGCCCGGCGACGCCGCTCGGCCAGCCACCGCTTCCGGAGACGCCGCCGCTCGTCCTCCGCGTAGCCACCCCAGATGCCCGACTCTTGATTGGTCTCCAGGGCGTACTGGAGGCATTCCTCCTGCACTTGGCATCCGGCGCATATCTGCTTGGCCGCGGCGATCTGGTCGAGGGCGGGTCCGGTGGATCCCACGGGGAAGAACAGGTTGGGATCCGAGTCTCGGCAGGCCGCCAGCTCCCTCCAGTCGGTGGTGATTGTGGTGAGCACGGAAACTCCTTCTAGAGAGGTCTCGTTCTACAGCCGGTTGTCTGGGGCGGGCCTTGTGACAACTTTCACTAACTGGTCCGCGTCCAGCCGGTAGACATGATCCGGTACGGTGCAACCTTAACCAACCCTGCCAGCGTTGGCAATCGAAAATCGGAGGTTTTTTGGTGGGTATCAAGGAAGAACTCGCCGCCGAGTTGAAGGACGCCCTCAAGAAGGGCGACAGCAGGCGTAGGGACGCCATCCGCCAGATCGAAACCGAGGTGGCGATGGCTCGGACCGCCCCCGACGACGTCGACGACGAGCTGTACCGACGGGTGATCTCCGCCTACGTCAAGAAGATGGCCAAGGCGGCCCGCGAGTACCGCCAGCTGGGGGACCGCGGTCGGGAGATGGCCGACAAGCTCGAGTTCGAGGTCGACTACCTGTCCCGCTGGCTGCCGACCAAGCTGGGCGAGGAGGAGACCCGCCGGCTCGTGGCGGAGACCATCGCCCGTCTCGGGACAGCCGGGGATCCCAAGGCGGCAGGCCGGGTGATCGGCACGATCATTCGGGAACACAAGGACGAGGTGGACGGCGGGCTGGTGGCCCGCCTGGTCTCCGAGGAGTTGGGCAGCGGCTAGCCGGCCGCTGCCTCCTTCTCGGCTTTGGTGGCCTCGACGCTCGCCTTCAGGGCTTCGAGCAGGTCCACCACCTTGGCCGGTTCCTGCGCGGCCGGGGTGACGATCTCCTCGCCCTCCAGCTTCTTCCTGGCCATCTCCTCGATGCGTTCCCGGGAGGGGTCCGAGAAGGCGGCCGGGTCGAACGGCCGGCTCAGGTTGTCGATCAGCACCTCGGCGAGCTGCAGCTCCTCGGGCCGGATCTCGACCTCCTTCTCCAACTCGGGGAAGGCCGGCGCCCGGATCTCGTCGGGCCAGAACATGGTCTCCATCACCAGCACCCCGTCGCGGGGCCGCAGGGTGGCCAGGTGCTGTTTGTCCCGGATGGCCACCTTGGCTATCGCCACCTTGCCCTTCTCCTCGAGCGCTCGGAGCAGGATCTTGTAGGCCTTCGAGCCAGTCTCGTCGGGAACCAGGTAGTAGGAGGACTTGTAGTAGATGGGGTCGATCTCCGACTCGTCGACGAACTGGACCACGTCGATGATCTTCGGGCCGTTGGCCGCCACCGCCTCGAGCTCTTCGTCGGTGAACACCACGTAGGTGCCCTTCTCGACTTCGTAGCCCCGGACGATGTCCTCCCAGGGCACCTCCTCGCCGTCCGCCTCCGCCACCCGGCGGTACCGGATCGGAGAATGGTCTCCCCGCCGCAGCATCTTGAACTTGGGGGTCCGGTCCTCGGTGGCCGAGTAGAGGGCCACCGGGATCGTGACCAGTCCGAAAGAGATCGCGCCCTTCCAGATGCTCCTCATCGTCACCTTCGTATCGGGGGCGATCACCACGGTACCTGGGCCGACCGGGATAGGGGTAGGCCGATCCGCCGTCGGTAGACTGATCCGGCGGCCCCCGTAGCTCAGGGGATAGAGCACTGGTCTCCGGAACCAGGTGCGCAGGTTCGAGTCCTGCCGGGGGCACTTCCTGAAGATGCACGGATGGCGAGTGCGCGGAGTCGCATGCGAGTAGGAGTCGGAATCCTCGGCGGAGGGACGGTGGGCGGGTCGCTGGCTCGGCGGCTCCTCTCCGACCATCGGGTCATCGCCGAGAAATCCGGGATCGAATTGGAACTGGTCAAGGTGGCGGTGCGCGACCTCTCCAAACCCAGACCCTTCCCCTCGGAGCTGCTCACCGACCGACCCGAAGACGTGGTGCGCGATCCCGACGTGGCCCTGGTGGTCGAAGTGATGGGGGGGCTGGAACCGGCCGGTGAGCTGGTCCTGACGGCCCTCAACGAGCGAAAGCCGGTGGTCACCGCCAACAAGGAGCTTCTGGCCGCGCGGGGACCGGAGCTGTTCACCAGGGCGGCCGAGAAGGGGGTGTCGCTCCTGTTCGAGGCAGCGGTGGGAGGCGGGATCCCGCTGATCCGTCCCCTGTCCGAATCGCTGGCAGGCGAGCCGATCACCCGGGTGCTGGGAATCGTCAACGGCACCACCAACTTCATCCTCACCGCCATGGCCGAGGAGGGGAGGCCCTACCGGGAGGCGCTGGCCGAAGCCCAGCGGCTCGGCTACGCCGAGGCGGATCCGTCGGCGGACGTTGGGGGAGGAGACGCCGCCGCCAAGGCCGCCATCCTGGCGGGACTCGCCTTCGGGGTCTGGGTGGGAGGTGACCGGGTCTATCGGGAGGGGATCGAGTCGGTGGACGTGGCCGACCTGGCGTTCGCCCGCCGTCTCGGCTACGCCTTGAAGCTGCTCGCGGTGGCCGAACGGACTCCCCACGGCCCGGCGGTGCGGGTCCACCCGGCGATGATCCCCATCGAACATCCCCTGGCCGGCGTACGGGGCGCCAACAACGCGGTCTTCGTCGAAGGTCCGGGTGTGGGTGAGCTGCTGTTCATGGGGCCCGGAGCGGGCGGGGAGCCCACCGCGACCGCCGTCCTGGGAGACTTGATCGACGCGGCCCGCGAATACCTGGCGGGGGCCCAGGTGGCGCCGCGTATCCGGTTCGGCGACGGAGGGGTGGCGGACTTCGCTCGGGTCGAGACCAAGTGGTACCTCAGGTTGGAGGTGGTCGACGCCCCGGGTGTCCTCGCCCAGATTGCTGCGGTGTTCGGGGAACATCGGGTCTCCCTGATGTCGGTCTGGCAGGAGGGGCGAGGCGAGACGGCCACCCTCCTCCTGGTGACCCACGACGCGCCGGAGGAGCACCACCGTCGGGCGGTGGAGGCCTTGAGGAGTCTGGAAGTCGTCAAACAGGTCGCCGCCACCTATCGGGTGGTCGCCCCCGAGCCGTGAAGTACGTCTCCACCCGGGGGGAGGCCCCGATCCTCTCCTTCGACGAGGTCCTCCTCCAGGGCCTCGCTTCCGACGGGGGCCTGTACGTACCGGAGCGCTGGCCCCGTCTCGGTCGGATCCCGGTCGAACATGGATACCCCGCGGTGGTGTGCACGGTCCTCGAACCGCTCGTCGGGAATGGGGTGGTTGGATCCGACCTCGAGGCTCTCGTCGCGGCGGCCTATCGCAGGTTCCGGCATCCCGAGGTCGCTCCTCTCCGACCGGCCGGGTCGGGGATCGGCCTCCTGGAGCTCTATTGGGGTCCCACTCTCTCGTTCAAGGACTATGCACTCCAGCTGGTCGCCCGCATGTTCGACCGGGTCCTCGGCGTCCGCGGCATGAAGATGACGGTCCTCGGCGCCACCTCGGGAGACACCGGCTCGGCTGCCATCGAGGCCTTCCGTGGTTTGGAGGCGGTGAACGTCGTGATCCTCTATCCCGAGGGCCGCATCTCCGACATCCAGCGGCGCCAGATGACCACCGTGAGCGACCTCAACGTCAGTGCGGTGGCCGTGGAGGGAACCTTCGACGACTGTCAGGCTCTCGTCAAACGGGCGTTCTCCGACCCCGAACTCTCCGCCCGGTACCGGCTCGGTGCGGTCAACTCGATCAACTGGGGCCGGGTGGCGGTACAAGCGGCGTACCACTGGTGGGCGGCCTCGCTGATGGGCGGTCCGGTCGACGTCGTGGTACCTACCGGCAACTTCGGCAACGCATTCGCTGGGTGGGTGGCGCGCCGTATGGGAGCCCCCATCGCCCGAATCGTGATCGGGAACAACGCCAACCACGGTTTGGCCGATCTGATCCACCGCGGCACCATCCGCAGCGCGCCGGTAGTCGCCACGGTCGCTCCGGCCATGGACATCCAGGTTCCTTCCAACCTGGAGCGGTATCTGTTCGAACTCTGGGACAGGGACCCCGTGAGGACCCGGGATGCGGCCGCGCGTCTGGCCGCAGGTGAGGAGGTGGTGCTGGACGCCGCAGCACACCTCAGGTCGTCGAACGAGATGGCCGCGCATTGGGTGGACGACCGGGAGATCCGTCGGACCATCGCCCGGCTCTACTCGGAGAAGGGTTTGCTCGTCGACCCGCACACCGCGGCCGGCTGGGCCGCCCTCGAGCAGGTCGGAGGGCCCGACCCGAAGGTGCTGGTAGGGACCGCTCATCCTGCCAAGTTCCCGGAGGTGGTCGAGGAGGCCACCGGGGTGAGGCCGGCCCTGCCCGACGATCTAGCCGACCTGCAACGTAGGCCGGAGCGAATCCGGAGGATCGGCCCGGGAATCGACCAGCTCCGGCAGGTGTTGGAAGACCTGGACACCGCATAGCTTGGTAGGCCCGGACCACGCTGTTATGATGTGGCCGTCCGCACCACAGCGTTCCAGGTCTTCGAGGTCTGAATCTTCGGAGGATCCACCAGGTCGAAGAGTTCGGGGGTTTCGGAGATCGGGATCGTTGCGGGCGGTTTCCCCACTCATCTTCGGGTCCTGATCATGCCGCGAGGCGATCCACATCCTGCGGACCCGGCGGGCCGAGAGGAGCACATGAGCACCAGAGCCCAACTTCAGAGCAAATCGGTGGAAGAACTACGCGAGATCGCGTCTGCCGCCGGGATCGACACCGACGGACTCCAGAAGGCGAAGATCATCAGCGCCCTGCTGGAGGCCGGCGCAGTCGAGGAGGCGGGTGAAGACACGCCCCAGTCCGATCCCCGGATCGAGCTGCCTGCGGCCACGCCCCGCCAAGACGACGAGACCGAAGGCGACGACGACGCCGAGGAGCGGCCTTCGGGCCAGGAGAGCGGTGGACGTCGGCGGAAGCGGCGCCGCCGTGGCGGCGGAAACAACGACGGTTACAACCGCGACGTTCCCGAGGAGGAGCTGGAGGTCCGGGAAGGCCTGCTCGACATCCTGCCCGAGGGTTACGGCTTCCTGAGGGTCACGGGGTACATCCCGGGCGAGAAGGACGTTTACGTCTCGGCTTCTCAGATCCGCAAGTTCGGTCTCCGCAAGGGGGATCTCGTCTCCGGTCCGATTCGGGCTCCCCGTTCACAGGAGAAGTTCCCGGCCCTGGTGAGGGTGCAGTCGATCAACGGGATGTCGCCCGAGGAGGCCGAGAACCGGCCCAAGTTCGAGAACCTGACCCCGCTGTTCCCCGACGAGAGGCTCCGTCTCGAAGTGCCGGGCAAACCCGACGGGGTGCTCACCCGGATCATCGACCTCATCGCCCCGATCGGAAAGGGACAGAGAGGCCTGATCGTGTCGCCCCCAAAGGCGGGGAAGACCACGGTGCTCAAGGAGATCGCCCAATCGATCACCACCAACAACCCGGAGTGCTATCTGATGGTGGTGTTGGTCGACGAGCGGCCCGAGGAGGTCACCGACATGCAGAGGTCGGTGAAGGGTGAGGTCATCTACTCGACGTTCGACCGCCCCGCGGAGGAACACACCCAGGTGTCGGAACTGGCGTTGGAGAGGGCCAAACGTCTGGTCGAACTGAAGACGGACGTCGTCATCCTCCTCGACTCGATCACGCGTCTGGCCCGGGCCCACAACCTGGCCACCCCGGCGTCGGGGCGGATCCTGTCCGGCGGCGTCGACTCCCAGGCCCTGTATCCGCCCAAGCGGTTCTTCGGGGCGGCCCGCAACATCGAGGAGGGCGGATCGCTGACCATCCTCGGGACCGCCCTGGTCGAAACCGGCTCGAAGATGGACGAGGTCATCTTCGAGGAGTTCAAGGGCACCGGGAACATGGAGCTACGCCTCGACCGTAAGCTGGCCGACAAGCGGATCTACCCGGCGATCGACATCGAAGCGTCGGGAACCCGCCGCGAGGAGCTCCTGTTCGACCGCAGGGAGCTGGCCCAGGTCTGGAAGCTGAGGCGGGTCTTGCTCGCCCTCGAACCCGGGGCGGCGCTGGAGCTCCTCATCGACCGTCTCAAGAACACCAAGTCCAACGAGGAGTTCCTCGCCGAGGTCGCCAAGAGCGGAAACTAGGGAGTGCCATGAAGTCGGAGATCCATCCACAGTACGTAGTGTCTCGCATCACCTGCTCGTGCGGGAACACGTTCGTCACCAGGTCCACCAAGGGCGACATGCACATCGAACTGTGCAACGAGTGCCACCCCTTCTTCACCGGCAAACAGAAGCTGGTGGATTCGGGTGGACGGGTGGAGCGGTTCCAGCGGCGCTACAAGGGGGCAGAGGTGAAGTCGCGTCGCCGCCGCCGTACGGAGGCCGAGGGAGAGCCCACCGGAGAGTGAGCTCGAACCCTCCCCGCTCCGACGTGGTGACCGTCGGAGGTCAGGCGGTCATCGAAGGGGTGATGATGAGAGCCCCGTCCGGCTGGGCGGTGGCGGTCAGAACCCCGGAAGGCCGGATACAGGCAGTCAGGCATCCGCTTCCCCGCCTGTCTTCCCGATCGCGGGCAGCCAGGATCCCCTTCATTCGAGGCATCCTCGTCCTCGGGGAATCCCTGACGCTCGGGTTTCGGGCTCTCTCCTGGTCGGCTCAGAAGGCGGTGGGCGAGGACGAGGAGCCGCTGACCCGCTGGCAGATGGTCGGCTCCCTCAGCGTGGCCCTTCTCATCTTCGCCGGCGTGTTCATCGTCGCCCCCGCCTTGGCAGCCGACGCCGTCGCCGGGCAGTCCCACCTGTGGTTCGCGACCGTCGAAGCGTTGATCCGCATCGCCCTGTTCGTCGGTTACATATGGCTAATAGGACGGTCCCGGGAGATCCAGCGGGTCTTCCGCTACCACGGTGCAGAACACATGGCCATCCACGCCTACGAGGCGGGCGAGCCCCTGTCGGTCGAGGCGATCGGACGGCACCGGCCCGAGCATCCCCGTTGCGGAACGAGCTTCCTGCTCATCGTCATGCTGGCCTCGATCGTGTTGTTCACCCTCCTCGGGCGACCCGACTGGCCCCTGTTGGTGGCGAGCCGGGTGTTGGGCATCCCGGTGATCGCCGGTGTCTCCTATGAACTGCTCCGATGGTCCGGCACCCGCTCCGGGCCTCTCAGCCGTTGGCTGGCGGCGCCCGGGCTGTGGCTGCAGAAACTCACCACCGGTGTCCCCGACCGGGGGATGATCGAGGTAGCGGTGTGTTCGCTGCTCTCGGCAGTGGATCCCGAGGAAGCCGACCGGCTGGTGGCCATGGGTGGGGTGCCCGAAGAGGCGGCGGCTGCCCGGGCGACGAGCGAGGTGTGACGTGGACGACAGGCTGAGACGACGGCTGGAGGAGGCCGAGGGGGCCATCGTCGAGATCGAGGCAAAGCTGGCGGCCGGAGACCTGTCCCCCGACGAGTACGCCGAGCTGGGGAGGCGCCACGCCGAACTGCGTCGTCTCCTCGACCTGTTCGAGGCATGGAGGAGAGCCGATCGGGACCGGGAGGAGGCGGAAGAGCTCGCCCGGTCGGACCCGGAGCTGGAAGGCGAACTCCGGAAGTTGGCTGTCGAGAAGGCGGCCGAGGCCCGGAGACTGGAAGACGAGCTCACCATGGCTCTGCTGCCGACCGATCCCAACGACCACAAAGACGTGATCGTCGAGATACGAGCGGCCGCCGGCGGCGACGAGGCCGCCATCTGGGCGGGCGACCTGCTGCGGATGTATCAGCGATACGCCGAGAGGCACGGCTTCGGGGTGGAGCCGCTCGAGTCGACACCCAACGAGGCGGGTGGGTATTCGAAGGTGACGGTCGCGGTGAAAGGCAAGGGCGCCTACTCCCGGTTCAAGTACGAGGCGGGGGTGCATCGGGTCCAGCGGGTGCCCCGCACCGAGTCGCAGGGAAGGATCCACACCTCAACGGCGACGGTGGCGGTGCTCCCCGAGGCCGACCCGGTGGAGGTCGAGATCGACCCGGAAGACGTCAGGATCGACGTGTTCCGTTCCAGCGGCCCGGGAGGCCAGTCGGTGAACACCACCGACTCGGCGGTGAGGCTGACCCATCTCCCCACCGGACTGGTGGTCACCTGCCAGGACGAGAAGTCTCAACTCCAGAACAAGGAGAAGGCGTTTCGGATCCTACGGGCCCGCCTCTACGAACGGGAGATGGAGAGACGCAGGGAAGAGCTGGCCGGTGCTCGCCGTTCTATGGTCAAGTCGGGGGAGAGGTCGGAGAAGATCCGCACCTACAACTTCCGGGAGAACCGGGTGACCGACCACCGGATCGAGCTCACCCTCTACCGGCTGGATCAGATCCTCGACGGAGACCTCGACGAGCTGGTCGACGCCCTCGTCGAGGCCGAAGCCGCCGAGCGGCTCGCCGAGTTGGAGGCAGCCGGGTAAGCTGTCGAGATCCCGGTCGAGGCGTAGATGGACGCCTCGGCGCGTTCGGGGGTGGTGTAATTGGCAACACGACAGGTTCTGGCCCTGTTGTTGGGGGTTCGAGTCCTCCCCCCCGAGCCACGGCCCCGTCGTCTAGCGGTCTAGGACGCCGGCCTCTCAAGCCGGTAACGCCGGTTCGAATCCGGTCGGGGCTGCCACGCGAAACTCCCGCCCGGCGGGGGTTCCTACGATATGACGTAGCGGGTGGAATCCGGGACCAGGACTAGGTCGGCCCTGGGTCCGGTAGATGGTCGAGCAGGTCGTTGACCAGGGCCACGATGGAGGCCGCCAGTTCGCCGGTGTCGACGAGCGGCGTCGCGGCCCGGAGCGCCATGGCGACTCCCTCTGAGTTTCTGCTGCCGAAGAGCCGGCGGAGCGCGTCGATGGACTCTCGCGTGGTCTGCGCCGACAGCTCATGATCGATGAGCATCGCGAGTCCTGTGGCGAGGTCGCCGGTGGGCACGGCACGCACCAGCCGAGCGACGTCGAGAGCGTCCTTGTCGACGACCCGGCCGGTTGCGCCCGTGCGCTCGTCGATCTTGATCACCTTGGCGACGAGCAGCGCCGCCGGCCCGGCCACCCACACCTCGCATCTGCGGTCGTCGGCCGGGTCGAGGGAGCTGAGGGACATCTTCCTTCGGTCGACGATGGACGCTTCCAGCCCCCGGGCCCGACGGGCGGCTCGCCGTCCGTGGACTCCAAGGTCGGCGCCGCGACGGCCGGGACCGGCAAGCGCCTCGGGGACCATGAGGTCGAGAGGGATTCCCCCAGGACTGATCCACCGCCCCGGGCTCGAGGACCGACCGAACCCGGCCTCGTTGAGTGCATCTTCGAGAGGTGGGCGTTCGGCGATGAGCTCGGGAGCGATCACCATGTCCGCGTCAGTCGTGTACTCGGGGACCGCGATGTCGGCGGCTCCTGTGTGGAGGTAGACGGCTTGGGCTCCGACCAAGGTCAGCCCCGGAAGGTGTGGTGCGAGGATCTCGAGGACGTCGAGGAGCACCCGGCGTGCTTCGACGTACTCAGGGTCGGGTGCGCCAAGCATCCTCGTTGTCTTTCATCCATGCCAGGAGCTCCTCGGCTTCTGTCGGGGCCCGTCCCGGCCCGGTCAGCAGATCGGCCGCGAGTTGGGAAGGGGCAACGCCGACCAGGCCTCGGCGCTGCGAGGTCCGGGCGAACACCACGTCGTCGAAGGGCTCGAGGACCAACACGTTGGCGCCCATTTCGGTAGGGCGGAGGTCGAGTTCCGATGCGAGTCCGGTGACGTCTCGTGTGTAGATCATGGCGAGGCGGGCTGGGGCGACC
Organism: Acidimicrobiia bacterium; assembly: GCA_026002975.1. Classification (GTDB taxonomy): domain Bacteria; phylum Actinomycetota; class Acidimicrobiia; order Spongiisociales; family ZC4RG35; genus BPGJ01. The sequence goes on from BPGJ01000003.1 coordinate 167,025, forward strand.
GATAGCTCATCGGGGAGCGCCATCGATCCGGTGAGGGCGTAGCGGCGCTCCAGTGTGCGGAGCTTGCTCGTAAGCGCAGGGAGGCCCCGAGGCTCGAGGTAGGTGACGACCCTGTTCGTCTCGGTGACGCCGTAGTCGGCCGTCCATCGCCGAATCGTTCCCTCCCAGTCGAGCTGCTCCACCGGGCCACGGGGCTTCCGGTCCACCAACCCTTCCCGTTCGAGGAGCTCGACGACCCGGGACAGCGTCGGCGCGGAGACGCCGGCCTTCTCGGCGAGCTCGCGTATCCCATACGGCGGGACGAAGTCGACCAGGGCACGGACGGCCGCACCAGCCGCCGGTCCCTTGAGCGACCGCAATCCTGACGACCGGCGCCATGGGTCACGGTTCGCGCCTGAGCTCTCGATGAACAACGCCGGCTTGGTGCACACCACTCGGACGTTCCCGGTGGCATCGATGAATCCGAGTCCGCGATCGATGAGGAACTTCCGAGCGTTGGGGCTCAGATAGGAGCTCACGAGAACTCCGCAAGCATCGACATCGCGGTCCCTCCAGGCTTGGAGGCAGCGCTCCAGCCGGTCGGCGGCCGACCGTATCGTGCGCATCGAATCGAGGTGCCGTTTCACCTCGACTACGAGTCGTGAACGGATCCCATCGGGTGCGCCGACGGTAACGACCGCGTCCGGACGGAGATCGCCGACGATGGTCGGGTGTACCGCGGTCTGGAGGGACCATCCCTCGGGGAGTCGCGACGTCAGGACCCGGTCCACGAGTGCGAGGAACTCGCTGTTGGTGGTCGGAAGGGAGCTGGGCGTAGCGGGTGGCTTCGAGATTGGCATTGTTTCAGCGACAGGCTTGTTTCACGATACATGAAACAATGGCCTTCCTGAAACATTCCTGGGGAGTCCTACGGGTCCGAACCCGGCCGTACGCGAGGTGGGACCGCCCGACTCGGGCGGTCCCACCTCACGACGAACCAGCTCAGGCCTGAGTGGAGTCTTCCGGAGGGGCCAGCTTGGCCCACCACTTGCGGGCGGTGTCGATGCCGCCCACTCCGAAGGCGATCGCCAAGGCGACCAGGGCCGACAGCGGGAGGAACTGCAACAGGGTGTTCTCGATCTTCGAGGTCACCGAGGGTGCGAAGTTGAGGGTGTCGAGGGCCGCCAGGATGCCGACCACCAGCACCGCGATCCTCAGCACGTCGTCCACCCAGGGAACCCCGCGGCTCTCCGCGTAGGGTCGAACCGTGCGAGCCGCCCAGTTGGCGATCGCCGCGGCGACGAACAACACCAAGAGCGCGACCACCACCAGCGGCAGGTAGGCGATCAGGTCGTTGAGCAACGTGGTGAGCTGGTCGATGCCCAGCACCTCGGTCGCGATCTGGACGAAGATGATGAAGATCAGGAAGTAGACGACTTGCCCGATCAGAGCCACCCCCGACGTGCCCGCCTGTTCCAAGGTCGCCTCCAGACCTGCGGCCTTCACGAGGCGCCCGGCACCGAGACGCTGGAGCACCGCGGTGGTGATCCGCTGGATGATGCGGGCCACCCAGTGGCCCACCACCAACAGCAGCAGTGCCACCACCAGCCGGGGCACGAACTCCCCGACGTCCCGGCCCAATTCGACGAGGGAATCGACCAGCTCGTCTACGAAGCTGGTGTCCACCTGTGCCAAGAGCATGGAACCTCCTATCTTCCGCTCAACCAACAAGACACGGTCGCTGCGGAAAAGTTCCCGGGAACTTCCCCCGGCCGGGTGGGTCAGGTAGGGAAATGGCCCAAGTGACCGCCCCGTGGTCCACCCTCGACGACGCCGCTCTGCTGCGGGCGAGTCGGGACGACCCGGAAGCTTTCGGTGAGTTGGTGAGACGGCACCAGGCCGTGGTGTTCGGCGCCGCGTTCCGGGTGGTGGGCGACCGACAAGTCGCCGAGGACCTGGCCCAAGAGGCGTTCCTGCGAGCCTTCCAAGCTTCGGGCGAGTTCCGGGGGGAGGGGACGGTAGGAGCCTGGCTGTACCGGATCGCCAAGAACCTGGCACTCAACCAGGTGAGTCGGCGAAGGGAACATCCAGGGGACCTGCCCGACCTGCCCGCGAAGACCGACCCCGAGTCCGAGTACCTGCGGACGGCCGACATCCGAGCGGTTCGCCAGGCGGTGGCTTCTCTGCCCGCTCCCCTCAGGGAGCCCCTGGTGTTGCGGGAATACCAGGGGCTCTCCTACGACGAGATCGGCCGTAGGCTCGGGTTGGCGACCAACACGGTCAGGACTCGGATCCATCGGGGTAGGAAAGCGGTGCAAGAGGCGCTGAGCGAAAGGGATCATCGATGAGTCGACTCACCCGCGAGGACGTCGTCCGTTTTGCCTACGGGGAGGCGGACGAGCTGGAGGAGGTGATCCTGGGCGACCCCGAGTATCTGAGCTGGGTGGAGGAGATCTGGGCCCAGGAGCTGCCCCGGGACCTGACACCGGCGGTGATGCGAGCCGTGCAGCTCCAGAGGCTCGTGACCGACACGGCGACGGCGGCTTTCGACGTAGCCCGTCTCATGGGGTCTGCGCTCCTCCGGTACGGGTTGCGGGTACGGGAGGACGGCGAACCTACACTCTGAGCTCGTGGAGCTCGTGCTGGAGCTGGCGGGGGCGGTGGCGGTCGCCCTGGCCGATCTCGCTGACCGTCAGGTGGGTGCTGTCCCGGGGGAGACTGGGCGAGGCGGTGGACACCCAGTTGAGGCGCCTGGTGGTGCGGTCCACCGGGGTGGCTCTCCTGGCGGTCGGGTTCATCCTGGTGGTGGCCTCCCGCAGTCCCCAGGTGAGACGGGGCCTCCTCGAGGGGCTGGTCGCTTTCACCCCTCGCCTGGTGGTTGGATTGGGGCTCTTCGTGGTGGCGCTGGTGTTGGGTCGGCTGACCGCGGCCCTCGTATTCGGTCACCTGCGGTCTCGATCGGCTGTCCTCGCCGCCCGGGTCAGGGCTCTCGTCTTCGCCGGGTGGGTGGTCATAGGACTGGTCCTGGCGCTCTCCCAGATGGGCGTCGACACCGGTGTGCTGCTCCTGCTGCTGGGCGGGCTGGTTGGGGCGATCGTTTTGGCGGTGGGGTTGAGCGTCGGTCTGGGAGCCCTCCCCCTGGCCCGCCAGATCGCGGCCGGCCGGCACGTCGAGGACCGGTTCCGAGCCGGTCAGTGGGTGCGGGTGGGGGAGATCGTCGGGCGGATCGAGCACCTGGGTTTGGCATCGGCCAGCATCGTCGGCGACGACGGTTCCCGCTGGGAGGTGCCATATCGACTGTTCCTAGGTCACGCCGTCGAGGTGCGGGACTGACGCCTTGGTCGAACTGACACCCGACGAGACAGCCATCCTCCAAGGCGAGCGCGGCCCCGGCCTGCAGTTCGCAGCCCGGATCGTCACCGCCGCGGCCCAGGCGGTCGGCGCGTCCCGGCTGGTCGAGATCACCCGGGCGCACGTGGACGGCTGCCTCTACCACGGCGTCGCCTCGTTGGACTTCGCCCGCCGCCTGGTCGAAGGCGGCGCCAGGGTGGCGGTTCCCACCACCCTCAACGTGGGCGGAGTGGACCTTCTCCACCCGGAGTTGTGGCGGGGCGAACCTGACCACGCTCGGGCCGCCGCGGAGCTGATGGAGCTGTACGTAGCTCTCGGCTGCACCCCTACGTTCACCTGCGCGCCGTATCAGCTCGCCGACCGGCCGGGGCTGGGTGAGACGATCGCGTGGGCGGAGAGCAACGCCATCGTGTTCGCCAACTCGGTACTCGGCGCTCGCACCAACCGCAACGGCGACTTCCTCGACATCGCCTGTGCGCTCCTCGGAAAGGCCCCCTACTACGGATTGCTGACCGACGAAGGGAGACGGGCCGAGGTGATGATCGACCTGTCGCCGGTGGGGGAGAGGATCCTCGCCTCCGATGGAGCCGCGGCCGTGGTCGGGCACCTGACGGGGTTGGTGGCCGGCGATCGGATCCCCCTACTGGTCGGCCTGCCTCCCGACGTCGGGGAGGACTACCTGAAAGCGGTGGGAGCGGCCGCCGCGTCATCTGGTTCCGTCGCGATGTTCCACGTCCTGGGGGTCACTCCCGAGGCGCCCGACGTCGAGACCGCCACCGGTGGCCGCCCCGTCGAGCGGGTGGTGTTCGATCGGGACGCCCTCATCGCAGCTCGGGACGACCTCGACAGCCGCACCGGCGACCGCCTCGGGGCGGTGGCGCTGGGTACCCCGCACTTCTCGCTCGAGGAGTTCCGACGGGCCGATCGGATCGTCAGGGAGGAGGGGATCCGCGTCCCTGACGGGTTCCCGATCTGGATCAACACCTCCCGAACCGTGTTGGAACAAGCCGAGTCGGAGGGTGTGACCCGGTCGCTGGTCGAGCAGGGAGCCAGGATCGTGGTCGACACCTGCACGTACGTGGCGCCGCTCATGGAGCCGGTCGACGGGGTGGTCATGACCAACTCCGGCAAGTGGGCCTTCTATGCCCCCTCGAATCTGGGAGTCGAGGTGGCGTTCGGCAGCCTACGGGAGTGTCTGGTCTCCGCCGGGCTGGGGAGGGTGTGGCGGGACCCGGAGGTGTGGGGTGCCTAGGTTTCGGGTCCTGTTCGCCGGCGAGGCCGAGGGTCCCCTGCTCCGCCTGTCCGAGCCGTTGTCGTTCTGGGGTGGATACGACCCGCACAGCGGTGAGATCGTCGATCGACGACACCCCGACCGGGGGGCCAGGGCCGCGGGGGCAGTCCTGGTCATGCCGGCCGCGCGAGGGTCGAGCTCCAGCTCCAGCGTGCTGGCCGAAGCCGCCCGATGCGGCAAGGCTCCCGCAGCGATCTTGCTGGGAGCCTCCGACCTGATCCTGCCGGTGGGCGCGGTGGTGGCAGACGAGCTGTACGGGGTTCGCATCCCCGTGCTGGTAGGCGAGGTCGACGGCCTCGGTTGGGAGAACGGCACGCCGGTGAAGGTCGGCCGAGACGGTACGGTGACTCAGGCCCGGCCGTAGACCTCGACGGTGGCTCCGTTCATCACCCCGGACTCGGGAGACAGGAGGAACTCCGCCACCGCGGCGATCTCGTCGGGAGTCGGCCAGTTGACGTAGTCGGCGTATGGAAGCTCGGCCCGGGTAGCCGGCGTGTCGATCACCGAAGGCATCAGCACCGTGACCGAGACGTTCGACGGTTCGAGCTCCTGGGCGACGGTCTTGCCCAATGCGACCACCCCGGCCTTGGCCATGTTGAAGGCGGCCTGCCCCGGTGGCGTGTCGATCGCGGCCCGGCTGCCCACCAAGACGATCCGCCCGAAGTCGGCCTCCTTGAGATGGGGGATCGCGGCCCGCACCGTGTTGAACGCCGACCGGAGGTTGAGGTCGATCATCCGGTCGAAACGAACGTCGTCGGTGTCTTCGACGTCCCTGCCTCCCGCCCAACCCCCGACCAGGGCCGCGAGCCCGTGGAAAGGTCCCCAGGTCTCGGCCACTTCCTTCATGAAGCCGTTAACCGACTCCGGGTTGGTGGCGTCGACCCGCCTGAGCATGATCCGGTCCTCGTCGGTGCCGAACTCCTCTTCGAAACGGGTCGCTTCTTCGGGAAGCAGGTAGCTGACCGCCAGCCTCACGTCCCGACGGATCAGCCTGCGGCACAGGGCGGTGCCCAACCCGCCGGTTCCCCCGGTGATGACGATCGATCTCGGCTCCACGACCCCACAGACTAACCCGCACTCCGGTCCCCGCCCGACATCGGCGGCCTTCCGCTGGTAGCGTCGACGAGGACCCGCGATCGAGGAGGAACCTGGTGGCGTCGATCACGTTCGAAGGTGTCGGCAAGGTCTATCCAGGGGGGACCCGGGCCATCTACGACGTCAACATCCACGTAGCCGACGGCGAGTTCGTCGTTTTGGTCGGTCCATCCGGGTGCGGCAAGTCGACCCTGCTGCGGATGGTGGCCGGCCTGGAAGAGGTGACCGAGGGGAAACTCAAGATCGGTGATCGGGTGGTCAACGACGTGCCTCCCAAAGATCGGGACATCGCGATGGTGTTCCAGAACTACGCCCTCTATCCCCACATGACCGTGTTCGACAACATGGCGTTCGGGCTCAAACTCCGGAAGATGCCCAAGGACGAGATCGAGCGAAGGGTGCGGGAGGCTGCCAAGATCCTCGAGATCTCCGACCTCCTCGACCGGAAGCCCCGGGCGTTGTCCGGCGGCCAGAGGCAGAGGGTCGCCATGGGGAGGGCCATCGTCAGGGAGCCATCGGCATTCTTGATGGACGAGCCCCTCTCCAACCTGGACGCCAAGCTGAGGGTGCAGATGAGGGCCGAACTGGGGCTTCTCCACTCCAAGCTGGGCACCACCACTCTGTACGTCACCCACGACCAGGTCGAGGCGATGACCATGGGAGACAGGGTGGCCGTGCTCCGCAAGATCACCGGCGAGGTGTCCAACCTCCAGCAGATCGACACTCCCCGTGTGCTCTACGACGACCCGGCCAACATGTTCGTCGCCGGGTTCATCGGCTCGCCATCCATGAACTTCGTGTATGGACGGGTAGAAGGAGAGGGGGACAGAACCTACGCGGTGTTCGCCGATCATCGGGTGCTGATCGACCCGAAGAGGCTCGCCGAGAGGCCCGGCCTCGCCCACTTCAAGGGCAAGGAGATCGTCTTGGGGATGCGGCCCGAGAGCTTCGAGATCTCCACTGCCGTGCCCGAGAGCGAGGCGATCGAGGGACGCACCATCGAAGTGGACGTCGACCTGGTGGAACAGCTCGGTTCGGAAGCCTTCGTGCACTTCACCAAGCCGGTACGACCCGTGATCACACCCGACATCCGGGAGCTGCTCGAAGACGAAGGCGCCGACGTCAGCGAGCTGGGAAAGGAGACCAAGTTCACTGCCCGCGTCAACCCCGACTACGCGCCCCGGGACGGGGACCGGGTGAAGCTGGTGGTCAACACCGAGAAGCTCCACTTCTTCGATCCCGACACCGGCAACGTCATCAAATAGGACGGAAGCCGGGTCCCGTCAGGTGCGCTAGGGTCCGGTCGACGAGCTGACCCATGATCGACCCACGACCACTCGACGCAACAGATCCCGAAGTCGCCGACCTGATCAGACGAGACCTGATCAGGCAGAACACCCACATCCACCTGATCGCCTCCGAGAACTTCGCCTCCCCGGCGGTGATGGCGGCGTCCGGTTCGGTCTTCACCAACAAATACGCCGAGGGGTACCCAGGGCGCAGATACTACGAAGGCTGCGAGATCGTCGACGAGGTCGAGCGCCTCGCCATCGAGCGGGCCAAGAGGCTCTTCGGCGCCGACCACGCCAACGTGCAGCCCCACTCCGGAGCCCAGGCCAACATGGCCGTCTACCTTGCTCTGCTGGAGCCGGGGGACACGGTGCTCGGGATGAGGCTCGACCAGGGTGGGCATCTGACTCACGGATCCCCGGTCAACTTCAGCGGCCGCTACTACGAGTTCGTCGCCTATGGGGTGGATCCCGACACCGAGCTGGTCGACATGGAGCAGGTCCGGGACTTGGCCCGGCGGCACCGGCCGAAGATCCTGCTCGCCGGGTACTCGGCCTACTCCAGGCTGCTCGACTACGCCGCGTTCAGGGAGATCGCCGACGAGGTCGGGGCGGTCCTGGTCGTCGACGCGGCCCACTTCATCGGTCTGGTGGCGGGAAAGGCCTATCCGAACCCGGTTGAGTACGCCGACATCGTCACCGCCACCACCCACAAGGCCCTGCGAGGTCCCCGCGGGGGGCTGATCCTGTGCCGGGAGGAGTACGCGGCTGCGATCGACAAGGCGGTGTTCCCCGGAGGGCAGGGTGGACCGCTCGTCAATCAGATCGCAGCCAAGGCGGTGTGTTTCCACGAGGCTTCCACCCCCGAGTTCCAGGCCTACGCCCGGCAGGTGGTCGCCAATGCCCGGGCCATGGCCGATCGGATGCAGGCGGAGGGGGTGCGGGTGGTCTCGGGCGGCACCGACAACCACCTGTTCCTGGTCGATCTGCGTTCGGTCGACCCCGAACTGACAGGCCGCGATGCAGCTCGACTCCTCTACCGGCTGGGTATCACCCTGAACTTCAACACCATCCCCTACGACCCGCGGCCGCCTTTCAAGGCGAGCGGCCTGCGCATCGGAACCCCGGCGATGACCACCCAGGGGATGCGGGAGCCGGAGGCCGAGGAGGTGGCAGCCCTGATCGCTCGTGCCCTCCACCAGAGGGAAGACGAGGTGGCGCTCAAGGAGATCGGCGATCGTGTGGCGGAGCTGGCAGCCGCGCACCCTCCCTATCCGGTCGGCTTCGCCGGTTGGGCCTGATGGGCAACCCGAGCGGCGATCCGCTTTGCCCGGAGGCGCGCCGGGACATAGACTTCGTGACAGATTTCACAAAGCCGCTCGCCATGCATGAGACCCCCCATCGCCAAATCACCGCCGCCGTATCCGAGGGATGGGTGGCGGGAAGTGCCCTCTTCGGTTCGATCGTCTCCGGCACCCTGCTCGGCTACCTGGCCGACGCCTGGCTCGGCACCGACCCTTGGCTGGTGGTGACCGGGGTGGTCCTGGGTTCGTACTCGGGTTTCCTCCGGGTGTGGCATCACTCACGAAAGATGGAGAGTCGTCGATGACCGTCCCGGTCGAGACCATCCTGGCTCGCAACACCGCCCGCCGGGCGGTCTGGGTGGGTCCCCTCCTGGTGGTGGGGTTCTGGGTGGCCCGGGGATGGGTGGGCGCCTGGTCGGCCGCCTTCGCGGTCGGGCTGGTGGTCGTCAACTTTTGGCTGGCTGGAGCCATGCTCAGCCTGGCGATCAAGCTCGGCTTGGCCGTGTACCATGCCGCCGCCCTGTTCGGGTTCTTCCTCCGCCTTGCGCTGGTGGTCGGGGTGGTCGTCCTGGTCGCCGCGCTGGTAGAGGTGGATCGCCCGGCGTTTGGAATCTCGGCGGTGATCGCGTATATGGTGCTGCTCACCGCCGAAGCAGTGTCGGTCGCACGCGGGAGAGAAAGGGAGCTGGATTGGGTTCGATGATCTTCACACGGCTGATCGCCGCCCCCCTGGCGGTGGAGGAATGCGACTACGTCAACCAGCCGGTGTGCGCTCCTGAGAACGTCGCCGAGCTGTTCGTCCTCCCGCCCATCTTCGGCCAGGTGAACAGGACGATCATCCTCATGTTCCTCGCGGCTCTGATCGTGGTCGCGGTGCTGTATGTCGCCTACCGGAGGCCCCGGTTGGTGCCCACCAAGTTCCAAGCCGCGGTCGACGCCCTCGTGTCGTTCGTGAGGGACGACGTAGCGGTCGGCATCATCGGTCCCGAAGGTGCGAAGTACTTCCCATACCTGTTGTCGCTGTTCATGTTCATCCTGGTCGGCAACCTGTTCGAGATCACCCCGCTGGTGAACTTCCCCATAACCTCCCGGATGGCGATCCCCTTCTTCCTCTCCCTGCTCACCTGGTTCATCTTCGTCGGGGTGGGCGTCCGCAAACACGGGATCTCCTATTTCACCCATCTGGCCTGGCCTCCGGGGGTGCCCACGGCCCTGAAACCTCTCGTGGGGATCATCGAGCTGGTTTCGACCCTGCTGGTCAGACCCTTCTCGCTGGCGGTTCGGCTCTTCGCCAACCTGGTGGCCGGTCACGTCATGCTCAGCCTCCTCCTGGTCACCGGGGTGGTGTTCGTGGCCAACATCGGCGAGATCGGGGTCAAGGGGGCGGCCGGCGTCCTGTGGTTCGCTCTCGGGGTTGGGATCTTCGTGTTCGAGATCCTCGTCACCGTGCTCCAGGCTTACATCTTCACCCTCTTGTCCGCCGTCTACATCGAGTCTTCGATCCATGTCGAACACTGACCGTCGAGGGAAAGGAAACGGATGATGGATGCAGTACTAGCCGTGCTGGCAGCCGCCCAGGTGATCGCCCAGGAGGCGGTCGGCGGGGTGACGGGCAGCTTGAACGTCGTCGGCTATGGCCTCGCCGCGATCGGCCCCGGGATCGGGATCGGAATCGTGGCGGGTAACGCAGTGCAGGCGATGGCCCGTCAGCCGGAAGCGGCCGGCATGGTGCGTACCACCATGTTCTTGGGTATCGCCTTCACCGAGGCGCTGGCCCTGATCGGCTTCGTGCTGTTCTTCCTCGGATGATGGAGACCTGGATCCTGGCCGCGGAAGAAGGGGCGGAGGCCTCAAGCGGGCTCGACCTGCTGCTGCCCGCCACCCCGGAACTGGTCGGGGGGATCATCGCCTTCGGGATCGTCTTCTTCTTCATCTGGAAGTGGGCTGGTCCTGCCATCAACCGGTCCCTGGAGCAGCGCCAGCAGGCGATCGCCGGCCGGCTCGAGGAAGCGGAGAAGGCCAAAGCCGAAGCAGAGAGCCTCCTCGCCGACTACCGGCAGCAGATGGCGGAGGCCCGTCAAAGAGCCTCCGAGATCATCGATGAGGCACGACAGGCCGCCGAGCAGCTCCGCGACGAGATCCTCGCCAAGGCCAACGAGGAGGCCGCCCAGATCGTGGCGAAGGCCCGAGACGAGGCCGCGGCCGAACGTCAACGGGTGTTGGCCGAGGCCCGGGAGGAAGTCGCCAACCTGTCCCTCGACCTGGCCGAGCGGGTCATAGGCGAGGCCCTCGACCGGGAGGCCCAACTCGGGCTGGTGCAGCGATACCTGGCCGAGCTGGAGAGATAGGGATGTCGGACCGTCTGGACGGGTACGCATCCGCCGCCTTCGAACTGGCCAAGGCCGAGGGCGAGCTGCCCCGGGTGGAACGAGAGCTGTTCGGGCTCGCCCAGGCTCTGGACCGATCACCCGAACTCCGCAACACCCTGTCCGACCCGCGGCTGCCCCGGGACCGGAAACAGGCGATCGTCGACGACCTGATCGGCCGGCGAGCCTCGGAAGTCACCGTGGCCATCGTCGACATGCTCCTCACCCTCGGACACATCACCGACCTGCCCGAACTGGCCGAACGTCTCTCGCAGCGGATGGCGGCGTCCCAGGGCAAGGAGCTGGCGGAAGTCCGGACGGCAGTGCCCCTCGACGACGACACGCTCCGCCGCCTCGCCGAGGCCCTCGAGCGGCAGGTGGGTAGGCCGGTGGAGGTGAGGACCATCGTCGACCCGAGCATCATCGGCGGGGTGGTGGCCCGGGTCGGTGACGTCGTCATCGACGGATCGGTCAAGCGTCGGCTCGAAGCCATCCGCCAGATGTTGACGGCATAGGAGGACCCATGGCCGAACTCACCATTTCCGCTCACGACATAGCCGAGGCCCTTCGCAAGAACCTGGAAGGGTGGGAGCCCACCGTCGCCAAGGAGACGGTCGGCTACGTCGCTTCGATCGCCGACGGCGTCGCCCGAGTCAAGGGGCTCCCAAACGCGGCCGCTTCGGAGCTGCTCGAGTTCCCGGGTGGGTTGCTGGGAGTGGCTCTCAACCTCGACGAGGACTCCATCGGTGCGGTGTTGATGGGCGACTACTTCCATGTCGAAGAGGGTGATCCGGTGCGGCAGACCGGTCGAGTCCTCGACATCATCGTCGGCGACGAACTCCTCGGCCGGGTGATAGACCCGCTGGGCAACCCCCTCGACGGCAAGGGTCCCATCAACGCCAAGCAGAGGCGGCGCCTCGAGGTGCAGGCCCCCAGCGTCGTCCAGCGGAAACCCGTCCACGAACCCCTCCAGACCGGGATCAAGGCGATCGACGCGATGACCCCGATCGGGCGGGGTCAGCGGGAGCTGATCATCGGCGACCGGCAGACCGGCAAGACCGCCATCGCGGTGGACACCATCATCAACCAGAAGGGCCAGGGCGTGAAGTGCGTCTACGTGGCCATCGGTCAGAAGGCGTCCACCGTGGCCGAGGTGGTCGACGCCTTGGAGAGGCACGGGGCGATGGAATACACCGTGGTGGTCAACGCCTCGGCGGCCGCCCCGGCAGCCCTCCAGATGTATGCCCCCTACGCGGGTTCCGCCATCGGGCAGCACTGGATGTACAACGGCGAGCACGCCTTGATCATCTTCGACGACCTCTCCAAACAGGCGGTCGCCTATCGGGAGATCTCCCTCCTCCTGAGGCGGCCCCCCGGGCGGGAGGCTTATCCGGGTGACGTCTTCTACCTCCACTCCCGGCTGCTGGAGCGCTGCGCCAAGCTCAACGACGAGCTGGGAGCGGGTTCCCTCACCGGGCTGCCCATCGTCGAGACCAAGGCGGGTGACGTGTCGGCCTACATCCCGACCAACGTCATCTCGATCACCGACGGCCAGATCTACCTGGAGACCGACCTCTTCTACTCCGGGGTGCGCCCTGCGATCAACGCCGGCATCTCGGTCTCCAGGGTGGGTGGTGCCGCTCAGATCAAGGCGATGAAGAAGGTGGCTGGTCCTCTGCGGATCAACCTGGCCCAATACCGGGAGCTGGAGGCCTTCGCCCAGTTCGGATCCGAGCTAGACGCCACCTCGGCCGCCCAGCTCGCCCGGGGTGCACGGGTCGTGGAGGTGCTGAAGCAGCCCCAATTCCGGCCCGTGCCGGTGGAGGAACAGGTGCTGGCCATCTACGCAGTCACCAACGGCTACATGGACGACATCCCGGTGGCCGAGGTCCAGCGGTTCGAGCTCGAGCTGCGGGACTACTTCCGGACTCGTCACGGAGACCTGCTCGACCACATCCGCACCACCGGGGACCTCCCCGACACCGAGGCCCTGGATCGGGCGATAGCCGGCTTCGTCGAGACTTTCCAGAGCGAGGAGGAGGGGGTCTGAGTGGCGTCGGCTGAGCTCCGGCAGATCCGACGCCGGATCTCTTCGGTCCAGGCGACCAAGAAGATCACCCGCGCCATGGAGCTGATCGCGGCCAGCCGGATCGTCAAGGCCCAGGCCCGGGTACGGCAGGCCACACCCTACGTGGAGAAGCTGGTCGAGGTGATCCGCAACGTGAGCAGGGCGACCGGTGGTGCCTCCCACCTCCTGTTGGAGCGGCGGCCCGTCCGGACCGTCGGGGTGGTGGTGGTGAGCTCCGACCGGGGGCTCGCCGGCTCGTACAACGCCAACGTGATCCGGCTGGCCGAGGCCAACATGATCGACCACCGCCGCCGGGGAGCCGAAGTGGTGCTCTACGTGGTGGGGAAGAAGGCCCAGACCTATTTCCGGTTCCGGGGCTGGCAGATCGAGCGGGCCTTCCTGGGGGTCACCGACACCCCGGGCTACGGTGATGCCAGGGCAGTCGCCAACCTGGTGATGGATGCTTTCGCCACCGGAGAGGTCGACGCGGTGGAGGTGTACTACACCCGTTTCGTGTCGGCCCTGAACCAGCTGGCGACCCGCATGGAGCTGCTACCCATCTCCCCGCCCGAAGACGGCGAAGAGGCGGCCGCCATCGCCTACTCGTACGAACCGTCCCCCGAGGAGATCCTGAACCGGATACTCCCCCGGTATGTGGAGGCGGGACTGTTCGGAGCCCTGCTCGAGTCGTCCGCATCCGAACACGCCTCCCGCCAGCGGGCGATGAAGGCCGCCACCGACAACGCCAACGAACTGGTGAAGGTGTTGACCAGGATCGCCAACCAGGCCAGACAGGCGGAGATCACCACCGAGATCGCCGAGATCGTCGGTGGTGCGGAAGCATTGACGGGAAGCTACGAGTAGGAGTGAGACATGGCTGAGAAGAGCATCGGACGGGTGGTGCGGGTGGTAGGCCCGGTCATCGACGCCGAGTTCCCCCCCGGTGAACTGCCCGAGATCCTCAACGCCTTGGAGGTCACCTTCGAGGTCGACGGCCAACCTCAGAAGGTGGTGTGCGAGACCGCCCAGCATCTGGGTAACAACCGGGTTCGGGCCATCGCCATGCGTCCCACCGACGGACTGGTGCGAGGCGCCGAGGTGATCAACACGGGAGCTCCGATCACCGTGCCGGTGGGCCCCAAGACCTTGGGACACATCTTCAACGTGTGGGGCGACACCCTCGACGTTCCGCCGGGGACCATCGAGTTCGACGAGCGCTGGCCCATCCACCGCAACCCGCCCCGATACGAGGAGGTCGAGCCCCAGAAGGAGATCTTCGAGACGGGGATCAAGGTGATCGACCTGCTCGAGCCCTACGTCCGGGGCGGGAAGATCGGCATGTTCGGCGGCGCCGGTACCGGCAAGACCGTGATCATCCAGGAGATGATCAACCGGGTGGCCACCCAACACGGAGGCGTGTCGGTGTTCGCCGGAGTGGGGGAGCGCACCCGCGAGGGGAACGACCTGTTCCTGGAGATGACCGAATCGGGGGTGATCTCCAAGGCCGCCCTGGTGTTCGGCCAGATGGACGAACCGCCCGGTGTCCGTCTCCGGGTCGCCCTGGCTGCCCTCTCCATCGCCGAGTACTTCCGGGACGAGATGCGTCAGGACGTGCTGCTGTTCATCGACAACATCTTCCGGTTCACCCAGGCGGGTTCGGAGGTGTCGGCGTTGTTGGGTCGTATGCCGTCTGCGGTGGGTTACCAGCCGACCCTGGCCGACGAGATGGGGTTCCTCCAGGAGAGGATCACATCGTTGAAGGGCAAGTCGATCACCTCCCTCCAAGCGATCTACGTGCCGGCCGACGACATCACCGACCCGGCGCCCCACACCACGTTCGCCCACCTGGACGCCACCACGGTGTTGACCCGGCGTCTGGTCGAGCTCGGCATCTACCCGGCCATCGACCCCCTCGACTCCACCAGCCGGATCCTCGACCCCCAGTACGTGGGGGAGGAGCACTACAACGTGGCCCGGCAAGTCCAGCAGATCCTGCAGCGATACAAGGACCTGCAGGACATCATCGCCATCCTCGGGATCGACGAGCTGTCCGAGGAGGACAAGCTGGTGGTGGCACGAGCTCGGCGGATCGAACGTTTCCTCTCCCAACCGTTCTTCGTCGCCGAGCAGTTCACCGGGATCCCCGGCAAGTTCGTTCCGTTGGAGCGCACCGTCGCCGACTTCAGGGCGATCGTCGAAGGAGAGGCCGACGACCTCCCCGAGCAGGCGTTCTACATGGTGGGTGACCTGGACGAGGCCCGGGCGAAGGCCCACGAACTCGCCAAGACCGGCTGATGGCGCGGAACTTCCAAGTCGACGTCGTCTCCCCTGAGGGAACCATCTGGTCGGGTGAGGCGACGTTCCTGGTGGCGAGGACCACCGAAGGCGAGATCGGCGTGTTGGCCGATCACGAACCCCTCATGGCGGCTCTGGCGACCGGTGTGGTGTCGGTGGAGGATCCGGAGGGTCGACGCACCAGCATCGGCGTGCACGGGGGGTTCCTCCAGGTGGTCTCCAACCAGGTCACCCTGATCACCGACCGGGCGCGTATCGCCGAGGGCGGGCGTGAGGAGGCCGCCCAGGTGGCGGCACGGTTGGCGGAGATCGAGCCGGAAGCCGACGCCTAGCCGACGATCCGGCTCGCGAACTCCTCCACGTTGGCCGGCAGGCCACGTCCCACCGCGGCGCTGATGGCGGGGAACGCCATCGCAGCCATCAGCCCTTTTGGTCGTAGTTGCACGGTGACGCTCATCTTGGTGTCCTCCTCCCCGGGTTCCAGACGGATGAGGATCGAACCGTCGAGGTCGCGGCTCGCAACCTCCACCTCCATCAAGCGTCCGGGCTCGGCCCGCACCGTGTTGGCGACACCCGCATAGGAGACCCTCCCGATGGTGGAGGAGAATCGGTAGCCCATCAGCCTCCCCTCCCGATCCCGCCGGACATCGGTGATCCGGTCCACCCCCCCGATCGCCTCCCAAGTGGTCGGATCCTGCAGGGCTTCCCACACCCGGGCGGCGTCGACCGGCAGGACGGTGGTATGGCTGAAGCGACGCATCGGCGTCGACAGCCTAGATCCGCTCCGCCGCGGCTATCGTCTCGATGCGTGCCCGGACTACTTGCGTTCCACGCGCATCCCGACGACGAGGTCATCTCGACCGGTCTGACCCTCAACCGGTACGCCGAGGCCGGCGAGCGCGTGGTGGTGGTCACCGCCACCGACGGCGCCGAAGGCGAGATCCACAACTACGACGACCCCGACGAGATCCGCCCCCGACTGGCCGACATCCGAGCGGAGGAGTTGAAGGCCTCCTTGGCGGTGCTGGGGGTGAGGAACCACGTGTTCCTGGGCTATCGGGACTCGGGGATGATGGGGGAGGAGTCCAACCGGCATCCCGACTGCTTCTGGCAGGCCGACTTCGAAGAGGCGGTCGGAAGGCTGGTCCATCAGATACGGATCCACCGTCCCGAGGTGATGATCATCTACGACCCGTTCGGGGGCTACGGCCATCCGGACCACATCATGGTGCACCGGGTCGGGATGGCGGCTTTCTTCGGCGCAGTGGACCAAGGCCGGTTCCCCCTCCTCGACGGGGAGGAGCCTTGGCTCCCTTTCAAGCTGTATTGGCCGGTGTGGACCCGCAGCAGGGTGTCCACGTTCGCGCGGATGAGATTCGAGACGGGACGCATCGATCGGGACGAGTACGAGCGGATGCGGCTCGGCGGTTTCCCCGACGAGGAAGTGACCGCACTGCTAGACCACCGGGACCGCTGGGACTTGAAGGAGAAGGCCTTGAAGGCGCACCGCTCCCAGATTCCGTCCGACTGGTTCATGCTCACCCTGCCCGACGGTGTCAAGCCGCAGGCGATGGGCCTCGAGGCCTTCCTCCGGGTCTACACCCGGGTGGATGCGCCGGCCAAGGAAGACGACCTGTTCGCCGGGCTGCGATGAACGCCGCCCGGCGGTGGGCTTCACAACTGGAAGCGTGGGCGCTCCCGGAGGACCTCCTCGCCTCGGCCGAGGAAGACCCCTATTCGTGGCCGGTCGAGTTGTGGGAGCGACGCCGGGAGCTGGCGGAGCGGGAACCACCGCCCCCCACCTTCGAGGTGATCCGCCGCTACCTACCCGGCAGGGTCCTCGACGTGGGAGCCGGCACCGGTAGGTCCTGCCTGGTGTTCGCCCGGGAGGGAAACCGGGTGGTGGCGGTCGAGAAGAACCCCCAGATGGCGCAGGCATTGGCCCGGGCAGCCGACGGGCTGGACGTGGAGGTGGTGGTGGGTAGCTGGCCGGACGTCGCCGACCGGGTCGGGGAGGTCGACGTGGCTGCGTCGTCCCACGTCGTGTATGACGTGAGGGACCTGGCGCCCTTCCTGGCGGCGATGCACCGAAAGGCGCAGAGGGCGGTGGTCTTGGAACTCACAGAACGGCACCCCTGGTCAGATCTGGCTCCCTACTACATGGCCCTCCATGGGCTGGAACGCCCCGACGGCCCCGACGTCGACGACCTGGTCGCCGTGGTCCGGGAGAATCTCGGGGTAGATCCCGAGGTCCGAAGGTGGACGCGACCATCGGTGATGTGGTACCGGGACTGGGATGAGCTGCTGGCGTACATGGGTCGACGGCTGGTGCTGCCCCGCCGTCGGTGGGACGAACTTCGGCGGCTGCTCGCCGAGGAGGTCATCGAGGAAGACGGAAGGCTCCGGACCCGGAAACCCGAACAGGCCATGGCCACCGTCTGGTGGGAGACCGACGGCTAGCGTTGCCCCACCGGCAGAAGGAGAGCTCGAATGTCCGATCTACCAGCGTTCCTCCACCCGTTCGCCCCGCCCGCCAAGACCGAGTTCATCCGCATCGTGGGGGGTGAGGGCGCCGAGATCTGGGACGACCGGGGGCGTCGGTACATAGACGGCATGGCGTCCCTGTGGTACATGAACGTCGGGTACGGCCGGTCCGAGATGGTGGAGGCGATCACCCGCCAAGCCGAGGAGTTGGCCGCCTACCACACCTTCGACCCCTTCTCCAACCCGGCGGCCGAAGAGCTGGCCGATCGTGTCGCCCGACTCGCTCCCATCGAACGGGCCCGGGTGTTCTTCACCTGCTCCGGCTCCGAATCGGTGGACACGGCTATGAAACTGGCCCGCCTGGCGCATCGGCTCGCCGGACGGCCGGAACGCACCCTGATCATCAGCCGGGAACACGGCTACCACGGAACCAACTTCGGGGGCACGTCGGCGCAGGGGATCCCGCCCAACCGGGAAGGATGGGGACCGTTGGTGCCCGACGTGGTCTCGGTTCCCGCCGACGACATCGAGGCCACCGCCCGGGTCTTCGAGAGCGACGGGGACCGGGTGGCCGCGGTGCTCACCGAGCCCCTCCAGGGGGCGGGAGGGGTCTATCCACCCCGGGAGGGTTATCTGGAGGGCCTCCGCCGCCTGTGCGACCGGTACGGCGCCTACCTGATCCTCGACGAGGTCATCTGTGGGTTCGGCCGGCTGGGAACCTGGTTCGGAGCCCAACGATACGGAGTCGTTCCCGACATGATCACCTTCGCCAAGGCGGTCACCTCCGGGTACGTGCCCCTGGGAGGGGTGGTGGTCGGCCCCCGGGTGCGTGAACCCCTCGAATCCACGCCCGGTTTCGTCCTCCGGCACGGTTACACCTACTCGGGCCATCCCCTGGCGGCGGCCGCGGGCCTGACCGCCCTCGACATCATCGAAGCCGAGTCCCTGGGTCGACGCGCCCTCGACATCGGGGCTCGGTTGAGAGACGGCCTCGAGGCGTTGAGGGCCGACGGGCTGGTGGCGGAGGTGAGAGGTGACGGAGCCGTGTGGGCGGTGGAGCTCCCGGCCGACCGGGATGCGGCCACCATCCGGGACGCAGCCCTCGAAAAAGGCGTGATCTTCCGACCCTTGGGCAATGCCCTGGCCATGTGCCCGCCGCTGGTGATCGGCGACGACCAGGTGGATCGGATGGTCGACGTACTCGCCGAGACTCTGGGCGCCTAGCCTGGAGGGGTGAGTAGGGCGAGCTGGGCGGTATGGTTCCTCGCTGCCGCGGTCTGCGGCGGTCCGACCTCCCGGCCCACGAGCACGGATCTGGTCGGTTCCACCGGGTCCGCTCCCGGCCCACAGACCACGACCGTCCCACCGACGACGACCGAAGCACCGCCGGAGACCGCCCGCCCCTCCGCTCCGGACACCGTTGCCGGAGCCGCCGGATGCACCGCCGCCCGTCCGGAAGGTGAGAGCATCCAAGCGGAGGTGGTTTGGGAAGGCGAGGGTGTGACGGTGGTGGCGGCCTTCTACCCGCTCCCCCACGGCCGTGGCTCGCCCTGGTCGCAGTGGGGGCAGGGGGTGGTGGCGGGTGGTGCGTTCTTCTCCGCGGTGGGTGACCATCTGGGCGCCGACGGGAACAGCTACCTCTACGTCTACCACCCCGACACTCGGACCCTGACCCGTTTCTCCGACGTGCTCTCCCTCACCGACCATCGGGCCGGCGACTGGGGGTACGGCAAGATCCACGCGCCGATGGTGGCCTCGGGTTGTGTGGTGTATGCAGCCACCTACTGGGGGACCCGGAGGGACCTCTCGTACGGCGGCAGCTACCAGGGAGATCTGGTCCTCGAGGTGGACGTGACCACCGGCGCGGTGGCCAATCTGGGCGTCCCCGTCCCTCGACGGGGGATTCCCTCGATGGACCTGTCGGGTCGTCTGTACCTGGAAGCCGTCGACCCGTTCACCGACCGGGGGCTGCTGGCGGTCTTCGATCCTTCGACCTCCACCCTGGTCGACACGGTGGAGGTCGAAGGTCACGACACCTTCCGGGCCCTGTTGGTCGACCGGGAGGGGAGGGTCCACCTCTCTGCCGGAGGTCGGACCGTGGCCTTCGATCCCTCGACGGGCTCGGTCGAGCCCGGGTGGCGGATACCGGGTGGAAGGCTGCGGGCCGCAGCCACCGTGGGGGATCTGGTGGTGGGAGTCACCGACGACCCGGCCCGGATGTTCCGGGTGGTGGACGACCGGGTGGTGGAACTGGGGGACGTCGGGGGATACACCACCAGTGTGGCGATCGACCCCGAGAGACGGGCCGTGTACTGGATGCCCGACGCCCACGGCGGAGCGTGGCGGTCGGGGGCGCCGATCTACCGCCTCGACCTCGACACCGGCGAGCGTTCGACACTCGTCGAGCTCCAGCCGACCCTGGGAGACGCCTTAGGGGTGGTGGTGGGTGGCACCTACGACATCGTGTTCGACCCCCGACGTCGTCTCCTCTACGTCGGGTTGAACACCGGGGACGAGGACCTCGCCTTCGGGCTACCGGTCTTGGCGGTGGTGTCGACGCCATGAGGCGTCTCCTGGCCGTGGTGCTGCTGGCTTCGGCCTGCTCCCCATCGCCGCCCTCGCGGCTGCCGTCCACTGCGGCCTCCCCCTCGGCATCCTCGACGGCACCGTCCTCTCCCCCTGCCACCGCCCGTTCGCCGGAGACCCGGTCGGCCGTACCCTCCGTCTCGGTCTCCTGTCGTCCCTCGCCGGGCGGGGGCTGGGAGGACGCCACCGACCATATGGGACTGGTCGAGCCTCTCACCGGGATGAGAGTGCATGCGGCCGCCTGGGGGGACGTCGACGGGGACGGGTGGGTGGATCTGGTGGTCGGTACCTTCGGGGACGGGCCTCCCGACGACTACCGGGTGAGGGGGGCCGACGGACCCCGGCCCGACCGGATCATCTACGGAGGTGACCCACCCCGGATCGTCGACCTCGGTGATCGTCTCGGCCGAACCAGCGGCGCGGTGCTGGCCGACCTCGACGGGGACGTCGACCTGGATCTGGTGCTGATCCGCAACGCCGGTCTGCGTAACCAGTCGGATCTCCCCTCCCAGGTGTTCGCCAACCTGGACGGCAGGCTGGAGCTCGCGTCCGATCTGCCGCTCCCCTCCGGATACCAGGGCCGTTCGGTCGCGGCGTTCCCCCTCGACGGGGACGTCGACCTCGACCTGGCGGTGATCGAAGACCGCTACGGCGAAACCGGGCTCCGGGTGCTCCGCAACCAAGGGGACCTGCGTTTCGTCGACGTCACCGAACGGGTTGGTGTACCCAAAGGCGTTCACGGTCTGGGAGTGGCAGCCGTGGATCTCACCGGCGACGGATGGGTGGAACTGGTGGTGGGCGGAGACCCTCGGGTGCTGGTGGGCGGACAAGACGGATTCGACGTGCGTGAGGTGCCCGAACTCGGCTGGGAGGAGGTCGACCCCGAGGATCTGGCGGGCGGGGTAGCGGTGGGCGACGTCGACGGGGACGGCTCACCAGACCTGGCGGTAGGCCACCACTTCGGCAGGGCCGGACCCGACGACCCCATCCCGGTTCGGCTCTACCTGAACCGCAGCCGAGGTCAGGAGCCGGCTTTCCAAGAGATCGAGTTGGAGCCCCTTCCGGTCAAAGCACCCCACGTCGAGATCGTCGACGTCGACGCCGACGGCCGCATGGACGTGGTCACGTCGGCGTCCGACCGTACCCGAACCGAACCGGTGGTGTACCTGAACCGCGGGGACCTCGAGTTCGTGCCTTCGGTCGAGCCGGGCGACCACTACTGGGTGACCGCACCCACCGCCGACGTGAACGGCGACGGAAGCCGGGATGTCTTCGGAGGGGAATGGGATCCGGGTCTGGCTTCCCGGCTCCTGCTCAACCACCTGGCGGCCGGCAACTCGCTCCAGGTGGATCTGCCGGTGCCGGGCAGGGGAGTGGGCGGGACGGTCGAGGTGTGGGATGCCGATGACGGGTCACGCTTGGCGACCATGCCGGTCGCCGCCGGTGTGGGTTACGCCGCCTCATCGGAACCGGCCGTTCACGTGGGATTGGGGACGGCCACCCGGGCCGAGGTCACGGTGACCGTCCCCGGGTATTCCGGTCGGTTCGCGGCGGAGTGCCGAACCGGGAACCCTCGATGAGGCTCGTTGCGTCTGATCGACATGAAGAAGATCTCGGTCCTGCTGGTTTCCGCGGTGCTGCTGGCCTCCTGTGGAGGCGGTGAGCCGACCACACCCACCAACCTCGACCCGGCAGTCCCGCCCGAAGAGCGGCCCCTCCCCGACGGCTACCTGCAGGGTCCGGTGTTCGACGTCGTCGCCACCCTCCAGGTGTCGGATGGGGCGACCGGCCGGGTCGTCCTTCGAGTGTCGGGGAGCCTTCCGGACCCCTGCCACGAGCCGTACTGGAGCATCGACGACGACGGCCGGACCCTGGACGTGACCCTGGTCTCGGGTGTGGCCCCCGACACCGGTGCGTGCATCCAGGTGATCGCGCCCTTCTCGGTGGAGATCGAGCTCGGCACCTGGGTGTCCCAGGGTCGGGCCGTGGTCCTCAATGGAGAGGAGGTGGGTTCGTTCTAGGTTCCTCTAGCTGGCGGCGTCCGCCAAACCGATCAGCGCAGCTATCAGGGTGAACGCGACCAGGAGCACCAACAGGAAGATGACGGCGAAGGGGATCAGCACGGTGGCGGCCGCGGCACCATCGGACACCCGGTTGATTTCCCGGACCGCTCGGATCTGGATGATCAGCGAGTAGACCACCCCGACCAGCCCCCCTATGACCGGCACGATCGCCAACGCGTACGGTGCGGCTGAGAAGCCCATCCCACGGAGGAGCTGCACGTAGTCGGCCTGGCCCTTGAACAGGCGTCCCACCAGGAAGACGATCCCCGTCCAGATGAACAAGCCGATGGCGCCTCCTATCGCACCGGTGATGATCCGGGTGATGACGTTTCCGCCGCTTCCCGTGATGTTGCCGATGGCTGCGGCCAGGGCCGCCACGAGGATGGCTTGCCCGGTGGCGGACTGGTCTTCGCCGATCTCACCGAACACCGCGGACTCGAGTTTGAGCACCCGGACGAGGCGGTCTGTCAGGTTCTCCATCATTCCTCCAGTTCGCTTCTCTCCCGACGAACGCCAGTTTGGCAGGGCAGGCCCTGCCATGTCGGGAATTCAGCGGTTCTCGGGTGCCGCAACCGGGACCAGCAGGCCTCGCTGGTAGGCGTGGCGGGGGAACCCGCCGATCACCTGGGGTGGATGCTCGGGGTTTCCGCAGATCGCGCATGCTTCCCTCGCTTCGGCGCCCCCCAAGGCAGCGGTTCCCATCGCATGGATCAGGGCGCCCACCACCCGCACCTCCTCGGCGTCGAGGCTGGTCCCGGTGCCCCGCTCCAAGGCTCGGGCCAGGCGTTGCACCACCGTCTCCAGGATCTCACGGTCGTCGGCCATGGGTCGGTCAGGCTACCGGGCGGCGCCGACATGGTGGGGGACCTCGGCTAGGGTGCCGATCGGTGATCCTGCTCACCAACGACGACGGCCTCGACAGCCCATCGCTGATTCCGTTCGCCCGGGCTCTGGAACGGCTTGACCGGGTAGAGGTGGTGGTGCCCGACAGGGAGAGGAGCTGGGTGGGAAAGGCGATCACCCGCTTCGAGCCGGTCACGGTCACCCGCGTGGTCCGGGACGGCGTCTCGATGTGGGCCTGTTCGGGGTATCCGGCCGATGCGGTCCAACTCGGGGTCCACGCCCTGTTCGAATCCACCCCCGACCTGGTGGTGTCCGGCATCAACCTGGGTTACAACCACGGGGCCGGCTTCCTCATGTCCTCGGGCACGGTGGGAGCGGCGGTGGAAGCCTGGGTGTCCGGAGTCAGGTCGGTCGCCTTCTCCACCGGTTCCATGGACGACTGGCACGCGTGGAAGCAGGCGGTACTCGCCCCCGGCGCGCGGCCCGCATGGCAGCGGCTGGCCTCCTACTGCGCGGCGCTGACCGAAGAGATGCTGTCGGTAGGTCTCACCGACATCGCGGACGTGGTCAGTGTCAACCTTCCCTTCGAGGCCGGGCCGGACACTCCCCGGCGGATCACCACCATCGCCAGGGTCGGCTACGACCGGCTGTTCCGCCCAGACGGCCCGGGCCGTTTCGTCCACGAGTTCGGTGGCGGGCTGAGGCATTTCGAGGCGCTGGAAGGCACCGACGTAGACGCCGCCCACCACGGATGGGTGTCGATCACGCCGTTGAGGATGCCCCAGGCCGCCGAGGTCCCCGACGAGGTGCGGGCCCGGATCGAAGGTCAGGCCGACTGAGCGGTGAGCATCAGCACCCCAAGCAGGCTGGCTCCCACCATCACGACCGGTCGATAGCCTCGGTCACCCAGGATGCCGGCCGCGATCGAGGCCCGGTGACCGGTGGTGCATCCCACGTACACCGGCCGGGTGGGATCCAGTCCTTCAGGGGTGGCGGCCACCAGGTCGGGCAGATAGAAGTGGATCGACCCGGGTAGGTGGCCGTCCCGCCACTCGGACGGAGCCCGGACGTCCAGCACCTGAGGGTCTTCCTCGTCCAGTTCGAGGAACCCACGGGCGGTGATCGTCCCATGCGACGCCACTGCCCTCCCCGAGTCGATCCAGGCGTCCATCCCCTGCATCCAGCCGACGACCCGGTCGAATCCCACCCGGCTCAACGCCGTCCTGGCCTCCCCGACGGTGTCCTCGTCGTCGAGCACCAGGACCAGAGGCGAGTCGAACGGCACCAGCCAGCCCACCCAGGTGGCGAAATCCTGGTTGGCTTCGATGCCCCATGAGCCCGGTATGTGGACCTCGGCGAAGGCTTCTTTGGGTCGCCCGTCGACCACCACGGCTCCCGACCCCTCCAGCTGCTCCGGCTCCAGCCGGGGCACCGGCGTGTCGGGCGGAGGGGGAGGGCCGAACAGGTTGATCGGCCCCATGTGGGCGTAGTAGGCCGGGAAGGGATCCAGCCGGGAGAGCTGGTCGTCGGCGAACGCCTCGGGGTCGCTGAAGGAGAGGGTAGGGTTGGTCTCTTTCTCGGTACCGATGGCCGACGTGGACGGCCCGGCCACGGTGGCGGTGCAGAAGCTGCCCGCCCCGTGGGTCGGGTAGAGAGCGACCGTATCGTCCAACTCGGCGAGTCGCCGGATCGAGGCCCACTGCATACGGGCCAGCTGACGGGCCCTCCGCTCACCCAGCAGGTCGGTTCGTCCCGCGGCGCCCACCAGCAGGCTGCCCCCCGAGAACACCGCCAGAGGACGCCCATCTTCCACCACCAGATAGGAGGTGTGCTCGGGGGTGTGTCCCGGGGTGTGGATCGGAACGATCTCCAGACCGGCGAACGGGATCGGTTCACGGTGGAACGCCGGCCGATGGGGATAGGCGACCCCGGAGCCGGCGGGCATCACCAGCTCGGCACCGGTCAGTTCGGCCAGGGTCTTGCCTCCCGACACGTAGTCGTTGTGGAGGTGGGTCTCCAACACGTATCGGGGTTCGACTCCCCGATCGTCTAGTACGTCGAGGAACCGTCCCACATCCCGCTGCACGTCCACCAAGATCCCCAGGCCCCGGTGGCACAGCACGTAGCTCAGGTCGCCCAAGCCTGGAGTGGAGATGGGTACGACTTCCACGGCACCTCCCGGCGGACTATATGCGCATCTACGAATATAGAGCTCGGGGCGGGCCGAGACAAGGGGTCGGTTCAGTCGGACAGCCGGCCGAACTGCTCGGTCATGACCTCCCTGAGCAGGTCCATGGCCGCGGTGATCTTGGGAGAGGTGAGCGAGTAGTAGGACCACTGGCCGTCCTTGCGCACCTTGACAAGGCCCTTCTCCCGAAGAACAGCCAGATGCTGCGAGATGTTGGCCTGGGGCAGGTCCAATTCCTCGCACAGCTCGGTCACCGAGCGCTCACCGTCGCGCAGGGCATTGATGATCAGCAGCCGCTTGGGGTCGGCCAAGCCCTTGCACACACTCGCATGCAG
Organism: Acidimicrobiia bacterium; assembly: GCA_026002975.1. Taxonomy (GTDB): domain Bacteria; phylum Actinomycetota; class Acidimicrobiia; order Spongiisociales; family ZC4RG35; genus BPGJ01. Next base: position 192,562 of record BPGJ01000003.1, read on the forward strand.
TCGATACAGCTCGGTGCGGATCGAGGTCTTCACGACATCACTATGCCACGACCCCAGCGCAAACCCAATCCCTTGACATGCGGGGACACACAAGCGAAGATTCGAATACACGCATATGGCAGCTCGTCTGCCGGGGAGGAGGTCGCCATGGCGCTCGAAGCCATCCAAGGCCAGCCACGACCCGAGCCGGAGCGGGAGAAGATGGTTCTCATCGCCGCTTCCGGGGACCTGGACAAGGCCTGGCCGGTTCTGATCCTGGCCACCACCGGAGCCGCCTACGGGATGGACGTCACCGTGTTCTTCACCTTCTGGGGGTTGGGCATCCTGAAACGTCCCGAAGCCGGCCTGACCGGGGAGGACTGGCGGCAGAAGCTGCTGTCGGTGTTCAACCGGGGCACCCCTCAGCATCTCCAGCTCTCCAAACTCAACTTCGGGGGTCTGGGAGCCAAGATGATGCGCGACCTGGCCGACAAGCACAAGGTGGCCTCGGTCCAGGAGCTGCTCACCCTCGCCCAGCAGATGGGGGTGAAGCTGTGGCCCTGCCAGATGACCATGGACCTTATGGGGTTGAGGAGAGAAGACCTGATCGACGGACTCGACGAACCGGCCGGGGCGGGTTCTGCGATCAGCCTGATGAAACAAGCCAAGATCAGTCTGTTCATCTGAGAAGGAGGAGACGATGACGGCCGACGTGGTGGTGGACGCACGCGGTTTGCAATGTCCCATGCCGGTGATCAAGCTGAGCCAGGCGATCATGGGTGCAGAGGCGGGACAGACGATCGAGCTGGTTTCGACCGACCGGGGATCCTGCTCGGACGTTCCCGCCTGGGTGGCCGACATGGGACACGTCCTCAAAGAGCAGTTCGAGACCGACGGCGAGTTCCACTTCGTGATCGAGAAGGCATGATCGGGGAGGTCGATGCGGCGTCGGCCGCCCAATGGGTCAAGGTCATAGACCACACCCGTTGCATCGGGTGTCATGCCTGCACCACCGCCTGCAAATCGGAGAACCAGGTCCCCCTGGGAGTCACCCGCACCTACGTCAAGTACGTCGACGTGGGCGCCTTCCCCAACAGCCGGCGAGTGTTCCAGGTCACCAGATGCAACATGTGCGAGGACGCCCCCTGTGTGGCGGCGTGCCCCACCTCGGCGATGTACCGGCGGGACGACGGGATCGTCGACTTCGACAAGCGGGCGTGCATCGGATGCAAGGCGTGCATGGCCGCCTGCCCCTACGACGCCATCTTCATCAACCCCGAGGATCACTCCGCCGAGAAGTGCAACTTCTGCGCCCACCGGCTCGACCTGGGTCTCGAACCGGCGTGCGTGGTGGTCTGCCCCACCGAGGCGATCCTGGTGGGCGACCTGCGGGACCCGACCTCGAGGGTCTCCCATCTCGTGCAGAGAACCCCGGTGTCGGTACGTCGACCCGAGAAGGAAACCCGACCCAAGCTGTTCTACCTGGGCGCCCACCAGGCGACCCTCGACCCTCTGGCGGCTAGGCGGCCCGACGGGGACATCTACATGTGGAGCGAGAAGGGGGATGGCGTCGAGTCGGGACATCCCCGCCCCAACTCGTCGGCGGCCGCCCTGCTCTCCTACGACGTTCCCCATCGAATTCCGTGGGATTGGCGGGTCGGTCTCTACACGTGGACCAAGTCGATCGCGGCCGGCGTCTACCTGGTGGCGATCTTGGCGGCCCTACTCGGGTTGTTGCAGTGGGAATCCGGGGTGGTCCGATGGACCGCTCCCCTGGTAGCGATGGGTTTCCTGGCGATCACTGGCGGGATCCTGATCGCCGACCTGGAACACCCGGAACGGTTCTACTACCTGTTCACCCGGCCGCAACCGAAGAGCTGGCTGGTTCGGGGCGCGGTGGTCCTTCTGGTCTACGGAGCGGTGCTGGCACTCCACCTGGCCGGTTCACTGGTCGGGTGGACCGGCCTTCACCGGGGGTTGGCCTGGGTCGGCATCCCCGCCGCGGTGGCGGCCGCCGTGTACACCGCTTGGCTGTTCGCCCAGGCCAAAGCCCGGGACCTGTGGCAGAGCCCGCTCCTGGCTCCCCACCTGGCCGTCCAGGCGGTACTGGCCGGCTCGGCCTTCCTGGCGCCTCTGGTCGATGGGCTGGCGGGCTGGGTGGCCGGCTCGGCAGCCGCGCATCTGGTGCTGGTGGCCGCCGAGACCACCCTCACCCACCCGACCGCCCACGCCGCCCTGGCGGTCCACGAGATGACCCGGGGACGCTACGCCCCCTGGTTCTGGTTCGGGGTCGTGGCAGTCGGACTGACGGTCGTCACGCCGTGGATCGGAGTGCTGGCCCCAGTCGGGCTGGTCGGCCTCCTGGCCCACGAACACGCCTACGTGCAAGCCGGTCAGGCGGTGCCACTCGCATGAGAAGGAGGGACATGGACCATACGTTCTATCAGGGCCCCTCGGGAACCCACCTGGCGGCATTCCCCCCCAAGGAGAGATGGGACGACTGGGTCGAGTTGGATTCCCGCGCCTGGCCGGAACGGAGGGAGCGGCGTTCCACGTTGGTGCCGACCACCTGCTTCAACTGCGAGTCGGCCTGTGGGCTCCTGGCATACGTCGACCCCGACACCCTCCAGATCCGGAAGTTCGAAGGCAATCCGGAGCATCCCGGCTCGAGGGGGAAGAACTGCGCCAAAGGCCCGGCCACCATCAACCAGGTCACCGACCCCGACCGGATACTCCACCCCCTGCGCCGGGTCGGAAACCGGGGCGAAGGGCGATGGGAGCGGGTGACCTGGGACGAAGCCCTCGACGACATCGCCTCACGCATCCGCACAGCCTTGGAAGAGGGACGCCACCACCAGATCATGTATCACGTGGGGAGGCCGGGCGAAGACGGGTTCACCGAACGGGTCCTCGCCTCGTGGGGAGTCGACGGACACAACTCCCACACCAACGTCTGCTCGTCCGGAGCCCGGGCCGGCTTTCAATACTGGATGGGCATCGACCGTCCCAGCCCCGACCACGCCAACGCCGACGTCATCTACCTGATCTCCTCCCACCTGGAGACCGGCCACTACTTCAACCCGCACGCCCAGCGGATAATCGAAGCCCGGCAGCGGGGAGCCAAGGTGGTGGTGCTCGACACCCGGCTCTCCAACACCGCCACCCACGCCGACTACTGGCTGGCGCCGTATCCGGGCAGCGAAGCCGCCATCAACCTGGCGATCGCCAACCACCTGATCCGGACCCGGCGATACGATCGGGAGTTCGTACGCCGTTGGTGGAACTGGGAGCAATACCTGGCGCACGAGCATCCGCACCGGCCCCGCACCTTCGAGGCCTTCGAGGAGGTCCTCGCCGAGCTGTACGCGGGATACACCTTCGAGTTCGCCTCGGCCGAGTCGGGCATTCCCGCCGAGACGCTGCGAGAAGTAGCCGAGCTCGTCGCCGGCGCCGGCCGTCGGTTCTCGACCCACAACTGGAGGTCGGCCGCGGCCGGGAACCTGGGAGGCTGGCAGGTGTCCCGCACCCTGTTCATGATCAGCGCCCTCCTCGGGGCGGTGGCCACCCCGGGAGGGACCTTTCCCAACGCCTGGAACAAGTTCGTGCCTCGGCCCCCCTACCTCCCGCCCCACCCGGTGAGCTGGAACGAGCTCACCTGGCCGCTCGAGTATCCGTTGGCGATGAACGAGCTGTCGTTCCTGCTGCCGCACTTCCTCGAGGAGGGTCGGGGGTATGTGGACGTCTACTTCACTCGGGTGTACAACCCGGTGTGGACGAACCCCGACGGTTTCTCCTGGATCGAGGTCCTCACCGACCCCGAAAAGATCGGCCTCCACGTCGCCTTGACCCCGACCTGGTCGGAGACCGCCTTCTACGCCGACTACGTCCTGCCGATGGGTCATGCGTCCGAACGGCACGACCTCCACTCCTACGAGCAGTACGACGGACAGTGGATCGCGTTCAGGCAGCCGGTCGCCCGGGCGGCGGCAGCACGCCAGCGGCCGGGAGGTGGCCGACTCCCGGGAGGTGAACCCCGGTGAGGTCTGGGAGGAGAACGAGTTCTGGATCGAGCTGTCGTGGCGGATCGACCCGGACGGAAGCCTGGGGATCCGCCGGTTCTACGAGGCGCCCGATCGTCCCGGCGAGAAGATGACCGTCGACGACTACTACGGGTGGATCTTCGCCAACTCGGTGCCCGGGCTCCCCGAGAAGGCAGCCGCCGAGGGACTCACACCCCTCCAGTACATGCGCCGCTACGGAGCCTACGAGGTGCGCAGGGGAGTCGGTCCCCTCCATGAGGTCGAGGTGCCCGACGACGAGCTGGAAGACGTCGCGGTCGACGAGTTCGGGAGGGTCTACACCCGGGCTCCTCTACCGCCCGACCCCTACCCCAATCTCGCTCCCACCGGCGCCCCCGAACCCGACCCGGAGGGGAGACGGCCGGTGGGGGTGATGGTCGACGGAAAGGTGCTCAGGGGTTGGCCTACCCCATCCGGGAGGCTGGAGTTCTACTCCCGCACCCTGGTCGAATGGGGTTGGCCCGAATACGCCATCCCGACCTACATCGAGAGCCACATCCATCCCTCCCGGCTGGAGGAAGGCCAGATGCCGCTCATCTCCACCTTCCGGCTGCCGGTGCAGATCCACACCCGGTCGGCCAACGCCAAATGGCTCGACGAGATCGCCCACACCAACCCCCTGTGGATCCATCCCCAGGACGCCGCCCGCCTCGGGATCGCCACCGGGGACCTGGTACGGGTGGAGACCGAGCTGGGCCACTTCGTGGTGAAGGCCTGGGTGACCGAGGGGATCCGGCCGGGTGTCGTGGCGTGCAGCCACCACATGGGTAGGTGGAGGTTGTCCGAGAACGGTCAACGTCAAGCCATGGCCCTGGTCGACCTCGACAGGGACGGAACCCGTTGGACGTTGCGTCGACGCAAAGGAGTCGAGCCCTACCCGTCGACCGATCCCGACACCGCCCGAATCTGGTGGAGCGACGTGGGCATCCACCAGAACCTCACCTTCGGGGTGCATCCCGACCCCATCTCGGGGCAGCACTGCTGGCACCAGGCGGTGCGGGTCCGCGAGAGCCGAACCCGGGGACCGCTACGGCGACGTGATGGTGGACACCTCCCGTTCGAGAGAGGTGTACCGACGGTGGCTGGAGATGACCCGGTCGGCGCTCGGGGTGTCCCCCGACGGGACCCGGCGGCCACGCTGGATAATGCGGCCCCTCAAACCGATAGAACAGGCCTGGCTCCTACCCCGGTGACCTGGGTCGTCGCAATCGTCGCGGCGACGACCGCCGCCTTCGGGGTGACCGGCGGGATCGGTGGTGCGGTCCTCATGGTGCCCATACTCGTGTTCCTGGGGGTGCCGCCCCTCCAGGCCGGACCCCTCGGTCTCCTCATGGTGGTGGCCGGATCGGTCGCCGCCGCCCCGAGGCAGCTGGAGGCCAGGCTGGTGAATCACCGGTTGGGTATCACGGTTGAGCTGGCTGCGGGTTCGGGTGCGGTGGCGGGGGCGCTCGCCTCGGTGGCGCTTTCCGAGCAGGTGGTGATCTGGATGCTGGCGCTGGCCGCCCTGATCGCAGCCGGGTTGGGAGGAAGGAGCCGTCCCCTTCGCAACCCGCCGGTGCCCGGGTTGACGGCCGACGCGGTCGGGGAACGGATCGGCGCTCTGGCTGGTGCTTATCCGCTCGACGGGGGAGTCGCTCCCTATCGGGTGCGGCGACTGCCGCTGGGGCTGGGTCTGATGACGGTTGCCGGGTTCCTGGCGGGAGCCACCGGCACCAGCGGTGGATTCCTCAAGTCGCCGGTGATGAGCGAGGTGATGACCGTGCCGGTGAAGGTGGCGGCTGCCACCACCACCTTCACGGTGGGTCTCACCGGGGTGGCGGCGCTGGGGGTGGCCATCGCCCAGGGTCGTCTGGTGTTCCCCGACGCGTCGGCGGTGCTGGTGGGCAGCCTGGTGGGGGGCTGGCTGGGGGCCCATTTCCAGACCCGGCTCTCGCCCGCGCTGGTGCGCCGGGTGCTGGCGGGCTTGCTGGTGGTGGTGGCGGTGGCGCTGGTGGCGACCCGATGAGCCGGGTCAGCGGCGTCACCGGGCGGCGTCAGGGACGGGCCCTGCGGTTCGTCGCTTGGGCAGTGGTGGTACTCGCCGCGGTGTCGATGATCTGGGAGGTGCCCGAGGCGGGTTGGGGTGCGGTGGGGTTGCTGTGGGCGACCCCCCCGGGCCGTCTGCTGTGGCTGATGTTCCGGTGGGGTCAGGAGCGCGATTGGGGGTTCGTGGTCGCCGGAGCCGGCCTGCTGGTGGTGATCGCGGTCGGGGTGGTGTTGGGGTCTCGTTAGACGGCTGGGTCTGCTCCTGGTGGGGGAGCGGCGACGTAGGGTGGTCTTGGGAGGGATCCCGGCAGTGACGGTCTTCGGACGGGCTTGGGGCTCGTGAAGGAGATGGTCGCCGGGGTCCCTACTACGAACTGCTCTCCGAGACGGACGAAACTCCTGACGCCAACGGATGACTGCTGAACGGTCGGAGTCACGGTGGACCCGTCGACCGCGTGTGTTACGTATGCTCGGCAGAGAGTATAGTATTGCCGAGGTATCGGAACACCGAGATGTCGAAAACAGAACTCGTGCTCGATCTTGTGCGGAGGATCGGCGTGGTTCGACCACGCGATCTCGACGCCCATGGGATTCCCCGGATCTATCTGACCCGGCTGGTTCGCCGCGGGCTTCTCGAGCGGGTGGGCCGAGGCCTCTACACCCTGCCCGATGCCGAGGTCAGCGAGCATCGTACGCTGGCCGAGGCCGCCAGGCAGGTCCCCCACGGTGTGGTCTGCCTGCTCTCGGCTCTGCGCTTCCACGAACTCACCACTCAGAATCCCTTCGAGGTGTGGATGGCCGTTCATCACAAGGCTTGGAGCCCCCGGTCGGATGGACCACCGCTGCGGATCGTGCGGATGTCGGGGTCCGCCTTCGACAGTGGGGTCGAGTCCCACCAGATCGAGGGAGTAACCGTTCGTGTCTACGGTGCGGCCAAGACCGTGGCCGACTGCTTCAAGTTCCGCAGCAAGGTCGGCCTCGACGTGGCCCTGGAGGCGCTACGGGACTACCGGCGGGCCTACCCCGCCGGCATGGACGACCTCTGGCGGTACGCCAAGATATGCCGGGTCTCCTCTGTGATCCGTCCCTACCTGGAGGCCCTGGGGTGAACGAGCGGGAATCGGAAAGCTCTGGCCGCCTCGATTCGCCAACGCCTGCTCAACCTGGCCCACAAACGCGGCGAGGACTTCCAACTCGTACTCATCCACTACGCCGTGGAGCGGTTTCTCTACCGGCTCCGCTCGCCTTACGCCGAGCGCTTCGTTCTCAAGGGCGCAATGCTGTTCTCCGCTTGGGACGAGGTGCCACGACAGCCCACTCGGGACCTCGATCTCCTCGGCTTCGGCGACGACGCAGTGGCGTCTGTGGAGAAAGTGGTAGCGGAGATCGTGCAGGTTGACGCCGAGCAAGCGGCCTCGAGTTCGACGAAAGCTCCATCCGAGGAGACGAGATCCGAGAGGACCAAGAGTATGGAGGGGTGCGGGTTCGGCTCCGCGCCACTCTGGCCGGTGCCCGCATCCCTCTGCAGATCGACATCGCATTCGGAGACGTCGTAAGCCCCGAACCTCAGACCGTCGAGTATCCATCCCTGCTCCACCTCGCCGCCCCCCGGCTGCGCGCCTACCCCCCCCAAACTTGTGGTGGCCGAGAAGTTCCAGGCCCTCGTGGTCCTCGGGATGGCCAACACCCGAATGAAGGACTTCTACGACCTCTGGATCTTGGCCGAGCGGATGCGCTTCGACGGCCCCCCACTCAGACAAGCCATCGAGGCCACGTTTCGACGTCGCGGGACCCCGGTCTCGTCCGACGCGCCGGTCGCCCTGACAGCCGAGTTCCACGACGACGCCTCCAAGCAGCAGCAATGGGAAGCCTTTCTCACCAGGACCGGTCTGCACGCGCCCGCGCTGCCGGCGGTCGTCGAACGCCTCCGCACCTTCCTGCTCCCTCCCGCCGGGTCGATCGCCGAGAGTGAGGCCTTCAACGAGACTTGGTCTCCCCCAGGCCCATGGCGATCTCGGCCAGAAACCTCTCCTAGAGACTGAGCGAGGGTCGATCGAGGAGTCGGCACGGCCCTTCAGCGGCCATTGCGCGATCGGCTCGCGATGGAGGCCTGCCGCGGGCGCAGGGGGGTCCCGTTAGCCCGAGACCTGCCAGGTGCCGTGGGACTTGATCAGCTTGTCCAGATCGCCGGGACCGAAACGCGACTGGGCCTCCAGGAGCTGCCGGTTAATCTGCTCCTCGTAGGTGGGTCGGATCACCTTCCGGAAGATCCCCAGAGGGGTGGGGCCGAACGGCCCGTGGGACAGTCGGCTCAACGCGAAGGCGATCGTCGGATCCTCCCGGGTTGGGTCGTGAACCAGGATCTCCTTGGGGTCGACCGAGGAGGTCTCCACCACCTCGCAGCGCCCGTCGCGGAACACCACCGCCTTGGCGCCTCCGTCGAACACGATCGGCTCACCCTCCCTCAGATCGATCCGATTGTGGAGCCTCTCCTCCTTGCCGGTGATCTGGATGAACGCCTTGTCGTTGAAGACGTTGCAGTTCTGGTAGATCTCGATGAAGGCCGCCCCTCTGTGCCGGTAGGCCGCCTCCAGCATCTGCTGGGTGTGGGTGCGGTCCATGTCAACCGTGCGGGCCACGAAGGTGGCCTCCGACCCCAGCGCCAGGCTGATGGGGTTGAAGGGATAGTCGATCGAGCCGAAGGGAGTCGACTTGGTGCGTTTACCCAGCTCGGAGGTGGGGGAGTACTGGCCTTTGGTCAGCCCGTAGATCTGGTTGTTGAACAGCAGGATCTTGATGTTGAAGTTGCGTCGGAGGGCGTGGATCAGATGGTTCCCGCCGATCGACAAAGCGTCCCCGTCGCCGGTCACCACCCACACCGACAGGTCGGGGCGGGAGGCGGCCAGGCCGGAGGCGATCGCCGGAGCCCGGCCGTGGATGGTGTGCATCCCGTAGGTGTTCATGTAGTACGGGAAACGGGACGAGCATCCGATCCCCGAGATGAAGACGATCTTCTCCTTGGGTAGTCCCATCTCGGCCATGAAGGTCTGCACCGAAGCGAGGATGGTGTAGTCACCGCAGCCGGGGCACCACCGGACTTCCTGGTCGGTCTGGAAGTCCGCCCGTGTGTAGGTCATCGAGCCTCCTTGAGGATCTCCCTGATCTTCTCCTCGACCTCCGCCACCCTGAAGGGCTGTCCGGTCACCTTGTTGAGGCCGTCACATCTCTTGAGGAACTCGGCCTGGATCAGCCAGCGGAGCTGACCGGTGTTCAGCTCCGGGATCAGCACCCTCGGATACCGTTCGAGCAGGTCCTCGAGGTTGGCGGGGAACGGGTTCAGATGCCGCAGGTGGGCGGTGGCCACCTTCTCCCCGTCGCTGCGTACCCGCCGAACCGCAGCCCGGATCGAACCCAGGGTAGAGCCCCAGCCGAGGACCAGCAGCTCGGCGTCTTCGTCGCCCTCGACCTCCACCGGCGGTATGTCGTTGGCGATGTTGCGGATCTTCCAGGCCCGGGTGTCGACCATCAGCTGATGGTTCGCCGGGTCGTATGAGACGTTGCCGGTCACCGCCTCCTTCTCCAGCCCTCCGATCCGGTGTTCCAACCCCGGGGTTCCGGGGACCGCCCAGGGTCGGGCGAAGGTGTGCAGATCCCTCAGGTAGGGGAGGAAGCGACCATCGGGGCTGTTGGGTTTCGACGCGAAGGGAACCGAGATGTCGGGCAGTTCCTCCACCTTGGGGAGCCGCCACGGTTCGGAGCCGTTGGCGATGTAGTTGTCGGACAGCAGCAGCACCGGCGTCATGTATCTGAGGGCGATCCGGGCGGCTTCGATCGCCATGCCGAAGGCATCGGAGGGCGACGCCACCGCCAACACCGGGAGGGGAGCTTCCCCGTGCCGGCCGAACATGGCGAACAGCAGGTCGGCCTGCTCGGTCTTGGTCGGCATTCCCGTGGACGGTCCGGCCCGTTGGACATCCACCACCACCAAGGGCAGTTCGGTCATCACGGCCAGGGAGATGGCCTCGCTCTTGAGGGCCAGACCGGGACCCGAGGTGCCGGTGACCGCCAGGCTGCCTCCGAAGGCGGCTCCGATCGCGGCTCCCACCGCGGCGATCTCGTCTTCGGCCTGGAAGGTCCGGACGCCGAAGTTCTTGTGACGGGAGAGCTCGTGGAGGATGTCGGACGCCGGCGTGATCGGGTAGCTCCCGTAGAAAAGGGGCAGCTTGGCGCACTGCGCCGCGGCGATCAGCCCCCAGGCGAGGGCGGTGTTGCCGGTCACGTTGGTGTAGGTGCCGGGCGGGAGGGTGGCCGGCGGCACCACGTAGGTCACCTTTATGGCTTCTGTGGCCTGCCCGTAGGTGAACCCGGCCCGGAAGGCCCGGATGTTGGCTTCCTTTATCTCGGGTTTGTCGGCGAACCGTTTCTCTACCCATTCGATCACCGGGGCTTCCGGACGGTGGAACAGCCAGGCCAGCAATCCGAGGGCGAAGAAGTTCTTGGATCGGAGGACGTCCCTTCCGCTCACCCCGGTGTCTTTCACCGCCTCCTTGGTGAGGCGCTCCATCGGCACCCGGATCACCCGATAGCCCTGAAGGGACCCGTCTTCGAGCGGGTTGGAGTCGTATCCGGCCTTGGCGAGGTTGCGTTCGTCGAAGGCGTCTTCGTTGACTATCAGCGTGCCGCCCGGTCGTAGGTCGCCGATGTTGGCCCTGAGGGCCGCCGGGTTCATCGCCACCAGGCAGTCGGGTTCGTCCCCGGCGGTCAGGATGTCGAAGTCGGCTATCTGCACCTGGAAGGAGCTGACGCCGGGGAGGGTTCCGGCGGGCGCCCGGATCTCGGCCGGGAAGTTGGGGAGGGTGGCGAGATCGTTTCCGAACAGGGCCGAAGCGTCGGTGAAGCGGGCACCGGCTAGCTGCATACCGTCACCCGAGTCGCCCGCCAGTCGGATCACGACCTTGTCGATTTCTCGGGTGGGGGATTCGATGGTGGCTGTTTCGTCGGACATCCTCACCTCGGAGGGAACTCGTAGGGGTGGACCGTCAAGCCGAAGAGCCAGTCTATACCCCTCCCCGGGGCGTCCAATCGGCAATCACCCGGGCCTCGGCCAGCGTCGCCGCCACCTCCAGGAGCCGGTGTTCGGCCCACCAGGGTGCGATGAGCTGGAGCGACGGAGGTGGGGTCTCTCCCGGCAGGGGCGAAGCCAGGGCGGGGCAGCCGGCCACGTTGACCAGGGACGTGAACTGGCTCAACACCTCTCTGTGATGCATCTCGCCCTGCAAGGTGGCGACCGTCTCCCGGCCGATCGGTTTGCGGGTGGTTCCGGTGGTCGGGGTCATCAGCAGGTCGACCGTCTCGAAGGCTCGTTCGAAGCGGCGGCGGACCGTCTCCTGCCACTCCCTGGCCTCCAGGTACGTGTCGAGATCCACGCCGACTGCCCGCTCGAGCCTTCTCCGCACGTCCTCCCCGTAGGGGCGACCCTCGGCCAGCCAGCGTCGATGCACCCGGGCGGCTTCCCCACCGACGAGCTCGGCCACCCGGTCGGGGCGGAACGCCAAGCCCAAGTCGAGGGTGTCGACTTCGGCGCCGAGCGAGGTGATCGCCGCGGCCGCACGGGAGAAACCCTCCGCCACTTCATCGGTCGTGGCAGCTCCATCGACCCAGTCCGACGGGACACCGATTCGGAGGCCTCTCAGATCCTCCCTGGCCCGTCCCGGTGTCACCACCGGACGAGATCTCGACCAGGGGTCGGCGGTGTCCCATCCGGCCATCGCCAGATACCCGGCGGCGAGATCCGCCACCGACCCGGCGATGGGCCCCACCGTGTCCAGGGAAGGAGCCAGCGGAAACACACCCCGAAGCGACACCCTTCCATGGGTCGGTTTCAGGCCGAACACTCCGCACAACGCAGCGGGCACCCGTATCGACCCGCCTGTGTCGGTCCCCACCGCCAAAGGAACTTGACCGGCGGCGACGGCTGCTGCCGAACCTCCTGACGAGCCACCGGCCGAGAGCTCGGGATCGTGGGGATTCCTCACCGGTCCGAACCACGGGTTCTCGGAGGTGAATCCGTAGGCGAACTCGTGGAGGCCCACCCGCCCGATCACCACCGCGCCGGCCCTCTCCAACCGTTCCACTACTTCGGCCGAGCGGACCGCTTCGAACCGGTAGAAGGCCGAACCGCAGGTGGTGATCTCCCCGGCTCGGTCGATCAGGTCCTTCAGCGCGACCGGCACACCCGCCAGGGGACCCGGATCCTCACGCCGGCCCACCCGCCGGTCCACCTCCTCCGCCGACCGGATGGCCCCGTCGGGGTCGATCGCCGTCCAGATGTTGAAGCGGTCGTTCTCGGCTCTCTCCAGGGCTTCGGCGACCACGTCCCTGGCGGAACGTTCCCCCCTTTTCACCGCCGAGGCGATCTCGACCGTGTTCACCAGGACGGGGTGGAGCCTTCGGGGATGAAGGCCAGCCAGGCCTTCCCGGGTGGGACCCCGACCGGTCCTTCCCCGGTGGTCAGCACGAAGGGGTCGTCGGGTCCGGGGCGGCTCCACTCGGCCTCGACCACCCGCCCATCCGCGAAGATCCAGGCCCGGCCCTCACCCACGGTCTCTACCGCCCGGGCGGGGCCACCGCCCGGAGGCGGCTGGGCCAGGTAGGTGGGGGAAGCGACCACCACCAGGACGTCCACCGCGATCTGCGAGACGTTGCCGTCGTCGTCGATCCATTCGTGGACCGCTCCGTTGGTCTCCCTCAGATACTGTCGACCGTCCCAGGTCCATTCGGCCACCAGGCTCCCGGTGAACTCCATCCTGATCGTTTCGGCGGGCGCCGCGTCGGCGGGTAGATCACCGTGCTGCCAGGGCGGCTGGGGTGGGAGGTCGGGGTAGCCTCGCTGGTCGGCGAGGGCACGGATCTCGATCGTGTTCCCGTACAGGTTGTGGGGTGCCGACCGGTCTCGGGAACGGAACGTGTAGGGAGACCCCACCTCGCCGATCAGTTCGGCGCCGTTGGACTGGTTGCGTTGCCTCACCCAGGACTGACCACCGGAGATGACGAGGGGGGCGTCGAACAGTCGGGCGATCTGCCAGTCGGTGGGCCGAACCGAGCGAATCGGCCCGACCTTCACCGAGTCGCCGGTGTGGAACACGGCGACGAAACGCGTCACCCCTTCCACGGAGAGTTCGATCATCAGGTCGGCGTGGGGGATACCCGACTGGGGTCGGGCTTCGGGGAAGTTGTCGATCTTCACCGCCAGAGCTCTCCGGTCGGTGGGCGCCTCGGTCGGAAGCCCGGTCAGGGGAGCGACCGGGCCGAGGTCGGCGGTGGTGGTGGGTGTCGTCGTCGTGGTGGTGCTGCTGGTCGTAGAGGTGGAGGCCGCCGTGGTGGGAGGGGTAGAGGTGGTCACGGCAGTCGCCCCGCCCGCAGCCGACGACCGCGAGCGCGACCAAGAGAACGCGTAGACGAGGAAACACGATGGGATCAGATGCTAGACGGTTCGGATCAAACCGACGCGCCTCCCCGCACCGGCAGGTGGGGTGCCGCCTCGTCGGGTTCGTCGAACGCGAAGGCCAGCTCCACCACGCCCGGTGTTGCCCGGAGGACGTACAAGGCGTCGATGTTGATCCCAGCGTCGGCCAGGCTCCTGGCCACCCGGGCGAGTTCGCCCGGCCGGTTGGGGAGCTCGCTGGTCAGGATCCGATGCTCGTCGAAGTCCAGACCGGCGTCGTCCAGCGCCCGTCGGGCCGCTTCCGCGTCGTCCACGATGAGCCTGGCGAGGCCATCCCCATCGAGTCCCCAAGCGGCGAGGGCTTCGATGTTGACCCCGGCGTCGGCCAGCACCTCTGCGACCCGGGCGAATGAACCGGGTCGGTTGTCGAGCCGCACCACGAACTCGGTCATGCCTGCAACGTTACGCCGATGTGGCGGCCGATGCGGCGACGATCGCACGCCGCATCGGCAGGGAGATCGAGAATCCGGTGGCTCCGTCGCTGCGGTCATAGGTGAGTCGGGTTCCCAGACAGTCGGCCAGGGCGTGGGCGACGGCCAGTCCGAGACCCAGGGTTCCTGTGGTGGCGGGCCGGATCTCCCCGATGCTGGGCAGCTCGAAACCGTCGGGTAGGCCATCGCCGTGATCTACGACCTTCAGCAGGTAGGCATCGGCTTCGGCCCGTCCCACGATCCGCACCGGCGGGCCGCCGTGTTCCACCGCGTTCCATACCAGATCTGCCAGAAGGTGACGGAGCCGGCCCTCGTCGGTGTCGACTTCGACCGGGTCGACGTCGACTTCGATCGACACCCCCCACTGACAGTACGGAGCCACGACCCGCTCGACCGCCGACGTCAGGTCGACAGGCTTGGGCCTGGCTTCCAACCGTCCTCCCCGAAGGCGCGAAGCCACCAGGAGGTCGTCCAACATGAGTGACATGCGATGGGCTTCCCGGGCAACCGTCTGCCCGGCCTCGTCGTCCGCCTGGGCGGCGAAACCGTAGATGGCGGTGAGAGGGGTCCTGAGCTGATGGGCGGTGCCCGCCAGCAGATCCTCGGTGAAACGGGCCTGTGCTTCCTTCATCGCCAGCCGTTCTTCCAGCAGCTTGGTCTGGAGACGCCTACGGACCGCTCTCCGGTGGATCCAGACCGCTGCCCCGGGAACGATGAGAGCCACCGCGAAAGACGCCGTTCGGGCGAGGAGGCCGGCCTGCCGGGCTTCCGCTTCGACTTGCGCTCTGATCGTCGCCTCTTCGGCTGCCATGGCACCTTCGATGGCGTGTAACTCGGGAACGACGTCGTCGGAGACCAGCCTCCCGGCTCCTTCCAGCTCTCCGTCGGAGATCATCGCCTCGATCCGATCCAGGCCTGTTCGCAGGTCGGTGGTGGGGACACCGGCTGCCTCCAGCCGGGCCAGGGAATCACGAGCAGCGTCCAGAGCCGCCTGGACGCTGGGATGGTCCTGCTGGAGGGCGGCCGCCAAGGCGACCGCCAGATCCGCCTGGATGATGCGAGTCTCGGCCCTGGCTCGGGCCAGGTCGGCGACTGCCATGGCGTCGGCGGCCACCCTTTCGGTTTGGTCGTTTCCGGCGAAGACCAGAGCAGCGAGCGCGGCCACCAGGAGGAGCAGGTACGGGATGGGACCTCTGGTCATGGGTCAGGTATCGGGAGCCATTAGGCCGATCTCAAGTCCTAGGCGGGTCCGGACGATGGATACAGGAAGATGCGAAGGGTGGCGGGCCTCGGGCTGGTCGTGCTGTGGATCGGGGTGGTCGGCTGGGTGAGTTCGGGCGCCTCGGCGCAGATCCCGGAGGTCCCTATCGACCTGGTCGAAGACGTCTCGACCACCCTCGCGCAGGTGTCCACCACCCTGGCGGAGGCGGTCGAGTCGGTGGTCGGACAGCTTTCGACAACCACGTCGACTTCGACCAACACGACATCTAGTCCGACTACCTCGTCGACCTCGACCACCACCTCGTCGACCTCGACCACCACCTCGTCGAGTTCGACTACGACGACGTCGAGTTCGGTCACCACCGCGTCCACGTCGTCCATTACCACCTCTACCGCCGTGTCGGCCTCCGGGACCACCTACCCGACCGGCACCACCACGACCGCGTCGGCCCCTCCCTCGACCAGTGCCAACGCCGGGACGCCGATCGACCCCACCACCACGAGCCGACCTGGCGGTGCGGGTGCCCCGCCCGATCCGGGACAGGCCACCCGTACGGGACAGGCCTCCTTCGGGTTCGGTGAGGGATGGCCCCAGACCCGACCGGGCGGCGTGGAAGGGCTGGCGGGCTGGTTGAAGATCCCGGATCGTCTCTGGGCCCGGGTGGTGGTCTCCCCGCTGGCGCTGGCCGAGGTGATCTGGAGAGCCATCGTGTCGGCTGGGTCGGGTCTGGTGGCGCCGGCCTCGCTCCTCGGGACCTACCTGATCACGTCCGTTTGGGATCGTTCAGGGACGGAAGCCCCTCGACTTGGGACCCGGCGCGATCGTTCGTCGGGCCAGCTCGACCCACTCGCACAGTAGAGGTCGGGTGTCCCGGGGATCGATCACCTCTTCGATCCCGAACGTTTCGGCGGTTCGCAGCGGCGAGCGGATGGCTTCGAACCGTGCCATCAACTCCTGCAGACGGCGATCCGGGTCGGGTGACCCCTCCAGCTCCCTTCGGAAGGCCGCCTCGACGCCGCCCTCGAGGGGGAGGGAACCCCAGTCGGCCGAGGGCCAGGCCACCCGCAGGTCGGGATCCCCCCTGTCCACCATGGCCGCGCCTGCGACGCCGAAGACTCTTCTGACGATGACGCTGAACCAGGGAACCGTCGCCTGGTAGAGAGCTGCGATCGCGGTCGCGCCACGTCGTATGGTGCCGGCCCTCTCAGCCGCGGTACCCACTGCGAACCCCGGCTGATCCACGAACGACACCACGGGCAGGTGGAAGGTGTCGGCCAGATCGACCATCCGTCGAAGCTTGTCGGCGCCCTCGGCGGTGAGGGTGCCTCCCCAGAACATCGGGTCGGACGCCAGGACCGCCACCGGATTCCCGGCGAGACGGGCGAAACCGGTCACCACGCTCCTCCCCCAGAGGCGTCCGATCTCGAAGAAGCTGTCACGGTCGACGACCATGTTCACCAGCCTCCGGACGTCGTAGGGGCGCCGGCGGTTGCGAGGAACGATCCCCAGCAGCTCCTCTTCACGGCGATCCGGCGGGTCGTCGCAGGGAGCGGCGGGAGGAAGCTGCCAGACCGAGGACGGCAGATAGGAGAGGAACCGGCGGATCGCCGCGAAGGCTTCCTCTTCGGACGGCACGACCGCGTCGACGGTTCCGTTCGAGCCGTGAACCTCGGCTCCGCCCAGCTCTTCCTTGTCGACGTGCTCCCCGGTGGCATGGACCACCACCGGGGGGCCCGCCACGAACACCTGACCGATTCCCTCGACCAACACCGTGTAGTGGGTGGTGGCGGCCCGGGCCGCACCCAGACCCACCGCCGGGCCCAGCACCGCCGCCGTCACCGGCACCTCCGACAGCATCGCCACCTGATGCTCGAACCCGGGCAAGGGCGGGACGTAGGTACGTCCCTGCTCCTCGTAGGTCTTCACGCTGCCTCCCCCCGACGATCCGTCGATGAGACGCACCATCGGGATCCGGAGATGCCGGGACATCTGCTCGGCGTACACCTGCTTACGGTGGATCCCCGCGTCGGCGTGTCCGCCACGGACCGTGAAGTCGTCGGCTCCCACCATCACCGGGCGCCCATCGACCGTCCCTCTTCCACAGACGAAATTGGCGGGGACGAAACCCGAGATCTCCCCGTCTTCGCCATACGACGCCCATCCGGTCAGCGAACCGATCTCCCTGAACGAACCCGGATCCAGCAGGGCGTCGATCCGTTCCCGACAGGTGGCCTTCCCCTGGGCTCGTTGACGGGCTACTCGTTCGTCCCCACCCAGCCGAGCGGCCCAGGCCCGTCGACGATCGATCTCTGCCAGCTCGGGCGACCAGTCTTCCATCCCGGTGACGCTACCAACCTGTTGCAGACCTCACCGGCCCGAACCTGCGCCACGGCCAATACCGGAACACCACCCGGTACATGCCTCTCTGGCTGACCGGACCGAAAGTCCTCGAGTCGGCCAGGGTCAGGTCGGGGCGGTCCGACAGCACCGTAACCCGACCGTCTTCCACTTGGACGGCTCTCTTCACCAGGAGGAAGCCGGGTCTCCGTGGGTGTTCGAAGACGACGAGGTCGCCCGGTCTTATGGGCAGCCCGGCCACCGCGACCAGATAGTCCCCGGGTTCCAGAGCCGGGCTCATCGACCGTTCGGCCACCTCGAATCGGCGCACCATTCGCATTCCCGTGCAACCTCCACCGTGAGTATGGTGGGGGAACGAAGCCGAGACGTTCAGGAGGTGCGACACGATGGGATTCTTGCGACCCTCCGCGGTGGCTCACGCCCACTGCGACCTGTTCTGCGGGGTCTACGACCCGGCCCAGGCCAAGATCGAAGCCATGTCGGTGCTCAAGTCGGCCGAGAAGTATCAGGCGTCCGACGACCCGGTCTTCCGGCAGCGGGCGATCATGATCAAGGAGCAGCGAGCCGAAGAGGTCAAGCACCATCTCATGGTCCTCTGGGCGGACTTCTTCACCGACGAACACCTCGAGCAGTTCCCGCAGCTCCACGACCTCTTCTGGAGGGCGATCAAGGCTGCGGGTGACGCCAAGAAGTCGGTGGATCCCGAGGACGGTCGGAAGTTGGTGGAGCTGATCGACCAGATCTCGGACATCTTCTGGCAGACCGAGAAGGCCAAGTCGATGGGTGTCTACCCGCCCAACTGAGCCGACCCACGCCACCAGCCAGAGCGGGCGCCGATCGGCGCCGGCTCTGCCGTTACCGGGGCGAGACCGCACGGAATAACGGTTTCGTCGAGAGCGCTTACGGGTAGAGAAACGACGACGACTAGAGAGGAGGAATCGACATGGCGACGTTGCATCGGACCAGGATCGACATACCCGAGGAGCAGAGGACCCGACTGGTGGATCTGCTAAATGCCCGGCTGGCCGACACCCTCGATCTCGCCAGCCAGGTGAAGTACGCCCACTGGAACGTGAAGGGCAACGACTTCTTCCAGCTCCACGAACTGTTCGACGAGCTGGCCGGGTCGCTCCGGGAGTTCGCCGACACCATCGCCGAGCGGGCGGCTGCCCTGGGAGGCCGGGCCGATGGCACCCTGAGGCAGGCCGCCGAGCGGTCGACGATTCCCGAGTACCCGACCGATGTGGTCGATGGGGCGGATCACGTCGCGGCGCTGGCCGACCGGTACGCCGCTTATGCTGCGGCGGTCCGTCAGGCTGCCGATGAAGCCGAGAAGCTGGGAGACATGGCCACCAACGACCTGTTCATCGAGGTGGCTCGTACGGTCGACAAGCACCTGTGGTTCCTGGAGGCCCACCTGCAGGCTTGACGGTCAGGCGGTCCGCGACTCGTCGTCTCCGGAGGTCGGTAGACGGCGGCGGGCCGCCTCCAGGAGCCTCCTGGCCCACACGAACTCGCCGGCGAGGATCACCAGCCCAGCCACGATGAGGAGCCATCCGGGGAGGATGGGCAAGAGGAGACCCGCCAGGCCCGCCAACAGCAGCAGGCTGCCCAGCATCACCAGCAGGACCCTTATCGGCAGGGGACGATCGCTCACTGCCCATCCAGGATGCCACGGCCGGGGGTCTATGTGAGCTGGGAGAGCTCGACCTTCTCGAACAGTGGCTCCACCGGGCCGATCTCCAAACCCGGCTCCAGCCGGCTCCGGACCCAACCATCGTCGCCCACCTCGCCCTGCAGACCCAGCATCCGGTGCAGGGTCTGGGACGAGAACGGCAGATAGGGCGCGAACCCCACCTTGAGGCCGTTGATGGCGTTGCAGGCCACCCACAGCACCGTGGCGGCCCTTTCCGGGTCCTCGGCCTTCCAGGGGGCGTTGGCGTTCAGGTAGACGTTGACCTCGGTTGCAGCCTCCATCACCCTCCTCAACCCGGCTCTCAGCTCCACCCTCTCGATCAGTTCGGCTTCCTCCTCCAGAGCCCGGTCGATCGACGACAACAACGCCACGTCGCCGGGCTGGAGGACACCCGACGCCGGTATCCGTCCTCCGTGGTTCTTGGCGACCATCGTCAGGACCCGGTTCACCAGGTTGCCCCAGGTGGACACCAGCTCCTCGTTGATCCGCCGTACCAGCTCCTCGTCGGACAGGTCGGTGTCGTTCTGCTCGGGAAACACCGAGGCGATGGCGTATCGGAGGGCGTCGGGTTGCAGCCGTTCGGCGTACCAGCCGATCGACCTCCCCACCCCCATCGACTTGGACGCCTTGGCCCCCTTGAAGGTGATGTACTGGTTGGCGGGCACGTTGGTGGGCAGGTTCAACCCCCCGTAACCCATTAGCTGACAGGGCCAGATGACGGCGTGGAAGACGATGTTGTCCTTCCCGATGAAGTAGTAGGTCTCGGCTTCCGGATTCTCCCACCAGGCTCGCCACGCCTCCGGGTCGCCCTGGCGGGCCGCCCACTCCTTGGAGGCCGACAGGTAGCCGATCACCGCCTCGAACCAGACGTAGATGCGTTTCCCCTCACCGATCGTGTCCAGTTCGGGAGGCAAGGGGATCCCCCAGGTGAGGTCACGGGTGATCGCCCGGTCTTGCAGGCCTTCCTCGCAGAAACCGATCGCCATGTTCTGGACGTGGCGGCGCCATCCCTCTCGTGTGCGCAGCCATTCCAGGATCCGGTCCTGGAACGCCGACAGACGCAGGAAGTAGTGGGTGGTCTCCTTCATCACCGGCGTTGCCCCGGTGATCCGGCTGCGCGGCTCGATCAGGTCCACCGGGTCGAGCTGACGCCCGCAGTTGTCGCATTGGTCCCCTCTCGCCGCGTCGTAGCCGCAATGGGGACAGGTGCCCTCCACGTACCGGTCGGGAAGGAACCTCTCCGCCTCCGGGTCGTAGAACTGCTCGGAGGTTCCGGTGACGATGTAGCCGTTGGCCTCGAGCCGCCGGAACATGTCCCAGGTGACCTCCCGGTGGTTGTCGGTCATCGTGGTGGTGAACAGGTCGAAGCTGATCCCCAGCTTCTCCCAGTAACCGACGATCTCGGCGTGGTACCGCTCCACCACCTCGGCCGGGGTGACCCCGAGCTGGTCGGCCTTGACCGTGATCGGTGTTCCGTGGGCGTCGGAGCCGGAGACCATCAGCACCCGGTTGCCGACCATGCGGTGGTAGCGGGCGAACACGTCGGGAGGTAGGTAGGCGCCACCGAGATGACCGAGATGCAGCGACCCGCTGGCGTAGGGCCAAGCCACTCCTACCAGGATGTATCTGGGTTCACCCATGGGAAAGGGCAGGGTAGCGCCCGGGGTTAGACTGCCCGGCAGGTTCATGCCTCCCATCGACCCGATCGACTTCCGCAGAGCGGCCAGTCACTTCCTCACCGGCGTCACCGTCATCACCACCCTGGACGAGGCCGGTCGCCCGGCGGGTCTGACTGCCAACTCCTTTTCCACCGTGTCGCTTCGACCACCGTTGGTGCTGTTCTGCCTGGGGCGTGAATCGGACACCTTCGAGGCGTTCGGGGCGGGAAACGGCTACGTGGTACACGTGCTGGGCGCCGACCAGCAGGACCTGGCGGAGCGTTTCGCCGCCAAGGGCATCGACCGTTTCGAAGGCGTGGACTGGACCCCCGGCCACAACGGTCTTCCGGTCCTCCCCGGGGCCTTGTCTCGCTTCGAATGCGACCTGGCCCACAGCTACGAGGGCGGAGATCACCTGATCCTGGTGGGGGAGGTCAGACATCTGACCTACGCAGGACTCGAACGACCCGCCCTGGGCTACTTCCGGGGCGGCTACGTCGTCCATCCCCCGTGGCCGCGATAGAGGTATCCGGACTGGTCAAGACCTACGACGGGGTCGTCGCAGTCGACGGCGTCGACCTCACGGTCGAACCCGGCGAGGTGTTGGCCCTCCTCGGGCCCAACGGCGCCGGCAAGACCACCACCGTCGAGATCCTCGAGGGTCACCGGCGACGAGACGGCGGCACGGTCCGGGTGTTGGGGTACGACCCCGAACAGGGTGATCGGGCCTTCCGGGAACGAATCGGAATCGTGTTGCAGGAAGGCGGCCTGGAGGAGACGCTGACGGTGCGGGAGGCTCTCGAGATCTACGGGGCGGCGTATCCCCGGCGTCTCGACGCCGATCGACTGGTCGAGCTGGTCGAACTCGGAGACAAGGCGGATGCCCGGATCCGCACCCTGTCGGGTGGACAACGGCGTCGCCTGGACCTGGCCCTGGCGCTGGTCGGCGACCCGGAGCTGGTGTTCCTCGACGAACCGACCACCGGGTTCGATCCGTCGGCCCGGCGGCGAGCCTGGGACACCCTGGAAGCACTGGCGTCGATGGGAAAGACCATCCTGCTCACCACCCACTACATGGAGGAGGCCAACCGGCTGGCACACCGGATCGTGATGATGGCCCACGGCCGGGTCGTGGCCGAGGGCAGCCCCGACGAGCTGCGCAGGCGCTACGGATCCCGCACGGCGATCCGGTTCCGCGCCGTCGACGGGATCCCGGTCGAGGCGGCCCGCCTGGAAGGCGACCGGGTGGTGGTCGAAACCGACCGACCCACCGAGACGCTCCACCGGCTCACCTCGTGGGCCACCGAACGGGGAATCGAGCTGCAGGACCTGGAGGTGCACCGGCCCGGGTTGGAGGACATCTACCTGGAGTTGACCCGATGAACCGTCCGACCGCTCTCCACCTGCTGCGTGTCCAGTTCCGATACCACAACCTGCTGTTCTGGAGGAGCCCGGTAGCGGCGTTCTTCACCCTGATCCTCCCCCTGGTCACGCTGCTGCTCTTCATGGCGCTCTTCGGCGACGCCACCGGCGGAGCATTCTCCGCCGCCGACTTCTACGTCCCTGGTCTGGCCGTCTTCGCCGCGGTCTCCGCCTCGTACACCAACCTCGCGATCACCACCGCGATGGCCCGGGACGCCGGGATCCTCAAACGGGTGAAGGGAACACCCCTACCGACCTGGATCTACATGGCGGGCAAGGTGGCGTCGGCGGTGTGGGTGGCCGGGATCGCGGTCGCGGTGATGATGACGGTGGGGGTGATCGTCTACGGCTTCGATCTCAGGCCGGCCTCCCTGGGCGTCGCCGGGTCGGTGTTCGTAGTCGGCGTCGGATGCTTCGCCGCCTGCGGGCTGATGATGGCGGCGCTGGCACCCACCGGCGACTCCACCCCGGCCCTGACCAACGCCACCCTGCTCCCCCTGGCGTTCATATCCGACATCTTCTTCCCGGTGGAACAGGCGCCCCGGTGGATGCAGGCGCTGGCCCAGGTGTTCCCCCTCGAAGCCTTCGCCGGGGGATTCCGGACCGCGGTGAACGGGACGATGCCGTGGCGGGACGTCGGATTCATGATGCTGTGGGGTGTCGGAGCCGCCGCGGTGGCGGCCCGCCGTTTCCGATGGGAGCCGGGCCGATCCCGACGCGCCGCCTACCATCGGACCCGATGACCGTCCTCCCCACCACCGCGGGACCCCTTCCCGACCGGATGACCGCCGTCACCCTGGTGTCCTATCTGGGGTCGGTGCCCCCGGTCGACGAGGTGGCGGCTGCCGAGAGGGTGGCTGCCCTGTCGAAACGCTCCATCAAGCGTGAATCCAAACTGGCGGCGTTGGAGATGGCGGTCAGGATGATGGACTTGACCACCCTCGAGGGGCAGGACACCCCGGGGAAGGTGCGCCAGCTGGCCGCCAAGGCGATCAGGCCCGACCCGGTGGACCCCTCGGTTCCGTCGGTGGCCGCGGTGTGCGTCTACCCCAACCTCGTGCCGATCGCTCGGGAGGCACTGCAAGGCAGCGGGGTGAGAGTCGCCTCGGTCGCCACCTACTTCCCGTCGGGTCAGGCTCCCACCGACCTGAAGGTGGAGGAGGCGAGGCGTGTGGTGGAGATGGGCGCCGACGAGGTGGACATGGTGATCGACCGGGGCGCTTTCCTCTCCGGCCGCTACCTGGAGGTGTACGACGAGATCCGGGCGGTGCGGGAGGCGTGCCAAGGAGCCCACTTGAAGGTGATCCTCGAGACGGGTGAGCTCGGCACCCTGGACGCCGTGAGGAGAGCCTCGATGTTGGCCATGGCGGCCGGGGCCGACTTCATAAAGACCTCCACCGGCAAGGTGACACCCGCCGCCACCCTGCCGGTCACCCTCGTCATGTTGGAGGCGATCCGGGACTTCCATGCCCTCACCGGCCGGAAGGTGGGGATGAAACCCGCCGGCGGTATCAGAACCGCCAAGGAGGCCATCCGCTACCTGGTGGTCCTCTACGAGACGCTGGGTGGTGAGTGGATGACACCCGACCTGTTCCGGTTCGGGGCTTCCTCCCTCCTCAACGACGTGCTCATGCAGATCCGTTGGGTCAAGACCGGTCGGTACCAGTCGGCCGACTACTTCACCCTGCCATGAGGATGGAGCCGGCGAGCGTCGACCATCGGGGGGAGCTCGCCCCCCTCGACTGGGAGTACGTGCCCAGCCGGGAGGCCGCCGACCTGGTGGAGATCCAACCCAGGTACGGGCTGTTCATCGACGGAGAATTCACCGAGCCGGCGTCCGGCGACTGGTTCCCCACCATCAACCCGGCCACCGAGGAGACGCTGGCCGAAGTGGCCCGGGCCGACGCCACCGACGTGGATCGGGCGGTCACCGCCGCCCGAGCGGCGTTCACCTCCTGGTCGAAGACCGACCCGGCGGAACGCGCCAAGATCCTCTTCCGAATAGCCCGGATGATCCAGGAACGCAGCCGGGAGTTCGCGGTCCTCGAGACCCTGGACGGCGGCAAACCGATCAAGGAGTCCCGCGACGTCGACCTGCCGCTGGTGGCGGCCCACTTCTTCTACTACGCGGGTTGGGCAGACAAACTCGAGTACGCCTTCCCAGGTCTCCGGCCACGACCGGTGGGCGTCGCCGGACAGGTGATCCCCTGGAACTTCCCGCTGCTCATGCTGGCTTGGAAGGTGGCGCCGGCCCTCGCCACCGGCAACACGGTGCTGCTCAAACCCGCCGAGACCACCCCGCTGTCGGCTCTCCACTTCGCCGCTCTGGCCGTCGAAGCCGGTCTACCGCCGGGTGTGCTGAACATCGTCACCGGGGCGGGAGACACCGGCGAAGCGGTGGTCACCCACCCGGAGGTGGACAAGGTGGCGTTCACCGGGTCCACCGAGGTGGGCAAGCTCATCCAGCGTCGCCTGGCCGGCACCGGCAAACGCCTCACCCTGGAGCTGGGAGGCAAGGGAGCCCACATCATCTTCGAGGACGCACCGGTCGACCAGGCCATCGAAGGGGTGATCAACGGGATCTTCTTCAACCAGGGCCACGTCTGCTGTGCCGGATCCCGTCTCTTCATCCAGGAGTCCATCGCCGAACCCTTCCTGGAGAAGCTCAAAGCCCGGCTCCGCACCCTCCGGGTGGGCGACCCGCTCGACAAGAACACCGACGTGGGGGCGATCAACTCGGCGGCCCAGCTCGCCAAGATCGAAGAGCTCGTCCGGTCGGGGAGTCGAGGAGGGCGCCGAGCTGTACCAACCGGACTGTCCCCTGCCCGACCGGGGGTTCTGGTTCCGGCCCACCCTGTTCACCGGGGTGTCGCAGAGCCACCGGATCGCCCAGGAGGAGATCTTCGGGCCCGTCCTTGTCGGTGCTCACCTTCCGCACCCCCCGACGAGGCGGTGGAGAAGGCCAACAACACCCCCTACGGGTTGGCGGCCGGGGTGTGGACCTCGAAAGGCTCCCGGATCCTGTGGATGGCCGACCGGATCCGGAGCGGGGTGGTGTGGGCCAACACCTACATCAGGTTCGATCCCGAGCTCCCCGTTCGGCGGGTACAAGGAGTCGGGCTTCGGCCGGGAGGGGGGACGTCACGGGCTGCTTCCCTATCTGGAGACGCCCCGATGAGCAGGCTCGACGTCCGCAAGACCTACAAGCTGTACATCGGCGGGGAGTTTCCCCGCTCCGAGTCGGGCCGCAGCTACCCCGTCGCCCGACCCGACGGGACCGTGGCCGCCCGGGTGGCCCGAGCCTCCCGCAAGGACCTCCGTGACGCGGTCAGGGCCGCCCGCCGGGCCTTTCCCTGGATGGGCGGGCCGCACCGGCTACAACCGTGGCCAGATCCTCTACCGGGTGGCCGAGATGGTGGAGGACCGCGCGGAGACCTTCGTCGCCCAGCTCCAGGTGTCCGGCGCTGGCCGGCGGGCCGCCCGGGCGGAGGTGACCCGCAGCATCGACCGTCTCGTCTGGTACGCCGGATGGTGTGACAAGTTCGCCCAGGTGTTCGGCAACCTCAACCCGGTCGCCGGCCCGTTCTTCAACATCTCCCATCCCGAACCCACCGGAGTGGTCGGCATCCTCGCCCCCCGCGAATCCGCCCTGCTCGGTCTGGTCTCCCGGCTGGCCCCCGCCCTGGTGTCGGGAAACACGACCGTGGTCGTCGCCTCGGAGACCAATCCGCTGCCGGCGGTCACCTTCGCGGAGGCGTTGGAGACCTCCGACCTGCCAGCCGGAGTGGTCAACCTGCTGACCGGCCGGGTGTCCGAGCTGGCTCCCTGGCTGGCCTCCCACATGGACGTCGACGCGGTGGACCTGACCGGAGCCCCGCCGGAGCTGGCCCCCGAGCTGGAGACCGCCGCGGCCGAGAACGTCAAACGGGTGGTGCGGTCCGAGGTGTGGGACACCCAGAGTCCCTATCTGGTCGCGGCGTTCTGTGAGACCAAGACCGTCTGGCATCCCAAAGGCCTCTGAAGGGAATGCCGGTCGTACCTCCGCGGTTTGCAGACCCACAAGAGGACCGAGGAGGTGAACGGTGGCTTCGGTGGTGATCGTCGGTGACGGCCCTGGAGGGCTCAGTGCTGCGTTGTTCCTCGCCAAGAACGGCCAGCAGGTGACCGTATTCGGCCAGGACAAGACCGCGGTCCACTACGCCTACCTGTACAACTATCTGGGCATCCCCGAGATCTCGGGGTCGGATTTCCAGAAGACGGCCCGGGACCAGGTGGAGCGGCACGGCGCCGAACTGGTCGAAGACGAGGTGACCTCGGTGGAGGCCGGCGAACGGTTCCGGGTCGTCACCGCCGAGGGACGGACCGTGGAGGCCGACTACCTGATCCTCACCGAAGGAAAGAACCCTAAGTTGGCCCGTTCGTTGGGGCTCGCGGAGACACCCGAGGGGGCCATCGCGGTGGACTCCGAATGTCGCAGCTCCCTCGACCGGGTCTATGTGGTGGGACGATCGATCCGGCCCAACCGAAGCCAGGTGGTCATCTCGGCAGGAGACGGGGCGAAGGCGGCCTTGGACATCCTCGCCCGGGAGGAAGGCAAGGACGTCCAGGACTGGGACACCCCACCCAAGTCATCCTGACAGCCGGGCGGCCGCCGCGTCGTCGAGGAGCCACAGGGTGTCCCCGTCGGTTTCGGCCACCACGCCGATCGGATAGCGGGAAGGGTCGCCCTCCAACACCTCGGCCACCAGCTCGGCCTTGGCCGAACCGGTGACCAGCACGATGATCCGGTGAGCCCGGCGGATCAGAGCGGGGGTGGCGGTGAGCCGCCAGGCGTCCAGTTGGGGTATCCAGTTGGCCACGTACCAGCGGTCGGGAGGCGCGTGCAGGGCGTCGGTGTCGGGGAACAGCGACGCGGTGTGGCCGTCTTCCCCCATACCCAGCAGGACCAGGTCGGGACGGTCGAACAAGCGGCGCAGACCGGCTTCGTAATGCGCGGCCGAATCCTCGGGTTGGAGCAGGTCCGAGTAGAGGGGCCGATGGAACACCGCCCCCACCCGGGAGGCGAGCGCCTCGGCGACCATCCGCCCGTTCGAGTCGGGATGGTCGGGCGGCACCCACCGTTCGTCCGACAGCCACAGATCGACCTCCTCCCACTCCAGACGAGACCAGCTCATCTGCTCGTACACGGGTCGAGGAGTGGAACCGCCCGCCAACCCCAGGTTCGCCCGACGGCCGTCGAGGACGTCCTTCAACGCCTCGATGACCGTCTCGGCCGCCCGGACCGGGTAGTCGCTGCTCGGAAACACCAGGGCGCGCATCTCTCGGGGAGGGTACCCACAGTCCGGCCCGGGCAGCCGGGATATGGTCGAGGAATGCAAGTCGAGTGGTCCCCGTCCCGCCGGGTTCCGGTCGACGTCGTCGGCGAGGGAGGACCGGTGCTGCTCCTCGCTCCCGGCGCCGGCACCTCCCGACGCCACCTCGCCTCCCTCGCCGACCGCCTGGCCGTTCGTGGCATCACCGTCGCCGCTTTCGACTACCCCTACCGGGCGGAAGGGAGACGAGCCCCCGACCGAGCCGCCACGCTGCTGGCGGCACATCGGGCCGTGGCCGAGGCGGTGGCCGCTTCGACGGGGAGTCGACCCGTCCTGGGTGGCCGGTCGATGGGAGGACGGATGGCCACCCTCCTCGCCGCCGACGGGTTTCCCACCTCCGGCGTGGTGTGCCTGGCGTATCCGCTCCATCCGGCCGGTAGACCGGACCGCCTCCGGGTAGAGCACCTACCCCGAGTCGGGGTGCCCATGCTGTTCGTCCGTGGGGGGAGGGACCGGCTGGCGAC
>BPGJ01000004.1 GCA_026002975.1 Acidimicrobiia bacterium
GTGCTCGTGGACGTCGAGGCCGATCCCGTGGCCCACCCGGTGTACGAAGAAGGGCCCGTATCCGGCATCGTCGATCACCTTTCGGGCCGCCCGGTCGACGTCCTGGGCGGGGACGCCCACCCGGGCCGCCTCTTTGGCCGCCGCCTGGGCCTCGGCCACCACCCGGTGAACCTCGAGGTATTCCGGTGTGGGCTCTCCCACCACGAAGCTGCGGGTCACGTCGGAGCAGTAGCCGGATAGTCGCCCTCCGAAGTCGATCACCACCAGGTCGCCGGGTTCGATCTGCCGGTCGGACGGTTCGTGGTGGGGGGAGGCAGAGTTGGGTCCGGAGGCAACGATGCAGAACGAGGCCTCGTCGTGGCCCTCGGCCACGGTCAGCTCCCTGATCCGGGCGGCCACTTCCCGTTCCCGCCTTCCTGCGAACCGGACCTCGGTGGGGATCCTGGCGAGGACACGGTCGACCGCCTCCGCGGCCCGGGCCAAGGCTCGAACCTCGTCGGGGTCCTTCCTGCTCCGCAGGGGCCTCATCACTTGGGAGGCGGGCACGAAGGTGGTGTCGGTGAGATGGGCCAAGAGATCGAGGAGGAATCGTGCCCACATGTCGTCGCTCACCGCGGCGACGGTGGGACGACCGGCGATCTTGGCGGCCAGGGCGATGGGGTCGTCGGTCTCGCCCCACTCCTCGACCTGCACGGGTACCGGCCCGACCCTCGGGGCCTCCAACGTCGGGACCAGCAGCACCGGTTCACGGTCTGCGTCTGCCGGCACCACCAGCAGGGTGGGACGTTCGGTGGGGACCGCCCGGTAGCCGGCCAGATAGGTCTGGTCGGAGCCGGCCGCCAGGATCAGACAGTCGATCCCGACGTCGGCCATGGTCTCCCTCACGCGGCGAAGGCGGCTCGAATGGTCGAAGTTCACATCCGACACGGTAACTTGCCGAAAGTGGCGACCTCTCTCCAAACCGTTCTGGATCTCTTCGGCCGCGCCGAGTTCCTCGCCGGGCTCGGGTTCGGGACGGCAGCCGCCCTGGTTCTCCTCGGCCCCCTCCGTCACCTGCCGGGCATCTGGGGAGTGTCGTACGCGGTGGCTTCCGCCGCCGCCGTGCAGACGTCGGTGGGTCGGCGGCTGGGGGTGTACGCCGCTTTGGTGCTGCTGGGGTTGGGCGGCTACCTGTGGGAGAGGAATCCAAGTTTTGGGGAGCGGCAGGGGTCGGTGCCGGCGCGTTGATCCTCACCACTCGGGGTGGAGTGGACGCCACCACCTGGGTTCCTTGGGCGCTGGTGGGCATGGTCTTCTGGGCGGGCACCGCCGGCCGGAGGATCGACACGGTCGTCGATCCGGGTTGGGTGGGTCTCGTCATCTGGATGACGGCTTTCGGGATCTGGATCACCGTGCCCGACACCGACCTGGCCCGAATCCTGGTCGGGGTCGGTGTACCGCTGGCGGCCCTATCCAGGTTCTCCCCGCCGCCGGTCGGTCCGTCCGCATTTGCTTTGTTCGGCCTGTTCTGCTGGGTGGCCGCAGTGGGTGGGATCACCCGACCCGCGTCGGTGATCGGAGGCTGGTTGGCGCTCGGACTGGTCCTGCTCACCGCAGCGATCCGAGGCCGCCTTCCCACCGGCCAGGCCCTGGTCGTACACGGAGGGTTGGTGTTGATCGGCACCCGTGTGATCGGGCTGTGGACCAACGGCTTGCCCGCGGTGATCGGGGGGGGCCATTCTCATGGGATTGGGAACCTACGTCCTAGTGGCGATCTCCAGGACCTCGACGATCATCGCAAGGGAGCAGCATCTGTGAAGGTCGAAACCACCCAGCTCGAAGGAGTATTGATCCTTACGCCCCAAAAGCACGAAGACGACCGGGGTTTCTTCTCGGAGGTCTACAACGCTCGGCGACTCGCCGAGGCGGGCATCGAAGACCGGTTCGTGCAGGACAACCACTCGCTCAGTAGGCGACCGGGCACGGTGCGGGGGCTTCACTTCCAGATCCCGCCCGCCCCGACCGCCAAGCTGGTGCGGGTGGTGCGAGGTTCGATCCTCGATGTGGTGGTCGACATCCGGGTGGGTTCGCCCAGCTACGGCCGCCACGTGGCGGTGGAGCTCAGCTCGGACAACTGGCGCCAGATCTACGTGCCGGTGGGGTTCGCCCACGGCTTCTGCACCCTCACTCCCGACACGGAGGTGGTGTACAAGGTGACCGCCCATTGGTCCCCGGAGGTGGACAAGGGGCTGGCGTGGGACGACCCGGAGTTGGGGATCGACTGGCCGGTCGACCCCGAGGATGCGGTCCTCTCGGAGAAGGACCGCACGCAGCCCCGACTCAGAGATCTGCCGCCCTACTTCACCTACCAGCAGTCGAGCTGAGCAGCTCCACCAGCGACGACGCCACCAGCTCCAGACGGTACCGCTGTTCCACCCACTCGCGTGCCCTCCCACCGATCCCTTCGTCTCCGTGGATGAGGAGCGAGCAGATCTCGTCGGCGAGTCCGGCCTCGTCTCCCGCAGGAACGAGCCGAGCTACCGCACCTTCGCCGGTCACCTCACGGACCGGTGGGATGTCGAACGCCACCACGGGCAGGCCGGCCGCCATCGCCTCCAACACCGAGGTACCCAGTCCCTCCATCAACGATGGGAAGGCGAACACGGATGCGTGTCGGAGGTACGGTCCGACGTCTGGGCGGTATCCCACCAGAGTGACCGCCTGCCCCAACCCGAGGCGGGAGATCTCTTCTTCTACCTGGTCCGCGGCGTCGCCCGGTCGGCCGACGATCACCAGGCGAGCTTCGGGAACCCGCTTCAGCACCCGTTCGAACGCCCTCACGAGGTGGATCTGTCCCTTCTGACGGGCGAGTCGAGCGACGTTCAGGACGATGGGACCTTCGGTGGGCAAATCCAATTCGGCGCGGGAAGGGACATGTGCATCCAGGTCGGGCAACACCACGCCTCGGGGTATGACGGTGATCCTGTCTCGAGGTACACCGAGAAGACGGGCGTTGGTGACTGCTGCGTCCTGGGTTATGGCGCGGAAACGCACCCTCGGGTTCCTGGCGGGGAGAGAGGCCAGCTTCCTCAGGATCCTCGCCCGGCGTGTGTCGGCTCGGGGCTGGTAGGACTCCAGGAGCGTCTGCTCACCGGAGAGAACGAAGGTCGAGACGATCGGACGTCCACAGAGGATCGCAGCGGTTTGAGCTACGAAGTTGGCGGCGAACAGCGAAGAGTGGATCACATCGGGTCGGAACCGGCGGATCTCTTGGACGAGTCGGGCGACGCCGACCGGCCATCCGTAGGCGCCCCACGACGACCTGAGCCCGAGCCAGGTGACCCCGATTCCGGCGTTTCGGAGCTGCGGCTCGAGATCGGAGGGTTCGTAGAGGCGAACCAGATGCTGGTCTACCGCGGGCGGAAAGGCGCTGATCTCCCTGACCATGCCCCGTTCGGCCCCCTCCGGACCCTGAGAGGCTGTCGATGACGTGGAGGACCCGCACCCGGGTGTGCCTAACGCCGGCCGATCGTCACCGGGACGGACTCCGGGTGCCGACGGACCGATTCGATCATCGCTTCGATCGCCGACTCCTTGGCGTGGTAGCTGGATCTGACCAGCGGGCCCGATTCGACGTGGGGGATCCCTATCTGCTCCCCGAACCTCTTGTACTCGGCGAACTCGTCGGGATGGACGTAGCGGTGGATGCGCCGGTGACGGGGGGTGGGTCGCAGGTACTGGCCGATGGTGACGATGTCCACCCCCACCGCCCTCAGGTCGGCCAAGGCCCCCAGCACTTCCTGGGTGGTTTCACCCATCCCGACGATCAGACCCGACTTGGTGAGCCCGTCGGGGTGCATCTGCTTGGCCCGCCACAGCAGGGCCAGGGACCGTCCGTAGTTGGCAAGGGTCCGTATCTCCCGTTGGAGGCGGAGCACCGTCTCGGTGTTGTGGTTGAGCACCTCGGGGCGCTCGTCCATTACGATCCTCAGGGCTTCCCGGTCGCCTTTGAAGTCGGGGATGAGCACCTCGATGGTGGTGCCGGGTGACAACCGGCGGGTCTCCCGGATGGTGGCGGCGAAGATGGCGGCGCCTCCGTCGTCGAGGTCGTCCCGGTTCACCGATGTGATCACGGCGTGTCGGAGGTTCATCCGGGCGATGGCCTGGGCGGCCCGGAAGGGCTCCATCACGTCGAGTTCGGTGGGTTTGCCGGTGGTGACGTTGCAGAAACCGCAAGCCCGGGTGCACCGGTCGCCGAGGATCATCAGGGTGGCGGTGCCCGAGCCCCAACATTCGTAGATGTTGGGGCAGTTGGCCTCCTCGCAAACGGTGTGAAGGTCGAGGCCCCGCATCAGGTCCTTCAGCTTCAAGTAGTCGCCGTCCATGCGGGCGGTGACCTTCATCCAGGGCGGGCGGGGCGGCTCGCCGGGGAGCCGGCCTGAGACGAGCAGGGGCTCCGACTGCCGCTTCTCGGGTGAGAAGGTGCCCGAGGCGAGGAGCCGGTCGACCTCGAAGCTCCTGTCTTTTCCCTGACCCCGGGTGAAAGCGGCGAGCTGTACGTCGGCATCGGGGTAGCCGAAGATCCGTCGGAAGGCTGGGATGAACGCCTCGACTGCTTCCTCGAGGGATACCCGGCGACCGGCCAGCTCGGAGACCGAGGTGACGGGCCGGTCGGTGATGCCGCACGGGTTCATCCGAGCGAAGAACGACATGTCGGGGTGGAGGTTGAGCCCGAAGCCGTGCATGGTGACGCCTCTCGACACCCGAACTCCTATGGCGGCCACCTTTCCCCGGCTGGTCCACACCCCGGTGTAGCCGTCCTCACGCCACGCCTCGATCCGGAAGGATGCCAGGGCCTCGATGAGCGCCTGCTCCAGCTTCCGCACGTAGGGAACCACCTGCCGGGGGTGTTCGAGACGGAGGATCGGGTAGCCGACGAGCTGGCCGGGGCCGTGGTAGGTGATGTCGCCGCCCCGATCCACGTGGTAGAGCTCCGCTCCCAACCCTGCCAGGGCGTCTTCGGGGACCAGCAGGTTGGAGCCGTCACCGTTGCGGCCCACCGTGTAGACGTGGGGGTGTTCGACCAGCAGCAGGTAGTCGTCGGCGGTGCGGCCGGTGGCTCGTCCTTCCCAGAACGCTCTCTGCAGGTCCCACGCCTCGGCGTAGGGCAGCCGTCCCAGCCAGCGGACTCGAAGGGTCATGTGAGTTCTTGTTCCCAGTCCCAGGTTTCGATGTTGTGTTTGATCCGGTTGAGGAACAGGACTGCGGTGGACCCGTCGAACGCCCGATGATCCCAGGACAGTCCCAGATAGCCGATGTGGCGGATGGCGATCACATCCGACCCGTCCGGACCCGACACCACCGCAGGCCGCTTCGCCACCGTATCAGTCGACAAGATCCCCACATTCGGCACATTGATGATCGGAGCCGACATGAACGACCCATACGGCCCCGGATTGGTGATCGTGAAAGTCGACCCCGAAATATCATCCGGTTCCAACCTCCCCTCCCGAGCCTTGGAAGCCAACTCCCTGATCCGACGAGCCAACCCCACCAACCGCAAATCATCCGCATCCCGAACCGTCACCACCACCAACCCCCCCTGATCCAAATCAACCGCCACCCCAAGATGCACCTTCCGGAACACCCGCCTAACCCCCGCCTCCAAATCCAAAGACGAATTCACCACCGGAAACGCCCCCAACGCATCGATCGTCGCCCGAGCCACAAACGGCAAATAAGTCAAAGAAAACCCCTCACGGCGACGCCACTCCTCCCGCCACAACCCCCTCACCCGCTCAACCCGCTCAAAATCAACCTCAACCGACGTCCACACATGAGCCGCCACCCGACGAGCCTCAACCATCCGCTCCGCAATCCGCAACCGCAACCGCCCCAACTCCTCAACCACCACACCATCCCCAACCCCAACAGACTCCACCTCACCACCAGCAGCAGCAGCAGCCGGAGCCTCAGCCGGAACCTCGGCGGCAGGAGCCTCCACCTCACCAGCAGGAGCAGCAGCAGGAGCAGCAGCAGCCTCCACAGCAGCCTCGGCCGGAACCTCGGCGGCAGGAGCCTCGGCAACCTCGGACGGAGCAGAAACCTCCGCCCCAGCCTCCCCCCGAGCCGCCAAATACGCCTCCACATCCCGCCGAGTAACCCGACCCCCCCGACCAGAACCCCTCACCTCAGACAAATCCACCCCAAACTCCCTCACCAAACGCCGCACCACCGGCGACAACAAACGACCCCGCGACCCGTCACCCTCGGCCTGCGGCTCCTCCCGAACAGCCGCAGGTTCCGGCTGCTCCCCAACGGCCTCCGGCTCCGGTTCCGGAGCCCGGCCCTCCTCCCCTGCCGGAACCTCCAAGCCGATCACACACAGGGGGGTGCCCACCGGTACGGTCTCCCCCTCCCCCACCAGGATCTCGGTCACCACACCCCCCACCGGAGACGGAACCTCGGTATCCACCTTGTCCGTCGAGATCTCAACCAACACCTCATCCGGCTCCACCCGATCCCCCACCCGCTTCAACCACCGCAGAATCGTCCCCTCAGTAACCGTCTCCCCCAACTGCGGCATCGAAATCGTGGTTCCGGCCCCCCTACTCTCTACCCGCGCCGCGGCCGGCTCCCCGGTGCTCTCCCCGGCCGACTGCTGCTCGATCTCCCGATCCTCGGCCCGGGCCGGCTCCTGCGGTACCTCCTCTGCCGCTGCCGTAGGCCGGTCTCCGCCGCCGGTGGTCTCGCCCTCGTCGCCGATCACGCACAGGGGGGTGCCCACCGGTACGGTCTCCCCCTCCCCCACCAGAATCTCGGTCACCACACCCCCCACCGGCGACGGAACCTCGGTATCCACCTTGTCCGTCGAGATCTCCACCAACACCTCATCCGGCTCCACCCGATCCCCCACCTGCTTCAACCAGCGCAGGATCGTCCCCTCAGTAACCGTCTCCCCCAACTGCGGCATCGAAATCGTCGTCGCCATCGATCCTCCTCAGTGCAAGCTCTTCCCGGATGCGGACAGGAGGGTCTCGCCGATCGCCTCCGACAGGGTCGGGTGGGCGTGGACGAACGCGGCCGCTTCTTCCGGAAGCGCCTCCCAGCCCACCGAATACATCAGCTCGTGGATCATCTCGCCGGCCTGGGGACCCACCACCGCCGCCCCCAGGATGGGGCCGTCCTTCTCGGCGATCACCTTGGCGAACCCCTGGTTCTGGCCGATGATGATCGCCCTACCCACGCCGTTGAAGGCGTGTTTGGTCACCACCACGTCGTAGCCGGCACTACGGGCTTGCGCTTCGGTGAGGCCCACCTCGGCCACCTCGGGGTGGGTGTAGGTCACCCTGGGTATCGCCCGATAGTCGACCGGCGCCGGACGCCCGGTGGCGATGTGGGTCACTGCGGCGATGGCTTCGGCGAACCCGGCGTGGGCGAGCTGGGGAGTGCCCGCCACGATGTCACCCACCGCGTACACCCCGGGTTCGGCAGTCTCCATGGTGGTGAGATCCACTTGGACGAATCCCCGGTCGGTCTCCACCTTGGTGGTCTCCAGCCCGATACCTTCGGTGCGGGGGCCGCGCCCGACCGCTACCAGGACGACGTCGACCTGCTGGGTCTCTTCCCCGGCGGGGACGACGATCCCGCCGTCGGTCCGTCGGGGCTCTCCGACCTCCACCCCCGTGCGGATAACCACCCCACGACGATCGAGGAAACGCTCTAGGGCTTTGGCAGCTTCGGTGTCGCTGCCCGGCAGGAGCTGGTCCATCAGCTCGTACACGTAGACCTCGGAGCCGAGGTCTACCAGCAGGCTGGCGAACTCACATCCGATGACCCCGCCGCCGATGATCGCCACCCGTTCGGGTTGGCTGGTCCAGTCGAGGGCGTGATCGGAGGTGACGATCCGCTCCCCGTCGATGTCGTAGCCGGGGATGGTGCGGGCGTACGAACCGGTGGCCAGGATCACCTTCGTAGCTTCGACCGTTCGGCTTCCCTCCTGCGCGTCGACCACGATCCGGTTGGGGCCGTCCAGCCGGCCGGTTCCGGTTACGACTTCTACTCCGCGCTGGCGTAGCAGACCACCCAGACCCCGAACCAGTGCGTCGACGGTCCGGTTCTTGCGAGCCAGAGCCGCCTCCCAGTCGAGTTTGGGTTCGGTGGTGACGACACCGAAATCGGAGGCGTGGCGGACGGTGGAGAACACCTCGGCGATGTGGAGCCACTGCTTGGCGGGGATGCATCCCCGGTGGAGACAGGTGCCGCCCGGCGGCTCGTCGCTGACGAGTGCCACGTCGAGACCGAAGTTGTGGGCATAGAGGGCGGCGGCGTAGCCGCCTGGCCCCCCGCCGAGGATGGCGATGTCGTACACAGGACGTCCTTTCCTCCGGGTTCGAGGCTAGCGGCTGCCGAGTCTACGAAAACTCCTCAAGGATGCCCGCGGGGGGTCGATAGAGAGCGGACCAGCCGGCACACGGGGGAAGCAAATGGAAGTCACGAGACGCGAGATCCTGCGTAGGATCGCAGGTTTGGCCGCGGCCGGGATCCTCTGGCAGTCCACCAGTTCGACCTTCCAGGCCGCCCCGCTAGACCAGTCAGCCGACCAAGCCGCCTTCAGGGGCTTTAGGGGGCCGCGGGGCAGGGGACGCCAACGAAGGAGCGCTCCTCCCACGACCGGCCGACCCGAGAGGTCGACCACCACGTCTTGGAGCACGACTTCGACCGGCTCGACCACCACCTCTGCCAGCACCACTTCTGCCAGCACCTCGACCAGCACGTCGACCAGCACGACGTCTTCGACCGGCTCCACCACCACCTCGACCACGACCAGCACCACCACGACCAGCAGTCCGACGACCACCCCGACGACCACTACCTCCACCACGACCGGGGGCCGGTCCGGTCTGGAACTGTCGGGCAGGGTCGGCCCCCTTACCGTTTCCCGAGGCGAGACGGCGGTGATCGTCGGTGACGTCGAGTTGACCGGCGACCTGGTGATCGAAGGTCGCCTCACCGGCGTCGACGCTTTCCACCTTCGGGGTAACGGGTTCCAGATCGTGGTGCAACACGGCGGCACCGTCGATCTGAGAGGCCAACCGAAGTCGGGATGGATCAGAGGCGGTAAGCCGTCAGGATGGGCACGAGGCGACCGGGTCGTGACCGCCCCGGTCGGCAACGGCGACTACAAGGGCTTCAAACTGGGTTCCTGGCCGGTGTCTGCTCCCCCAGCGGTACGGCTTGCGGACGGGAGGTCGATGCCTGCCGAGCAGTTCAACCTGGACCGTTCGATCGTGATCGAGGACGTCTCCAGGTTCATGTTCCACATGGGAGCCGGCCCGTCGACGTTGAGGCACATCGCGGTCCGCAACAGCGGCATCACCGGTCGAATGGGCTTCTATTCGCTCCACTGGCATCTCAATGGCAACTCGACCCGAGGAACCCTGGTGGAAGGAGTCGTGGTGGAGGGAGGTAGGAACCACGCCTTCGTCCCCCACGGATCCCACGGCATCACCTTCGTCGACTGTGTCGCCTACGACGTCATCGGGGACGCCTATTGGTGGGATCCGCCGGGAACCAACTCCTCGGAACGCTTCCCCAAGTTCGACACGACCAACAACTCGAACGACACCGTGTGGAAGCACTGCTTGGCGGCCCTGGTATCGCCTGAACCGGGAACACCCGGTTATCGGCTCTCCGGGTTCGTTCTCGGCGCCGGCTCCGGCAACCAGGCCGTCGATTGCACCGCAGTAGGGGTCCAAGGCGGAAAGGACGCCTCGGGGTTCCACTGGCCGGAGGGCGCCAACCAGAACGTCGGCGGGAACACCTGGGTGTTCCGCAACTGTGTAGCTCACAACAACCGATACGACGGGATCTTCGTGTGGCAGAACGACGGGAATCCGCACGTCATCGACGACTTCGTTGCGTATCGGTGTGGCGGGGCCGGCATCGACCACGGCGCATACATCAACCAGTACCGGTACCGGGGCGCCTCGATAACGGGTTGCGACCGATCGGTGATCGTCCACGCCTTGTCGGACGGCGCCGACCGGCCGATCCTGTTCGAAGCGATCCACGCCGACGGTCCGGTCGAGGTGGTGAAACACTCGCTGGCTTCCGACCACCCGGTGGTCTTCCGGCGCTGCACACTCCCGAAGGTGATATTCCGGGAGACGTCCGACAGTGGTCGGAACCCGGGGTCTTTCCGCTTCGAAGACTGCGGGTTGGACCCCGGCCGGTTCGACCTCTCCGGGGTGCATCCAGACTCGGTCATCGAGCTGATGGAGGGCGGGAAACTGGTCGCACGGTGGTCGGGCGGATCGTGGAGCTGACAGGTTGGGGAGCACCACGCCCCAGTCCATGAGCGACCTTGGAAGCCGCGGAGGGCGGGAAGCATGGTCCTCGACCGGCCCAAGCATTGGATGCTCAACCCGGCGTATATCTCCTCGTCACCGACACCGCCCGCCGACTCGGCCGCGAGCTTGCTCACCGCATCGACTGTTCGTGGAGCGCTACCGATGGCCCGTAATCCAGTCCCGGGTGAAGGCCCTCGCCGAAGAGCTGTCGGAGGGGGGTTAGATCGTCAGTCTCCGTCCCAGAACCAGAGAGTTCGTCGCACGACCCGGCCCGCCATCAGGCCCGAAACCGACTCGGCCCGCAACCCGCGTTCCGCGAGCCGGGTGAGGACCTGATCGACCATCGCGGCCCGATCGAAGGACGGGGGCGGGGCAGGGTTCCGAACGTCCACTTCTACGTAGTCGTGGAGCACCAGGATCCCACCCGGATCGAGCGCGTCCACACCCTTGGCGGCGATCTCATCGATCGGCAACTCGAGCCAGTCTCCGGCCATCGCCGTCCACCCGACGACCTGCATACCGGCGGACCGGGTGATCAGATAGGTCCTCAACGACTGCCCCCCGAACGGCGGGCGGAAGAGCGTCACGGGGCTATCCAGGATCCTCTCCAGCTCCCTTCGCCCCTGCCACACCCTCCTTCTGACCTCCCGGGAGGTGAGGAGGCGCAGCGGAAGGTGGTCGAGCCCGTGCAGGCCGACCTCGTGACCACGGGCCGCGATCTCCCGAGCCAGATCGGGGTGGGAGCGCGCCCGATGCGCGATCAGGAAGAAGGTGGCTCGAGCCCGGTGCCGATCGAGGACGTCGAGGATCGCGGGTAGGTGTTCTGGGCTCGGCCCGTCGTCGAAGGTCAGAGCGATCACCGGATCGGTGGTCGAGACCGACTTGATCGAACCGAAGATCGATTCCGCCAAGGGCAGGACCGGGCGTGCCAGCCTCCGAACCGGCTTCATCACGGAGATCGGTTTCACCAGCCACGCCTCCGATCGTCTCTTCTCCTCATAAGTACAGCACCCGGTATCTGAGCGACCCCACCAGACGTCCCCACCTCGGCCCCGCGACCTTGACCCACTGTCGGCGCGCCTCCCTGCTCTTCAGTTGGGGAAGTCTCCTCATCAACCACAGGTACGACTTGACGGTGGCCACAGCCCGCTCGTGAGGCATATGGGAACGCCCATACAACCGACGAGCCAAGGCCTCTTCGATACCCCACGCCACCCGCTGACGCCACAGGTCTCCCAGGTCGTCCCGGATCCGATACCAAACCGCCGCACCGTCGGCCAGGGCATACTTGAGGCCCGCGGCTTGGAGTCTCCACGAGAAGTCGAGTTCTGCCAAGTGGGCCGGATAATCGGCGCGGAAGCCACCCAATGCGTGGAAGATGTCCGACCGTATGGCGAAGTTGCCGCTCGATGCGTGCGAGAAGCGGCCGGGCTCGGGGTCGCGCCATGGCTGGGTGTCGACATCCGGCCGGTCCGAAGGGTGGAGTGGGCCTGCTGCCGCAGGAGCCCTCTGGAGTGCCTCCACGTAGGAGGAGATCCAGGCGGCCGAGACCCGGTCGTCGGCGTCGCAGAAACAGAGGATGTCGGCCGAGGCCGACGATGCCCCCCAGTT
This sequence comes from Acidimicrobiia bacterium, assembly GCA_026002975.1. Classification (GTDB taxonomy): domain Bacteria; phylum Actinomycetota; class Acidimicrobiia; order Spongiisociales; family ZC4RG35; genus BPGJ01. The sequence continues at coordinate 11,943 of BPGJ01000004.1, forward strand.
GCGGGCGCCCGGCGAGCCCAGCCTCCGGGGAGTGGTCGTCACCCGCAGATCCATTCGGCCGGCAAAGCCTTCCGCCACGGATCTCGTGTCGTCTCCGGAGCCATCGTCGACCACCACCACTTCCCACGGCCCCGGGTAATCCTGATCGGCTAGCGCTTCGAGCTGGTCGGGGAGCGTCTCCGCAGCGTCGTGGGCCGGGATCACCACCGCCACTGTGGGACGGGGGCCGAGCGGCCGGACCATGTGGGTGAGGTCGGGAGGAACCTGGGGTGCCAAAGTCTCCAGCCCCCTGCCCATGGATCGCCGCACCAGGCGGAGGCCTCCCTCCATCCACCCCATCAACGCCCCGACCGTTCTCATAAGGCGGGGAACCGGTAGCGCATCATCCCCTGGATCCTCCCGAGCCGGAAACCGAGAATCCACGCGTAGCGGAAGCGGCCGGCCCGGGTCAGCAGGAGGGGGGCGCGGAGTCCGAGCTCTGCCCATCCACGGAGAGCCGACGAGAACCGGATCGGCGGCATCCCTTGGGCTTCGTATTTCCGATGTAGGGCAACATCCGCTACGGCGTATTGCCGTGCCTGGCGGATGACACCGCTGATCCGACTCCGAAGCCGATAGTGGACGATCGCGTCGGGAGCGAAGTGGAGCTCGTAGCCGGCCAGCTGCATCCTCCAGTAGAAGTCGGTGTCCGGCAGCGACGGGAGCGTCTCGTCGAACCCCCCGATCTCCAAAGCGGCCGACTGTCTTGTCCACCCCGAGGTTCCCTCCCCCTCCATGGGGGAGGAACCCGTACTTGCTCTGCGGGCGGGACTCCTGGGGATTCCGCCGGGTGGCCCGGATCCACGGCGGGTTCAGCTCCTCCAACTCGAGGGGTCCGGTCACCAGCGAATGATCGGCGAGCGCCCTCCTCATCGCGCCCGACCCATCCCACATCGACCACGTCGTCGGCGTCACAGAACGCCACCTTGTCCGCCCGGGCTGCCTCGAGGCCGACGTTTCGGGCATAGGCTTCACCCATTCGATCGTTGGCGTCGACCACCCTCAGGTCCAGGCGGTCGGCGAACCTCTGAGCCACCTCCCGGGTCCGGTCCGTGCTCCGGTTGTCGACCACGACCACTTCGAAGTTTCCCGGATCTACCTGCCTGGTCAGGGCCGCCAACTGATCCCCGAGCGTGTCCTCCGCGTTGTACGCCGGAATCACCACCGACAGTTCAACCGCCATAGGAACATCCTTGGGCACAACTCGGTCTCAGCTTCGGTGTCAGCGTCGGTGCCTCCCGCGATCTGAAGAACAGTATTCCAGGTTGGAGTCGACACAGAACCCGCCGTTTCGCAATGATCCGTGAGAACTAGCCCCACCTGGTGGGTAGGCTCACCTGCCGTGGATCGGCTGCCGGAAGTCAGCGCCATAATCGTCGCGTACAAGACCGGTCCGGCGATCGTCGACGCCATCGACCATCACCGATCGGCCCTACCAGGATGTGAGATCATCGTCGTCGACAACGCATCCGGCGACGACACCGCCCAACTGGCGGCCGCTCATCTGTCCCCAAGTCAGGTCATCGCCAACCAGGAGAACGTGGGATACGGCGCCGCGGTCAACCAGGGGCTTCGGCGAGCCCGAGGCCGGTACGTTCTGATACTCAACGACGACGCCCGGTTGGATCCGAGCGCCTACCCGTTGTTGAAGAAGGAGCTCGAGCGAGACGACCGAGTCGCCCTGGTCGGTCCCCGAATCGTCGACCTTTACGGAAAGCCGATGCCATCGGCTCGGTTGGCGTTTCCCGGCCTCAGGGAAGAGTGGACCCGACTGGCCGGCCGACTCCGAAGGCGACCCGAGTCGTATCCGGACGGCGCCCCGGCACCGGTGGCCTGGCTGGTCGGCGCCTGCATCCTGGGCAGAACCGAGCTGCTCCGCAAGGTCGGCGGCTTCAACCCGGCCTTCTTCCTCTACGGCGAGGACATCGACCTGGGACGCAGGCTGTCCGAGTTGGGGTTCCGCTCGGTCACGGTTCCCGACGCCGTGTGCGTCCACGTCGGCGAGTCCAGCACTTCCAGAGTTTGGGACGATCGAGTCCGAACCGTGCGACGGATGCGAGCCCGGGACCTCTACGCACGGATCTGGCTGTCGAGACCCCAACGGATGCTCCTCAACCTGAGACGCGCGATCGGGATCTCCAACCAGCCCCACCGGCTGGCGTACTACCTTCCACGTGTCCTCTACGACGGCCCGTCGCTGCGTCACCTGCGCTTCCCCCCGCCCCTTACCCCCGACGGATGAGCTCGCCGCCCACCTTCACGGTGGTCATCCCCACCCGTGACCGTCCTAGATACCTGAGGGAGGCAGTCGAGTCGGTCCTGCGTCAAACCCACACAGATTTCGAGGTGGTGGTAGTCGACGACGCCGGGGAACTCCCCGTCGAGCTCCCCTCCGACAGTCGGATCCGTGTCGTTCGGCACCCCCGGAGGAAGGGGCCGGGAGCGGCCCGCAACACCGGTATCCGAGAGGCTCGGGGGCGGTTCGTCACCTTCCTCGACGACGACGACCTCTATACCGCCGATCGCTTGGCGTCGGCACTGACCACCCTCGAGAGATCCCCCATCGCGGTCTGCTGGTCCGCCTTCCTCGACGGTCAGACCGCACCCAACCGCCTTCTGGACGGGGACGTATATGACGTCGTCCTCGACGACTACACGCCCCACGTCGGCGCGGTGGCGATCCGGCGAGATCTGGTACCCGAATTCAACGAGGAGTACCTGGCTTGCCAAGACATCGAGTGGTGGCTTCGTGTAGCTGCCACAGGGTCCGTGGCGACCGATCCCACGGTCGGGTATCTGATCCGCCGCCACGACGCGGTACGGGACCTCAACGGCTTGGAGGTCCGGATCCAGTACAGCCTGCGCCTGCTCCGGGATCACCGTGAGTACTTCCGTCATCACCGCATGGCCGCCGGCTTCCGATGGTGGCGGGTAGGGGTCGATGGCCCACACTCTCGGGAACTACCGGCTGGCCAGGAGGGCATATCTGAGGTCGCTTCTGCTGCGGCCCTCGGCTGGCACCGCGTGGCGTCTATTCGAGTCCTGTGTCTCGGCGCCCAAGACGCTTCGCCCATGAGATGACTCTGGTGCCACCAGGGAGCCTCCTGGCCAGTCTCGCCACCCGCGGTCGACTCCGCCGGGCGAGATGCGTCATCAATCCCCAGGGAGTGCGGGCCAGATGAGCCATCCGCCACACCGCCCACTCCTCCGTCGAGTCGAACCAGCCCGATCGGCGTAGCGCCTCTAGGTAGGGGGACCTCCAGGGGCCCCAATACCGAGCCGTCCACGGCTTGGCGGGTCCCGAATAGTGCACGATCCCCGGGTTGGAGAGAAGGAAGGCCGCTTCGGGATCGTGGGAAACGGCCCTCGACACATTCCCCACCTGGACGTTCCACCTGTCGTCCAACCGGACCCATCGGCCGGCCACCACCGCGTTGAGAGCGTCCTGATCCGAGAACCTCATGACGTCGCCGTGCTCCTTGGCGAAACTGGCCGCCCTCTCGCTGATGCCCATCTCCCGCCAAACCTCGACGTCGATCAGCATCACACCCGAGTTGAAGTAGGGCGTGGTCGGGTCGATTTGCAGCTCCCGGGCGACATCCGGCCCGAAGACCCCCTCGACGGTGCGAATGCCGAAGTCCAACACCGCCCCCACGGGCGCCGAGCCTCGCTCCCAGGTTCCGACGAGCTCTTCGAGGGGGTCCCGAACCAACAGGTCCGAATCGAGTGCCAACACCAGGCCGGTGTCCACCAGGCTCGGTGCCAGGAGGGGAAAGTAGTTCACCACCGATCCCCACGGCGCGACCCGGACCCCGTCGAAGGCCCTCTTGTCGAGGCGATGCCAGCGGATCGAGCCTCCTCGCCGGTCCACCACCCGTGCGATCCGGCGACGAGTGTCGCCGGTCATCCCCCCATCTACGACCCACACCTCCACCCGGCCATCGACGCCACCGAGCGCGGTGTCGAGCGTGACGGCCAAACCCATTGCGTAGTCCTCGTCGGCCCCGACGAGAATGCACCAATCCCGCATCTACCTCTCCGCCCAGAGCTCGTGTGCACCTCGAGGAGTTCCCTGCTGCATCCCCTCCCAAACCGTAACCTGGGGTCCCGCCAACCGGATATGGGTCGCCCGGCCCCCTGGAGTTCGCCAGCCCACCGGGTACGATGCCATCCGAAGGCGATACGGGCAGGGAGGCCTACATGAGTGCCGGGACCGGTCGGGTTCTGGTGACGGGTGCCGGAGGGTATATCGGCACGACCCTGGTACCCATGCTGCTGGAGCGGGGTTATCGGGTGAGGGCGGTGGACCGTTTCTTCTTTGGGCGTGATCTCCTCCCCGACCATCCCCGCCTGGAAGTCATCGTGGAAGACGTGCGAAGGCTCAGACCGGAGCACTTCGACGGGGTCGGCGCGGTGATCGACCTGGCGGCGATATCCAACGACCCCAGCGGCGAGATGTTCACCGAGGCGACCTGGCAGATCAACCACCTGGCCCGGGCCCGGTGCGCCCGGCTGGCGAGGGAAGCCGGCGCCACCCGCTACGTCCTCCCCTCCTCCTGCTCCCTCTACGGCTTTCAGGACCCCGACACGGTCGCGGACGAAGAATCCCCCACCAACCCGCTGACCACCTATGCCAAGGCCAACGAAGCCGCCGAAAGGGATGTCCTGCCACTGGCCGACGACGGGTTCTGCGTCGTGGTTCTCCGACAGGCGACGGTCTACGGGTATTCGCCTCGGATGCGTTTCGACCTGGCGATCAACGGGATGACCTACGGGGCCTGGAAGACCGGTCGGCTTCCCCTGATGAGAGACGGCTCGCAGTGGCGTCCCATGGTCCACGTCAAGGACACCTCCGAGGCGCAGATCTTCATGCTCGAGGTGGAGCCGGATCTGGTGAACGGGAAGATCTTCAATGTCGGATCCGCCGACAACGTCTATCAGATCGGGAACCTGGGTTCGCTGGTCGCCGACCTGGTGAACCGCCCGGTGGAGATCGAATGGTATGGAGATCCCGACCACCGGAGCTACCGGGTGGCTTTCGACCGGATCGAATCGATCGGCTGGAAGGCGACCCGCCGGGCCGAGGACGGTGTCGGTGAGATCGTCGAGGCGCTCGAGGCGGGTCGCACCGACCGCACCCCGGAGACCATCACCCTCGACTGGTATCGGACCCTGATTCGGTTTCAGCGGCTGCTCCGGGAAGTCGAGATCGATGGAGCGCTGCTCGACCTCCCATGAAGGGCATCATCCTCGCCGGAGGAGCCGGAACCCGTCTCTACCCCATCACCCGTGGCGTGTCGAAGCAGCTACTCCCGATCTTCGACAAGCCCATGATCTACTACCCCCTTTCGGTGCTGATGTTGGCCGGGATTCGGGACATCCTCATCATCACCACCCCCCACGACGCTTCCAGGTTCCACGACGTTCTCGGTGACGGTTCGCAATGGGGTCTGCGCTTCTCCTATGCCTTTCAGGCGGAGCCGCGCGGCTTGGCGGAGGCGTTCTTGATCGGCGCCCAGTTCATCTCAGGGGAACCGGTGGCGTTGATCCTCGGCGACAACGTCTTCTTTGGTTACGGAATGACCGACAGGGTGCATCGGGCCGCCCAACTCGAGCGGGGCGCGATCGTGTTCGCCTATTACGTACGGGATCCCGAACGTTACGGCGTGGTCGAGTTCGACGACTCGGGAAACGTGATCTCGATCGAGGAGAAGCCGGAGAAGCCGAAATCCCACTTCGCGGTGACCGGCTTGTACTTCTACGACCACCAGGTGGTCGACATCGCCCGCCAGGTGCGCCCGTCCCCTCGGGGTGAATTGGAGATCACCGACGTGAACCGCGCCTACCTCGATCAGGGTCTCCTCCAGGTCGAACTGCTGGGACGTGGGACGGCCTGGATGGACACCGGCACCCACGAGTCGCTACTCCAGGCCGCGAACTTCATCGCCACGGTGCAGCAACGGCAAGGACTCCAGGTGGCGTGCCCCGAGGAGATCGCCTGGAGGATGGGATATATCGACGACGAGCAACTCTGGAAGCTGGCCCAAGCCCTAGACCGATCCGACTACGGGCGGTATCTGATGCGCCTGCTCGAAGAGCCCTTCGGCGGGTGGGAGCCGCAGTTCAAGAGGAGCGACGATGCCCGCTGAGGTGAACATCGGTCTGGTGGGAACCGGCTTCATCGCCTCCAACCTCGCCCGGGAGATCTGGAGGAGGGACGGGTTCAGAGTGTCATCGGTGTTGACCCGACGCACCCCCGAAGAGGTCGGCGGTTTCCCCGACTCGCTGCTAACCGGATCACCCGAAGAGCTGGTGAAACGAAGCGACGTGGTGGTGGAGTGTTCGGGAGACCCGGTGTGGGCCTTCGACGTGGTCGGACAGGCAGTGGACGCGGACCGTCCGGTGGTGACCATGAACACCGAGTTCCACATCACGTGCGGCTCCTACTTCGTGGGTCGGGGAATCGTCACCGAGGCGGCCGGTGACCAGCCGGGCTGCCTGGCGGAGCTGCACCGGGAGGCGGTGGCCATGGGCTTCCAGCCGATCGCCTACGGGAACATGAAGGGATTCTTGAACCTGGACCCCACCCCGGAAGAGATGCGGTATTGGGGTTCCCGGCAAGGCATCAGCCTTCCCATGGTGACCGCCTTCACCGACGGGACGAAAGTCCAAGCCGAACAGATCCTGGTGGGGAACCACTTCGGCGCCACCATCGTCACCGAAGGGATGCTCGGGGCTCCCGTCGCCGACCAGGAAGAGGCGACCAAGGTGTTGGTGGAAGCCTACGAGAAGGTAGGACGGCCGATAACCGAGTTCGTGGTGTCCCCCAACTTGCCGCACGGCGTGTTCGTGGTCGCCACCCACGACCCCGAGCAGGCCGCAGCTCTGGCCTACTACAAGCTGGGTCCGGGCCCCTACTACACGCTGGTCCGACCGAACATCTTCGTGCATCTCGAGATCCTCAAGACGGTTCGGCGCGCTCTCGAGGGAGAAGTGCTGCTCGACAACGGTGCCCACCCCCGGCTGTCGTTGGCCGCCACCGCAAAGCGCCCGGTGCCGGCCGGGTCCAAGGTCGGGTCGGCGATCGGCAGCTTCGACTTCCGCGGGTTGGCGGTGAAGATCGTCGACCGGCCGGATCACGTGCCGATCGGCCTTCTGAAGAACGCAGTGATCACCCGCGATCTCGATCGGGGCGATGTAGTCACCTGGGACGACGTAGAGCTGCCTCCGTCGGGAGCCAGAGAGGCTTGGAACCGTATCCGTGAAGGAGCCACCACCCGTGCAGAAGCCTGACCTCCCGTTGGTCAGGAAGGCCATCTTCCTCATCGGGCGGCGATTCCGTCGCCATTGGGCAATGGTGGTCGCTCTCACGGTGATGATGGCCTTCCTGGAAGCAGTCGCGGCGGTGGTGGTCTTCGCCCTCATCCAGCTCCTCGACGATCCCCAAGGTCGGTTTTCGTTGCCGATGGTCGGGCAGTTGCAGCTGGCGGAAGGTGCCGCCAGGCTCTGGTTCCTGGCCGGTGCCGGCTCGTTCTTCCTGGTGAGGAGCTTGGTGGTGTTGTGGCACCGCTATCTCCAACACAGGACCGAGCAGATGGTGGGGGCGGATCTCGCCGAGCGCCTCACCCGCGGCTACCTGGCGATGCCCTACCACATGCATCTCCAACGCAACTCCTCGGAACTGATCCGTAACTCCCTCTGGTCGGTGAACGAGGTGGTGATAAACCTTCTCACCCCGGTGTCGACGATCTTCTCGGAAGGTCTGGTGGCCCTGGCTCTGTTCGTCACGCTGTTCGTGACCTCTCCGGTCGGTGTCGGGGTAGCGGTGGGCGTCGGTCGCTCCCCTGGTATGGCTGGTACTCCGGGCCGTCCAACCTCGAATCCAACAGTTGGGGAGACAGGCCGAAGATGCCATCGGCGCGGCCCACAGGCACCTCTCGCAAGCCCTGCACGGAATCCGAGAGGTCAAGGTTTCGGGGAGGGAACCGTTCTTCCTGGCGGGATTCTCACGTCATCGCGAACTTCTGGCACGAAGCAGGTACAAAGCGGCGGTCCTCCAGGAGGTCCCCAAGGTCAGCCTGGAAACCGTGGTCCTGGTGTCGGTGGTGGCGGTGCTCAGCATCGTGACCCTCCGGGGAGCCGAGGCATCCGATCTCCTGGCCGTGTTCGGGATCTTCGGTTACGCCACCCTGCGGCTCCTGCCCGGTTTGAACAAGGTCGTCGCGGCCACCAACCGGCTCCGTTTCGGTCGTGCTGCGGTCGACAACGTGTACCGGGATCTGATCGAGCTCCCTCGTGGAGACGATTGGGAAGACCCGGAAGAGACCCGACCGCTGGTCCTGCAACGCTCACTGGTGTTGGACCGGGTCGGGTTCCGGTACCCGTCGGCGGCGGTCCCGGCGGTAGACGGGGTGAGCCTCGAGGTCAGACGAGGCGAATCGATCGGGATCGTCGGATCGACCGGATCCGGTAAGACCACACTCCTCAGCCTGATCGTGGGTTTGCTGGCTCCCGACCAGGGCCGGATCGAAGTCGACGGTGTCGACATCCACACCAACCTCCGGGGGTGGCAGTCGCAGATCGGGCTGGTGCCACAAGGCGTGTTCCTGCTCGACGACACCCTGAGACGGAACATCGCCCTCGGCATCCCCGACGAAGAGATCGATGAAGAGACCCTGCGGGAAGCGGTCGAGTTGGCGCAGCTCACCGAAGTGGTGGCCTCCCTGCCCGACGGGCTGGACACGCTGGTGGGCGAGAGGGGGGTGCGGCTCTCCGGAGGCCAGAAACAGCGGGTGGCCATAGCCAGAGCCCTCTACCGCAGACCCCGCCTGCTGGTGTTCGACGAAGGCACCTCGGCGCTCGACAACCTCACCGAAGCCGCACTGTTGGAAGCCCTGGCCAGACTACGAGGAGAGTTCACCATGATCACGGTGGCCCATCGGCTCACCACCGTGAAGGACTGTGATCGGGTGGTGCTGATGGTGGACGGGAAGGTAGCCGACGTTGGGAGCTTCACCGAGCTCACCGAACGCAACTACACCTTCGCCCAGATGGCGAAACGGTGATCACGGTCCCCGATACCCTCGAACCACTCTCCGGATTGCCTCTTCCAGCCTGAGCCCGCCCCTGAGCCGCTCCCGGAAGAAGACGAACCCGTCCGACGCTAGGACCGGACAGCGGTTGATCCGGTGTGGGTCGAACGTCTGGGGATCCGACGCCGTGCCCCCCAAGACGGCCGACACATACGAATTCCTGACCAGTGGGTCGGCCTGGGGAGACCAGTAGCCCCACGGATAGGCGAAGTGGACCGGTTCCACCCCGACCCTCTCCCAGATGAGACGGTTGGAGGTCGCGAGCTCTTCCTCGATGTGTTCCGGTTCCAGGTCCCGCAGGTCGGGGTGGGTGTGGGTGTGAGCCCCGATCGTGGCGAGACCCGATTCGGCCATCAGCGCGATCTGCTTCCAGGTGAGGGGAGGAGCACCCGACATGGGACGCCCCGTTTCGATCGGTTCGGTGGTGAGGTAGAGGGTAAAGGGCAGCCCCAGCTCCACCAGCACGGGGAACGCATGGTCGAAAACTCCTCGGTAACCGTCGTCGAAGGAAACCACCACCAGCCTCTCCGACCCGGGATCGTTCCATGCGTCCAACGCATGAGCCAGGGGCACTACCTTTCGATGGTAGGCGAGCCATTCCATGTGGCGTCGAAAGACGTCCGGAAGTACGTCCATCTGGAGACCCGAACCTGCCCCTACCTGGTGGTAGATGAGGATCCTGGGACCACTCATCGGTGGGCGAATCCGATCCACCAGCACAGACAGCGCCTTGATGGCCATTCGAAGCATCAGGGGTGGAGAGCCAGCAGCTCTTCGTCCTCCAGGACCGGCACCGCCAGCAGTCCGAGTCGTTGCAGGGGTGCCAGATGCGCCGGAATCCCTTCTTCCCACACTGGGCTCCAGCCCCGGGGCTGCTGCTCGGGGGGACGCCACGGGTAGACGATCCTCGCTTCGGGAACGGTCCCCTCGTACAGCCAGCCGAGGGCGATTCCGAACTCGTGGGCGTCTTCGAGCTGCTCGTCGAGCCGCTCCACCAGCTCCCGGTTTCCGTCCCTCACCGCGGCTCGGCGTTGCCGTTGCAGAGCGTCGGTCACGGCCGTCACCAGCGACGTACTCAGCAGGTCGAGCCGCTTCCGGTCGAGCCGGCGTCCGTTGACCAACACCTGGACGGTTCCTCTTCGGCTCCGGAGATGCCAGACGACCGGGTGGCGCTGTGTGCGGGCGACGTGCCGTTCGAAGAACTCCCGGGCCAGCCAGCCGTCGAGGTCGATCTGTTCGGGTCGGTACCGGCTGGAGAGGATCCGAGCGATCTCCCGTTCCACGAGTTGGCCGTGCCGGGTGCCGAGCTGGTGCCTCAACTCGGCGGCGAGCCGTGCCCCCACCGAAGGATGACCCCTGACCGAATGGAGCGGCGCGAAACCCAGACGGATCATCGCCTCGGCGGTTTCCTCGCTGACCGTTCCGGAGGACGCGGAAGCCAACATGACGTCTTCCACCTTTGCCACGACGAACTCGGCCACGGTTTCGTAGCTGTCTTCTGGATCGGAGTCGGTCAGGGCTTCCAACACCTTTTCGCCCAGCGTCCGGGAAGCTTCGCTCGCCGAGGTCGAAGGCTCGTCGCGGTCCAGACTGATCGTCACGCTCGATGCCAGGTCCGGATGCTCAGCGTGCTTCTGACGGCGACGCTCCTCTGCCGCAGCCACCGCTTTCTCGACCGCCACCGCCGACGCGAGCCGTTCGAGCAGGGAGGTAGTGGCCCCGTCTGCCCCGGGACGAGGCCTAGGACGCTTCGCTGGAGGAGGTTGTGGTTCCTCTGCGGGCTCGGGCCCCAGACGCGCCCTCACCGGGCGGAACCGCGACACCATGACGGCGCCGAGGAGTCTGCCACCTCCCCGACCGAGGAAGGTGACCAGGTCCTCTACCTCGGAAGCCGAGGTCTTGCCCGGCTCCAACACCAACAGACCCGCGTCCATCCTCTGGAGAAGGATCTGGCCGGAGGGATCCTCGGCGTCCGCCCCTGCTACCACCACCAGGTCGAAGCGGCGACTCGCCTCCTCCAACAACACCCGGAGGTGGGGGCCGGCCAGTCGGTCGGCCGGGGACTCCACCACCGCGCCGGCGGGCATGACGACCAGTCCTTCTTTGATCACGATGGCCTCGTCCAAGGCCTTCGACGCGGCCTGCCGCTGACCCTCGATGTCACCCGCCTCGATCGACAATACGTCCCAGAGGCCCGGCCCCTTCACCCTGAACTCGGGAAGCGGCGACGGCGCAGCCAGGTCCGCATCCACCAGCAGCACCGACCACCCGGCGCTGGAGAAGGAAGCCGCCAGGTCGGCGGCCAAGGCATGCACCGAGACCTGACCGGCTCCCATGCCGGTCACGGCCAGGGTCGCGGGCCGGTCGCCCAGGCGGGCCTCGACAACTGTTCGCAGCGCCTGGATCGCCAACCGCCGGGGATGCCTTTCGGCGTAGTCGTACCAGGGTACGTCGGTGGTGACCGGTCGGGGTTGTAGTTCCCCCAGAACCGGAATCGACAGGTCGACCGGCAGCCATATCCGCTGCCGGACCCTGGCGTCGATCACCAGTGCGGACAGCGCCAGCACGAAGCCCCCCAACAAGCCTGCCGTGCCGTTCAGGATGGGACTTCCGGGTGACGGGGTGAGGTTGAGGAAGGTGACGGGTTCGGCGACGCCTCCACCGGTGACGCCCAGTTTCCTCAGATAGAGCCTCTCGTACTCCAGGGTGAGGAGCTCCAGCCTCCTCTGGAGAGCGGTCACCTGGAGCTGTTCGGACGTCGGCAGCTCCTCGGAAGGGCGGGGGGGGAGAGCTTCCTTCTCGGCTTTCAGCCTCTCCAGCTCCGCTCTCACCTTGGCGAGACTCTCCTCCACTACCGGGCGCTCCTCCGGCGAGGCGAGCACCGCCTGAACGGTGAGTTGGACGATCTGGGAGCGGAGTGCCTGGATCTGACTGTCGAGGAGGTCGTGTGTCGCGGCCAGCTCCTCCTCCGCCTCGTTGAGCGGCCTCTGAAGCAGGTCGAGTTCCTTCTCCAGCTCGGCGGCCTGGGTTTCTAGCTGTTCCAGAAGCACGTCGACCTGTTCGCCCACGGTGGGCTCCAGGTCGAGGTAGAGCTGTCTCAGATGCTCGGCCTTGGCGGCGGCTTCGGCAGGTGTCGACGCCTGGGCGATGAACAGGAGCCGGCCCCCCACGGCGTCGGCCTCGATCAGGTTGGTGGGATCTGCGGTGAGCTCCGCCTGTGCGGCGAAGACCGCGACCGACAGAGCCTCGCTTATCTCCTGCTCGAGGTCTGCGATGGTCTGGCCCTCGGCGGGTTCGAATCGGATCGGGGCGGTCGCCTGGTAGATCGGTTCGGCCGAACGGTTGACGATCAGGGTGATGCCGCCGGCGAGCGCGCCGCCGACGAGAGCCAGCAGCAACAGGCTTCGCCACCGGGCCCGGAGGATGCGGAGGATCCGGTTCAGCTCCACGTGGGGATTCCCTCACGCAGATCGATGGGAGTGGGGGTGCCGAGATTCCCTCCGGTGGCCTGGGCGAGGAGGTCGATCACGGCCCGGGTGTCACCCTGCTCAGCAGCAGTGACGAGCCGGTCGGCCAGCTCTGCCACGCTCGACGCTGCCGGGACGGGGAGATCGGCCTTGAATATCACCGGATTGGGAGTGGGGACCAGCGGCTCCGCCGACAACCTCTCGCTGAGCCGCTCACCTGGACGCCGACCGGTGTATTCGATCTCGATGTCCTTCCCCGGGGTCAGGCCGGCCAGCCGGATCAGGCGTTTGGCCAGGTCGACGATCTTCACCGGCTCGCCCATGTCCAGCACGAACACTTCGGAACCCTCCGCCAACACCGCTGCATGGAGCACCAACTGGACGGCTTCGGCCACGGTCATGAAGTAGCGGGTCATCTCAGGGTGGGTGACCGTCACCGGACCTCCCCGTTTGATCTGCTCGACGAACGTGGGAACCACCGACCCCCGGCTCCCCAACACGTTCCCGAACCGAACCGCGGTGTACACGCATCCGTCCCGCCGCGCAGCCCCTGCCTGTACCAGCATCTCGGCGAGGCGTTTCGTAGCACCCATCACGCTGGCAGGATCCACCGCCTTGTCGGTCGAGATGAGCACGAAACGCTCCATCCCCGCCAGCGAGCCCGCATCGATCACGTTGCGGGTCCCCGCCACGTTGGTCAGCACGGCCTCGTCGGGCTGCGCTTCGAGGACCGGAACGTGTTTCAGCGCCGCGGCATGGAACACCACTTGGGGGCGCAGCGTCTGGAACAGTGCGACCAGTTTGGCGCGGCTCCTGACGTCGCAGAGGATCGTCTCGTGTTTGCCGTCCCACCGCAGAGAGCCCTCGTGGAGAAGGGTCTCGTCCCGGTCCAGGGCGAACACCACCTCGGGCTCGAACTGCAGCACCTGCCTCACCACTTCGGATCCGATGGACCCGCCCGCTCCGGTGACCATCACCCTCCGCCCCCGAAGCAGGGCGCCGATCGCCTCCAGGTCGGTGACGACCGGCTCCCGCCTCAGCAGGTCCTCGACACTTATGTCCCGCACGTCCAGGGTGGGGGATCGGTCCGCCATCACGTCTTCCAGGTCGGGAACGATCCGGAGCCGGACTTCGCTCTCCATACAGAGGTCCACCACCTTCTTCACCAGGTCCGGTCCCCCACCCGCTACCACCACCTGGTCGATCCGCTGTTCCGCCAAAACCCGCTGAAGTTCCGAGATGCCTCCCAGCACGGGGAGCCCCACCAGCCGCCTGACCGGATCGACAGGAGAGGAGTCGGTGCTGACGAAACCCACGACTTCTCCACCGCTGGCGAGAGCGGGGGCCTCCCTGGCGAAGGTCGCCGCCGGTGTACCGGTACCGACCACCAGGATCCGCGACGTGGTGGGGGCTCGCTTGAAGGAGAACAGGCGCGACCGGTAACGCACCAGCCCCATTCCCCCGACGCTGAGCATGGTGCCGGCCAGCACCACCCCGTAGGGAACCACCAGCTCCATTGTCCGTCGTGACAACCCCGAAGCGAGGGCGATCAGCATCCCGGCCACGGCGTTGGCCACCACGATCTGCCTGGCTTCGGCCAGGCTGGCGTACCGCCAGACGTGCCCGTAGGCGCCGAACACCACGTTGGCTCCCAGGTGGACCGCGACGATCAGCGGCATGAGCGCCATGAGATCGACCCAGTAGCGCTGCGGGTCGCCCACCAGAGGGTCGAGCATGCGTATGCCGAGCGCGGTCGTGTAGGCGCCCACGACGAGGAAGAGGTCGACCGCCGCGAAGGCCAGGTCGGCCCGAACCCGGGAGGCCGCTACGGCTATCGCGCCGCGCCAACCCCCAGCAGATGCTCTTCTGTCAGCCTGCCCCGCCAATGGACCTCCCTCGGAAGCCGAGGTAACCCGCCTCCGGGATCACTCCTCGTGGTCAGGCTACCACCGGGATCCGAATGCGGAAGAGGGCGACCGTGGGTCGGTGGTCCCAAATCTCGGGTCCGCCGCATGTAGAAGCAGATCTCTCGGTTGGTCGCCGGTGTGCTTCTGGCTCCCCAGCGACCCGTCCCGGGTCGGACGTCCCGCGGGGAATGGGTCCCCCGTCTCATATCGAACCGGTCGGTTACTGCCACACTGGGTGGCCGCTAGGCTCTTGTTGGGGCAACGGGCTGGAGGTGAGATGAAAGTCCTGGTTACCGGTTCGGCGGGATTCGTCGGCCAACACGTCGTCAGGCGGCTGATCGACGCCGGCCACGACGTGAGAGGGTTCGATATTCGACCGACGCCGGGAACGGTCTCCTTCGTGGGCGACCTGACCGACGTGGGTGACGTCAACCGAGCGGTCCGGGACGTCGACGCCGTGGCCCACATCGGCGCCATCGGCGACGTGTACCAGGCGGCCAAGGACCCGGTCTTGGCAGCGCGGGTGAACGTGGTGGGCACCGCCAACGTGGTGGAGGCCGTCCTCGCAGCCGGCGCCCGTCTGGTCTACGCGTCGACCTGGGAGGTGTACGGGGAGCCCGAGTACGAGCCGATCGACGAGGACCATCCGACCCGACCCGACCATCCGTACAACATCACCAAGCTCGCCGGAGAGTCGCTGGTCCTGGCGGCGTGTCGGCTCAGAGGTCTCAACGGGATCTCCCTCCGTCTGGGGACGGCGTACGGTCCTGGACTTCGACCCAATTCGGTGTTCCGGATCTTCATCGACCGGGCCAGGAGGAGTGAACCGATCACCATCCAGGGGGACGGCTCCCAGGGCCGACAGTTCACCCACGTGAGGGACATCGCCGACGCCTTCGAGAAGGCGATCGGGTCGGATGCGACCGGCCAGGCCCTCAACGTGGTCGCACCGTCGATGGTGTCGATCAAGGAGCTGGCGGAACGGGTGGTGGAGAGATACCCGACCCAACTCGTCTTCGGACCTCCCCGGCCCGGGGACGTCCCCTCTGCCCTGGTCAGCTCTCAGCGGGCAGCCCAGGTGCTGGGCTGGCGGACTTCGGTCTCCTTCGAGGAGGGGCTCAGAGAACTGCTCGACGAATGACGGCCCGCACCCGTGTCCTGATCCTCGTGAAAGGACTCGGGATTGGTGGCGCCGAGAGCCTCATTGCGGATGCCGCTCCCTACTGGGACCGCACCAGGTTCGACTATCTGGTCGCATACGTGCTGCCCTGGAAGGACCAACTGGCTCCCCGCCTGGCTTCTGTCGGGGTGGAGGTGGAGTGTCTCGATGGGCGCGTCGGACTGGAACCGGGTTCGATCCGTCGCTTCAGGCGTCTCGTGCGGGCCTGGCGACCCCACCTGGTGCATGCCCACCTACCGCTGTCCGGGGTCCTGGCCCGCCTGTTCGCCGGTGTACCCGTGGTGTATACCGAGCACAACCTGCCCGACTCGTATCGGCTCCCCACCAGGATCCTCAACCGGCTCACCTATCGGCGGAACGCCGCGGTGGTCGCGGTCAGCCACCAGGTTCGGGAAGCCTTGTCGTCGTATCCGGGTCCGGAACCCGAGACCGTGGAGAACGGGGTGAGGGTGGATCGGTCGGAGCTGCGTCCGGCCGAGGAGGTCCGCCACGAGCTCGGCATCGGCGCCGGCGTTCCGCTGGTGGTACACGTTGGCAACATCCGTCCGCACAAGGGGCACTCCAACCTCATCCAGGCCACCAGGCTCCTGGCTTCGCTCGTACCCGAGGTTTTGGTGGTGTCGGTGGGAGGTGAGAAGTACCCCGGTGACCTGCGTCGGATACGGGAGGAGGCCGAGGCCGCCGGAGTGGGCGATCGGATCCGGTTCCTGGGAAGACGGGAGGACGCCCGTTCGTTCCTAGCCGCAGCCGACGTCGTGGTGAACCCATCCGATTTCGAAGGGCTCCCGGTCGTCCTGCTCGAGGCGCTGGCGTTGGAGAGACCGGTGGTGGCCACCGAAGTGGGAGGGGTGTCGTCGCTCATCTCGGACCGGGAAACCGGCAGATTGGTGCCTCCCGGCGACCCGAGAGCGTTGGCGGAGGCGGTCTCGGAGGCCTTGACGAGCCCCGATGCCCCGCTGTGGGGCAAGGTCGGCGCACGTCTCGTCGCCGAGCGTTACGGTCTCGCCAGAATGGTCGCGGAATATGAGCGCATCTACTCCCGCGTCGCTGCATCCTGAGGTGGAGATCCGCCGAGCCGAGCCGGGCGACCTTCCCGGCATCCTCGAACTCCTCAAGGCTGCCTTGGGGGAGACGCCTCTGCTGCGCCGCTCACCCGACCTGTGGCGTTGGAAACACGCCGACAATCCTTTCGGGCCGTCCCTGGTACTGGTCGCGGTGGCCGAGGAAAGGGTGGTGGGGGTGCGGGCCCTCATGCGATGGGAGTTGGTCGGACCGTCCGGTGAGCGTCTTCGCTGCCTGCGTGCGGTCGACACCGCTACCCATCCCGAGTTCACTCGCCGGGGGATCTTCCGGAACTTGACCACTGCCGCGGTGGAAGAAGCCAGAGCGCTTGGATTCGATCTGATCTTCAACACCCCCAACGCCAAATCGGGGCCGGGCTACCTGTCGATGGGCTGGAAGCCGGTCGGTCGGGTCGGCGTGCTGGCTCGTCCCAGGTTGATCGGTGCGTCCCACCCCGGGTCGGGGCTGGCGCGGGTCGACGAGTATCTGCCCGACGTCTGGCCGGTCGAACCCGCCCTCGAGGACAGGCCACCTCGGGGTTGGAGGACCCCGCGCACCATCGCCTACCAACGGTGGCGCTTCCTCCAGCACCCGACCGCTCGCTACGGCATGGTCCAGCGCAACGACGCAACGGCGATCGTGAGAGCCAATCTTCGGTCTGGACGGCCGGAGCTGGTCCTCTCCGACCTACTCGGGCGGGCCGACCCGGCACCGGTACGTGCGATCGCACGGCGTCACCGGGCCCGATATCTGGCTGGATGGTTCTCGCCGGGGAGCCCGGAGAGGCGTGCAGCGATACGGGCCGGGCTGGTACCCCTTCCCGTCACGACGCTGCGTCTCGTGGCCCGCCCTCTACGTGCAGACCTGGAGGTGGGTGACCTGTCCCGTTGGGATCTCGCCACCAGCGACCTGGAGCTCCTATGAACCTCCCTTGGTGGGTACCGGCGGCAGTCCTGGTTGCGGGGTTCGCGGTGCTGGTCGGCATGGGCGCCCAAGGGGCCGGGGCGGTCGTCTTCCTGGCTTTGGCGGCGGTGGCTCTGACGATAGTCGCCCGGGCGATGCGAACACCCGCCGACCACGACTGGCTGCCCCGCTGGATCGCCCTCGGGTTCGCAGCCAAGCTGGCAGGCTCCTTCGCTCGCTTCGCCATGGTCCGTTGGATCTACGGCTACGGCGACGCGGTCGGCTACTACCAGACGGCTTCCCGTATGGCTGCGACGTGGCGCTCGGGCCGGGTTCCCGAACTGTCCGGAACCGGATCGGTGGGAACCCAGATCGTCGAATGGCTGACCGGTCTGATGTTCGCGGTCTTCACCCCCGACCTGCTCGGCGGGTTCGTGATCTTCGCCGTCCTCGCCTTCTTCGGTCAGCTGCTCCTATACGCCGCCTTCCGGCGCTGGGCCAAGCCGCACCATCTCAAGCCCTACGCCGCGCTGTTGTTCCTCCTCCCCACTTTCGCTTTCTGGCCCTCCAGCATCGGCAAGGACGCCCTGGTGATCCTCGGTCTGGGTCTGGCCGCCTATGGGGTCTCCCGGGTGTTGGAGAGGTTCCAGCTCCGCTGGATCGCCGCCATGGGGTTGGGACTGGCGGCTCTAGGCGCCATCCGGCTCCACATCGCCGCCCTGGTGGTGGGCGGGGCTGCCGCTGCGGCCCTCTTCGCCAGGCCTCCCGTGAGGGGAGGCGGGAACGGTCTCAGGCGCCTCGCCTTCCTGGGCGGCTGCACCGCCGCCGGCCTGCTGGTGTTGTTGCTCCTACCCGAACTCCTCGGGTTCCGATTGGAGGACACCCAGGATCTGGAGTTCATCACCTCCGAGGTGGTGCGGCGGACCTCCGAGCGGGGAACGGTGGCCTCGGGTGGGCCGGTGACCGGCCCGGCCGACGTACCTGCTGGGTTGGCCCTGGTGTTGTTCCGCCCGTTCGTGTTCGAAGCGTCGGAGCCGCAGCATCTGCTGGCCGCGTTGGAGACCACCTTCCTCCTGGTGCTGGTCCTGTGGAGGCTCCCGGCCATGTTGGGGAACCTCGGTACCTGGCGGAGAACCGGCTACCTGGTGTTCTGCACCTTCTACACCTTGGCGTTCGCCATCGCCTTCTCGGCGGTACGGAACCTGGGGATCATCGCCCGTCAGCGCGGCCAGGTCCTGGCCATGTTCCTGGCGGTCGTGATCCTCCTCGGATGGCCCGATCCCAAACCCCGTCGCAGCCTCACGGACCTCTGAGCCCCGCCCAGCACGCACCCGCCAAGCCGGCTGCTCCGGCCAGCACGAGCGTAGGAACCGCACCGACCGCGGACCACCCGACGATCACCAGCCCACACCATCCGATCTGTATCCCGGCCAGCAGGATCAGCGTGGCCCTCGCTCCGATCCGCCGGCAGAGCCGGTCGTACAGGTGGTCCCGATCTCCCGCGAAGAGGGGACGGCGATCCCGCAGCCTTCGCAGCACGGTCGCCGCCAGATCGACCAGCGGCAAACCGACCAGCGCCACCAATCCGAGGGACCACACGCCGTCCGGGCCTAGCGCGATCGACACGAACCCGATCGCGGTCACGTAGGCGCCGTTGTCACCGAGGAAAGCCCGGGCAGGCGGCAGGTTCCATATCAGGAACCCCACCAGGGTGGCGGCCAGGACCGCGCCGGTCACCTCCTCCGCCAGCAAGGACATCGCAAGTCCGGTGACGGCCCCGGTCGACGCTGCCAAACCGTCCATCCCGTCCCACAGGTTGACCGCGTTGACGAGGACGACAGCGAGCACCGCGCCTGCCATCACCCCGAAGAATCCCCCAGAGTTCCCATCCGAGGATCCCGCCGGCGGCCAGGGCGGCCAGGATCCTCGGGACGGGTTCCAACCCTACGAGGTCGTCGACCAGTCCCACAGCCAGGATGAGGGTGGCAGCGATGAGCAGGCCGGGGGGTAGATCACCGGCCACGGCCAAACCAGCCACCAGTCCGCACCACACACCGACTCCCCCGAGGGGCACCGCCGGGCTGCGATGCGGTTTCAGGTCGCCGTCGGGCCGGTCGACCCAGCCCGCCCGTCGTCCGACCAACACCATGAGCCCGACCACCGAGATCGAGGTGACGAGGGCTGCGGCGGGGCCGCTCACGGACGCCACGTGAGCTCGAGGGAACGTTCGCCGGAGTGCACCGACATCGGTTTGGGCCGACCGAAACCGGCCTGCCGGTAGAGGGCTATCGCCGGCTGGTTGTCCGCTCCGACCACGACCCGCATCCGGTCCAGGCCTTCTTGGCGAGCCCAATCTTTCAGTGCGTCGACCAGGCTCTTTCCCAACCCCCGTCCCCGCCACCCGGGTGCCACCGCCATGGCCAGCAGCTCCGGCCCGTCCGCCCGGTCGGTGCCGTACCGGAGAGTCTCCCAGAGGCGGCGGGTCACCGACGGGCGCAACATGCGGGGAGCAGCCGCCAGCCCGGCGGTCACCCCTCCTCCTTCGAGGAAGCGGCGGTAGAGACCGGCCGTGTCGGCGGTGCCGGCGATGAAACCGACGACCTGGTCGTCGGCATCCGCCGCCACCAGCACCCGGCAGGACGGGTCGGTGAGCATGAAACGGTAGAGCTGCTGCAAGAACCGGACACCCAGCGATGACAGGAATCCGGTTTCTATCCCTCTCCGGTGCAGCTCGGCCAGCGTCCGGGCGTCCCCCCGGCGCCCAGGGCGGATCTCGGCCCGCCCGGGTCGGCTCATCATCCACCCCAGACCCTTGTCGGCCAGGACCCTCCGGTAGGTGTCGACCACCTTGTCCACCACCTGGCGTTCGTCGAACTCGGCCCGGGCTTTGGCGGCGGCGGCCTGGCCCATGGAGGCCCGCAGGTCCGGGTCGTCTCCCAGTCGGGTGATCGCTTCGGCGAGCGCTCCCGGATCTCCCACCGGTACGAGTAGCCCGGTGATGCCGGGTTCGACCACCTGACGGCATCCCCGGATGTCGGTGGCTACCACAGGGAGCCCCGAGGCGGCAGCCTCCATGGCCGCCCGGGGGAAACCCTCCCGGTGGGAAGGGAGGACGAAGACGTCGAAGGCGCCGTAGAGCCGCTCGACGTCGGTTCTCATCCCCAGGAAGACCACGCCGGCGGCTCGGGCATCGGAGATGACTTCCCGGTCGAGCGCATCGGGCTTTTCGGGATCGTCGGGCCCGACCACCACCACCCGGTAGCCCGGCCCGAGTCGTCGAGCTGCTCGAAACAGCTCCGGATAGCCCTTCTCGGCCACCAGCCGACCCACCATCCCAACCAGGATCTCGTTCGGAGCGACCCCCAACTCTCGTCGGGTCGCCTCCCGATGACGAGCGACGTTCTCGGGGTTGAACCGGTCCAGATCGACCCCGTTGCCCAGCAAGACGAGCTTGCGGGGCGAAGCGATCCTGAGCCTCCGCATGAGGTGGAGGTCTTCGGGGTTCTGGACCAGTTCCACGTCGGAGAACCGGGAGGCCAGCGCCTCTAGGAGGTAGACGGGCAGTCGTTCGGTCAAAGGGTCGTCCGGCGCGGCGTACAGGCCGTGGACGGTGTTCACCACCACCGGCACCCCGGCCAGGCGGCCGACGATCCGGCCGTAGATCCCTGGTTTCGGATTGTGGGTGTGGAGAACGTCGGGGCGTTCCCGCCTGAGGATCCGCCACAGACCCGCCGCGGCACGCAGGTCGGACAGTGGCGCGAACCCCCGGGTGGATCCCGGTAGGGGAACGTGGCGGATCCCTCGCTCCTCCAGTTCGGCGACGTGGGGGCCAGGAGCGCTGACCCCGATCACCTCGCCCCATCGGGACGCCTCGGTGAGTTGGGGCAGCAGGAGATACCGGAGGGACAGATCCACCGTGGTTAGGTGAACGACCTTCATCGCCGGGCCACCTCCCTGAGGACTCGGGCGAACGAAGCCGCGGCGTCCTCCAGCCTGAACCGGCGTCGTACGTGTTCCGCTGCCGCCCTGCCGAGGCGTTCCAGCTTGCCGGGGTCGGCGGCCAGGGAGTGCAGGGAACGACGGATCGCGTCGATGTCGCCTGGAGGCACCACCTCACCTCCCGGGCCGACCGCCTCCGACACCCCTCCCACGTCGAACGCGACGGCCGGAGTGCCGACCGCGGCCGCCTCCAACACCACGCCGGGGAGACCCTCGGTCCTGGAGGTGAGCAGCAACACGTCGGCCCACCGGTAGTGGGGAGCCGGATCCTCGACAGCTCCTACCAGCTCCACCCGTGTCCCGTCACCGGCGGCTCTCTCCACCTCGGCCCTCAGGGGACCCTCCCCCACCATCCGCAACGTCGCTCCTTCCACCTCGGTCACTGCCGCGACGGCCTCCAGTGGACCCTTCTCGCCGCTGAGGCTCCCCACGAACAACACCCGCAGTCCGTCTCGCCGGGGCGGTCCGACTTCTTCTACTCGCTCCCCTGTGGGGACGCCGTCGGGCAGGACCCGAACCTCGACTCCCGGTGCCAGAGCCCTCACCTGGGCGGCCGTGGCCTCGGAGACAGCCAGGACTGTGCGGGTGCGGCTCAGCAGCCACCGTTGCAACCCCCGACGGAGCCGCCCCGCCACCCAGAAGTCGGGCTCGCCGATGCTCCTGTGGACCACCGGCACTCCGGTACCCAGGGCGGCGAGGACCACCGGCCGTAGGGTGCCACCGTAGGCGACGACCACGTCGTAGCCCCGGATCCTCCTTCTCAGGGCCCGGAGGATCCCGAGGTCGGATCGACGCAGGCTCCCGGGCGGGACGTCGGTCAGGGTCTCCACCTCGACGGTGGGGCCTTCGGTGGACCGGGTGAGGCTCACCACGTCGACCGGGACACCCTGGCGGTTCAGCTCTGCAGCGACCCTGGTGGAGGCCACCTCTGCTCCCCGCCGCCGGTCGCTGGACACCACCATCAGGACTCGGGGGTCTCGCAGCGGACGGCGGGGATCGGACGCCACCCGGCGGCGCCAACCGAACACCGCCCAAGGCGCCCGCGCCGCCAACGCCAACCGGTCGAGCCGTCGATCGTGGGCCAGGACGACGGCCAGGTTCACCGGATGGATCCGACGACCATCGAAGTCCGTGACGTCGAGGCGGGGTATGGCCCGCTCGAGATACGCGACCGGAAGGGAGGCCACCCTGAGGGCCTCCATGACCTCGTCGGGTATCGGAGCGTCGACGGTCTGGCGTGCGATCAGCAGCGCCAGATAGGTAGGGGTCCGGAGCCGCCACCGGCCGACGAACTCGATGCTCCGTTCCCAATCCACGGCCTGGGCCAGCTCGGCGAGGTCCCTGAACAGGATCAGCCTGAACCGGTGGTCGAGCACCGCGTGGCAGCAGAGGAAAGCGGTCGAGGCTCCGTCGGGGAGACGCCACGTCCCGGCCAGCGGGCCATCCTCGATCGGGGTGGCCGCCGACCAGGCTTCGTCGGTGGCCCCCAGCTGCAGCCCCCCTGAGCTGGGTGTAGGAGAAGAGATCCCAGTGCAGATCGACGGCGAAGCGGACCCCTCCGGGACTCCCCATCAGGACCTCCCTCTTCTCGGCCATCGGCTTCTTGGGGGGGATCGAGGCGTGTGGCCGCGAACCCAGCAGGTCCAACATGGGTTCCACCTGGTCGGGCGGGACCAGCAGGTCGAGATCGGAGAACCCACGGATCCCGCTCTCTCGATACACATGGTGAGCGAGGAAGGGACCCTTGAGCACCGACACCCTGATGCCCCGAGCATTGGCTTCCTCCACGACTCCCCTGAGGTGCTCCACCATCGACCGGGTCCGCGCCTGGATCCTCCCGGCCAGTCCCATCACCAACGGGTCGGAGATGGCCCGAGCCAGCAGGGGCACCAGTCCGTGCCGTTGAGCAGCCGCGACCAGCCTGGGATCCACCGGTGATTGGATCGACACCGGCCTACCCGCAGCCAGATCGACCAGCACCTCCCTCGCCACCGCCCTTCCGGTTTGCATTCTTCCTGGCAGACTAAGACGAGGTGACGGCTGGACAACCCCCGGTCAAGCTGGCCGCGTGCGGGCCCGCTCCAGACGAGGTGACCTCGCGGTTCGAGCAGGTAGACGTCGACCATGCCGACGTGGTGCTGGTGTGGCGGGATCCCTGTGAGGTCCCCGACCTCGCCTCCCTCTCCGAACACCGAATGGTGCTGGTGGTGGGGCCACCCCACGAAGCCTGCCTCCTCCGTGCGGTCGAGTGCGGCGCCCGGGGCTATCTGGACGACCGGGCATCCCACGACGAGGTGGCCGCGGCGGTGGAGACGCTGGCCTCAGGGGGTTCGGTGGTGTCACCCCTGCTACTGGGGTCGCTGCTGCGCCTGGTGGTCGCCGAACAGCGGAACCGGATGCCCGACGGGCTGTCGCCCCGGGAACGGGAAGTCTTCCTACTGGCGGTGAGGGGGCTGTCCCGGCGGGAGATCGCCGACGCCTTGTACGTCAGCGAAGGCACCATACGCACCCACCTGGGGCGTATCTACCGGAAGCTCGGGGTGCACAGCCGAGCCGAACTGATCGCGATCGGGGGAGGAGGTTTCAACGGTGAGCGCCCATAGGAATCCGGTCCGTCGAGGGCGTCTCCTCGGTGGGCGGAAACAGGCCAGGGTGGAGACTCCCGACGGGAAGGTGCATGTCCTCAACCCGAGCGCCCGGGCGATATGGGAGCTGTGCGACGGCGAAACCACACCGGCCGAGATGGCAGCCGCGGTGGCAGCGGCGACCGGGCTGGATCCGCAGGTGGCGCTTGGCCAGGTCGAGGAAACCCTGGCCTCGTTCGCCCGGTTGGGGCTGGTAGATCCCGGCTAGTAGTCGATACGACCCCGAGGCTGGGGGCAGGTGAACACGGGCCCTTTCTGTCGGTCGCAGTACTGGCCGCCCTTGACCACCGCCGCGTCGATCCTGCAGTTGGCGGGCGGGGTGATCGTCACCTGACCGAACTCGTCGGGCCCGCTGACGCTGAATCCCAGGTCGCCCCCGTTCGCCTTCTTCGGATATGGGATGAACGGGCAACCCGGAGTCGCGCCAGGTCTGTCCTCCCAGCCTTTTCCTGCTTCCCACTTGATGAAGAACATCTTGTCGCCGCACTTGACGTTGAGGGCGATGAACGAGATGGCGGGCGAGCAGGCACCGGGCTGGCGGACTGGGCGAAGGCCCGGCCCATCCCCACGGTCTGCACCACCGGTGTGGCCCACATGACCGCCCCGCCGAGGGCTGCTCCTCGCCGCAGCAGCTCCCTCCGACTCAGACCTGGCTGACCTGCCTGTTCCGTGATCCATTCTCGCCTCCCAAAGACGACGTGCCCTGTCTTGGGTCACTCTAGGTGACTTCGACGCCACCCGCCGTACGACGTCCGTCGTATTTTCCCGGTACGATCCCCCGACCGTGGACTCCCGGTATCGTCCCCGTCCCCACATCCTCGAGGAGGAGGTCGACGACGACCTGGTCCTCTACGACCCTTCCCGGGAGTCGGTGACGGTGCTCAACACCACCGCGGCGGACATCTGGCGGCTGTGTGACGGATCCCTCACCCTCGACGAGGTGGTGGAGCGGCTGGCAGCCGCCTACGGCACCTCGGCCGAGCAGATCCGGGGAGACGTCGCCCGCACGGTCGGGCGGCTGGTCGAGGAAGGACTGCTGGAGGAATGAGGATCGTCCAACGCCCGGGCTGAAGGGAGGACCTGAGCGGCCTGGTGTGGGCCGCCGACCGGCGCTACCGGCTGATCGACACCCCGATGCGGGTGGCGGTGGAGTCGTCCGAACTGGCCGCACGGATCGGCGAGCTGCTGGCTCCTCTCTCGGCCGATCGACCGGCCCGGGCGTCCAACACCTTCCAGGTCACCGGTTCGGAGGGTGGATACCGTCTCTACCAGAGCTGCATCGAGGTCGACCGCACCGAGACCGGGGAGGATCTGCTGGTGGGCTTGGTGGCCCGGATGAACCGGCGGGCGGTCGAACGATCCCACACCTTCGCGGTCCACGCCGGCGTGGTCTCCTTCGGGGATCGAACTCTGGCCTTCCCCGCACCGTCGGGAGGAGGCAAGACCACCCTGGTGGCGGCATGCCTCACCCGGGGTGCGACGTACCTGTCCGACGAGGCGCTCATCCTGGATGCGGAACTCAGGGCAGTCCCCTACCCCAAACCCCTCGCCTTGAGCGATTGGTCGGCTGCGATCCTGGGTGTGGACCCCTGGCCGGGGGAGACCCTGGTCACCGCAGCCCAGCTGGGCGCCGACGTCGCCCAACGGCCCGCTCCCCTGACCGACCTGTTGATCCCCCATAGGGCCCCCGGGGCGGGCCTGGAACCCCTCCCCCGTTCCGAGACGGCCGCGACCCTCCTCCGTCTCTCCTTCAACCACTACCGGGATCCCCGCGCCGCCTTCGGCCTGGCCACCGCCGCGGCCAGGAGGGTGAGGGCATGGCGTCTCTCCTACGACGATCCCGGGGAAGCGGCCCGGCTCCTCGCCGAGACGTTCGGGTAGGGCCGGAAACCCCGGTTGGCCGCCTCCTCCAGGGTGTCCGGCCCGAACGCCTGGAGCAGGTTCCGCTCCAGCAGGCGGTCGGCCTCCATGCGTTCGTGCCAGCTCGGCCGACTGCTCGGCGTCGTCGGTGTCGTAGACCACCATCGTGTCCCTGGCTCCCGACGTACCGGTGGTGTTCGAACCTCCGGAGCCGCGCCATCAGGTCGGCTCCTTCCAACCGGTGGGAACGTCGGCCCCGCAGTTGGGGCACTTGGCCACCTCGATCTGTCCCACGATGAACCGGAACTCGCATTCGGGGCAGGTCACCTTGGGGGAGGGCGGATCCGGAGGAGGTGGAGGCGGCGGGGTGTGGAAGCCGCCCGCGTCGGGAGGCGGGGGACCGGCTGCCCGCACCACGTTGACCGAGCCGCACACCGGACACGAGAAACGGCCGGCTCCCGGGACCTCGAACTGGGACCGGCAAGCTCCGCATCGCACGATCATGGTTCACCTCGCTCGTCCGTCACCGGGTCTCCCACGGCACCGATCGAAGACAGATATTCGGCTTCGCCCCGCAGGACGGCCCGGATGTCGTCGAGAGAGTAGGCGACACCATGGGTTTCCGAAATCTGGGAGGCTATGTACTCGACGGCCGGTTCGGCCCCCCCGGCCACCACCTCCACCGGACGGCGTCGGTCCTCCTGGGCGAGACCCTGCAGATAGTGGAGCTCCCACTGGATGATCCGCCGGATGTCGGACCGGCCCAACCGGGCCCGAATCTCCGGGTCGAGTCGATCGGCGATGAACCGCACCGCGTCCTCCACCACGTACACCGGTCCCTCTTCGAACCGTCGGCTCCGGGCTTCCTGCCAGACCAGCAGCGCCAACACCAGGAGGAGGACCCCTGCGAGGAGGCCGACGAGGGCGACGGTAGTCACCCCGGACATGGCTCCTGCTACAGGCCGAGCCGGGCGGCGAGGATCTCCCGGTGGTAGGCGGGGTCACCGAACATCAGCTCGGAGCTCTTGGCCCGTTTGAAGTACAGGTGGGCGTCGTGCTCCCAGGTGAAGCCGATCCCGCCGTGTACCTGGATGTTCTCCGCCGCGCAGAAGAAGTAGGCCTCCGAGCAGTACGACTTGGCGAGCGGCGCGACGATCCGCAGCTCGTCCTCGTCCTCGGCCGCAGCCCACCCGGCGTAGTAGGCGGCCGACCTGGCCGACTCCACTTGGACCAGCATGTCGGCACACTTGTGTTTGATCGCCTGGAACGATCCGATCGGGCGGCCGAACTGGTGCCGCACCTTGGCGTATTCCACCGCCATCTCCATGCACCGTTCGGCGCCGCCGACCTGCTCGGCGGCCAACGCCACCGACGCCAGGTCGGCCAGCCTGTCGAGCACCGGGCGGGCTCCTCCCACCTCCCCCAGGACCGCCCGGTCCGGCACCCGCACCCCGTCGAAGACCACCTCGGCCTGTTTCCGGGTCATATCCATCGTCTCCAGCCTCCGTCGGGTGACTCCGTCGGAGTCGGCCGGGACGCAGAACAGGGTGAGGCCGTGGTCGGTGCGAGCCGAGGTGATGAGCAGGTCGGCGACGTGGCCGTCGAGGACGTAGCTCTTGACACCCTGAATCACCCACCCCTCGCCGTCCCGACGGGCGGAGGTCTCGACGTCTTCGGGGTCCCAACCCCGGCCGGGTTCGACCAGAGCGACCGTGGCGACCGCGTCTCCCGCCGCGATCCGGGGCAGCCATTCGCTCTTCTGGTCGTCTGAGCCGGCGAGGAGCAGCGCGTTGGTGGCCAGCACGGCGGTGGAGAAGAACGGGGCGCAGAACAAGGCTCGGCCCTGTTCCTCGAGCAGGATCACCAGCTCCAAGAACCCGAAACCGGAACCCCCGTATTCTTCGGGGATCAGGGTGCCCTGCCAGCCCAGCCCGGCTATCTCCTTCCACTGGGCGGGGTCGTAGCCGCGGTCGGTCTCCATCAGCTCCCGCACCTTGGTGGTGGGGTGCTTCTCCTCCAACCACCGGCGTACGTAGCTCCGGAGCTCCTCCTGCTCTTCGGTGAACGAGAAGTTCAAATCCAGGCTCCTCGACGGATGTGACGATCATACCCGAGGTCTTGACGGGTCGCTCAAAACAGGCTGGCGTATCTTGCGGACCCCGGGAAAGGTCGGTGAGCGTGAATACGGAAGAGGGCGGTGGGTGCTGGACGATCCGGGATCGGGCCGCGGCGGTCGGGTTGGTGGTCGGGGTGGCGGTCGTCTACTGGCTGCTCGCCGGGGGTGACCTCGACCTGTTCCAGCGCGACTCCCCCGAATACCTGGCCACCGCGATCCACCTCGCCCAGGGAAAGGGGTTCACCTTCCCGTTCGGCGAACCGGGACTGCCCACCCGAGGACCGGTGGATGCCACCCCGCTGGCGTTCTATCCGCCCGGGTTGCCCCTCCTGCTGGCGGTGCCCGTCGCCCTCGGCGCCGATCCCCAGACCTCCGCCACCCTCGCCCAGGGTGGGGTGATCGGGGTGGCTGCTGCTGCCGCCTACCTGGGATCGCTCTGGGTGGGGCTCGCTCGCATCCGGGCGGGCGTCACGGCGGCGGTGGTCGTGGCCGCGGCCCTGTCGGTGGAGGGAATCCTGGCCTCCGAGCCGTTCTCCTTGGCGGTGACCATACCGGCTCTCTACCTCCTCGCCTCCTTTCGTGAGAGACCGCGAGGTCGCCTTCTCATCGGGTTGGGAGGGCTGGCCGCGCTGGGGGTGTCGATCCGATTTGCGGAGGTGGCCTTGGTCGGGCTGTTGGTATTGGTCGGTTTGGCCGCCTGGTCGAGGCGTCGGATCTCGCTGTTGGTCGTAGCCGCCGCCGGGGCTCTGGGGATCGCTCCGGCGGTGGCGTGGCTGGCGAGGAACCGGCTGCTCGGCGTGTCGGTGCGGGACCTGGCCTGGCATCCCCCTTCTCCAGCCGACTTCAACCTGGGGGTGGCGTCTGCTTCCGGGTGGCTGGCGCCGATCCAGCTCCCCCTGTATCCGAGGGTGGGGTTGGGAGCGCTGGCGGTAGCGGTCCTGGGCTGGGTGGCGTTCAGGAACACTCCGCGCCCGGCTGCCTGGCCCGGACGGCGGCGCATCGTCGCCGGAGTGTTCGCCGGGTATGCCGTCCTCCACGGACTGGTTCTCCTGGTGACCGTCGCACTGTTGGACGGGCAGACCCGGTTCGACGGCCGCCAGATCGCTCCGATCGCGATGGCCGATGTTGCTGGCCCTGATCGTCTCACCCGACCCCCTGGGGAAGGCAGCCACCGTGTTGGCGGCGGTCACCGCCACCGCCTTGGTCGTGTCGGGCACCATCGAGGTCCTCGACGAGGAGGGGTTCGGGGAGGAGCCGTGGACGTCTTCGCCCGGCATGGAGTTCGTGGCCGACTCTCCGGCGGACACTCCCATCTACAGCAACGCACCCGACGGGATCTGGGTGGTCACCGGCCGCTCGACCTGGTCGATCCCCCCGGAGATGAACCCTGGACCCCCGAGGTCAACCCGGAGCTGGAGCACCAGCTCGAGCAGATCCGATGTCACCTGGCCGCCGACGACGGCTTCGTGATCGTGTTCGAATCGATCGAGCGGGACTACCTGCCCTCGGTCGACAGGTTGGCTGCGGCGGGTTTCCGGATCACCCGACGTCTCCCCGATTCGGTGGTGCTGCGAGCCGACCGCCCCTGCCCTCAGAAAGCCTCGGCCGGGAGCTCCATCAGCGACCCGTCCTCGGTCTCCGCCGCCGAGCGCCGGGCGGCCACCAGCGGCGCCACCTGACGGACGAAGAACCGGGCGGCCGCCACCTTGCCCCGATAGAACGGGGCCTCGTCGACTCGACGGGCCGCGATCTCGGCGTGGCGGAGGAGCTGCCAGGCACACACCACCTCACCGAAACTGAACAGGAAGGGGGTGGCATGGAGCCCCACCCGGTAGACGTCCCCCGCGGTCAGGTAACCCACCATGGCTCCCAGCTGGGCTTGGGCGTCCTCCAGCATGGCGCCCAGTAGCTCCCGTTCCGCGGCCAGCGGGTCGCTGCCGTCGCCGCCCTTCACGAATTCGGCGACCTCGGACGCGAGGGCGGCCACCGCTTGGCCCTGGTCCTTGACGATCTTGCGGAAGAACAGATCCAGGGCTTGGATCCCGGTCGTGCCCTCGTACACCGTGTCGATCTTGGCGTCGCGGATGTACTGCTCGATCGGGTAGTCCTGGATGTAGCCGGACCCGCCCAGCACCTGCAACGAGGAAGCCAGGGTCTCGTAGGCCCGTTCCGACGAATAGCCCTTGACCACCGGGAGCAGCAGCCCGAACCGGGACGACCAGGGCGAGT
The DNA here is from genome assembly GCA_026002975.1 of Acidimicrobiia bacterium. Classification (GTDB taxonomy): domain Bacteria; phylum Actinomycetota; class Acidimicrobiia; order Spongiisociales; family ZC4RG35; genus BPGJ01. Next base: position 42,442 of record BPGJ01000004.1, read on the forward strand.
CGGGGCCTTGGAGGAGGGTCTGGTCCTGCACCCAAGCGGTGTAGGTCCACAGGGCCCGCAGCGCCTCGGCCATGCTCTTTTGGATCATCAGCATCCGTCGCACGTCGGGGTGACGGATGATCGGCACCCGGGGTGCGGTCTTGTCGGCCGCCCGGGTCAGGTCGGGTCCCTGGATCCTCTCCTTGGCATAGGCGAGGGCGTTCAGGTAGCCGGTCGAAAGGGTGGAGGCCGACTTGGTGCCGATCGTCATCCGGGCGTGCTGGATGATCCGGAACATCTGGCGTATCCCGTCGTGGACTCCGCCCACCAGATATCCCACGCAGGGACGGTCGACTCCGAAGGTCAGCTCACAGGTGGCCGACCCTTTGAGGCCCATCTTGGATTCCAGGTGGGTGACCGCGACTCCGTTCCGCTCCCCCAAGGTCCCGTCCTCTCGAACCAGGTACTTGGGGACGATGAACATCGACAGTCCCTTGGTTCCCGGCCCGGCGCCCACCGGTCGGGCCAACACCAGATGGACGATGTTCTCGGCCGCGTCGTGGTCGCCCCCGGTGATGAACCGTTTCACCCCCTCCAGATGCCAGGTGTCGCCCTCCACGTGCACCGCGCGGGTGGTGGCGGCGCCCACGTCCGAGCCGGCGTCGGGTTCGGTGAGCACCATGGTGCCGGCCCACCTACGGGACACCATCTCGTGGGCGAATCGGCGCTGCTCGGGGGTGCCCTCCTCCCAGATCACCCGGGCGAACAGGGGCCCGGTCACGTAGAAGGCCGCGGTCGGGTTGGCTCCCAGGAGCAGCTCCTGCACCGCCCAGAACAAGGTGGGTGGAACCTCGGTGCCGCCTAGCTCTTCCGGGATCCCCAGCAGGTCCCAGCCGCCCTGCTGGAGGGCGCGAATGCTCGCCTTGAGGGATTCCGGGAGCTTCACCTCCCCTTCCACCAGGACCGGCGGATTCCGGTCGGCATCCACGAACGAGGCCGCCCATTCGTCACCGGCCAGACGCTCCACCTCACGGAGGATGTCGACCATGGTGTCCCTATCCAGACCGGCCAGGTCCTCCGAGTAGGTGTGGATCTGGTGCACGTCGAACAGGTTGAAGAAGAGGTCCTGCAGGTTGGAGCGGAAGTGGCTCACGGCACCCATCCTTTTTTTGATCGTCGACTCAAGAATAGTCGCCTGGTCGGGTGTCCGCTACCGTGATCTTCGATGCGCAATCGGGCCGGGCTCGCCACCGAGGCGAAGATCCTCACCGCCACCCGCCGCCTCCTCTCCGAACGGGGCCTGGAAGGAACCACCGTCAAGGCGATATGCGACGCCGCGGGGATACGGGCGGGCAGCTTCTACAACCTGTTCCCGTCGAAGGAGGACGCCATCCTGTCGGTGGTGAGGGAAGCCATCTCGGCGGTGGATCCCCATCCGGAGGGGGATCACGAGACCGTGGAAGAGCTGGTCGACGCCTACGTCCGCTTCGTCGAGGAGGAGCCGGTCCTGGCCCGGGTCTACCTCACCGTGGCGGTGCTGGGCGGCCTGACCGACCCGGAGATGAACATCCGCATCCTTCGACACCACCAGCGGAGAACCGAACGGTTCGCCGCCTCGATCAGAAACCGCCGACCCGAACTGTCGGCAGAAGAGGCCACCGAACGAGCCGAGGCCCTGCTGGCGGCCCTCAACGGCTATGCGCTGCATCGGCTGTTGGACCCCTCGTTCGACTTCGCAGGGCACGCCCGCCGTCTCCTCAGATACCAGCCGGCATGATGGAGGAACACCGCGACGACCGCCTGCTGGTCAGACGCCTGTCGGTCGGACCCTACGACAACAACGTGTACGTGGTCGGGTGCGCCCGCACCGGCCGAGCGGTGATAGTCGACGCCGCCGCCGAACCCGACCGGATCCTCGAAGCCTGCCGGGACCTGGAGGTGATCGAGATCCTGACCACCCACGGCCACGCCGACCATCTGGGAGCGGTCGACCGGGTGGCGGATGCGCTCGGGGTCCGGTGGAGGATGCATCCCGCCGACGTGGAGATCGCCGGCCGAAGACCCGACGACCCGATACGGGATGGCGAGGAGATCCCGATCGGCGACGTCGCCCTCCACGCCATCCACACGCCCGGCCACACCCCCGGCTCGGTGTGTTTCGTGGTGGAGCCGTTCCTGTTCTCCGGAGACACCCTGTTCCCCGGTGGTCCCGGCGCCACCCGCTGGGAGTACTCCAGCTTCGGCCAGATCATGGACTCTCTGGAGCAGAAGCTGTTCACGCTCCCCGACCCGACGGTGGTGTACCCCGGCCACGGGGCCGAGACCACCCTGGGAGAGGAGAGGCCGCACCTGCCCGAGTGGAGAGCAAGGGGCTGGTGATGGAGATAGCCGTCCAGACCATGACCGGTTACCGGGAGACCCTGGAGCTGGCGAAGTGGGCCGAGTCGGAGGGTGTCACCGCCCTCGCGGTAGCCGACCACTACCTGACCGGAATCCGCCCCGACGATCCGGTGGTCGACCAGCTCACCGTGCTGGCGGGAATCGCCCGGGAGACGTCCGACATCCTGCTCGTGAGCCTGGTCTCCCCGATCACCTTTCGGCATCCGGCGGTGATGCTCAAGATCGCCGCCGCCCTGGACGAGATGTCGGAGGGCCGATTCTCGCTGGGGGTTGGAGCAGGATGGATGGAGGAGGAACACCGGGTGTTCGGGTTGCCCTTTCCGGGCACGAGGACCCGCTTCGAGATGCTGACGGAGGCTCTGGCATACCTCCAAGCCGCCCGCGACCCCGCGGCTCCGGGGTTCTCGGGCACCCACTTCAGCTTGGAGCCGGGCACCACCCCCCGACCGTTGCCCACCGGGGTGCGAATCGTGGTGGGGGGATCGGGCAGCGTCAGGACGCCCCGACTGGCCGGCCGCTACGCCGACGAATACAACCTGTTCCCCACGGAGCGACAGGACGAGGCATCTCGGATCGAGGCGTTCAGGGAGGAGGCGATCCGGGCGGGCAGGGATCCGGGCCGGGTGTTGCTGTCGACCGCCTTCCCCGGGGTGGCCGGCGCCACCCGGCACGAGTTCGAGGAGATGCTCGGGAAGATGGCGGCTGCCCGGGGGGTGGAGGAGACCCGGATGGCCGCCCGGCTCGGGCAACTCGGCATACCCCATGGAACCCCCGACGACGTATCCGCCGGCTTGCAGCGGCTCGCCGGACTGGGGATCGGGCGGGTGTACCTCCAGATGGCCTTTCAGCCCCTCGAGACGACCAGACGGGTAGTCCGGGTCTTCCGGGAGGCCGCCTGATGGAGTTCGTGTTGATGACCGAGCCGCATCTGGGCGGCAGCTTCGACGACCTGGTCGAGTTGGCCGAGTTCGCCCGCCGTGCGGGCATGGCCGGGTTCGCCCGGTCGGACCACTACTACTCGGAGCGGCGCCCGACCCCGCCGGCCACCGACGCCTACGTCACCCTGGCCGCCATCGCCACCCGGGTTCCGGAGATCCGCTTGGCCGTCCTGGTCAGCCCGATCACCTTCCGCCATCCGGCGGTGATCGCCAAATCGGCGGCCAGCCTGGACGAGATCTCCGGGGGACGTTTCGACCTGGGGGTGGGAACCGGCTGGTACCGGTTCGAACACGACGCGTTCGGGCTGCCCTTTCCTCCCTGGGAGGAGCGGTTCGCCCGCCTGGAGGAGACCCTCGCCTATCTGAGGGCGGCCTTCGCCGGTGGCCGGGCCACCTTCCAGGGTCGGTACTACCGCCTCGACGCGGAGCCTCTTCCCCGACCTACCGGCCTGAGGATCGTGGTCGGCGGCCGGGGGCCGTTGCGGACCCCCAGGCTGGCCGGCACCTATGCCGACGAGTACAACCACTTCGTCGCCCCGAGCGACGAGATCGCACCCAAGGTGGAGCGGATGCGGAGAGCCGCCCTGGAGACCGGCCGGTCCGTGCCCGCCGTCTCGGTGATGGGGACGGTGCTAGCCGGCTTGGACCGCGGGTCGTATCGAAAGAGACTCCAGGCGTGGGCGGACGAGCGATCGGTTACGGCGGAGCATCTGGAGGAGAGGCTGAGGAACGCAGGGGTTCCGGCGGGTACACCCGACCGCCTGGCGGAGACGTTCGCCGAGCTGAAGGCGGTGGGGGTGTCCCGGTATTACCTCCAGTGGCTCGACCTGCAGGACCGCTCGGGATTGGAGGAGACCTGGGAGGCGGTCTCTCAGGCGGTCAGGGCTCTCGACTGAGAGGAGTCCAAACCGGGCGGGCCAGAAGGTCCAGCTCCTGGAGGGTGACGGGAAACACGGTGGTGGGGGTTCCCCCCGCGGCCCATACCGGGTCGTGACGGCGGAGAGCCGGATCGGCGTACACGTCCAGGGGGCGTCGGTGGCCGAAGGGCGGTGTGCCACCCGCCGCGAAACCGGTCGCCTCCCTCACCTCTTCGAGGGTGGCCCTCTCGGCTCGGTCTCCACCCGCGGCTTCGGCCAGCAGGACCGGTTCGAGCCTCCGGTCTCCGGGCAACAACGCGACTACGGGACGCCGCCGGTCGTCACCGCCCGACACCACGAAAACCAGACTCTTGACGATCGCACCCACCGGACACCCCACCGCCCGGGCCGCGTCGACCGCGGTCTTGGTTCCTTCGGGGAACACCCTGACGTCGAGCACGACGCCTCTCCGTGCGGCCTCGGCCACCAGCCTGCGTGACGCCTCGGGTAGCTGCTCCATCGGGTCGGGGATCCTATTTCCACTATCTACTTAGTGGAAACTAACCTGGGGGTCGATGTCGGGTGACACTCCACTCCTCCAAGTCGAAGGCCTCCGCGTCTCGGTGGACTCCCACGAGATCCTGAAGGGCGTGGACCTGGTGGTCGACCGGGGTGAGGTCCATGCGTTGATGGGACCCAACGGGTCGGGCAAGTCGACCCTCGCCAACGTGCTGATGGGACACCCCGGATACGAGGTGACCGACGGACGGATCCTCCTCGACGGGGAAGACGTGACCGATGCGCCACCCGACGAGCGGGCCCGGCGGGGCATGTTCCTCGCCTTCCAGTATCCCGAGGAGATCCCCGGAGTGTCGGTCACCCAGTTCCTCCGGCAGGCCCTCACCAACCGCACCGGGATCGACTACACGGTGTTGGAGACCAGGCTCAAGGTCATGGAAGCCATGAAGGCGCTGGGGATGGATCCCACCTTCGCCGACCGCTACCTCAACGAGGGGTTCTCCGGAGGTGAGAGGAAACGCAACGAGGTGCTACAGATGGCGGTGCTCGAACCCTCCCTGGCGATCCTGGATGAGACCGACTCCGGGCTCGACATCGACGCTCTTCGCACCGTGGCCGAAGGTGTCAAGGGCATGATCTCCGACGAGCGGGGATTCCTGATCATCACCCACTACCAGCGGCTCCTCGATTACATCACGCCCGACGTGATCCACATCCTGGTGGACGGGAGAGTGGTGACCAGCGGGGGTCCCGATCTGGCTGCTGAGCTCGAGGAGAAGGGATACGAGTCCTTCAGACAGCCGGTGTCATGAACGTCGACCTGTCCCATCTGCGCAAGGACTTCCCCATCTTCGAACGCCGCATCGGCGACCATCCCAACCACTTTCTCGACTCGGCAGCGTCCTCACAGAAGCCGATCCAGGTGTTGGAGGCGATGGACCGTTTCGCCCGCACCAACTACGCCAACGTCCACCGGGGTGCCTACCGCCTGTCGGTGGAGGCCACCGAGGCCTACGAAGCGGCCCGCCGGCGGGCCGCCAGCTTCATCGACGCCTCGAGCCCCGACGAAGTGGTGTTGTGCCGGGGCGCCACCACCGCGCTCAACATGGTCGCCCACGGCTGGGGTGGGGAGCATCTCCGACCGGGCGACCGGATCCTCCTCACCCTGATGGAGCACCACGCCAACGTGGTGCCGTGGCAGATGGTGGCCCGCCGCACCGGCGCCCGTCTCGATCACGTTCCCTTGACCGATGAATACCACCTCGACCTGGAAGCCCTCGAACGCATGTTGGACGACGACGTCAAGGTCGTGGCCGTCACCGGGATGTCCAACGTTTTGGGAACCATCCCTCCCATCGACCGGGTGGTGGAAGCCGCCCACAGTGTGGGAGCGGTCACGGTGGTGGACGGTGCCCAGCTCGTGCCTCACCTGGGCGTGAACGTCAGAACCCTCGGCGCCGACTTCGTGGCGTTCTCGGCTCACAAGATGCTCGGCCCCACCGGTATCGGGGTGCTCTGGGGGAAGATGGAACGCCTGGAAGAGATGGAGCCGTTCGAGGGGGGAGGCGAGATGATCTCCGACGTCCAACTCCACCACGCCACCTGGGCGGCGATACCCCACCGGTTCGAAGCCGGCACCCCCCCGATCATCGAGGCGGTGGGCCTCACCGCCGCGCTGGACTACCTGGACGAGGTGGGGATGGACAACGTCGCTGCCCACGACCGCGAGTTGACCGCCTACGCATTGTCGAGGCTCGCCGAGATCCCCGACGTCACCGTCTACGGCCCACCGACTGTGGAGGGCCGAGGCGGGGTGATCAGCTTCACCCTGGGAGACGTCCATCCCCACGACCTGGCCACCATCCTCGACGAACGGGGAGTCTCGGTTCGAGCCGGGCACCACTGCGCCAAGCCGCTGATGCGAAACCTGGGAGTTCCCGCCACGGCCCGGGCTAGTTTCTACCTGTACAACACGTTGGAGGACGTCGACGCCCTGGTCGATGGCCTGGAGAGAGCCGCTGCACTGTTCGGCACCTGATCATGTCACTCGAAGAGCTGTACCGCGAAGTCATCCTCGACCACTATCGGAACCCCCGGAACCGCGCGCCCGTACCGAACCCGGACGCCAAGGCCGAAGGGGTGAACCCGCTGTGCGGCGACGAGGTCACCGTCGAGCTGTCTTTCGACGACGGTCGGGTGGGGGCCGTGGCCGTTCGGGGCCAGGGCTGTTCGATCAGCCAGTCGAGCGGGTCCATGATGTCGGAGGCGATCAAGGGTCGAACCCTGGCAGAGGTCAGAGATCTGATCGCCCGCTTCAAGGCACTGATGGACATCGAAGGGTCCCTCGAGCTGGACCCCGACCGTCCGGGCGCGGTTCTGGGCGACCTGGAGGCCCTCCAGGGGGTCAAGCGCTACCCGGTTCGGATCAAGTGCGCGGCGTTGCCGTGGACGACACTCGAGCAGGCTCTGGATTCTTGAGATTCTCTTGATCTCGGCATGAGGCGGACCTGACCCGCCCTACCCGAGGATGGTCATCGTCACGACCACAGGAGGTGATGATGACTTTGGGAACCAGGATCGCAGCAGGAGCCCTCAGCGGGCTACTCGCGGTAGGAGGAGCCGCCTTGGCCGTGGGGCCGGAGAGCGGCGGAGCGGACGTCGAAGCCGAGATCCAAGCCACCACCTACCTGGTGGACGACGCAGGTTCGGTGACCCTGCGGGTGGAGGGAGGCACCTTGGTGTTGGTGTCGATCGACCCGAACCCGGGTTGGAGCGCCACCATCGACTCGCAGACCGCCAGCGAGGTGGAGATCGACTTCGTCGACGGCGACCGCCGGATCCGGTTCAACGCCGAGCTGGAAGACGGCCAGATCCGAACCCGGGTGGAGGTGCGCATGGGAGCGACCAGCACTACCACCAGCACCAGCACGACCACCAGCACGACCACCAGCACGAGCACCAGTGTCCCGACCACCACCACCACGGGCGAGTCGACCCCGACCACCGGGGCGACCGAGCCAGCCTCCACGTTCCCGGTCGAGGACGCCGGTTCGGTGACCCTCCGGGTGGAGGGAGGCACCTTGGTGTTGGTGTCGATCGACCCGAACCCGGGTTGGAGCGCCACCATCGACTCGCAGACCGCCAGCGAGGTGGAGATCGACTTCGTCGACGGCGACCGCCGGATCCGGTTCAACGCCGAGCTGGAAGACGGCCAGATCCGAACCCGGGTGGAGGTGCGTGAGCCCGACCGCGAAGACGAGGACGAGGAGGAGCACGTCCTCGACGGTTCCCTGACAGCCGGAGTCCACACCTTCCAGGCTGGTGCGGCGGGGACCGTGACCGTCGAGGTGGGACCGGCCGGACTGGTCCTGGTCACGGTCGACCCGAACGAAGGCTGGGAAGCCGAGATCCGGGACCGGTCATCCGAGGAGATCGAAGTCAGGTTCTCCAACTCTTCGGGGAGGGTCGACTTCGAGTTGGAACTCGACGACGGTCTGCGCCTCGAGATAGACGACTGACCGACCGCCTCCCGCCCCTGAGGGGGGTCGGCTCAGCCGGCCCCCCTCAGCTCCATCCTCACCCTGGCTCCTCCACCTGGAGGTGACTCCACCGTCAACCGGCCTCCCCCGGCCTCCGCCACCCGACGGGCGATGTCGAGTCCCAAACCGGTGGACCCTCCGCCGCTCTCGCCCCGCCGGACGGGGTCGAAGCCCTCGGGGAAACCGGGACCCTGGTCGGTGACCACCACCGAAGGCGGGTCGGCTACCACCTCGATCCCTAAGCCGGTCCCAGGAGGGGTGTGGGTGAACACGTTGTCGATCAGCACGTCGAGGGCTGCGGCCAGTTCGCTCCGATCGACCACCACCGGCACCGACACTCCCGGGTCGTGGTAGGTCAGGGGTCTATCTTGCTCTTCCGCCAACACCCGCCAGAACGCCACCCGCTCTGCTACCACCTGGGCGAGATCGGTGGATGTGGGCCGGCCTTCGGGTCGTCTCCTCGCTTCCCGGATCAGCTCGTCGACGGCCCTACCCAGACGTTCCACCTGGGCGACGACGGCCTCCCGAGCCTCGGGATCGGGGATGCGGTCCACTTCGAGCCGCACGGCGGTGAGAGGGGTGCGGAGACGATGCGACAGGTCGGCGACCGCCTCCCGTTCGGCGGCCAGTAGGTCCCGCAGCCTGGCCGCCAGGCGGTTGAAGGCCCGGGCGATCTCGGTCATCTCCGGGGGACCCTCCACCGCCACCCTGGTGTCCAGATCTCCCTCCCCCAGTCGATGGGCTGCGGCGGCGATTCGGCGGGACGGACCGACCAGGGTTCGGCCGAGACGATCGGCGACCGCCAACGCCACCAGGGTGAGTCCTACCCCGAGGGCACCGAGTAGGAGCCAGGCTCTCGCCACTCCCGCGGTGAGGGATTCACGGGGAGCCAGCCCGTAGACGACCAGGTCGCCGGAGGCGGTGAGCACCGGGACGGCCAGCTCCCAGCCGCGGTCGGTGTAGGTCGACTGGGCTCGCCCAGCCGCCGACGCGGCCTCCACCAGTTCAGGGTCGGGTTCCACCGTCCCGTAGATCCGCCCGTCGGGAAGCACCAGGGAGACGTCCTGGGTCAGGGGCGAAACCGCCTCGCCCAACTCGTCCATGGAACGCCCCGCGGCCAGCTCCCGGGTGATCAGCGTGACCATGGTTTGAACGTCCCGCTCGACCCGGATCCGGGCCTGCTGATCGGCCTGACGCCGGACCAGGGCACCGAGGGGCACCAGGAAGGAGACCACCACCAGCCCGGTGACCGCGAGCACCAGCAGATTGAGTCTGCGCCTCACCGAGGTGCGACCAGTTTGACCCCCACCCCGTGGACGGTGTGGAGGTACCGAGGCCGTTGGGCGGTTTCACCCAGCTTCTTCCTGAGCCAGGACAGGTGAACGTCTACCGTGCGTTCCGACCCGCCATAGGGCTCCCGCCAAACCTCGGCCAGTATCTCTCGTTTCGACACCACCTCCCCCGCCCTCTCCGCCAACAGCCGGAGCAAGTCGAACTCCTTGGGGGTCAGGTCCAAGGGCTCACCGTCCAGGGTGGCCTCCCTGGCCGCGGTATCGATCCTCAGGCCACCCACCTCGATCGGCGCCCTATGGCCTTCCCGACCGACCCGACGCAGCACCGCTCTTATCCTGGCCTCGAGCTGAGCCACCGAGAAGGGCTTGACGACGTAGTCGTCGGCCCCGACGTCCAACATGGCGACCACCGAGTCCTCGTCGTCCCTGGCGGTGGCGACGATCACCGGAACGTCGCTGATCGACCTGACCATGCGGAGCAGCTCCCCCCCGTCCAGGTCGGGGAGACCCAGATCCAGAACCACCACCTCGGGACGCACCGAAACGAGCATCTCGAGCCCCTCCATGGCCGAAGCGGCCGAGTCCACGTCGTACCCCTTGTCCGCCAGCCCCTCGGCGACCAGGCGCCGGATCTCGACGTCGTCTTCGATGATGATCACCTTGGCCATCGCCCGCCAGGCTATCCACAGACCGGCCGGGCAGGCCCGGTCTTAAGGAGTTCTTGACGTTCCCTTGACGGTCATGAAGCTTGGGTGGTGGCAGGATGAGGACGTGAAGCGTTACGGTCTGTTCGGTCTGTGGCTGGGCGTTGCCGCCCTCACCACCGGTGCGGTGTGGCAGGTGGTCGACCTGGTCGACGACACGGTGAGCCCCCGACCTGCCGCCCCGGTGGTGGTCCTCACCACCCCGACCACCCAGACCATCCCGACCACGACCTCGTCCACCGCTCTCCCCACGACCACCGTCACCACCTCCACCACCGTCACCACCGTCCCACCGTCCACCGGCTCGACGGCGCCCAGCACCCAACCTCCCACCCCCTCGAGCACCACGACGGCCCCCGACCAGAGCGACAGGGTGTCGGTGCCCACCCCAGGGGGAACGGTGGTCGTCGAGCACTCGGGCGACACGGTCGGTCTGGTATCGGTGAGCCCCACGCTCGGCTACGCAGCGGAGATCGACGATGCCGGACCCGGAGAGGTCCGGGTCGAGTTCCGGCTGGGAGAACAGGAGATCGAGGTGCGGATCAAGTCGGAGGACGGCGAGCTGGTCACCGAGATCGAGACGGACGGGTGACCCGCCCAGGCGAGGTACTGTCCTCTCGTCCAAAGGAGGAGAGGATGGAATTCCGGATCGAACGTGACTCGATGGGCGAGGTGAGGGTTCCAGCCGACGCCTACTACGGGGCTTCCACCCAGCGGGCAGTGGAGAACTTCCCGATCTCGGGTGAGGGAGTCGGGCGACGGATCATCTGGGCGTTCGGGTTGCTGAAGGGTTCGGCGGCCACCGTCGCCGGCCGGATGGGATTCCTCGACCAGAAGATCGCCGACGCCATCCGACAGGCAGCGGACGAGGTGATGGAGGGCCGATGGGACGACCAGTTCCCGGTCGACGTGTTCCAGACCGGTTCGGGAACCTCGACCAACACCAACGCCAACGAGGTGATAGCCAACCGGGCCACCGAACTGCTCGGAGGAGAACGGGGCTCGAAGCTGGTGCATCCCAACGACCACGTCAACTTCGGGCAGTCGTCGAACGACACCTTCCCCACCGCCATGCACCTGGCGGCGTTGGACGCGATCCACACCAACCTGCTCCCCGCCTTGGGTCGCCTGGCGGAGACCCTGGAGGCCAAAGCCGTCGAGTTCGCCGACGTGGTCAAGTCGGGCCGCACCCACCTGATGGACGCGGTTCCGATCACTCTCGGTCAGGAGTTCTCGGGATACGCCACCCAGATCACGAAGGGGGTCGAACGGGTCTCCAAGATCCTCGACGAGCTGGGCGAGTTGGCCCTGGGGGGCACCGCGGTCGGCACCGGCATCAACTGCCCCGACGGTTTCGCTCGGGCGGTCATCGCCCTGATGGCGGAGCGCACCGGTTACGCCCTGCGGGAAGCGGAGAACCACTTCGAGGCTCAAGCCGCCAAAGACGGCGTGGTCAACACGTCGGGAGCCCTCAAGACGGTGGCTACCTCGCTGTTCAAGATCGCCAACGACCTACGGTGGCTGGCCTCGGGGCCCGTAACCGGGATCGCCGAGATCAGACTCCCGGCCCTCCAACCGGGCTCGTCGATCATGCCCGCCAAGGTCAACCCGGTGATCCCGGAGGCGGTCATGCAGGTGTCGGCCCAGGTGGTCGGAAACGACGCGGCGATCACCTGGGGAGGCGCCAACGGCAATTTCGAGCTGAACACGATGATGCCGATGATGGCCCGCAACCTGCTGTCCTCCATCGACCTGTTGGGCAACGCGGCCCGGGTGCTGGCCGACAAGTGCGTGTCCGGGATCGAAGCCGACGCCGAACGAGCCCGACATCTGCTCGAGAAGAACGTGATCGTGGTGACCGCCCTCAACCCCCACATCGGATACGACAACGGCGCCCGGGTGGCCAAGAGGGCCTTCGCGGAGGGAAGGACGGTGAGGGAGATCGTCATCGAAGAGGGACTGATGACCCCCGAAGAGGTCGACAAGGCGCTGGACCTCAGAAAGATGACCGAAGGGGGTGTCCTGTGAGCTACTCCCGCCAGGCCTCGTAACCCTCGGCCTCCAACCGATCCGCCAACTCGGGGCCTCCGCTCTCGACGATGCGACCCCTCACCATCACGTGGATTCGGTCGGGGATGACGTAACGCAGGATCCGGGAGTAGTGGGTGATCATCAGCACTGCGACGTCGGGGGCTCTCATCGACTTCACGGCCTCGGCCACCTGGCGGACCGCGTCGATGTCGAGTCCCGAGTCGATCTCGTCGAGCAGAGCGACCCGGGGCTGGAGAACAGCGAGCTGGAACAGCTCGGAGCGCTTCTTCTCTCCCCCCGACAGCTCGTCGTTCACCGCTCGTTCCAGGAACGGCTCCATCGAGAAGACCGGGGCCAGCCTCTCGATCCGCTCGGTCATCTCCTCGGGCGGGATCCCCCTCTCTTCTCCCGCCTCGACCAGCAGGTCCTGCAGCTTCACCCCGGGGATCTCGGTGGGGTATTGGAACGCCTGCAACACCCCTCGACGAGCTCTCTCGTCCACGTCGAGGCCCAGCAGGTCGTTTCCGTTCAGGGAGACCGTGCCCCGGGCCTCGAACCGGGGATGTCCGGTCAGGACGTGGCACAGGGTCGACTTGCCCGAACCGTTGGGCCCCATCAGGGCGTGGATCTCGCCGTAGGGCACCTCCAGGTCGAGACCCCGAATGATCTGCGAGGTGCCGATCCCCGCGGTCAGATCTCGAATGGCCAGTCCGGTCAAGGCGTCACCTCCAGGTAGACCCGACCTCCCTCCACCTTCACCCGGTAGACGGGCACCGGCTTGGTCGCCGGCAGGGTCAAGGCCTCGCCGGTCTCGAGGTCGAAGGCGGAACCATGACGGGGGCACTCCACCTCGGTGTCGAACACCTCTCCCTCGGAGAGCGAAGCCTCGGCATGGCTGCAACGGTCACCGATGGCATACACCCGGTCGCCGACCCGGAACAACGCCACCCGGTGCTCACCCAGGTCGAACCGTCGACCCTGCCCGGGTGGCAGCTCGTCCAACGCGGCCACCTCCACCCAGCTCACCCCAGCCTCCCCTCGGCCTGAGCCTCGACGAAACGACCGAACACCTCGTCGAGCACCTGCTGGGCCGGCCCCTGAACCGGGAGCCGGTCGACGACCTCCGAGAAGAACCCCTTCACCAGCAGCCTCTCGGCCCTGGCCCTGGAGAGACCCCGGGAGAGCAGGTAGTAGATCTGGTCCTCGTCGAGGGGTCCCACCGAGGAGCCGTGCCCACAGACCACGTCGTCGCACAGGATCTCCAAGTTGGGAACCGAATGCGCCTTGGCATGTTCGGACAGCACCAGGTTGCGGTTGGTCTCGAAAGCCGAAGAACGGGCGGCCTGCTTCTCGATCTTGAGTAGGCCGGTGAATATCGACCGGGCCCGGTCCTCCACCGCCCCTTTGAGGTACACGTCCGAGCTGGTCGACCGACCACGGTGGGTGATCGTCATCCGGTAGTCGAGGATCTGGTCGTGCTCCCCGAACGACAGACCCACCACCTCCACCGAACCGCCGTCACCTTCCAGCAACACGCCGAGGTCGAGACGACCCAGCCTTCCGCCGAGACCGACTTCCCCCACCCGGAGGGAGGCGTCCCGACCTACCTGGGCCCGCTGGTGGATCACCGCGGTGGTAGCGAAACCGAAGTTCTGGATCGCGAGGTACCGGAGCCGGCCCCCCTGGGCGACGTGGAGTCCCACCTGGGGGCTGGTCAAGGCGTCGAGTTCGGCGGGGCTGCGATACACGACCACCACCGACCCCTCGGCGTTCTCCCCCACCCGAACCGAGATCGCCGGGAAGCTGGCCCCCGGGGTGACCGCCTGAACGTCGATGACCACCGGGGCCTCCTCCACCGTCCCGGCGGGGATCTCTACTTCGATCCCGTCGGTAGAGAAGGCGGTGCGGGCCGCTGCGAAACGGTCGTGGTCGGGCGGAAGGAGGGAATGGATCTCCACCTGGCGGGAGTCGTCCAACTCGGAGAGGGCTGTGAGGCGGGAACCGGAGGCGAAGACCGTGTGACCATCCACCAGCGTGGCCCGACCCGCGTCCGCGGTCAGGGCCCGGAGGAAACGCCCTTCCGGCAACGGGTCGCCCGGGGTGTCGACCAGATCGAAATCGAAGCTCAGATCCGACTCGACGTACTTCCAGGCCTCTTCGGAACCTCCGGGGGTGTCCAACTTCCCGAAGATCTCGTAGGCGTGGCGCATCTGATCGGCCCGGCCCGGCGGCGCCGAGGAGGCGAGATGTTCGAGGGTGGTGCGGTCGAGAGGAAGCACGATCCGAGACGACAGGGTAATTCCCACTATCCGGATAGGAGAAATCAGGCTTGGAGGAGGCGTCGGGCCCGCTCGAAGATCGAATCCAACATCCCCTCGGTGAGGCGACCGGTGAAGGTGTTCTGCTGGCTGGGATGGTACGAGGCGAGGACGGTGGGGCCTCCTGGGAGGATCACCTCCCGCCCGTGGCCGAATCGAGGCCGGGGGGAGGGCACCTCCCAGCGTCGCAGACGTAGCAGCCGGTCGAAGGCGACACCGCCCAGAGCCACCACCACTCGTACTCGGGTGAGCAGGTCCAGCTCGGTGTCCAGCCATCGGCGGCAGGTGTCGAGCTCCCGGGCGGTGGGACGGTTCCCGGGCGGCGCACATTTCACCACCGCGGTGACGTAGCAGTCTCGCAGTTCGAGCCCGTCGTCGCGTGCCACCGATACGGGCTGGTTGGCGAATCCGGCCCGATACAGCGCCCGGAACAGCCAGTCGCCGGAACGGTCCCCGGTGAACATGCGGCCGGTCCGGTTGGCTCCGTGGGCGGCCGGAGCCAGCCCCACGACCAGCAGCCGTGCGTCGCGGTCGCCGAATCCGGGCACCGGCCGACCCCAGTACTCCTGGTCCCGGAACGACGCCCGCTTCTCCCGGGCAACTCTCTCTCGCCATTCGACCAGCCGGGGACACAGCCGACAAACGACCAGGGCTTCCTCCAGTTCGGACCAGGTCATCGGGGGTCGAGAGCTTGGGTGGTGACGTTCGATTTCGGGTTCCACAGCATCCAACCCAGACCGAACGCCTCGGCGGCTTCGATCTGGTCCCTCACCTGGGAAGCGTCGTATCCGAAGTCCTGCAACCACGGCCTGACCACCACCCCGGTCTCCAGCCGTTCGATGCCGTCCTCGAGCGCCCTCCTGACCGTCTCACCCGGGTGGTCCACCGGCCGGTCGAGGCCGAACCATCCGTCGTCATAGTGACTGGGGTACACCATGGGTGAGACGACGTCCAGCACCTTGGTGACCCGGGTCCAGTCCTGGCCGATCCCGCCGTCGCCCACCACGGTGGTGGTGAACCCGAAGACGTCGGCGGCCACCGCGCAGCCCGCCGGGGAGAGACGCCGACGCGCCTCGTCGAGGAAGGAGGTCACCGCCTCGACCCGGGTCGCCTCGTCGGAGCCACCGTCGAAGACGGCCCTCTCCCCGAAACCGTCGGGATAGCGGATGTAGTCGAACTGGATCTCGTCGACCCCAAGCCGGCAGGCTTCTTCGGCGAGGGCCATCCCGTAGGCCCTGGCATCGGGGTCGGTCGGGTCGAGGAAGAACTGCCCGTTCTTCTCGAAGATGCCGCCCGTGTCCCGGTCCCCCACCGCCATATCGGGCATGGCTCGCGCAGCCATCGGGTCCTGGAAGGTCACGATCCGGCCGATCAGATACACACCGGCTCGTTCGGCCTCTCCCGCCAAGGCGGCCAGGTCGTACAGGGGGGTCTCGGCTCCCACCTCTTCGGCCACCCGCACCTCGGTGTCGTAGTACACCAACCCCCACTCGTCCTTCAGGTCGAGCATCAACCCGTTCAGCTCGGTGTCGGACACCAACGCCATGAATTCGTCCCAGCGGTCTCCGGCCGCCTCCCCACCCACGTGGACCGCCTTCACCACCTGCGGCACCAGCGACACGGTTCGGGTACCCGGGCTTCCGTCCCAGTCCATCCGGGAAGCCAGCCAACCCGGCCGGGAGATGGTCACCGGACCCGGGGAGGCTCCGGCAACGTCGAACCGGCCCTCCAGGTCGGTGGCGCCCACCGCCCCCGCCGCCTCCACCCGGGCGTGGGCGATCGGTCGACCATGCGGGTCGGTCAAGACACCCCGTAGACGCCACGGCCGCAGCTCTACGACCAGCGGCGCCTCCACCGGCATCCCAACCATGAGGCGGCGGGTCAGGAAGCCCTCGGCTTGGACGGTGAGCACGCCGCGGCCGTCCCAGTCGAGCTGCACTCGGCCTCCGGCCGGGGTGGTGCCCGCCGACCCTTCGAGTGTCACCACCGCCCCGGCCACCGGCTCCCCGCCGGCGTCGACCACCTGGACCACCAGCGGGTCGGGTTGCGAGGCCATGGCCCAGGCGGCCCACCCCGCCCACAGGAGCGTCACGAAGGCGAGGAGCCGGAGCCGGCGACGTCTGACCATGCATCCTCACCGTACCCGGAGAACGAGCCGTCACCCACCTGCCAGCCAGATATTTCCATTGCGGGCCGCTAGCAGGGGTGATACCGTCCCAGCGAGGAGGCCTGGCCGTGACCAGACGCCACAGATCAGGGACATCCCTCGCCGACACCGTGGGTCTCTACCTCGACGAGGTGTCCAACCATCTCCTCCTCACCGCCGAAGACGAGATCCGCCTGGCCCGCACCATGGAGCATGCCCGCAAGGCGCAGCTCGTGCTGGAGACCACCCCCGACCTCCCTCCGGACGAGCGCCGGCGCCTCCAGTCCCTGGTCGAACAGGGCGAAGAGGCCAAGATGACGTTCATCCGGTCGAACCTGAGGTTGGTGATATCCATCGCCAAGCGGTACACGGGCAGGGGTCTCGACCTGCTGGACCTGATCCAGGAGGGCAACCTGGGTCTCATCCGGGCGGTGGAGAAATTCGACTGGCGGAAGGGCTTCAAGTTCTCCACCTACGCCACCTGGTGGATCCGGCAAGCCATTACCCGGGGTCTGGGCAACCACGCCAGGACGATCCGCCTTCCGGTCCACATGGTGGACGTCGTCCGCACGGTGCAGGACACCGAGCAAGCCCTGAGCGACGAGCTCCACCGCCGACCCACGGTGCGGGAGATCTCCGAGGCGAGCGGCATCGACCCCGACAGGGTGGAAGCTGCCCTGGCAGCCCCTACCGACACCGTGTCGCTGGAGAGGCCGGTGGGCGAAGACGGGGACAGCGAGCTGGGTGAGTTCGTGGTCGATCTGAGGGCGCGGGACCCGTTCTCCTCGGCGGTGGAGACCATCCGCCGGGAGAAGATCCTCGAGGCGGTGAACCGCCTGGACGAACCGGAACGAACCGTCATAACCCTGAGGTTCGGGCTACTCGACGACGACCCCTGGACCCTGTCGGCCGTCGGGGAGCTGCTCGGGCTGACCAGGGAACGGGTCCGCCAGATCGAGAATCGGGCCTTGGCCCAACTCCGTCATCCCTCCTTCGGCGTGGAGTTGGAGAGCCTCCTCTGAGCGGAACGCCCCGCCCCCAGCGGCTAGATTGCAGGGCGTGCAGCTCGATCCGGACATCACCGCGGCCGTCATCCGGATAGCCATCGCCGGCGGCATCGGCGGGCTGATCGGTGGCATGTTCGCCACACGCCGCGCCTCACTGATCGGGTCGATCCTGATGGGGGTGATCGGGTCGATCGCTCTGGCGGCCATGACCCGCATCGCGGGTTTCCCACCGCTGGTCGACGCGGGGGAGGGATTCTCCTACGTGTACGGAGCCGCCGGCGGCTTCGTGCTCGGCCTGGCGGTGTCCGCCTCCAACCGATGAGTCCGGGAAAGCTGGACATCGCCCGCGATTGGCTGCCCAGATACACCGGGATGCCCCTCGACGAGTTCGGAGAATACGTACTCCTGACCAACTTCAAGAACTACCTGGAGACCTTCGCCCAACGGTTCGGATGCGAGATACGGGGGGAGGACCGGCCGATGCAGGCCGCCACGAATCCCGCCGGCCTCACCATGATCAACTTCGGGATCGGGACCGCCAACGCCGCCACCATCATGGACCTGCTCACCGCGGTCCGGCCCAAGGGGGTGCTGTTCCTGGGCAAGTGCGGCGGGCTCAAGGAATCCACCGAGATCGGTCACTTCGTCCTGCCGATCGCCGCCATCCGCGGTGAGGGACGTCCAACGACTACTTCCCTCCCGAGGTACCGGCCCTGCCATCCTTCAAGCTGCACAAGTTCGTGTCGGAGAAGATCGTCGCCCGGGGCCTCGAATACCGCACCGGGGTCGTCTACACGACCAACCGGCGGGTCTGGGAACACGACGAGGAGTTCCTGGCCAGGCTGCGGCGCCTCACCGCCCTGGCCATCGACATGGAGACCGCCACCCTGTTCATCGTGGGACACGCCAACCAGATCTCCCGGGGTGCGCTGCTGCTGGTGAGCGACGTGCCGTTCACACCCGAAGGCATAAAGACCCAGGAGTCGGATCGGCTCGTCACCGAAACCTGGTCGTCGATCCACCTCGACATCGGCATCGAGGCGATGTCGGAGATCGCCGAGAAAGGCGAACCGATAAAGCACTTCACCTTCTAGCCCGCCCCTGTTCGTTTTTATGACGCAAACCCGCCCGGACCGGGCGGGTTTGCGTCATAAAAACGAGACGGGCCGTGTCAGCCGATGGCGCCCGCCTCCGCCATGTTGAGCTCGATCAGCCGGTTCATCTCCACCGCGTACTCCATGGGGAGCTCCTTCACGATCGGCTCGATGAACCCGGCCACGATCATGGAGGTGGCCTGGTCCTCGGTGAGACCACGCGACATCAGGTAGAAGAGCTGATCCTCCCCCACCTTCGACACGGTCGCTTCGTGGCCGATCTCGGCGTCGTTCTCCTCGATCTCCATGTACGGGTAGGTGTCCGACTGGGAGTCACCGTCGAGGATCAGCGCGTCGCAGCGAACGAAGCTCTTGGCGTCCTCGGCTCCGGGCTCAACCCTCACCAGACCCCGGTAGCTGGTCCTCCCCCCACCTTTGGATATCGACTTGGAGACGATGGTTGAGGTGGTTCCGGGAGCCGCATGCACCATCTTGGCACCGGTGTCCTGATGCTGGCCGGGACCGGCGAAGGCGATCGACAGCACCTCGCCGTGGGCGCCGGGCTCCATCAGCCACACCGCCGGGTACTTCATGGTGAGTTTGGAACCGAGGTTGCCGTCCACCCACTCCATGGTGGCGTCGGCGTAGGCCGCGGCCCGTTTGGTCACCAGGTTGTACACGTTCGACGACCAGTTCTGGATGGTGGTGTAACGGCACCTGGCGCCCCGCTTGACGATGATCTCCACCACCGCGGCGTGGAGCGAGTCGGTGGTGTAGATCGGGGCCGAGCAGCCCTCGATGTAGTGGGCGAAGGCTCCCTCCTCGATGATGATCAGGGTCCTCTCGAACTGGCCCATGTTCTGGGAGTTGATCCGGAAGTACGCCTGGAGTGGCTGTTCGACCCGGACCCCGGCAGGCACGTAGATGAAGGAGCCACCCGACCAGACCGCCGAGTTGAGGGCGGCGAACTTGTTGTCGTTGGGTGGAATCACCGTCCCGAAGTACTCCCGCACCAGGTCGGGGTACTCCCTGACCGCGGTGTCCATGTCGCAGAAGATCACACCCTGCGACTCGAGCTCCTCCCGGTTGCGGTGGTATACGGTCTCCGAGTCGTACATCGCGGTGACCCCGGCGAGGAACTTCCGCTCCGCCTCCGGGATCCCGAGCTTCTCGTAGGTCTGCTTGATCGACTCGGGGACCATGTCCCAGTCCTTGGCGTTCTGAGCGGCCGGCTTGACGTAGTAGTAGATGTCGTCGAAGTCGATCTCCTCGAGCTTCCCGCCGCCACCCCAGGTCGGCAACGGCTTGCGGAGGAACCGCTGGTAGGCCTTGAGCCGGAACTGCAGCATCCAGTCGGGTTCGCCCTTCATGGCCGACATCTGCCGGATCACGTCTTCCGACAGTCCCTTCTCCGGCTTGAACTCGTATTCGACCTCGTCGGCCCATCCCAGCTTGTAGGCACCGAGATCGATGTCAATCGTGGCCATCTGGATCACACCCCTGTAGCAGACCGATTTTCACTACCACCATAGTGTAAACGACCGATTGCGGGAACCGGGATCGGGCTAGTCTGCCCTCCCACCCGGGAGGAAACGTGCAGGACTGGCTCGACATCTTGGTGGAGACCGTGGTGGACCTGGGACGGTCGTTGGCCGCCCAGATTCCGTTGATCGTACTCGCCCTCCTGGTCTTCGCCGTGGGGTGGCTGGTCGTCGGTCGGGTGCTGCGAGGGGTCGGGAGCCTGCTCGACCGATCGTCCGTGGACCCCAACCTGGCGGTGCTGATCGACCGGGTGACTCGAGTCCTGTTCATCACGTTGCTGGCCCTCCTCTCCCTGTCGGTCGCCGGGGTGGACGTTGGAGCGGCCCTCGCCACGCTCGGGATCGCCGGTTTGGCGCTGGCGTTCGCCTTACAGAACATCCTCGAGAACTTCGTCTCCGGGGTGTTGATCCTCCTCCGTAAACCGTTCCAGATCGGCGACCAGGTGATCACCAACGACTTCGAGGGCACGGTGGAGGACGTCGACCTGCGGGTGACCCGACTGGTCACCTACGACGGTGAGACGGTGTCGATCCCCAACAAGGACGTGTTCTCCAGTCCGCTGGTCAACCTCACTCGGCGGGGGATCCGGCGTTCCAGGGTCCAGGTGGGGATCGATTACCGGGACGACCAGGACGCCGCCCGGGACGTCATCCTCGCGGCGGTGACCGCAGCCGAGGGAGTGGCCGACCAGCCGCCTCCGCAGGCGGTACTGGTCGGACTGGGCCCGTCGAGCGTCGACTACGAGATCCGCTACTGGACGGCACCCGACATAGGGTCGGTGGTGGAGGCACGCCACCAGGTCATAACCGGTGTCAAGCGGGCACTCGAGGAAGCAGGCATGAGCATTCCATGGCCGATCAGGACCATCGCCTTCGACCGGGACGTCAGCGTCCCACCGACTCCTCTACCACCCCGGGAGTGACCGGGACGGCTCTGCTCGCCCTGAGGACCCAGAACCGTTCCACCTGGCGGTCCCAGTCCTCCAGGATCCGCCGGGCGACCGGACTTCCGGTCTCGGCCAGGTGCTCCTCCACCAGCGCCCGCAGCTCGACGGCCTCCATCTCCAGGGGGCGACGCACCGCCGGTGAGGTGTCGGCCAGATACCGGTTCAAGGTCCCGTCCGGGTCCCACACATAGAGCCACGCCCCCGGTCATCCCGGCCGCGAAGTTGCGACCCACCCGACCGAGCACCACCGCCACTCCCCCGGTCATGTACTCGCATCCGTGGTCGGAGCATCCTTCCACCACGACCACTGCTCCCGAGTTGCGGACCGCGAACCGTTGGCCCACCGAACCGGCGAGGAAGGCGTGACCTCCGGTGGCGCCGTACAGGACGGCGTTGCCCGCCGCGTGGGGAACCGACCCGTCGTGGCGTCGCGGAACGACGACGATGCGCCCACCCCCCATGCCCTTGCCCACGTAGTCGTTGGCCGAGCCGGTGAGCCGCAGGTAGACGCCGCGGCTCAGCCAGGCGCCGAAGCTCTGGCCGGCCGCACCCGACAGCCGGATGTCGACGGTCCCTTCAGGGAGGCCGGCGTCGCCGTACCGTGCGGCGATCCTCCCCGAGAGCTGGGCGCCGATCGACCGATCGACGTTGGAGATCGGATACGAGATCCTCACCGGGGTGCCCGTCTCGATCGCGGGGGCGGCGTCTTCGACGATCCGTTCCGACAGCCTGGAGAGTTCGAGCTTGAGGAACCCGGGATGCCTCAACCGCCCCTCGGCCCTCACCAGCATCGGCCGGAGGGAGGCCGCCATGGGGTGGTCCACGACCTCCAACAGGTCGGCCCGTCCGATGATCTCACCCAGGGTTCGGGCCCCCAGAGCCGCCAGGTGACGACGGACCTCCTCGGCGAGGAGCCGGAACAGGACCACCACCTGCTCGGCAGCTCCGGTGAACTTGGCCCTCAGGTCTTCCCGCTGGGTGGCGATCCCCACCGGGCAGGTGTTGAGGTGGCACTGTCTGACCATCTTGCAGCCCAGAGCGAGGAGCGGCAGGGTTCCGAACCCGAACCGCTCCGCCCCCAGCAAGGCCGCGACCACCACGTCCCTGCCCGTCCGGAGCCCTCCATCGGTTTCGAGAGCCACCCCGGAGCGGAGACCGTTGGCCACCAACGTCTGGTGGGCTTCCGCCAAGCCCAGTTCCCAGGGCGAGCCGGCGTGTTTTATCGACTCCAACGGGGAGGCGCCGGTACCGCCCTCACCTCCCGAGATCACGATCACGTCGGCCCGGGCCTTGGCCACTCCGACCGCCACCGTGCCCACGCCCGGCTCGGAGACGAGCTTCACCGACACCCGGGCGGACGGTTTGAACGCCTTCAGGTCGTAGATGAGCTGGGCGAGATCCTCGATGGAGTAGATGTCGTGATGGGGCGGAGGGGAGATGAGGGTCACCCCCGGCTCGGTGTGACGCAGCCGAGCGATCTCCTCGGTGACCTTGTGCCCGGGAAGCTGTCCACCTTCCCCGGGTTTGGAACCCTGGGCCATCTTGATCTGGAACTCCTCGGCGGAGGCCAGATATCCGGGGGTGACACCGAACCTTCCTGAAGCCACCTGCTTGATCGCCGAGTTGCGTGGGGTGCCGTATCGGGCCGGGTCCTCTCCGCCTTCCCCCGAATTGGAGAGCGCACCGATCTGGTTCATGGCTTCGGCCAACGCCTCGTGCACTTCGGCGGAGAGAGCCCCGTGGGACATGGCCGCGGTGACGAACCGCCGCATGATCCTGTCGGCGGGTTCCACCTCGTCGAGCGGAACAGGCCGCCGCTCGACGAAACGCAGCAGGTCCCGGATCTGGGCGAGGGGCCTGTCCTCGATGGTCCTCAGGTACTCCTCCCAGTCCTGGTAGTCACCGGACCGGACCGCCTTCTGGAGGGCGAGGACCACTCCCGGGCTGGTGACGTGGTGGTATCCCCCCCGCCTCTGCTTGTAGAAGCCTCCGACGAACTCCTCCCCGTCCTCGTATCCGGCGTGGAGGTCGAGTACCCGCCGGGCGATGTCGTCCAGACCCAGGCCCGTGACCCGCACCGAAGTGTTGCGGAAGGCGAGTTCGGTCACGTCGGGGTTGAGCCCTATCGCCTCGAACAGTTCGCTGCCCCGGTAGGCGGAGACCGTGCAGATCCCCATCTTCGACATGACCTTCAGCAGGCCCGAGCACAGCGCCGACCGGTAGTTCTCCTGGGCGACCACCGGATCGAGTTTCACGATCCCCTCTTCGGCCAGGTACCGAACCTGGTCGATCGCCAGGTACGGGTTGACCGCGGAGGCTCCCACACCGAGCAGGCACGCCAGATCGTGGGAGTCGCGGGCTTCGCCGGTGACGGCGACGATGGAAGCCCTCATCCGTAGTCCCTGGTCGATCAGGTGGTGGTGCACCGCACCTACCGCCAGCATCATCGGCACCGGAGCGTGTCGGGCGTCGACCTCCCTATCCGACAGGATGACGATCGACGCCCCCTGGGACACCGCCTCGGCGGCTTCCCGGCGGATCTCCTCCAGACGTCTCCGCATCCCTGCCGGGCCCTCGTCCCGGGGCCACACCGCGGGGATCCAATGACTGAAGAAGTGGGGATCACCGGAGAAGGCGATCTTCTGCAGCTCGGCGTCGGACAGCACCGGGGTGGACAGCTCCATCAGGTGGGCTATCTCGGGGTTCTCCTCCAGCATCGACCCGCGGCGGCCCATGTAGGTGCGGAGGGACATGACCAGGTGCTCCCGGATCGGGTCCATCGGCGGGTTGGTCACCTGGGCGAACGCCTGATGGAAGAAGTGGCTGAGCCGCCGGGGATGCTCGCAGAGGGCGGCCAGCTGGGTGTCGTTCCCCATCGACCCGGTCGGTGTCTTGCCTTCGGCCATCTCGGCCAGGATCAACCTCCGCTCCTCGGTGGTGTAGCCGAACACCCGGCAGAGACGTTCGGGGTCGAACCGGTCGTCGGCCAGCGGGTCGAACGGATCCTGCACGTAGAGGGTCTCGGTGGAGATCCACTCGGCGTAGGGGGCCTGTCGGGCCAGCTCGGCCTTCACCTCGTCGGAGAACCGGATCCTTCCTTCGCCGTCGAACAGGATCAACTCGCCGGGACCGAGCTGACCGGTGTCCTCCGCGAGGGCCTCCTCCTCCGGACACACACCGACCTCGGAGGCGACCAGCACCACGTTGGGGGTGATGGTCCACCGGGCGGGCCGGAGTCCGTTGCGGTCCAGTCCGGCGAGGAGAGACACCCCGTCGGTGGCGGCGATCGCAGCCGGCCCGTCCCACGGCTCTCCGTAGAAGGCGTGGTACTCGTAGAAGGCCCTGAGCGCCGGGTCGAGGTCCGCCACGTTCTCCCAGGCGGCCGGGATCAGCATCTCCTTGACGTGGGCGACCGACCTCCCCGACCGGATGAGCAGTTCGAAGGCGTTGTCGAGGCTGCCCGAGTCCGACTGGCCGGGCTGTAGCCACGGGGACAGGTCGGCTAGGCGCTCCCCCCACAGACTCGACGCACCCTGGCGTTCCCGGGCCTGCATCCACATCCGGTTCGACCTGATGGTGTTGATCTCCCCGTTGTGGGCCAACACCCGGAAAGGTTGGGCGATCTCCCAGGAGGGGAACGTGTTGGTGGAGTACCGCTGGTGGAAGATGGCGAAGGCCGTCTCGTAGTCGGGGTCCGCCAGATCCCAGTAGAAGTCGGCGATGTGGGAAGCCGTGAACAACCCCTTGTAGACCACGGTCCTCCCCGAAGCCGACGGGATGGAGAAGCCCTCCATGCCTCGGGCATCCCGCTCCATCCGCTTCCGAGCCAGGAAGAGGAGACGCTCGAAACCCTCGGCGTCGAGGTCCCGGTCGCCTTCCACCACCCCCTGCAGGATCAACGGAAGCGACTCCAACGCCCGCCGGGAGAGCACCGAGGGGTCGATCGGAACCCTCCTCCAGTAGAGGAGGGAGATGCCTTCGGCCCGGAGCGCCTCCTCGACTATTCGCCGCCCCTCCTGAGGGTCGTGACGGGGCAGGAACACGGTGACGAGTCCCAAACGGTCCGGCGGTGGCGGTTCGACTCCCCGAGCCCGCAGGTCCCGGTTGATCAGCCGGTATGGGATCTGGGTGAGGAGCCCGGCCCCGTCACCGGTCCCGTCGGCCGCCTTGGCGCCTCGGTGGTCGAGACGGGTGAGGCACTCCACCGCCAGTTTGGTGATCCGGAAGCTCGGTCGGCGATCCCGCGCCGCGATGAAGCCGACGCCGCAGGCGTCGTGTTCGAAAGACGGGTCGTAAAGGCCAAATCGCTCCATGGACCGGGGGGTCGGGGTGAACGCCGCATCATAGAGGCCGCCGGGGTTGCTTCGAAAACGGCCGGTATCGTTTGGAACGATGCCGGTGATGGTGCTCGGAGCCGACACCCCGCTCGGGGAGGTCATATTGAACGAGCTGATCCAGCCCGACCGCGAGGTCAGGGCGTTCGTGTCCGATCCGGAGTTCGCGGCCCGCTACAAGGCCCGGGGGGTGAAGGTCGCTCTCGGCGACCTGTCTGACGTCTCCCACGTCGAGGCCGCCTGCCTCAACTGCTTCACCGTCGTGGCGGTGGGCCCGGCCGTGGTGGATGGCCGGGAGCTCGCCTTCGAATCCGACCCGGCGAGGTTGGCGGCCGGATGGGCCGAGGCGGTAGCGGGCGCCCGGATCACCCGCCTCATCTGGGTGGGTGAACCGAGACCCGGTCATCCGGTGCGGGTGCCGGAGCAGGCGAACCTGGAGGTGGCCGCCGACCCGTCCGACATCGCCCGGGAAGTGGCCCGCCTCGACGACGCCGCCTCCTTGGACTCAGCGGGCTGAACCCAACACCTGGGACAGGCGTTCGGCTTCGATCGCTTCGAGAGCCAAACGGAAAGAATCGACCAGCCAAGGACCGGGGTCCACTACCCGCCCCGACCGGTGGAGCTCGAAGTGGGTGTGGGGAGAGGTGCCTTCGGCGTTTCCCGAATCACCCACGTAGCCGATGACCCGTCCCGCCCAGACGAAGTCCCCTTCCTGTAGGTCGGGGGCGAAGGGCCGGTCGCCTCGGCCGTCGTCGGTCCCGGGGGTGTCGTTGTCGAGGTGGAGATACCAGCTCTCCCACCCGTCGACGTGTTCCACCACTATGTAGTACCCCGCTGTGGGACCCCATCCCAGGGTGGCCACCACCCCGTCGGCCACCGCGTAGATCGGGGTGCCCTTCGGTGCGAACAGGTCCTCACCCAGGTGGCGACGACCGTCCGGCTTGGCGGCGCCGAAGGTATGGCCGAAGGTCGTGACCGCCGCGTCCTGGGGGAACACGAGGCCCGACGGGAACGGGCCCTGGGCGTGTTCGAGCGGAACGACGGGTTCGATCGGCACCACTGGTTCGGCCGCCCTGACCGGGACGGCCAGGACGAACGCGCACAACGACACGAAGAGAAGCCGGTTCATGGGGAGGGCCGTCAGGGAAGCCGAATCAGCCCCGGCGAAGCAAATCCTCAGGCGGTTCGATGGATGTCCGCCCAAACCTGCCGCAACCCGGCGAAGTGCCCTCCGGCGGCGACCAGGTCGGCGAAGGTCCCGTCTTCCACTATCCGACCTTCGTCGATCACCACCACCCGGTCGGCCCTCTCCGCGGTCTGGAGCCGATGGGCGATCACGATCGCCGTCCGACCGGCGAGGAGCTCGCCGAGGGCCCTTTCGACCGTCGCCTCGGTCTCGGGATCGAGGTTGGAGGTGGCCTCGTCGAGGACGATCACCGCCGGATCGGCGGCCATGGTTCGAGCCAGGGACAGGAGCTGCCGTTCCCCCGAAGACAGCCGGGAGCCACGTTCCCTCACCTGGGTGTCGAGCCTCTCGGGGAGGGACCGCACCCAACCGTCGATCCCCAGCCTCTCACACACCTCCCAGATCGTCTCGTCGTCGAGGCCGGGGCGCCCGTAGGCGATGTTGTCCCTCACCGAACCGTCGAACAGATAACCCTCCTGCGGCACCATCGCCACCCATCGGCGGAGCGACCGGAACGACACCTGCCGCAGGTCGTACCCGTCGAGACACACCCGTCCCTCCTGCGGGTCGTAGAACCTGACCGCCAGTTTGGCGAGGGTGCTCTTCCCGGCTCCGGTCTCCCCCACCACCGCGACCCGCTGTCCGGGGGGTATCACCAGATGGACGTCCTGGAGGACCGGCGCCGCCGGGTCGTACCCGAAGGTGACTCCTTCGAATCTGAGCTCCCCACGCACGGGTTCGGGGAGGTCCACCGGGTGGGGTGCCTCCGCCACCGCAGGTTTTCGGTCGAGGATGCCGAACAGCTTGGAGAGCGCCGCCAGGGCGGCTTGAGCCAGGTTGTAGACGTTGGACAGCTGCACGATCGGCTCGAAGAACCAGTTGAGGTAGAGGAGGAACGCGATGAGCGAACCGACGGTCGACTGCCCGGCCAGCACGCGGCTTCCCCCGACGAGCAGAACCAGACCGATGGTGGAGGTTCGCAGGAAGTCGACCGCCGGGAAGTACACCGAGATGGCTCTCGCCGCGTCCAGGTTGGCTTCGTAGTAGCGGCGGTTGACCCGGTGGAAACGCTTGAGCTGGTGTCGCTCCTGGGTGTACGCCTGCACCACCCTCACCCCCGCGATCCCCTCCTGCAGGGAACTCAACACCAGGCCGATCTCCTCCCTCACCCTCCGGTAAGCCTCGTCGGCGTAGCGCCGGAAGACGAGGGACGCTCCGATCAGCAGCGGAAACACCACCAACACCACCGCCGCCAGAGCCGGATCCACCACCACCAGACCGACACCCACCCCGAGCACCGTCAGGGTGGAGGTGATCACCGCGATGGCTCCCTCGTTGGTGAAGGTGGTGAGCGCCTCCAGGTCGGAGGTCATCCGGGACACCAACACCCCGGTCTTGGTTCGTTCGAAGAAGCCGAGGTCGAGACCCATCAGATGCCGGTAGACCCGCACCCGCAGACGCCGCAGGTACCGCTCCCCGACCGCGGCGACCGCCCAGGTGGACCAGCGGGACGCCAGATAGAACAGCACCAGCAGACCGAGGTAGATCGAGGCCGCCCAGGTGATGACTCCCCGGTCCCCCACCGACACACCCTGGTCGACTCCCGTCCGGACCACCAGCGGGCCGGCCAGACGGGCGGCGGTGGCAACCAGGGTGGCGGCGGCGGCTCCCAACGCCGGCCAGAGGAGGTGGCGGCCCTCCCCGACCGCCCTGCGTAGCACCTTGCCGGGATCCTCCGGCCGGTCGTCGGAACCCATCCGGGCGTAGCGCAAGGTCACGCGGTGGCCTCCTCCGGGTCCATCTCCGCGAGCACCTCCCGGTAGCGGGGAACCTCGGCGAGGAGACGCCGATGCGGACCCACCGCCACCACGACACCGTCTTCGAGCAGGACCACCCGGTCGGCGAGAGCCAGGGTCGAGGTCCGATGGGCCACGATCACCGTGGTCCGCCCTCGCATCACCCCCTTCAGGTTCCGTCTGATCTCCGCTTCGGTCGCCGCGTCCACCGAACTCGTGGCGTCGTCGAGTATCAGCACCCGGGGGTCTCGCAGCAGAGCCCGGGCCAGGGCGATCCGCTGCCGCTGACCTCCCGACAGGCTCAGGCCCCGCTCACCCACCATCGTGTCGTACCCGTCGGGCAGCGCCGAGATGAAGTCGTGGGCTCCCGCCAGCCTCGCGGCCAGGGTGATCTGGTCATCGGACGCGTCCGGGTTTCCGAAGGCGATGTTGTCCCGGATCGAAGCCGAGAACAGGAAGGTGTCTTCGAAGACCAGGGCCACCTCTCTGCGCAGATCGTCGAGTCGCAGTCGCCGCACGTCCACTCCGTCCAAGAGCACCGCCCCCCGATCGGGGTCGTAGAAGCGGGGAATCAGATAGGCCAGGGTCGTCTTGCCCGATCCGGTTCCGCCGACCAGGGCCACCGAGCTTCCACCGGGGACGACGAGGTCGACGCCCCGCAGCACGGGGGGTCCTCCCGGATAGGAGAACTCCACTCGGGAGAAGCGGATCTCGCCCGGACCTTCCGGCATCTCGGCAGGCTCGTCGGGATCGGTGATCTCGGGAGCGGTTCGGAGAAGCTGAACCACCCGGGCCGCCGCCGCGGCCGCCCGGGGAAGCTCGGCGAAGAACCATCCGGTGAGACGAAGCGGGAACACCAGGAGCACCAGATACTGGGTGAAGGCCACGAAGTCGCCGAGGGTCATGGCGCCGTCCACCACCCTGAGTCCGCCCAACCACAGGACCAGGGCGGTGGCTGCCGCCGGAACCAGCTCGAAGCCGGGCAGGAAGGCAGCACGCTGCCCGGCGAGTTTCATGCTCGCCTCGAAGATCTGCTGGGAGGTCCGGTCGACCCGGTCGATCTCGGTCGCCTCGGCCCCGAACGCCTTCACCACCCGAATCCCGGAGACACCCTCCTCCACCACGGTCGACATCCGGGCGAGGCTCTGTTGAAGTTCGAAGGAGGTGCCGATCACCCGACGGGCATAGACGAAGGCCAGTATCCCCATCACCGGGATCGCCAGGTCGGCCAGGGAACCGAGAACGGGGTCCAACGCAACCAGTACCCCCCCGACCAGGACGAACATGGCCACGTTGGCGACGGTGATGGGCAGCATGGCGTAGATCAATCGCACCTGGGAGAGGTCCGACGACGCCCTGGCCATGAGCTCGCCGGTGGCGGTGGCGTCGTGGAAGCTGAACGTCAGCCGCTGGATGTGTTCGAAGATGCGGTTGCGCAGGTCGGTCTCGGCCCGGTAGCTGAGCCGGAACGCGTACCAGCGGCGCCCACCGATCCCGACCGCCTTGACGCCGCCCACCACCAGCAACAGCCCGACCAGGGGAAGCAGGAGGTCCTGCCGTCTTCCGACGATGGCCCGGTCGATGATCAGCTTCTCCAGGTAGGGCCCGGCGACGACCAACCCCATCCAGATCAACGCGCTGACCACCGACGCGACCGCGTCACGCCGATATTCGAACAGCTTGCCGACGATCAGCCGCAGACCCAGCCGGGTCTCGGGGTCGGACAGTGCCCTGGTCACCGGGTCGAGGGTAACTCCGGGCCTTGCAGCTCCACTCCCAGGGTGTCGGCCAAAACGGCCAACGCCTGGGCCTCTGACGTGACCTTGATGGTCATCATGCCCAACTCCCTGGCCGTCTTCAGGTTGGGTCCCAGGTCGTCGAGCATCAGGGTCTCTTCGGCTTCCACCCCGAGGCGGCCGAGACATCTCCGGTAGATCTCGGGTTCGGGCTTGCGTACGCCTTCCACCACCGATTCGCAGAACACGTCGAACAGGGATGCCCACGGCCGATCTCCCAGCGGCTCCCAGTTGTTGGTGAGGGCAGCTACCCGGTATCCGGCCTCCCGCACACGGGCCACCGCAGCCAACATCCTCGGTCTGGGTTTCATCGACGCCTCCACCTCTCGCATGAGACGTGCGGTGTCGACCGTGAAACCCTCCAGGGCCAGCTCCCCGGCGAACTCGGCGAGGAACTCCTCCCGGGAGAGCTCACCTCGTTCGTGGCGCGCCCATGCGCCTGCCTCCCCCCTCGTCTGAACGACCCGGTTGACCAGACCCGGAGGCAGACCGGAGTTCTCCTCGAACCGGGCGATGGCTTCCAGGGGGGACTCGAACACGACACCACCGAGGTCGAACACCACTCCCCGTAGTTTCACTGGGACTCCAGGGTGGCTCGCAACAGCTCGATCTGCCCGTCGAGTAGCTCGACCAGGCGGTCGAGGCGATCGACCGGACCGGGACTGGTGAGCAGCCGGTAGGCGTCGAGGGGGGTGAGGGGGGCCAACGCGCTGAGCTGGTAGGAGGCAGCCACCGGGTCGTCGACCACGTCGAGCCGTATGCCCGAGGTGTCGGCTCCCATCTCCGACGCCAGCGCCATGACCCTCATCAGGCGGCTCCGAACCGCCCCCGGGCGGTCACCCACCTCCCCGGGGACGTCGGGGAATCCGGCGACTCGCGCCAGGGGGTAGGGGTCGTCTGGCAGCCACTCCACCACCCGGATACGGCGACGGCCCGCCACCAGGATCAGCCGGTCGCCTTCGGGTCGTTCCTCGACGCTCAGCAAGCCCACTTCGGTTCCCACGTCGAACCTCTGGTCCCCTCCCCCCACCTCGGATCCCCGCTCGATGAGGACCGATCCGAAGGTCAGACCCTCTCCCCGGTCGAGATCGGCGAGGAGGGTCAGGTACCGGGGTTCGAACACCTTGAGAGGCACGATCGTGTAGGGAAACACCACCGATCCCAGCGGGAACATGGGGAGGAGGCGGGCGGTCATGGCCTCCGGCGTCTGACCGAGAACCGAAGACGCGTAGCCACCTCACCGTCGAGGGTCACCACGAAGCTGTAGGCCCCTTCCCGTGGGAAGGTCAGGTTGTAGAAGGTGAACGAGCGGGCCACCCCGATGTCGCTTCCCTCGGGTATCCCAACCGGTCTCTTCACCTTGACCCCCTGCGCCAGGGGTGGGGAGGGGAGCACCCGGTTCCCGTCTTCGTCCTGGAGGTCGACACCGATCACCAGCACCCGGTCGGTCCAGCTCCACGGCACCCTGACCCGGAGGCCGATCCCCAGTGCGGGATGCCGGGCCGGGAAGTCGGGTACGAACAGGGTGTCCCAGCCTCCTCCGAGGACGTACAGTTTCCCTTGGACCACCTGCACCGAGTCTGCGAGCAGGGCGAACTCGACCGCCGGACGGATATCGGTGTCGTCGGTCACGACCGGGACTCTACCGCCGACGGCATGGCGGGCCGTCAGACTCGGATAGGGTGGGGTCGGCAAGGAGGAGAGATGCCCGAACCGATTCCCATCCAGCCACCCGTCGGACGGCTCGGCGTGTTGACCCCCGGCATGGGGGCCGTGGCCACCACCTTCTACGCGGGGGTGTTGGCTGCCCGCCGCGGGTTCGCCGTCCCGGTCGGCTCGCTCACCCAGCTCGGTCACATCCGTCTCGGCAAGCGGACCGAGGACCGGAACCCTCTCATCCGGGAGTTCGTTCCCCTCGCTTCCCTCGACGATCTGGTCTTCGGAGGTTGGGACCCCTACTCGGACGACGCCTACACCGCCGCGATGAAGGCCGGGGTGCTGGAGGCCCGTCACCTGGAGGCGGTCGGCGAGGAGCTCCGAGCCATCCGCCCCATGAAGGCGGTGTTCTCGCCGGACTGGGTGAGCCGCCTCGAGGGGGTCGACAACGTCGCCGAGGAAGAATCCAAGATGGCCCAGGTGGAGCGTCTGGTCGAGGACATCGAGCGTTTCCGGATCGAGGAGGAATGTGACCGTCTGGTCATGATCTGGTGTGGCTCCACCGAGGCCTACCGCCCCCCCGCTGCGGTCCACCAGTCGTTGGACGCCTTCGAGAAGGGCCTCAAGGAGAACGACCCCGAGATCGCCCCTTCTCAGATCTACGCCTACGCGGCTCTCACCGCGGGGGTTCCTTTCGCCAACGGCGCCCCCAACCTGACCGTCGACTGCCCGGCCATGGTCGAGCTGGCCGACCGGCAAGGAGTCCCCATCGCCGGGAAGGACTTCAAGACGGGTCAAACCCTGCTCAAGACGATCATCGCCCCGGGCCTGAAGGCCCGGATGCTGGGCATACGCGGTTGGTACTCGACCAACATCCTGGGGAACCGGGACGGAGAGGTCCTCGACGCCCCCGAGAACTTCAGGACGAAGGAGGTGTCCAAGCTCGGGGTGTTGGAGCAGATCCTCCAACCGGATCTGTATCCCGAGCTGTACGGCGACATCTACCACGTGGTGCGGATCAACTACTACCCACCCCGGGGCGACGACAAGGAGGGGTGGGACAACATCGACATCTTCGGATGGCTGGGCTATCCGATGCAGATCAAGATCGACTTCCTGTGCAAGGACTCGATCCTGGCTGCTCCGCTGGTGCTCGACCTCGCCCTCTTCCTCGACCTGGCTGCCCGGGCCGGAAAGAAGGGGATCCAGGAGTGGCTGTCGTTCTACTTCAAGAGTCCTCAGCACGCGCCCGGTCTGTATCCGGAGAACGACCTGTTCATCCAGCTCACCAAACTCAAGAACACGCTGCGGCACTGGATGGGCGAGGACCTGATCACCCATCTGGGTGCCGAGTACTACGAGGAGACCTGACCGGCGGCGAGCCGGCGAACCGCCGCCCGATCCACCTTTTCCAGCGTGGACCGGGGCAGCTCGTCGACCTTCACCCATCGGCGGGGGATCTGATGGCCGGCCAGTCGGCCTCGTAGACCGGCCTGATCTCTCGGGGTCGGCGGTGCCCACGTAGACCGCGACCAGCACCTCCCCCCATTCCGGATCAGGGACCCCGACGACGGCGGCTTCCTCCACGCCGGGTAGCTGCATCACGGCACGTTCCACCTCCCCCGGGTCGACGTTCTCGCCGCCGGTCACCACGATGTCGTCGATCCGTCCCAACACGTGGAGCCGCCCCTCCGGGTCGAGCTCGCCGCGGTCCCGGGTGTGCAACCACCCGTCCGGACCGACGGTCGGGCCATCCACGTACCCGGGAGAGACCATCGGACCTCTCACCTCGATCAGGCCGCTTCCGCCGATCCGCACCTGCGCACCGGGGAGGGGAACCAGCCTCTGGTCTGCTCTGCCGGCCTCGTCGAGGGGTGCGGTCGCCACCTGCGAGCAGGTTTCGGTCATGCCGTAGGTGGTGAGGAGAGGGAACCCCACCCTCGCTGCCCTGGCGAGCAGCCCAACGTCGGTGGGGCCTCCTCCCACCAGCGCCGCCCGGAGCGACGGGTAGGGCCCGGGGTCGGCGTCGAGGAGCCTGACCACCATGGTGGGCACCAACGAGGCCAACGTCGCAGACCGGAGGGCTTCCGCCACCCGGCGGACGTCGAAACCGTCCATCAGGTAGACCCTGCCACCCTGGCGGAGAGAGCGGAACACCACCTGCAACCCTCCGACATGGCAGAGAGGCAGTACCGCCAGCCAGCAGTCGCCCGCCGTGTTCCGCAGGTGGGCTGCCGAAGCGGCGACCGACGCCTCCAGGTTGCCCCAGGTCAGGCGCACACCCCGGGCGGGTCCCGACGTCCCCGACGTGAACACCACCGCCCACGTCTCCTCCGGGGAGGGGACCCGGGGGGGCACCGGCGCACCGTCCAGATCCGCGAAAGCCACCCTGCTCACACCCAGGTCGGGGCCACCGACCATCGCCTCGACCTCCGCCACCGCGATACGGCGGCGCGCCTCGGCGACGGGGAGCCGGGGATCGATAGGCACCACGGTCCGTCCCGCCCGGCCCGCCGCCAACAGCGCGAGGACGGTTTCGGGGCGGTTGAGGGCCCACACCCCCACCGGTCCCGACCCGGATACCAGCCCGCCGGCGGCCCGGGCCACCCTGTCGTCCACCTCCCGGAAAGCGAGCCGGCCCCCGTCCCATTCGAGGAACACGTCATCCGGGCGGTCTCGGGCCGCGGCAGCCAACCAGTCGTCCATGGGCTTCATTACAGTCCCCCTCCGTGGTATCGGAGCTGTTCGACCCCGCCGTATGGGTGGAGGTGCCCGGGTTTTCCTTCACCGACATCACCTATCACCGCGCGAGAGACATAGGCGCGGTGCGGGTGGCTTTCAACCGTCCGGAGGTCCGAAACGCCTTCCGTCCCCACACGGTGGACGAGCTGTACGAAGCGTTGGACCATGCCCGACGGAGCATCGACGTGGGATGTGTGCTGCTCACCGGCAACGGGCCCTCACCCAAGGACGGGGGTTGGGCGTTCTGTTCGGGCGGCGACCAGCGGATCCGAGGCAGGGACGGGTATCGGTACGCGGCGGGGGAAGGGCCGGAGACGATCGATCCGGGCCGGGCGGGACGCCTCCACATACTCGAGGTCCAACGTCTGATCCGGTTCATGCCCAAGGTGGTGATCGCAGTGGTTCCCGGATGGGCGGTGGGGGGTGGTCACAGCCTCCACGTGGTGTGCGACCTGACGATCGCCAGCCGTGAGCACGCCCGGTTCAAGCAGACCGACCCCGACGTGGCTTCCTACGACGCCGGCTACGGCTCCGCCTACCTGGCCCGGATCGTCGGGCAGAAGCGGGCCAGGGAGATCTTCTTCCTGGGTCGGGAGTACGACGCCGAGGAGGCACACCGGATGGGGATGGTCAACGCGGTGGTGCCCCACCAGGACCTGGAGCGGGTGGCGCTGGAGTGGGCCGAGACGATCTGCTCCAAGTCGCCGATGGCCCAGCGGATGCTCAAGTTCGCGTTCAACCTGGTGGACGACGGTCTGGTGGGTCAGCAGATCTTCGCCGGTGAGGCGACCCGGCTCGGCTACATGACCGAAGAGGCGGCGGAGGGGAGGGACGCCTTCCTGGAGAAGCGCCGACCGGACTTCTCGAGATTCCCCTGGTACTACTGAGGTGGCCGGCTGGTCGGTATGGCTGGAGGCGGCTCGTCCCCGGACCTTGCCGGCGGCGGCGAGCCCGGTGCTGGTGGCCGGAGGGTTGGCGATCCACGACGGGGTGTTCCGGTTCGACGCCTTCTGGTGGGCCCTTCTGGGAGCGGTGGCCATCCAGGTGGCAGCCAACTTCGCCAACGACGTGTCCGACGCCGTTCGGGGAGCCGACCGTCCCGAGCGGGTCGGGCCCCGCCGGCTGGTGGCGGCCGGTCTGATCCCTCACCCAGGAGCATGTGGGCGGGCGTGCTGGCGGCCGTGGCGGTGGCCGTCGTCGCGGGAGTCGCGCTGACCCTGATCGCCGGCTGGGTGGTCGTGGCGATCGGGGTCGTGTCCTCGCCGCCGATGCTCACCTACGTGGGCGGTCCCGCCCCATATGGCTACCGAGGCTGGGGGGAGGTCTCGGTGTTCGTGTTCTTCGGTCTGGTGGCCACGGTGGGAGCCCGCTACGTCCACGATCGGTCGGCTCCGCTCGACGCGTGGCTCGCCGGCGGGGTGATGGGCTGTTTCGCCGCCGCGATCCTGGTGGTCAACAATCTCCGTGACCTCGCCACCGACCGTGCAAGCGGAAAACGGACCCTGGCCGTAATCCTCGGACCGGCGGCCACCCGTCGCCTGTACGCAGGGCTGCTGGCGACCGCTTATCTGGGTGTGATCGCTGGGGTCGTACTCCGGGTCTTCCCCGCTGCGGTCGGCCTGACCGTGTTCACCCTGCCCCGTCGCCGTGCTGCTGATACGGCGGGTCTGGTCGGCGGGATCGCCGGCAGAGCTGATTCCGGCGCTAGCGGGAACCGCCCGCCTTCAGCTCCTCGCCGCCGTCTGCATGGCGGTTGCGCTGGTCGTGGGATGAGACCAGCGGGAACTCCACCCCGAGATATGTCAGGACCGCCGCCTTGCAGTCTTCCCGATACGCCGCGTGGGTGGGTCTCCAGTCCGGCTCTTGGAGCCACCGCAGGAACAGCCCGTCGACTATCGCCCTGACCACCCGGGAGGCGACGTCGGGTCGGTCGGTCCGGAAGGCGCCTTCGTCCACCCCGGAGGCGATGATGCGGGCGTAGGTGGTTTCGACGATAGACCGGAAGGCGTCCCGGAGCGCCACGAACTCGGGAGCGGCGTCGGTCTGTCCCAGCAGGTCGAGGTACACCCGGTAGAACCTCCGGTTGGCCTCCGGGTCGGAGAACACCACGTCGATCATCGCCAGCAGGCGCTCCACCGGGTCGTCCACCCGGGCGGTTGCTCGTTCGATGCGGCGGGCGGTGCGGGTGAGTGCCCACCGCATCGTCTCGACCAGCAGCCGCTCCTTCGAGCCGAAGTGATAGAGCAGCAGCGCCTTGCTCACCCCTGCCCGCCGGGCCAACTCCCGTCAACGAGACCCGATGGACCCCCTGCTCGCCGATGGCCCGGTACGTGGTCCGGATCAGCTCCTCCTGTCGGGTCGACCAGTCGCCCGGCCCGATCGTTTGCTTCACAGCGCCTCCAGGAAGGCGGCCGTCTCGGCGATCAGCCGGTCGGGCGCGGTTCGCTGGGGTTGGTGTCCCGCATCCGTCCAGCAGCACCACTACCCGGGCGCCCGGCACCCGGCTGCGGATGGCCTCCACCTGGGCGAGGGTGCCGTATTCGGTCGTCTCGGGACTGGATCACCAGGACCGGCCACCCGTATGCCGTCGAGATACGACTCGACGCTCCAGCCGGACGAAGCCGGGATGGAGCCACGTGTCGGCCCACCCCCGGAACGCGCCGTCGGGGTCGTCGTGGTGGCGGGCCAGCCGGCCCCGCAGGTCTCCCTTCTCGTACTCGTCGACCGCCCGCCGAATCGACGCCAAGCCCTCGGGCTCGCCGCCGAACACGTGGGCTGCCACGCTCACCCACCCCCCGAAGCCGCGGGTCGTCGTGGGCGCCGGCGTAGCACAGCGCCACCGTCGCGCCGTCGGAGTGGCCCCACAGGACGAAGTCCTCCAACCCGAGCCGGTCGACCAGGACCGGCAGCCGTCGGGTGGCCTCCTCCTCCATGTGGTCCAGCGGCCAGGGAAGGGGCCGGGGGCGACGAGCGGGCCGTAGCCCCACCTGGAGTAGACCAGCGCACCCCAGCCGGCGGCCTCCCGCCATCCGGTCGGGAAAGTCCCGCCAGGTGGAGGCCGAACCCGAGCCCCTCGTGGAGGAACACCAGGGTGGGAGCCCGACCCGGCGGGGGTCCGATCCAGCGGTATTCGACCTCGATCCCGTCGAGGGCGCACCCCTTTCGTCGGTCACTGGCGCAGTTCGAATCGCTGGATGTTTCCGGCGGTCGTTCACGATCCTCATCATCCTCGACTGGGTGAGCGGGCACCGGTGACTCCAGCCTGCCGGGGTGTGCCCAGACCTGCCCGACGGGTCCGGAAGTCGATCATGGCCGGAGTCTAGCACGTTCCTGACCGATCGGTCAGGAAACCCCGCGGGGTTTTTTTCAGCCGGCGTGGTGATCGATCCCTTCGTAGAGGGAGATGAAGGTTTCGATCTCCGAGACGACGTCGTCGGTCAGCTCGTCGAAGTAGTAGACCCGGGTCCAGGCGACCGCCGCGCCCCGGTGGGGGTTTCCGTCGGGATCCACGATCCCCTGGTAGGGGGTCACCACCACCCTGCCCTCGGCGAACCGTCTCAGCCCGTCCACGAATTCGGGGCAGCCGTCGGGACAGTCGTAGGTGATCACGATCCCGCCGTCTTCCAGGTTGTGGACCCACAGCTCGGGAGGTAGGGGCTCCTCGGCGACGATCCCCCACTGGGCGAGGAGCCCGACGTGGGGACCCGACGAGGGGGGGCTGGAGTTGTAGGGGACGTGCGGGTCGGACACCGAGGCGATGTGCTGGTTGCCCATCGACGGGAACTCGATTCCCGGCGGAGGAGGGTCGAACACCACCAGAGCGACCACCCCGGCCAGCAGGGCCAGCCCGACGGCCGGGCCGACCCAGCGCCGCTTCTTCGGTTCGGCGACCGGAGCGGCGGTCCGGGAAGGGGACGCGGTGCGTTTGGGGCGGGCCATCGCCTGGCGCAGGCTACCAGCCGGCGGGTTCAACCACCCTGGGGCCACTCCTCGGGCGGGTACCGTTCCTGACGGCGTTCCTCCAGGCGAGCCATGTACGCGGCGGCCTCCGAACGGCGGTGCATACCCAGTTTGGCCAGCAGATTGGAGACGTAGTTCTTGACCGTCTTCTCCGCCAGGTACATCTCTTCGGCGATCTCCCGGTTGGTCTTCCCCTGGGCGATGTGCTCGAGGATGGTGCGCTCCTGGGGGGACAGACGAGCCAGGAGGGGGTCGTCGGGTTCTTCACCCCGCAATCTGCGGAACAGCCGCTCGGTCATCTCGGGATCCAACAGCGACTCGCCGTTCCCCACCCGCCGGATCGAGTCGAGCAGCTCGGTTCCCCGGATCCGCTTCAGCACGTACCCCGAAGCCCCCGCCATGATCGCCGACAGCAGCGCCTCCTCGTCGGCGAAGGAGGTCAGCATCAGCACCCTGGTGTCGGGGAACCGGGCCCGGATCTCGCGGCATGCCTCCACCCCCGAGGTGTCGGGGAGTCTGACGTCGAGGACGACCACGTCGGGATCGTCGAACCCGACCCGGCGTACCGCGTCGGCCGCGGTGCCGGCCTCTCCCACCACCTCCAGATCGTCGGTGGCGTCGATCATCGCCTTCAGTCCTTGCCGCACCACCTCGTGGTCGTCGACCAGCAGCACCCGGATCTTGCGGGACATCGGGCTCAGCCTACCGGCGGTAGCCTTGGGGGCAGGTGTCCACCACGCCCGACTTGTCCCTGGTCGGCCTGGTCGAGGCGGCAGCCGCGGTGGCGGGGCAACCCGACCTCCGGGCCGTGCTCTCGACCACGGTCGAGATGGCCCGCCGGACCACCGGCGCGAGGTACGCCGCGCTGGGGGTGATCGGAGAGCACGGCGGGTTGAGCGACTTCGTGTACGTGGGGATCGACCCGGAGCAGGCAGCCCGGATCGGGTCCCTGCCTGCCGGGAAAGGGGTCCTCGGGACCCTGATCAGGGATCCCCGTCCGATCCGCCTCGACCGGGTGTCGGACCATCCCGATTCGGTCGGGTTCCCGCCCCATCACCCGGTCATGGAGACCTTCCTTGGGGTTCCCGTCCGGGTGGGCAACAGCGTGTACGGGAACCTCTACCTGTGTGACAAGGAGGGCGGTTTCACCGAGGAGGACGAAACCCAGGTTCTGGCGTTGGCGGCCATCGCGGGAGCGGCGATCTCGAACGCCAAACTGAACGAACGGCTTCGCCGACTCGCCCTGGTCGAGGACCGGGAACGCATCGCCCGGGACATCCACGACGGCGTGATCCAGGATCTCTTCGCCCTGGGCTTGGGACTTCAGGCCCTGGCCGCCACCCTGGACGAACCCGAGGCGGTCGCAAAGCTCGACCAGGCGGTCGATCGCCTCGACGAGGTGATCGCCACCCTTCGCAACCTGATCTTCGACCTGCGCTCCCTGGACAGCACCCGGGCCGAGCCGAGGGGGGCGTTCCGTCGAATGGCGGAGCGTCTGGCGGCAGGTAGGGACGTCGACCTCCAACTCTCGATCGGTGAGCTGGGCGAACTACCCCCCGACGTACTCGACGACGCGCTGCTGATCGCTCGGGAGGCCCTGTCCAACGCCCTCCGTCACGGCCGGCCCGACACGGTGACCCTCCAAGTGGACCGGAGGGACTCGATCCTCACCCTGAGGATCGAGGACGACGGAGCGGGGTTCGACCCGTCCACCGCCCCGCGGGGGATGGGTTTGGCCAACATGGAGGAGAGGGCGGCTCGAACCGGTGGGGAGCTCAGGGTGGAGTCGTCACCGGGGGCGGGGACCCGCCTGCTCGCCCTCCTTCGCATCTAGGGTGGTCTCCAGGGCCTCCACCAGCCTCTCCATCAGGTTGCGCACCGTGGCTTCGGCGACCCTGTGCAGCGCGAGCCGATCCAGGACTTGTCCGACCGCGGCGAGGGGAGGCCGGTAGGAACCGAGGAAGGTGAGCTTGGTGCGGCGGGTCCCCACCTCGTCCAACACCACCTCCGCCTCCATCCGGGGAAACAGGCGGGATCCTCCGGCCGCCTTCCAGCTCAAAGGGATGGCGACCGACCCGTTGGACCGGAGCGGCTCGCCGACCTCCAGTTCGACGCCGACCGCCGGCACCCCGGGGCCGATCGCCAGCCTCTCCCCTCGCCGGTAGGCCGCGCGGGCCCACACCTCGAGGCGGTCCGACCCGGTGAGGGCGTCGAGCACCTCCTCGAGGGGGAGGTCTATCTCGACACTGTTCTGGACGAACACGGTTCGCCAACCTATGGTCGCCCCGACCCGAGGCCAAGGGCCGAAGGTCCTATCCCTCGAGCGCCCACAGCAGGTCCTTGATCGAGAGGATCCCCAGGAGCCGGTCGCCGTCGACCACCGGCAGATGCCGGTAGCCGGTGGCGAGGAGCCACTCGGCCGCCTCCTCGACGTCGGCGTCCGGGGACAGGCGGTCCGGGTCAGGGGTCATCCACTCCCTCACCTTGGCCGAGGTAGGGTCGGCACCGGCCGCGGCCGCCCGCACCAGGTCCCGGTCGGTGAGTATCCCCACCAGTTTCCCACCATCCACCACCCCGATCGACCCGATGTGCTCGTCGATCATCACCCGGGCGGCCTCCTCGAGGGTGAGGTCGGGACCTCCCACCGTTGCGGAGCCACCCACCAGTTCCCTCACCTGCATCCGGTCTCCTTTCTCACGCCTCTTCGACGATCACCGCGGTGACCATCCCGAACATGCCCTCCTCCTTCTCCACGTGGTTGAGGATGTGGCAGTGCCACACCCACACACCGGGATCGGAGGCCTGCACCAAGACCGTGTACCTCTCGCCGGGCGCCACGTTGAGGGTGTCGGCCCAGTACGGCACCTCGAGGGGGATGCCGTCCTTGGCGACCACCAGCTGGGGGAACTGGTGGAGGTGCATCGGGTGGATCTGGAGTCCCTCGTTGTAGTAGTGGACCAGGAACCAGTCTCCCTGCCTGAACACGTACGGTTCGGTGGCGGGGAACGACTTGCCGTTGAGGGAGAACCCGATGACCCCGGCGTCGTTCAGCACCATCGGGATCTCCTCGACGACCTCCAGGTCTGCGGGTATCTCGATCCCCGAGATGGTGCGCCCCGCGGGGAGGGGCACCTCTCCGATGATGAACGGGGCGAACATGCCGTTGGGTACCTGCATCTGGCCGTGGTGATGCGCGTGGTACATGCCGACCGCGGGCTCCTCGGCGACGAACTCGTAGACGAAGGTCTCACCCGGCTGGATGAGAGGCTGGGTGAGCGGCGCCACCCCGTCCATCGAGTTGGGGGTGTCGATGCCGTGCCAGTGCACGTCGGTCCCCATGGGGAGTTCGTTGTGGACCACGACCCGCACCCGGTCGCCGACGTCGACCCTGATCAGCGGGCCCGGCACCATCCCGTTGTAGGTCCAGGCGTCCACCACCTTCCCCGGTTCGACCTCCCAGGGGGTGATGGCCGCGGTGATCTCGAACACCTTGGTCCCGTCGTCGAGAACCTCGACCGGTTCGAGAGGCTGGGCGCCCCGCCCTTCGGTCTCGGCGGGGAACCGGAGGATCGACTCCTCCATCATCCGGTCGAGTTCGGCCCAGTCGACCTCTTCGCCGTGGCCGTGGACCGACTCGCCGGTCGGCGGGGCGGCGTCGGCGCTCACCGTGAGGGTCGCGACCATGCCCGCCTCCCGGTGCCCCGGTATGGCGCAGAACAGGGTGTAGGTGCCGGGTTCGAGACGACCGAGCTCCAGGTTGGTCGACTCCCCGGGACCGATGTCGGCCGAAACCGGCCCGCCTTCCAGCGCCACGTTGTGGATGACCGCACCCTCGTTGTGGACCTCGAGCACCACCTCTCCGGGGGGAACGGTCAGGTCGCCTTCGATGGCGAACTCGGTGAGCTGGATGTGGGCCACGACCGGTTCCGCCGTCCCGGACGCATCCCCGGGGGGACCGGCCGGTTCGGTGGCCGCGGGCGCCGGACGGGTGGCGATGCCCACCACGGCGATGGCGGCGATGAGGACTCCCATCACGGTGAGCATCAACAGGAACCCGTCGAACAGCTTCTCTCTCATCGGGGTCTCCTTTCGGTCGGTCGCTCCAAACGATGGCCGGGCATGGGGGCCCGGAACGCCGCCGAAGGTCCTTTCCGGTAGGGACCAAAGTCCCCGGCTGGGCTCCGCCTCCCCGTGGGAGAATGGGTCCCACCCCGAGAGAGGAGAGCCGATGGACGCCTTCGACCATGTCGGTCTCGAGGTGCTTTCCCGAGCCGAATGCGAAGAGCTGCTGGCTCGAACCCCGGTCGGGAGAGTGGCGTTCGTGAGCGACGGCGACGTGGAGATCTTCCCCGTCAACTATCGGTGGCACCGGGGCCACATCGTGTTCCAGACTGCGGCCGGCAAGAAGCTGGACGCTGCCGCCCGCCACGTTCCGGTCACCTTCGAGATCGACGGCTGGGACGATCGGACCCAGACCGGATGGTCGGTGATCGTGGTGGGCAGAGCCTCGGCGGTGGAAGACG
Source organism: Acidimicrobiia bacterium (assembly GCA_026002975.1). Classification (GTDB taxonomy): domain Bacteria; phylum Actinomycetota; class Acidimicrobiia; order Spongiisociales; family ZC4RG35; genus BPGJ01. The sequence goes on from BPGJ01000004.1 coordinate 85,747, forward strand.
ACGACGAGATCGCCGAGCTGGGAACGTTGGGTCTCCGTCCTTGGGCACCCTCGGTGAGGCGGCGCCGCTGGGTTCGGATCCAGCCGTACGACATCAGCGGGCGAAAGATCGCCTGAGTTTTACCGTCGACGAGGGCGGACGGGACGGACTCAGCCGTATGCTTGGCGCATGGAGCCTCTGGTAGTCGACTTCGCCGACGGCGACGGCAGTCGCCGGGATCTGCTGGGGGGAAAGGGCGCCGGCTTGGCGGAGATGACCAGGATCGGTCTGCGTGTTCCCCCCGGTTTCGTCATCACCACCGAAGCTTGCCGGATGTACCTGGATAGAGGTGAGCTGCCACCCGGCCTGTGGGAGCAGGTCGAGGAGGCGGTGGCCCGTCTCGAGGAGAAGAGCGGTAGGACCTTCGGGGGTGGTCCGGCGCCTCTGCTGGTGTCGGTCCGGTCGGGGGCCCCCATATCGATGCCGGGGATGATGGACACGGTCCTGAACCTGGGTATCAATCCCGATCTGCTGCCCACCCTGATCGAATGGTCCCAGGACCCGACGTTCGCCTACGACGCCTACCGGCGGTTCCTGCAGATGTACGCCGATGTGGTGCTGGGTCTGCCCGACGAGCTTTTCGACCGGATCCTCGCCGACCTCAGGGAACGGCGGGGGGTGGAGAGCGACGCCGACCTGACCGCCGACGACTTGGCCGAAGTGGTGGAGAGGTTCACCGGGGTGATCCAGGAACGGGGGGCGAAGGTGCCCGACGACCCCATGACCCAGCTCCGGGAGGCGATCGTCGCGGTGTTCCGATCGTGGAACAACCGAAGGGCGATCGACTACCGACGCATCCACGGCATCCCCGACGATCTGGGCACCGCCGCCAACGTCCAGATGATGGTGTTCGGCGACCTGGGCGACGACTCGGGTACCGGGGTGGCGTTCACCCGGGACCCCGCCACCGGGGAGAAGAAGCCGTTCGGTGACTACCTGCCCCGCGCCCAGGGAGAAGACGTGGTCGCCGGGATCCGCAACACCCTCACCCTCGACGACCTGGCTCGTCTCCTCCCCCACGTCCACTCGGAGCTCCTCGAGGTCATGGAGACGCTCGAGCGCCACACCCGGGACATGTGCGACATCGAGTTCACCGTCGAACGGGGAACGTTGTGGATCCTCCAGACCCGGGCCGGGAAGCGGACCGCGGCGGCCGCGGTGAAGATGGCGGTCGACATGGTCGCCGAGGGTCTGATCGACCGGGAGACGGCCATTCTCCGGGTCGATCCGGCGTCCCTCGAACAGCTCGAACGTCCCCGGATCGGCGACACCACCATCGAGCCCGTGGCGACCGGGGTGGCGGCGTCGCCAGGAGCTGCCCAGGGCAAGGCGGTGTTCGACTCCGACAAGGCGGTGGAGTGGGCCCGGCGGGGCGAACGTGTTCTCCTGGTGAGGCCCGAGACGACCCCGGACGACATCCACGGGATGGCGGCCGCCGACGGGATCCTCACCTCTCAGGGAGGGAAGACCAGCCATGCCGCGGTGGTGGCCAGGGGAATGGGCAAACCCGCGGTGACCGGAGCCTCCGCCCTGGTGGTGGATCCCGCTGCGGGACGGGCGTCGGTGGACGGGAAGGTGATCACCGAAGGGGACCTGGTGACCATCGACGGAACCACCGGGCGGGTATACCTGGGCGAGGTTCCTCTCGAGGAGCCCCGCCCCATCCCGGAATTGGAGACCCTCTTGTCTTGGGCCGACGAGATTCGGACGTTGGGGGTTCGGGCCAACGCCGACACACCCGAGGATGCGGCCAAGGCGCGGCGGGCCGGAGCCGAGGGGATAGGGCTGGCCCGCACCGAGCACATGTTCATGGGAGAGCGGCTGGGGATCGTGCAGCGGATCATCCTCACCGACGACCCGGAGGACCGGAGCCGAGCACTCGACGAGCTGAAGGCCGCTCAAGCCGAGGACTTCGCCGGTCTGCTGGAAGCGATGGACGGCTGGCCGGTGGTGGTGCGCCTCCTCGACCCGCCCCTCCACGAGTTCCTCCCAGACCGTCTGGAGCTGGAACGGCGGATCGGCGAACTGGAACACCAGGATGCGCTCGGTCTCCGATCCCGACGAGATCACCCGGTTGGAGGCCGAGGTGAGGACGACCCGCGAGCTGGCCCGGAAGGTGACCCGCTGGGCGGAGGACAACCCGATGCTGGGACTCCGAGGTGTCCGACTCGGGTTGATGGTCGAGCATCTCTACCGGATGCAGACCGAAGCCGCGGTGGAGGCGCTGGCCCGCCGTAAGGCCGCCGGGGGCGACCCGCATCTGGAGATCATGATCCCCCTGGTCGCCACCCCCGAGGAGCTCCGTCGGATGAGGGAGATGATCGCCGAGATCGTCGCAGCCGAGTCCGAGGAGCAGGGTGTCGAACTCGAAGTGCCGATCGGCACCATGATCGAACTGCCCAGGGCGGCGCTGGTAGCCGGCCAGATAGCCCGTCACGCGGACTTCTTCTCGTTCGGCACCAACGACCTGACCCAGATGACCTTCGGCCTCAGCCGTGACGACGCCGAGCGGCTGTTCCTGCATCGCTACCTGGAGGAGGACATCCTGCCCTTCGACCCGTTCCAGACCATCGACCGGGAGGGAGTGGGCCGCCTGATCCAGGTTGCGGCCCGTGAGGGAAGGGAGGCGAATCCGGATCTGGTGGTCGGCATCTGCGGGGAGCACGGCGGCGACCCCAAGTCCATCGCCTTCTGCCGGCAGGTGGGCCTCGACTACGTGTCGGCGTCGCCCCCCAGGGTGATGGTGGCCCGTCTCGCCGCCGCCCAAGCCGAGATCTCGGGTCGTGAGACGACCGAAGTCGGGGGCTGACCTCAGCTCCCGATCAGCTCACGAGCCACACTCCAGGGGTCCCGACGGCGGGCCACCACCCGCTCTACCAGATCGGGGGAGACGCCGGCCTCCACCCGCCGGGTGACCAGACCCAGGGCCGCCTTGGTTATCTCGGCCCTGGCCCTACGTCGGGCCCTCTCCCCGAAATCGGACCCGAGGTGACGTCGGTGGGCTTCGACCGCCTCCCACAACAGGTCGACTCCACGGTCCAGCTCGGCGGAGCAGCGCACCACCGGGGGACGCCACCGGGCGGACGGGTCGGCCAGGTCGAGCATGGCTTCGAGAGCCGCCGCCAGCCGATCTCCTCCGGGCTGGTCGTCCTTGTTGATGCAGAACACGTCTGCCACTTCCAGCAGCCCGGCCTTGGCCACCTGGACGTCGTCGCCCCAGCCCGGAGCCAACACCACCACCGTGGTGTGGGCCACCTCGACGATCTCGGTCTCGGCTTGACCGACCCCAACCGTCTCGACCAGCACCGGGTCGTAGCCGGCGGCTTCGATGACGGTCAACGCCTTGAAGGTGGCGTCGGCCACACCTCCGAGCCGTCCCCGGTTGGACATGGACCTCACATACACCCCGGGGTCGGAGGTGTGACGCTGCATCCGGATCCGATCACCGAGCAGAGCCCCACCGGTGAATGGGCTGGCCGGGTCGATGGCCAGCACCGCCACCTTCCGGGCGGGCCTCAGGTGGGTGATGACACGATCCACAAGGGTCGACTTGCCGCTTCCCGGCCAGCCGGTGAAACCGACCACGTGCGCTCCCCCACCACGGGGATAGAGCTCGCCTAGGAGCTCCTCGGCTCCCGGCCGGTCGTCCTCCACCAGCGAGATGGCCCGAGCCAGGGACCGGCGGTCCCCCTCCGCCACCCGACGGGCCAGCTCGACCGGGTCCGGGTGGTTGCGCATCGGTGGGAACGTAGCGGGTCAGGCGGTGGCGTTCACCTGCTCGACCCCCGGGACCCGGTCTTTCAGGATCCGTTCGATCCCGGCCTTCAGGGTCTGCATCGACAGGGGGCAGCCGCCGCAGGCACCCACCATCTGGATGTTCACGGTGCCGCCGTCCACGCCGAGCAGGATCAGGTCACCGCCGTCCATCTGTATGGCCGGTCGGATGTAGTCGAGGGTCTCCTCCAGCTTGGCCAGGTCGACCTGCGCTTCGTCCGACGACGTTCCGATCTCCACCGGCTGTAGATCACTCATGATGCCCCGAGGCTACCCGGGACCGGGACATCAGCGAACCCGGCCGGGCGCCCGGAACACCACCCGGTCCGCCCCCTGGGGACTCCGGGCCTCGAAGGTCAGGGTCGGGAACTCGAGTCCGGTCACGTCCTCCTCCACCGGTCCGGCTTCCCGGAGAACCCACCCGGTGTCGACGACGGTTCGGCCGCGGTCCTCGACGGTGATCCGCACCTCCGCCGGGGCGGTCAGGGTGGAACGCACCGTCCCCCGGTTCGACAGGTGGGGTCTGGTGAACCGGGGCGGTTCGCCCAACCCGGTCGGTGGTTCGACCACCATCTGTCCGTCGAATCGGATCGTCCAGGTGCCCAACACCTCCTCGGCCTCCGGTTCCCCGTCGACGACCACCGTCACCGGGCCTTCCGGCCGGACGGAGATCTCTTCCCGCCCGACCGCCAAGCCCACCGTCACCTGCTCGGGCAGGAATCGACCCCCCGGCGCCGGCGTCAAACCGGAGTAGTAGTGGGCGAGGATCTCCTCGGCGTCGGCGCCCCGCCTGGCCATGGCCTCCGCCCCGTACTGGCTCATCCCCACCAGGTGACCCCATCCTCTCCCCGCCACCACGTATCGGTGGACGGGGACGGCTCGGCCATCCTCCAGGATCCACCAGGTCTCCCGGCTGATGGTGTAGGTGGGCGACAGCACAGTCTGGGGATACCGGCGTCCGGTGCCGTCGATCCTCCGGGCGGGTAGACGGTCGGGCATCGACTCGGAGGCGGCCCGGTTGAGGCGACCCCGTAGGGTCCAGGTGTCTACTTCGGTGACACCCCCGCTCCCGTGGATCTCCACCATCCAGGGACCCTCCCCGTCGGCGGCGGGGCGGGTCGCCACGTCGACGAGTGAGCCTTCGAGAACACCCGCCCGCTGCAACAGCGTCTCCATCTCGTCGGCATCCAGTCGGAACACCCAGGACACGAACGGTGAGTTCTCGCCGGGCGATTCGACGGCTCTCAGGTAGGGGAGCGGTTCGGAGCCTATGAACACGTCCTCGACCGATCGGGTGCGTCCGCCGGTGGTGGAGCTGTACAGGGCCTGGGCCGGGCGACCCCGGTGGAAGAGGATCAGCCCGGTGGTGGCTTCCACCGCTCTCCGCCAACGGTCGCCGCCGGGTCCCAGCACCCCCTCCAGCCCGGAGTACACCTGACAGGCGGCCGTGGCGCAGATGTCGTAGCCGTAGCGTCGACCGTTGGCACTCCTCCCCCGCTGCAGGGTCCACGCCAGATACGTGCGGGCCGCGATCACCTGTGCTTCCAACGCGGCCGAAGGCCACGAGTAGGGCACCTCCCGGAGGCCGAGCAGATACAGGTCGGGGGGTAGGGTCTCGGTGACCGCCAGCCCGTCGGGGTGGGAAGAGACGGTCACCATCCCGGCGTGATGTCGATCCTCGACTTCGAGCAGCGTCCCGTCGGCGGGTTGGAATTCGACTCGTTCAGTCGCGGCTGCCGGGACCGTCGCCAGGAGCATCCCGACGCTCAATCCGGCCACCCAGCGAGCGGATCTTCCCTTCCAGATCTTCGTACCCCCGATCGATGTGCTGAACACCAGTAACGGCGGTGATGCCCTCGGCCCGCAGGCCCGCCAGGACCAGGGCGGCTCCCGCCCGGATGTCCGGAGCCAACACCGGGCACCCCGAGAGCCGCTCCACCCCGCGGATCACGGCGTGCTGCCACTCGGTCACGATGTCGGCACCCATCCTGGCCAGCTCACCGACGTACCGGAACCGGGCGTCGTAGAGGTTCTCGGTGACGACCGACGTCCCGTCCGCCACCGACAGCAACGCCACCATGGGTGGCTGCAGGTCGGTGTGGAAACCCGGGTAGGGAAGGGTGGCGAAATCGACCGGCCGGGGACGGTCGGGTCCCCGCACCCTCAGCCAGCCGTCCCCGCGGTCGACCACCGCCCCGGCCGCCTCCAGCTTGGCCAGCTCCATGCGGAGATGCTCCGGGTGGCATCCGGTGACGGTCACGTCCCCGGCGGTGATCGCGCCTGCGATGGCGTAGGTGCCGGCTTCGATCCGGTCGGGCACGACCCGGTGGGTCGTCGCCTGCAGGCCGGGACTGCCGGTCACCCGCACGATCGCGGTGCCGGCGCCTTCCACCGCGGCGCCCATCGAGGTGAGCATGGCTGCCAGGTCCACGATCTCGGGCTCCCGGGCGGCGTTGACGATGACCGTCTCGCCCTTGGCCAAGGAGCCGGCCAACAGCAGGTTCTCGGTGGCCCCCACGCTGGGGAAGGGCAGCTCCACCTCGGCGCCGCGGAGACCGTCTCCGGCTCGGCCCACCAGGACGCCGTGGACCAACTCGAAGGTGGCGCCCATCCGCTCCAACCCGTCGAGGTGCATGTCGATGGGACGGGCCCCCAGGTCGTCCCCGCCGGGCAGCGCCACCCTGGCTTCGCCGCAGCGGGCGAGGAGGGGACCGAGCACCACGATCGAGGCCCGCATCTTCCTCACCAGGTCTATCGGCGCCTCCGGGTTCAGCTCGTCCGGCACCACGATCTGGAGGCGATGGTCTTCGAAGTGGCATCGTGCGCCGATGTGCTCCAACACGTCGATCATCAGCTCGACGTCGAGGATGCGGGGAACGTTGGTGAGGACATACCTGCCGGGCGCCAACAGCGCCGCCGCCATCTCCTTGAGGGCGGCGTTCTTGGCTCCGAGAACTCCCACGGTGCCCCGGAGGGGATGCCCTCCCTCGACAACCAGTTCGGCCACCCCGGGCATTGTACGGGTAGGCTGCCCGGCGATGAGGGTCGCCCTGGGTTCCGACCACGCCGGTTTCCATCTGAAGGGAGAGATCGCCCGCCACCTGGCAGACCGGGGTTACGTGGTGATCGATCTCGGAACTCATTCCGAAGAGCCGGTCGACTATCCGGACTTCGCGGCGGCGGTGGCTCGGGCCGTGGTCGAGGGACGGGCCGACCGGGGGATCGTGGTGTGCGGTTCCGGCGCGGGGGCCTGCGTGGCGGCCAACAAGATCCGGGGGGTCAGGGCCGCGACCGCCCATGACACCTACACCGCCCACCAGGCGGTGGAACACGACGACGTCAACGTGCTCTGCCTCGGTTCGCGAGTCGTGGGACCGGCGCTGGCGTTGGAGCTGGTGGACGCCTTCCTGGCTGCGCGTTTCACCGGCGAGGAGCGGCACCGGCGTCGACTGGCCAAGGTGGCGGCGCTGGAGGAGACCCCGGGCTGAGGTCGGGATCAGCGAAGCAGGAACCCGGTTCCCAGGGGATCCGAGGGGTCGACCCAGAGCTCGGCCCGTCCCACCAGATGGGCGGCGCCGGCCACCTCGGGAACGACCGCCGGTTCGTTTCCCACCGTTGCGACGTCGACGATCCGACCATCGAACACCGACCCGGTGATGCTCTCCACCGAGATGGCCTCCCCCAGGCCCAGGGACCCCCGGGTGTAGAGGATGGCGAGACGTCCGCTCACCGCGGTGCCGGTAGGCGATCTGTCGACTTCTCCGTCTGCGAACACGCACACGTGACGACTGTGATGTGACCGGTCCCGGGGCGGCCCGACGAACACGACTCCGTAGAGGAACCCCAGATCGGGGTCGGTGGGATGGTCGATCCTCCGCTGCATGCTCACCGCACGCTTGATGGCCCGCCCGGCCGGGATCAGGGTGTCGACCCGGGAGAGGTCGATTCCGTGCCGTTCGGCGTCGACGTAGGCGTAGTAGGCGCCTCCGAATGCCAAGTCGTAGCGGACTTCTCCCAATCCCGGCACCTCGACCCGTGCGTCGAGCTCCTCGACGTAGGAGGCGACGTTTCGGAACCTGACCGCCTCGACCGAACCGGCCCGCACCCGGCCGTAGGCGGTGACCCGTCCGGCCGGGGTGTCGATCTCGAGGCGGTTCTCCCCCTCTCGGGAGGGCATGATGCCGAGGTCGAACACCACCTTGGTGAGGGCGATGACCCCGTGTCCACACATGGTCGAGAAACCGTCGTTGTGGCAGAACAGGACCGACAGGTCGGCTCCCGGAGTGGTGGGCGACCCGAGGAAGCCTCCGTACATGTCGGCGTGTCCCCGCGGTTCCCACATCAGGATCCGGCGGATGTGGTCGAGATGACGCTGCGCGTAACGGCGGCGCTCACCCATCGAATCTCCCGGGATCTCGGGTAACCCGTCGACCACCAACCTGAACGGCTCCCCCCCGGTGTGGGCGTCGATCACCACGAATCTCGTCCAGTGTTCGGGAGGTGTCCAGCTCCCCGCGACGGCGAGATCCATGACGGCTCAGGTTACGTCCCGCGGCGACTATCAGTTGGTGGCATGTGGGCGATGCTCCTGGAGACGCTCGCCGTATGTGGCCGCCTCGCGATCCCGACTGCCGGCCTGGTGGCTTGCGCCTTTTGGGCTTGGCCGCTGTTGGTGGTTGCGGAGCCGTTCTACCAGATGTTGTCCCTCAGGAAGACCGACGTCCACCCACTGGCAGCTGCGGCGGCGCCGGTGATCCGCTTCGTCGCTGTGGCGGTGGTCTTGTTCGTGGTGGCGGTGTTGGGTTTCGGTTTCGCTCTCTCCGACCAGACCGACCCGGAAGCCGCCAACGTGGTGCTCCTCACCCTGGCCGCCACCTCGGTCCCGGTGGCCAACATCCTTGCCATCTGGTTCGTTCTGGCGGCGGGACGAACCACCCGGATCGCCTGGTACGTGCGGGCGGGCGTCCTGGCCGCGGCGCTGGGGTCGGCTCAGATCACAATGGTCTACCTCATGATCGAAGGCGGGGACTGGACGTCCCGGTTGGGAGCCGCCTTCTTGGAGCCGTTCACCCTGGCGTTCCTCGCCGCAGCCCACCGGACCGCGGCGAGGAACGGCCAGTCCCTCAGTCCAGAACGAACGTGACCAGCATGTTCACCTGGTACTCGGCGACCGAACCGTCGTCGGCCAGGTGGACACGTTGTTCCTTGATCCAGGCGCTCTTCAGGTTGCGGAGGGTCTCCCGGGCCCGGGCGATCCCCTCCTCTACCGCACCCTCGAAGCTCTCGGTGGAGGTTGCGCTGATCTCGGTCACACGCGCTACGGCCATGTCTGATCCCTTCTCTCGCGGGTGCTGCATCTACCCGCCGATGGGAGTGCCCAAACATGGCCGCCGGCAGCCCCGACCGGATTCGAACCGGCGTTTCCGGCTTGAAAGGCCGGCGTCCTGGGCCACTGGACGACGGGGCCGGGCTGGATTCAGCATCCTACCGGGATGCGGCAGGGTCGTATGACGGGAGGGTCAGCACGAACCGGCTGCCGGGGCCTCCGGGTCGCAGTATCAGGTCACCTCCCATGAGATGGGCCAGCGTCCGGGAGACGGTCAAACCCAGACCCATCGACCCTACCGGGTCGCCACCCGACGATTCGTAGGGCTCGAATATGCGTTCCTCCATCCCGGGGGGCACTCCCGGACCCCGGTCGGACACCTCCACCTCGACTCCGGTATCGCACTCGGACAAACGGACCGAGATCTCCCCACCGCCGTGGGTCGAGGCGTTGCATATCAGGTTCCGGAGGATCTGGCGCACTCGAAACGGGTCGGCCAACGCCCGGCGGTCGGTGGTCTGTTCGATGAGGATCCCGTCCAGGTCCAGGACGCGGATGACTTGATCCACCTGTTCCCGCAGGTCGACTTCGCCGGCGACGATGGTGAGCCGCCCCGACTCGGCCCGGGCCGCCACCAGCAGATCCTCCACGAGATGGGAGACCTCCCGCGCCTGGCCCGCCAACAGGTCGACCAGCTCCCGCAGCTCGTCCCGGTCGAACCGGTCCAAGCCGGCTCTCAGCTCCTCGGCGAGCCCGTACACCACGGTGAGGGGGGTCCTCAGTTCGTGAGACACGCTGGATATCAGCCGGTCCTTCTCCTCGACCATGCGTCGAAGCGCCTCCAGGTGGGCTCGGCGTTCGCTGATGTCGACCACCTGGGTGATCTGGAAGGCGAACTCCCCGTCCTTGAACACCGGGTGGCACATGACCGACGCCCACACCACGGTTCCGTCGCTCCTCAGGTACCGCTTCTCGAGTTCGTACGGAGACCCGTCTCCCTGGATCTGAGTCCGAAACAATCCCAGGTTGAGGTCGAGGTCCTCGGGGTGGGTCACGTCTCTCCAGGAGCGCCCGACCAGATCGTCGGGCTCGTAGCCCAGCATGGACGCGAACGCCCGGTTGACCTTGAACATGACGGTGTCCCGATCGGTGAGGATCATGCCGATGGGCGCCACCCGGAATATCGTCTCGAAGATCGCGTCGGCGTCCGAAGCCACCACATCCACACTCCCAGGCATCCCAGATCTATCGGCCGATGAGGGTGGCCGGTTGAGTGTCAACCGCCCAGCCGTCGTCTGGCCCGCCGGATCCGTTCCAGGGTTCGATCCCTGCCTAGTGCAGCTATCGACTCGAACAGGGGCGGGCTGATCGACGAGCCGGTGACCGCGACCCGGATCGGCTGCAGCCCTTTCCGGGCACCCAGACCCAGCTGGTCGAGCATCGCCCTGAGGGTCTCCTCGACGTGGCGGTGGTCGAACGGCTCGAGGCGCTCGAGCCGGCGAAGCGCCTCGTCCAACACCGTGGGAACGTGATCGCCGGTCATGACCTTCTGCCAGGAGCCCGGGTCGTAATCGGGTTCACCGAGCAGGAATCCCACCTGATCGGCGACCTCGGCCAGGGTCTTCACCCGTTCCTGGACGAGGAGACCGATCGTGGCGATGGCCCGTTTCTCGTCTCCGGTGAGCGCCCTGCCCACCGCGGTCTCCACGTAGGGGAACGCCCGGCGCAGGAACTCGTCGGTCGACATGGCTCGCAGGTACTCGCCGTTCATCCATTCGAGCTTCGCCGGGTCGAACACGGCGGGATGTTTCGACACCTTCCCCAGGTCGAAGGCCCCGATCGCCTCTTCCCGACTGAAGATGGTCACGTCACCCCCCGGGGACCAGCCGAGCAACGCCAGGTAGTTGAACATCGCCTCGGGGAGGTATCCCTGCTCCCGGTAGGCGGACACCGCGGTGGCGCCGTGCCTCTTGGACAGCAGCTTCCCGTCGGGTCCCAACAGCAGGGGGAGGTGGGCGTAGGCGGGCGGCCGGGCGCCCAACGCTTCGGCGAGGACGATGTGTTTCGGGGTGGACGGCAGCAGGTCCTCGCCCCGGGCGACGTGGGTGATGGCGAAGTCGATGTCGTCGACGGTCGACGCCAAATGGTAGGTGGGGGTGCCGTCGGACCTCAGGATGACGAAATCGTCCACGCTGGCCGGGTCGAACACCACTTCGCCCCTCACCAGGTCGTCGAACCGTATGGGCCGGTCCTGGGGTATGGACAGGCGGATCGGCCCCGTCCTGGCCTGCTGTGAGGGCCTCCGGATGTAGGTGCCCGGGTGTCGCCCTTCGGCCCGGGCCCGGGCCCGCAGCTCCTCCAGCTCGTCGGGGGTCCTCGGATCGTGATAGGCGTGCCCTTCGGCGACGAGGCGGTGGGCCAGCTCACGGTAGCGGTCGAACCGGTCGGACTGGCGGTAGGTTCCGTGAGGGCCGCCCACCTCCACGCCCTCGTCCCAGTCCAGACCCAGCCACCGGAGGGAGTCGAGGATGTCCCGTTCGTATTCGGGGGTGGAACGTTCCCGGTCGGTGTCGTCGATCCGGACGATGAAGGTGCCGCCCCGGTTGCGGGCGAAGAGCCAGTTGAACAAGGCGGTGCGAGCGTTCCCCACGTGGAGGAGTCCGGTGGGGGAGGGCGCGATCCTCACCCGCACGGTCATCGCGGGGAGACCACCGGGTTGGCGAGAACCCCGACCCCTTCGACCTCTACCTCCATGGTGTCGCCCGGTGTGACCGGACCCACCCCGGAGGGGGTGCCGGTGAGGATGACGTCCCCGGGGAGGAGGGTCATGACCCGGCTGATGAACGCCACCAGTTCGGCCACCCCGAAGACCATGTCGGAGGTGAAGCCGGACTGGCGGAGCTCCCCGTTGACCCGGCAGGTCACCGCGAGCCGCTCCCGGGGGTCGAGCTCGGTTTCGATGGCCGGTCCCAGCGGACAGAAGGTGTCGAAGCCTTTCGCCCGGGTCCACTGTCCGTCGCGCCGCTGGAGGTCGCGGGCGCTGACGTCGTTCGCCGCCGTGTAGCCGAAAACGTAGGAGGTGGCCTCCTCGGGGGCCACGTTGCGGGCCACCCGACCGATCACCACCGCCAGTTCGGCTTCGTGATGGACCTCGTGGCTGTCGGGTGGGTAGACGACCGCCTGGTCGGGCCCCACCACCGAGGTGGCCGGCTTGAGGAAGATGGTCGGCTCGGCGGGCACCTCGACCCCCATCTCGCCGGCGTGCTCCACGTAGTTGCGACCCACCCCCACCACCTTGGACGGCAGGACCGGGGCGAGGAGCTTCACCTTCGCCCAGGGGATGACCGTTTCGGTGGGTTCCCACGCCACGAACGGCGAACCCCGGTACAGGGTGACCCCTTCGGCCTCGGCGAGGCCGTATGCGATGTCGTCGCCGACCTTGAAACGGACGATCTTCATGGGTTCACGGGTAGTACTCGTCGGGACGGTAGGCGCGTTCCAGGGCCCGGGTGAAATGCTCGGCGCCGACCTGGACGAACAGGGCACCCACCTCGACCATGACCGAGCCGTCGGGGCCGTATCCGGCCGCCTCCGCCCACAGTTTCCTGCCTTCGATCGACGACAGCCACGCTTCGCCCCTCATCTCCCAGCCGAGGGGGACCGGCTGGAGGTAGTTGACGTCGAGTTTGGCGGTCACCGCCGGCTTCTGATGGGCGAAGGGGACGAAACCGATCAGGTCGTCGAAGAAGGCGGCCACCGCCCCACCGTGGACCAGGCCGGGACCCCCTTCGAACCGTGGTGCGAACCTGATGGTGGCCACCGCCTTGTCCCCTTCGAAGTCCACTTCGACTCCGAGTCGGTCCGGGTTCTCCGGTCCGCATCCGAAACAGCGGGGAAGGTGGTGTCTGGGGATCCGATCCAAGACGTCCCGGTCGGCGATCGGCACCACCCGACCGGTCAGATACCGGAACTCACTCACCGCCGTGACGCCCCACCACCCATCTCACCCGGTCGGGTTTCTCGGCCAACAGATGGGGGTCGACCTCGGACACCGCGGTCCGCCCCTTGGGGATCTCCTCGGCGGCGGCTTCCAGCCAACGTCGACGCCTCTCCGACAGCCACTCGGGCAGCCCGTCGCCGATTCCGCAGAGGATGAGAGCCACTTCCAGGTCCTCGGGGACCGGCGCCCGACCGTGGAGGGAAGCCCGGGCCACCATCAGGGCGTTGAGGACCGCCTCCAGCTCTTCGTCCAGTCCGGGTATCCGGTCGGCGTTCACCCGGATGATCTTGAGAGCCCATCCTGCGTCGGGTGCCGGCGTGCCGAAGGGTCCGCCGACCGGACGGTCTTCGGGCCGGGTCACCACTCCGGGCCGGGGGTGCCATCGGCGGGGGGGGTCCGGCTCGGGGACCGGTCGGGGCGTGTCCGCGGGGCCGATCTCGATGTTGGGTTGGTTGGCCATCAGACGTGTTCCAGCCAGTGGTTCTTGGACGGCACCCGGCCGGTCACCGCCGCTTGATACAGCTCTTGGGCCCTCCGGGTGATCGGACCGGGCTTGCCGTCTCCCACCGGGCGGTCGTCGATCTCCCTTATCGGGGTGACCTCGGCTGCCGTCCCGGTGAGGAACACCTCGTCGGCGGCGTACAGGTCGCCTCGTGTGAGGACCGCTTCTCGCACTTCGACTCCGTCTTCGGCGAGGAGCGTCATCACCGAATGGCGGGTGATCCCGTCGAGGATGCCCGACGCGAGAGGCGGGGTGAGGACCACACCTTCCCTCACGCAAAAGATGTTCTCGCCGCTTCCTTCCGACACGTTGCCGTCGGCGTTGAGCATGATGGCTTCGTCGTAGCCGGTGGCGAGGGCCTCCTGTTTGGCCATGATCGAGTTGAGGTACTGGCCGGTGCCCTTGGCGGTGGGAACGAAACTGGTGGACGGGATCCTCCTCCACGAGGAGACCCGCACCCGGATGCCGTTGCGGACCCCCTCCTCCCCCAGGTAGGCGCCCCATCTCCACGCGGCGATGATCGTCTTGACTTCGCATCCGGCCGGGTTGAGACCCACCGATCCCAAGCCGTAGAAGGTGAGGGGCCGGATGTAGCAGGCCTCGAGGTCGTTGTCGCGTACCACCTGTTTGCAGGCCGACACCAGCTCGTCGACCGACCACTCCAGCGGGATGCGGTACGCCTTGGCGGAACGGTGGAGACGGCGGATGTGGTCGGTGAGACGGAACACCGCGGTCCCCTGGTCGGTCTCGTATGCCCTGATCCCTTCGAAGACCCCCGACCCGTAGTGGAGGGCGTTGACCAGTACGTGGACGGTGGCTTGATCCCAGGGAACCATGTCACCGTCCATCCAGATGAACTTCGAGGCCTCCATGATGGCGTCAGGCTAGCCCACCGCCGGGTCGCGGTCGGCGGCCAGGTGGCGTCGATGCCAGTCGATGATCGCTTCGAACCGTTCCCGCCGGTGTCGAGGTTTGCCGCTGCGGCTCATCTCGTGGCCCTCCTCGGGGAACCGCAGGAACTCCGTGGGGGTGCCGTTACGGAGCAGCGCCACGAAATACTGCTCGGCTTGTTCGATGGGACAACGGAAGTCGTTCTCGGAATGGAGGACGAGGGTGGGGGTGCGGACCCGGTGGGCGTGGGCGATCGGGCTGTGTTCGAACCAGACGGGCCATCCATCCGGGTAGTCGGCTTCGGTGTAGTTGGGGGTGAAGGTGGGGCCAATGTCGGACGTCCCCCAGAAGCTGGGGAAGGAGAGCAGGGCCCGCTCCACCACCGCCGAGCGGAATCTGGTGTCGTGGGCAGTGACCCAGGCGGTGAGGAAACCGCCGTAGGAGCCCCCCATGATCCCGAGCCTCTCCGGGTCGATCCGCGGGAACCGTTCGACGGCGGCTTCGACCACGGCCAGCACGTCGGCCAGGTCGACCCTACCCCAGCCATCTCCCACCACCGCGGTCAGGAATTCCATCCCCTTCCCCGCCGAACCCCGCGGGTTGCACGCGATCACTCCAAACCCCGCCCCGACGTACACCTGGAACTCGTCGAAGAACCCGAATCCGTACTGTGAGGCGGGGCCGCCGTGGATGTTGAGGAGGGTGGGAACCGGTTCGGTACCCGGCGGGAGATACACCCAGGCGTCGATCTCCCAGCCGTCGGAGATCACCGTGAAGTGCTCCCCCTCTGCCAGGTCGAGTTGGTTGGGTCGGTCCAGGATCGTCTCTTCCGCCCCGTCGAACAGGTGGAGTGTGCCGGGGTCGGTGACCTCCGATGCGGTGAAGGCGACGACGCCGGCCGCCACGTCGAAGCCGGTGACCACCCGCCGACCGGTGACGATCTCGTCGACCAGTCCGTCGGGTCCTACCTTGACGACCCGGAACGTGCCAGCGTCCTCCAACCCGACGTAGGCGTCGTCCCCGTCCCAGCAGACGGTGGGAGGCACCGCCAGGGTCACCACGCTGCGGTCGAGGTGACCGGTCAGGTCGGTGAGGGTTCCGTCGTCCTCCACCCGGTGGAGACTCTCGATGCTGGGGAAGGTGGGCTGGGGATTGCCCACCAGGTGGAGCACCCCGTCGGGGCGGTAGCTGGGGAGGGTCCATCGTCCTCGGGGGCACACCTGACGAGGTTCGGTTCCGTCGATGTCCTGCTCCCACACCTGGGTGCCGGCCACCAGGCCCCTGGCCGGATCACGGTTGGAGAGGAAGCAGAACCGATTTCCGTCGGGCGCCACCGCCGGAGCGGTCTCGTCGTAGTCACCGGGGGTGAGGCAGCGGGGGTCGGCCCCCGGCTCCACCAGCCAGATGTGACGTCTCCGGTCGTCGAGCCGGCCGCGGTTGTCGAACCGGTACGGGAAGTGACGGATCCGCCTGGGACGGCGGGTCCGTTCCTCCGGATCCAACGCGGCCCACTCCTCGGTCCAGGTGACCGCCACCACCAGCAAGCGCTGCCCGTCGGGCATCCACACCAGGTCTTCGACACCGAGCTCGAAGTCGGTGATCACCTCGGGCTCCCCTCCCTCCCGGGGCATGACGGCCAGCTGCTTGACCCCGTCTCGCTCCCTCAGGAAGGCGAGCCGATCCCCGTCGGGAGACCACCGTGGTTTCGAGTCGCCCGGGCCGGCGGTGAAGCGACGCACCTCCCCCTCCCCCGCCAACCAGATCTGACAACGGTACAGGTCGTCGGCCGGGTCCATCCGGCTCCTGGTGTAGGCCACCAGGCGGCCGCCCGGATGAAGAGCCGGTTCGGCGGGGACGATCAGGTCGAACAGGTCGTCGAGGGTCACCGTCGGGGCACGATACCCGCCCGTATGATGCCGACGTGCGCCGGCTAGTGGCTTCGGGTCTGGGGATCGGTCTCCTGCTGGGTCGGATCCGGGGTTCGGATTCGGGGTCGGGGACGCTGGCCGCGGTCCCCGCGCTGGCGGTGGGGGTCGCCCTGCATGGGGCGGGTTGGCACGCCCAGTTGGCGGCGGCCATGTTGACGGTTTCGGTGTCGGTGTGGGCCGCCGGGCCGTTCTCCCGGGATGGCGACGACCCGGGTTGGGTGGTGGTCGACGAGATCGCCGGAGCGCTGGTGTCGGTGGTGGGGTTGGCCGGGTGGCATGCTTTGGTGGCCTGGGTCGTGTTCCGCGCCGCCGACATCGTCAAAGGAGCGTTCCCGGGGGTGACGGCCGCGGAGAGGCTTCCCGGAGGCTGGGGTGTCACCGCCGACGACCTGGTCGCCGGCGTGTATGGCCTCGCAGCGGGATGGGTGGTCTCCGCCTTGTGAGGTCAGCTCAGATCCAGGTAACGGGCTTCCTCGATACCGGGGAGGGCCTTCACCCCCTCCACCTGGTCCTCGGTCAGCGGCTGGTCCAGGTTGAGCCCCATCATCGCCGCCTCCCCTTTGGGTGACCGACCCACCACCATGTTGGCGATGTTGACCTGGAGGCTGCCCAGGTAGGTGCCGACCCGGCCGATGACACCCGGCACGTCCTGGTTCCTGACGATCAGTACGTGGGGCGAGAAGGGAAGCTCCACCTCGTGACCCATGATCTCCACCATCATCGGCCCCTTGCGTCCCACGGTTCCGGTGATCGACACCGGCCGGTCCACCTTCCCCAGAACCCGGAGGGTGGACAGATACTCGAGGCTCTCCTCGCTGGTTTCGGTCTCCACCCGGATGCCTCGACCTTCGGCGAGGCGGGGGGCGTTCACGTAGGAGACGGGTTCGTTGGAGACGGCCTCCATGGCTCCTTTGAGGACCGCAAGTTTGAGGGGCTGGAGATCGTGGCGGGCGATGAGCCCTTCGGCTCGGACGGTGAGATGGCCGGGCAGTCCCTTGGCCAGTCCCACGAAGGCTCGTCCCAGCAGTTCGGCCAACGGCAGATAGGCACGCATCTCGTCGGCCAGTTCCCTACCCAGATCGACGTTGACCGCGGTCAATACCAGCTCTCCCCTGAGAGCGGCGGCCACTGCCCGGGCGACGTCGACCCCCGCCTTGTCTTGGGCCTCGGCGGTGGAGGCCCCTAGGTGGGGGGTCACCACCACCTGGGGCAGCTCGAACAGGGGACTGTCGGTGAGGGGTTCGTGTTCGAACACGTCGAGAGCCGCGCCGGCCACCCGACCTTGGCGGATGGCCTCGGCCAGGGCCTCCTCGTCGACGATGCCGCCTCGGCTGGTGTTGACGATCCGCACCCCGGGTTTCACCTTCTCCAGAGCTTCCTTGCCGATCAGTCCGGCGGTGTCCTTGGTCTTGGGGAGGTGGACGGTGATGAAGTCGGATTCGGCGAGTAGCCGGTCGAAGTCGACCAGTTCCACCCCGAGGCGCCGGGCTCTCTCCTCCGACACGAACGGGTCGTAAGCCAACAGCCTCATACCGAAAGCCGAGGCGCGTTGGGCCACCAGGGTTCCGATCTTGCCCAGGCCCACCACCCCGAGCGTCTTGCCGTGGAGTTCCACCCCTTGGAACCGGCTCCGGTCCCAGACCCCCGACCGGAGGGTCTGGTCGGCCCGAGCGATGTTGCGGGCCTGGGCGAGGAGCAGCGCCATGGTGTGTTCGGCCGCGGAGATGGTGTTGGCGTGGGGAGCGTTGACCACCAGGACGCCTCTCTCGGTGGCGGCCTCGAGGTCGATGTTGTCCACCCCGATGCCGGCTCGACCCACCACCTTCAGGCTGGGCGCCGCTTCCAGCAGCTCCCGATCCACCCGGGTGGCGGAACGGACGATGAGCCCGGCGGCGTCGGCCACCCGGGAGATCAGTTCGCTTCGGTCGACTCCGACCGCGACGTCGACCCGACAATGTTCTTCCAGGGCTCGGATGCCGGCTTCGGCGAGCGACTCGGCGACTACCACTTTCGGCTTCATGGCATCATCATTGTCGTCGGTCCGAGTCCTCCCCAAAAAACGGGGCGTCGCTGCGAAGGAGAAGACATGTCGTGGAAACCCCAGAAGATCATGGCGGCGGTGGACGGCTCGCCCCAGAGTATCCACGCCGCGCAGCGGGCCGTCGACCTGGCCCGGCTCACCGGCGGCAAGGTGACCTTGGTCACCGTGGTGCGGCCCCCCGAGGGTTGGTGGGGTCTGGAGGGAGCCCCCCCTTCACCCGAGGCGTTGGCCGCGGCGGTGGCGGCGGGACGCCGTGAGGTCCTCGACCGGGTGGTGGCTGCGATCGACGCCGAGGGTGTCGAGGTGGACACCGTCGAGGAGTTGGGCGACCCGGCGGGGAGGATCATCGCCCTGTGCGAGGAGAACCCGGTGGATCTGCTGGTGGTGGGTCGTCGAGGTGCGGGGCTGGTAGAGCGGATGATGCTCGGTTCGGTCGCCGACCGGCTGGCACATCATGCCCCCTGCCCGGTTTTGATCGTGCCGTGAGTTTCGCCTTCGACGAAGACACCACTCCGATCCGCAGCGACGACGGCTGGGTGGTGGACGTGTCGGACCGTTGGAGCATCGCCGGTATCCCCAACGGCGGATACCTGATGGGGATCCTGCTCAGGGTGGGGGCGGAGGTGTCGAAGCGACCCGACCCGTTGACCTGCACCGCCCATTTCCTGGCGCCGACCCGTCCCGGCCGAGCCGAGGTGCAGGTCGAGGTCCTCAAGCGGGGACGGTCGCTGGTCACGGTTCTGGCCCGGATGATCCAACAGGACCGGCCGACGATGGCGATGCTGTCCACCTGGGGGTCGCTGGAGGACCAGGAGGGACCGACTCAGGTGACCGGCGAGCCTCCCCACCTCGAGGACGAGGTCGTGGTCGAGCCGTCTCTGGGGTCGGTCTTCTCGATCGCCGAGCGGTTCAGATATCGGGTCCCGCCCCGGACCGCACGGGCGTTGAGCGGCGAGCCGACCGGGGAGACGCTGATCGTCGGTCGCCTCGAGTTCGCCGACGGTCGTCCCTTCGACGGGTTGGCGATGCCCCTGGTCGCCGACGCCTTTCCTCCCGCGGTGTTCCAGCTCGGACTGTACGGGTGGACACCCACCTTGGAGATGACGGTGCACCACCGGGCCAGACCGCAGCCCGGCCCCCTCACCTGCCGGATCCAGACCCGGTTCCTGTACGACGGCATCGGGGAGGAGGACGTCGAGGTGTGGGACGCTTCGGGCCGGCTGGTCGGGTTGTCCCGCCAGCTCCTCAGGACCGCTCGGGCTCAGGACAGCGCGGGCACCACCTGACGACCGAACAACTCCAAACCCGAACGGTCGTAGGCGACCTCCGGGAAGTAGCAGATGGCGTAGGCGACCCCGGCTTCCCGCCACTCCGAGATCCGCTCGACGAGCTGCTCGGGAGTTCCGGCCATCTTCTCGAACAGGGCCACCACCTTGGCGGCCCGCTCTTCGGGAACGAAACGGGCGTAATGGCTACGGATCCAGTCCAGCCGCTCCTGCACCTCCTTCTCGGTGGCTGCGCACACCACGTTGAAGTTCACGGTCCGGGTTATCTCGTCGAAATCCCGCCCCTGGTCCCGGCAGTGGCCGGCCAGGACCTCCGATTTGTGACGGAACACGTCGACGCCTTCGTTTCCGAAGTTGGTGTAGTCGGCGTATCTGGCCGCCACCCGAAGGGTGAGCTGCTCGCCGCCGCCCGCCACCCAGAGGGGAATGTGGGGTCGTTGGAGCGGTTTCGGTCGGCAGATCGCTCCCTGGAGCCGGTAGTGGTCTCCTTCGAAGTGGACCTCGTCCTCGGTCCACATCCGCTTCAGGATCTGGCAGGCCTCGTCGAGTTGACCGATCCGCACCGCCGGCTTGGGAAACGGGTACCCGTAGGCCAGGTATTCGGCTTCGTACCAGCCCGCCCCGATCCCCATCTCGAGCCTGCCACCGGAGATCACGTCGACCGAGGCCGCCACCTTGGCCAGGTAGGACGGCTGCCGATACGAATTGCAGGTACACATCTGGCCGAGCCGAGCCCGGTCGGTGGCGACCGCCAGAGCCGACATCAGGGTCCAGGCCTCGTAGGTGGGTTCCTGGGTGGGCACCGGAACCGTGTGGAAGTGGTCGTACACCCACACCGACTCGAAGCCGGAACTCTCAGCGGTTTTCGCCACCTCGACCATGGTCGGCCAGTGCTCCTCGGTGGGGATCCCGGCCAGATCCAGTCGCCATCCTTGGGGTACGAAAGCACCGAAACGCATGGTTCGAAACTAACCCGGCTCCACCGACCAAGCGAAATCGGTTTGCGGCGACCCGCTTTGGGGTATTCCTCCGCCAACCGAGCCTGAGGAGGGCAACCATGGACGCTGACCTGCGCCTCCGCTTGGAAGGAAGGTGGGATCGGATCCGGGGCCGGATAAAGGAGCTCTGGGGCGAGATCACCGACGACGATCTGGAACAGGCCGAAGGCAGCTTGGAGCGGCTGGTCGGCCGGATCAAGGAGAAGACGGGAGAGAGCCTCGCCGAGATCGAAGAGAGGCTCCGGTCCCTAGACCAGGAGGACTCCTGATGGGTTGGGTGGTCCTATTGCTGTTACTCGCCCTCGTACTGGGCGGGGTGGGTCTGTTCGTCGAGGCGCTCCGATGGGTGTTGATCATCGCTCTGGTGCTGTTCGTGGTGAGCGCCTTCATGGGATTCGCGAGACGGAACGTCTGAAAACCCGAGCGGCCGACCCGGGGGGCGGGCCTAGCCCGCCCCCCCTTTGCACGCCTACCCTCCCCCGGCCGTGACCCGGTTCTCGGCGGTGGTACCCGTCAAATCCTTCGGGCGGGGCAAGAGGCGTCTCTCCTCGACGCTCGACTCGCGTGCTCGGCAGGCGGTCGCCGAGGCGGTGGCCCTCCGCACCGTCGACACGATCCGCGAAGCCGGGGGCTCCCCGGTGGTCGTCACCGACCGGCCCACCGGCTGGGGGCCCGGGGTGGTGGTGGTCGCCGACCCCGGCGGCGGTCTGGACGCGGCGGTGGCCGCCGGACTGGCGAAGGTGTCCACCCGGCTGTGGGTGGTGTGCCACGCCGATCTGCCTCTGCTCCAGCCCCGGGACGTCGCGACCGCGGTGGAGGCCGCCGCCGAGGGCCGACCCGTGTTGGCCCCGTCGTCGGACGGAGGCACCTCGCTGGTGGCCGACACCCGAAGGTGGGCTCGGTTTCGGTACGGTCCCGGTAGTTTCCACCGCCACCTGTCGAGCGTCGCCCACCGCAACCCGGTGGTGCTGACGCGGCTCGGGTTGCTGCTCGACCTCGACGACCCCGACGACCTCGCCGCGGTCTTGTCCCATCCCCGGGGGGGTTGGCTGCGCCTAGCCTTGCCCGGATGAGCGAAGCCGCCATCCATCCCGAGATGCGACGCCACGAACCGCTACCCGTCCCCCGCCGAGCCTTGACCGTGGGAGCCCATCCCGACGACGCCGAGTTCGGCGCCGGAGGCACGATCGCACTGTGGGCGGCCCAAGGGTGTGAGGTCTCCATGCTCGTCCTCACCGACGGGTCGAAGGGCACCTGGGATCCGGACACCGACCCGGCCGAGCTGGTGGAGCAGCGGAGGGCCGAGCAGCGCAAGGCCGCCGAGGTGTTGGGGGTCACCGGCGAGCTGGTGTTCTGCGACCATCCCGACGGTGAGCTGGAAGCCGGCATGCAGCTGCGGGAACTGGTGTGTTACTGGGTGCGGCGGCTGCGACCCGACGTCGTGCTCGGCTTCGACCCGTGGCGACGCTACATGATCCACCCCGACCACCGGGCGGCCGGCTGGGCGACGGTGGACGGGGTGGTGGCCGCCCGGGACCATCTGTTCTTCCCCGACCAGGGCCTGGACAAGCATCGCCCCGAGGCTCTCCTGTTGTGGTTCCCCGACCAGGCCGACCATTGGGTCGACATAGGACGGACCTTCGACACCAAGATCGAGGCGTTGCTCTGCCACAGCTCGCAGAGCCGAACGACGATGGGGAACGCCGCCGAGGACCCCGCCGCCAGGGAGGAATTCCGCCGCCGGGTCCGGGAACACAACGCCCGTATGGGCGCGGAGGCGGGGCTGGCGGTGGCGGAGGCGTTCAAGCTGATCCGACCGTGAGAGAGGTCAGGGAGGCGTTCCGGGAGGCCTTCCGGGCCGCGTTGGAGGCGGTCGACCCGGAACGTCTCACCTTCGAGCGCCTATCGACGATCGACCTGCGGCCCCCGGTCACGGTCCTGGCTCTGGGCAAGGCGGCGCCGGGGATGGCCCGTGGAGCCGGCCGGGCGCTGGGCGACCAGGTGGCCGAAGGGGTGGTGGTGTCGGACCACCTGGAGCCGGTTCCCGACGGGTGGCGACTGGTGGTGGGTGGGCATCCCTTCCCCGACGACCGCTCCCTCCAAGCCGGGGCGGCCCTGCTGGAAGCGGCGGTGGAGGCGCCACCGTCGGGAACGGTCGTGGTGCTCCTGTCCGGAGGCGGGTCGGCTCTGGCCGAAGCGCCCGTCCGGGGCGTCGACCTGGACGACCTGGTGAGCCTCAACCGGACCCTCATGGAAGCCGGGGTTCCCATAGAGGAGACGAACCTGGTTCGCCGCCATCTGTCGCTGCTCAAGAACGGCGGGTTGGCGGCGGCTACCACCGCCCGACTGGTGACGCTGCTGATCTCCGACGTGGTCGACGGCCCGGCCTCCGACGTGGCCTCCGGCCCCACCCTCCCCGACGGCTCGGAGCCGTCCGACGCCTTGGCGGTGCTGGAACGCCGTGACCTGACCGACCGGGTTCCGGCTCCGGTGCTGGAAGCCCTCTCCGGGAGAGCCGGTCGGGACCGAACGGGGGCCGACGACCATCACTGGGAGGTGTTGGCGGATTGCGCCACCGCGGCTTGGGCCGCGCGGGACGTCTTCGGTGACCGGGCCGCGACCGTGGCGACCACCGCACTGCGGGGAGACGCCCGGGAGGAAGCTCTCCGCCTGTACCACGACACCGAGCCCGGCCAGGTGCTGATCGCCGCCGGGGAGACCACGGTGGTGGTCACCGGGTCCGGCCTGGGTGGTCGCAACCAGCATGCCGCCCTGGCGGTGGCCATCCGAACCGAGGACGAGCCCGGGGTCTTCGCGGCGCTCGCCACCGACGGTCGGGACGGACCCACCTCCGCCGCCGGTGGGATCGTCGATGCCGGTTCGGCCTCCCGGATGCGCGCCGCCGGGGTGGATCCGGGCCGGGCTCTCCGGGATTGTGACTCGCATCGGGCTCTCCACGCGTCCGGGGATCTGGTGGTGACGGGTCCGACCGGAACCAACGTGGGCGACCTGTGGATGGCGTGGCGGCCTCGGTAGGATCGGCCGGGAGATGCCCTGGAATCCCAGGCTTTGGGCGAGTCCGAAACCCTTCGGGATCGGCGAGGGTCGACCGAACAACTACGCCGAGATCTGGCGGGCGGTGGTCGAGAACCGGGACAACCTCGGTTACGCATGGAGGATCCTCAACGACGGGGTGTGCGACGGATGCGCGTTGGGCACCAGCGGCATGCGGGACTGGACCCTCGACGAGATCCACCTGTGCAACATCCGTCTTCGTCTGCTCCGCCTGAACACCATGCCGGTGTTCGATCCGTCGGTGGTGTCCGACGTCGAGACGCTGAGGGGTATGTCGGGGAGGGAGCTGAGGGAGCTGGGTCGGATACCCCGGCCTCTGATCCGGAACCGGGGAGACGCCGGGTTCCGGCCGGTCTCCTGGGACGAGGCCCTCGATCTGGCGGCGGAGAGGATCCGGCGGGCCGGGCCCGACCGTATCGCCTTCTACCTGACCAGCCGGGGGATGCCCAACGAGTCGTACTACGGGGTCCAGAAGGCGGTGCGTGCGTTGGGCACCAACTCGGTGGACAACGCCGCTCGGATCTGCCATTCGCCGTCCACCTTCGCCCTGAGAGACGCCCTGGGGGTGGCGGCCACCACCTGCTCGTACCGGGACCTGGTCGGATCCGACCTGGTGGTGTTCTTCGGCTCCAACGTGGCCAACAACCAGCCGGTGATGATGAAGTACCTGTACCACGCCAAGAAGGCGGGCACCCGGGTGGTGGTGGTCAACCCCTACCGGGAACCGGGGATGGACAGGTACTGGGTGCCCTCCAACCTGGAGAGCGCCCTGTTCGGCACCAAGATCGCCGACCGCTTCTTCCAGGTGAACGTGGGCGGCGACATCGCGTTCCTGTTGGGAACGCTCCGGGTGATGGTCGAGCGGGGGTTGATCGACCGGGATTTCGTGGATCGGCACACGGTCGGTTTCGACCGGTTCGCCGCCCATCTCGCCACCCTCGACTGGTCGGCGTTGGAGGCCGAGTCGGGGTTGTCGACCGACGACATGGTCGAGTTCGCCGAGATGGTGGGACGGGCCGACACCGCGGTGTTCGTCTGGTCGATGGGAGTCACCCAGCACGCCTTCGGGGAGGACAACGTGCGGGCGATCATCGACCTGGCTCTCACCCGGGGGTTCGTGGGACGGGAGAAATGCGGGCTGATGCCCATCCGGGGCCACTCCGGCGTCCAGGGGGGAGCCGAGATGGGTGCCTATTCGACGGTGTTCCCGGGCGGCGAGCCGATCGGCGAGGAGTCGGCCCGCCGCCTATCCGCCTTGTGGGGTTTCGACGTTCCCACCGAACCCGGTTTGACGGCGCCGGAGATGATCGACGCGGCCTGGCGAGGCGACCTGGAGGTGTTGTTCTCGGCGGGAGGCAACTTCCTCGAGGTGTTGCCCGACCCACCTCACGTGGAGCAGGCGCTGGCCCGGATCCCGTTGAGGATCCACATGGACCTGGTGTTGTCCACCCAGATGCTGGTCGATCCTGCCGAGGTGGTGTTGATCCTGCCCGCCAAGACGCGGTACGAGGTCCCCGGAGGGGTGACCGAGACCTCCACCGAACGCCGGGTGATCTTCAGCCCCGAGATCCCCGGCCCTCGGCCGGCGGATGCCCGAGCCGAGTGGGAGGTGGCGGGTGAGCTGGCAGCCAGGGTGCGTCCCGATCTGGCCGACCGGGTGCGGTTCGCCGACACCGCGGCGATCCGAGCCGAGATCGCCCGGACCGTGCCGCTCTACGAGGGGATCCAGAGGCTGAGACGCAAAGGCGACCAGTTCCAGTACGGCGGACCCCACCTGTGTTGGCAGTGGCGGTTCCCCACCCCCGACGGCAAAGCCCATTGGTCGGTGGTGGACCCGCCGGGCCGGCCGGTCCCGCCGGGTTCGTTCCTGGTGGCGACCCGCCGGGGGAAACAGTTCAACTCGATGATCCACGAGGCGGTCGACCCGCTCAACGCCGTTTCCCGGGAAGCCGTGCTCATGTCACGGATCGACGCCGAGACCCTGGGGCTGGCCAACGGCGACCGGGTGGTCCTCACCAGCGCCCACGGCCGTTTCACCGGACGGGTGGTGATCGCCCCGATCGCCCCCGGGAACCTGCAGGTCCACTGGCCGGAAGGCGAAGTCCTGATCGACCGGAACCGGCGGTCCCCCCAAGCCGGGATCCCCGACTACAACGCGGTGGTGACCGTCGAGCCGGTGGGGGCCGTCGGGTGACCGAGCGGCTCCGACCGGTCGAGGTTTGGAAGGTGTCGGAAGACGGGATCCGCCGTGGTCCCGACCAGGTGGTGACCGAGGAGCCTCTCGAGATCCGGCTGACCGCCGGCGGCCGAACCCACCGTGTCGGAATCACCATGCGGACCCCGGGGGGCGACTTCGAGCTGGCCGCGGGTCTGCTCTTCGCCGAACGGGTGATCCGCCGGCGGGAGGACGTGCTGGCGATCCGTTATTGCACCGATCCCGGGGTGGAGCAGCGATTCAACGTGGTGACCGTCGACCTGGCACCCTGGGTGCAGCCCGAGGTAGGTCATCTCCGCACCCATCTCGCCACCGCGGCCTGTGGGGTGTGCGGCAAGGCGACCCTCGAGGCGCTGACCATGCAAGGGTGCGTCCCCCGTTGAGAATTCCATCGAGGTGCCCCGTGAGGTGCTGTGCCGGCTCCCGGCGGCGCTGGGCCGAGCCCAGTCGACCTTCGCCCGCACGGGTGGGCTCCACGCGGCCGGCTTGTTCACCTCCCGGGGCGACCGGATGGTGGTCGCCGAGGACGTGGGCCGCCACAACGCGGTGGACAAGGTGGTGGGCTGGGCGTTCCTGGGGGACCGGGATCTCTCGGATTCGGTGCTCATGGTGAGCGGAAGAGCCGGCTACGAGATCGTGCAGAAGGCGGTGGTCGCGAGGATCCCCATGGTGTGTGCGGTGTCGGCGCCTTCGAGTCTGGCGATCGACGTCGCCGACGAGTTCGGGATCACGCTGGTCGGGTTCCTGCGAGGCAGCAGGTTCAACGTGTACACCCACCCGGTCAGGGTGGCGGGATTCGGCCGGGCGATCACGAGTCGCTGATCTC
This sequence comes from Acidimicrobiia bacterium, assembly GCA_026002975.1. Taxonomy (GTDB): domain Bacteria; phylum Actinomycetota; class Acidimicrobiia; order Spongiisociales; family ZC4RG35; genus BPGJ01. The sequence continues at coordinate 112,648 of BPGJ01000004.1, forward strand.
CACCGGGCCCTGACGCAGGATCCGGGGACGGTCTCCGGTGGCGTCCACCACCGTGGACGCCGTACCGCCCGGGCAGGTCCCCTCGAGATACAGGTCGACCAGGTTCCCGAACATGCGGCGGGCGGTGCGATGGTCGAGGGCGGGGGGTTCGCCCGAGGGGTTGGCCGAGGTGACCGCCAGGGGTCCGGCAGCCTCGAGCAGCTCCCTGGCCAGTGGATGGTCGGGCACCCGCACCCCTACCGTCCGCTTCTCGGGGTCACCCACCCATCGGGGTAGGGGGCGCCTCATCGGCAGCACCAGGGTCAGTGGGCCGGGCCAGTGGCGTCGGCCCAGGTCGGCCGCCCACCCGGAGACCTCCACCAGGGTCTCGGCCTGTTCGACCGACCCCACCAGCAGGGCGATGGGTTTGTCGGCGGGCCGCCCCTTGATCTCGTAGAGTCGGGCCACCCCCTCCCGGCTGGTGGGTTCGGCCGCCAGCCCGTAGACGGTGTCGGTGGGCATCCCCACCACCCTTCCCCGCCGGAGGAGGTCCACCGCGGTGGCGATCAGCTCTTCCATGCCAGCAGGTAGCGGTCCCGTCCTGTGAGATCCTGAGCGACCCGAACGTCGGACAGGGCCGCCCCGAACAACTCGAGGGCTTCCTGACCCTGGGTCTCGCCGATCTCACACGCCATCAGACCTCCGGGTCGTAGCCAGTCCGCCGCTCCACGGGCGATCCGGGCCAAGACCTCGGTTCCCCGGGGTCCGGCCACCAGCGCCACCCGGGGTTCCCGCCTCACGTCGGCGGGAAGGGACTCCCACTCGGACTCGGCTACGTAGGGCGGGTTGGAGACCAGCAGTCCCACCCGGCCGGCCAGGTCGGCCGGCAATGCCGAGAAGAGGTCGCCTTGGCGGAACTCCACCTCGAGGCCGAGACGCTCGGCGTTGGCGGACGCCACCTCCAGGGCGTCGGGCGAGATGTCGGTGGCCACCACCCGGGCCGACCCGAACCGATGTTTGAGCGCCAACGCCAGCGCGCCCGAGCCGGTGCCCAGATCGACCACCACACCCGGGTCGGTGACCAGCTCGACCACCAGTTCGTAGAGCCGTTCGGTTTCGGGGCGGGGGATCAACACCCGCCGGTCGACTTCCAGCTCGAGGGGACCGAACGCCGCGGTGCCTTCCAGGTATTGGAGCGGCTCGCCGGCCAGCCTCCTCTCGGCCAGCTCCCGGAAGGCCTCCTCCGGGTCGGGGTGACGGGCCGCCACCTGCCGCAGCCGTCGGACCTCGTGGCGGGGCAATCGGTCCAGGTCGAGCATGCTCTCAGGATGCCAGCCGGGCGGGTTTTTCAGGGAATCAGCAGGGGTGCCGCCCGGGCGGCAGCTTGGACTTCGACCGCATTCAGGCCGGCCAGCCGGAGGAGGGTGGTCGACACCTCGGCTCGGAGACGAACCACAACCCTCCCGTCGGCGTCGACCGTGAACCAGTCGGGGCGGAGCAGAGGACGGCCGGGTTGTGCCGCTACCACCTGAGCGGCCCGGCTCATGGCCCGTTCCGGGTCGACGCGGAGGATCCCCTCCTCCCGCCAGGCGACCTCGTCGATCTGGGAGGCGGCGGCCAGTGCCGCCGAGTCGGCGGCAGCGGCCAGCGAGCTGCGAACGGTCACCAGACGCCACAGGTCCACCGCCAGACCACCCACGGTGAGGACGACCAGAGCCAGGCCCGCCATCCACAGGGTGACCGAGCCGCGGCTCATCGGCTGTGGTACACGTCGATCGGTGTCACGTGGCGCCACCCGACGGTGAGCGACCCCAGCGGTGCCGACACGTCGGCCTCCACCGCCACCTCGACCAGCCCGCCCCTAGGCAGGGGATATCCACAGCCCGACCGGGGAGGGCCGTCGACCGGCCCGAAAGGGCCACCACACCAGGAGACCCGCAGGTCCCGCCCGGCGGAACCCGCCAGGTCGGCCAGCAGGCTCTGGGCTCGGACCACGTCGCCGTCCGTTCGGATCAGCAGCTCGGCTCCCTGGGCCGCGGCCACCCGAAGGAAGGCCCGGGTCTCCAGCAACGGACCGAAGGAGAGAACCAGGAACGCGGCGGGTAATACGAGGAGGGCCAGCCCCGCCACGAGCTCCACCGGCGCGGTGCCCCGCTGATCGGTCACCTCCGCACCACCTGTGCGATGTGGGACGCATGCAGGTCGGGCATGGGAGGCACCAACCCGGGGAGGGTGCCCTCTATGCGGACGGTCACGGTCTCCACGTCGACATGGCAGGTTCCCCGCAGCAGATCGCCGTAGGCTCCGCCGAGCAGCTCGGAGAGGATCTCCTCGATCCGACGGCTGCATTCTTCGGCCCCCCACACCGCTCCCTCCCGGGCGGCCTCCCAAGCCGCGGTCCTCACCACCCCGGAGGCGTACTGCAACACCACCAGGTTGACGATCAGGGCGAACGTCCACAAAGAGAGAGCCACCGCGGCCGCCACCGTGGGGGTGGCGTAACCGTCAGGACAGGTCTTCGGAGAGGAGCGTCTGGGTGATCCAGGCAACGATGTCGACTCCGGCTTGTCTCAACGCCGCCCAGATGGCGATCAGGGCGACGATCGCCAGGGCGGCGTTGCCGAGCAGCTCGGCGGTGTTGAGGCCCCGCTGGTCGGTGTGGAGCCGCCGAACCAGGGCGGCGACGATCCGGGTCATGTGCTCTCCTTTCATCGGAACCCGAGTAGAAGGGACGGGAGGGGTGCTCCCACGAACAGGAGCATCACCGGAGCGAGGATGGCGATGGTGGGGATCAGCATGGCCGCTCTCCGGCGGGTGGCCGTCCGGCGGATCTCCTCCCTTCGGGCCTCCCGGACGTCTTCGGCCAGTCCCATCAGGCCTTCGGCCAGGTCGACGCCCCGTTCCGCTCCCAACGCCAGGAGCATGTAGGTGCGGGAGCAGGCCGGCTCCGGGGTGAGGGCGGCGAGCCGCCGGAAAGCCTCGGCCAGGGGTAGACCGCCGGCGTGGAGGCGGAGGGCTTCGGCGAGCTCACCGACCACCTGTCCGGTGCCGGCTTCGACCAGCCGCGAGACGGCTTGTGCCACACCTGCCCCGGCCTTGAACCTGAGGGCGAGGAGCTGATCGATGGTGTACACCTCGACCCGCATGGTTCGCCTTCGTTCTTCGACGGCCCGTTCGAGGCGAGCCCGGGGTCGGGTGGCTCCGACCACCAGGCCCAGACCGGTGACCAGAGCGACCCGGCCGAGCGGCCATCCCATCAGCGAACCCAACCCGAAGGCTCCCCCACCCGATCCGGCCACCGCGACGAGCTGCCGCATCCGGTAGGCGGACACCCGCTCGGCCTCCCCGAGGTCGGTGTACCAGCCGGCCTGTCGAAGCCGGACCGCCAGCTCCGCCGAACCCATCCGGTCGAGGAGCCGCCCCACCTTCCGGGCGAGGTCCTCCACCATGGCGCGCAGCAGCCCTCGCATCGTGGCGTCCCCGGCGGCGTCTCCGCCCCATCGGCCGGTGGGAAGGTAGGGACGGACCCGGGGGGCGAGTCGGGCCGGTGGGGGAAGTACCACCCGGATCAGCGCCCCGACCGCCAGCCCGGTCAGCCCGGACGCCCAGAGTTCCGGTGTCATGGCCGCTTCCCTCCGACCACCACCCGTGGTTCGGGCGGCGTGGATCCGAGCCGCACCGCGATCGCCAGGCCGACCAGGCTGAGGGCCGCACCCGCCGCGATCACCAGCAGACCCGCAGGTGACCGGTAGAAGGCCCGGTATCCGCCGTCTTGCACGGTCAGCAGCACGAGGATCAGCCAGGGCAGGACGAACACCACCCGGGAGTTGATCTTCTGCTCGAGCGCCGCGGTCCTGGCTTCCTCCTCGGCCCACAGGTCCCGGGTGGTCGCGGTGGCGAGGTCCCGCAGGATGGCCGGCACCGCCGGACCGCCGTGCTCGTCGGCCAAGACCAGCACCTCGATGACCCGGTCGGTGGTGGGTTCCGCCACTTCGGATCGGATCCGTTCCAGGGCGGGTGCCAACCCCACGGTCCGAGCCAAGACGGGAAACCGGGAGAAGGCCCGGCGGAGGGGTTCAGGACCGGTGGCGGCCAGCGCCTCGACGGCCTGCCGGAGCGACATCCCGGACGTCACCGAGGCGACCAGGTCCCGTAGCCCGTCCGGCCAGGCCCTGCGGATCTCCTCCCTGGCCCGGTCCCGGGTTCGGGTGTGGTACAGGTGGGGTGCGGCGGTGGCGAACAGCGCCGGGGGGACCGCCACCGCCCACACCCCGGTGAGCCCGAGGACGGTCACTCCGACCAGGAACCCGAGACCCAGGGCGCCCATCCACGACCGCCAGTTCGCGGTCCCCCCTGCGAGGCGGCGGCGTTTCGGTTCGCGGCGGGGACCGACCATCGCCCAGACCAGCGCCCCGGCGCAGGTCCCGGCAGCCAGAGCAGCGAGGATCGTCACCGCGCCACCTCGAACGGGTTGGTCGCCGTCCAGCCGGTGGCCCGTTCCAGCTTTCCGGCCAGCCGGGGTGGCGGCAACGCTCCGGTCCATTCCAGCGGGGCACCCAGGTGGGATCTGTGGAATATCGGCTGGGTGGTGAAGTCGTCGTGGAGTGACGGGACCACCGCCAGGATCTCCATCACCCCTCTGCGGATGGCGCCGTCGGGTCCGTGCCCATCCCGGTCGAGATGCACCACCAGGTCGATCGAAGCCGAGAACACCTTGCGTACCACGGCTTCCGGGATGTTCTCTCCCGCCATGAGAGCCGCGTTGACCAGCGCGGCGAGGGCGTCGGCGGCCGAGTTGGCGTGGATGGTGCAGAGGAAACCGGTGCCCGAGTTGACCGCCCGGGTCAACTCGAAAGCCTCTGCTCCCCTCACCTCCCCGATCACTATCCGGTCGGGGCGCATCCCCAGAACCACTTTGACGAGGCCCCGAAGGTCGATTCCGCCGCCACCGTCGAGGCCGGGCGGCCTGGTTTCGTAGTAGGAGCCGTGCAGCAGCGGAACGCTGAGTTCCCGCACCTCCTCACAGCATCGGATGCAGTGGTCGGGAGGGGCCTCGTTGAGGAGCGCCGCGACCAGCGACGTCTTGCCCGCTCCTGGCGGTCCGGACACCACCACGCTGGAGGTGGTGGCCATCACCGACGCCAGGAACCCGGCCGCCTCCGGCGTCAACGCGTCCAGCTCGACCAACGACTCGAGGGTCTCCTTGCGGAGGGCGTAACGGCGCAGAGTCGCCGACAGCCGATCGGCCACCGGTGGCACCACCGCGGTGAGTCTGGCCGTCCCGTCGAGGACCCGGGCTTGGACCATCGGGTTGGAACGGTCCAGGCGCCGATCCGTGTCGGCCAGCAGCCGGTCCACCGCGTGGCGGTTCTCCTCCTCGGAGGTGGGCTCTTCGAGCCCTCTGAGCCGTCCCCCCGAATCCAGGTAGGTGACCCGGGCGCCCTCGATGAACACCTCCTCGACGTCGCTTCGCCGCAGTAGCGGGGTGAGGGGTCCCAACCCGACGATGGACCTGACGAGTCGTTCCACCATCAGGCCGGGGTCGGAGAGACGCCGCTCCCCGGTCAGGGTGGCGTTCCTCTGATAGGTGTCGACCGCCTCGACGGCAACCGCCCTGACCCGATCCACATCCTCGGTGTCGACCCGGCTGGTCTCCACCCGTTCCAACACCAGTGCGCGGAGCTGCCGGTAGGCGTCGGTCATCGTGCCCCCGCCAGATAGGTGTCGACCCAGCGGTCGACGACCCGTCGGAACCGACCCTCCACCCATCTGCCCTCCCAGGCGGCCTCGAGCACCCGGGGGTCGTCCGGGACCAGTATGAGGCTGGCAGGGGTGAGCGCCCGGGCGACCTCGCCGACGATCTCGGATCTCCGGAACCCGCCCCGGGGACACCGATTGACCACCAGGTGGGGACGCCGGAGCCCGGCTGCGTCGGAGATGAGCCGGGTGAGACCCACCGGCGAGGCGCCACCCACCGCCACTACCCGCACTGGAAGGGTGGGGAGATTGGACACGGGCCCGGCGTCGACCACCACCACGTGTCGGGAGGCCAGCCTTCCGAGCAGCCAGCCCAGTCGGTGGGGCGCGAGGGGATGCACCGACGCGGGGGGCATCCCGGGAAGCACCCTGAGCGGTCCGACCTGCAAGGTCGCGTCCACCGGGTCGCCGTCCCGTTGTTCGACCAGGTCGATGGCGGTCCACAGGTTGGGGTGGAGATCCAACCCGAGACGTTGCGCCACCGACGGCCGGGTGGGGTCGGCGTCGACCAGGACGGTCGGTGCCCGGGTGGCGAGGCGGCGGGCCAAGGCCACCGCGACTTCGGTGGCGCCGACTCCTCCGCCGGCGCCCACCACCGTGTAGATCGGTCGAGCCACCCTGGTCGCCTCGGCGGGGGGTTCAGCCCGCTCCGCTCCTCCCCAGGCGGCGATGATCCTCTGGAGGAACTCGTCGGGGTCGGCGTCGGTCTCCACCACGTCGACCACGCCGCATTCCACCAGTCGGCTCTTCCCGTCGGGTTCGCCGGGGTCGTAGACGCCGATCACGGTTATCCCCTTCCGGCGGGCGTCGGCTACCAGTCCCGGCGTGAGGAACGAGCAGATGTCGTCGATGAGCAGCACGTCGATGGGCTCGCTGGTCAGGTCCTCGGGCCGAAAGGCGGGCACCGCCACCCGCGCGCCGCCGTGGTCGAGCAGGAACCGGTGGACACGGTCGGGCCAGTCCCGCACCGACAGGGCGAAAGCGGCCGCCGGACCGGTCACGGCCGAGCTCCCGTGGTGATCACCACCTCGACGCTTCCCCCGGAGATGGCTTCCGCCAGGTCGAGGGCTTGGCGCTCGGTGACCGCCACCACCAGGTGGTAGCCGCCCAACCCGATGCCTCCACCCGCCTCCGCCGCGTCGAGGACCTCCAGGTCCCGGGCCACGTACCGGGCGACCCCGTCGACTACCCGGACCACGTCGACCCGGTCGCCGGCCTGGGCCTTGCCGCCGGCGGCGTGAGCCACGTCTACGGGTATCGACATCATCCGCAGCCCACCGGCGGCGGCTACAGGCACGGTGAGGGCTTCGCTGAGAGGCGTGCCCGCCGGTATCGACACCCGGGCGACCAGGGCGGGGCCGTTCTCCCACTGCCGGGAGGTGACCAGACCGTCCAGGGAGGCGACGTCGGCCTCCACGAACCTGACCTGGGTGATGGGTTCGCCGGCTTCGACGTCGGCGGCGGCCACCGCCACCGCCATCCGATGATCGGCGCCTCGGAGCACCACCAGGTTGGCCAGGAACGCCAGCACCGCCGCCGCGGCGGCCAGCAGATGCGCTCCCGACACCCTCCCCCGGCGACGGGGAAGGTCCACTACCGGCGGCGAGTGGTCACCCGCCGGATGCTCGGAGATCACCCCTCCACTCCCTGGTGCTCCCTGTTCCCGTGTGCGATCCTATGCCGGTCCGAGCCTCATGTGGAGGGGGTTGTGATGTCGGGTTTTCCCGACCCTTTCGAGGATCTGGCCGGGGAGCTGAGACGGGGACCGGGCCGAGAGTGGGAGGAGGAGCAGGCGGCGGCCGAAGAGGAGTCGCTGCTGGTGCGGCTACGCCGCAGGAGCCTCGCCGATGTGGCCCGGGAGGCGATGCACCGGGGCAGCCGGGTGCGGCTCCTGTTCGAAGGGATCTCGGTGGAGGGGGCGGTCGTCCAGATCGGCAAGGACTATCTGAGCGTCGACGCCGGGGACAGGACCGTCGACGTGCGTCTCGGCCGGGTGGTGATACGCCTGCTCCCGGCGGTCGGTCCCGGCGGAAGCTCCGGCGGCGCGTCCGCCACCTTCCGGGCTCGTCTGGCCGAATACGAGCAGACCGGCGAAGAGGTGACGGTGGTGGGTCCTTCCACCCGTCCCCAGGGTCGGGTGTCGTTGCTGGCGACAGACCACCTCGTCTTGGCCGACCGGAACGGTGAGCTGGTGGTTCCCCTCGAGCTGGTGGCCGCGGTGATCCGACACCGACTCACCGATCGGTGACGGTCTCCTCCTCCTCCGGGTCGGGACGGACCGGATGGGCCTTGAGGAACTCGAAGATCTCGTCCCGGAAGAACCGGAAGGTGCGTCCCCCGGGGAGCTTGTAGGCGGGGATCCTCCCCTCCCGGGCATAGCGGCGGACCATTTGGACGTTCATCCCGAGCAGCTCCGCCACCTGCGCGGTGTCCAGCACCGGCGGGTAGTCGTCGATCGAACCCATCCTCGCCTCCGTTCGTCTTCGCTATCAGAGGGCATCGTACGTTGCTGGAGACGTAAAGAGAACGACCCGCCGGGCGGGCTAGGCTTTGGGTCGTGAACGACCAGACCAGTCCGACCCGCAAGCCCGACTCGGTGGAGCAACCCGGTTCGGAGCACGAGTTCCCTGCGGTCTCCGAACCGACCCGGCTGATTCGGATCGCTTCGATGACCCGGGCCCTCCTCGACGAGGTTCGGCACACCCCACCGGATGAGGCCGGCCGTGCACGGCTGATGCGGGTCCACGACCGGTCGCTGGAGGAGCTGAGGGAAGTCCTGTCCCCCGAGCTGCTCCACGAGTTCGACGAGATGTTCGAGCCGATCCGAGGAGACGGGGTGGCCTCCGAGTCGGAGATCCGCATCGCCCAGGCTCAACTCATCGGCTGGCTTGAAGGTCTGTTCCACGGGATCCAGGCCTCTCTCTGGTCCCAGCAGATGGCCGCCCAAGCCCAGCTCGCCGAGATGCAGCGTCGGCAACTCGAACGGGGCCGCCAGCAGGATCGCTCCTCGGGGATGTACCTCTAGCCGTCGACTTCCAGCTGTTCGTCGAGGCGGATCTCGGCGGTGGGCTCCTCGGCGCCTTCGTTGAGTCGGCGGATCACCAGCTCGCGGGCGGCTTCGGTGCCGAAGGCGGTGACCACGTCTCCTCGATGCAGAACTGTGGACCCGCGGGGAACCAGAACGTCGGTGCCTCGGCGAACCGCCACCAGGGTGCACCCCTCAGGCCAAGGCACCTCCCCCACCGTTCTCCCGTCGGCGATCGAGCCCGGTGGAATCCGGAAATCGAAGTAGCGGGCTCCCGGTTCGGTCCGCTGGCGGAGCCTCTCCCCCACCAGCCGTTGATCGGTGGCGACTCCGAGGGCCTGGTGGTACGCCTTGACCGCCTCTTCCCGGCGGAACCATCCCACCAGCCGGTCGGGATCCTCGGCAGACACCACCGGCAGACGACCGACCCCGAGTACGGCCATCCGCTCCAGGGCGTGGGAGACCGGGGTGTTGGGGTCGACGGTCAGCGGTTTGGCGGTCATGGCCTCTTTGACCTTCCGGTCTGGATCGGGTCCACCCACACGATGGATGTCGGACACGGTGACCACCCCGACGAGTCGGCCGTCCTCCACGACCGGCAGCCCGTGGGCTCGGGATCGGAGCATCGCCTCGTGGGCTTCGGCCAGGCTCATGTCGGGGCGGGCCACGGCCGGCGGCGGCACCATGACGTCTCCCACCGTGACGGTGTCCAACAGGTCGACCTCCCCGACCCGCACCAGCTTTATTCCCCGTCGGGCCAGAGGCAGGGTGTAGACGCTCTCCCGGTGCAGACGGTCGGTGACGAAGGTGGCGACCACGGTGGCCAGCATGAGAGGGAGGATGAGCCGATACTCCCTGGCCTGGGTGACCTCGAACACCAGGAGGATGGCGGTGAGGGGGGCCCGTGCGACCGCGGCGAAGAAAGCCGCCATCCCGACCACGGCGAAGGCTCCCGGCTGGAGGGTCGACACGGTCCACACCGGGGCGAGGAGCTGGGCGAAGGCGGTCCCCAGGGAAGCTCCGATGAACAGCGACGGCATGAACGCCCCGCCGGACCCGCCGCTGGAGATGGTGAGGGCGGTGGCCACCAGCTTGGCGCCGGCGAGGAGAGCCACCACCCACCAGGTGACCACCGTGAAATCGGGGAACGTGTCCTGGATCCCTTCCTGGAACGACAGGTTGGTGAGGAGCTCGGATACGAACTCGAGTCCGTCGCCCGCCACCCGGGGCTCGACCGCGGCCACCAGACCGACCAGGAGAGCCAGGGTGACCGGACGGGCCCAAGCTGGAGATGAGAGCGTTTCGGCCCGCTTCTCCACCCAGGAGAGGAGCCTGAGGAACAGGTAGGCGAACACGACCACCACCATCGCCAACCCCAGGTAGAGGATCAGCTCCCGGGGATCCTCCAGCCGGTAGGTGCCGGCGGAGATGAACGCCTCCCCGGGCAGCAGGCTGCGGGAGGTGACCGCCGCGGCCACCGAGGCGATCACGATGGCAGACATGTGACGCACCCCGAAGCTGCCGAGGATCACCTCCAGAGCGAACAGCATCCCGGCGATGGGAGCGTTGAAGGAAGCCCCGATCCCGGCCCCGGCTCCGGCGGCAACCAGGCTCCGCACGTGACTCTCGCCCAGGCCGAGATGCCTGGAGATCGAGCTTCCGATGGCGCCGCCCACCTGGACGATCGGCCCTTCCCGACCCGCCGACCCGCCGCTTCCGAGGGTGAGCGCCGTGGCGAGGATCTTGAAGGGGATGGAGCGGGTCGAGAGGTAACCGCCTCGGGTCTGCACACCCGCCACCGCTTCGGGGACGCCGTCGCCTTGCACTTCGGGGGCGAACGTCCTGCCGATCCACCAGGCGAGCGAGATCCCGACCACCACCGAGACGATCGAGAACCATGGGGAGCCACCCATCAGGTTCTCCGCCACGAACGAGAACCCGGCTGCGACCCATCGGAGGGAGGAGATGAGGAGCGCCGCGCCGGCACCCACCGCCACCCCGACCAGGGCGGCCACGGCGAAGAAGCCTCCGTCGCGTTCCCTGACGAAGGTCATCGCCGCCGACACGGCCCGGCGCACTCGGTTCACATGGCCCGAGGCTAGACGCTCCCTAGAGGTGATCTCGTTCGTCGGTTCGGGTTTGGCAGAGGGTGGAGGCGGTTCATTCGGGTGGGGCTCGGCGAGGCGGCCGGAACCTGATACGGCCGTGGTCGGGATGACGGTAGGGGGTGTATCCCAGTTGGTGGGTCACCACCTGGTGGTGGTACCAGCACAGAGTGACCAGGTTGTCGGATTCGGTCGTCCCGCCTTCGGACCAGGGAACCAGGTGGTGGATTTGGAGCCGGTAGCGGGATCTGCATCCGTCGGCTGCGCAGACCCCACCGTCCCTGTGCAGGACGGCTCTGCGCAACGCCGGCGGAGTGGTACGGACACGTCTCCCGTATTCCATGTATCTGCCGTCTTCGGTGCGAGCTGTGACTTCCACCGTGGAGTCACAGAGCACGGCGTGGAGGGCAAGCCTGCCTGCCCGGGGGCCGACTTCCAGAACCGTTCCGGCCTCGCCGCCGGTGGCTGCCCCGTGCCGGGCGTCGACGAACACCGTCACCTGGGCGGGCGGGGGTTCGGAACCCACACACAGTTCGACCAGGGCGGTGGCCCGCCGCCACGGTCCGTCGCCCCGGGTTCCGTCGGGCAGAGACGGGAGGGAATCCGCCGCTTCGGTGAGGGCAGTGTCGACCACCGCTCCCGACACTGCGTCCAAACCTCCCCGGATCCGCCACCACGACTCGTCCAACGAGGGCTGCAACACCAGGAACCGGTCGCGGACGCTGCGATGCTCCTCGGGTGGGGTCACCCGCCGCCTCAGGGCTGCCTCCCGGCGCACCCCCGACACGTCCAGATGCTCCAGCCGCCCCGGCTCCTCCTCGATCCAGGAGAGAGCCTCCACCCGATCCAGAGACACACCGTCGGCCAGCGCCCTGCGCAGCTCCGGCCGGTCGACGGTCCTCTTCATGGCCGACACCAGCTTCCTCGCCGTCTCAGGACCGACGTCGAGCCGAGACGCCACCCACTCGACCAGAGACCGGCACCCGTCGAGGGCCGCCACCTGGCGGCGATCCAACTCCTCCAGGATCTCCAGGTTCACGGCATGCAGGCGAGCCTCCAACTCACGATTGGCGACCAGTTGCCTCTCCAGGAGATCGGTGCTCACTCTCTCCAAGCCCATATTCCGAACATACGTTCGGGGTGTGACACGCTCTGGGCCGACGAACCGACTTAGGCTGACGGGCCGTGGACATTCATCCCGACCTCCGGCAGGTGGAGTTCCTGATCGGCCGATGGGTGGGACGCGGGTCGGGGTTCTACCCGACGATCGAACCCTTCGAGTATCTGGAGGAGGCGACCTATCAGCCGGCTCCGGGTAAGCCCCATCTCGAGTACCGGCAGAGGACCCGGAACGCGTTCACCGGTGAGCCGCTCCATTCCGAGGCCGGGTATCTGAGGGCGATCGGACCGGGTCGGCTGGAGCTGGTGATCGCCCAACCGACCGGCGTCGTCGAAGTGCACACGGGGGGTTTGGACGGCACCCACCTCCACTTCCGGGCGGTGGCGGTGGTGTGCTCCCCCACCGCGGTGGAGGTCACCGACGTGGAACGCCACCTGGAGGTCCTGGGGGACGAGCTGTCGTATCGGCTGAGCCTGGCGGTGCCCGGACGAGGACTGACCCCCCACCTCGAGGCTCGGCTCCACCGCCGGTGAGAAGCCTCTTCCGATACAGCCACCTGGCCCGATCGTTCGGTTTCACCGAGCCGAACCATCGCCTGGTCGTCGGGATGGCAACCCTGGTCGGTCTGTTCGCCTACCCACGGTCGGGGATACTCGGGGGGCTGGAGGCAGCCGCCACCGCTTTCCTCGCCTGGGCGCTGGCCAGGGAACTCGACCCCGACCAGCCGGGAGCCGCACCTTGGGTCGCGGCCGCCGCCACGTTGCCGACCCTGTTCGTGGGCGGCACTTCGCTGGCCGCCCTGGCCCTGCTCATGCTCGCCGCCCGGATGGTGGCCCGAACCACCGGCCTTCCCCCCACCCCGGCCGATATGATCGGGCTCCTCACCCTGGCCGGGTTCGCAGCGGTGCGTACCCCCGGCTGGATCTCCGGTATGGCCCTGGCGGTGGCGGTCGCGGTCGATGTCTCCCTCCCCCCACCTGCTCCTCGACGGCAGCTGGCCTGGGCCGCGGCCATGGGGCTGGCCGTCTCGGCGGTGGCCGGCTTGGCGGGGTCTCCCGACCCGTGGATACCGCCGACCACCGTCCACTGGGTGGCGGTGGGCCTGGGGCTCGCCGGTGCGGTCGTCCTCACCGTGCCCCACCCGGTCGGTTCGGTCGCCGACCGGACCGCCGAGCCTCTCGACGTCTCGAGGGTCCGTCTGGCCCGGCTCCTGGTGCTCACCGCCGCGGCGGTCACCGCACTGGTCGGCGGCGCCGACGGGATGGGTGCTCTCTTGCCGGTGTGGTTGGTTCTGGCCGGTCTGGGCGCGGCTCGCCTGGGACGTTCCGAAACACCTTCGTAACACTGGCGTCGGAGAATCCCCGGTTGGGAGGTGAAGCCATGGAGCCGAGCGACGTCTTGACCAAGGTCGAAGAAGAGGGTTTCGAACTGGTGGATCTGCGGTTCTGCGACCTGCCGGGTCAGGTGCAGCACTTCACCGTGCCCGTCGCCGAGCTGACCCTGGAGTCGTTCCAGGAGGGATTCGGGTTCGACGGGTCGTCGATCCGGGGATTCCAGAAGATCCAGGAGTCCGACATGATCCTGGTTCCCGACCCGGAAACGGCGGTGGCCGACCCGTTCCGCACCCTCAAGACGCTGATCCTCTACTGCTGGGTGATCGACCCGGTGACCGTTCCTCCTCGAGGGAGGGGTGTTCACCTCCAACCTGATCGAGAGCTGGCTGGAGTACAAGAGGCGGCACGAGGTCAACCCGGTGAGGCTGCGGCCCGACCCCTACGAGTTCTACCTGTACTACGACGTGTGAGTCAGGGCCGCCACCGCAGCAGCGACGTCCTGGCTGGCGATCCCCACCGATTTGAACACCGTGACGTCCTCGCCGATGGCGGGATGGCGGTCGGCCAGGACGTCACCGATGGTGGCGTTGGGTGGGAACCGGTCGGCCTGGATGAGGTCGCCTGCCTCCTCCCGGGCGGCTTCCAGGTCGTCGACCACTACGTAGGCCCTATGCAGGGTCTCGGGCGGTACCTCGACCATCTCGGGGGTGAAAGCCCCCACGGCGTTGATGTGGGTGCCTGGGCGGACCGCGTCGTCTGAGAACAGCGGCCGGGTCGACGGGGTGGCGCAGCACACCACGTCGGCCTGGGACACCGCCCGGTCGGGGTCGTCGACCGCTTCCCCACCCACCTGCCGAGCGAGCCGCTCTGCCTTCTCGACGGTCCGGCTCCACACCAACACCCGGCGAATGGGACGGACGGTGCGGACCGCTTCGATCTGATCGGGGGCCATCGACCCGGCTCCCAGCATCGCCAGCACCTCGGCGTCGGGCCGAGCCAGGAGACGGGTGGCGAGCCCCGACGCGGCGCCGGTGCGGATCTTGGTGAGTTCGGCGCCGTCGACCAATCCCAGGGGCGAGCCGTCGGGTCCGAACACCGCGACTATCCCCACCGGGTTTCCGGGAACGGTGGACACCACCTTGACGCCGGTGTGTTCTCCCACCCGGCCGGGCATGAAGAGCGACACCCCCAGGCGGATCCGGACCGGCACCTCCCTGTCGTCGCCGAAGGCGGCTTCCATGGCGGCGATGGCCCGTTCCATCGGCAGGGCCTGGCGAAGGGCGGGGGCGTCGAGGTACCGCATCATGCCAGCACGTGTTTGGCCGCCACCCGGATCGGCTGCCGGTCCACGGCGAGGAGAGCCAGGTCGACGTCGGGATCGTCCTCTAAGGCGACCCCCGTGTAGTGACGGGCCAGCAGCGCTCCCACCGCGGGAGCCAGCTTGAAGCCGTGCCCGGAGAAGCCGTTGGCGAGCCAGAACCCGTCCACTCCGCTGGGGCCGAGCACCGGGTGGACATCCTCCCGGTTGATGGTGTACAGCCCGCAGATGCCACCCACGTCGCCTCTGGCCTCGAGGGCGGGCACCCGGTGGTGGAAGGCGGCCATCTTGAGGGTCTTGAACTCGGCGTCGGGATAGGTCCGGTACGAGTCCGGGTCGGGGACGATCTCCTCTTCGTCCTCGGGCGCCACCGACCCGACCATGACCCGGTCGGGCAGCTCGGGACGGAAGTAGATGCCGGTGGAGGCGTCGGCGCCCACGGGCAGTGGCCCCAGCTCGGCGGGCCAGGTCCTGACCAGGGTCTGGATGCGGGTGGGGGTGAGTGTCCAGCCGAGCTCCACTCCGGCCATCTGGTTGAGGCGGTTGCACCACGGCCCGGC
Source organism: Acidimicrobiia bacterium (assembly GCA_026002975.1). Lineage (GTDB taxonomy): Bacteria > Actinomycetota > Acidimicrobiia > Spongiisociales > ZC4RG35 > BPGJ01. The sequence goes on from BPGJ01000004.1 coordinate 127,846, forward strand.
GGCGTTGACCACCAGGTCGGCGGAGATCCGGCCCCGGTCGAGCTCCACCCCCCGGATCCGGCCTTCGGATTCGACGACACCCACCACCGGGGTCGAGAACTTAACGCTGCCTCCCAGGCGCCGCACCGCGTCGTGGAGGTCCTGCACCGCCGCCACCGGGTCGGCGTACCCGCCGGTCGGTTCGAACAGGAAGGCCTCTCCGGGGCGGCATTCGTGCAGGTCGGGCCGGTCGAGGTCGACCGGTTCTGCGCATGGCGACAGGGCGGGCCACCGCCCGGTGACGTCGTCGGGGCCGAGCACCTCGACCTCCACCCCCTGGGCCGCCAGCCGGGCGGCGTCTTCCTCCACCTGGGATCGGGTGTGGCCCAGCATCCACAGCACCCCGACCTGGTTGAACCGGTTGCGGGGCTGGGCGAGACCGGTGAAGGCTCGGCCCAGTCCCGGTAGGCGCGTTGTCCGGCGAGGGCGAGGCGGATCACGTCGGGGTGGGTGTAGCGGCAGCGGCAGATGGCCGCCGAGGCGCCGGTCGATCCGGCCCCGGGCCCGGCCGCCTTGTCGACCACCACCACCTCGAGTCTCGGCTGTCGGCGGAGGAGCTGGTAGGCGATGGCCGACCCGATGATCCCCGCGCCGACCACCACCACGTCGGCGGTGCGTCTCATGTGGCCGATTTCACCAGATAATCGTTGGCGGCGTCGTCCCAGGTCAATTCGACCAAGCCCCGGGTTTGGGCGGCTTTGCAGAACTGGAGGAACCCGCCGTAACCGAACCGCTTCTCGGAGAACTCCGGGTCCCGTTTTCGAAGCTGGTTCTTGAGGCCGGACAACACCGGCGGGCCACCTTTCCTCTCGAGCTCCTTGACCACCGAGGTGAGGAGCTGGAAGGCCTCCACCTCCTCCGGGTTGGTCGCCAGGTCCACCACCGGGTCTCCCCGGGCGGGCCCCTCCGACAGGGTCACCACCTTGCGGTCTTGGAGGTGGCGGAGCAGCTCACCGAAAGCCCGGAACCCCCAGTCGGCTTCGTTGAAGGTGGGGTCCTTGCGGAGCAGGGCCCTCTTGAGGGAGGAGGCCAACACCACGTCGCCGCTGGATCTCTGGAGTCCGGCGATGGTGGTGGTGATCAGCCGGTCGAGGTCTTCGATCGACCGTTCCCCCTCGGGGGTCTCTTCCTCCGGCTCGGGCGTCGGGCCGAGATCCACCCCTTCGAGGTTCTCGTAGAAGAGGAACTCGTCGCAAGCCGGTGGCAGCAGATTGGAGGTGGAGGCTCTGATCCCCACCCCGATCACCTTCTTGTTGAGTTCCCGCAGTTTGTGGACCAGCGGGTGTGAAGTCGGAGTCGCCGGTGCAGATCACGAAGGTGGTGATGAACTCCCGTTCGTAGGCGAGCTCCACCGCGTCCACCGCCATCTTGATGTCGGCTGCGTTCTTCCGCACCGCCCCCATCCGCTGGGGGATCTCTATCAGCTCTACGTGGTTGCGGGTCAGCATCCGGCGGTCCTCGTCGAACATCGACCAGTCGGCGTAGGCTCGTCGGGACACCACTCTCCCCCGCTCGGCGAGGGCGTCGGCGATCGGCTTGAAGTCGAAGGAGGCTCCCCCCAACGCCTGCCGGGCGCCGATCGCCAGGTTCTCGTAGTCGAGGAACAGGGCGATGCGTTCTTCGTCGGCTTCCATGATCCGAGAGGCTACTCCCACACCACCGACCATCTCTGTGACTAGTCACTCCGGAAGGGGAGGTTTGGTCTAAACCGTTTCGGGTTCGACGCCGATCGGGTGTTCGTGAAGTCCGGTTCTCCTTCGGTGTGGTGGCCGCTAAACGCCGGGATCCTGGCTGCGGTCCTGACCCTACTGACCGACCAGCTCGAAGGCTGGGGCGGTAGGGCCCTCTCTTTCGTCGCCGTGGTGGCGGTGACCTGGGGAGCGGTGGAGGTGACGAGGAGGTGGGCTGTGAGCCTGGCCGAGCGAAGGACCGGCGCCATCGTGGAGGAGCTCACCCACGCCAAGGAGCGCCTGATCGCCAACGTGTCCCACGGTCTGCGGACCCCTCTCACCGGCATCGTCGGGTTCGCCCATGTCCTCTCCGAGAGGCTCCGTGATCCCGAAGACAGGGAGGCGTGCTCGGCGATCCTGTCGCAGGCCGCCGAGCTCGGGAGGATCGTCGACGACCTGGTCACGTCGGCCCGGGTGGATGCCGGGCTGGTGGATGTGACCCCGGTCGAGGTCTGGGTCTCCGAGCAGCTCGACCAGGTGGTCGAGTTCCTGGATCTGCTCGGAGTTCCGGTGAACGTCGACTGCGAGGAGGCGCTGGTCCGGGTCGACCCGGAGAAGTTCCGTCAGGTCCTCCGAAATCTGGTGGTCAACGCTCATCAGCACGGCAGGCCGCAGGTGCGGGTCGAAGGTGGGGTCCGGGGCGACCGGTACATTCTGTCGGTGGTCGACCGAGGCCCCGGGGTGCCGGTTGAGCTGCAGCCGGTCATGTTCGAACGGTTCCCGGACAGACCCGACCGCCCCATCGTTGGGGAGGGTCGGCCTGGGGTTGCCGGTGGCTCGGGAGCTGTGCCGGATGATGGGCGCCGAGATCACCTACCGGAGGCTCAACGGGGAGACCCACTTCGTACTCTCGGTCCCTCTGGTGGCCGAAGCCAACGTGCCCACCAGGGTGACGGTGAAACCCGAGCGGCTGGTGCGGATGGGCGACCGTCTGGTGCGCGTACCCGCCTGAGTCCCGGGTTCTCTACCCTGGGGGCGACGCCCGCGTAGCTCAGGGGATAGAGCAACTGCCTCCTAAGCAGTAGGCCGCAGGTTCGAATCCTGCCGCGGGCACCGCCCCGACCGAGCCGCCGTTCCTAAGCTGGAATCGATGGTGGCGCCCTTCTACGAGCCCCTCTCCTATCTCGACGCCTCGTTCCTCGCCCTCGAGACCCGCACCACCCACATGCACGTGGGTTCGGTGATCTTGTTCGAAGCCGGGCCGCTCCGAAGGGAAGACGGTGGGATCGACGTCGACCGGATCAAGGCCCACATAGCCGGGAAGCTCAAATACGTACCCCGCTACCGGCAGAGACTCGGATACGTCCCCTACAACCGCCATCCGGTGTGGATCGACGACGACTCGTTCAACTTCGACTACCACGTCCGGCACACCTCCCTCCCCCGGCCCGGCTCGGACGCCCAGCTCAAAGCGCTGGCCGGGAGGGTGTTCTCCCAGCAGCTCGACCGGTCGAAACCCCTGTGGGAGCTGTGGGTGGTGGAGGGGCTGGAAGGCGACCGGTTCGCCATGATCGCCAAGGTGCACCACTGCATGATCGACGGGCTGTCGGGGGTGGATCTGACCACCGTCATGTTCGGTCTGGCACCCAGCTCGGAGATCGAACCCGCCGACGACTGGAAGCCCCGGCGGGTACCGACACCCGCCGAGCTGGCGGTGGCCGAACTGGCCCGCACCGCTCGCCGGCTCGCCGACCAGGTCCAAGGGTTGGGCGACATGGTCCGGGAGGGTGGCCGCCTTGTGGAAGGCGCCCTTCGCCGCCTGGCCGCGGTGGGCAGCACCTTGTCGTCGGGTTGGCTGACCCCCGCCGACCGCACACCCCTCAACCCGGAGATCGGGCCCAACCGACGGTTCGAATGGGTGGACCTGCCGCTGGACGCCGCCAAGTCGGTGAAGAACCAACGGGGAGGGACCGTGAACGACGTGGTGTTGGCGACGGTGGCGGGTGCGGTGCGGACGTTCCTCGAGGAGGAGCGGGACTTCGGTTGCGACGACCTGGACTTCCGGGTGATGGCCCCGGTGAGTGTCCGCTCCCCCCGGGAGCGGGGACGGATGGGGAACCGGGTGGCGATGTGGCTAGTGCCGCTCCCGGTGTCCGAACCCGACCCGTTGACCCGCTACGAGAAAGTGAAGGCCCAGACCGCGAAACTGAAACGCACCGACCAGGCCCTGGGGGCCGCCACCCTGGTCGAGCTGTCCAGCGGAACCCCCATCCCCCTGCTGTCGATGGCCAACCGGCTGGTCGCCAACACGGTGCGTCCCTTCAACATGACGGTCACCAACGTGCCCGGCCCCCAATTCCCCATGTATCTGCTCGAATCCCGCATGTTGGCCACCTATCCGATCGTGCCCCTCTGGGCCCAGCACGGCCTCGGGGTGGCTCTGTTCAGCTACGACGGGACTCTCTGGTGGGGACTCAACGCCGACTACGACGCGGTCCCCGACGTCGACCGGTTCGCCGAAGCGGTGCGCCGATCCTTCGGCGAGCTGGTGGACGCCGCCGCCGGTTAGACGACTCCCGGATTGTGCAAGACTTAGAGGGGAGATGCGGCTGACCTTCCCCTACCAGACCGAGCGGCTAGGCCCGGTGAAGGTGTACGGGGTCCAACACGTGTTCGAGCTGGACTCCGGTCCCAGCCTGGGCGACACCTCACTGTCGTGGGGAACCACCGTCGCCCACATCCCCTACAACACCCTGGTCCGGGTGCAGCGCCAGATGGCGATCGTGGTGCCTTGCCGTGACGAGCGACTCAAACTGCTGGAAGGGGTGCTGGCCGCGGTTCCCCACGAATGTCTGGTGATCCTGGTGTCCAACAGCCAGCGGGAGCCGGTCGACCGTTACGCCATGGAGGTGGAGTCGGTCGAGCGGTTCTGCCGGTTCAACCACCGTTCCGCCCTGGTGGTGCATCAACGGGACCCGGGCCTGGCCGACGCCTTCGCCGCGGCCGGCTACCCCCACATCCTCTCCGACGGTCGGGTGGCCGACGGGAAAGGCGAGGGGATGATGGTCGGCATCGCGTTGGCGTCGCTGGCGGGAAGGGAGTACGTCGGGTTCGTGGACGCCGACAACTACGTGCCCGGCTCGGTGACCGAATACGTCAACGCCTACGCCGCCGATTTCGCCCTGGCACGCACCCCGTATTCGATGGTTCGGATCTGCTGGCAGTCGAAACCGAAGGTGGTGGACGGGTCGCTGTTCTTCAGCCGGTGGGGACGGGTGTCGGAGACCACCAACCGGTTCCTCAACCTGATGTTGGCCGAGCTGACCGGTTTCGGCACCGAAGCCATCCGCACCGGCAACGCCGGCGAGCACGCCATGTCCCTGCCGTTGGCTCTTCGTCTCCGGTTCGCATCCGGGTACGCGGTGGAACCGTTCGAGCTGATCGACCTGTTCGAACGTTTCGGCACCGCCCAGGACCATCCGATGCCGGAAGCCGACGTGATGAGGCGAGGTATCGAGATCTACCAGGTGGAGACCCGCAACCCGCATTTCCACGAGGACAAGGGCGACGCCCACATCGAGGACATGCGTCTGGCCGCCCTCGCCACCATCTTCGATTCGGAGGTCTGCCCTCCGCGCCTCCGCGACGAGATCCGCGAGTTCCTCAAACGGGAAGGGGTGGACGACCCCGACGCCGCCCTGACCCGCGGGACCGCGGTGTATCCGCCGCTGGAGACGGTGGACTGGGAGTCCTTCGCCAGGTTGCTGCGGGACCGCGCCGTAACCTTCGCCGAGGTCGCCTACCCCGACGACAACCGGATCATCGACACCCCGCCGCTCCCGCTGACCTGGAACCGCCGCACCGGGCCTGCGGGCGACTCGGCCTGAACTGGACCGTATCCACGGTGCGCAAGGTATCGGCCACCCCTGCCGCGCTGATCGGCGCCACCGTCATCTCGTTCTCGGCGATCTTCTTCCGGCTGGCCGAGGTGACCCCGCTCACCGGATCCTTCTTCCGGATGGCGTACGCCCTACCCGTGTTGGCGGCCATCGCCATGTTCGCTCCCGGCGACCGCCGCCCGGCCCGCTCGAGACTCCTGGGGATGCTGGCCGGGGTGTTCCTGGGAGCCGACGTCAGCTTGTGGCATGCCGCGATCGACATGGTGGGCGCCGGGTTGGGAACTCTGATCGTGAACAGCCAGGTGGTGATCGTCCCGCTGGTGACGTGGGCGCTGTTCGGGGAGCGCCCGTCGACCCGGTCGCTCTGGGCGATGCCGATGGTGATGGTCGGGTTGGCGCTGATAACCGGACTCGGCCGGGACGACACCTTCGGAACCCGGCCCGTGCTGGGTGTGGTCCTGGCGGTGGCCGCGGCGCTGTTCTACTCGGCGTTCCTCGTCACGTTCCGCCGAGCCAACCGCACTCAGGGACCGTCGGTGCGGCCCCTGTTGGAAGCCACGGCAGGCGCCGCGGTGGTTACCGGGTTGGCGGGTTGGGTCACCGGCCAACTCGACCCGGTCCCCCACTGGCCGGCCCACGGATGGTTGTTGGCCCTCGCCCTCGGCTCGCAGGTGCTGGGATGGCTGGCGATCGGCTACGCCCTTCCTCGCCTCCCCGCCACCCACACCTCGTTCGCGATCCTCCTCCAACCCACCCTCACCTTGGTGTGGGGGATGCTGATCTTCGCCGAGGACCCGTCCCCGGTGCAGCTCGCCGGCTCGGTTCTGGTCCTTCTGGGGATCCTCGTGGTCACCGTTCGGAACGGCGAAACCTGACCGCCAGCGCCTCGGCCTTCTCCATCCCCCAACGAAGATGGAGCATCCACACCTCTTCGGAGATGTCCCGGGACGAGGCGGGCGCCAGGTCGTACACGTCTCCGGGTAGGGCGTTGCGGGAAACCGGATCCCGTTCCACCTCGGGCACACCGGCTCGGCGAAGGCTCTCGGTGGGGAACTTCATCGCCTCCTGGAAGATCTCCAACGGTCCCCTCGGCTGCCGTTCGTAGGGCAATGCCAGAACCTCCAGCAACGTCTGCCTCAACCATTCGCCACCCGTCTCTAGCACGTCGTCCAGTCCCGCCGGTTCCGGTAGCCCCCGTTCGCCGAGCTTCCTCCTCACATAGGGGCCGAACGCACGGACCATCGCCTCGGCGAGCAACTGCGCCGTGGTCATCCTCCGAACACCTGCACCACCATCAGGCCCATCGGTCCACGAACCGCCGCCACCCCCACCCGGTCGAAACCGTCGTGGAGGATGTTGGCCCGATGTCCGGGCGACGACATCAGACCCCGATTGACCGCCTGGGGGTCGACCGCCAGAGCCAGGTTCTCTCCCACCACCACGAACCGCAGACCAGCCGACTCCACCCGGTCGGCCACCGTCCCGGTCTTGGGTGAGACGTGGGACATATAGCCGTCGACGTACATCTCCCAGGCGTGTTGGCCGGCCACCCGGGCCAGCGGCTCCGACCAGGCGAGAGGGGCTAGTCCCGCGGTGATCCGGGCTCGGTTCAGCAGGTCGAAGACCTCTTGGGCTTCGTCCGGTCGGTCTTCCAGCTCTTCGGGGTCGGCCGGAGGGAACTCGAGCCGTCCGTCGGGGTCGAGCACGACCCGGCGGTCGCCCGAGAGTCTCCCTGAGGGTCACCAGCGCCTGGATCGTCTCGTCGCCCGCGGTCTCCAGGAACAGCTCCGCCACCGGCGAGTCGGGCCCGGCCACCGCAGAAACCACCTGAGAATCGGCAAGCATCCGTTCCGCCGGCGGTATGGGGAGGGCTCGGGCTACGGTCGCGAAGGCGACGATCAGCAGCATCCCCCATCCCACCGCCACCACCGCCCCACCCAGCCGGTCGACGAGATTGAGCCCCGGCCGACGGGCGTACCTCCCCAGCCACCCAGCGACCAGAGCCGTTCCGGCACCGACCAGCAAGAACAGACCCACCGCGGCGCCGATTCGGGCGACTTCGGGAGCCAGGTCGAAACGGCCCGCGATCAGCTCACCGAAGGGGCCGGACATGCGGAACGCCAGGATCGCCCCCACGACCAGCCCCGCCAGGTCGAGGAGTTCGCGGATCATCCCTCGGAGCCAGCCCCGGGCCACCAGCCCGGCGAGGGAGACCCCCAACACGAAGTCGATCATCGGTCAGTCGACCGCATCATCCAGTTCGATCCGGATACGTTTGTTGGCCCGCCCTTTCGACTCGGTCTTGGCGACCCTCACCCGGCCGACCTCCAGGGTGGACCGCACGTGGGTGCCGCCGTCGGCCTGACGGTCCAACCCGACGATGTCGACCACCCGGATCTCCTCCACCCACTCGGGGATCAGGTTGACCTTGGTTCGGATCAGATCCGGGTCGGTGAGAGCCTGTTCCCTCGCCAGGTAGACGATCTCGGTGGGATATCCCCTGACCAGCTCCCGGTTGAGGATCTCCTCCACCTGTCTGCCGAACTCCTGGCTGATCCCCTCCAGCTCGAAGTCCATCCGGGCTACACCCGGCTCCATGTTCCCGCCGGTGACCTTGGCTCCCCAATCCCGGTAGACGACGCCGCTGAGGGCGTGGAGGGCGGTGTGGGTCCGCATGATCCGGTATCGCCGATCCCAGTCGATGATCTCCTTCCACCTCGGTTCCGGGGTCGGGCAACTCTTCGGCGTCGACCACGTGGATCACCTTCCCGGCCCGGCGGACCGTGTCGACGACCCGGACCTCGCCGCCGTGCCAGCGGATCACCCCGGTGTCTCCCGGCTGACCCCCACCCCGGACGTAGAACACCGTCCGGTCGAGGACCAGGCCACCCTCGACCACCTCGACGACCCGGCCTTCGGCCCTCGCCAGGTAGGAGTCCTTGGGAGCCAGCTCCTCGGTCACGGCTGCTTCTCCGGTTCCTCCTCGAGGCTGGGTAGCTCTGCCGTGTCGAACAGCTTCTCTTCCTGCAGGCGCCGGCGGCGGCGTCCCTCGGGGCGGGGAGTCTCCTCGATCATCGCCTCCGACGCCTGTTCCCAAGACTCGCCCAACACCCGGGTGCGCCACAGATGGCCGGCGACGATCCGCACGACCCCGACGACGGGTACCGCCACCAACACCCCCAGGAGCCCGGCCACCGACCCGCCGGCGATGAGGGCCAGCACGATGACCAGCGGCGACAGACGAACCCGGGTCCTCTGGACCATGGGGGTGATGACGTGGTTGTCGGTCTGCTGGATGGCGGTGAAGATCGCCACCGCCAGCACCGCCTTGGTGAAGTCGCCCTCCAACAACGCGACGATCGCCGCCAGGGCACCCCCCACGAAGGGACCCGCGAAGGGAACCAGGTTGAGGATGCCGGCTGCGATCCCGATCAGCAGCCAGAACGGCAGGTCGAGGAGCCACAACCCGAACGACGACAACACCCCGACGATGATCGCCACCAGGAGCTGACCTCTGACGAACGCGCCCAGAGCCCGACCGACCTGGGTGGTGACGAAGGCCACCTCATCCCGGATGGAAGGCGGGGTGAGCTCCAGCATGAGGCGCCTGGAGCGGGGCAGGTCCAACAGCATGTAGAAGGCGAGGACCGGGGCGAGGCCGACGACTGCCACCACCTCGGCGACGCCTCGGAGCAGTCGTCCGGCTCCGGAACCGAACCCGCCGATGAGACCCTGGATGGCCTCCTGGTTGGCGGGATCCGCTATCCATTCCCTGATCCGCTCCGACGTCCACAACCCCTCGGGATCGATGCCCAGATCGGCGGCGACGCCTTGCAGCCAGGTCACCGACCGGTCGTAGAGTTCGGGCAGGGTCTGGCCGAAAGCGGCGGCCTGTTCCCGCACGACCGGAACGATGAGCGCCACCACCGCGGCCAGGAACGCCCCGAACACTGCGAAGGCGAACACCGACCCGACGACCCGTGGGATCAGGATCCGTTCGAACGCCCGGACGATGGGGTCGAGGAGTATCACCAGCCCGGCGGCGAAGGCCAGGGGAAGCCAGATGATCCTCACCTGGCCGGCTCCCCACACCAGGAAGGCGAAGAGGATCAGCGCCCCGATCGCGGTCCAGATCAGGAGAGCCAGCCGTCTCAGACGGTCGACCGGGGAGGGGAACGTCACTCGGGCGAGTGTACCGGTGAGGTGGTCTAGGCCCCCGGTACTCGCACGAAGGTGACCGAACCGGACACCACCACCGTCCACCCGACCCCCCCGGGACTGGTGTAACCCAGTTCGGTGGCGGTCCACCCGGAGGGGACTTCGGCCTCCCCCTCCACCGACACCCCGACGTCGTCGGGGACCTCGACCCGGAACGAGCCGTCGAGGAACAGTCGTCCCCGGCCGGGCCCCAGCTTCACGGTGCCGCCGCCGGTGAGGGAAGCCTCCCCGACCCTCACCGCCCGGAAGTCGGCGACGATCGAAGATCCGCTGGCGTGGATCTCCCAGGTGACCCGGTCGGAGAGTTCGACCAGCCAGCCGGCGAAGCGGTACCAGGGGTTGTCGGGATCCGGCCGGGGCCACCACCACTTCTGCGGTCCTTCCCCGGGAGGCGACCCCGACCGCGGGCGGGGGTGTGTCACCTCCCCGACGGAGGGCGGCCACCCGGAAGAGCGGATCGCCTGGGTGTCCGAGGATCTCGACCGAGCCGCCGGGGTTGGACAGAGTGAGGGTGGTCCGGGCCACGCCCGTAGCGGCCGGTCCGACCCGGTCCGCCGCGGCCGACGGCAAGGCCGCCCAACCGCCCAGATGGAGGCCGACCGCCGCGAACAGCCAGGTGACGATGAAGAGGGCGGGCAGAGCCATGAGCTTCGGCCTGCGGCTCCGGAGGACGACCGCCACCGCCAAGGCAGGCACCGCAGGGACGCCCAGAGGCCAGGCGGCGACGACGTCCAACACCAGGCTGGGTGAGAGGACCCCTCCCGCGACCCCGATACCCAGCACCGCGATGGTGAGGCCGGCCATGGTCCAGGCGGCGGCCGGCCATGGGGTCGCCGGCCGGGTCTCCTGGTTCACTCCTCGTAGGAGGCGCCGAGCACCACCACGATGTCGGCCTCGGACACCAAATCGGCCGGGACGGGTTCGACCACCGCGTCGGGGAACGAAGCAGCGAGTAGCTCCGCCTCGGCCTGGAAACCGGGCTTGTACCAGATCCGGGACGTGTCGAGGGGCGAGTGGTTGTCGGCCGGGAGGGTCCGGTAGCCGTCGCCGGCCAACTCCTCGGTGACCCGTCCCGCCAACCCGGCCACCCCTTTGCCGTTCAGCACCTGAACGGTGACCTCTCCCGGTGGCCTCGGGACGGTCGTGGTGGTGGTCGGGCCGGTGGTGGTAGTCGTCGTCGACGTCGAAGTTGGGGGAGGTTGGGTGATGCCGAGGGTGGCCGCGGTGGCGGTGGTTCGGGTCGGTTCGGCCTGGGTCGGGGTGTCGTCACCCAGATCCGCCATCACCCACAGTCCTCCGAAGACCACCAGACCGACCGCCAAGATCCCGGCGACCATCACCGCCAGCTCCCGGGCGAAGTCGCCCCGGGGAGCGGCGTGTCTTCCCCGTCTGCGAGGCGACCCGCTCATGACCCGGCAGGGTATTAGGCAACGGCCCCGACTCCTCGTCATTGGGACCTAGACCGGGCGCGAGATCCTCGGTGATGTCCGACGGTTCGGCGGGGGCGGTACCGCCCCCGCCTTCCGCCGGCTCCCCGCTCCGCCCCAACGGTGTCGGCTGCCGAAACCCGGCGGACGTTTGCCGGGCAGCCTCAACTGCCGGCCAGTTCCTCCTCGGTCATCGCGCAGCGCCATTCGGCCTCCAACGATCCCGGACCGAACGGGCCGTCGATGTCGGCGAACCCCGCGTTGAGGGTGCCCTCGACGATGATGAAGCCGGCGCCGTCGGGTTCCATCGACTTCACCACGATCTGGCCTTTGGTCTGGTCTTCCCCCTCGTCTCCGCCGGTGGCGGTGATCCACGCGTCTCCTATGTAGGTGCCGGGTTCGGTGAAGGCTTCGGTCCGGAAACCGAAGGTGACTGGGCCGACGTCGGGGATGAGGGACATCTCGAACTCTCCCTCGGATGCGAAGCACAGGACACCGCCGCTGGTGTTCTCGAGCAGGGCCGGGACCTCCGAGGTCACGAACCCCAGATCGTCGTCCCCGAGAGCCACGGTCCCGGTCGCCGCGTCCGGCTCCCCCTCCGTCCAGTCGAGCACCACTTCGCAGGAGAAGGTTCCTTCGGCGCTGCCCGCCGGCGTGCCGTCGAGGTCGTTGACCAGGTCGGCCGAATAGCTGCCCTCGACCCTCACCAGGGTCCCGTCGGCCGTCTCGCGTGGGCTTCCCACGCTGGAGATGGTCGCCGTGGCGTCGGTGGAGGTGAGAGCGACCCCCTCGTCGGCCAACTCCGACGGGTCCGGCGGGTACAGCCAGATCTCGACCCCGCTCCAGGTGCCCTCGGCCAGATCGGCGAGACCCTCCACCGCGAAGTCGACCGACCAGCCGTCACCGAACGGGGACCAGGCTCACCCCCAACACCGCCGAGTCGGCGAGCTCACCGGGCGGGTAGTAGGCGCAGTCCACGTCGAGACCGGTGTACTGCTCGGCGACGTCGGCGATCCCGGTGAGCTGCAAGGTGGCGAACTGCGCATCGAACGGGTCGGGGGATGCGAAGCCGTCGTCCGAGGTGCCCGAGTCGACCCCACATACGTCACGGAAGTAGGCGTCGAGCCTCTCGCCCGCGGCTTCCAGGGCGGCCAAGTCCTCGTCGGTGAGGTTCGGGTCCTCTCCCGTCTCCATCGACTCGGCCAGCTTCCGGTTGAAGTCGGCCCACAGCTGCATGTCCTCCCTGATCTCGGGCGGGGCGTCGGCGGCCAGTTCGTCGAAGGCGTCGAGCCAACGTTCCATATCGGCAGCGTCGCCCACCGAGTCGTCGAAACCCAGCGCCACCGCGAAATCGGCGACCCGCCGACAGAAGTCGCCCCCGGATGGGGCAGGGGTCGGCGGCTGCTCCGCTCCGTTACCGGCCGACGTGTCGCCGGTTCCGCCGGATTGGCCGCCTCCGCAGGCGGCGATCAGGAGCACCAATACGAACAGCCAAGCCGCCCGTCTCTTGACGGCCAGCGTCGTTCCCAACATGAGTGATCCCTCTCTAGTCGACTTGGAATAAGCATCGACCCGAAAGAGTCCCCGGTCATGAGTAGAACACTACTCATTCCGAGCACCCGCCTCCGCGCTCCCTAGCTTTGGGGATGATGAACTGCAGGAAACTCGCAGTTGGATGGTTCGCCGTCGCGGTGCTGGTGCTGCAGGTGGGATGCGGGCCCGTCCCCGGAAAACCATCCGACCAGGCAGCCGACCTGCCGGAGCCCCGCACCGAGGTTTCGGGTGTGGCGTGGGGAGACTCGATCGTGGTCTTGGGCGGCATGACCGCCGACGGCACGCCCACCCGTCGGGTCGACATCTACGACCCGGCTCGGGACCGGTGGCACCGTGGGCCGGATCTCCCCACTCCCCTCCACCACACCACCGCCACGGTCGCCGAAGGCAGGCTCTACGTGGCAGGCGGGTTCACGACCGAGTGGACGCCTACGGCAGAGGTCTGGAGCCTCGGCCCGGACGACGACGACTGGAGGACCGAACCTCCCCTGGGTACCGCGCGGGGCGCAGCCGCGGCCGCCGGCGACGGCTCGGCGATCATGATCCTCGGCGGGGTGGACGGCACCGGGCGGGTGCTCTCCTCGGTGGAGGTGTGGACCGGCACCCGGTGGGAGCCCGGTCCCGAGCTGTCCCAGCCCCGGAGCACTTCGCTGCGGTTTGGACCCCAGATGGCGTCCTCGCGGTGGGAGGCCGAGCCGGCGGCCTCGACACCAACCTCGCCACCGTCGAGGTGCTCCGAGGCGGACTGTGGGAACCGGGACCTCCGCTGAAGCGGGCTCGGGGCGGTTTCGGTGGGGCGTGGATCGGCGGCCGGACGTGCGTGGCCGGTGGTGAAGAACCACGGGGAACCATCGGCACCGTCGAGTGTCTGGAGGGGGACGAATGGCAGGTGGTCGGCGAGATGGCGCTGGCCCGCCACGGTTTGGCGGTGGTGGCCCTGGGAGACCGTCTGCATCTGATCGCCGGGGGTGATCGGCCCGGCCTCACCGTCACCGGATTCCACGAGGTCGTCGCGGTCCCGTGAGCCCGGGTACGGTCGGGAAGACACGCAACGACCGGAGGTGAGAATCACACCGGCAAGGTTGACCCTTCGGGTCGTGGCGGTCGGGTCGATGATCTTCGGAGCGCTGGCCGCCGGACGGGCTGTGGGGAGGCTCCTCCAGGTCCTCTTGCCGCCTTTCGCCTTCCCCGCCATCCTCCCGGGCGCGGCTGTCCAGCTGGCGACGGGTCTCGGTCTGATGGTCGTCGGTTGGGCGATCGCCGGTTTGGCGACCTCCAAGACCTGAATCCCCAAATCCAGGTCACGCTGCCCTGACCCAGAGCCGCCATCGGACCGGACGCCTACCCGCCTCCGGTCTGGTGGTGGCGGTCGGGGATCGGTAGGGCATCTCCGGCTGTGATCGGCTCGCCACGGAGGAGCTGTCCGCCGAAGGAGTTGGCGAGGACGGCGGTGACCGAGGCGATCATCGCCACCATGGCCCAGACCGGAGACACCAGGCCGGTGGTGGCGGCGGGAACGCCGATCCCGTTGAAGCTGAACGCCAGCACCAGGTTCTGTTTGGTCTTGCGGTAGCTCTTCAAGCCGATCTGGTAGGCGTCGAGGACGGAGGTGAGCCGGTCGGTGACCACCACCACGTCGGCCGACTCGATGGCGATGTCGGTGCCGGTGCCGACGGCCACCCCTACGTCGGCTTGGGTGAGGGCGGGGGCGTCGTTGATGCCGTCTCCCACCATCATCACCCGGTGGCCCTCTCGCTGGAGACGCCGGATCTCGGCGGCCTTCTGGTCGGGCAGCACGCCGGCCAGCACCTGGGAGATCCCCACCCGGTAGGCCACCGACCGGGCCGTGCGATGGTTGTCGCCGGTGATCATCACCGGGGTGAGTCCGGCGTCCTTCACCCGTCGGATGGTTTCTTCGGCGTCCGGTTTCAGGGCGTCGGCGACTGCGATCAGGCCGACCGGCCTCCGGTCGGAGGCGACCGCGATCACGGTCTGGCCTTCGTTCTCCAGGCGTTGCTGATCGTCCTGGAGGCAGGAGAGGTCTACGCCCAAGTCGACCAGCCAGCTCGGTTTGCCTACCACGACCCTGGCGCCGTCGACGTTTCCTTCCACCCCCAGCCCGGTGTGGGACTCGAAGTCGGTGGCGATGGGAAAGTCGATCTCCCCGGCGGCGTCTTCCACCGCCCGGGCGAGGGGATGTTCGCTGTTGGCCTCCACCGCCGCGGCCAGGCGGAGCACGTCCTCCTCGGTGGAGCCGGCGGCGGGGATAACCGTTTCCACGGTGGGTTCACCCCGGGTGATGGTGCCGGTCTTGTCGAACACCACCATGTCGATGGCGGACATGACCTGGAAAGCCTCCCCGGAACGCATGAGGATGCCCCGTCGGGCGGCCTCTCCTCCCCCGCGGATGGTGGCCAGGGGGGTGGCCATACCTAGAGCGCAGGGATACCCCATGACCAGGGCGGCCAGACCGGCCAGCAGCGCCCGGTTCCAGTCGGGTCCCGACCCGAACAACGCGGGGAGGATCGCCCAGCCCGAGAACCCAGCGGCGGCGAACACCAGGACTCCCGGCACGTAGAACCGGAGGACGGTGTCCACCAGCTGGAGGACCCCGGGCCGGAGACTCCGAGCCTCTTCGATCGAACGGGCGACCTGGGAAAGGAACGACTCCTCCCCCACTCGGGTCACCTCCACCACCAGGGTCCCCGGTCTGGTTGATCGAACCCCCGATCACCTCGTCTCCGACGACCTTCTCGGTGGGGATCGGCTCGCCGGTGACCAGGGCCTCGTTCACCCGCCGAAGCGCCGGCGACCACCCGCCCGTCGACTGGGATCGATTCACCCCGGCCGGATCCGAACCCGGTCGCCCACCGCCACATCGTCGATCGGAACCTCGACCTCCCTCCCGTCCCTCAGCACCCGGGCGGTGTCCGGGCGCAGGGCCATCAGCCGGCGCACCGCCTGGGAGGCCTTGGTGCGGACCACTAGCGACGAGTAGTGGGACAGGATGTGGTAGGTGGTGACCAGAGTCGCGGCTCCGAAGAAGTCCCCCACCGGAAATCGTCCAGGACGAAGATCCCCAACAGGCCCTCCGGTCAGGCCGGCGAAAGCGGCGAACTCCAACAGGACGTGCTGGTTCAAGATGCCCCTCCACAGTGACGCCCAAGCCATCCTCTTGATGAACCCCACCCCGTCACGAACATGGTCACCAGCGCCAGCGCCAACAACACCCAGGGGGAGTACGGGGATCGTCACCAGGTCGAGCCACATGCCGACCGCCATCAGGAGGATGCTCGACCCCGACAGGGAGGCGGCGACGATCAGTCGTCTCCGCTCGGCGGTTCGAGTTCGGCGGCTTCCTCCTCGAACGTCCGCACCTTCTCGGGATCGCGGTAGGTGTATCCGATCTCCTCCAAGGTGCGTCGGAGCCTGTCGAGTGTGACCCGGGTGGGGTCGTAGCGGATCACCCCCTCCTCGTGGGCCAAGGACACCCCGACCTCGTAGACACCGTCGATGCGGGCATAGGCCCTCTCGATGGTCGAGGTGCAGAACGAACAGGACATCCCGCCGATCTTCATTCGGAAGACCGCCCCGGTGTCCCCGGTTGTCGGTCGGTCCGTCACTCGTAGCCCTGGGGGTCGAACCCGGCGACTCGGATCCGTTCCCTGATCACCTCCTCGGCCACCCGGTCCGAGTCGAACCGCACCCTCACCCGACCCGTCTCGTAGTCGGCGTGTGCTCTGATCACCCCGTCCAAGCTGGCCAGGGCGCGTCCCAGGTTGTCCGCGCATCCGGTGCAGTGGAAACCCCGCACCTCGATGATCATCTCGACCGTGTTCGCCATCGCCTTCCCAGATGCCGCCGTCGCGGTTTTTTATGACGCAAAACCGCCCAACTTGGTCGGTTTTGCGTCATAAAAACGGACAGAGGGAGCTGGCGGTGGGACTCGAACCCACGACCTGCTGATTACAAGTCAGCTGCTCTAGCCGTCTGAGCTACGCCAGCTTGCGGACCCTGGCCACCTCGTAGCAGGCCAGCGCCGCGGCCACCGAGGTGTTGAGGCTCTCCACCGGTCCCCAGCACCGGGATGGCGGCCAGCACCTGGCAGCGGTCCCGCACCAGCCGGTGGAGCCCCACCTCGGCACCCAACACCAACGCTACCGGCTCCGCCAACAGATCCAACCCGAACAACGGCCCGGTCGCCCCGAGGGTCGAGACCCACCGTCCACACCCCTTTCCCGATCCAAGGTCCGCACCGTGTCGGCGACCGAAGACACCGCCCGCGATCCGGGTGTGCTCCAACGCCCCGGCGGCCACCTTGAACGCCGCCGCCGACACCGGCGCAGCCCGCCGGCGGGCCACCACCAGTCCGGGGGATCCCGGCGGCCGCCGCCCGAGCGGGCCACCGCACCCAGGGTGTGGGGGTCTTCCAGGTGGTCGAGCACCACCAGCGCGGCCGGGGTCTCCTCGGCGATCAGATCCTCCAGGTCGGCGAAGGGGATCGGTCGGCAGCGGGCCACCACCCCTTGGGGGCGGCCGTCTCCGCCAACTCGGGAGACGTCGTCGACCATCCGGACCGGGACGTCGGCTTCCTCCGCCCGGGTGAGGAGAGCCTTCAGCACGGTCCCGCCGGGCCCGCTCGACGATGAGCAGCTCGACCCGGCCGGCGACCAGGGCCGCCTCGACCCGCGTGGACTCCCTCTACCTCAGCGCCGTACCCAGCGGACGCCATCGGCGGTGTCCTCGACCAGGATCCCGAACCCGGCGAGGCGTTCCCGGATCCCGTCGGCGGTGGCGAAGTCCCTCTCCTCCGCCCTGGCTCGGCTCCGCCGCTCCAGCAGCCCGGCCAGCACCCGCTCCGGTGGGCCTTCGGACGGGACCCCGAACTCGGCGGCCAAACCCGCCAGCCGGTCGGCCAGGTCCGACAGGTCGACGGCGCCGCTCCGCAAGCCCGAAGGACGTCGACCATCTCGTGGACCGCGGCTACCAGCCCGGGAGCCTCCCCACCGGCGTCGAGTACGCGGTTGGCTTCCCGGATCGTGTCGAACAGAACCCCGAGCGCCTCGGGGGTTGCCGAAGTCGTCGTCCATGTGGGTCCGGAACCGGCCGATCACCTCTTCGTCGGGGCCGACCGCCGGCCGGGGCGCCCGCTCCAAGAACCGGCGCACCGGTCGAGCTGCGCCGCCGAGTCGTCGAGCAGCTCGCTGGAGAACTCCAACGGCGACCGGTAGTGGGCCCGCAGGTAGAGGAGCCTGACCGCCATGCCTCCCACCCGTCGATGGCGGCTTGGAGGTCGACGATGTGCCCGGTCGACTTGGACATCTTCTCGCCCGACAGGTTCACCATCCCGTTGGTGCAGCCAGTAGCGGGCAAACGGTTTTCCCGGTGGCTCCCTCCGACTGGGCGATCTCGTTCTCGTGGTGGGGGAAGATCAGGTCGACCCCGCCTCCGTGGATGTCGAACGTCTCCCCCAGGTACCGCATCGACATGGCAGAGCACTCGATGTGCCATCCGGGTCGGCCCGGACCCCACGGCGACTCCCAGGCGGGTTCGCCGGGTTTGGCGGCCTTCCACAGGGCGAAGTCGAGCGGGTCGGCCTTCTCCTCCGATATCTCGACCCGGGCCCGGCCAGCAGCTCGTCGGGGTCGCGTCCCGACAGCTTCCCGTAGTCGTCCAGCTTCCTCACCGAGAAGTAGACGTCGCCGTTGGACGCCGGGTAGGCGAGACCCCGGTCGATCAGCCGTTCGATGAGTCGGATCATGTCGTCGATGTGCTCGGTGGCCTTCGGCTCCACGTCGGGAGGCTCCACCCCCAGAGCCTCGAACGCCCGGTGGAACTCGGCGGTCATCCGGCGGGCCCGCTCCTCCCACGGCTCGCCGGCTTCGGCCGCGGCGGCGATGATCTTGTCCTCCACGTCGGTGATGTTCCTCACGTAGGTGACCTGGTAGCCCCGCCAACGGAGGTAACGCCGCACCAGGTCGAACACCACGGCGAAACGCCCGTGGCCGATGTGGGGGGACGACTGGACGGTCGGGCCGCACACGTACATGCCCACCTTGGGCGGGTCGACCGGTTCGAACGGCTGGAGGTTCCTGCCCAGCGTGTTGTACAGGGTGAGGCCATGACTTGGTGGATGTTACGTTGCCTCACCGTCGGTCACCGCGGTGACCACCGCCGCGGCGGCCACTCCTTCTCCCCGGCCGATGAACCCCAACCCGTCGGTGGTGGTGGCCTTCACCGACACCCGATACGCCTCCAGACTCAGTGCCGATCCGAGACGCTCCCGCATCTGCTCCTGGAAGGCCCCCACCTTGACGTTCTCGGCGAGGACCGTCACGTCGACGTACACCGGACGCACCCCGACCTGGAGAGCCATCTCGACGCATCTCTGGACGAGGTGGAGCGAGTCCACGTCCCGCCACCGTGAGTCGGTCGAAGGGAAGTGCACCCCGAGGTCACCCAGGTTGGCGGCCCCCAGCAGCGCGTCGCACACCGCGTGGGCGACCACGTCTCCGTCGGAGTGGGCCACCATCCCCCTTTCAGAGTCGACCACCACTCCCCCCCAACACCAGGGGCGGTGGTCCCCCCAGACGGTGGGCGTCGAAACCCCAGCCGACCCTCACGACTGGGCGTCGTCGAAGACGGGCAGGGCCCGTTCGAGCTTCTTTTCGGCTTCCTCCTCGTCGATGTCGAGGGCGAACTGCAGCTCGGAGGCCGATGGTGACCCGAGCCTTCGACAGCATCCGCTTCAACGCCGGTGAGATCCCCTTGGTCTGCTGGGCGTAGTTGAGGTCCCTCAGAAACCTCGGGCCACCTGGAAGATGTCGCCCGAGGTCATCTTCTCGTTGAGCACCTTGTACCAGCGGCTCCAGTTGGATCCCGCTCTCCTGGGGGTTCGCTCTTCAGGACCTGCAACACCTTCCGGGCCTGGTTCTTGGAGATGACCGGCCGGATCACCTCTTCGAACTTGTCGACCGGCACCATCACGGTGAGCTGTTCGGTGGCGATGTCGAGGACGAAGTAGTCCTTCTTCTCCCCGTCGAACTCCTGCTTCACCTTCTTGGCGATGGTGGCCGCGCCGTGCTGCGGGTGAACGACCTTGTCCCCGACGCCGTATTTCCCCTTCTTGGTCGCCATGAGGGCTGTCAGTGTATCGGAGGCGGTCAGATGCCCTGCGGGGCCCAGTTCTCGGCCACCGCCAGGAGCCGGTCGAGGAAGTGCCGCAGGTGGGAGGCCCGGGTCGCGCCGATCCCTTCCACCTTCTCGAAGTCGGCGGGGCTGGCCGCCAAGATGCGGGGCAGCTTCTTGAAGTGGCGGATCAGCTCTTCCCGCACCGGTTCTGGAAGTCTCCCCACTTTGGAGAGGATCCGGTAACCCCGGGGGGTCACCGGTTCGTCCAGGTCGGGGAACCCGATCACCTTCCCCACTTTCGCCGGGTCGTCGAGGTCGGTTTCGTCCATCTCCTGGAGCCGTTCGATGATCTTGGCCAGCGAGCGGATCCGCTGCGCCGACAGGTAGTCCCGGAGGGTCATCTCCTGCAGGTGGGTGACGCCCCTCACCAGGTCGGCCAGCTGGATGTAGGCGAGCCGGCCTTCGTCTCCCAGGCTGACGGCCTCACGTTCGATCGCCTTACCCACCCGCCTGACCAGCTCGGCCCGCTGGATCAGGGTCACCGCGTTGCGGTAGGTGGCCAGGTTGGTCGCTTCGAGCTGGGTCAGGTTGGCCTCCGCCTCGTCGAGACGCCGACGGAGCCGGTCCAGGGTCTGCAGCTCCTGGTTGACTCGGGCCGCCACCTCGGTTGGACTGCGCAGCTCGATCTTCTGTCCGTCCAGGTAGAGGGTGGCGATCTTCCGGCCCTCCGAGACCGCGACGACAGGCCGTCCGGTCTGCAGAGCGATCCTCTGGGCGGTGCGGTGCCGGGCACCGGTCTCGTCGGATGGGATCTCGTTGGAGGGGACGAAATGCACGTTGGCGGCGATCAGGTTGTCGGCTTCGTCGTCGAGGATGATGCCGCCGTCCATCTTGGCCAGCTCGGCGAGGCGCGCCGGGGTGAAAGCCTGGGGCTGACGGAGCGGGAACCCGCCCGACGAGATGGCGTCGATGTCTTCGCCGTGACCGATGACGATGATCGCCCCTTTGCCCTGTTGGAGGATCCGTTCCAAGCCCTGTCGTAGCGGAGTGCCGGGGGCGAGACGCTCCAGCGTCCTCAGGGTCTTGGTGGAGTTCTGCGCCACGGAGCCGGAGGCTATCAGGTCGCCGCTCTCACCGTCGGTGTAGCCAACCCTGCCATCGCCAAGGCTTCGGCCAGGGTGAGACGGACGCCTTCGGCGGGGGCCACCACCTGGGAGACACCGAGCCGGCGGGCCTCCTCCTGCCGGGTGGCGGCCAACGACACGGGGCGCACCTCTCCGGCCAGACCCACCTCCCCCCACGCAGCCAGCGAGCTGAGCGGCCGGTACAGCGCCGACGACACCACCGCCAGCGCGACCGGCAGGTCGCAGGCCGGTTCGTCCAGACGCCAACCGCCCACCACGTTGACGTATACCTCGCTGTCCGCCAGCCCCACACCGCAGTGGCGGTCGAGCACCGCCAGGATCTGATGCACCCTCGACGCGTCGACTCCCCGGACGGACCGACGAGCCGGCTGGTGTGAGGTGGGCGCGACCAACGCCTGGATCTCCACCATCACCGGTCGGCGTCCGTCGATCGCGCAGAACGCCACCGTGCCGGGGACGTCGTCCCGCCAGTCGGCCAGGAAGGCCCGGGACGGGTCTTCGAGCTCCACCAGACCCTCGGCCCGCATATCGAAGAGCGCCACCCGGTGGGTCGGGCCGAACCGGTTCTTGAAGCTGCGGAGGGCCCGGAAACCCCGGTCGGGATCCCCTTCGAGGTAGAGGACCACGTCGACCATGTGCTCGAGCAGTTTCGGTCCCGCCAGGCCGCCGTCCTTGGTGACGTGGCCGACCAGCACCACGGGGGTGTCGGTGGTCTTGGCGAATCGGATCAGGCGGGACGCCGACTCCCGCACCTGGACCACCGATCCGGGGGCGGAGTCGAGGTCTCCCACCCCGACGGTCTGGATCGAGTCGACCACCAGCAGCCGGGCACCCACCTGGTGGGCTGCGGCCAGGATCCGGTCTACGTCGTCTTCGGCCACGACCATCACGTCGCCGGCCGAGACCCCCAGCCGCTCGCCCCGCAGGGCCACCTGCTCGACCGACTCCTCCGCGGTGGCCACCAGGGCGGGACCGCCGGCATCCCGCATCTTCGACGACATCTGAAGAACCAGCGTGGACTTCCCGACTCCGGGCTCGCCACCCAGCAGGACCACCGAACCGGGCACCAGGCCCCCACCCAACACCCGGTCGAGCTCGGTCGAACCCGACGCGATCCTGGGCACCGCCGCGGGATCGACCTGGTCGAGACGGTGTACACGAGGCAGTTCCTGGTCGGTCGCCGCCTCCACCAGGGGAGCCGGGTGGTCGCAGCGGGGGACAGAACCCCATCCACTTGGGGGAGCTGTGGCCGCATTCGGAGCAACGGAACGGCACGGGTTCACCCTATCGGCGGGGTGTGACGGCTCACTCCCGAGAGCTCCTCAGCATGGCCCACACCACCAGGGCGACCAGCCCGGCCGCCAACACCAGCCCGGCGAGGATCGACCCCGGGGTCCAAGGTTCGGCCTGGCGCACCGCCCAAAGGAGCATCGCGTGGCACAATACCCCGAGCCCCCAGGGAGGTTCCTTGGCCAGGTACGTGTGCGACAACTGTGGAGCCACCGTCGTCGACGAGCAGTTCTGCCCGACTTGCGGCGCGTGGATCGATCCGACCACCGAGATCGCCGAGGAACACCCGGAAGAGGATCTCGAAGAGTTCCGGCTCGGTGAGCCACCCCCTCCCGACGAGATGCCCGAACCGCCGGTGCGGGTGCCCCGCCACGAGATCCCCTGCCCTTCGTGTGGGAGCCTGAACCCGGCGGGAAACCGTCATTGCGAGGAGTGCGGAGCTCGGCTCTCCCAGGGCGACCTGCCGGTGGCGCCCCGGCCCGCCGTGCAGATGACCGCCGGGGTTCGAGCCGCGATGGCGATCGCCGCGATCTTGGCCGGGGTGGTGTTCGTGGCGGTGCTGTTCAACATCTTCACCGGACCGTCGACCACCACGGTCGCCGCGGTCGAGACTACGACCACCACCGCAGCCGCACCCGAGCCGGGCCCGCTCGACGTCCTCAACGTGGACTGTTCGGTGCCGGGTCTGTCCGGGTTCAGCTGCGCCAATCTGGTCGACGGCGGCGACGGCGAATACCAGATCAACTGGGAGACCCTGGAAGAGGGTCAGCAGGTGACGATCGATCTGATCTTCGCCGAGCCGATGGTGGTGACCGGCATTTTCTGGGAGAACCTCCCCGAGGGTGACCGCTTCTACCAGAACTACCGGGCCCAGGCGATCTCGGTGGTGGATGGCACCCCGAACGCGGTGCCCTACACGGTGAGGTTGTTGGACCAGCCGGGGATCCAGGCGATCGACTACGCGTCGCTCCGCACCTTGAAGCTGAGCATCACCATCGACACCGCGTATCCGCCTCAGGAACGTAACGGGCAGATCTACAGCGAGATCGCCATCCGGGAGATCACCCCGATCGGATACCCGGCTGCCGAGCTCACCACCCCCACCACCGCCGGGACCACCACCACGACGGCTCCCTGAACGGTTCAGTCGAACACCAGGGGAAGCCGTCTCAACCCCCGGAAGACGAGGCTCTTCACCCGGTCTGCCGGATCGGGTTCGGCGTGGAACGAGGTGACGTATCGGGCGAAGGTGCGGTACGCCACCTCGAGCTCCACCTTGGCTAGGGGAGCGCCGACGCAGTAGTGGATCCCCGCTCCGAACGACACGTACGGGTTCGGGTTCCTCGCCAGGTTCAGCTCCTCGGGACGGCCGAAGACGGCCTCGTCGTGGTTGGCAGAGCCGAACAAGAGCCCCACCTTGGTGCCTCTCCTCAGCGCCACGCCGTCCCAGTCGAGGTCCTCCAGCACCCACCGTTCGAACATCTGGAGAGGTGCGTCGAAGCGGAGCAGCTCGTCGGCGGCGGAGGCCGCCCGCCCTTCCGGATCCTCCCTGAGCCACCGGTAGGCGTCGGGGTGGCGGGCCAAGGCGAGGAGACCGTTGGTGATGGCGTGGACGGTGGCCTCGTGCCCCGCATTCAGGGTGAGGATGCAGGTGGAGACGAGTTCGTCCTCGGACAAGACGTCGCCTTCGTGTTCGGCCGCGATCATGGCCGACACCAGGTCGTCGCCGGGTCGTCTGCGCCTCTCGGCGAGGAGCTCCCGGACGTACTCGACGAACTCGATGGTGGCCCGTTCGGCGGCCCGGCCCTCCTCGTCGGTGACCTCCCGGTCGAAAAGACGGACGATGGCGTGTGACCAGGCCAGGAGCTGCGGCTGGTCGGCGGGTGGGATCCCGAGCAGCTCGGCGATCATGGTGAGCGGGATGGGTGTGGCGTACTCGGCCACCGCTTCCATGTGGCCTCGTTCGACGGCCACCCGGATGGCTCGTTCGGCGGTGGTCTCCATCCTGGGACGGTACGACTCGGAGGCTCGCCGGGTGAACGCCCATTGGACCAGCCGGCGGATACGGGTGTGACGGGGAGGTTCCAGGTCGATGAACGAGTCGCGGATGTAGCGGGTCCAGGTGGGATACCGGGACGGGTAGATCCGTTCGTACACCTCCCGGTCGACCTCGTCGGGCCCGAGGGCGTGGCGGACGTCCCGGCCGAAACGCCGGTCCTTGAGGATCCCGACCACGTCCCGGTGTCGGGCGAAGAAGGTGAGGTCCCACTCCGGGTCGAAGAACACAGGGGTTTCCACCCTGAGCCGGGCGTACAGCGGGTAGGGGTCTTCCAGCACTTCGGGGGCGTAGAAGTCGACTGCCTTGGTCAGCATGGCCCCAAGGTTAGAGCTCAGGTGGCTTCACCCTTCCGGTACCTCACCCCGTCGGCGGCCGGCATCCGCAGCCGCTGGCTGGCGAAGGCCAACACCAGGAGGGTGACCACGTAGGGGGTCATGAAGATGAACTCGCTGGCGACCTCCTCCACCGAGTAGAAGACCAACCCGAACACCGCGGCGGCCCCACCCACCGTCGCCGCCCTGCGCGGGTCTCCCTTCAGGACCGCCCGAACCGCCAGGGCGGCCAGCCCCACCGCCACCACCGCCAGCAGGGCCCTCACCGCGGCGGGGTCCCTGAGACGGAGGGCGTCGGCGAACCCGAACAGCACCGCGCCGCCCAGGGCTCCGCTGGGTCGCCAGTTACCGAAGATCATGGTGGCCAGCCCGATGAATCCCCGCCCGGCGGTCTGGCTCTCCCGGTAGATGTTGGCCTGGACCAGAACCAGGAAGGCGCCTCCCAGCCCGGCCAACGCTCCCGAGATCACCACCCCCCAGTATTTCATGGTGTAGACCGCGACTCCGAGCGACTCGGCGGCCCACGGGTTCTCGCCCACCGATCGGAGGCGGAGACCCCAGGGGGTCCGCCACAGCGCGAACCAGGTGAGGGGCACCAACGCCAGGCCGATCACCGTCAGCCACGACAGGCCCCCGGTGAGCCCCCGCAGGATGCCGCCCAGGTCGGAGACGACCGGCCATCCGAGCCTTTCGAGACCGCCGAACAGGTCGGGGGTGTCCCATCCGAACAGGGAGCCTCCCGCCAGGAAGG
This sequence comes from Acidimicrobiia bacterium, assembly GCA_026002975.1. Classification (GTDB taxonomy): domain Bacteria; phylum Actinomycetota; class Acidimicrobiia; order Spongiisociales; family ZC4RG35; genus BPGJ01. The sequence goes on from BPGJ01000004.1 coordinate 153,361, forward strand.
GGAGGTCGACGGTGGGGAGGCCCGGCACCCGGGGCGACTGGGTGGCACCGCCGCCGGTGGCCGGGTCGGCGTAGGCGATGACCGACAGGAACCGCATTCCACCCGCCGCGAGGATGTTGATCGCCACCCCGGAGATGATGTGGTCGACGTTGAACGTGACGGTGGCCAACGCGTGGAGAAGCCCCCCGGCCGCGCCCCCCAACACGCCCAGGACCACCCCCCACCAGGGGCCGTACAGCCACGCCCCCCAAGCCGCGAACCAGGTCCCCATGATCATCATCCCCTCCAGCCCGATGTTCACCACACCGGCTCTCTCCGAGTACAGGCCTCCCAGGGCGGCCATCAGGATGGGGATGGCGAGCCGCAACGAAGCCCCCACCGTTCCCGACGAGGTGAGCTCCCCCACCCCGGTGGCCTGTTCGACCAGCACCACCACCGCCAACCCTGCCCCGCCGTAGAGCGCCGCCTTGCGGAGGTTCATACCGCCGCCTCCTGGGGAACCGGGCGGGCCTCGGCGGCCCGGGCCGCAGCCTGGATGGTGCGTCGCTGCACCACCCGGCTGACCACCTCGTAGGCGACCACCACCGCCAGCACGATCACCCCGGTGATGATGGTGACGATCTCCTTGGGAATCCCCTCGAGGTCGAGGATCTGGCTGGACCGCTCCAGGAACCCGAACAGGACCGCCCCCAACGCCATCCCCACCGGGTGGTTCCGACCGAGCAGCGCCACCGCGATCCCGTTGAACCCGAGCTGGACGGGGAAGGTGCCGGTGTACTGGTGGAAGAACCCCAACAGGGGTGACATGCCGACCAGCCCGGCGAAGGCCCCCGAGATGAGCATCGCCCGGACGATCATGCGACCCGATTCGACCCCTGCCACCCGCGCCGCCGAAGCGCTGATCCCGGAAGCCCGGAGTTCGTAACCGAAGCGGGTCCGCCAGACCAGCAGGTAGTAGATCACGCCGAGCAGGGCCGCACCGAAGATGAACCCCTGGAGTTCCGAGTTGTTGGGTGGCCTCAACCCGAAGATCTCGAGCAGCCAGTTGGCGTTGGGGATCCAGCCGGTGGCGGGGATCTCGGGGGTCTTGATGTTGAGGTCGCCGGGGATCCGCTCCCGGAAGTGCTCGGAGAGGAGCCAGGCGGTGAGACCCACCGCGATGAAGTTCAGCATGATGGTGGAGATCACCTCGGACACCCCCCGGCGGACCCGCAACACGCCGGCTATCCCGGAGTATCCGGCGCCGATTGCGGCTGCGACCAGGAGGATGGCGAGGACGTGGAGCGGTGCCCAGATCGAGAACTGGGCTCCCACCCAGGCGGCGATCACCGCGGCCAGCAGGTATTGGCCCTCCACCCCGATGTTGAACAGGTTCATCTTGAAACCCACCGCCACCGCTATCGCCGAGATGTACAGGGGGATGGCCCGGTTGAGGATCGACACCACCGAGGCGGGCTGAGCGGCAAAGTCGAGCATCGAGCCGACCGCCTCCACCGGGTCGACGTCGACCGCCAGCAGCACCACCGCCGCCAAGCCGAGGGCGAAGGCGATCGCCACCAGGGGAGCGAGGAGCGAGAGGAGCAGCCGGGATCTCATCCCACCTTGGCTCCCGTCATGTACGAACCCAGCTCCTCGGCGGTGACCGTCGCCGGGTCGACCTCGGCGACCAGCCGCCCCCGGTAGATGACGAACAGCCGGTCGGACAGCCCGATCAGCTCCTCCAGGTCGGCTGAGACCAGGAGCACCGCCAGACCGCTGCGGCGGGCTTCCCGGATCTGGTCCCACACCGCCGCCTGGGCGCCGACGTCGATCCCACGGGTGGGATGGGCGGCGATCAACACCCGGGGTTGGGCCAGCATCTCCCGACCGACCACCAGCTTCTGCTGGTTGCCTCCCGAGAGGGCCAAGGCGGGCACGTCGGGTCCCGGGGTGCGGACGTCGAAGGAGGCGATCACCTCCTCGGTGCGACGGACCGCCCCTTCCCGGTCGACCCACATGCCCTTGGCGAAAGGTGGGTTCCAGTGGTGGCCGAGCATGACGTTCTCCCACAGGGGTGCGGGCAGGAGCAGCGCCTGGGTGGTCCGGTCCTCGGGGATGAGACCCACCCCGGCGTCCCGGATCCGGCGGGTCGGCCATCCGGTGGCGTCCTCCCCTCCTATCCGGAGCACCCCCGACGAGATCGGTCTCAGCCCCATGATGGCCTCGATCAGCGGGGTCTGTCCGTTGCCCTCCACCCCGGCGATTCCCACCACCTCCCCGCCGTAGACCGACAGGCTCACGTCGTCGAGCACCACCCTGCCGTCGGGACCGTGCACGGTCACCGATTCGATCTGGAGTTCCAGCCGGTCGGTGACGGTGGGTTCACCCACCTCCGGTGTGGGCAGCTCCGAACCCACCATCAGCTCGGCGAGTTGGCGGGCGGTCACCTCTCCCGGGAGGACCGTGTCGACGGTGCGTCCACCCCGGAGGACGGTTATCCGGTCGGCGACTTCCAGGACCTCGTCGAGCTTGTGGGAGATGAAGATGATGGTGACCCCCCGCTGGGTGAGTTCCCGCATCGACGCGAACAGCTCCTCCACCTCCTGGGGTACCAGCACCGCGGTGGGTTCGTCGAGGATCAGGATCCGGGCCCCCCGGTAGAGCACCTTGAGGATCTCCACCCGCTGCCTCTCCCCCACGGTGAGCTCCTCGACCAGCTCGTCGGGGTCGATGTCGAGACCGTACTGGTCGGCCAGTTGGGTGATCCGCCGGCGGGCCTCGCCCAAGTCGATCACCATCCCCCGGGTGGGTTCAGCGCCGAGCACGATGTTCTCGGTGACGGTCAGGTTGTCGGCCAGCATGAAATGCTGGTGGACCATCCCTATTCCGTGTTCGATGGCGTCCCGAGGCGAACGGAACCGGACCGCCTGACCGTCGATGAGGATGTCGCCCTCGTCGGGGTCAGCATCCCGTAGAGGATCTTCATCAGCGTCGATTTCCCGGCTCCGTTCTCCCCCACCACCGCGTGGATGGTGGAGGGTTCGACCACCAGGTTGACGTCGTCGTTGGCCACCACCCCGGGGAACCTCTTGGTGATTCCCCTCAGTTCCACCACCGCAACCGTGTCGTTCAACTCGGGGCGCCTCCTGCCGAGAAGCGGGCCCGAGGCTAACCGCCCCGGGCCCGCATCCACCGTCGGATCAGAGAGAGGTCAGGGAGCGGTGGGGACGGTCACCTCTCCGGCCACGATCTGGGACTTCAGCTCCTCCACCTTGTCGATCACGTCCTGGGGGATGAACCCACCCGACGTGGAGTAGCCGACCCCGTCGACCGACAGGTCGAACACGTTCACCCCGGCGTTGAACTCGCCGTTGACGAACGCTTCGATGGTGTTGTACACCGCCACGTCGACCCGCTTGAGCATCGAGGTGAGGATCACGTCCCTCAGGTCCTCGGAGACGGTGTTGTACTGGTCGGAGTCGACTCCGATCGCCCAGATGTTCTGCCCTCCGGCTTCCCTGCGGGCCGCGGCCTCCTCGAAGAGGCCGGCACCCGACCCACCGGCCGCGTGGTAGACGATGTCGGCTCCGGCGTCGTACAGCGCCGCCGCAGCCTCACGGCCCTTGGCCGGGTCGCTGAACCCGGAGAAGTCCGGCGGCTCGGTCAGGTAGCGGCTCTCCACCTGGACGTCCGGGTTGCAGTGCTGGGCACCGAAGATGTAACCGGCTTCGAACTTCTGGATCAGGTCGATGTTGACCCCTCCGATGAACCCGACGGTGCCCGACTCGGTCATCAGGCCGGCGATGCAGCCCACCAGGGCGGAACCCTGCTCCTCGGCGAACACGAGGGAGGCCACGTTGGGCAGGTCGACCACCGCGTCGACGATCCCGAAGCTGGTGTCGGGGAAGTTGGGAGCCACGTTGGCGACCCCGTCGGCGAAGGCGAAACCGATGGCGAAGATCAGGTCGGCGCCCGCTTCGGCGAGGAGCTGCAGGTTCTCCTCCCGGTTCTCCCCACCGGCGGTGGGCTCCAACTCCTGGGCTTCGATCCCGAAGTCCTCCTTGGCCCGGTCCAGGCCGGCGGCTGCCGAGTCGTTGAACGACTTGTCGCCCCGGCCGCCGATGTCGTAGGCCAGGCCTACCAGGACGTCGGCGCCTTCGTCCCCGGCCCCTTCGCCCCCTCCGCAGGCCGCGGCGACCAGCGCCAATACGGCCAACAGCGCGATCAATCTGGTTTTTCTCACGTCGAATTCCTCCTCGATAGTCGGACGCCCCGCAGTGTGGGGCCGTCCGAGGAAGATTAGCTTCCCGGGGATGTCCGAGGTGGTCGACATCCGCCGCCATCCGCCACCCCTCGACTGGGGGGTCACGGTCGACCTGCGAGGCGGTCGAGCGGCTGGCGGACGCCCTCCGGGCCCACGACTTCTCCCGACCCCGCTTCGACTACCCGGGCGTGCCGGAGGTCGACGGCGCCGACTGGCTGCGGTTCTGCGTGCTGGGTGTCTCGGTGGTGGGGTGTCTGTGGCCGCCCGATGGCCGGCCCCCCTGGGAGGTCGAGTTCGAAGGCGGGTTGGCTGGGCGACGCGCCGGCGGTGTTCGCCTGTTTCACCCGGGCGGAGGCTTGGCGAAGGGGATTCTTCGGCGACTGGGATCCGGTGCGGTTCTTCGCCGGCCGGGGTGTGCTGCAGCTGGTCGGTGCCCGGGCCCGGCGTCTGGTCCGGGTCGACGAGGCGTTGGAGTCCCGCTACGGGGGCGACCCCACCGGGCTCCTCGCCGACGCCGGCTGGGACGCCCTTCGGGCGGTGGAGCTGCTGGTCGACGACATCCCCGGTTTCCGGGACCGGTTCCCTACCCCGGATGGGGAGGTGCGGTTCGACAAGCTGGCCCGGCTGTGCGTGGGACTGATGAGCGAACGCCTACCGGTCGACCGGGTGGACGAGCTGGGGGTGTATCCGGACTACATGCTCCCCCGCTTCCTCCGCCACCGGGGGGTTTTGCGGTATCGGCGGGACCTGGCCCGGGCGGTGGACCGCCGGCGGCTGCTCCCCTACGGTTCGCAGGCCGAGATCGCGATCCGCTGGGCCACGGTGCACGCCGCCGACCTTCTGCTCGCCGAGCTCCACCGTCTCGGCAATCCGGTCACCTCGCCCCAGCTCGACTACCACCTGTGGTGGTCGGCGGTGTTGGGGCCGGACGCCGACCGGATGGGTGAGCACCACCGGACGTTGACTCTGGCCTACTGAGGTCGGCTCAGTCCGACTCGGATCCGGCCATCTCGATCGGCGGCACGTTGGGGGTTTCGATCGCCTCGAAGGTGAGCTCCTGGGCGTCTTCGTCGACCCCCACCAGGATGGTCGACCCGGCGGGGAATTCGCCCTGGAGGACCTTCTCGGACAGCGGGTCCTCCAACAGCCGCTGGATGGCCCGACGCAGCGGTCTGGCACCCAACTCGGGGTCGTAGCCCTTGGTGCCGAGGAACGCCTTGGCGTCGTCGGTCAGCACCAGATCCAGGTGGCTGGCCTTGAGCTGCTCCCGGACCCGGCCGAGCATCAGGTCGACGATCTGCTTCACCTCGTCGAGGCTCAGCTCGTGGAACACGATGACCTCGTCGATCCGGTTGAGGAACTCGGGCCGGAAGTGGCGTTTCAGCTCCTCCTGGACCTTCTCCCGCATCTTCTCGTAGGTGTCGCGGGTGTCCTCCACCCGGAACCCGATCGCCTTCTTGTGCAGGTCCCGGGTACCCAGGTTGGAGGTCATGATGATCACCGTGTTCTTGAAGTCGACGGTGCGACCCTGGGCGTCGGTGAGCCGCCCGTCCTCCAGGATCTGGAGGAGGGTGTTGAACACGTCCGGGTGGGCCTTCTCGATCTCGTCGAACAGCACCACCGAGAACGGCTTGCGCCGCACCGCCTCGGTGAGCTGGCCGCCCTCGTCGTAGCCGACGTATCCGGGCGGGGACCCGATCAGCCGGCTCACCGTGTGCTTCTCCATGTACTCGGACATGTCGAGCTGGATGAGGGCGTCCTCGTCCCCGAACAGGAACTCGGCCAGCGCCTTGGCGGTCTCGGTCTTGCCCACCCCGGACGGGCCGAGGAAGATGAACGAACCGGAGGGCCGCTTCGGGTCCTTCAACCCGGCCCGGGTCCGACGGATCGCCCGGCTGACCGCGGCGATGGCGTCCTCCTGGCCGATGATCCGCTTGTGGAGCTCCTCCTCCATCCGCAGCAGCCGGGAGGTCTCCTCTTCGGTGAGCCGATGGACGGGGATGCCGGTCCACTGGGCCAGCACCTCGGCGATCTCCTCCTCGTCGATCACCCAGCCGGAGGCGCCGCCTTCCTCCTGGACCCGCCGTTCGATCTGCGCCCTCTCGTCGAGCAGCACCCTCTCCTGGTCCCTGAGCTGGGCAGCCCGTTCGAACTGCTGGGCCTGCACCGCCTCCTGCTTCTGACGGACGGACCTCGGCCAGCTTCTTGTCGATCTCCTCGAACTCGGGGCTGGTGGCCGGACGGGAGATCCTCATCCGGCTGCCCGCCTCGTCGATCAGGTCGATCGCCTTGTCGGGCAGGAACCGGTCGGAGATGTAACGGTCGGCCAGGTTGGCCGCCGACACGATCGCCTGTTCGGTGAACCGCACCGAATGGTGGGCTTCGTAGCGGTCCTTCAGGCCCATCAGGATCTGGATGGTGTCGGCCACCGACGGTTCGTCCACCTGGACCGGCTGGAACCGACGCTCCAGCGCCGAGTCCTTCTCCAGGTACTTGCGGTACTCCTCCAAGGTGGTGGCGCCGATGGTCTGCAGCTCACCCCGGGCCAGCATCGGCTTGAGGATGGAAGCCGCGTCGATGGCGCCTTCCGCCGCGCCGGCCCCCACCAGGGTGTGGATCTCGTCGATGAAGATGATGATGTCGCCCCGGGTCTTGATCTCCTTCAGAACCTTCTTGAGGCGTTCCTCGAAGTCGCCCCGGTAGCGGGACCCGGCGACCAGAGCACCCAGGTCGAGGGTGTACAGCTTCTTGTTCTTCAGGGTGTCGGGCACGTCACCGGCCACGATCCGCTGGGCGAGGCCCTCGACGATGGCGGTCTTGCCCACCCCGGGTTCGCCCACCAGCACCGGGTTGTTCTTGGTGCGGCGGGACAGGATCTGCATGACCCGCTCGATCTCACGGGTCCGGCCGATCACCGGGTCGAGTTTGCGTTCCCGGGCGGCCTGGGTCAGGTTCCGGCCGAACTGGTCCAGCACGGTGGAACCCTGGCTGGACTGCTCCCGGGACGAACCGGTGGCGGTACCCGCCGCCGTCTGCTCCTCGGCGGCCTGGGGACCGGACAGGAGCTGGATGACCGTCTGGCGGACCTTCTGCAGTTCGGCCCCCAGCTTCTGGAGGACCTGGGCGGCCACGCCTTCACCCTCCCGGATCAACCCCAGCAGGATGTGTTCGGTTCCGATGTAGTTGTGGCCGAGCTGGAGGGCCTCCCTCAGGCTCAGCTCCAACACCTTCTTGGCCCGGGGGGTGAAGGGGATGTGACCGCTGGGTGCGGTCTGGCCCTGTCCGATTATCTCGACGACCTGCTCACGGACCGCGTTCAGGTTGATCCCCAGACTCTCCAACGCCTTGGCCGCGATTCCCTCGCCCTCGTTGAGCAGCCCCAACAGGATGTGTTCGGTTCCGATGTAGTTGTGGTTCAGAAGACGGGCTTCCTCCTGGGCCAACACGACCACTCGGCGAGCCCGGTCGGTGAAGCGTTCAAACACGTTCGCTCCTTCCCTGGCACATGCAGTATACCGGGGGGTGGTTTTCCGGCGGTGCCGGACCCCCGGCGGTGCAGCACATATGAAAACCCCGAAAGGAGCGCAGGTGTTCCCCGACCGGCCTCCGCCTCGCCGCGGGTAGCCTCCTCGGGGACATGTCGGAGCTCCGCAGCCTGGTTCCCCTCGACGACGTCTGGGACGAGATGGAGGTGGTGGAGCGCCGCCTGTTCGAGGTGTCCACCTCCGAGGACCCGTATCTGACCCGGATAGCCCAGCATCTCCTCACCGCCGGCGGAAAGAGATACCGGCCGCTCCTCACCGTTTTGGCTTCCCGTCTCGGTCCCACCCGAAGCCACCGGTCGGTGGAGGCCGCGGTGGCGGTCGAGCTGATCCATCTGGGCAGCCTGTACCACGACGACGTGATCGACGAGGCCGACACACGGAGGGGAGCCACATCGGTGAACGCCAACTGGTCGAACACGGTGGCGATCCTCGCCGGCGACTACCTGATGGCCAAGGCGTCGGAGACCGCGGCGGCTTCTCTCAGCCAGGAGTCGGTCCGCCTGCTGGCGGCCACCTACGCCGACCTGGTGGAGGGTCAGACCCGGGAGCTGCAACTCGACTTCGATCTGGATCACGGCGTCGACGACTACGAGCGGGTCATCTACCTGAAGACCGCCAGCCTCATCCGGACTTCGGCCCGGCTCGGGGCGATGGCGGCAGACGCCGAGCCGGGGGTGGTGGAGGCGGTTTCCCGGTGGGCCACCGAGGTGGGGATGGTCTTCCAGATCGCCGACGACGCCCTGGATCTGGTGTCGACCGCTTCCCAGCTGGGGAAACCGACCGGGTCGGACATCAGGGAGGGGAAGTTCACCCTGCCCGTCCTGTTGGCGCTGAGGGGAGGCGACGGGAGTCGGGTACGTCGGCTGTTGGAGACGCCCCGACCGTATCCCGACGAGGTGGTGGCCGAGGTGATCGACCTGGTCAAGGCAGGCGGCCACGTCGAAGAGTCGCTGGCGGCGGCCGGGTCGCGACTGGACGCGGCTTCCCGTTCGCTGGAGGCCCTGCCGCCCGGCCCGGTGCGGGACGTCCTGGAGGATCTGGGTCGATATCTGGTGGAGCGGGTCGCCGGGGTCACCACCTAGAGGTTCCCACTTCAGTTCGCCCGGGCCGACGCCGATCAACCTCCCATGGCGGAAGACGCCTTCTCGGCGGCCGTGCTCGACCAGATCCGACGCCTCGAAGCTGCGCTGGACGACCTCCTGGAGGGCGACCGGGGGGCCGTAGAGCGGATCAGACGTCTGGCTTGCACCGTTCGAGGGTCGGGCGCGAGCTGCGGTTTCCCCACCGTGTCCGCCCTGGCGGCCCGGGTGGAGGAAGCCGCCCCCGGCGACCTGGTGCCGACGGTCCGGGCCCTGCTCGTCGAGATGGAACGGATGAGGGCCACCCGTCACAGCGTGCTGGTGGTCGACGACGATCCTCTCATCCTCAGGCTGCTGGAGCTGCGTCTCACCGGCCCCGACCGGACGGTGGTGACGGCGGCCACCTTGGCGGAAGCCAGGGCGGCCCTCCGGGCCCGACGGCCCGACCTGGTGGTGCTCGACCTGTTCCTCCCCGACGGCGACGGCAGGACGCTGCTCGCCGAGCTGAGAGCGTCGGAGGACACCTGGCACGTACCGGTGGTGGTGGTCTCGGGGGCGTCGGCCCGCACCGCCCGGCTGGAGGTCGAAGCCATGGGGGCCGACGTCTACCTGTCGAAACCCTTCGACCCGAATGCGCTGTCGGCGGTGGTCGCTTCGCTGTTGGAGCGCCGACCGGAGGCCCGTCAGGGCCGGGCGGAGCTCATGGCGTCGTTCCGTCGGCTCCTGTCGGAGGCGTCGTCGGTCACCGTGGCTGCGGTGGTCCCCGAAACTCACGGCCCCGGTGGGAAACGGTCCGAGGGACCCGACCCCAGAGTGGCTTCGGCCGTGGTCGGGGTCCTCACCGCCGCCCTCCCCGACGAGGTGACGGTGGCGGAGTGGGCCCCGGGTGAGCCGGCGGTGGTGGCGCCGGGGTTCTTCGATCTGGTGCCGGCCATGACCAGAGCCAGGTACGCCCTGAGGAACCGACCTCACCCCTATCTGGAGGGCGGCCTGTGTTCCTTCTCGGCCGGGGTGTTGGAGGACGCCCAACGTTGGGGTCTGTCGGACGCCTACCTGCGGGCCCACCGTTTCGCCCTGGACGCCAACCGGGAGGGTGGGGACCGGGTGGTGGTGTGCCACTCCGAGGGTGGGCGGCTTCGGGTGCTGCTGGCGATGAAGGACGCCGGTCGGGCCGCCCTGTTCATCGCCCGGCTGGAGGGAGCCGGGTTCGAGGTAGAACACCACCGGGACGGTGCGTCGGCTCTGGACGCTCTGGAGACCTCCCAGTATTCGTTGGCGATCGTCGAGGCGGACCTCCCGGTGATCGACGGGCTGGACGTCGTCACCAAGGCCAAGGGGTTGGAGAGTTGCCCGCCTGTGATGCTGGTCGCCGCTTCCGAAGCCCAGGCCTGGGAGGGGCTCGACCGGGGAGCCGACGACTACCTGCTCAGGGACTGTTCGGCCGACGAGCTGCTCGCCCGGGCGAGACGCCACGTCTGAACCCTCAGGGGTCCTCCGGCCTCAGAGTCGGGAACAGGATCACCTCCCGGATGTGGTGACGGTCGGCGAGCAGCATGACCAGCCGGTCGACTCCGATCCCCAGACCCCCGGTGGGGGGCATGCCGTATTCGAGGGCCTGCAGATAGTCCTCGTCGACCGGATGGGCCTCGTCGTCGCCGCCGGCCCTGGCTCTGGCCTGGGCCAGGAAACGGGCCCGCTGGTCGAGCGGGTCGTTGAGCTCGGAGAAGGCGTTGGCGTACTCCGAGCCGGCGACGAACAGCTCGAACCGTTCGGTCAGGTCGGGGTCGTCGCGGTGCCGCCGGGCCAGCGGTGAGGTCTCCACCGGGTGGTCCAACACGAAGGTGGGTTCCCACAGCCGGGGAGCGACCAGGTGGTCGAACAGCTCCTCCACCAGCTTGCCCGCCCCCCATCCGGGATCCACCGCGATCCCCCGCCGTGCGGCCTCCTCGGCCAGCCGTTCCCGGTCGAGGCGGTGGGGGGCCTTCACCCCCAGCTCCTCGCCCACCAGGTCCACCATCCGCACCCGGCGGTAGGGGGGTCGTAGCGACAGGGGACGTCCCTGATAGGTGATCTCGGTGGTTCCCAGCGCCGCTTCGGCGACCGCGGGCAGCACCTCCTCCACCAGTCGGGCGATGTCGTGGTAGTCGGCGAACGCCTCGTAGGACTCCAACATCGTGAACTCGGGGTTGTGGGTCGAGTCGATCCCTTCGTTGCGGAACACCTTGCCGATCTCGTAGACCTTCTCGAAACCCCCCACGATCAGGCGTTTGAGGTGCAGTTCGGTGGCGATCCGCAGGTACATGTCCAGGTCGAGGGCGTTGTGGTGGGTGACGAAGGGTCGGGCCAGCGCTCCACCGGCCTGGGTCTGCAGGACCGGGGTCTCCACCTCCAGGTATCCCCGAGCGTCGAACTGTCGGCGCAGCTCCGACACCACTTTGGACCGCAGCACCGCCACCCGTCGGCTGTCGGGGTTGACGATCAGGTCCAGGTAGCGGCGCCGGGACCGGGCCTCGACGTCGGTGAGGCCCTTCCACTTGTCGGGCAGGGGACGCAGCCCTTTGGCGAGGATGGCGTAGTCGGTCACCTTCACCGACAGCTCGCCTTTGCGGGTGGTCATCACCCGGCCGGTGGCCCCCAGCCAGTCGCCCAGGTCGACCAGTTCGAGATGGTCGAAGCTCTCCCCCACCGTGTTGGGTTCGACGAAGAGCTGGATCCGGCCGCTGGCGTCCTCGAGGGTGACGAACACCAGCCTGCCGAAGCTCCTGAGCAGCCTCACCCTGCCGGCGACCGACACGACCTGGTCGGTCTCGGTTCCCGGCGGCAGGTCCCCGAAGGCGGCGTGGAGTTCGGCGGACCGGTGGGTCCTCTCGAACTTGACCGGGTACGGGTCCAACCCGGCCCGGCGTATCCGTTCCAGCTTCTCGAGCCGGGCCCGGGTCAGGGGATGGTCGGCCAGGGGTGGATGCTCGTCGTTCACCGCCGCCACTTTGGACCGTCCGGGGTCCGGGTTCAAATCGTCGGGTGGTTTCGGTGGTAGACGATGCGGAGGCCCCTCAGGGTGAGCTCCTGGTCGACCACCACCGGATGGCGACACATTGGGGCGATCAGGTCGGCCAGGCCGCCGGTGGCGACTATCGGCGGGTCCTGGAGCTTCTCTTCTTCAACGATGCGGGCGACCAGGCCGTCGACCAGGCCGACGTACCCATAGATGAGTCCCGACTGGATGGCTTCGACGGTGCTGCGACCCACCACCCGCCGGGGCGGGGTGAGCTCCACCCGCCGCAACGCCGCGGTGTGCTCCACCAGGGCGTCGGCGGCCACCTCGACTCCCGGGGCTATCGCTCCACCCCGGTAGTCCCCGTCCGGTCCCACCAGGTCGACCGTGGTGGCCGTTCCGAAGTCGATGATCACCGCCGGGGCGCCATAGGTCTCCACCGCGCCGATGGCGTTGACGACCCGGTCGGCTCCCACCTCCCGGGGGTTGTCGATGTTGATCGCCATCCCGGTCTTGACCCCGGGACCGACCACCACCAGGCGGTCCCCCACCAGGTCGCCGAGAGCTGCCCGTAGGGCGGTGGCCGCCGGGGGAACCACCGACGACAGGGCGGCTCCTTCGGCCTTCACCTCGCCGTCGTCGAGGAGGGCCCGCAACAGCAGCCGGTATTCGTCGGCGGTGCGGTGGGGGTCGGTGGAGACCCTCCACCGGTGGGTGAGGGTGTCGTGCTCGTACACCCCGATCACGGTGTTGGTGTTGCCCACGTCGATGACCAGCAGCATCAACCTGCCTCCCGGTAGAGCACCGAAGGAGCCTCCAGGAACACCCCCCGGTCGGGAACCGGTTCTCCCTCGGGGGAGAGGTCGAAGAACAGGGCGTCGATCAGCCGCACCGGGCCGACCCGGGCGGCCGCGGCCAGGAAGGCCGGGCGGTCGAGCCGTTCGATCCGGGTCAGTCCGTCCTGGTCGACCAGCTCCACGTATTCGAACTGAAGGTGGGGGGCGGCCCCCCGCGCCGCGGCGACGATGGGCGCGGCTCGCCGTTCGCCGTGTTCCACCAGGTCGGCGGCGGCCATCAGCGCCCGGCTCAGCTCGAGGGCGGTCGGCCGGTGATCGGGTCCGAGGAACACGTTGCGGGAGGAGAGGGCGAGTCCGTCGGGTTCCCGCACCACCGGGTGGCCGACGATCTCCACGGGGATGGAGAGGTCGACCACCAGTCTCTTCACCACTGCGAGCTGCTGGGCGTCTTTGCGGCCGAACACCGCCAGGTGGGGACGCAGCCCGGCGAGCAGCTTGGTCACGACGGTGGCCACCCCGTCGAAGTGGCCCGGCCGGTGAACCCCCTCCATCGTCTCGGTCAGGCCGGAGACCACCACCCGGGTGAACGGCTCGGTGGGGTACATCTCCTCCAGAGGCGGCACGAACAGGACATCGACCCCGACCTCGGCGGCGAGCCCGGCGTCCCGGTCGGGGTCCCGGGGATAGCGGGCCAGGTCGGCGGGGTCGTCGAACTGGAGGGGGTTGACGAACAAGGACACCATGAGGGTGTCACCCAGCTCCCTGCCCTTTTCCATGAGGCGGAGATGCCCCTCGTGGAAGTAGCCCATGGTGGGGACCAGCACCACCCGGCCGCGGGCCTCTTCCCGGGCCTCCCGGAAGGTGGTCACCACCTTCATCCCAGCACCGCCTCGGCCTCGGCGGTCAGCCCCGCCAACCCGGCGGTGACTCTGACCAGCAGCCGGAACTGGTCTCCCACCCCCGCCCGATCGGCGGCCGCAACCTGGGCGGCCACCGTCCCCCAGTCGCCCCGGGCGACAGGGCCGGTCAGGGCGGCTTCGGGTCCCAGCTCGAAGACGTTGTCGACGACAGTGCGGGTCAGAGGCGCCAACACCTCGAAGTCGAGACCCGCGGTTCGGAACAAGGCGGCGGCCAGCCCGAGAGCGGCCACCACGAAGTTGGATCCGGCCGCCGCCGCGGCGTGATAGGCGGGTTTGGCGGCGTCGTCGAGGTGGAAGGGTTTCATCCCCAGGTCGCCGGCGAAGCGCTCCAAGGCGGCTGTGACGTCCCCGTCGGAACCGGTGACGCCGGCCCAGGCCCCCGCCAGGCTTCGGGCGCCCCTGACCGGGTCGGGGAGGGTCTGGAGGGGGTGAAACGACCCGTGGGGCACTCCCAGAGACGCCAGGTCGGAGATGGGGCGGCTGCCCGACAGATGGACGGCCATCCCGACCCGGCCGATCCGTGAACCCAGACGTTCGGCCACCGGTCGGATCTGGTCGTCCCGCACCGCCACCACCAGCAGGTCGCAGTCGGGGATGGGCTGGTCGACTCGGATCGAAGGGGCGGGAAACGGAACCCGGCCGGACGGGCCGGGAACCACCCCGGCCAGCCGATACCCGGCTTCCTGGGCGGCCAGAGCCACCGAGCCGCCGGCCCTGCCGGGGCCTACGACGACGAGGGTGCGGGGTTGGGCCATGGTTCCAGTCCTCCCGGGTACCGGACCGAGTAGGGAAGGCTACCCGCTCACCAGTCTTCGGCGTCGTCCTCCATCAGCTCGGCCCATCGGGCGTCGAGCTTGGCCTTCATGTCCCGATAGGCGCGCCTTCTCTTCCAGAACTTGGTCTTCCACACCCGGAACCGCCTCTTGGGGGGAGGAGGAACCTCGGGCAGGTGGTCGACCACCGTCTTGGGTTTCACCTCGGGGAGGGGACCGACCTCGTCGGGATCGGTGACGGTGGTGAGGATCTGGCGGGTCTGGTGCCGAACCTTCCTATGGTCTCTGGCACGGTCCTCCGGGCTGGGTCGGTGGCGTTCGACTCCGGGGACCGGGATGCGGCGCTGTCGGGAACGGCGGGCCATGGAACCTCCTCACATCGGGGCGACTGGTCTCGGTCGGATCCCCCGTGGAGGGTCTCGTTCCCTCATCGGCTCCGACGTTATCAGCCCCGCGGTCGGCGTGCCCGGGCCGAAGGACCCTATGTCACCACACCCAGGGGAGGAACCGTCTCCGCACCCGCCGTCGGTATTCGAGGTAGCCGGGCACGTTGACTCCCAGAGCCGACTCCTCGGCCCGGGCCTTGGCGGCGAAGAACACCGCCGCGGCGACCGCGGCGACCAGGGCGGGTTCGGAACCCACCAGCCACGCCGCTCCTCCCATGGCGAGGATCAGACCCCCGTAGATGGGATGTCGAACCAGCCGGTAGGGGCCGTGGGCGACCAGCGACGCTCCCGGTCGGGGTTGGGGCAAAGGCGTCAGGGCCGCCCCCAGGCTCCTCACCCCGGCAACGGCCAGCACGGCTCCGGCCAGCAACACCAACCCTCCCGGTATCCACCGCCACCAGGGAGGAGGAAGGGAGGTGTCGGCGAGCAGCGCCACGACCCACACCGCGATCAGCACCGCCTGGGCCGCCACCCATCGGACGGCGGCCGACCCCAGATCGGGGGGTTCGTCGAGCCAGTCTCCCGAGAACCTCCGCACCCACGGTCTTCTGGGGAGGCCCTCCAACGCCCGACGGGCGGTGAGGCCGGGACCGACCGGCGCCTCCGGCCAGACCTCGACCAGAGGTGCGAGGACGAAGCGCCGCTCCCTCGCCCGGGGGTGGGGCACCTCCAGGTCGGGGAGGCTCAACCTGAGGTCCTCGTAGGCGATCAGGTCCAGGTCGAGGGTTCTGGGACCCCACCGTTCCTCCCGGGTGCGACCCTCCTCCTGCTCGACGTCGTGGAGGGCGACCAGCAGCTCGGCGGGTGCCAGAGGGGTGTCGAGGATCACCACCGCGTTCAGGTAGGGGTCCTGTCCGGCGGGTCCGACCGGTTCGGTTTCGTAGAGCCCGGATACGGCCTCCACCCGACCCAGCCGCCGGAGGCGGTCCACCGCCCGTCTGAGGTGGGCCAGGCGGTCCCCCAGGTTGGATCCGAGAGCGACCGCTGCTCTGCTCACCTTCTTCGCCAGACGGTCACCGCCACGTCGTCGACCGGGGCCGGGGTGGGCGCCTCCGGTTTGTGGACCGTCACCTCGACGGCTTCGACCCTGGGGTGGGACAACACCACTTCGGCTACCCGTTCGGCGACCCGTTCGATCAGGTTCCAGCTCTCCCCGGTCACCGTCTGGACGACTTCGTCGATCATCCCGGCGTAGTCGACCGTGTGGTCGAGCCGGTCGCTGCGTCCCGCCGGGGACAGGTCGAGTTCGACCACCAGGTCCACCACGAACGGCTGGGGGTGGATCTTCTCGGATGGGAGCCAGCCGTGGACCGCGTCGACCCGGATGCCTCGAACGACGATCCGGTCGGTCACTGACGGGCGATCAGGGCTCGACCTTCGGGTCCGAGCGGCCGACCGAGGATCTCTTGGATCAGAGCGGAGGCCAACACCTCGTCCCTGACGAGACCCGTCCAGATCAGGTAGCCGCCCAGCAGGCCGCCCAGCAGGTCGTCGACGGTCTCCCGGTGGACCAGGACCCGGGCCCCGGGCCGGGACGTCTCTTCCCGGATGGTGCGGTAGAGGCGCTCCGCGTCGTCTGGTTCGGGCTGGTCGGGCATGGGGACCTGGAGAGCCTTGAGACCGGCCTGCCGGTAGGCGTGGAGGTTCTGGTTGCCCGACAGCAGCGACACCACGCAGGTGACCCCGGCTTCGTTGACCAGCCAGGTGATCTCCTCTTCCCGCCTCACCCGGCGATGCTGGATCCCCGACCCGCCGATCCGGTCGGACACGGCTAGACGGTCGGCTATCACCCAGCGGAAACCGCGCGGTTTCAACCCGACGATCATGGTCACGGTGCGGCCCGCACGATAGCTGCCGCCACGGCGGCTGCTTCCCGGGCCGCGGCCACGTCGTGGACCCGCACGGCGTGGGCGCCTCTCTCCACCGCCAACGCCACCGTCACCGCGGTGGCCAGGTCCCGGTCGGCCGGGTTCTCCCGCCCGGTGATCGCCCCGAGGAAGCTCTTGCGTGACGTGCCGACCAGCACCGGATATCCCAGCGCGACGATCGCGGGCAGGTCGCGGAGGAGAAGCAGGTTGTGTTCGGTGGTCTTACCGAACCCGATCCCCGGGTCGACGCAAACCGCTTCGGGATGGACGCCTTCGGCGACGGCTTCTTCGGCTCGGCGCCGGAGGAAGTCGGCGACCTCGGCCACCACGTCGGTGTAGACCGCCTGGCTCTGCATGGTGCGGGGGTCTCCTTTCATGTGCATCACCACCACTCCGGCTCCCGACTCGGCGGCCAGGCGCCGCATCGCCGGGTCGGTCAGGCCGGACACGTCGTTGATCACCACGGCGCCCGCCTCCAGGGCGGCTTCCGCCACCTTCGGTTTGCGGGTGTCGATCGACACCCGGACACCCGAGGCGGCCAGCTCCCGGACGACCGGGATCACCCGCCGCAGCTCTTCGGCTTCGGGAACCGGCTCGGCTCCCGGGCGGGTCGACTCGCCTCCCACGTCGACCAGGTGGGCTCCCTCGTCGACCAGCCTCCTGGCGTGGGCCACCGCCTGGTCGGGATCGAGGAAGCTGCCTCCGTCGGAGAACGAGTCGGGGGTGACGTTGACGATCCCCATCAGCACGGTCTCGTCGAGCGACAGGGAGCCGGTACGGATCCGCCAGTTCACTTGGTGCCGATCAGCAGCCTCATCCCCTCCTCCCGGGTGGAGGGGTTGTCCCGGAACAGTCCCCGAACCGCAGAGGTGATGGTCATCGCCCCCGGCTTGTTCACACCCCGCATCGACATGCACAGATGTTCGGCTTCGATCACCACCATCACCCCCTTCGGCTGGAGGGCCTTCTCCAGGGTGTCGGCGATCTGCACGGTGAGCCGTTCTTGCACCTGGAGGCGGCGGGAGTACGCGTCGACCAGACGGGCCAGCTTCGACAGCCCGGTGACGCATCCCCGATCGTCGGGGATGTAGGCGACGTGGGCTCTTCCCAGGAACGGCACCAGGTGGTGTTCGCACAGCGAGTAGAGGGGGATGTCCCTCACCATGACGATCTCGTCGTAGGCGGTTTCGAACCTGACCTCGAGGAGAGACTCGGGATCGACCCGCATACCCCCGAGGACCTCGGCGTAGAGCCGGGCCACCCGCCGGGGGGTGTCTTTGAGGCCGTCCCGGTCGGGGTCCTCCCCCACCGCCACCAGGATCTTCCTGACCGCGTCGGCGATCGCCTCCAGGTCGACTTCCCTGGGGCGGGAGGGCGAAGACGGCCGGTGACCGTCCCCCGTCATCAGCCCTCCGGTCGGCTCTGGTCGGCCTTCTGAGCTGCGGCCACTCCCCCGTTGGCGGCCCGGAACCCGGCGGGAGGACGGATCCGGAACGATCCGCTGGCGGCATGCTCCCACTTGGGCACGTCGGCGAAGATCTCGGCCACCTCGTCGGGGCCCAGGCTCTCCTTGTCCAAGAGGGCGGCGACCATGCGTTCCATCGCGTCCCGGTGGGCTTCCAGGATCTGACGGGCTTCTTCGTGGGCGGCGTTGATCAACGCCCGAACCTCGTCGTCGATCGAGGCGGCCACTTCGTCGGAGTAGTCCTGGCTGCGGGTGTAGTCCCTACCCAGGAACACCTCGCCGGCCGGTTTGCCGTATTGGAGGGGTCCGAGCCGGTCGCTCATCCCGTATTCCATCACCATGCGGCGGGCGATCTGGGTGGCTTTTTCGATGTCGTTGGCGGCGCCGGTGGTCGGATCGGCGTAGATGAGCTCCTCGGCGGTGCGCCCACCCAGCAGCATGGCGAGCTGGTCGACCAGCTCCGACCGTCTCACCAAGTACTTGTCGTGGGTGGGCAGTGCCAGGGTGTGGCCGAGCGACCGGCCACGGGCGACGATCGTCACCTTGTGCACCGGGTCGGCCATCGGCAACGCCCAGCCGACCAGGGCGTGGCCCGTTTCGTGGTAGGCGATCAGCCTCTTCTCCTCGTCGCTCATCACCCGGGACTTGCGTTCGGGTCCGGCTATCACCCGGTCGATGGCCTCCTCCAGCTCGTCCATCCCGATGGTGGCCTTCCGCCGTCGGGCCGCCAGCAGGGCGGCTTCGTTGATCAGGTTGGCCAGGTCGGCGCCGGTGAACCCCGGCGTGCGGCGGGCCAGCACCTCGAGGTCGATCTCGGGGGCGAGGGGTTTGCCCCGGGCGTGCACCTGGAGGATGGCTTTGCGTCCTTCGATGTCGGGGGCGTCGACCACGATCTGACGGTCGAACCGGCCGGGTCGGAGCAGCGCCGGGTCGAGGATGTCGGGCCGGTTGGTGGCGGCCATGACGATCACCCCGGTGTTGCCCTCGAACCCGTCGAGCTCCACCAGGAGCTGGTTGAGGGTCTGTTCCCGTTCGTCGTGCCCACCGCCGAGACCGGCGCCCCGGTGACGTCCCACCGCGTCGATCTCGTCGATGAACACGATGGCCGGGGCGTTCTGTTTGGCCTGTTCGAACAGGTCCCTCACCCGGCTGGCACCCACCCCGACGAACATCTCCACGAAGTCGGAGCCCGAGATCGACAGGAACGGCACCCCGGCCTCTCCGGCCACCGCCCGGGCCAGGAGCGTCTTGCCGGTGCCGGGCGGCCCGAACAGCAACACCCCCTTGGGGATCTTGGCTCCGATCGCCCGGTACCGGTCGGGGTTCTGCAGGAAGTCCTTGATCTCCTGCAGCTCTTCTATCGCCTCTTCCAGACCGGCCACGTCGGCGAAGGTGACCTTGGGTTGGTCTTTCGAGACCGTCTTGGCTTTGGCCTTGCCGAACTGCATGACCCGGTTGCCCGACCCCTGCATCTGCATGAAGATGAACACCATGAACCCGACCAGGAACAGCCAGGGGAGGATCGAGATGAGCACCTCCCAGAAGCCGGGCGGTTCGGCGTCGGTGGTGAGGGACACCCCGGCGTCGAGTACTGCCTGGGTGAGTTCGCCTTCGAACCCCTCCGGGTAGCGGACCATGAAGTCGAAGCCGGTGGGGTTGGTGGAGTCGACGTATTTCCCTTGGGCCCGTTTGGACCGGGTGAACAGGGTCACCGAGGCGATCTCCCCATCTTCGAGCTGCTGCTGGAACTCGGTGAGGGAGATCTCGGCAGGTGCGGCGATCTCGTCGAACCATCGTTGGGCGACGAGAGCCAGGACCACGAAGACCAGGCCGTAGACGAGAAGGGTGCGGAACGTTCGGTTCAAGTCGTTTCTCCGGGGTTTTTCTGGTGACGGCCCGGGCCGTCGCCCTCATGCTACGAGGGGATCCCGGCTATGGGAACTCCGGGGACGGCCTCCACCCTACCCAGATGCGGCGGGTCTTCAGTCTTCGATGACCCCGACGAAGGGCAGGTTCCGGTACTTTCCGGCGTAGTCGAGTCCGTACCCGACGACGAACTCGGGGCCGATCCGGAACCCGATGTACTTGACGTCGAGGGGGACCCGCTGGATTCCCTCCTTGACCAGCAGCGCAGCCACCTCCAGCGACGCCGGTTTCCTCACCTTGAGGCTCTTCATCAGGTAGTTGAGGGTGAGGCCCGAGTCGATGATGTCCTCGACGATCAGCACGTCCCGGCCGGCGATCTCCTGATCCAGGTCCTTGAGGATCCGCACCACCCCCGAGGTCTGGGTGGACGCACCGTAGGAGGACACCGCCATGAAGTCGAACTCCACCGGGAGGTCGATGTGACGGGCCAGGTCGGCCATCACCATGAACGCCCCTTTGAGGACCCCCACCACCAGCAGATCCTTGCCCTGGTAGTCGGCGGTGATCTGCCGACCCATCTCGGCCAGCTTCTCGGCGATCTGCTCGGCGGTGATCAGGGTGCGGACGTTCGCCACTCGCTCTCCTCGAAGGCCACGGCCGAAAAGTAGCCGTCTCCCCCGCCGGGCCGCCAAACCGCCCTCCTCACACCTGGGATCCACACCACCTGACCGTCGATCTCCACCACCGGCCAGCCGGGTCGCTCCCCAGAGGGGATCCCCGCCTCGGCCAGGGCTTCGGACACCGGTTTGGTACCGGCACCGATCCCGATCCGGTCGTCGGGTCGGGCGGCCCGCACCACCGCGGTCACGTCCCGCCGATGGGGGGCCACCAGCCGATGCCGCCCGAAGGGAACCAGATCCGGCTGCGCGGTGAGTTCCACTTCGACCCGCCACCTACCCCAGACGGTCACCCCGGGGATGGCCAGCGGGACGGGCGGCGGAGCCGGGGCGGGTCCGCCGGCGGCCAGCACCAGGTGCACCCCCTCTTTGGAGGCCACCACCCCTTCGGGGAGGTCGACCCGGGTCTTCTTCCCGTGGGCGACGTCGAGGATCGCTTCGACGGTGTCCCGTCCGGGCGGATGGTGGTCCCTGAGCAACTTCCAAGCCCGCCGAACCACCCGGGCCGCCACCGCCGCCGGTGCCGCCCGCAGCTCACCCACCGGGATCCGGACCCGGCCGGGAGCCTGCTCGATCCGGATGCGGCCGGCGGCGTCCTCCAGCACCTCCAGCTCCGCCGACGCCACCTCGGCGGTGCGTACCAGCCCGTCCACCACCCCGGGGCCGTAGGCGTCGGCCAATACCCGAAGTACCCGGTGACGGATCCGGGACCGGAGGTGTGTGTCCTCCCGGTTGGTGGGGTCGTCCCTCCAGGGCAGCCCGGCGAGGGTGGCCAGCTCCCGGGTTTGGGAGCGGGAAACGGCGAGGAGGGGACGGGCGAATGGCGGCCGCCGGCGGGGGATGCCGGCCAGACCGTCGAGCCCGGAGCCCCGCAGCAGGTGGTGCAGCACGGTTTCGGCCTGGTCGTCGCGGGTGTGGCCGGTGCACAGCCACTCCCCCGGCCCGACGACCCGGCGGAACACGGCGTATCGGACTCGCCGGGCCTGACCCTCCCAGGAGGCTCCGGGGGGAACGGTCACCTTCTCCACCACCAGTTCGACGCCCAGGCGTCGGGCGATCGTGCGGGCGGCCCGCTCCATCACGTCGGAGGTGGGCAGCCCGTGATGGACGTGGACCGCCCGCACGTCCCGTCCGGCGTGGACCGCCACCCAGCCGAGGGCCGCCGAGTCGGCCCCTCCCGACAGGGCCACCCAGAGGGGCCCGTCGGGGAGGTCGGCCGCCGAGGTCACCTGTTCGGCCAGTCGGCTCAGCCGACGCGACGCAGCCACGCCTCCGGCTCCTCGATCTCTGCCAGGGTGGGCAGGTTGTCGGGTGAGACCCAGGCGGCCTGGAGGGCGTCCCACCCGGCCCGGGCTTCCACCGCCCGGACGAACCGCTCCCCCTGCTCGTATTGGCGGATCTTCATCTCCAGGCCGGTGAGCCGGTACAGCAGCGCCCAGCGGGGGTCCCGACGCCGCGCCTTCAACAGGCGGCTCATCCTGGGTTGGGAGACGAGGATCCGTTGCCCGATCCGGTCCATCACCACATGACCGTGACCTTCCAGCAGGCTCATCAGGGCTTGCACCCGGTCGAGGACCTGCCGCTGTCGGTCCCCCACCATCAGGCCGAGCAGCCCCTTCTCGTCGACCAGCGGCCGTCCTGCCTTTCGGTTCCGGACGACGGTGCGGACCGCCTCGATCAGCCTCCCCGGGTCGGGTTCCATGCCCTCGACCAGGACGTCGACCAGGCTGCGGAAGTAGGTTCGCATCCACGGCACACCGACGAACTGGGCCCGGTGGGTGGCTTCGTGGAGAGCCAGCCAGGTACGCATCTCCTTCGGGTTGAGCTGGTGGAGCCGTTCGATCTGGAGGACGTTGGGTCCGACGAACGCGATCGAGTCGGAGTCGTCGCCGGTGGGGAGGACCAGCTCGTACTGTCCGAGGACCCGGCGGGCCAGGAACCCCAACAGGGCCCCGGTTTCGGCTGCTACCAGCCGCCGGGCGATGTTGGGAGCGACGTCTTCGGCGCCCACCCGTTCGAGCCGTTCCACCAGTTTCCGTTCGAGGGGACGGAGAAGATGGGTGAACGCCCCCAGGTTCCGGTCGATCCACTCCCGCCGGTCGACCACCGCCACGTCGGGAACCCCGGGAAGGTCGAGACGGGTCTCCTCGGCCACCAGCCGGTTGGCGGTCTCGACCGCTTCAGGAAGGGTGAGCGCCAGGTGTTCGGCGTGGTAGGACCGCCACAGGGGATGGTCCCCTGCGACCAGGCCTCCGACCCGGGCGGCGAACCGCCACGGGACGGCCTGGTTCACTCCACCACTTTGTAGCGGCTGCGGACCACCCGCAGGAAGTACTGGACCACCGTCACGAACACGATCAGGGCGGCCAGCACCAGACCCGTCGGTATGAGGTAGCGAGCCGTCCACGGCAACTCCTCTGACGGGGACGACGGCGGCGGCACGGTGACGGCCGGCTGGTAGCCCGACGACTCCGCCACCGTGGTGGTGGTCGGCTGGTCAGCCGGTTCCTCCTGGGCGACGGCCGGTGCCGCCAACGCCGTCAGGACGGACAGGAACACTCCCAGAGCGACGATTCGACGCATGACCGGGAAAGCCTAACCGCGGCGAAACGGAGGCCGGTCACCGGCAGAGACGAGCCACCACCGCCCTGAGCCGAGCCACCACCTCTTCGGGGACTTCCTCCTGCAGGCGCTGACGGACCACCACCCGAAGCCGCTCCTCGAAGGCGTACGCCCCGCCGCACGGATGGCACTCCTCGATGTGGGCGCGGATCCGGGTGAAAGCCACCTCGTCGAGTTCCCCGTCGAGGTAGGTGTAGAGCTGGGCCAGGGCTTCGTCGCAGTGTCCACTCATCGGCGTGGGCTCACATCAGCTCCGTTCTTGCGTCTTCGCCTCTTCGGGGAGCAGTCCCCGCCGCTCTGCGTAGTCCCACAACGCCTTCTGTAGCGCCTTTCTTCCCCGATGGAGGCGGGACATGACCGTTCCGATGGGGATCCCGAGGATCTCGGCGATCTCCTTGTAGGAGAACCCGCCCAGGTCGGCGAGCAGGACGGGCAGCCTGAAGTTCTCGGGGAGGGAGTCTACGGCCTCTTTGATGTCGGAGTCGACCAGCCCGTCCAGGAGCACGTCCTCGGCGGAGCGGGCCAGGTCGTCGGCCTGTTCGGAGCCGAGCCTGCGGTAAAGGTAGAGGTCCTGGACCTCCTCCAGGTCGGTTTCGGTGGGCCGGCGGCTCTGTTTCCGGTACTCGTTGATGTAGGTGTTGGTGAGGATCCGGTACAGCCAGGCCCGCAGGTTGGTGCCCTCCTGGAACGTGTCGTACGCCCGATACGCCTTGAACAGGGTCTCCTGGACCAGGTCTTCGGCGTCGGCCGGGTTGCGGGTCATCCGCACCGCCGCCGAGTAGAGCTGCGGCAGGTACTCGACGACGTCCTGTTCGAAGTTGGCTCGGTCGGCCACGGTCGGGACAGTAGTCAGCCCGACGGTTGGGCTCCCAAGTCGAACAGCGAAGCCACCGCGTCCACCACCTTCGGGCCCCACGCCAGTTCGGGGTCGTTGTGGTCGGCACCGGGCACCTCCACGACCCGGGCGGCGAAAGCGTCGGCCACCCGTCGGCTCTGTTCGGGTGGGACCACCCGGTCGCCGGTTCCGAGCACCACCACCACCGGTGCGTCGATCCCCTCGGCCAGGTCGACGACCGGGAACCGGTCCCGCAGCAGGAGACCGACGGGAAGAAACGGGTAATGAAACCGTCCCACGTCGACCAGCGAGGTGAACGGGGAGCGGAGCACCAGGCCGGCGGGAGGATGCTCGGCCGCGACCCCCACCGCCACCGCGGCGCCCAGCGACTCACCGAAGTACACCACCGGCCCCCGGGAGCGTCCCTCGGCGATGACGGCCGCCGCCCGACCGTCGGCTACGAGGCCCTCCTCGCTGGGAGCACCGGGAGTGTCGCCGTAGCCTCGGTAGTCGAAGAGCAACACGTCGGCTCCCCGCTCGGCCAGCCGCCGGGCGAGGGGAAGCCGGCCGGCTTTGTTGCCGGCGTTGCCGTTGAACACCACCACCGTCCCGACCGGCCCTGTCTCGGCCGGGACCCACCATCCCCGATGGGGGACGCCGTCTTCGGTGGTGAACTCCACCACCGTGACCTCGGCCGGCGGGGAGGGTAGGGAGCGGTCGGGCAGGTAGATGAGCCGGCGCTGACCCAACCACACCAACCCGACGAAGGAGACGGCGACGGCCAGCCAGATCACGGTCGGTTTCCAGCGTGGCAGACCCGGTCGCACCCCTCCACACCTAACATGGCGGACCGCCGCCGGAGTAGCTCAGACGGCAGAGCAGCTCACTCGTAATGAGCAGGTCAGGGGTTCGAGTCCCCTCTCCGGCTCCGGAAGGTTGGCAGTGACCCAGGTGCCAGACCGTGACGGAATGGCGCGATACGGAGCGGCTCACCCTTCGATGTCGAGTTCCAGCCCCAACTGGCGCGCTGCCTCCTTCATCGACTTGAGCGCCGGATCGTTGTCGCCCAGCGGCTGGTCCTCGGGGAGCACCATCTCGAAATGCACGCCGAGGTCAAGCCTCTTGAGGTTCATTCGTGCGGCGGGTCCGACGAAGCAGCGGAACAACTCGCCCCAGTTCTCGACGGCAACCACCCCGCGGACGACGACTCGGTGAACCGTCCCGGGTTCTGTTTCGGTGGCCGTCCCCGCACTCTCGCCAGCGGTCGTGCCGGCTTCCGCCCCGCTTGCACCAGAGGTTCGCGGCGCACGCCGCCTCGGCGAGGCGTCCCTCTCGGATGTCCTCGTGGGGTGTCGCGATGGCGTACCAGGGTTTGAGCGTTTCGGTCATGACGAAGATGCCCGGTTCGACAGCGGCTTCGAGGCGTGCCGTTCCTCAAGCCGCCAGATACCGTGCTCGTCAATCTGGAAGTGCGGACTCCGATCTCCTGCGGGAATCCGCGAACCTGGCGTCCAGACCGGCCCGTGAATTCGGCGACCCACCCGCGGTTTCGTCATATCCCAGCCGCCGATCGCCTCCTGCGCGCCGCACATCGGGGCCCCGTTGCTCGCAAGCGCATGAGCCAGAGTGCGGTCCGTAATTACGCACGGCTGCTCACGGTCGAGATCCACCGTCGCACCGAACAACGCCTTGGCCGGCTCCATTGCAACTCGTACGATGCAACCAAGGCCGTAGCGCGTATCGCCCCCGACGAACAGGGTGCGGAGCGCACGGAGCCGCTCGGCAATGTTCTTGCTCTCTCGGATGAAGACGTAGCCCACCATGCCCACCGGGCCCCCGGGAGAGTCGCCCTCGCGGCGCCAGTGCGGTTGGACGCACTCGGTCTCGCGGAGGGATCCATCGAGCGCCGCATCGTTGTCGGGATCGATCGCCGTGGCAGGGCGTGTCCACAGCAGCCGGCGCCTGAAGCGGCGATCTGCGTGCACGCTACCCCCACCCTCGCGTACCCAGACCAAGCCTTCACGTTCGCGGTACTCCGGGAGCCACGCGAACCAGTCCCTGTCGACAAACTCGGCGGGGTACAGGTAGGAAAAGCGAGCCTGCTTACGGAGTTCGTCACCCACCTGAACGTACCGCTTATCGTCGTCCGCCTCTACGCGCGCGAGTTCGGCGGTGACCGCACCCCAGATCGTCCGCGCCGGGATATACGGCCGGCATCGGTTGAGGACGCCCGCAGGAGACGTACCGACGAACAGGGGCCCATCGAGGCGCCAGGTCCACCGGAACAGTTGCCAGATCATTCCCGGCTCGCTCCTTCCGTCCGGGCCTTGGCGTGATAGCGGGCGTAAACGAGAGCCTGCGTCAACAGGTCACGGGCGAACAGCAGGTCGTCGAGCCGATCGGCAAGGGACTTCAGACCTTGAAAAAGATCGTTGTTGTGATCCTGCAGGAGACCCTGGTCGCGAAGGAACTTTTCACACGCACCACTGACCTCGTGAGACCTGGCGCGCTTACTCGCCTTGAGGAAGAGGAAGAATGCATACAGCCCCTGCTCCTGGAGAACTCCCAAGCCGTCCGTCAGGAGCTTCTCGCGGTCCTTGTTGGCGCCATCGGCGAGCTTCTCGGCGAGCTCTGCGCATTTGAGATCCAGGTTTTGCATCATGCCCTCCCGCTAGCTTGGGCCTGGGTCTCGGCAGCCGCGCCGCTCGATGCGTGGAGCACCTTCAGCCGTCCCATTCCACGGGTGCCCATCCCGCCGATCCCCAGGGCCTCGAGGTAGGGGTAGCCCCGCTTCACAACGTCGTGCACGTCCTCCGGGCTCTTCACAGCTTCCACTTGTCCGCTCCCGATTCGGAAATGACCCGGGAACCGGCAGATCACATCCCAGCACAAGACCGAGGCCCTCGGCAGGGCCTCGTAGGTGAACAGCGCGCCTTCCTCGGCCGCGCCGGTAGACGCATCGATCGCCACCGAGGTGCGCACTTCCAGGTTGCTGTTGACCACGTGGCTGAAGAGCTTGTCGGACACGAGCGCGATGCGATCGCGGATGTATTTGGGGATGCCGAGACCCTCCAGCCTTCCGAAGAGATCGTTTGCCGTCAGCTTGGCTTCGTCGAGCAGCAGCCACCCGAGGTTCAGACTACGTCCCTGGCCGTTCTTCCGGTATACCTTGTTCTCATCGTCGATCTTCTGATCGATTCCTGCGACGCGCAGCGCACCCGGGGACGTGACCCACACCGGCCCCTCTCGCGTCGGGACTGGGAAGAGCAGCAGATGCATGTCGCTGAAAGCCGCCAGACCCGCGAAGCCGCCCGCGCTGTCCTTGCCCCGGGCGAACCCGAACACGGTGCAGACCTTGCAGGTGCGCTGCCCGCAGTGGCCGCCCGAACCGTCGGCGCGCCGCTGCCCCTGCCCGGCACAGTCAGGGTAGTAGGGCTCGGCACGCGCGTTCGCGTTCCGGCCGAGCTCCTCAGCCATCGCGACGTAGGTCCGAAGAACACCGGCGAGGCTCGAGCCGGGGATCTTTGGAAGCTTCGTAGCCGGGTCGCGGACGATTGTGTTGTCCACGCGTCCGAGTCGGGCGCCACCCGTGCCCACATGGATGGGATCCACGGCAAGGCCGGCGTAGCGGTAGCGTTCGAAGCTCTTGTAGGCTTGAGTATCGGTCATGTGCGTACCTCCAAATCGAGTTTCAGGATTCTGAGATGCCACTCGAGCGTTGTCCCGAGGATCCCTGAGACCGCCGCATCCACTAGGGCATCCAGCTCCGGGGGTCTCGCTTCCAGGTGATTGGCGAGCACCGAGCGCGCAAGGGACGCCCACGCCGCCGACCCGTCGCGCGAAGTAACCTCGCCCGCATTCCATCGCTCCCGGGCATCCGCCAAGGCTCCCCATGCCCCACGTAATGCCGTGACACTCGGCGCCGTGCGACAGAGCAGATCCCAGATCTCCCACAGCCGCCGCCATTCCGACAGGTAGCGCAGTTCGGCGGACTCGAACCGCCGGGCCGTGCTGTCGAGGAAGACGATCGCGAGTCGGCTCGGCGCGACCGCCACGCCATCGCCGGGGGCGAGATCGGCGACGTGCCGGTAGAGTTGTGCTTCCCGATCTGTCGACGCTGGTCTCGTGAAGTCTCGTGAGTGGCGCTCAATCCGGTCGGTCACAGCGACGTAGGGGTAGTGGTCGTCGGCTCGCCCGTCGGGAAGCGC
Source organism: Acidimicrobiia bacterium (assembly GCA_026002975.1). Lineage (GTDB taxonomy): Bacteria > Actinomycetota > Acidimicrobiia > Spongiisociales > ZC4RG35 > BPGJ01. The sequence goes on from BPGJ01000004.1 coordinate 181,700, forward strand.
AATCGGAGCCGTCACCAGCTCGTGCGCACCGTCCGGTCGCGCCAACACCAGAGCGGCAACGCCGTCTCGCACATGCGACTCGACGACCCGCCACCGTTCTTTGCCGCCCCGGGAAAGGTCGGCCTCCACGTTCCTGGCCGCCTCGATGACCGCCTGAAAAGGCGTCATCCGCGGAAAAGCGACGATGCCGACGTGGAGGGGCATCCGATCCCAGACGCGGCCGAATTCCTCCCCCCACTTCGCCACCGCCGCGTCGACACACGGTCCGGCGGCGCTCAGGGGGACGAGGACACGGAACCGCACCGGACTGCGGTCGAGGACGATCAACGGCGCGTAGGCACCCAATCCGGCAGGCTCCGAGACACTGCCGACCTTGAGTGTGCGGGTCCGTCCGTCGTCGCCCTTCATCTGCCACTCGATCCCTCGCAGGTCCTCGCGCCGCTGCTCGGGCCGAAGCACGCGGGCCACATTGCAAACAGTGAGGAAGTCGTTGCTCCCTGCCCGGTAGAGCAACTCCAGCGGGGCATCGTTCCAGCGGGTCGAATACGTCTCGCGATCCTGCCAACCCGTTGCGCTATCTCCGGTTGGCTCGAGGACCAGCCGGCGCGTGCGCCAGCGGTTGGCGTGTGCCGCAACCGCTTCGCGGAAGATTGGAAGCAGCTCGTCGAAAAAGCCCTCGGCCGTCCGCCAAAAGCGGTACACACGCCCAGGCGAGGCGTTCTTCCGAAAGAGCTGGTGGAGGAGCCAGCGAGCGCGGACATCGTCTTGGCCCTCCGTCTCGTTCCAGCTCGGTGCATCCGCGCGGTCCCAGACGATCTTGTCGTAGAGGCTTTCCCAGCTCGAGTCGTGCTGAACGCCGTCCTGAAGCCCCCGGAGGACAACATCCTGGTTCGCTTCGTTCCAATCCTTGGCCAAAGACCCCTGCACGTGCGCGAGAAGCTCTTCTCGGGCCTCTCCTGGGTCAATCGGGTTATCCACAGGATCTTGCTTTCTTGGATTCTTGTAGAGCACCGGATTGAACCGTCGCCACGCCGCGATGCTCTGCGCCCGCAGCGAGTCCACTCGCGACCCGTCGAGCCACGGCTCGAGATCGAAGCCGAAAGTGAGCAGAGCGACGCGGTCGTTGTCGTCGGCCAGTTCGGTGATCCAGATCGTGTCCGCCCCCTCTTTCAGCCATGCGTCCAGGCGACCTTTCCGCCGTTCGCGACAGACATTGCATGGGCGCTGCTTGGGGTTTGCTTCCTCACCGCCGTGGCGACCAGCGCTGAAGCGCACCTGGCAGACGGGGCAGATATGCCCCTGCTGTTCGGTCGTCTCCGCGATGGGCCACGTCCGGTGAACAGAAACGGCTACCCGGTCGCGTGCCTTGGCCGCCTCGCGCGCCATCGAGATGACAGAGCGTGTGGATGTGGATAGATTGCACGATGGCGGAGTCTCGAACTTGCGGTTCTGGGCCAGCTCGTCGACCTGCTGCTCGATCCACTCGCGGAGTCTGTTCGCAGCTTCGTCGCCGAGGCTTCGGCCTTTCCTCTCTCCTTCGTCGTCAAACCTCTCACCGGGGAAGGTGAACGCCAGCACCTGGTCATCGCGATACAGAAGCGATCCCACCGCCAGGTCTACCTCGATCAGGCGACGAACGTCGTCGAAGAACCGCTCGATTTGCATCTGGGCGCCGGTCCAGTCGCCGATGCGGACCGCCCGCGCCTCGTAGTGATCGGTGCCGAATCCGACGGTCAGTACCCGCCAGCGCGTCTGGGACTTGAGGTTTTGCCAGACATCCGCCGGCAGGTTCTGCAACAGGACAATGCCCGCAACCGCGGACTTGAACAGCGCCGCGGCTACGTAGGATTGGTCCCAGAGGGTCACGTCATTATTCGGCAGCCGGGTCTCGGCGAGCGTGGACTCGAACGCGCGCCGCAGCCAGCCGTGCTCGCCGATGGCTTCTTCCCGCCATGCCCACCAGGGCTGAACGGCGTCCGGCGGATTCGTGCCCAGTTCCTTGAGCTCGTCGAGGAGCGCACCAATCTGCTGAAGCAACTCTTGCCAGCCGCCGGGCCGGAGCACGTCGGGTGGATCCGCGAGCAGATTCCGAACGGGATGACCAAAGGCGGTGGCCAGCCACATGTGCGTGGCGTCCTGTTCCAGGTAGGTGGAAATAGGCTCGCGAGGAATGTTCTTCTCGATCCCCGAGGCCATCGCGTGGCCAGCCTGGAGGCAGCCGACGAGGTTCTGAACAGACCGTCCCTCGTTATAGCGCCGGACGAATTCCACGAGGGAAGCGGGCCACGTGAGTGAGTTCGCCGTTCGCAGCCAGTCGAGACGGTCGCTCCATGAGGGATCCAGCTGCTCGTGCCATTGCTTTTCGTCGTATGACACTCCTGTGCCGCCGTGGGAGCGCAGGAAATCTGGGTGCGCCTTGCCGGCCATGTGCAGCCAGCCGATGGCCTCGCAGCCGAGCAGCAGGGGTCGATGTTCCCGAAGCACCTTCGCCATGTCCGCACCGGAGCAGGTCATGCCGTTGTCTCCTCTGCTCCCAACAGGTCGCCCAGTCTCGCTTTCACGCCCTCGAGGCTGCCGCTATGGGAGGTCTTACCGCTGCGGACCAGCCACTTGTCCACCTTCGCCAGGCCCCATCCCGCGGTCCGCTTGGCGGAGAATCCGTACACACTCAGAAGCTTGTCGGTCGCATCAAGCAGGGTGCCGAGTGCGTGCTGCGGATCGATGCCGTCCTCAGGGACTTGACGGGGCAGCGGCGCGTAGAGAAGCTTCAGAGTCGCTTTGACGCCCCGCGGCACGACCTCGTAGTAAATCGGCTGGGTCCCGGCCCTGGTCTTGCGGCTGTGGGGGTTGATCACCTCGAAGCCGATCTTCCCGAACCATGTGGGGTAGAAGGCGAGGGCCCCCCGCTGGAAGTCGTCGCTTGCGCCCTTCTCGTTGCCGAAGAGATGGAGGACCTCTGCCTGCGCCTGCTGCCGTTGGTTCTCGTCTTTGAGGGGTGCGGGGCCGATCAAACCCGTCGTCATTTCCAAGGACCACCGCAGCAAGCCCTTCCAGCTCGCCGCGGACATGAACGGAACGCCGAAGACGTGTTCCTTCCGCACGGGGTTGTCGAGGACGTGGAAGGAGCGGTCGTCCTTGGAATACCAGGGCGTCTGCAAACTGAAGGTAACCTCGATTGCAAGCCAGCCTCGCGGCAAAACGCCGGGCTGGGGGTCAAGGAACGACGCGAGCTCGCCAGGCAGGGCTAAGTGGGCAGATTCAGCGCCCTTCATGTAGGAGTTGCGCGCGTCGTTCTTTATCCGTCTTCCGGCTCTCTGGTCGCTCTCCAGTTCCCCCTTGACGAACCAAGACGTACAGCCATCGACAAAGCCGCTGGCAAGCCCGGCCGGAAGCCGGACCGTCGCTGGACATTCCCACTGGCTGGCGAGCTCGGCGTAGAGATCGAAACTCATCGCGTCCCTCCAGCGCTGAGAAGTCGCGCCAAAATCGCCCCGCCGTCGAGGAACTCGTCGTCTCCTAGATCTTTCCATGCTTTGTACTTCAAACGCTGCCGCATTTCACCGAGGTTGTCCGTCGACGGCACGAAGCCGAAGGTGCGCCTTGCGGATTCGGGATATTTGAAGCTGAATACCTTCTTGCTCTCGCGTTGGTGACCTGCGAGCCACTTTTCGAGATCGCTTGCGCCTGTGCGAAGATGTCGTCCCTGGTTCTTTGGTTCTTTACGGCCGACGACTCGGTTGAAGCTACTTTTGTCAGTGCTCTGCCGCGCTAGGTACCGTCCCTTTACGTACCAGAAGTTTTCGAGCGACGCCCACCTGAACCCGTCGTGGTCGAGCGTGCGCCACTCTCGCGGCGAGACGTATTCCTCAAGTTTCTTCCGGGTCAACGAGGGAATCTTCTCCGGACGCTGCTGAATCTCGATCAACCCGTAGTCGTGATGAGCAGCATTGGCGCGACTCGGCTCATCGCTGGGCTTGAGAACCGTCTTCCCGCCGATGGCGCCGTAGTCAGCGATGAAGCGCAAGGTGAGGTCCAGCAAAGCCCACTCTTCGGGCTTCACCGGTCGGAGCTCGGTAAAGCGAAGCTTGAAGATGCCGTCATCTTGGTCTTTCTTGATCTGCGCCACATGCACCTTTTCGTCCTTTTCCAAAACCTCGAAGCGAAACTTGCGCGCCCAGCCGGTGCAGCCGAAGAGTTCACAGACCACGCAGTGGCCGCGGTCCTGACACTCCGTTTGGGTCGGATCGCAAGCGCTGCTACCAAGCCCGCGCACGAGGACCTCGAACCACCAGCGGATCGAGCCGAGCAGACCAGTTGTAATGAGACGCTCGGGCACGATGCGCTCACGCAGCTGGCCGTTTCTCTCTTCGAGGCGTACGGATCCCGTCCAAATGTCGGTGAGCGCGATCAGCGTGTACGTGTGCGCGGAGGCCATCGGGCTCATCCTCCTCCATCGAACAACGTCGGCTTGCGGTCTGCTGCCGCCATGCGCTTGCCCTCCGCGCGCAGCGTCGGGCGCTCGCCTAGCAGGGCGCTTACCAGTTTCCAGTATTCCAGATCGCGCGGGAGAACTTCGAAGAGAGCCTGCGCCAGTTTCCAGAAGGGACCGTCCTCCAGGAGGTCCCGTTCCGCGAGGTACGCGACCAGCTCACCGCGCTTCTCCTCCTTCCAGAGGAGCATGGGCCGGTGCAGCGCATCGATGAGCGGCGGGGTCGGGTCTATGCCGAGTCCCCGGCGACCCGCCCGGTCTTCGAGGAGCGCCAGGCGGCACTTGGATCCGTTCACTATGAAGATGCCATGTCCGCGTGCAACCTCCATGGCGTTCTCCTCGGCGCCGCCGATCTGCACCACCAGCCGGGCGCCGTCCCAGGCCTGCTCCGCCGCGCCGTAGAGGTTCGCCCAGACGTAGTAGAGCGTCGAGAGGTGGTCGCGGCGGAACTCGCCGGCGATGGCATCGCGAGCCGCCTGGTTTGCGAGGTCCAGGAGTTCGGGAATGCCGAGGGGGGTGCCGTCCGCCTTCTCCACGCGCTCGTACTTGCCGAAGACGCCCACGGCCGGTCCGTAACAGGCGACGATGAGGTCCGCGCCGCGGAAGCCGTAAGACCAGAAGAGCTTGACGGACTCCTGGACAATCTGCTCGATCTCGTTGCGGACCTGCCTGAACGCCGGGGCGCTGCCGACGACGCGTGGGTGGCAGATGACGGTGATGGAAGTTCGCAAGCCAGCCGATTTCTGAGCCCGCGGCCTATTCGCCATCTCCATCTCGATCGGCCACGTGGCGTCGATTGTCAGGCCGGCCGCGAAGGGACTCCGGATCAGCGCCGCCCACGCTTGGGTTTCCTGGTGGGCGAAGACGTGGGAGTACAGGCCGTTCGGCTTGGTGAGACGCCTGGCTTCGGCAAAATCCTGGGCGAGCTTGTCGGTGAGGTGCGGGTCGGCCGCTGCGCCGTCTCCTCCGTGGCGGTGCTTGAGCGCCGTCGCCTCGTCCGTCTTCGGTGTCAGCGGCGTCGCCATGGCTTCCAGGACCAGATCCCCGATGGCGCGCTTGAGCCACACATAGAAGAAGTCCGATAAATCAGTGTACGCCGCTTCGTCGCAATAGAGTGGATCGGTGACTGTCGTATCGACGCTGCCGTCTTCGAGCCTCAGCGCGGCCCCGTCGACGCGCGACACGCACCCCGGTACGGCTGCACCGTTGCTCTCACGAGCAAGGTACGCCTTGATCCAGTCGAGCTGGTTCAGAAACCCTCCCGTGACGCCGGAGAAGGGATTCGCCTCGGGGTAGTCCCATCTCATTTACAGACGGGAGCCCTCAAACAGCTGCTCGGTGGCCCGCTGAAGCTCGATTCTGTGCGGATTCGCGACGCTCCCTGGTCAACAGATCCGCACAGAAGGATCCAGCCCGCTCGCTGCGTCGGGTAGCAGAGCCCCGACATCGAGCTCATCCGAAGCGAACCTTCGCTACGAACTCTCTACATGACACAACGAGACTCAAAATCGAGGCTGCGCCTATGGAACGCCGCCATGGGTGCTCTCCATGCTGTCCAGGGGATCCTGGTGGTTGCCCTGGCCAACGACTTCACCCTCCCGGTGATCGGCACATTCATGACCGGTCCTCCGGGTGTCGCCGACCCTGAGGTAACAAAGCTCGCCGACATCAGGCTGGCATGGGGTGTCGCCCTATTCCTGTTCCTGTCGGCGGCGGCGCACTTCATCATCTCGGCCCCGGGTGTCTACGGCTGGTATGAGCGGAACCTGGCGCTGAAACGCAACTATGCGAGGTGGATCGAATACTCGCTCTCCTCGTCGGTCATGGTCGTCCTGATCGCCATGCTGGTGGGGATTGCCGACATCGCGGCCCTGCTGGCCATCGCCGGGGTCAACGCCTCGATGATCCTCTTCGGGCTGCTACAGGAGAAATACGAAAGCCCGGACCGCCAAGTGAGCTGGACGCCGTATTGGTTTGGCGTCCTGGCTGGAGCAGTCCCGTGGGTGGCCATCGGCATCTACCTGGTTGCCCCCGGGATCGAGGCGAGCCCTCCCGGCTTCGTGTACGCCATCTTCTTCTCCCTGTTCGCCTTCTTCAACGTGTTCGCCATCGTCATGGTCCTCCAGTACAAGAAGGTGGGCAGATGGGCCGACTACCGCTATGGGGAGAGCACCTACATCTTGCTGAGCCTCTTGGCCAAGTCGGCCTTGGCATGGCAGGTGTTCGCCGGCACGTTGGCGGCGTGAGAGGAGTCGGGTGACATCCGCTGACCCGAATGCCGACCCCCGAGGACTGCGCTCCGAGTTGGGACGGCTCTTCGCCGGGGAGATCGCGCTGGCGGACGGGATCGTACCGCCCCTCGTCTTCGTCACCGCCAACGCCCTGTGGGGGCTGATGGCGGGGGCGATCCTCGGGGTTGGCTCCGGGGTTGCGATCACACTGTGGCGCCTGGGTCGACGACGGCAGCTTCGGTTCGCCGTGGCAGGTCTGGCCGGGTCCCTCTTCGCCGCCTTGTTTGCCCTCCGAGCAGGGACGGCCAATGCCTACTTCCTGCCCGGCATCATCACCGGCTTGGCGACCACGGCAGTGGTGGTCATCTCGATCGTGACCAAGAGGCCCTTCGTGGCCTGGACGAGTTGGTTCGCACGAGGGTGGCCCCTCGACTGGTATTGGCATCCCCGGGTGCGTCCGGCGTACTCCAGGGCGAGCTGGCTATGGGCCGGGTTCTTCCTGTTCCGCTCGCTGACCCAGTGGTGGCTGTACGTCGAAGGCGACACCGTCGCTCTCGGCCTGGCTCGGGTCGTGATGGGTTGGCCGATGTTGTTGGGATTGCTGGTGGTGACCTACCTGCTGGGGCGGCGGTGGCTCAGGTCCTTGGGCGGCCCATCGGTGGCTGAGTTCGAGGCCGGAGCCGAACCGCCCTGGGAGGGCCAGTCGACCGGCTTCTGACCTAGCCGCGTGGGGGGAGGTCGAGGTCACAATCGGTCAGCTCCACCAGCGCCTGCCAGAGCTTCCGGCGGTCGGATTCGGTCTCACGGGTGGCCTTCCGCAGATGGGTTGGGACCGGCTGACGGTCGAACCAGAGAAGGCCACTCGACTCGGCGGCCTCCGGCGACGAGGCCAGCCAGACAATGGTGTCCGCACCCTGCTCGGGAGTCCGCAGGAGCGGTCCCATCAGACGATTGAACATCGGCAACGAACGGGCTACCCCGGAGGTTCGAGCCCAGCCCGGGTGCATCGCATGCACGGTCACCCCAGTCCCAGCCAAGCGATGCGCCCACATCTCGGTGAGGATCACCTGGCCCCGCTTGGTTCGGGCGTAGGTGACCGCCCCCCGATAGCGGCCTCGCTCAGACTGGAGATCGTCGGGTCGAATCCGCTCGGCGTACATCCCACCCGAGGTGACGTTGATCACTCGGGACGGGGCAGAAGCAACCAGTCGGGCCGCGAGAAGGTTGGTCAGGAGAAAGTGTCCAGCGAGGTTGGTGGCCAGGGTGGCTTCGATCCCCTCTTCGGTGACGGCGCGCTCGGGCAGCAACACACCCACGTTGTTGACCAGGACATGGATCTCAGATGGGAGCTCGGCAGCCAACGCCCGGATATCGCTCATGAGACTGAGATCGGCACGCATCGGGATGGTTTCGCCGCCGACGAGATCGGCCACTCGTCGCAGTCTCTCCTCATTGCGGCCAACAAGGATCGTCCGAGCCCCCAGACCGGCCAGGGCACGAGCCGTCGCCAAACCCAGTCCAGAGGTGGCCCCGGTGATCACCACAGTCCGGCCCGACATGTCGGCCGAGACGGGCTTCCGACCCCGAACATGGAGGTGGTACCCGAGGTTGGTGAAGCTGGCGACGTGCGTCAGGTTCATCGATTCAAAGCCGCTGCCAGACCATCGAGCGCCCGGCGACCTACTTTGGCAGCCGCCAACGAGATGAGCGGACTGAGGAAGCGGAGGCTGTTGGGGAAGGTCAGGTCGGCTGTGTAGTCGATTCGAGTCATGTTGTCCTCCCGGGAAAACACGATCTCGTCCACTGCCTGCAGCAGCTCACCACGGCCCACCAGAACCACCCGGGAGTTCGGCTGGTACTCGGTGATGACGTAGCGCATTGGAATCGTTCGCAGGCCGAAGCGAACCTCGAGGTCGAACTCGGTGCCGAGTCCGACAGGACCCTCGGTCACCTTCTTCGAGGACGTGACACCGGGGTCCCAGTCAGCGATGTTCGAGAAGTCGGCTGTGAACTCGAATGCTTCCTCGAGAGGAGCGTTGACCCATCGGGTCTCTTGGAGTCTCATGACCTCTTTTCGTCGCCACCCCACACTTCGGATGAGCCCCATCGAGCCGAGTCGACCGGGGACCCACCGGACTGGATGGACTACCAGGTGCTGTCGTAGCTTCTCCCGGTACGGTTGAAGCCTCCTCCGCAGGTGATCGGCGTCGGCGTGGACTCGCAGCAGGCGACAGCCGACGCTACTTCGCAGACCGACCGCGATACGTGTCGTCTAACACCACGAACACCACCGACACCAGGAGGGCCAACCTGCCGCGGCTGCGCTGTCCGCCGAGCGGGTCAGCTCGTCCAGCCTGGATCCACGGTCGGTGGCGCCGCAGCAAGGCCGCTCAGAGCCCGGCGAGAAAGTCAGACGGGGAGTAGACGGGGATCTGACCGGCAAGGTCGAGGAGATCACTGTCACCGGAGACGAGCACGGATCGGGTGTGTTCCGCCAGCGCGATCAGATAGTCATCTCCGGGATCCGAGGATCTGACCGTGGGAGGAGTCGTCGGGTCATCGACCAGGATCGAGCCACTCCGCACCAAATCGATCAACCTTTCGGCCTCGTCGGCCTGGACGAAGACGGCGATCTTCGGGTAGCCGAGTGCCCTCGCCAACTCATCGAGGAGACGCGCCGAGCAGACCAGTTCGAAAGCCTCCCTCCAACCAGTGACGGATCACCCTGGCGGGCGAGCCCCGAGGGGAGAGGACCGCCGAGATGATGATGTTGGGATCGAGGACAGCTCTCAACGAATACGGCTCGCCTCTTGAGCCTCGATGGCGAGCGCCATGGCCTCGTCTTCCGCCAGGTCGCTGCGGGCCCAAAGCTGCTCGAGCAGATCCTTCTGTGCGGATTAGCACCGCCACAGGGTCCACAAATCCGCACAGAAGGCTGGGGGGCCTCGGAGGATCGACAACGAGGACCGCTGGCCGGGTCGATCAGAGACCGGTCGACGGTCTGGGCTGCCTCTCGGCGACACGGCCGAATCTAACCGGAGCCCAGAACGGACGTAGGATTCGCCTCCGCGTGTCGAGTCCGGTCCGCTCCCGGTTCCATCCAGGCCTGGCCGGGCTTGCGCTCGCCGCTCTCGGGGTGGTGTACGGCGACATCGGAACCAGCCCCCTGTATGCGTTCCGGGAAGCGATCCGCTCCGGCCTCGAACCCACACCGGCCGTGGCCCTCGGGGTGGCGTCGCTCGTGTTGTGGTCGCTGATCGTGGTGATCTCGATCAAGTACATCGGGCTGGTGATGCGGGCCGACAACGACGGGGAAGGCGGCCTCCTGGCCCTGACCGCCCTAGCCCGGGACGTGCACCCCTCCAAGCTGCTGCTTCTCCTGGGTCTGTTCGGCACCGCCCTGCTGTACGGCGACGGGGCCATCACCCCGGCCATCTCGGTGCTCGCCGCGGTCGAAGGCCTCGACGTGGTCCTCCCCGACGCCGGTGCCGTGGCGGTCCCCGCCGCCGCGGTGATACTCGTCGGTCTGTTCGCGCTGCAGCGGAGGGGAACCGCGGCGGTCGGGTCGCTGTTCGGACCGGTGATGGTGGTGTGGTTCGCCACCATCGGGTTCCTCGGTATCCGCCAGATAGTCGGCCACCCCGACGTGCTGGCCGCCTTCTCCCCCACATATGCAGTCGGGCTGTTCGTCGATCGGCCCCTGGCCGCGTTCCGGTCGCTCGGATCGGTGTTCCTGGTGGTCACCGGAGGGGAAGCCCTCTACGCCGACATGGGGCATTTCGGTCCCCGCCCGATAAGACTCGCCTGGTTCGGCCTGGTCCTCCCCGGGTTGGCCCTCAACTACCTGGGTCAGGCCGCCCTCGTGATCTCAGACCCGTCGGCCGTCGACAGCCCGTTCTTCCGGATGGCACCGGCCGGGTGGGTGCTGCCTCTGGTGGGGCTCGCCACGCTGGCGACGGTCATCGCCTCCCAGGCGCTCATCTCGGGGGCGTTCTCGCTCACCGCCCAGGCGGTTCAGCTCGACTACCTGCCTCGGATGGAGGTGCGGCACACCTCGGCCACCGAGAGGGGTCAGGTGTACGTGCCGGCGATCAACTGGACGCTCATGGCGGTGTGCCTGGGGCTGGTCGTCGGGTTCGGGTCGTCGTCCAACCTGGCCGGCGCCTACGGGGTGGCGGTCACCGCCACCATGGCGATCACCACGGTCCTGCTGGGGGTGGTGGCCCGCCGGGGTTGGGGATGGCCGGTAGGCCTGGTGTTCGTGTCGACCGTGACGCTGCTGGTGGTGGACCTGTCGTTCTTCGGGGCCAACCTGTTGAAGATCGCCTCCGGGGGCTGGTTTCCGTTGGTGGCCGGAGGTGCGGTGTTCACGGTGATGACCACCTGGCGGAAGGGCCGGGAGGTGCTGTACGGCAGGATGCGGCGAGGCGAAGCCCCGCTGTCGGAGTTGGTCGAGTCGGTGCTCCGTGATCCGCCCGAACGGGTTCCGGGCACCGCGGTGTACCTGTTTCCCGAACCCGACCGGGTTCCCCCCGCCCTGCTGGTGAACCTGCGGGCCAACCACAGTCTCCACGAAACGGTGATCGTGGTGTCGGTCAAGGTGACCGACCGACCTCGGGTGCTCCCGGCGGCCCGATCCGAGGTCACCCCGATGGGCGACGGGTTCTACCAGGTCGTCCTCCGGTACGGTTTCGCCGACCGGATCGACGTCGCAGCCGATCTGGCCAACCTGGAGGATCCCCCCGCCGACCCGGCCTACACCGTCTACTTCGTCGGCAGGGAACGGGTCAGGTCCACCGCCGTACCGTCGGACATGGCTAGATGGAGGGAACGCCTGTTCGCGGTGCTGCACCGGAACGCAGCCAGCGCTGCGGATTTCTTCCGGCTGCCCCCCGACCGGGTGGTGGAGATCGGGGCACCGGTGACGATCTGAGCCGGCCCGGTCTCCTACGACATCCTGTTGGGTAGGTGGTCTCCGACGTGACCCACCACCAGCTCCCGGCGTTCGGAGTCGCGGTACCAGTACACCCGGAAGTGGTCCTGGGGGCTCCGGGTGCAGGACCGCCGGCTACAGCCCGCCATACCCTGCGGAGTTCAGCTGCCAGAACAGCGCGGGGGCGTTCAGGGGGTGGGAGGAGCCGAAATCTCTACCTTCGAACCCTGCGGGGGTTCATACTCGACCGGGCGGCCGTCGGCGTCGGTGGTGGAAACGGCCACCACCCGGACTTCCACCTTCAGCACCCCCTTTACGGTGTTTCTGTTCTTCGACAGGTCGTTATCGGGATACCGGAAGTCAGCTCGACCGTTGGCGGGAACGTAGAACCCTTTGACCGTAACGGTCTTTCGCTTCCCTTTGTGGTCGGTCGTGGTGACCTCCAGGGTCAGGTACTGAGGGTTGATCCAGTCGTTCCCGTAGGTGACCGAAGCGGTCCACTTGCCCGTGCCTCCGTTGCGGGTGGGCTTCCAGCTAGACAGCTCCGACCCTGAACCCTCGACGGTCGGGCTCGAGTCCTGCGGGTCGGGAGGAAGCGTGGTGGTGGTCGTGGGAGCCGGTGCGCTCGTGGTAGTGGTCGTCGAGAGCGTGGTGGTCGTCGTGGCGTCACCCGACGACGAGCCAGACGAACCATCCTCGGCACCGCCTCCTGGGAGATTGGCGAGCTCGCCCGGGGTAGCGTCGAGGCTCTCCGCCGCCGCGTCGAACGACTCGGCGGTGTTGGCGCCGACCAGCATCACCCCGATCAGAGCGAGCAGGGCGATCACCCCGACCATCAGGCCGTACTCGGCCATGGTGGCTCCGCGCTCCTTACCGCCACGGATGATCTCCATGACGAGAGGATCGGTCCCCGATCAGTCGTTCTTTATAGGACGAGCGACCCAACGCCGGGTTATCGCCCCGGCCACCACACCCGGCAGGACGGGGATGAGGATGTCGAAGGTGTTGTCCAAACCCAAGTCGGTGAGCGAGAAGGCGGGCAACCCGACGAGCGAGGTGCACCGCTCCCAGCTCGGTACCCCTTCCACCGCTGCGCATCCTGAAGGGAACACCGTCCAATACGCCACGAGGAACACCCCCAGCCCGACGAGGAGAGCCAACCAGGTGGAGTTCTCACGCATGGTCACATCTCTTCGACGCCGGGGGCCCCGATCCGGGTTCCGGAAGGGTCCGCTGCGGGTTACAGCCCGGCGGCGGTGCGCATCAGCTCGTCCAGGGTGGCGGTGTCGAGCTCTCCAGACACCCTGAACACCGCCCTACCTTCCGAGTCGACCACCACGAAGAAGGGGAACGAGTCGACTCCGTAGGCCCGGGCGATCGAGTTGTCGGCGTCGTCGAGAGCCACCGGATAGGGCCAACCTTCCCGCTCCAGCCAATCCGACGGCGGGTAGTTGACCCTCAGTCGGTCGGTGGCGGTTGCCACCCCCACCACCTCGAGCCCGTCCAGCCCCGAGGTGTCCCGATGCCAGGCGACGATCCGTGGCACCTCGGCTTGGCAGTGGGGACACCAGTGGGCGAGGAACACCAACACCTTCGGGGTGCCGTCGCCCGGCGTGACGGAGATCTCGACACCGTCGGGCGTCTGGGTGGTGAACGATGGGGCCTCCAGGTCGGACGGCCCGGTCCCGGGGGGAAGAGCGGCCCCGGTCACCGTCACCGAGCCGTATTCGTCGGGTCGGTCGGGTGCCGAAGCCTCCCTGGCCAGCGACCAGCCGAGGGCGCCTCCCAGGGCCAACACCACGATTCCGCCCACAACGAACAGCAGACGTTTAGCAGATGGGTTCATTCGTTCGTCCTTTCGGTCAGCATCCCGGCCAGCACCGTGATGAGGCAGAAGCCGGCCAACGCCATCGCCGGGATGGTGAGGAAACCGAACACCTCAACGTACCGGGCTGAGCAGGGAACACCAAGCGTGCACACCCCCTCACCCAGGAGGAGCACCTGCACGCCGATCCAGTGCCAGGCTGCGATCAGCGCCCCCGGGATCGCCAGCGACAACACCATGCGCCGGGCGGTGCGGACCGCGGTCCCGGTCAGGGGTGCGGCCGCCGCGGCGAGAGCCGAAACCGCGATCGGGTACATGGCGATCCGCTGATACCAGCACAGCCGGCACGGCTCGAAACCCCACACCTCGGAGTATCCCAAGCTGCCCAAGGTGGCGACGGTGGCCACCACGGCGATCGCCGTCGTCAGTCCCCGCGGCGAAACGGCTCCCGCCACGATCCGGCGCACCCCCGGAACCAGCCCCGCCGCCGTGAACAGCCAGGCGGCCAGAGCCAAGGCCCCGAACACGTGGTTGTAGACGACCAAACCCATCAGGATCCCCGGCCAGCCGACACAGCCAGGCAAGGTTACCCGACGCCCCTACGTGCTTTTTTATGACGCAAAACCGCCCGGTCCGGGCGGTTTTGCGTCATAAAAACGAAAAGGCGGGGTCCTAGTCGGCGGCGAGCTCAACGAACAGGCGGGCGAGCAGGGGTTGGGGACGGAGGTTGGCGGCGAGGTCGGTGACCGCCTCCAGCAGCAGCTCGGCGTTGCGGACCGCCTTCCGGGGCGGGACCGACGCCAGGTCGGCCAACGGAACGTCCTGGTTGCGGACCTCCCCACCGAACGCCACCGCCGCCGCGTCGACGTACCACGAGGCGGCGATCTCCAACCCGGTGGCGAGCAGCGCCAGCCGGGCCCGCCGCTTCTCCTTGGCGTCGACACCCTCGGGCACCAACGTGTCGGCCAGGGCGATCATCTCGTCGGCGAGGAGGAACGCCTCCCCCGGGCGGGAAGACACCCTCTGGGGAAGCCGCAGCCAGGCCTCCCGGAACTCGGCCACCGACTCAGACCCCGCCAACGTCAACGCCAACCCGGGACGACCCCCCGCCACCCGGGCCAACGCCGCCGCCCGGTCTCCTTCCACCCCCCGGGCGATCAGCGCCGCTTCCAGCTCCGAGTCCTCCACCCTCCCGAAATGCACGGTCCGGCACCGGGAAGCCACCGTGAGGGGAAGGTCGGTCTCGGATTCGGCGACCAGCAGGAACACCGTGGTGGCGGTCGGCTCCTCCAAGGTCTTGAGGAGGGCGTTGGCGGCCTGTTCGGTCATGGCCCCCGCCTCCTCGAACAGGAACACCTTGCGCACCGACTCCACCGGCCGCAGGGTGGCCCGTTCGATCGTCTCCCGGGCCTGGTCGACCCCCACCGAGCGTCCCGAAGCCTCCACCGTGATGAGGTCGGGATGGGTTCCCGCCGCCGCCAGCCGACACGACCGGCACTCCCCCGCATGGTCGCCCCCCTCCGGGCAGAGCAACAGCGCCGCGAACCGGCGGGCCACGGTGGCCTTCCCAACCGACGCGGCTCCGACGAACAGGTAGGCCCCGGCCGGGGCGGCGGCCTCCCGGCGAAGCAGCCCCAACACCCGCCGGTGTCCGATGACGTCGTCGAAGACGCTCATCGTTCCTCGGCCAGCTCCACCACCCGGCGGGCCAGAACCTCCGGTTCCAACCCGCCTTCGAGGATCACCACCCGGTGGGGTTCTGCGGCCGCCAGGCTCCTGTAACCCTCGGCGACCCGACGTTGGAACTCCACCCCTTGGCCGCCGATCCGGTCGGGTTCCCGCTGTCTCCCCAACCCCACCTCGGGCTCGACGTCGAGCACCACCACCAGGTCGGGCACCACCCCGTTCAACGCCAGCTCGTTGAGGGTGCGCACCTGCTCCACCCCCAACCCCCGGGCATAGCCCTGGTAGGCGAGTGACGAGTAGTAGCTGCGGTCCGACACCACCCACGCTCCCCCGGCCAACGCCGGGGCCACCACCTCCCGGGCGAGCTGGGCCCGTTGCGCGCAGAACAGCGCCGCCTCCGCCCACGGGTCCATCTCATGGGAGTGGAGCAGCAGCCGCCGGATCTCCTCCCCCAGCCGGGTGCCCCCCGGTTCCCTCACCGTCACCACCTGCCGACCCTGCTTTTGGAGCTCGGCGGCGACCAGCTCGGCCACTGTCGACTTGCCGGCCCCCTCCACCCCTTCCAGGGCGATGTACCGGGCCGGCACCTCACACCTCCTCGGGCGGCCGGTAGCCCCGCATCCAGGTGAGAGCGTCGCCGGCTTCCTGCAACGTCCGGTACGCCTCCTCGTCGAGGGGCTCCCCGCCGAGCTGCTCCCTCACCGACCACAGGGTGATCCCGCCGGCGGCGGCGATGGTCAACCCGGCGAAGACGATCACGGTCCGAATCCCGTTGGACAGCAAACCGGGCAGTGCGCCGTGCACCGCCGCGGCCGCCACCCCGGCCAGACCGAAGGACACCAGCAGCGCCAGCCGGGCCGCGGCGAACAACGCCGCGAAGGTGCGACCCCGGATGTCGTCGGTGACCGCGGCGTGGAGTTGGGTGAATCCGCTCACGTAGGCAACCCCGGTGCCCGCCCCGGCGATGAACACCCACCCGGCGGCGGCGCCGACGTGCGACGACAACCCGGCGAAGACGATGCTCACCCCGGTGACCACCAGACCGGCCCCGAAGAACGCCTCCCGCCGGGTGATCCGCCGACCCCACAGCGTCATCACCATCATCCCGCCGCCCACTCCCAGACCCAACGCGGTGAGGACCAGCCCGTACCCCTCGTCGGAGGCGCTGAGGACCTGCTCGGAGTAGGGCTGGCCCAACACGAACAGGGCCCCGCCTCCGAACAGGCCCGAGCGCCATCCCGGTGACCAGCCGACGGGCGGTCGGGTACCGGGTGACGAACCGGAACCCGTCGGCGATGTCCCGCAGCGGAGCTCTCAGGTCGAATCGGCTCCTGGCTCTCCGCTCGGCTCTCACCTCGGTGCGGGGAATGGGGATGGTCAACACCACCGCCCCGGACACCAGGAAGGTGACCGCGTCGAACGCGAAGGCGGCTGCCACCGCCGGGTTGGCGAACACCCCGGCGAACACGTCCCGGCCGATCCGGGCCAGCACCGCGTACAGGGCCGACCCGACCGGGGCGGTGCCGTAGGCGGCGATCAGGTTGAGGCCGTTGGCGGCCATCAGATGCCGTCCCGGGATGAGGAGCGGCACCACCGCCTCCCGGGCGGGCTGACGGACCAGGGACAGCACCTCGATGGCGAAGGTGACCAGGAACAGGTCCCGGAAGTTCCCCACCGCCAGCAGCACCAGCACCAACGCCGCCCGCCCGAAGTCGGCCACCACCATGGTTCGTTTCCGGTCCCACCGGTCGGCCACCACCCCGCCGAGGATCCCGAACACCAGCCCGGGGAGGATCCGGGCCACCAGCGGCACCAGGATCGCCACCGACGCCGACCGGCCACCCCCGGCGATGCGGGCGGCCAGAGCGAACGTCGCGAACAGGGTCACCCAGTCGCCCAGGCTGGAGATGGCCTGGGACCACCACAGCCGGGCGTAGGGTCCCCGCCGGATCAGGTCGCGTCCACGGATGGTGTCTCGGGGTGCGCTCACCGGACGGAACGGTACCGGCGGCGAGCCGGTGGGAGAACCCCACAGGGTTGACACCCGGCCTGCACGTCCCCTACGTTGCCCGGCCGATGCCCCGAACCCTGGTAGTCGTCGAGTCCCCCACCAAGGCCCGAACCATCGGGCGGTTCCTCCGCGGCCGCAACGGGGAGGTGGTGGTGGAGGCGTCGATGGGCCACGTCCGGGACCTGCCCCGTTCCGCCCAGGAGATCCCCGCCCGATACAAGAAGGAGCCGTGGGCCCGGCTGGGGGTCAACGTCGACGCCGGGTTCGAGCCGATCTACGTGATCCCCAAGGAGCGGCGGGCCACCATAAAGAAACTGAAGGAGCTGCTGGCCGACGCCGACGAGCTGTACCTGGCCACCGACGAAGACCGGGAGGGCGAGTCGATCGCCTGGCATCTGACCCAGGTGCTGAAGCCGTCGGTGCCGGTGCGGCGGATGGTGTTCCACGAGATCACCCCGGAGGCGATCCGGGAGGCGTTCGAACACCCGAGGGAGATCGACGAGCGGCTGGTCGACGCCCAGGAGGCCCGGCGGATCCTCGACCGGCTGTACGGGTACGAGGTGTCACCGGTGCTGTGGAAGAAGGTGGCGTCGGGGCTCTCGGCGGGCCGGGTGCAGTCGGTGGCGGTGCGGATGGTGGTGGAGCGGGAACGGGAACGGATGGCGTTCCGTCCCGCCTCCTACTGGGACATCGAAGGGCTGTTCCGGCCGACGGACGACCAGACCACCTTCCCTGCGACGCTGGTGGCGGTCGACGGGGTGCGGGTGGCCAAAGGCCGGGACTTCACCCCGACCGGGGAGCTCGCCAACCCCGACGTGGTGGTCCTCACCGAAGCCGACGCCACCGGGCTGGCAGACGGTCTGGCCGACGCCGAGTTCCGGGTGCGGTCGGTGGAGCGGAAGCCGTACCGCCGCAGCCCGGCGGCGCCGTTCCGGACCTCGACCCTCCAGCAGGAGGCGTCCCGGCGGCTCAGGTGGGGTTCGGCCCGCACCATGTCGGTGGCTCAACGGCTGTACGAGCAGGGCTACATCACCTACATGCGGACCGACTCGGTGACCTTGTCCGAACAGGCGGTGGCCACCGCCCGGCGGGTGATCGCCGACATGTACGGGACCGAGTTCGTCCCGCCCAAACCCCGGGTGTACCGGTCGAAGGTGAAATCGGCTCAGGAGGCCCACGAGGCGATCCGGCCCGCCGGGGAGACCTGGAAGACCCCCGCCCAGGTGGCGGCCGAGCTGGGATCCGACGAGGCGAGGCTGTACGAGTTGATCTGGCAGCGGACGGTGGCGTCCCAGATGCCCGACGCCACCGGCGAGTCGGTGTCGGTGAGGCTGGGAGCGGCCGCCTCCGACGGGCGGGACGCCGAGTTCGCCGCTTCGGGACGGGTGATCCACTTCCCGGGTTTCCTCAGGGTGTACGTGGAGGCGCGGGACGAAGACGAGGAGGACGAGGACGAGCGGACCCTGCCGGCGTTGGAGGAGGGCGATTGGCTCGAGGCGGTGGAGCTGCGGCCGGCGGGTCACGAGACCCGGCCTCCCCGCCGCTACACCGAAGCGTCGCTGATCCAGCGGCTGGAGGAGCTGGGGGTGGGTCGGCCGTCCACCTACGCCCAGATCATGTCGACCATCCAGGAGCGGGGCTACGTGTGGAAGAAGAACGGGTATCTGGTGCCCTCCTTCACCGCTTTCGCGGTGGTGACCCTGCTCGAGAAGCACTTCCCCCAGCTCGTCGACTACGCCTTCACCGCCCGGATGGAGGACGACTTGGACCGGATCGCCTCCGGGGAGGAGCAGCGCACCCCGTGGCTGGCCCGCTTCTACCTAGGGGCGGAGGGCCTCAGAGAGCAGGTGGCTGCCAAGCTGGGCGAGATCGACGCCCGGGAGGTCAACTCGATCCCGATCGGCACCGACCCGGAGGGACGCCCGATCGTGGTGCGGGTCGGCCGTTACGGACCGTTCCTGGAACGCAACGGCGACCGGGCGTCGGTGCCCGACGACCTGCCGCCCGACGAACTGACCGTCGCCAAGGCGTTGGAGCTGCTGGAGGAGCAGGGCAAGGGAGACAAGATCCTGGGCACCGACCCCGAGACGGGGGAAGTGGTGCTGGTCCGTACCGGAAGGTTCGGACCCTACGTCCAGTTGGGAGACGACGACGAGGCCAAACCGAAACGGGCCAGCCTCCTCAAGGGCATGTCGGTCGACGAGGTCTCCCTCGACGACGCTTTGCGGCTGCTGTCGCTGCCCCGCAGTCTGGGCGTCGATCCCGACACCGGCGAGGAGGTGCTGGTGTTCAACGGCCGCTACGGCCCGTACGTGCAGCGGGGTTCCGACCGGCGGTCCCTGGCCTCCGAGGACCAGATCTTCACCATCACCTTGGAGGAGGCGTTGGAGCTGCTCAGGGAGCCGCCCCGCAGGCGGGGACGCTCCTCCCAAGCGCCTCTCCGCACCCTGGGGGAGGACCCGGAGGGGAGGACGGTGACGGTCAGGTCGGGACGGTACGGGCCGTATGTGACCGACGGGGAGGTCAACGCTTCCCTCCGCAAGGGCGACGACCCGGAGACCATCACTCTGGAACGAGCCGTCGAGCTCCTGGCGGAACGCCGAGCCAAGCTGGGCAAGTAGCCCCCCGGGTTCCTGGTCGGACCGGCGATGGGGTCGTTCCGGAACATCCGATCCCGGTGATCAACGCCGTGGGCATATACGCTCCACCGATTCAACGACGGGGGTGAGGCTCATGCTCCCTCCCACATGACGGGTCGGAAGATAGCCGACCCAGCCCCGATTCCTCGCGGCACTCCCCTGCAGCCACCCACCACCAGTTCATGTTTCGTTTATTTCGTTTGCGAGATAGGATGTGGGAGCAGAAAGGAAGGATGATGACAATCACACTCGACCCGGGCACCCTAGAACTCGCCGAGCGAGAAGAACTCCGGCAAGCGGCCGGAGTGTTCCGGCGCCACACCTCAGCCAACAAGGAAACTCGGCTCAGGTTCCTCGACGACCAGGAGGACGTGGTTACCGTTCCCCGCCGAGTAGCCGACCTGATCGCCGAGATCCTCGCCCAGCTCGCGGCTGGGAGAGTCGTGGTCGCTTATCCCATGCACGCCGAGCTGACCACCCAGCAAGCAGCCGACTTCCTGAACGTGTCCCGACCCTACCTGGTGAAGCTCCTCGACGAGGGTGTGATTCCGCACCACAAGGTGGGTACCCATCGCCGCGTCTACTTCGAAGACGTGCTGGCTTACCGGGCACGCCAGGAAGAAGAGAGCCGGTCCGCTCTGAACGAACTGGCTCGTCTCTCCGAAGAGCTGGGCCTCTACGACGAACCCTGACCGGTGCGGTCGACGTTCATAGTGGTTTACGACGCCTGTGTACTCCACTCGGCGGTGTTGCGCGACTTCCTTTTGCGTCTCGCTGGTACGGGGCTGTTCCAAGCGAAGTTGAGCAACCGCATCATCGACGAAGCAGTAGCGAGCGTCGTTACACGCCGAAAACAGCTCGGCCGACCCATCACAGATGAGCAGGCTGCATATTTGGCAGAGATGATGCGACGAGGTATCCCCGACAGCGTCGTCGAAGGATACGAAGCCCTCGAACAAGGACTTCGGCTACCTGACCCGGACGACCGCCATGTGGTGGCGGTGGCCGTCCGATCGGGGGCGCAGGTGATCGTCACCGTGAACCTGGCCGACTTTCCGAGCCACGTGCTCGCCCCACTCGATCTCGAGGCGATACATCCCGATCAGTTCGTCCTCAACGTCTTGGATCTGCCTGGTGGCGAGACCGCCGTAGTACGCGTATTGAAGGACCAGTCGGCGGCGCTCAGCCGCCCACCCAAGTCGGTGCCCGACCTAGTCGATGGTCTCGAGAGGGCCGGCCTGGTTGCGTCGACTGCCCGGATCCGTGGACTGATCTGACTAGCTCAACTCGCCGCACGGTCTCGAACGTGCACCTCTCCGGCCGAACCCCTCCGAACCGCCACCCCAACGTTGTCGCCTGCTCCGCCGTTGAAGGCGGCTTCGATCAGCCGGGAGACTGCCAGACGCGGTGAATCCAGGAGCTCCGGCCGAAGGCGGTCGGCGCCGCCGAGGAAGTCCCACAGCCCGTCGGTGGCCACCACCAGCCGGTCACCCGCATCGACGACAGCCGTGATCGGGTGCTCGTCGAACCGGTAGCGGCCGTGGCCGAGAGCCGGCGTGGTCCGAGTCAGGACCCGGGAGTCCTCCCCGACCAGCACCGCGGTCGAATCCCCAGCAGAGGCCACCGCCAGTCGAGATCCGGCCACCACCGCCACACAGATGGTGGTGCCCGACGACCGGCGTACACCGGTCAGCCCGGAGACCGCGTCCCGCACGGCAGCCCCGGCCACGGTGATCGCCTCGGCGGCGGCCTCCTCCGGCAGGAGGGAGAACAGGTCTTCGACCCGGTCGAGGATCGCCTGGGTGGCCGCTCGAGCCGCGTCGAAACCGTTGTGGCCGTCCAACACCGCCAGCAGGTCGGTGGTGCCATCCGTGGCGGCCAACACCACGTCCTCGTTGGGGTCGACGTACGGATACCCCTTGGGGAACCGGCCGCGGGAGATGCCCAACCCGATCCGCTCCCCCAACGTCTCGGTGGCGATCACACCCAGCTCGGTGTGGTCGGAACCCCACAGGCAGGCAACGTCGAGCATCCCGGTCCCAACCTAGACCGGTGGTCGGGTCAAGAACCGGCGATGCTGATCGTCACCGTGCCGGTTCCGCTGGGAGCCACCGCCACGGTGAAGGTGGTGCCTTCCTTCTCGACGGTGTACACCGCTCCCGCGCCGGGCTGTTCGATCCGGTTCGACACCTCGAACCCGGCCTGTGGGAGGGCCTGGTCGTAGAAGGCGACCACCTCGTCGATCGGCATGTCGGACACCTGGAAGATCGCCTGGCTCTCAGACGACATCACCATGACCGCACCCTCGGGGACCGGCACCCCACCCGGAGCGCCCTCCGGGGCGGCGGCGGGAGGTTCGATCACCAACCCCAGGTCGACACCCTCGATCTCGAACGACACCTGGTAGACCAGGTCGGTCTGTTCACCGTCGACCTGGGCGGAGGCCTCGGTCTGGTAGGTCCACCGCCACACCACGTCCTGGTCGTCGACCCACACGTCGGCTTGGACCTCTGCCGGCCCGGTTAGCTGGAACCGGCCGCCGGAGAGGAGGGTGGGGGCGACGACCCCCGGGTCGGTCACGTTCCAGGTGACCCTCAGGTGGCGGGTGGGACGGCCGGCCACCTCCTCGGTGCCGACCTCCTCCCAACCTTCGGGTTCGACGGTGAACAGGTCGAAGAAGCTCTCCGGGTCGGGGGGTGTGAAACCGGCCTGGGCGGAGTACATCCACTGGTCGCCCACCTTCACCCACACCTCGTCGCCGATGCCTACCACCTCGGTGGCGGGAACCTGACCGGAGGTGCCTTCGAACACGATCCTGAAGGCGGGCGGGTCGAGGACCTGCTCCATGATCCACGACATCTGGAAGGTCTCCTCCCCCGCCGACCCCGACATATCGAACCGGGCCCGGTAGTCGGAGAACCCGGCTTCCGACGGCGCCACCGCCCCGAACCCGCCGGCCGACGGTGGCTGGGAGGTGGTGGCGGTGCCGTCCGACGTCCCGGTCGGGCTGGGCGTCTCGACCGCCACGGTGGTCGTCGGGGCGGTGTCGCCCCCGCCGCAAGCCCACAGCAGGAGAACCGAACACAGCAAACCGGCGATCCGGTGTGGTTTGGGCATCTCTCACTCCTCTCCCAAGGAAAAGGCCTACTCCAAAAGAGCCCGGCGTCAGTGTAGGAGCTCCTCCAGGGAAACCTCGGGGAGGTGGATCCACCCCTCGCGGGCGGCCGGGTCGGTCAGGTGGCTGGGCACCCCGGCGGTGCGGCCCCGGCGGGCCGCCGAGGCGACCAGGGCGCACACCAGGGCGTCGAAGGCGTCGTGGCTCTCGAGCAGCAGGCTTCGGGGGACCTCCACCGGCCCCAGCCGGCGGAGCAGCGCTTCCACCAGTTCCGCTCGCCGATGCGTCCCACCGGGCGCCTTGTAGCCAGTGGGGTCCAAACCCCACACCCGGAGAGCCGCCGCCGGGTACACCTCGACGAACCGGCCCCGACCCGCCCGGTCCACGTCCTCGCCGGTGGTGTGCTGCCAGCGGGCGAAGAACCGAGCCAGACGCATCGCCGGGACCGCCACCCGGTCGGAGGAGACACTGAGAGGGGGACGTCCGGTCCGTTCCCACACCCAACGGTCGGTCTCCCGCAGCCTCAACCGACCCGGATCGTCGGGCCAGACGGGGTCGGTTCGCCGGTGGTGGGCCGACACCGCCTCGACGAAGGCGTCGGGCCAGCCGAAGGGCGCATCCACCCCCACCTTGTCCGCCGTCTCGGCGGCTTCGAGGAGACGGTCGTCGTCCACGCCGCCCTCCAGGACCGCCCTCACCCCACCGTTTGTGTGTTCCAGCCGACACAGCCAGGTCCCCTCGGGGCGGGAAGCGAGATCCACCCCGACGACCGGCACTCAGCCCGCCGCCACCCGGTCGATCTCGGCGTGGAGGGCCCGTTTCCGGGCGTCGTCGAGGAACGACGCGTCCACCGAGTTGCGGGCCAACCCCACCAGGGTGGCGTCGTCCAACCCGAGACCGTCGGCCACCGCCCGGAAGTTGTCGTCGACGTAGCCGCCGAAGTAGGCGGGGTCGTCGGAGTTGACCGTCACCACCAGCCCCTCCTCCAGCAGGCGGGGCAGCGGATGGTCTTCGATCCGGTCCACCACCCGAAGCCGCACATTCGAGAGGGGACACACCGTCAGGGGGATCCGCTCGTCCCGCAGCCTTGCCACCAGGTCGGGGTCTTCGAGGCACCTCACCCCGTGGTCGACCCGCTCCACCCCCAAGGTGTCCAACGCTCCCCGGATATAGGAGGCCGGTCCCTCCTCCCCGGCGTGGGCCACCGCCCGCAGACCCAGCGCTTTGGCCCTCCGGTAGGCGTCGGCGAACGGCTCGGGTGGATGGCCCTGCTCCGCCGAGTCCAGCCCGACCGCCACCACCCCCTCCAGGTGGGGTTCGGCCTGCTCCAGGGTGGCCAGCGCGTCGGCGGGAGGAAGGTCCCTGAGGAAACACATGATCAGCGCCGACGACATCCCCAACTCCCGGGAGGCGGCCGCCATCGCCCGCCTGAACCCCTCCATGAACACCGGGAACCCGACTCCCCGCCGCAGATGGGTCTGAGGGTCGAAGAAGATCTCGGCGTGCCGCACCCCGCCGGCGTGGGCCCGCCGCAGATACGCCGCCATCAGGTCGGCGAAGTCGTCCTCGGTGCGGAGCACCGCCGCTCCGGCGTAGTACACGTCGAGGAACGACTGCAGGTCGGTGAACCGGTAGGCGGCCCTCACCTCGTCGACGTCCCGCCAGGGCAGCTCAACCCGGTTCCTGTCCGCCAGGTCGAACATCATCTCGGGTTCCAGGGTCCCTTCGATGTGGATGTGGAGCTCTGCCTTGGGCAGCCGCGAAGCCAGGTCGCTCATGGGTCCTCCTCGATCCCGACGATGTCCTGGGGTCTGACCGGCACCCGGGTGATGTCGACTCCGGTGGCCGCCCTGATCGCCGCCGCCACCGCCGCGGTGGAGCTGATGGTGGGAGGCTCCCCCACCCCTTTGGCTCCGAACGGACCCCAGCTCCCCTCCGATTCGATCAGCGCCGCCTCCACCTCGGGGGCGTCCAACGCGGTGGGCAGCAGATAGTCGGTGAAGCCGGCGTTGCGGATCACCCCCCGGTCGAGGATCAGCTCCTCCATCACCGCCAACCCGACCCCTTGGGCGATCCCCCCTTCGATCTGGCCCCGCACCGACACCGGGTTGAGGACCCGGCCGACGTCCTGGGCGGTGTCGACCCGCACCACCCTGACCAGGCCGAGCTCCGGGTCGACGTCGACCACCGCCCGGTGGCCGGCCACCGCGAAGTCGGCGTGGACCGTCCCCTGGCCGTCTTCGTCGGGGGCTTCGGTGGGGGGATGCCGGAACGTCACCCGTCTCCGGTACTCCTTGCGGGACGCCACCTCCGCCAGGTCGGCCACCAGCTCCCCACCCCGCCACACACCCCGGTCGTCGAGGTCGTCGCCGTCGAAGTCGGCCAGGATCTCGTCTCTGAGTTGGCGGGCGGCTTCGGCGACCGCCCCGCCCGAGATCTGGGTCTGTCTGGACGCCGAGGTGGAACCGGCCGACCCGATCCGGGAGGTGTCGGCCAGCCGCACCTCCACCCGGGAGACGCCGAGAGCGGTGCGGGCGATCTGACCGAGGACGGTCACCAGACCCTGACCCACCTCCACCGCCGCGGTGTAGACCACCGCACCCTCCGGGGTGAGCTCCACCTCGGCTTCGGCGTAGTCGTCGAACCCCTCCGAATACCCCAGGTTCTTGATCCCCAACGCATAGCCCACCCCTCGCCGCACCGCCCGGGCCGGGGTGGTGAGGCCGGTGCCTCCGGGAAGTCGGCGGGGATCGGAGGGGGTTTCGTCGGCGGGGAGGGGAAGGGCGGCGAGGGTGTCGATCACCTCCCGGGTGGGGAGAGGGGTGGTGATCGGCTGGCCGGTGGTGGGGAACACGTCGCCGGTCTCCAAGGCGTTGCGGCGCCGCAGCTCCAACGGGTCGATCCCCAGTTCGGCGGCGAGCCGGTCCATCTGGGATTCGTAGCCGAAGCAGGCCTGCACCGCCCCGAAGCCCCGCATCGCTCCGCACGGCGGGTTGTTGGTCCTCACCCCCACCCCGTCGACCTTCACCGAATCGACCCGGTAGGGGCCCACCGCGAAGAAGCAGGCGTTGGCCAGCACCGCGGGGGTGGTGGAGGCGTAGGCTCCGCCGTCGAGGAGCACCCGGGCCTCCACCCTGACCAGGCGGCCGTCTGTGGTGGCGTGGTGGCGGAACCACATCCAGGCGGGGTGGCGGTGGACGTGGCCGGTGAACGACTCGGCCCGGCCGTACACCATCTTGACGGGACGTCCCGTGTGGAGGGCCAGCAGACAGACGTGGATGTGCAGGTTGAGGTCCTCCCGGGCGCCGAACGCACCGCCCATCCCCGGGGGGGTGGCAGCGGACCTGTTCGGGGCGGAGCCCCAGACTCTCGACGATCTGGCTGTGGTCGACGTGCAGCCACTGGCTGGTCGCCCACAGGTCGACCCCTCCGGCACCGTCGGGCACCGCCAACCCGGCTTCGGTGCCCAGCGGAGCCTGGTCCTGCATCCCCACCCGGTAGGTGCCCTCCACCACCACCTCACCCCGGGCGGTCTGGTCGCCTCGCCGCACCCGGATCCGGCGGAACACCTCCCCCCGGCGTTCCGCCTCCCACGGGTCGACCAGCGGCTCCAACACCTGGTAGTCGACCTCCACCGCCTGGGCGGCCCTGCGGGCGGTCTCCAGGTCGTCGGCGGCCACCAACGCCACCGGCTCCCCCCAGTAGCGGACCTCGTCCCGGGCCAGGACCGGCTGGTCGGGATGCTCCAACCCGAAGGTGGCCCGGCCTGGTACGTCGTCGGCGGTGAGCACCGCCCGCACCCCGGTGATCGCCAACGCCGGAGCGACGTCGATCCGCCTGACCCGGGCCCGGGGGTGGGGGCTCCTGACGGTGGCTCCCCACAGGGCTCCCTCCACCCACCGGTCGGAGACGAACTCGAACCGTCCCGTCACCTTGGGGACCCCGTCGGGTCGGGGCGGCGACTCGCCGATCCCCCCCGGTACACGCCGGGTGCGGACCGCGGTGTCGACGGTCACGACTCCTCCCTTCCCGCCACCCGTTCCATCGCCCGGAGGATCGCCCCGTAGCCGGTGCAGCGGCAGATGTTGCCCGACAGGGCCTCTCTGATCTCCCAGGGGTCGGGGTGGGGGTTCCGGTTGAACAGGTGCCAGGCCGCCACCACGAACCCGGGGGTGCAGAACCCGCATTGGACGCCACCGGTTTCGATCAGGGCCTGTTGGATGGGGTGGAGCCCGTCGGGGGCGATCCCCTCGACGGTTACCACCTCGGCGCCGTCGGCGTCGGCGGCCATCACCAGGCAGGAGCACACCAGCTCCCCGTCGACCACCACCGTGCAGGATCCGCATTCCCCCTGCTCGCAAGCCCCTTTGGTGCCGGTGAGACCCACCACGTCGTGGAGGAAGGTGAGGAGGCTCTCCCAGCCTTCCACCCGACCCGACCGGGGCTCCCCGTTGACGGTGACGGTGACGATCACGCCGCTTCCT
>BPGJ01000005.1 GCA_026002975.1 Acidimicrobiia bacterium
CTATGGCATCAGCTTCTGAGATATATCGCTCCTCCATTGACAGGTAAGCTCGGAACCTCTCTGGATCGTAATGTCGGCGCAAGCCTTCAACCAGTTCGTGGCTGTCGTACACGATAAGTGGAGCCAGTCCCTGTCGATTGAGTCGCTGGCGGCCTCGTACCGCCATGGGAAGTGTCAAGAAGTCGTGGGCATGGATCACCGAAGGAAGGACGGTGTCGAAGTATTGGCCGAACGCGATTTCGATGTCGAGCAGGTGGGGAAGCACCCGCTCCCAGCTCCTGCGGCGAGGGGCTGATGTCCTCTCGGGGTGCGCCCATGGTGACTAGGGAGTCGAGCCGCCGGCGCCAGATGAATGCGCGACCAAAGGCGAGCCATACGTGTGGCCGTAGCCGAGAAAGGGCTGGCAACATCCGATGGAGGGGGAGCCGACGAGTTGTGGCGATCCGCAGTAGGAAGTGGCGAAAGCGCGCTCTCGAGGTATCGCGCTTCGCGAGACGTTTGAGCTCGGCGCGCATGCTCTTGAGCGAGAAAGCTCCGAGTAGAGCCTCGAATCGACGGTGATGGTAGACGAACTGGGAGTTAGCTAGGAGGATGGCGTCGCGATCGTTGAGGCCGCGGCGCCATCGGCGCGGCGGCCTCCGATTGCCGAGTCTGGGACGCTGCTTGTGCTGCTTGTTACGTCGGCGGGCCTGGGCGGCTAGCACTCGGCGTACCGGCTGCTGGATAACAGTGACGCCGTGCATATCGGCGACGATCCGTTCGTCTGTCGGGCTCGGCGCCACGAGCGTCACTCGACATCCTGCCTGCGCGAGTGATACGGCTTCCTTTATCACTCGGCTGTCGTGATCGATGTGGCTAGCAGTCAACATCAGCACGCGAGGTCCGCTCATAACACAGAACATCCTAGCGTGGGCTAGTTCGCCGGTGTTTGCTCTGATATCGGTGCCTGGATCCCCGAGAGACTGTCGATGCTCCGATGGCTCCGCCAGTGGAGGCTCCACTTGTCGCCAAGGAGGTCTTGATAGAATGCGATGAGTTTCTCCCGCTGTACATGCCACGAGAGCTCACGGAGAATATCGGGTCGGTCGCGATAGACGGCTCGGTACGACGCGATGTTCGTGAGAACCTTCTCGAGCGCTCGTGCGAGGGATTGAGAGTCTCCTGAACGGAAAACCTCGCCAAACCCGTACCTCTGCACGAGCTCCGCCATGGCTCGACAATCGCTGACCACCACGGGTAGCCTCGCCTGAATGTATTCGAATAGCTTGTTGGGGAGGGCCACCTCGTGATTGATGGGACCGGAGCTCAGTGGATGAATGGCGACGTCAGCTGCCGAAAGGTACGGTACGACATGATGAGGCTGCACGAAGGGTGCAATATGCAGGCGGTCGGCGTATCCACCTTTCGTAGCAATCATTTTGAGCTCGAGGACATAGTTGGTGATTTCCTTGCAGACGATCGCCAAATGAAGATCGGGAATGTAGCCAAGCGCCTCGACCAAGGTATCAACACCTCGAGCTTGATCGATCCCTCCCGAATACACTGCAAGTGGAATGTCATCGGCCAAGTCGAGCATCGAGCGAAGAGAGGGAGTGTCCTGCGAGTCTTCGACCATAGGGGCGTTCAAGATGACAGTGGGCCGCTTGGCCAATCCATGATCTCGTTGGAGCAGGTCGGCCAATTGAGGAGACACGGTGATTATTGAATCCGCGCGGTGTATGTATTCCCGCTCCAGGCTGTACCAGGCGCCTCGGACCGTCGATGAGTATCGCGCCAGGCCCTGAACGTACTCGTGGGCGTCGTAAACCAGAAGTGGGGTGCTGCCCGTGATGTAGGCTCGGCCGATGGAACGTGCCGCGACCCCCAGCAGATGGACGTCATGGACATGGACGACGTCGGGACCGAGGCGATCTAGCTCCGGCCCGAACGCAGCATCGTAGTCGTGAAGCTCCAGCAGAACCTTTCGCCAATTGGGTGGTGGTAGCACCTTCCGGATGAGGCCTCGAAGGACCTGGGTGAACTGGGCCCTGAGGTCTCGCCAGCGCCTCGCCCTTTGGATTCGGCGGTAAGCCCTCTGCAACCTGGCATTCAGAATACGCTCGCGTGCGCGAAATGCTCCCTCAAGACCCTTCTCACGCACTCGATACCAGGCGATGCTCGAGGCGCGAATGATCCGCAGAAGCGCACTATCGATGAAAACCAGGGTGTTCCGTGCCTTGAGTGGGAGCCAGGCCAGATCTCGAGGGTTGTGGTGCAGCAGCTCCGTTCGCCTAGCGTTGAGCCGGTCACGGCGTGAGGAGTCACGAAGGTTCAGGAGACGTGCCCGCCTGGCTCTGCCCTCGAAGTAGTCTCGGCGCAGCCACCCGATGCGGGCCCCGACTTCCCTTTGGAAATTCAGAAATACCTCGAGCTGCGTGCGTGGGCCCAGCGGACTCCGAGCGATGAACCGCCTTCTGCCTGTGTGTGTGTAGTGATGCAGGCCCACGCGTACCTGGGAGTCGACCGGCAGGAGGATCAGCCGGGCGTCGCCCAGCATGTATTCCTCACGGCTACCTGAGCGGGATATGCCCAGCACGGTGACTCTGAGGCCGGCGGCTGCAAGATCGATGGCCATCTTTCGAACGCGAGCGTCAACGCTCACGTCATTGGCCACGATCATGGCAACGTGCGGGGTCGGGCCGATAGTGTCGTGGCGAACAGGGGTGGGGACTGACTCAGGCTTCCTCATGCGTCATCGTGAGTAGAGACGCTACTCCCAACCCGAACGAACTCTGTGTACGCGTCTACCATCTCGCCGGGTGGGCCGATACCCATGACCTTCCGTGATCCAGCCAAACGCAGGTAGAGGCCATCTCCTTTACCAAAGACAAGCCGTGACTGACCAGGATGATGGCGCGAGCCTTTTCCATGAGTTCTCGCATCTTTGCCGATGCCTTTTCCCTAAACGACGCGTCGCCAGCTGACAGGGCTTCGTCTATTAGGAGGATGTCAGGATCCATGTGAGCGACAACCGAGAAGCCCAAGCGAGATCGCATTCCGGATGAGTAGGTCTTCATGGGGTAGTCGATGAACTCGCCCAGACCGGAGAACTCAGCGATCGCGTCCTCCTTGAGCGCGATCTCTCGAGGAGAGAGGCCGTTGGCGAGGCCTCCCAGTCGGATGTTCTCCCTGCCGGTCAGCTCAGGATTGAAACCGATACCCACCGACAGGAGCGTCGTGACATGGCCATTGACCACGATGCGACCTGCCGACGGCGGTACGATCCCGGCGATCGCCCGAAGAAGGGTAGACTTGCCGGCGCCGTTGTGTCCGATGATGGCCCAAAACTCCCCGAACGGGACCTGGAATGTGACGTTCCTGCAGAGCCTCGATATAACGAACGTCTCGCCGGCCGCTACCGAGACGCAGCAGGGCCGCCTTCATCGTGGGTCGCGTTTCGAGCTGCGCCCGATAGCGGACGCTGAGGCTATCTCGACCGAAACCGCGATATGCCGTCAGATGCGGACTGCGAATTCACGTTCCCTCCTAAGAAACGTTAGGACGCCAGCGCCTAGAGAAAGCGCGGACCAGAATGCACCCATTGCCAAAAACCCCAGATCCGGAGGCCTACCTTCGAACAGAACCTGCTGCCATGCAGCGAAGAGGGTCCCGATAGGGTTGAAGTAGAGGGCGGCACGTAACCCCTGGGGTATGTTCTCGTAGAGGTAGATTATCGGAGTGAGATAGAGCCATATGCGTGTTACATAGGGCAAGAAGGAGGCCACGTCTCTGAAATATACGTTCAGAGTGGCTATAGCGATAGTCAGGCCGGTAGTAATCACGGCGAGGAGAAGTATGATCGGTAGGCACCAGAGGAGGTGCCATCCCATGGGATAATCGGCAATAAGGTGAAAGATTGCGTAGACGAGGAGACTAGGCCAGAAAGTCAGCACCGCAGAAATGACGGAGCCGAGAGGCAGAATCATCCGGGGTAGGCGAGTATTCAGAACGAAAGCGCCCCCGCCGACGATCGAGCGGGCCCCAAGACTCAATGCCGAACTGGGAAGACTGAACAGAAACAGTCCTCCTAGTATTTGAGCTAGGACGCGAAACTCATCAGGGTCGAAAAGATTTCCTGCGCGGCCAAAAATCACGATAACGAGGAGCCAATAGACGGCCCCAAGCAAGAGAGGATTGAGTACGTTCCAGAGGCGACCCAACCAGGTTTCCTTATGGGTGGCTCGCAAATCGAGTTTGGCCTTCTCGTACGCGAACGCGAGATGAAAGAGGGTCTCCCGAAGATACGGACCTATGGGAGGAAGGTGCTTTGCGGAGTCGTAGACTCGGCTAGCTGTGGATCTGGTCTGTTCGTTCATCGGTTCACCTGTCTGGTCGGGAAAGGAAAGACTGAAGGACTCGCGCGGACTCGGTCCCGTCGTGATAGCGGCGCGCGTACCACCTTCCGGCCTCTCCGCGGTCCTTCCAGGAGGACCGGTCGGTGAGTAGATCCAGAAGGGTAGCGCGAAACGTTCCTGGGTCGGCATGGACGATAGGGCACTCATCGCGCAAGGTCCCGATGTCGCGGACGTTGGCGACGACGACGCGGCCGGCGGCCATGGCCTGGCAAGCCATAACCCCGTAGGCGCCGATGACTAACTGGTCGATCACGATGTCGGCGTGGGCAACCAAGCTTTCGACTTCGGACGGTCTTGCCGCATCAGGACGCATGTACTCGAGGAGACCATCCGCGGCCAATCCTTCCAGGACCCGATCGATATGGTCTGAACCCTTTAGCAGCGGATTCGTCGGAAGATGGAGGACGGCCGGAGGGTCACGTCGAAACGGTTCGGCGAGTCGTCCCCAAGTGTCGACGTCTACCACGACCGGCAGCCAGGTTGCTTCGACATCCTTCAGCAGATCGGGTGTGGTTACGAAAAAGGGAACACCAGCTCGGTGCAACCGCTCGACGTGGCTACGAAGTCGGGATACCGCTCTCTCGAGCCTGCGAACCAGGGGGTCCTCGAGGGCATAGGGAGAGAACGGAAGCTTGCGATGCCGCTCAGGATCCCGGATCTCTGAGCCGTGGAAGAGTACCGCTACCTCGATGCCCGCTTCACGGAGCTCATCGAGTTGCTCGTCGATGAACCCGCCGTTCATCGCACCCAGGACGCCCGTGCCCGACTCGGCCAGCACGTGGGTGAAGTTCCGAGTCAACATTACACGCTGCGCCGACTGCCAGTTCGCGTCTCGCCAATCCAGCCCCGAGACTTCGAGGTGCGCTGGAAACCGATATCGTCCTTCGTCGACGACCATCGAGACGGCTGGGATACCCAGGTGGTCTTGGACGGCCTTGGCGATCGCAAAGGCCTGGCCGGCCATGTTCCGAGGCCCGATCATCAGCCGGGGAGGACGACTCAGTGACCGTAGTCCGCCTCGTTCCGAGATGTCGGCAGCTTTTACATGGATCTGTCTTTGAATCGGTGTCTCCAAGAGCGTTCCGTATACGTGGAGTAAGCGCCGCGCTTGGGCGTCCCAAGAATATTCCTGCTTGAGATCCTCGTTGATCCGAGAACGGTAGTGATCCGGAGCCGCGAGGATTAGGCGAGCCTTCTCAGCCAAGTCCTGAGCATCACCCGCCTGAAAAACCTCGCCAATGTGGTGCTCGCTCACCAATCGACTCATCGCCCTCATGTTGGATACGAGGAGAGGTAGGCCGGCCTGAAGCGCGTCGAATAGCTTGTTCGGAAGGGCGATGTCGTTGTTGCCGGTAAGTTCATACGGTATGACAGCGAGATCGGCCGTGGACAGATACTCGGGGAGTTGTTCGGCTGGTATATAATCGAGCAGGTGAACCCGGTCGTCAATTCCTGCAGATCGTGCAGCGGCCGCGATGTCCTGTCGCAACGGAGAATCGGGTGGTGCCAGAATTGCTAGACATACGTCCGAATCCAAATACCTTAGAGCTTCTATTGCCGTCCTCAGTCCGCGTTCCGGCTTGATATTTCCGTGATATACGACTATCGGCCCCTTGGAACCAATCTCACTCCGGATGTCGCGAGTGGCGACGAGGCCGGAGTCCACGATGGGGGCGTTCAGCACGGGAATAGGAGGCTCTGGGAGGGCATAGGCATCCTGGAGTTGTCTGGTCTGCTCGGGAGAAACGCCGAGTACGGCGTCGACGTATGTGATATATCGTCTCTCGAGCCTACGCCATCCCTGAAGAGTCCGAGCCGGATAACTGAGACCCGGTATCCACTCGTGGGCATCGTAGACCACCTTGGTAGGCCGGCCCTTCTGCCGAAGCTTGCGAGCCGCCGTGACCGCGATCCCGATCATGTGGAAGTCGTGGGCATGGATGAGATCAGGTTCCAATTCAAGGAGGATAGGTCCAAAACTGACCTCATAATCGGCTATGTTGGGAATGGGGTCCCGCAAGGGGGCCGTGAGCTTAAAACCGATTCTCTTGCGAAGCCTCTGGACGAACCGTGCTAGACGGTCCCAGTCCGCATGCGCTCGCCGCCGGATACGGAAGGTTTCATGTCGAATCTTGAGCGAGAAGCGGATCCAACTCAACGTCAGCATGGCTGCGAATCGGGTGGAGCTGGAAATTCTGGGGTCGATGAGGATTCCTTCGGTCCAGTTCTTTCGAGCCAATAGGTGGGCACGTGGACCCGCGTGCCGGTCCGCGAGCTCACGTGCATTGAACGGTCGAAGGGGGTTTGGAACCCGACCGTTCTTTGTCGATGCTCGCCATGGAACCGGGACTCTAATGACCTCGACATCGCCCATGAAGCTGGTTCGACGGCCGCCTGCCGCGGTATAGCAGACGACGGTCGAACGAAAGCCCGCTAAGGCAGCAGTCGCGGCTACCTTCCTCACGCGGGCATCCCGATCGATGTCGTTTCCAACTATGGAGACGACGTGTTTACGGGTACTCATCTGATCGAAATCCCGAGTTCGGCATAAACCTGTAACAGGCGGTCGAATTGCGATCGCCAGGAGAGGGTCTCCAGGAGCATCGGGTGTATGGCAGAGACGTAGTTGTCGGGATTCTCCAGGATCTTTCGGACCTTGCTCGCCAAGTCCACAGGATCGCCTCCTAAAAATATCTCACCGACTCGGTGTTGCTGGACGAACCGGGCCATTTCGGGGCTGTCACTCACTACCACCGGGACTCGGGCATGGATCGATTGGAAAAGCTTATTGGGCAGCGCTACGTCATAGTTGGGGACCCCTCGCCGGAGTGGAATCACCGATACGTCGGATCCCCTCAGATACGAGACGACGGCTTCGGGCATCACGTAGGGTGCGAGATGAAGTCGATCTTCAACTCCGAGGTCGTGGGCACGTTGGCGCAGGTTGTCGACATAACCTGTAGTCGAGTTGGTGACGAGTGCTAGATGGACATGATCGTCAAGGAGGGTGAGAGCTTCGATCAGTTCTTCTACACCTCGATGTGGCGCGATTCCCCCCACATACACCACCAGGCGCCGATTCTCCGGCAATCCGAGGGTCGAGCGGATCGAGTCGACCTCGGGCAAGTCATCGGTGTCCGGCGTGTTCATCACCACCTCAGCGGATAACCCGTAACGATTCTCCAAGAGCCCGGCGAGAGCGGGAGAAACAGTCACCACGGCGTCCACTCTGCGGATGTACTCGTCTTCCAGTTGAGCAAACGCAGCGCGGCGTCGCGGATCGATGGGGAGACCTGCAACGAACTCGTGGGCGTCGTATACCACCGGCATTCGTCTTCCTCTCTCCGCGGCGCGTGCCTTCGCTCTGGCCGCCAACCCGAGGTGGAAGACGTCGTGAACATGAATCAGATCGGGTTGGAGAAGGTCGACCAGGGGCCCAATCGCTGCCTCATACCGATGCAGCTCGGGTAGGTCTCTTCTCCACGATCCTGGGCGCTTCCATGCACGGGGGGGTTTGGCGAAAGCCTTGTAGGCGCTGTCCAAGGCGACGTACCGGAGCTGGGAAGCTATCAGCCTGGCTCGCCGTAGCCTCAATCTGCTCTGAAACAGGCTCCAGTGTAGGCGGTAGGCGGCTCGGCGACCCCATGAGGGCTCCCTGCGCTCAGAGTCTGTGTGATCGGGGCGTATCGAGCGGAGGAGATCGGCCAGCTCGTCGAGCTGCCATCTCCTCCAGGCGGTGAGCTCTCTACGAGCCATCTGGAGTCTCACCCGCTGGATCTCGGTTCCATACCGAAGCCAATCACGGAGTTCGGGGCGCGAGAACCTGAAGATCCGGGTGGAAACCCTTGGATCCAGGGTGGGAACGATCCTGTGGATCCTCGCTCCATCCAGGGACTCGGATTGTGGAGCCGCGCCGACGGGATCCACACCCAGGGATACGACGGAGAAGCCCGCCCTGGCGAGCCCGGCGGCGGTCTTGCGGGCTCGGGCGTCGATGGTTACGTCGTTACCTACGAGGGTCAGCACTCGAGGCCCATCACCCGGGGGCCACTCTGGACGAGACATCAGGATACGGAAAGGGGGCTCGCTACTGAACCAGCTTAGCCTGATCTCGGGATCTCCATACGGAGGCCGCGGAGTCGCCTGTGGGCTAGAGCTCGGTACGCGGATACCAGTCGGGCGGCGTCGTTCGCCCAATTCAACTCCTCCCGGGCAACCCGAACCGCATCGACGAACCGACGATACTCGGCGACGATGGTCTCCAGCGCGTTTAGCAAGGACGTGGGATCGCCGGGAGTATATACGACGCCGACGCCAGTTGACCGGACCAGCTTTGCGATCTCGGGGAGATCGGCGCACACGGCCGGCACTCCGGCGGCGATCGCTTGGAAGAGTTTGTTGGGCAGGGCTATCTCATGGTTTATGGGGCCCTTGGACAGGGGAACGAGAGCGATTCCCATGACAGTCAAGAGCTGGTCCACCTCGTCGATGGTGCCGATCGGGTGGAGCTCGAAGTCCCCCTCCAACACATAGGAGATGTCTACGGGACCCATGAGGTGGAGCTCCAGCCCGATCGTTTTCCAAATATCGGCAGATACGACTGTCTCCAGGTCTCGGCCGGGGCCGATGCGCCCTGCATAGACCGCTCCCCGGGGGTGGGGAGGGGCCTGGAGGTCGTAGCGGGGCGGGAACGTGTTGCGCACCACTGCGATATTCCTCAGTCCATATCTCTCCCGAAGTAGCTTCGCAGCTCCCAGACTCACGGTGATCACCAAGTCCGCGCGCCGGGCTGCAACCCCGGCTTGACGATCCCGCTTGAACCGACGGATGGGTTCGGGACGTCCGTGTCTTGGCACGCCCGGCCAGTACTCGTGCGCGTCATAGACCAAGGCAGCGTCCCATAGATCGGCGAGATCCGCGCCCGCCCGGAGCGCCGGCAGGTCGTGGGCGTGAACGACATCGAACGAGGAATCCAACCGCCGTGCCATTTCGATCGCCCGTCGGTGGAACTGACGGAGGGCCCGGTGGCGGTGTTCGGGAAGCAGTAACCAGCGCAGAGCTCGAAACGGAATGCTTCTAGGCGGCTCCCATAGGCGAGGTTGCAACCCGCCTACGGGCCCAATCCCCCGCACGAGTATCCCAGCTTCCGCGAACTCCGTGTCGTCCACGGACATGACGGTGATCACATGTCCGGCCGCACTCAGAGCCTCGGCTTCCCGTCTAACCCTGATGTCTTCCCGGTAGCGGGACTTGCTGAGCATGAGGATGTTCACGGGATACGCCTCAGAACCTCCTCGACGATCCTGGCAGCTGCCTTTCCGTCACCGAAAGGCGAACTCCGCATGGGGTCAGGGGTTCGGCCAGCCAGTTTCGGGAGCGTCTCCAGCCGAGAACCCGCCAGAACGTTCCATCCACCCTCCAGCGTTTCGGGCCACTCCGTTTCTTCCCTCAAGGTGGTACATGGAACTCCGAGGATGAAAGCCTCCTTTTGTAAGCCTCCGGAGTCAGTCAGGAGCCCATGGCTGACGCGCATCACAGCGAGCATCTTTGCATAGGGAAGCGGCTCGTGGACCTGCAAGCTACCCTTCGTGACCATCCGATATGCCTCTAGGCGATCCCGAAGGCGGGGGTGCGCCAAGAGATGGACAGGCTTGTCCAGGGACCCGAGCGCCTCCAATATGGCGGCGAGCCGGCTCGGATCGTCGGTGTTGGCCGGACGATGAACAGTTGCCACATAGAAGGGCCCGGTTGTCGCCCATCCGGGAAGTTCGACCCGATCCAGATCGATGGAGAGCAGCGCATCCACCATGACGTCTCCCACCAGCGCACTTCGGCGTTCGAGTCCCTCTCGTTGCAGATGGGCTAGCGCCGTTTTGGTGGGTGCTAGGAGCAGATCCGATAGGTGGTCGGTAGCGACCCGGTTCAGCTCTTCTGGCATCGAGCGGTTGAAGGAGCGCAGGCCGGCTTCCACGTGAGCGGTGAACACCCCGAGCTTGCTCGCTGCCAGCGCCGCTGCGAGCGTCGAGTTGGTGTCTCCGTAGGTGAGCACTGCGTCGGGACGGAACTCCAGTATCGCGTTCTCCAATCCTTCCAGCATCTGGGCGGTCTGAGTCGCGTGGGAGTCAGACCTCACACCGAGGTTCAGATCCGGGCTCCTCAAACCTACGTCTTCCATGATGGCGTCCGACATCAGGACGTCGTAGTGCTGACCGGTGTGAACGAGGATCTCGGCCACGCCTGCCTCAGCGAGCGCTCTGCTCACCGGGCCCACCTTGATGAACTGGGGTCGGGCACCGACCACGTTCATGATCGAGACCATGAGATCAGTGTTGTATCGTGGCGGCCTTACGTGCAAACGCAACAGGAGGCACGTCGACTGTGATCGCTCCAACCGCAGACGTTGACGCCCGCGCGTCCATCGCGGCCACCGCTCGGGTGTGGCATCTGGCTCAAGTCAGGGAGGGGGCCGTCGTGGGGGAGAACTGCGTCGTCGGGCGGGGCGCCTACATCGACGCTGGAGTGAAGATCGGGGCGAACTGCAAGATCCAGAACCATGCTCTGGTATACGCTCCAGCCGTGCTCGAAGACGGTGTGTTCGTTGGTCCGGCTGTGGTGTTGACCAACGACACGTATCCCCGGGCCATCAACGCAGACGGTACGCTCAAGTCGGCTACCGACTGGCACCCTCGAGGTGTGATCGTGCGGCGGGGGGCATCGATTGGCGCCAGGGCGGTCGTGTTGGGCGGTGTCGAGATAGGCGAGTGGGCTCTCGTCGCTGCTGGGGCGGTCGTGACGCGCGACGTGCCACCATACGGGCTCGTGGTGGGCTCTCCCGCCCGGCGGCTGGGCTGGGTAGGCAGAAGCGGGCGACGCCTCGAACCCCATGCCGGCGACCTTGTCGATCCGGTCGACGGTTCCCGGTATCGAGAGGATGACGGCCGACTGGTACCACTATGATCGTGCTCTCTAGACCATCGATCGGCGAGGACGAAGTCCAGGCCGTAGTCGACGTCCTCCGCAGCGGCATCCTCGCTTCGGGTAGCAGGGTCGAGGCTTTCGAGGAGGCCTTCGCCCAGAAGATCGGGGTGGATCATGCGGTTGCGGTGGGAAGCGGAACTGCTGCTCTCCACTTGGGACTCCTTGCGATGGGCATAGGCCCTGGTCACGAAGTGATCGTGCCCTCCTTCACGTTCGCTGCCACAGCCAACGTGATCCGGATGGTGGGGGCAGACCCCGTCTTCGTGGATGTCGACCCTCTGGACTACACGATCTCGGCCCAGGCGGTGGAGGGAGCGATAACTGAGAAGACGAAGGCAATCATGCCCGTACATCTGTACGGGCACCCGGCGCCGATGGGGGCGCTGGAGGAGCTGGCTCGGGAGGCCGGTATCGATCTCATCGAGGATGCCGCACAAGCACACCTGGCCAAGGTGGGCGACCGTTTCGTGGGTTCGATCGGCCGCTTCGCCGCCTTCTCGTTCTACCCAACCAAGAACATGACGACGGGTGAGGGCGGGATGATCACTACGTGGGACGAGGACATCGCGGAACGTACTCGCATGTTGCGGAACCAGGGCATGGCGGAGCGGTACGTGCATCGACTGGTGGGCCTGAATGAGCGGATGACGGAGATCGAAGCAGCCATAGGGCTCGTGCAGCTGGCCAAGCTGGAACACTGGACCGAGAGGCGTCGCCAGATCGCCGCGATCTACCGTGATTGTCTCTATCCGTCGCTGGGTCTTCCGGTGGAGAGGCCAGGTGTACGCCATGTCTATCACCAGTTCACGTTGTGTCCGCCCGACCGAGGCCCCGTTATCGCGGCCTTGGAGAGGGTTGGAATCGGATACGGGGTCTACTACCCGATCGGGGTTCATCAGCAGGAGCCGTATCGTCATCTCGGCTATCACCTACCCGTCACCGAGGATCTGTGCGAGCGGGTGGTTTCGATCCCGATCCGGCCCGATCTCACCGACGAAGAGATCGCGATCGTCATCGACACCCTCAACGAGGTGGCTCCATGAGGATCGGATTGATCGGATTGGGTCACATGGGTCGCTACCACGCTCGAATCCTGTCGGAATCCGAGGAGGTCGACTTCGTCGGCGCGGTGGATCCTCTCGGGGACCGACACAGGTCGGTCAGAAGCGGCCGGGTATTCGAGAAGGTCGAGGAACTCCTGGACGAAGGAATCGAAGCAGCCATAGTTGCCGTACCGACGATCCACCATCGCGAGGTGGCCCTTAAATTGGCGGCGGCTCGAGTCCACACGCTCATTGAAAAACCCCTAGCCGAATCGGTAGAAGCTGCAATCGAGATACGCGACGCATACGCGGAGGGCTGGCGTGATCGGAGCCGTTGGGCATGTTGAACGCTTCAATCCGGGCCTCCAAGAGATGAGCCGGCGACTGGATCGCAACGAGTTGGGGAGGGTGATCGCCATCTACACCGAGCGGGTAGGCCCCTTTCCGCATCGGATCAGCGATGTGGGTGTAGTCAAGGATTTGGCCACCCATGACATCGACATCGCTATGTGGATCGGAGGCGCGCCATTCGCGATGGTGGCAGGGCAGATGGCCCACAAGCTGGGTCGCCCTCACGAAGATCTGGATGGCGGTGGTCGGTCGGTTGGAGAACGGGGTGGTTGTTTCCATCAACGTGAATTGGCTCACCCCGGTGAAGCGCCGATCTGTCACTGTGCTGGGTGAGAAGGGTGCTTTCATGGTCGATCTACTGACCGGCGACCTGCGGTTCTACGCCAACGGCGAGATAAAGGAGGAATGGGACCAGATGGCGATACTCCGTGGGGTTAGCGAAGGCGACATGATCCAATACGCCTTTACGAAGCGCGAGCCGCTCGTGGTGGAACACGAGGCGTTCAGGAGGGCTATCACCCATGGACACGCCGAAGGGATAGTCAGCTTGGATCGCGGAGTGGACATCCTTCGTGTGGCCGAGAGGATCATCACTTCATGACCGTAGCGGTCATTGCCCTCGGAAAGATCGGGTTGCCTGTGGCGGTCCAAATCGCCCGGGCGGGCCTTCGGGTGATCGGGGTCGATACCGATCCTAGGGTGGTCGAGCTCGTCAGCCGTGGGGATCCTCCTTTTCCGGGGGAAGAGGGGCTGGACGTGGCTCTACGTGAGGCGGTGGAGAAAGGCTTCTTCCAGGCCACCACTCGTACCGAAGACGCGGTGAGAGAAGCCGAAGTAATCGTTGTTTTGGTCCCGCTGGTTGTCGATGAAGCCGGCCAGCCAGACTTCAGAGGAATGGATGCTGCTACCGATGCGATCGGGCGAGCCTTGCAGCATGGGGCTCTGGTGTCCTATGAAACCACATTGCCCGTCGGAACGACTCGAACTCGTTTTGCGCCTCATCTGGAACGAGCCAGTGGGTTGAAAGCCGGGCGCGACTTTCATCTGGTGCATTCACCTGAGAGAGTATTCAGCGGGCGGGTATTCAGGGATCTCAGGAGATACCCTAAACTGGTCGGCGGATTGACGGATGCTTGCACCGATGCGGGCGTTCGTTTCTATCGGAAAGTGCTCGACTTCGACGACAGGCCGGATCTGCCTCGCCCGAATGGAGTTTGGGGCTTGGCCTCCGCCGAGGCGGCCGAGATGGCGAAACTGGCCGAAACGACATATCGAGACGTGAACATCGCTCTTGCCAACGAATTCGCTCGATTCGCCGAGGAAAACGGACTCGATGTGTACGAAGTCATAGAGGCTGCGAACAGTCAGCCTTTTTCCCGCATTCATCGTCCGGGTGTGGCAGTTGGGGGGCACTGCATCCCTGTTTATCCGAGGTTCTACATGTTAGAAGACAGCGCCGCGAGACTGCCCAAGGTGGCTCGCGAAGTGAACTTGGCGGTACCCGCTCGGGTCGTAACGAAGGTCGGAGAGCATCTGGGGGGACTGAGAGAGAGGGTCGTGCTTGTTCTGGGCGCCAGTTATCGGGGGGGCGTGAAAGAGACCGCCTTTTCGGGTGTGTTCGACCTCATAGCGGAAATCCATAAGTACGGTGGCATCCCGGTCGTACATGACCCTCTTTACAGCGCCGATGAGTTGCGGCAACTGGGTATGACTCCATACGAGTTGGGTCAACCGATCGACGCGGCAATCCTACAGGCGGATCATCGGGAATACATGGGACTGAAACCCGCCGATCTTCCTGGCTGCAAAGTCATCTACGACGGCAGGGGCGTCCTCGACGCCGAGGTTTGGGAAGGTGTTACCTTCCTTCAGATCGGAGTCGGCTCACCTACTGCGGCCAAGAGCTCGGCGACCGATTGATCGGCAGCCTGCGCTGTGGTGTAGAAGCGGAGACCCGAGTCGACGAATCGCCACCTCTCATCAGGCCTCGTCCGCCAGCGGCTGATCACCTGGGCGGCGTCGTCGACCGAGCTCACAACGACTCCACATCCGGCTCGCCGGACCAAGTCTGCCTGCGCGGGGAGATCGCTTGCCACGACCGGGAGGCCACTAGCCATGTATTCCCAGATCTTGGTAGGGATCGCTTCCGAGTACGCCGGTGTGGGGTGGAGCAGAGATAGACCGGCCAACGCGCCGCTCGCTCTTCTCCACGCGTCTCGATAGGGAAGGCGGCCGGTCATCACTAGCCGATCTCTGGGGAGCCCCGCTTGCTCGGCCCAGCGTCGGACGGCGTAGGCGGTGTCGTCGGGAGCGGGCCCGATCAATTCCAGAGTGAGATCGGGTTGGCTGGCCGCCAGTCTGACCATCTCCTTCAGACCGCGGGCTTCCGACAGATCTCCTACATAGACCAATCGAGGATCGAAATCACGACGCGGCGTGAAATAGCGCGGTGGGGGGAGGTTGGAGACGAGCCTATCATTGCTGCTTCGGCAGAGGCTCGGTGCCGCAACGATGACTTCCGCCGATAATCTCCGCCCCACCTTCTCCGCGAGAGCCATGAGCGATTGGATCCCGGGACGTAGCACACTCGGAATCCAGGCTCGGGTGGCCGCCACCGCCGTGTAGTCCTCGTGTATGTCGATCACCGGTCGGATTCGCAGGATCCTAGAGGCCAGAGGACCTAAAACGAAGAGCTCGGGATCGGGGAAAACTGCGCACCTCGGCCTATATCGCCATAGTTGCACCAAGCAGAACACCGGAGCTGCAAGGAACCTCTGCCATCGGCTACGCGCCTCGAGGGCGACGAGTTCCACCGTCACTCCATGAAGCCTCAGCATTTCGGTGTGCCGAGTCAGCCGACCGTCGTCGGAGTGGTGGCCAGTGGTGAGTATCACGACCGTCGGACCGACACTACTGCCCGCGGCCTCATCGACCTCATCAGCACCAG
Source organism: Acidimicrobiia bacterium (assembly GCA_026002975.1). Taxonomy (GTDB): domain Bacteria; phylum Actinomycetota; class Acidimicrobiia; order Spongiisociales; family ZC4RG35; genus BPGJ01. The sequence continues at coordinate 15,714 of BPGJ01000005.1, forward strand.
GTGAGTGTTTTGCTCTCATAACGACTTGGACATGCGGCTCTGGGGACATCATGCCCGATCGACGGCGCTGTCGGAACAACCACCGTGTGTTCCGGGTGAGACCGGGTAGGATGCAGGGTCCGTGCGTTCCAGATTCGTCGTGACGATGGCGATCGTAGACGTCGCGCTGTTGGCGGCGGCCGTAGGGGTGGGGTCATGGTGGTTGTTCGGTACGCCTCTTCCCTGGGAGGCTCAACCGGTCGGTAGCCGGGTTCTGGCCTCTTTGTCTTTCATGGTCCTCTCTGCCGTGTTGATGTCATTCGTCACCGCGGTCCTCAACGGACCCTCTATCCCCCGACCTTCGTACGGACGGGCGGTCGCCATCGTCGGAGGGTCGTTCCTGCTCACTGCCGTCCTGATCCTGGCTTCCAGGGTCTACTTCTCCCGATCCTTGCTGGCCGTGTCGTTCGTTTCATGGGCGCTGGGAACCGTCCTTCATCGAGCCGTGAGGCGCGCGCTCAGGCCGTGGAGGGAACGCATCGCTGTGATCTCCCGGGAGAAGGAGCTAATCGACGACCTAGCCGATACCCCCCACGCCGAGGTGGTTGAAGTGATCGACCCCCAGTTCGACGGCGAGGTGACACCGTTGCCGACGGGAACAACGATCGCGGTGGACCTCAAGGCCGTCCTGTCGGGGAAGGTCGCCCAGTTCGTGTCATCCAGCGCGATGGCCGGGTATTCGGTGGTTCCGTTCACCAGGGTCTATGAAGAGCACACCGGTCGGGTAGCACTGGTTCATCTCGCAGAGGGTTGGGAGATTTCGGCTCCTCTCCTGGGGACGATGCCGTACCTTGGCGGAAAACGGCTCTTCGATCTCGTATTCACCATCGTGTTCCTGCCCCTATGGGCTCCCTTGGCTGTGGTGATCGCAGCCCTGGTAAAAGCTACCTCACCGGGGCCGGTCATCTTCCGACAGACGAGGGTGGGCAAAGATGGGCGGCCCTTCATCATGTACAAGTTCAGGACCATGCGCACCGACGCCGAACGGTCCGGTCCGAAGTTCGCGTCCGACAGGGACCAGAGGTTGACCGCGATTGGCGGCTTCCTGCGCAGGTTCCATCTCGACGAGATCCCACAGTTGTGGAACGTGTTGAAGGGCGACATGAGCCTCGTCGGCCCGCGAGCTGAGCAGCTTCCGTTCGTGGAGGAGTTCCGACGCATGATTCCTTTCTACGATCATCGACACCTAGTTCGGCCGGGAATAACCGGATGGGCTCAGGTCAACCATGGCTATGCCGACGATCTCCTCGATACGATCGAGAAGCTCACCTACGATCTCTATTACGTGAAGCACATGTCGCCCCTCCTCGATCTCAAGATCCTCTGGAGGAGCGTTTGGACGGTGCTCACTGCCGAAGGCTCCAGGTGAGATCGATCTATCTGGACTGACCGAACAGGAACCCGAGTCCCCAGGCCAGATGCATCGCTCCCAGCGCGACCGGCGAGAGGAGACCAGCCCAGTCGTGCCGTCGAACGGCTTCCACCAGCCCGGTGAGTGCCAGAGCGGCGCCGTACCCGGCCGGTAGGAGGCCCGTCCAGACGACGCCGGCCGAGATTCCGACACCGGAGGCTGCCAGGGCGATCACCAGGCAAGGTGCGGCGAGCTGCCGCCACCGCAGACTCCCGGGATGGAGACGCAACACCCGTCGCTTCCACGATCCATAGTCCCAGTACTGGCGCCACAGCTCCCGCAGCGAACCCCGAGGTCGGTAGTCCACGACGAGGCTCGGATCGAACCACACCCCGTAGCCCGCCGCCCGTAGCCGATAGTTCAACTCGTAGTCCTGGTTGCGTTTCAGGTCCGGGTCGAATCCCCCTACCTCCTCCAGGGCCGACCTGCGGAAAACCCCCAGATAGACGGTGTCCACCCAACCGGGTGGTCCACCCAGCCGATACCGCGCGTCACCCACCCCCATCGGGGTCGACTGGGCGATGGCCACGGCCCGTTCGAAGAACGTCTCTCCGATCCCACGCTGGATACCTCCCACGTTTGCTGCGCCGGTGGTCTCGAGGAGATGCACCGCCCTGGACACGTAGCCGGGGGGCAACTTGGACTGGGCGTCGCAACGGACGATCACCTCGCCGCGGGCGGCTTCCAGAGCTCGGTTGAGGCCGTGGGGGGTGGAACCGTCCGGGTTGTCGACCACCCTCACCTCGAGGTCGCGAAGAGCCGCCCGGGTGGCGTGGTCCTCGGGTGGAACCGCCACCACCACTTCCAACTCTCCCGGGTAGTCCTGACCGAGCGCCGAGAGCACGGCCTCTCGGATGACCGAGGCCGCGTCTCGGGCCGGAACGATCACACTCACCGTGGGATACCCAGAAGCCATCCCGCTCCATCCAACCAGCCGGGTCAAGGAAACCGATCAGCGACCCGATATCAGGGTATGCCTCGCAAGTGGTGGGCGGCGATCCGGTCCGAGCGGATCGTGACCAAGTTCGTGGCGGTCGGGCTGGCGACGGTCGTCGCCCTGGCGGCTGTGGTGGCCGTGGGGTCGTGGCGATGGAGGGCCGAAGAGCACGCCGCGGCGTCGCGCTCTTTGATCGCCGACCTCTCCGGTGCCCTGGAGGTGGGTCTCGCGGAACTTCGTGCGGTTCGTGGTTTGTTCGACGCCTCCGAGGAGGTGACCTGGGCGGAGTTCGCCCGGTTCACCACCCTGGTCGGGGCCTCCCCGGGTATGGAGATGGTCGGGTTCGCTCGGTGGGTAGACGCCACGGAGCTGTCCGACTTCGAATCGGCGACGCGGGAAGAGCTCGACTGGTTTCGGTTAGGGGACCTGGGAACCGGACCCCGCCATCTGATAGTGCTCTACGAGAACGACTTCACGATCAGGCCCCGGCTCGCCGGGTCCGATCTGCTGGCGGACCCTTCCCGGCGCGACTTCCTCGTGCAGCTTCCCGACGGGGGAGGCGTGCGGGTGCTCCCGGGTCTGAGGTTCGAGCTGTTCATGCCGGTTCGGTCCCAGCGAGGGGTGGTCTTTTCGATGATCGACTTGTCCAGCCACGTGGAGATCCCGTCGGATGTGAGCCTCGAGATCGGTCTCCATGACTATTCGGCCCCCAGTCCATGGCTCTGGCAGGGTGAACTCGACGTTGGGGGCGGGTCGTGGCCGGTTTCCGTCCACCGGGCCGGACCGCCGAGTTGGCTCATAGCGCCCTTGTCGGTGCTGGCGGTCGGAACGATCTTGGCGCTCGGCTCGGCGGTGCTTGCGGGGTACAGGGCGGATGCACGTCGAAGGGGCGAAGAGGCGGAACGTCTCCGGCGAATCTCCCGGGAGAAGGATCTCTTCCTCGCCGCCGTCTCGCACGAGCTCCGGACTCCGCTGACGGCTGTGGTGGGGCTGCTGGCAGTCCTGAAGGACGGCTGGTCCGAGATGGCGCCCGAAGAGATCGAGGAGTACTTGGGCCTGTGCTCCGCAGAGGCCTCAGACCTGGCCGATCTGGTGGAGGATCTCCTCACCTTGGGTCGACTCGAGGCCGGGTCGCTCACCTACCACCCCACCATCACCGACGTCGTCGCCGAAACCGAGAAGGTGGTGTCTCGGCTTGGAATCGAAGTCTCCGGCTTCGACCTGCGGGACGCCTGGATCGACCCCATGCGTTTTCGCCAGATCGTGAGGAACCTGGCCGTCAACGCCGTCAAATACGGCGAGAAAGACCGGATCGTGGAGTTCTCCCAAGGGGACGGGGAACTGGTGGTCGCCGTTTGCAGTGACGGCCCACCGATCCCCCCCGACCGGGTGGAGAGCCTCTTCCAGCCCTATCAGGGGATGGCGGGCGACTTGGGCAAGCCTGGTTCCATAGGCCTCGGTCTGTACATCTCACGAAGGATGGCTCGCGAGATGGGCGGTGACCTCAGATACCGGCGGAGGGGCCGGTTCAACGTGTTCGAGGTGGTGCTGCCCGTGTCGCCTCGATCCGTGACCCTGGCTGGGAAACCGTGAAGCTCCGCGCCACACTTGTCCACCGCACCGTGTTGGACCCCACCCAGGAGACCGTACCCCGCGGGTTCCGCGCCCCCGGCACCGCCTTCATGATCATCGGCGGGATCCTCGGGGCGTTCGGGGCCTATCTCTTTCAGGTGATCGGAGGTCGAGCTCTCGGCCCGGTCGAGTTCGCTCCGATCGGGGTGCTCTGGACCGTTCTGTTCATCGGGATCACCGTGGTGTTGGTTCCGTTGGAGCAGTACGTGACCCGGGAAGCCAGCCGGGGCAGGCAGGTGCTCGAAGCCGACCGGCGGGTCCTGGTGGTAGTCGGTCTATCGTCGGCGGTGGCCGGTTGGCTGTTCGCCTGGTCGACCCGTGACAGCCTCTTCGATGGCAGAGGCGTGTACGCGGTGGTCTTGGGCGCTGCGCTGGTGGGCTACACCGTGTTCGTAGCGGCGAAGGGGATCCTCGCGGGTCACCGTCGCTTCAGGGAGGTGGGTTGGGTGCTCGTCGGAGAGGCGGCGCTCCGCCTCGGTGTCGCTGTCGCCGTCCTCGCGGTGGCTCGGTCGGCCCCGGCGCTGGCCTGGTCGCTCGCGGCTGCTCCACTCGCCTGTCTCCTCCTGGGTTTCTGGCGGCACGATCGACCGGTGAGGGAAGTCGCAGCCACCAGCCCGGCCGGTTTCCTCGGTGCGTACGTACTGGGCAGCGCCGCCTCCCAGATCCTGCTGGCGGGGGCACCTCTGGGGGTGGCGCTACTCGGTGGCTCTCCGGAGCTGATCAGCGTCACGTTCGTCACCTTCACCCTCTACCGCGGGCCGCTCACCCTCATCTACGCCCTACAGGGTCGGATCCTTCCCTTCCTGGTTCGGATGGCCGAGAACGATGGGGCCGGGCTTCGTCGTCTCGCCGTTTGGGTGCTGGGCGGGGGGGCGGTTCTCCTCGTCGTCGGTGCGGGGGTCGGCTGGCTGGTCGGACCTCAGGTGGTGTCTCTCCTCTACGGGGAAGCGTTCACCCCCACCAGAACGGTGGCCGCCCTGGCCGCCGGCGGGGTGGTGGCGGCTTCCACCACTCAGGTTGCCGGGCAGGTCCTGGTCGCTCGGGGCCGTACCGGATTCCTGGCGGGCGCATGGGTGGTCGGGCTGGTCGCCGGCCTGGTGACGATGTTCGCATCTCCGGGGGAACCCGCTCTGGTGGTCGGTGTGGCGTTCCTGGTCGGAGAGCTGGCTGCTCTCCTCACGTTGGGTGCCCTCACCGTGGGCAGAGCTGGGACCGCAGCCACTCCAGGTACCGGCGCCGAATAGCCGGACTGAGACGGGTCAGTGTGCCGCGGGGGAGAGGCGGAAGGCCGGAGGGCACCCACACCACCCGGCCGACTACGTGGGCTACCCGCTCTTCCAGCAGCACGTCCAGCCACCGCGGGAGTCGAAGGGGTTTCCGTCGGTGGGCGGCCGAGATCAGGCGCATCAGATCCTCGACGGGCCCCGGCCCCACCGCGGCCACCCAGAAGCGTCTGAGCTGATGCGGATCGAGCCCCAGGTCGTCGATCGGGTACGGCCAGGCTCTCACCATCGGCCGCCCGGAGAGGTAGGCGACGTGGGCTCCCGCCCCCGATGCGGCGTGCGGACGGACGGGAGGAGTGGGGACGGGAGCCAACGTCGACATGGCTCCCGATATACAACAGATCGTAGATCAACGTCAAGTGTCGTGATCGGTCAGCCCGAGACGTAGAGGGTCACCAGCTTTCCGTAGGTCAGGGTCTCCCCGGGCGCCGGGAAGCTGTCGACCACGGTTCCCTTGGGAGTTCCCGGGGCCTTCACGTCTTGGCGCTGCACGGTCACCCGGAGGCCGATGTCCTCCTCGAGCTGCCGGAACACCTCCAGGGCCTGCTCGAAAGTCGACCCGATCACGTTGGGCATCGGCGCCGAGGGGGGTGTGCCGGACGAGACCTCGATGGTGATGGTGCTTCCCTGTCTGACCGACGCGCCCGGCTCGGCGCTCTGGGACACCACGATCCCCTCCGGTTCGGGGGAGGCGACTTCTACCACCTCCACGTTGAGCTTCGCCGCCAGGATCGTGCGGCTCGCCTCTTCGACGTCCAGTCCCACCACCCAGGGAACGGTGACCGTCGGGGTGCGGAAGTACTGGGCCAGCTCCGAGTCGGGGAAGTCGGGGAAGTCCTCGGGGGGCACGTCCTGGAGGAACCAGCTCATGAACTCCGCCCAGATCGGCGCCGGCACCGACCCGCCGAACACCCGGCTGTAGTGCTCACCGTGGATGGTCACGTTGCGTAGAGGAACCTGCTGGGCTTCGAAGCCGGTCCACACCGCGGTGGTGTACTGGGGAACGAACCCCACGAACCACGCGTCCCGGAACTCCTGGTGGGTACCGGTCTTTCCGCCTTGGGGTCTTCCGATGTTGGCCCGGGGAGCCGTCCCCGCCCCGGTCGGAACCCGGGTGAGGGGGCGCCGGGCCGCGGCGAACAGCCTGGGATCGCCCACCTGCTCGTACTCGGGGCGATGCTCGTAGATCAGCTCTCCGTCGGGTCCGTAGATCCGGGCGATGACGTAGGGCTCTGCCCACCGTCCGTTGGTGGCGAAGTTGGAGAACGCCGAGGCCATCTCGAGCGGGCTGACCGCCGACGCGCCCAGGACGATCGACGGCACCGGCTCCAAAACGGCGTTACGGATCCCCATCCGGCGAGCCGTCTCTACGATCTTCTCGGGTCCCACTTCCAGGGCAACCTGGGCGTAGACCGTGTTGACCGAGGCGGTGGTCGCCTGTTCCAACGAGATGATCCCGTAGCCGGCTCCGGCGTTCGACACCTCCCAGATGTTCCCCTGTTCCGAGCAGACGTAGGGGCACTCGAGCCGCTGGGGTGAGGCCCCGTTGTAGTAGGTGCCGAGCGTGATCCCCTGCTCGAGGGCGGCGACCAGGGCGATCGGCTTGAAAGCCGACCCGGGATTCCGGCGCCCTTGGACAACCAGGTCGAACTGCTCGAAGTCGAACGGCAGCCCCGAGGCCATCACCACCACGGCCCCGGTGGCGTTGTCGATGGTGACTATCGCGCCGGTTGGAGAGCACGACTTGGTCTCGGCGTACGCTGCGAGGAACTCCTCGGAGTCGTTGGGGAAGAGGCGTTTGCAGGCCTCGAGGTTCTCCTCGTAGGGAAGGAGGGGGAACCACTCTTCGAGGATCCTGTTGGCTTCGAGCTGGGCCTCCAGGTCGATGGTGGTCTCGATCCTCAAGCCACCCCCGCCTCGGCACTCGGCATCGTCGGCGGGGCAGCCGAAGACCGCCTTCTTCCGCTCCTCCCGGGTGGTTCCCAGGAAATCCCATGTACGGTCGGTCATGTCGAGGAGCTGTCGGGTCACCTCGGCCACCACGTGGTCGGCCGGGCCCTTGAAGGGTCGCCTGTCGAGGACCTCCACGGGACGGGCCTTGGCCGCCCGGGCCTGGGCCTCGGTGATCCACCCGTTCTCCACCATCTGATCCAGAACGGTGTCACGCCGGGCCTGCACGTCGCCCGGACGTTTGCGGGGGTTGTAGAGGGTGGGGTTGCGGATCAGGACCGCCAAGGTGGCGGCCTCGTCTACGGTCAGCTCGTCGAGGTCCTTGTCGTAGTACTCCTGGGCGGCGGCGGCGATGCCGTAGGCGTTCGACCCGAAGAACACCGTGTTCAGGTAGTACTCGAGGATCTCCTCCTTGCTGTAGCGGCGCTCCAACTCGGCCGAGACGAAGGCCTCTGCGATCTTTCTACGGATCGAGAACTCGTCCCCCACGAACACGTTCTTGACCACCTGCTGGGTTATGGTCGACCCACCCCGGACGTTGCCTCGCAGCGCCGCGTCGAGCGCTGCCGAGGCGATCGCCCGGAAGTCGACGCCCTCGTGCTCGAAGAAGTCCTCGTCTTCGGCCGCGAGCACGGCGTGGACCACCACCTCGGGGATCTCCTCGTATGGGACCGGCTCCGATATGCGGCCGTCGTGGAGGATGGCGAGGAGGGCTCCGTCGGCGGAGTACACCTTGGAGGTGCGGGTGACGTCCGGCAGGTCGAGGGCCATCGAGTCGACGTCGGGCACGTAGTCGGCTGTCACCCGTTCGAAGGTGGCGTACGCCGCGTTCGTGGTCAGGAAGGAGAACAGGCCGAACCAGGCCGATCCGACCACCGCCGCGACCAACAGCCCCGCCAGGGCGGGGAACCAACGCCCGCGCCTCTCACGGGCTTCGATCTGGTGGATGAGGCCGTTGCGAGCCATGGAATCCTCCGGCGGCAGCCGGTTACGATGCCCACAGGTTATCGGCTCCCCGGGGTAAGACGAGTCATGAGCGACCGGCGCGAGACGTCGAGCGGAATCCCCATCGAGGTGGTGTACGAGGACCCGGTCGATCCGGCCCGTCTCGGCCGCCCGGGTGAGTATCCCTTCACCCGCGGTCCCTATCCCACCATGTACCGGGGAAAGCCCTGGACCATGCGGCAGTACGCCGGATACGGCACCGCCCAGGAGACGAACCGCCGCTTCAAGGAGCTGCTCGCTGCCGGTCAGACCGGCTTGTCGGTCGCCTTCGATCTACCCACCCAGATGGGTCTCGATTCCGACCATCCTCTAGCCGCGGGCGAGGTGGGTCGGGTCGGGGTGGCCATCGACACCTTGGAGGACATGCGGGCGCTCCTCGCCGATCTGCCGTTGGGGGAGGTCACCACCTCGATGACGATCAACGCCACCGCCGCTCAGCTCCTCCTGCTCTACCAGCTCGTCGCCGAGGAGCAGGGTGTTCCGCCAGAGCGGATCCGCGGGACCATCCAGAACGACATCCTCAAGGAGTACATCGCACGGGGCACCTACATCTATCCGCCCCGTCCGTCGATGCGGCTTGTGACCGACACGTTCGCCTACGCGGCCCGACAGCTGCCCAACTGGAACACCATCTCGATCAGCGGATATCACATACGGGAGGCAGGCGCCACCGCCGTGCAGGAGCTGGCCTTCACCATCGCCAACGGTGTGGCATACGTGCGAGCCGCCCTCGACGCAGGACTCGACATCGACGCCTTCGCTCCACGATTGTCGTTCTTCTGGAACGCCCACAACCACTTCTTCGAGGAGGTGGCCAAGTTCAGGGCGGCCCGCAGGATGTGGGCGACACTGATGCGAGACACGTTCGGTGCCCGGAACCCGAAGTCGTGGGCGATGCGGTTCCACACCCAGACCGCCGGCTCCACCCTCACCGCTCAGCAGCCGCTCAACAACGTGGTGAGGACCACCGTCCAGGCGATGGCCGCCGTCATGGGGGGAACCCAGTCGCTGCACACCAACGCCTACGACGAGGCCCTGGGCCTCCCCACCACCGAGTCGGCGACCCTGGCGCTGAGGACCCAGCAGATCCTGGCCCACGAATCCGGGATGACCGACACCGTCGACCCGCTGGGCGGTTCGTATTTCATCGAAGCCCTCACCGACGCGGTCGAGGAGAAGGCGCGGGAGCTGCTCGACAGGATCGAGGCGATGGGAGGGGCGGTACGTGCCATCGAGCAGGGCTTCGTCCAAGCCCAGATCGAAGAGGCCGCCTACGCCGAGGCCCGCCGCCAGGAGACCGGTGAGTCTGTGGTGGTTGGGGTGAACCGTTACGTGGAGGGGGAGCAGCCGCAGGTGCCGGTGCTGCAGGTCGATCCCGCCCTCGAGGAGGAGCAGAAGGCGCGGCTCGCCCGGTGGCGCTCCGACCGGGACGCCGCCGCGGTGGAGAAGGCGCTGAGAGGGGTGGAAGAGGCCGCCCGAGGGGACACCAACCTGCTGTACCCCATGAAGGATGCCCTGGCGGTGGGTGCGACGGTGGGGGAGATCTCCGACGTACTTCGGTCCGTTTTCGGGGTGTACCGACCCTGACCCGTAACCTGGAGGTCGATGGACACCGACGATCGCCGCCGTGTGAGGTTCGCCGTCCTGGGAGGTGGGCCGGCCGGAACCGCCTGTGCCACCACCGCGGCGGCGCTGGGAGCCCAGGTGACCCTGGTCGAGAAGTCGATCGTGGGAGGGGCTGCCCATCTGTGGGACTGCATCCCCTCCAAGACCATGACCGCCACAGCCGTCCGGATCGACTCCATCAGGAACGCATCCAAACTCGGGTTGGTGGCGGAGCCCGGCCGAGTCGACCCCAAGACCCTGGCCGAACGGATAAAGACCATCTCCGCCGACATCACGGCCAACTGGGTGGATCTGCTGGAGTCCCAGGGAGTGGAGATCCTCCGGGGCGCCGGTCGGTTCACCTCTCCCAACGAACTCACGGTCGACACCGAAGGAGGGGAGCGGACGGTGCCGTTCGACGTCGCGTTGGTCTCGACGGGTTCGAGCCCCCGGATCCCCGACTGGGCCGAGGTCGACGGCGAGCGGATCCTGACCACCCGGGACGCATACGACCTCCCCGAGATTCCCGAACACGTGGTGGTGGTGGGTTCGGGAGTGACCGGCGTCGAGTTCGTACACATCTTCGAATCGCTGGGCTCCCAGGTGACGTTGGTGGTCAGCCGCCAGCAGGTGTTGCCCTCCCGGGATCCGGAGGTGGCCGCCGTGTTGGAGGAAGACTTCCTCGAGCGGGGGGTGCGCCTGGTGATCGGCGCTAGGGCGGTGAAGGCCACCCGAACCGACGACGGGGTCGAAGTGGTCTGCGACGACGGGCGGGTCGTCCGAGGGTCTCACCTCCTCTTGGCGATCGGGTCGGTGCCCCTCACAGCGGGGATAGGGCTCGAAATAGCCGGTGTGGAGACCGATCGAATGGGTTTCGTAGTGGTCGACGAGTTCCAGCGGACCGCCGTCCCCCACATCTACGCGGCGGGGGACTGCACCGGGCAGATGCTCCTCTCGTCGGTGGCGGCCGCCCAGGGCCGCAAGATCGCCCGTCACGCCCTCGGCCTGCCGGTCAAGCCCATCGACTACTCCAAGGTCACCCATGCCGTGTTCACCCAGCCCGAGATCGCCACGGTTGGTCTGGAGGAGGTCGACGCCGCCGCCCAGGGCAGGAAGGTGCGCACCACCAAGGTGCCCTTCGCCGCCAACCCCCGCTCCGTCCTCCAGGGCTACACCCGCGGGTTCGTAAAGCTGGTGTCCGACCCGGCCACCGGGATCGTGCTGGGTGGCACGATCGTCGGTCACAGGGCATCTGAGCTCATCGGCATCCTCGCTCTGGCGGTGCAGGCCCGGGTAACGGTCTCCGAGCTGGTGGAGACCCTGATGGTCCACCCTTCCCTCGCCGAGAGCATCACCGACGCCGCGGAGTGACATGCCGACCCGTCATCTCCTGATCGCATCGGCCATCACCGCCTTCGTCATCCTGGCGGCGGGCCTGGTGTGGTTCCTCATCGCCCTCAACTGATCGTCGAACAACGTCGCAGTCCTTTACAGGGCGCCGCCCATCCGCTACTATCGAACACATGTTCGCTCCAGCCGAGAGGGAGTCCTACCTGGAGGGTTCCGAACCCGGGCCCGAACTCGCCACGGCCCTGGCCGAGATCGACCTCGAAAGCCTGTCGGGGGCGGAGCTGGTGGCCATCCTGCGTGCCCAGGACCGGATGGTGTCCTACTACCAGGCGATGCGAGCCAGGACCATGGTCGCGATCCTGGATGCCTACCGGACCGAGGTGGGCCTCGACGACGAGGAGTACACGTGGAGGTCGGCCGCCGCCGAGGTCGGCGCCGCCCTGCATCTGACCCGCCGAACCTCCGACCGCGAACTGGACGAGGCTCTTCAGCTGATCGAACGCTTGCCCGAGGTGGGTGAGGCCCTCGCTTCCGGCCTGATCGACCGGCGCCGCGCCATGGTGCTGGTCGGCGAGACTCGTCACCTCCCGAAGTCGGTCGCTCGCGGCCTGGTAGCGAGCCTCCTGGACGAGGCGGGGGGGCTGACCGCCGGGCAGCTCGCCGCCCGGATACGGAGGCTGATCCTCGAAACAGATCCCGACGCGGCCTACCGTCGAGTCTCAGAAGCCGTGAATGAACGCCGGGTCGTCTGCGAGCCGACCGACGACGGAGCCGCCAACCTCCTGATACTCGATTCTGAACCCCACCTGGTCCACGCCGCTCGGGAGAGGATCGGTCGCCTCGCCCGCAACCTGAAGACCGGTGACGACCCTCGGAGCATCGACCAGATCCGAGCCGACGTGGCCCTACATCTCCTCTGCGACGGGGAGACCGACCTGACCCGAGAGACGGGGGTCGGGTCGGGGGGTCGGGTCGAACTGGTGGTGGACCTGACCACCCTGGCGGGTCTCGACGACTCGCCGGCCGAGCTGTCGGGATTCGGCCCGGTCGTCGCGGAGATCGCCCGGAGGGTCGCCTCCCAGATCCGCCGGTGGGACTTCTCGGTGACGGACGCCCACCATGGCCACGTAGTCGCCACCGGAGTCGTCCGACGGCGACCCACCTCCGCCCACGCCCGTCGGGTCAGGACACGCGACCGAACCTGCGTGTTCCCCGGCTGTCGCATGCCCGCCATCGATTGTGACCTCGACCATCGCCGACCGTTTGCTCATGGTGGCCCGACCTGTCCCTGCAATCTGGTTCCGCTCTGCAGGTTCCACCACACGCTGCGCCACCGGGCGGGCTGGACCAATCGACGAGAACCGGACGGCACCCAAGTCTGGACCAGCCCGCTAGGGAGGACGTACCTGCGACGGCCCAGGGCGCCCTAGAGCCGACAACGGACGGGTTCAGCGGATGATGGCGATCACGTCACCCTGAGCGACGGTGTCCCCGGGCTGCACCCGAAGATCCACCACCTCTCCCCCCGACGGCGCTCTGACCTCGTTCTCCATCTTCATGGCCTCCAGGACGCAGATCGGGTCTCCGGTCCGCACCGAATCGCCCGCCTCGACGTGGACCTTCACGATCGTGCCCTGCATCGGAGCGGTGATGATCCCGTCGGCGGCCGTCGGTCCCGGCGCCTTTTCGAGTCGAGGCCGCCTCCGCCTCGCCACCCCGCCACCGACCGCCGGAGCCGGTGCCCAGAAAGCCACCTGGAACCTGCGGCCTCCGATCTCGACGGTCATCGACCGGCGAACCAGCTCCTCCTCAGAGGGGAGGGTCTCCGACGGCACCGGCTCGCTGCTCCGCAACTCCACCTCGTCTTCCAGCCACTTCGTGTAATGCCGGTTGGCCGCGAAGGCGGCATGGTCGAGGACCTGCAGATGGGCCGGGATGGTGGTGGCCACCCCGTGGACCACGTACTCCTTCAAGGCGCGGCGGCCCCGACGGATGGCTTCGTCGCGGTCCCTTCCCCACACGACCAGTTTGGCCATCAGATTGTCGTAGTACTGGCTGATCTTGGTGCCCGGACGGATCCAACCGTCCACCCGGACCCCGAACCCGGCCGGTTCCCGGTATTCGCTCACCGTGCCGGGTGTGGGCATGAACCCTCTGAAGGGGTCCTCGGCGTTGATCCGGAACTCGATCGCGTGACCCCTCGGCTCGACCCGGTCGACCGAGAGCGGTTCCCCCGCCGCGACCCTGAGCTGCTCAGCCACCAGGTCGAGCCCCGTGACCATCTCGGTGACCGTGTGTTCCACCTGGAGGCGGGTGTTCATCTCCAGGAAGTAGAAGTTCCTGTCCTCGTCCATGAGGAACTCGACCGTTCCCGCGTTGCGGTATCCGCAAGCCCGTGCCACGGCCAGCGCCGCCTCACCGAAACGCCGCCGGGTCTCTTCGTCCATCATCGGTGAGGGTGTTTCCTCGATCAGTTTCTGGTGGCGCCTCTGGACGGAGCAGTCCCGCTCGCCTAGGAACAGCTCGTTGCCGTGGTCGTCGACGATTATCTGGGCTTCCACGTGGCGGGGCCGGTCTATGTACTTCTCGACGTACACCTCCGGGTTTCCGAAGTAGGCGTCTGCCTCCCGGCGGGCCCCGTCGAAAGCCGACTCGACTTCGTCTGGGGTGTGGACCACCCGGAGTCCCTTGCCTCCTCCACCGTGCGCGGCCTTGATTGCGATCGGGTAGCCGTACTCCTCGGCGATCCGCTTCACCGCCTCGGCCGAGTCCAGAGGGTCGACCGTTCCGGGCACCATCGGCGCTCCCGCCTTCTCGGCGGCTCGCCGCGACGAGATCTTGTCGCCCATGACCGCGATCGCCTCGGGTGGGGGACCCACCCAGACGATGCCCGCCTCGATCACCCTCCGCGCGAAGGTGGCGTTCTCGGAGAGGAACCCGTACCCCGGATGGATCGCCTCCGCCCTGGCTTCCTTGGCCACCTCGAGGATGCGATCGATGTTCAGGTATGACTCGGCGGCAGGGGCCGGACCGATGTTCCAGGCCTCATCGGCCAACTCCACGTGGAGGGCATCCCGATCCAGCTCCGAATACACCGCGATGGTCCGAAGACCCAACTCTTGGGCGGTGCGGATCACCCGGACCGCGATCTCGCCCCTGTTCGCCACCAGCAACGACGAGAACATGGCGGCGATGCTAAAAGGATCCGCACCAACGTGCCCGCTTCCGGGTTCCGGTAGCACATCGAGGAGGGTCGTGCGAGTTACTACCCGTGAGCGTTGAACCGGCTGCCGCCGACGAGCCGATCCTCCGCCAAGGGGACAGCTTCGAGGAGTTCTACCGTAGGGAACGCAGGCCGCTCATCGGCCTGGCCTATGTGCTGTCGGGAAGTTCCCGAGCAGCCGAAGACTTGGCCCAGGAGGCGTTTCTGGCCGCCTTGCGGCGTTGGGACGAGGTGTCGAAGCTCGACGACCCCGGGGCGTGGATCCGCCGGGTTCTGTCCAATCGGGCCGTGTCCCACTTCCGCCGCTCGGTGGCCGAAGCCAAGGCCTTGGCGAGGCTCGTGGTAGGCCGCCCGAATCCGCAGGTGGAGATCCCCGAGCCGAGCAGGCACGTGTGGAAGGCGGTGAGATCTCTACCCCGGCGGCAGGCTCAGGCCGTGGCGCTCTATTACCTGGAGGACCTGACCATCGAGCAGGTGGCGGCCGTGCTGGGGTGCAGCAAATCCGCCGCCAACACCCATCTGAGGAGGGCGCGGGCCAGGCTGGCCCGGCTCCTCGGAGAGGAGAGATCATGATCGACGATCGACTTCGTTCCGCCGCAGAAGACGTGAGGGAGGCGGTTCGGGCACTGCCCGGCGTTCCCCCGCCCACCCGCCGCCCGGTACGGAGATGGGTGCTCGCCCTCGGAGTGGCGGTGGCGAGCATCGTGGTGGTCGGGTTGCCCCTCCTGCTCGGTCCCGGGGTTCCCTCTCAGGTGGGTCCGGCGAGCGCTCCCACCACCGCCGAGCCACCGGTCGAACCGGGCCCGGTGGTGGCCCCGGAGTCGTTCTTGGTCGTGTCCGAGACCACGCTGGGGATCTCCCGTGGGGAAGACACGGCTTCCTTCCCGGGCTGGGAGCATCTGGTCGCCGGGGCGGAGGGTGTCGCCGGCGTCGAAGTGGGACCCGACGGCTATATCGGATACGTGGGTGTGATCACGGGAACCAACACCCCAGGCACCGTGTACCAACTGGACCTGGTGTCGGGAGGCCTCCGAGAACTCACCGGCGGACTCTGGCCGGCAGTGAGTCCCGACGGTGACGCCTTGGCGGTGGTCGTGCCGACCGCAGTCGGGGGGGAGGTGCACCCCAACTCGGAGGACGTCCTGGTGATCGACCTGGATGCCGGCACCGTCCATCGGATCTCGGCGCCGGCCGTGGAACCCGAACTCATCTTCCTGGTTCGTTCCCTCGGCTGGATCGACGACCGCACGCTGGCGTTCGAAACGGTCCTCGAGGACGGCTCCGAGGTGTGGATCGTCGACGTCGACGCCGACGCCCTCACCGATGGAACACGCCTGGAGGCCCCCCAAGGGGCGGCTTGGGCACGGCCCGCACCCAAGGGAGGCCGGTTGGCGGTGGTGGAGCAGACCGGCGGCCTGGATCCCGCCATCGACCCGACCGAATTCACCCTGGTCGAGGTCGACCCGTCGAGCGGCGAGCGGCTGACGGTCCTCACGGCGCTTCCCGGCCGCCCATATCAGCTCGACTTCGACCCTCCGGGACGTCACGGCCTGATCGTTCTGGAGGACGGTCGTGGCGGCTTCGACCTGTGGCACTGGGACGGCCTCAGCTTGAACGGTCCGCTTCCAGTAGAAGGTGTCCTGGACGCAGCCTGGTGACCGTCAGAGAGGGATGTTTCCGTGTTTGCGAGGCGCCAGGGTCTCCCGCTTGGTCCGGAACGCCCGCAGCGCCCTTATCAGCTTCACACGGGTCTCCCGGGGTTCGATCACCTCGTCCACCAGCCCCAACTCGGCCGCCTTGTACGGGTTGTTGAACTCGGCTTCGTACTGTTCGATCAGCTCCCGCCTCTTGGCCTCGGGGTCGTCGGCCGCAGCGATCTCCCGACGGAATATCACGTTGACGGCACCCTGGGCGCCCATCACCGCGATCTCGGCCGACGGCCACGCATAGACCAGGTCGGCCCGGATGCCCCGGGCGTTCATCACCAGATAGGCACCCCCGTAGGCCTTGCGGGTGATCA
The DNA here is from genome assembly GCA_026002975.1 of Acidimicrobiia bacterium. Lineage (GTDB taxonomy): Bacteria > Actinomycetota > Acidimicrobiia > Spongiisociales > ZC4RG35 > BPGJ01. Next base: position 32,169 of record BPGJ01000005.1, read on the forward strand.
CGGTGAGGCGGGGGACGGTCGCCTCGCAGAACGCGTAGAGGAGCTTCGCTCCGTGCCGGATGATGCCGCCGTGTTCCTGACCCACCCCCGGTAGGAAGCCCGGCACGTCCACGAAGGTGACGAGGGGGATGTTGAAGGCGTCGCAGAACCGGACGAACCGGGCCGCCTTCTCCGACGCCGCGATGTCCAGGGTTCCGGCCAGCACCGAAGGCTGGTTGGCGACGATCCCCACCGAATGACCGTCCAGCCGGGCGAACCCCACCACGATGTTCTGGGCCCAGTGTTCGTGGACCTGGAAGAACTCGCCGTCGTCGACCACCAGCTCCACGAGACGGACCATGTCATAGGGCTGGGTCGACGAGTCGGGGATGATCCGGTCCAGCTCGTCCTCCACCCGGTCGGGCGAATCGGTGGGGGCGAAGTAGGGAGGAAGCTCCATGTTGTTCTGCGGCAGGAACGACAGGAGATACCGGACCGCCTCCATCGCCTCGGCCCCGTCGTGGGTCACGAAGTGGGTGACTCCCGACCTGGTGGCATGGGTCATCGCCCCGCCCAACTCTTCGAAGGTGACTTCCTCGCCGGTGACCGCCTTGATGACGTCGGGGCCGGTGATGAACATGTGCGAGGTTCCCTCCACCTGGAAGACGAAGTCGGTGATGGCGGGTGAGTACACCGCCCCGCCTGCACATGGGCCCATGATCACCGAGATCTGGGGGATCACCCCAGACGCCCTCACGTTGCGTTCGAAGATCCGCCCGTAGCCGTCCAACGCGGCGACGCCCTCCTGGATGCGGGCTCCACCAGAGTCTTTCAGTCCGATCACCGGGGCTCCCACGTTCATGGCCATGTCCATGATCTTGCAGATCTTGTCGGCCACCGCCCTTCCCAGACTCCCCCCGAACACGGTGAAGTCCTCGGCGAACACGAACACGGTCCGGCCGTCGATGGTCCCGTATCCGGTGACCACCGCGTCACCTGGGGGGCGCTTCTCTTCGATGCCGAAGCCTCGCGCCTGATGGCGGACCATCATGTCGATCTCCTGGAACGAGCCCTTGTCCAGCAACAGGTCGATCCGCTCCCGCGCGGTCAGCTTGCCCGCTTCGTGTTGGCGCGCCACCGCCCGGGTGCTACCCGCGTGGAGCGCCTCCTCTTTGAGTTTCCTGAGCTGCTCGATCCGGTCGGCCGTGCCCACCTTCCCTCCTACTCTGTCAAAGGGGATGGATACACCCTATTCGGTACTCGCCCTGGAAGAGACCGACTCCACCCAGGACGACGCTCGTTCGTATTTCCGGGACCGGCCGATCCTGGTAGTGGCGGGAAGACAGAGACGGGGGAGGGGCCGAAGCGAGGCGCCCTGGTGGAACGCGCCACGGGCGGTCGCCGCCTCGTTGGCCTTCCGTCCGCATTGGCCGGAGTCTCGGCTGCCCCTGTTGTCGTTGTTGGCCGGAGTGGGGGCCTCCCGGACGGTGGGCTGTGACCTGAAATGGCCCAACGACCTCTGGATCGGCCGCAAGGTGGGGGGATTGCTGGTCGAAGTGTCGGGCGGGGTGGCGGTATGTGGCATGGGCCTCAACCTGTGGTGGCCCGACCCTCCTCCCGGGGTGGGAGCCCTCTACGAGGCCGATCCCGGTCCGAGCCGTGGGCTGGAGGTCGCCCGGGCATGGGCGGACGAGCTCCTGGCCTTGGCGTCGCTGGGACCCGACCGCTGGCCCCGCGACGAGTACCGTCGCCGCTGCGTGACCCTCGGTCGCCGCATCCGATGGGAACCCGACGGGGAAGGAACCGCCCGGGACGTCGACCCCGACGGCGGGCTGGTGGTGGAGACCGAATCCGGACCAGTCACCCTGCGTGGCGGAACGGTCCGCCACGTCAGGCAGGTGGATCAGCCCAGCTCCTCCAGCTGAGGTGGGGGAAGCACGGCCTGGAAGAACTCGGCGATCCGCAGGATGGCGTCCTCCGCGGCTCCCGGATGGAAGTCGGGTCCCACTTCGTCCATGAACCCGTGGCCGGCTCCAGCGTACAGGAGGAACTGACCGGCCGGGGTCGTCTCCTGGGCCAGGTCGACCGTCTCCGAAGGGACCAGATCGTCGTCGGCTCCGTACAGACCCAGCACCGGCACCGCCAGCCGGCCGAGGATCTGCACCATTTGGTTCTCCCGGTCTTCGTCACCGACGATGGGGGTCGATACGAGAACCAACCCTCCTACCCACGGGCGGCGACTCGCCACGATCGCCGCGAACCGGCCTCCGACGTCCAGTCCCATGACCCCGACCTTGGAGGTGTGGGCCCAATCGATGTCGTCCGACGACAGGAACTGATAGGCCTCGTCGAGCGTCCACGTCCCGGCCCGATCGTCCACCGCTGCGTAGGCTGCCAGCGGGTCGTCCCCCGGTCCGGGACGAGTGGGGTAGAAGTCCACCGCCACCACCGCCAGACCCAGGCGGGCGAGACGGCGAGCCACGTACTTCTCGTGGGCCGTGATCCCGTTGATGTCCGGACTCAGGATGATGGTCGGGAACCGCCCCTCCTTGTCGGGACGGGCGATGTAGCCGTTCCGATATCCGGCTCCCACCGGAATCGGCCACGGGCCGTACATGATCGTGTATGTGCCCTCGTGGGGTAGTACCGCCACCTCGACTGCTCCGTCGTCTGGGCGGGAGAGGCTAGCCGAACCGATCCGGGTTGCCTTCGGAACCCTGGTACCCTCGCCGCACGTCTCACACGAACATGTCGAGTTCGAAACCCTCCCCCAAGCGGAAGCCGACGCGCGGGCGAACCTGGCGTCGAATCGTGATCGGCGTGCTCCTCGCAGCCAACCTCGCGGTCCTCTTCCTGTATTGGAGGCTCAAATCGTTGGAGGACGTGATCCAGACCACCGCCTCCACCGTGGAGGACGTGGTCCCCTCCCTCACTCCTCGCAACAGCAACGACGTGTCCGGAGAACCCGTCACCTTTCTCCTCATCGGCTCCGACAGTCGAGAACGCCTCGACGACCTCACCAACTTCGGCCAGGCGGGCGGCCAACGGGCCGACGTCATCATGCTGGTCAAGATCTACCCGGCCGACGACCGGGCCCAGATACTCAGCATTCCCCGGGACCTGTGGGTGGAGATCCCCGGCCGGGGCGAGAACCGGATCAACGCCGCCTACGCGTTCGGGGGCGCCGCTCTCATGGTGGACACCGTCAAGGCAGAGACCGGACTGCCCGTCAACCACTACGTGGAGGTCGACTTCCTCGGTTTCAAAGCCATCGTCGACCAGCTCGGCGGCGTGGTGATCGACTTTCCCTACCCGGCTCGGGACCCCAAGTCGGGTTTGGACGTGGAGGCCGGTCCTCAACTCCTCGATGGCGACCAGGCCCTGGCCTACGCCCGCTCCCGCAGCTACCAGGAGTACAGGGACGGACGCTGGGTCTCGGTGGACGCCTCCGACATCGGACGGACTCGTCGCCAGCAGGCCCTGATCTTCGCCATCCTCAGACGGATGGCCCGACCGACCACCGTCCTCGAAGCCGGATCGGTGGTCGAGGCCTTCGCGTCACACCTGGTCATTGACTCCTTGTTGGCCAAGTCATCTCTGGTCGAGTTGGCCTTCTCGATGCGGGGTGTGTCACCGGAACGGATCGAGACCGCCACCCTACCCACCGTCCCCACCACCATCGCCGGGGCTTCTGTCCTGCTGCGGGACGAACCCGCCGCCACCGAGATGCTCACTGCGTTCTCCCAGGGTCGACCCCTGTCCACCATCGAACGTGACCAATTGACCGTGGACGTCTTCAACGGCAACGGGGTCGAGGGGAGCGCCGGTCGGTGGGCCGACGAGCTACGCACCGCCGGCTACGAGATCCGGAAGGTCGCCGACGCCGAGCGGAGCGACTATCCGACCACCGCGGTGATCGTACGGCCCTCGGACATGGCGATCGGAGTCGACGTGGTCGGGGTGCTCGGCTTCGGTGAGGTGGAGGCGGGCACGCTCGATTCCGGCGTCGACGTGGTGGTGATCCTCGGGGCCGACGCCGAGACCCAGGCGCGGAACTGAACTCAGGCCGGTGTCGAGCCGGTATCGTTCCGGGCCGAGGTCATATGGAAGTCGCGGTAATCGGAGGGGGGTACGTCGGACTGGTGCAGACCGCCGGTCTGGCCCATCTGGGGCACCGGGTCAGGCTCGCCGACGTCGACCCTGCCCGCATAGCTCGGCTCGAAGCCGGTGAGCTCCCCATCTTCGAGCCGGGACTGTCCGAACTGTTCGAACGGGCCCGCCAGCGGAAGCTGCTCTCGTTCTTCGACGACAACCGGGAGGCGGTGAAGGGAGCCGAAGTGGTGTTCCTAACCCTACCCACCCCCTCCAACGGCGACGGGTCGGCCGACACCTCGGTGATCTTCTCGGTCGTCGAGGAGATAGCTCCGGTCCTCGAGCCGAACACGGTCGTTGTGACCAAGTCGACGGTTCCCGTCGGCACCGGTCGAGCGCTCGAGGAGCTGGTGGCTCGTATCAACCCGCGGGTTCACGTCGCCTCCAACCCCGAGTTCCTAAGCGAAGGAAACGCAGTCGACGACTTCCTCCGGGCGGAACGGATCGTGGTCGGAGCCAGCGACCGGACGGTGGCCGAACGGGTCGCCTCCCTGTACGAGGGGTTACCCGCCCGGCTGGTCCTCACCGATCCGACCTCGGCCGAGCTGATCAAATACGGGGCCAACGCCTATCTGGCCACCCGGATCACCTTCTTCAACTCGCTGGCGGAACTGGCCGATCGGTTCGGCGCCGACATCGCCGACGTCACCGCAGGGATCGGCCTCGACCGGAGGATCGGGCCCCACTTCATGCGGCCCGGGCCGGGCTGGGGAGGTTCCTGTTTCCCCAAGGACACCCGGGCCCTGGCCCACATGGCGCGGCAAGTCGGATACCGGTTCGGCTTGGTGGAGGAGGCGATCGAGTCCAACCGGCGACACCAGGAGCTGATCGTCGAACGTTGCCGGGAACTGGTCGGCGGATCCCTCGACGGACTGACCGTGGGGCTGTGGGGTGTGGCCTTCAAGGCGGGGACCGACGACACCAGAGAGTCGCCCGCTCTGGTGATCGCCCAGGGGCTCATCGCTCAGGGAGCCAGGGTCCGGGCGGCCGACCCGGAGGCCACTTCCGACCTGGTGGAGATGACACCCGACCCGGTGGCCGCTGCCGAAGGGGCCGCCATGGTGGTGGTGGCCACCGAGTGGCCCGAGTTCCTCAGGGTGGACATGGGGCAGGTCGCCCGGGTGATGGCCGGTGACGTGGTGTTCGACCTGCGGAACCTGCTCGACCCCGAGGCGGTGAGGAAGGCCGGGTTGCGCTACGTCGGTCGGGGAAGACCCTCGGCCTGACTCAGCGGAACAGATCTTCGTCGGGGGGCCGGATCAGGGGCCTCACCCCGGTGTCGGCCGGAGTCCAGGCCACCCCCCTGACCACCGCGGCCGGGACACGATTCGCCTTTCCCATCACCAGATCAGCCGCCGCGGCGATCTCGTCGGCTAGCGCCACCTCGGTCACCTCGAGGCGGCGGCCGTGGTCGTCTACCTGGCCCCTCAGGTCGGCTACCGGCTCCATACCCGCCACCCCGATCGCCACGTCAACCAGCCCCCGACGCCACGGACGCCCGAACGTGTCGGTCACCATCACCGCCACGTCGACCCCGAAGCGTCTCATCAGTCTCCTACGGATCCGGTTGGCCGACCGGTCGGGGTCGATCGGCAAGAGGACCGCCCATCCCGCCGCGACGTTGGACCGGTCGACCCCGGCGTTGGCGCAGATGAACCCGTGGGGTGTTTCGGCGATCACGAGGTCCCGGCGGCGCCTGAGGATCGCCTGGGATTCGTTCTCCACCAGCCGGCGATAGGCGGCTTCGTCTGCGATGGGGACCACGCGCCCTTCCGCCTTCGACACGATCTTGTGGGTCACCACCACCACGTCGCCGTCCTCGAGACCATATGGGCTGGTCTCGACGGCATCCCCGATGAGGGCGGCCACGTCGTCGCCCTGTCGGACCTCGCCGATCCCCTCGACGGGAAAGATCCTCAGTTCACCCATTTCAGGATCTCCCAGGCGAGGCGGCGTGCACGCTCCGGGGAGCGGATGTCGATGTCGGTTCGCAGCAGCTCCACATCGTCGGCGGCCACGTCGGGTTCCTCTGGGTCCACCACCAGGTGGGTCACCAGCCCCCGGTAGGCGGCCAACACCCCGGCGATTCCCGGGGGATGGCCCAGCGAAGCGAGCAGGTCGGCGGCCGGGCCCCGAAAGGCTCTGCCTCGCTTCAAGGGGCTCACCGCCACCACGGGCCGACGCCCTTCCACCAACTCCCTGACCCCCCGGACCGCCAGGATGGGGTGGATCGACACCAGAGGGTTAGAGGGTCCGATCACGATCAGATCGGCCCGCCGCAGGGCCTCCGACGCCCTGGCGCACACCGCGGCGATCTCCGAGCCCTCGAACCTGATCTCCGACACCCGGTCTCGATGCCCACGCCGGACGAAATAGGTCTGGAAGTCCATCCAGCCCAGCTCGGTCCGCACCCAGGTGCGGAGCCGGTCGTCGGTAGCGGGGACCACCTCGGTTCGGACGCCTAGCGCGGCGGCTGCCTGGGCGGTCACCTCGCACAGGGGAATCCCCCTCCTGAGGCGCTCGGTCCGGTACAGGCACATCGCCATGTCCCGGTCCCCTACCCGAAACGAAACGTCTTCGCCCCACTCGGACAAGGTCTCCATCAAGGACCAGGTGTCCCCGGCCCGGCCCCACCCCTCGGGTCCCTCCACCCCGGCGAGGGTGTAGAGGACGGTGTCGATGTCCGGGCAAACGGTCACCCCGTAGACCTCGAGGTCGTCGGCGACGTTCACGATCACCGTGGTTTCCACGTCCAGGGTTGACAGCCCCCGGGCGAAGCGGGCGCCTCCTACCCCTCCCGACAGCATCGCGATCTTCATCCAGGATTGCCTCCGGCTCGAGACGGTGGTGACATGGTGGTCCCATGTCCACCTCCACTGTCGTCACCTCCGACCGCGCGCACCGTCCTTTCACCCCGACGGTGATGGCGGTGATCGTGTTCGTCGACACCGACGGGGCGGCTGCGACCGTGGAAGCGGTGAGGCGCCAAGTCTACGGAGTCGCCGCCACGGTGATCGTGGGAGGAGGAGACGAAGGCGAACGCGTCGCCACCGAGTTGGGCCTCGAGCACCACGCCACCATTCGGGAGCTCCTCGACGGGGTGGGATCCGAGGTCGAGGCGGTGTGGATGCTCCATGGCGATTCCCACCCTCGGCCGGATGCGCTGGGGGCTCTCGTCTCCGAGATGGGAAGGCAGGACGCGTCGATGGTCGGCTCCAAGATCCTCCTCGCCGACCGGCCGGATCGTCTCGAATCGGTGGGTTCGGCCACCGACGTCTTCGGTGAGCCGTATTCGGGTCTGGACCCCGGCGAGATCGACTTCGAACAGTACGACGTGGTCCGGGACGTGGCCTTCCTCTCCGGTGTGTCGGTGCTGATCCGCCGGGACCTGCTCAAGGGGCTGCGGGGTCTCGACCCGGTCCTGGCCCCGGTGGCGGCCGGCCAGGACCTGTCCCAGCGGGCCCGGGTCGCAGGTGGTCGGGTGGTGGTGGTGCCCTCCTCCGAGGTTCTGCACGCCGGCAGGTGCGCCCACGACGTAGCGGACTGGAGGGAACTGGCCGGTCGGATGCGGTCGATCATCAAGGCCTACCGCTGGATGACGCTGGCCTGGGTGCTGCCGGTCGGAGCGCTGATCGGACTGTTCGAAGGGATGATCCGTCTGTTGTTGGGACAACCAAAACCGTTGTTCGACCACGTGCGGGCTGCCGGGTGGAACGTGGTGCACCTGTGGGGGACCCTCCGGGAACGGAGGCTGCTCGACCGGGTCCGGGCCGCCGGCGACGAGGAGCTGTTCCGCTACCAGGTGTCGGGTTCGGTACGGATCAGGGAGCTCGCCACCGAGATCGGCGAGCGGATGGGCTGGACCGTCGACGAGATCGACGCGGCCCGTCCCGAACCGGAACCGGAGGTCGATCGGGCAGGACCCGTGGTCGCCGGCGTCGTGTTGGTAGCCGCCGCGATCACGGCTCGTCGTCTGATCGTCGGAGCGCTCCCGGTGTCGGGTTTCTCCCTTCCCGCGTCCCCCGACCACTGGTCGGTGCTGGAGAGCTTCGCCGGAGGGTGGAACCCGGCCGGTCTGGGGAGCCCCGAACCAACTCATCCCGCCGCCGGACTGGTGGCCCTAGTCGGCTTGGTGGTGGGGGGATGGTCCCAGGGCCTGTTGGCCGTGGTCGGGATCGTCCTGGGAGTGGCGGGAACCGCTCGGCTGCTCCACCGGATGGGTGTGTCGGGTCCCTCCAGGTACCTGGCCGGGCTGGTCGTGCTGTTCGGGCCGTTCGCGTCGATGGCCGCCCAGACCGGATACTGGCCCGCCGTCGTCGCGGCCGGTGTGGCGCCCTGGGTCGTGGCCTCCTGTATCCCGGGGGAGGGGTCCAAGACCACCCAGTGGGGTGGGCTTGTGGTGGGATCCATGATCCTGGCCGGCCTCCTCCCGGCCGGCTTCGTGATTCCCCTGGCGGCGTCGGCCGTCGCGGTGGCCCTGCTCGGTATGCCGAGGTCGGTGCTGTGGCGGGGGGTGGTCGGGACGGGCGCCGGCTACCTGGCGGCCTCGGCGTATCTGCTCCGCACCGACCCGGCCGACCTCTTCGGCGGGTTTCCGCAGATCGGTGCGCCCAGTCCGTTCCTCGGTGTGCTGGCCTCGATCGCGGTCGCGGCCACCCTGCTGGCCGCGCCGGGAGAACGGATGCGGCCCGCGGTATGGGGAGGCGCGATCGCCGGTGTGGGATTGGCGGTAGCAGCCTGGTTCCCGCAGGGTGAGGTCGGGATGGCGAGCCTCGTATTCGGTGGGTTGGGGGCCGGGGTGCTGACCGGAGCAGCCCTGCCTTTCGACCTCGAGGCCACTCGACTGAGATCCAGCCTCGACGTGGTGGGGTCCCTGGCCGCCGGTCTCTTGGTGGTCGCCTCGCTGGTGGGCTTGCCCGGCGGCCGGGCGGGCCTCCCCGAGGACCGGTGGTCGGGTCGGTTGGACTTCGTCTCTTCCCTGGCGCCCGAGGAGGGACCAGGGAGGGTGCTGGTGGTAGGAGACCCCGGATCCCTCCCCGGTGGCTGGCGGGTTGGGAACGGGTACGCCTACCGACTCGTCTGGGGGACCCGGCCCACCCTGGATCAGGCCTGGCTCCCAGCCGAACGGGAAGGTGACCGCCAGCTGGCCGCGGTGTTGTCGGAGATCGACCGGGGAGACGTACTCCACCCGGGTGAGGCCCTGGCCGAGTTCGCCATCCGGTGGATCGTGGTCCTCGACGGAGCGCCGCTCGCCCAATCCCTCCGAGCTCAGGTCGATCTCGAGCCGATACCCGTCGCCCCCGACGTGGTCGTGTTCGAGAACACGGTGGCCCGTCCCCGGGTAGAAGCCCCCGGCTGGGTAGAGACCCGGAGCGGAGGTGAAGGTCCGCCCAGCGCCGAGTCGGTGCGACTGGCCGACAACGCCTTCCCCCGATGGGGACCGGACTGGGAGCAGGACGGCTGGGCCAACCGGATGTCGGCCTCCCAGGGACGTCTGATCTATCGCAACGATCCATTGGGCATGTGGCCGGCGCTCGCCGCTGGGGTGACCCTGGTGGCCGGTCTGGTGGCCATGGTGGTCGGGAGGTTCCGCAGATGACCAGGGCGGTGTTCACCGTGGCGGTCCTCGCTTTGCTGGTCGGAGGGTGGCTGAGCTGGGAACCCGTCGTCCCGCCGGACGTCGGAGTGGGCAGCCAGCCCGCCCCCCCGAAAGCCCGGGGTTGCTCGGCCCGGGTCGAGAGGGACCTCGCCGGGTCTCTCGGAGTCGCAACCGCGGAGGGCCGGCCGGTTCCCGTGCTGGTGGTGGGAGCGCCTGCCGATACGGTCGAGCCGCTGGAGGGGGTGGTGGCCCTCACCGACCTCATACCCGGAGGCTTGGCGGGAATCCTCCTCGACCCCGACACCCCCGACACCGCCGGGGTCGTCACCCAGACCGGGATCGGGGTGGCTGCCGTCACCTGCACGCCCCCTGGGCTGGGACGGCTGGTGGCGGTCGGCGCATCGACCCGCAACGAAGAGGACCTCGAGTTGAGGCTGATCAACCCGTATGCGGTCGACGCGGTGGTCGAGATCGGCACCGTGTCGGAGAACGGCCTGGACACGGCTTCCGAGCTGGCGTCGGTGATCGTCCCGGCTCGAACGGTCGTCACCCGCGACCTCGACAACCTCCTTCCGTTGCGGGACTCCCTCGATGTGGAAGCGACCGTCGTGTCCGGTGCCGTCCACGTCGAGCTGGTCCAGACGGGGGCAGGTGACACGATGATCATCGAAGGGGTCGCCCCGGCCGAGGAGTTGTGGCTGGCCGTTCCCGCCCTGGACGTGCCTGCCGTGGCGGAGGTGTTCAATCCGAACCCTGCACCAACCGAGGTCACGGTCGAGTCGGTGGGCGGCGACGTGGTCTTCTCCGAGACCCTGCCCGCCACCTCTCTGGTGCAGGTGGACGTGACCGGACTCGGCGGAGTTCGGGTGGCGGCCGCGGGCCCGATCGGAGCGGGGTTGATCTTCGAAGCCGACGGGATACGGGCCGGGGCGCCCGGGGTCGGCGCCGCGGCTCGCTGGCTGCTGCCCGGGGTGGAGACGGTTTGGGTGCTCAACCCCTCCGACGTTGCCGTCTCGGTGGTGGTCGACGGCAGCCCCGGGGTCGAGATCGAGCCGGGCGAACTCGCCGCCCTCACCGGCACCTTCGTCGATGCCACCGGCGACGTCGTCGCCTACGGAACGGTGGGCGACGGGCGGGGCCTGGTGGCGGGATGGTCCCTTCCGGATGCAGCCGATCGATGACCTCGTCTGGCGCCTGGTGCTGGTGGCGGTGGTGGGCGTCGCCGCGGCCGGGCTCGGATGGTGGAGCCGCCGCGGAGTGGTGCTGTGGCGGCGCCGGCGGTACGTCCCGCTGGAACCCGGCCTCTATCTCTTCGTGTCGGCGGGTTGCCCGCCATGTCGGGTGATGCAAGACCGGCTGGAGACCCTCGGCGTCGACTTCCAGCTGGTGGCGTACGAGGAACGGCCGGACTGGTTCCGAACCCACCGGATAGACCGGGTGCCCGCGTTGATAGGGGTCGGCTCCGACGGGCGAGCTTGGGGTTCGGAGGGGATCCCGCCGATGTGGCTGTTGAGACGGTGGGTCTCGGGTTAGACGACGGTCCTTGTCGACGGAGAGGGCGACGGATACCGTGACGGCCCATGACCACCTCATGCGTCCGCTGCTCCACTCCTGCCTCCACGATGATGACCTTCGACTACGAAGCCAAAACGGTGTGGCTCGTCGAGCTGAAACGGGATCCGGCAGCTCCCCACGGCTACCCCATGTGCGTCGACCACGCCGACCGTCTCTCCCCGCCCCTGGGCTGGACGCTGACCGACCGCCGCAACGTGACCCGACTCTTCGCCCCGGTGGAGGTGGCCTGAGAGTGGACCGGGAGCTGATCGAGGCGGTCAAGGAGCTGGACGAGGCCGGCCTGCGGCGTCTCTTCATCCTGGCTCGAGCCCGGCTCGAATCGGCGGGAGTGGACCTGGGAGATGCCCCCAAGGTGAACCTCAAACGCCGTCTGGTGCGGTGTGGGAAACCGACCTGCGGTGCGTGCCCTCACGGCCCCTACTGGTATGCCTACTGGACGGAGGGCGGCAGACGAAGGAGCCGTTACGTGGGCAGGCTCCTCGACGAACCCTGAGCCGCCGGTAACCTTGGATCGAGAAGGGAAAACAGGGATGGACTGCCCGGCGTGTGGCGCACGCGACGTGATCGAGATCAAACACCGGCTGCCGGACGGAACCCAGCTGGACTTCTTCTCCTGCCACATGTGTGACGAGCGGTGGTGGGACCGGCAAGGTGACAACGTCACCCTGAAGGAGGTCCTCGATCTAGCCCGCAGGCTGCGGCGCTGACCCGCCCATGGCGGTGGGTCGTCTGTCCCGTCCCAACTCGGCGTGGGTGCCGCCGTTGGTGGTGGCGGTCGCCTCGATCGCCATCCTCACCGTCCTCAACCCCTGGCACCTGATCAGCCCCACCACGCCCTCGGGAGGGGACATGGGGGCCCACGTCTACCCCCCCGACTATCTGCAGAACGTCCTGCTGCCGTCGGGCCGTCTCCAAGGCTGGTCTCAGGACTGGTTCGCCGGGTTCCCCATCTACTACTTCTACTTCCCGCTTCCCTCCCTGGTGATCGTCCTGGCAGACCTGGTCCTCCCCTACGGGGTGGCTTTCAAGCTGGTCACCGTCTCCGGTCTGGTGGCTCTCCCCCCGGCGGTCTACTTCCTCGTCCGTTGCCTCCGCTTCTCCCGGACCGTGGCCGCGGTCTGCGCAGCCGGGGTGGTGCCCTTCACGTTGATGGAGAGCTACTCCATCTACGGAGCCAACGTCGCTTCCACCCTGGCGGGAGAGTTCGCTTTCTCGTGGTCGTTCGCTCTCGGATTCGTCTACCTGGGATTGCTGGTCCGCACGGTGAGGGGCGAGCCCCACCTGGGACCGTGGGCGGCGCTCGTCTTCGCCCTCACCGCCCTCTCCCACGTCCTCACGGTGATCGTGCTGGTGGTCGCTTCCCTGTTCGTCGTCAGGCGCAAGGGTTCTTCCCGGCTCGCCATTCCCATCTGGGTGTGGGCGGCTGCCATGACCGGGGTTTGGTCGATCCCGTTCCTGCTGAGGATCGGGTATTCGACCGACATGGCCTGGACGCCCCTCAGCCGGGTGGAGGAGCTGTTCCCGGTCGAGATCTGGTTGCTGCTCCCCATCGCGATCGCCGGAGGGGTATGGGCCGTGCGCCGCACCTACGACGCGGTTCCCTTGGTGGTGGCGACCCTGGTGCCGGTCTTCTACTACCCGATACCCGTCCTGGCTTCGAGCCTGGCCCCCCAGATCTTCGGGGAGGGGAGGTTCAAACTGTGGAACGGCCGGCTTCTGCCCTACTGGTACTTCGGGGTGACCCTCTTCGCTTCCCTGGCGCTGGGGGGGTTCGTGGTTTGGCTGACCCGCAGGTTGCCTCGGCGGGTGGGAGTGGTTTGGGTGAGGGCCGCGGTGGTGGCGTGGGGGGTGGCGGGACTGGCCTTCGTGGCTTCCCGACCCGAAGCGCCCGGATGGGCTTCCCTGCTGGTGGCCGTCATGGCGCTCCTCGTGCTCGGCGCCACCTTGGCTCTGGGGACCGTGTCGGCCAGGGCGCTGCTCACCGGGCTGGCCTCGACGGTGCTGGTGTTCGGAGGTTTGGCCGGACTGACCTTCGTCGACGGCTGGGCCCGATGGAACTACACCGGATACGAGGGCAAGGAGGCTTGGGACGAGTACCGGGCCTTCATGGAGACCATCGACCGTCTCCCCCCCGGAAGGGTGCAGTGGGAGTTCAATCGGGAGCTCGACAAGTACGGAACCACCATGTCACTCATGTTGATCCCCTACTGGACGGGTCCCGAGCACCCGTCCATGGAGGGCCTGTTCTTCGAGTCGTCGATCACGGTTCCGTTCCACTTCCTGAACCAGGCGGAGACCAGCCTGTCACCTTCCAGCCCGGTCCCCGGGCTGCGCTACCGGACGTTCGACTTCGACCGCGGGATCCAGCATCTGCGTCTGTACGGGGTGCGCTACTACGTGGCCTACACCGAGGAGGCGAAGTCGCGGGCCGACGCTCACCCCGACCTGATCAGGATCGCCGAAACCGGGCCCTTCGTGGTCTACGAGATCGCCGACGTGGCGATGGTCGAGCCCCTCGCCTATCCGGTCGCGGTGTACGTGGGTTCGGAAGACTTCGAGGACTTGGCGTTGGAATGGTACGACGACCTCTCGCTGCTCGACCGGCCGGTGGCGGCCGACGGGCCACCGGATTGGCCCAGGGTCACCGACCTGGATCAGCTCCCCGACCGTACGGTCTGGTCGGATGGGCAGGTGGAGGACGTCCTGATCGAAGACCATCGCATCTCGTTCCGGACCTCTGCGGTCGGGGTTCCCCACCTGGTCAAGGTCTCCTACTTCCCCAACTGGAAGGCCTATGGCGCCGACGGCCCCTACCGGGTCACGCCTTCGCTGATGGTGGTGGTTCCCACCGCCGAGGAGGTGGAGCTGCGGTTCGAACGGACCTGGGTGGAGTGGACGGGTCTCCTCGCCTCCGTTGCGGGTTTCGGCCTGTTCTTCCTGTTCGTGTTCAGACGCCGCCGCGACGGGTCCACCACAGGATCTTGAGGGTGTCTCTCCCCAGGTCCCACATCATGTGTGGGCGAAGCGACGAGTCGGCGGCGTCGGGGGAGAGCCTCACCGGCGCCTCCGCCACCCGGAAACCGGCTCTGTGGGCCCTCACCACCAGCTCGAGGTCGAAGGCGTAGCCCCTCACCCGGACCTGGGGGAGCACCGTGTCGAGGACCTCCCGACGGAACAGCTTCAATCCCGTCTGGGATTCCGACACCGGGAGACCCAACATGCGGTGGGTGATCGACGCGTACAGGCGGCTCAGGGCCCGTCGCACCGTCGGATAGTTGCCTTCGCTCATCGAGCCCCTCTTCGAACCCACCACCACGTCCGCCTCGTCCAGGGCGGGGAGCAGGTCGGGAATCTGCTCGGGTGGCAGATCCAGGTCTGCGTCCAGGAAGACCACCACCTCGCCCCGGCTGGCCTTCCAGCCGGACAGCAGCGCCTCTCCCTTGCCCCGGTTCTCCCGGTGTCGGACCACCGAAACCCGGGGATCGACTTCGGCGAGCCGGGCCGCCTCCTGGTAGGTGGCGTCGGGGCTGCCGTCGTCCACCACCACCAACTCGAAGCTGGTGACCGGTTCCAAGGCCTCTAGGGTCCGCTTTAGGTTTTGTGCGATCACCGGGCCGAGCCGGAACGCAGGAAGAACGACGGACACACGGGGAGGAATCGACATTCGTGGGTCAGTCTAAGGGTGGGCGCGAATCGGGCGGGTAGCATCGGCGGCGTGGCCGACATCGACCTGGTCTTCAAGGCGTACGACATCCGGGGGCGCACCGACAACGGCGAGCTAGACGCCGCGCTCGCCGAACAGGTCGGGGCTGCCTTCGTCCAGCTAACCGGGGGCGAGCAGGTGGCGGTCGGTTGGGACTGCCGGCTTTCCTCCCCCGAGCTATCCCGGGCCTTCATCGCAGGAGTGACCTCCCAGGGGGCCGACGTCCTGGCCCTCGGCGAGGTCCCGACCGACGTCGTCTACTACGTGTCGGGGTCGCGTAGTGTCCCCGGCGCGGCCATCACCGCCAGTCACAACCCTCCCGAGTACAACGGCATCAAACTCTGCCGGGCCGGCGCCGCCCCGGTGGGTGCGGACACCGGGCTGGCCGAGATCAAGAGGATGGTGATCGAGGGTGTGGCCCGGGGCCCGGGCGGCGGTCGAGTGGAGCGGATCGACCCGATACCCGGCTACGTGGATCATCTTCTGTCGGTGGTCGACCCGGAGGCGATCGAACCGCTGCTGGTAGCGGTCGACGGAGGCAACGGCATGGCCGGGGTGGTGGTACCCACCGTGTTCGAACGGATTCCCGCCCGACTGGCAGGGCTGTACCTGGAGCCCGACGGAACCTTCCCCAACCATCCCGCCGACCCGCTCCAGCCCGAGAACCTGACGGATCTGGTCAGACTCGTCAGGGCTCGGTCCGCCGACTTGGGGGTCGCCTTCGACGGGGACGCCGACCGGGCGTTCTTCATCGACGACCAGGGCGAACCCCTCTCCGGATCGACCACCACCGCCCTGATCGCCCGGTGGTTCCTGGCTCGCAACCCGGGAGCCAAGATCGTCCACAACCTGATCACCTCCAGAGCCGTTCCCGAGACGATCAGGGCCCACGGCGGTGTCCCCGTCAGGACCCGGGTCGGCCACTCCTTCATCAAACAGGTGATGGCCGAGACCGGAGCCGTGTTCGGAGGCGAACACTCCGGCCATTACTACTTCGCCGCCAACTACCGGGCTGATTCGGGGATGCTGGCGATGTTGGTCTTGCTGCAGGTCCTCTCCGAGGCCGGGAGACCCCTGTCCGAGCTGAGGAAGGAGGTCGAACCGTATGTGGCCTCGGGCGAGATCAACCTTCGGGTGGCGGACCGGGAAGCGGCCATCGAGAAGGTGGCCGCCGCCTTCCCCGACGCCGAGATCGACCGGCTCGACGGCCTGACCGTCTCCTGGGAGGACCGATGGTTCAACCTGAGACCCTCCAACACCGAACCGCTGGTGAGGCTCAACGTCGAGGGACCCACCAGGGAGGCAGTCGACGAGCTGGTGGAGAAGGTCAAGACCCTGGTCGAGGGTTCGTGACATGGCGCTGGTCGAACCCTGGTTGCTCGAGATTCTCCGCTGCCCGGTGTGCCGGGCGCCGGTGACGGAAGACGAAGCGGCCTCCGTGTTGCGGTGCACCGCAGCCGACCACGTGTACCCGGTGGTGGAGGGCGTCCCCAACATGCTCCCCCCCGAAGACAGATGAGAGAAGCCATAGCCGGGCTCCCCGATCAGCTTCGTTGGGCCGCCGAGGTGGACACCCCCACCGTCGAGGGGGCCTCGGAGATCCTGGTCTGCGGGATGGGCGGCTCGGCCATCTCCGGGGACTATCTGGCCGCCCTGACCGCCGAAACCGGCAAGCGGGTCACCACCCATAGGGGATACGGGCTACCCCGGTGGTCGCCACACGTCCGGCCTCTGATCCTGGCCGTGTCGTACTCCGGCGACACCGAAGAGACCCTGTCGGCGGTCGACCGGGCCGCCGAATGGGGTCTCCCCGTCGGTGTGGTCGCCTCGGGCGGTGAGCTCGTCCGCCGGGCCCGGGAGGCCGGATGGCCCACCATCGTGGTCCCTGCCGGACATCAACCCCGGGCAGCCCTCGGCTATCTCCTCGGAGGAGCGGCCCGACTGGCCGCCTGCGCCGGCGTGCTGCCCGGGATCATCGACGAGCTGGTGGAAGCCGCCGACGTGGTGGCGGATCTGCTCGACTCGGGGGCCGCTCCGGGTCTCGCCCGTGACCTGGCCGGTGCCTTGGACGGACGCATCCCCGTCGTCTACGGGGCGGTGGGACCCACCGCTCCGGTGGCGATGCGCTGGAAGACCCAGATCAACGAGAACGGCAAATGGCCCGCATGGTGGTCCCTGCTCCCCGAAGCCGACCACAACGAGGTGGTCGGGTGGGCGGCCCGGCCCGATCTGTCCCGCCGGGTGGGGCTGGTGGCGCTGCGGGACCGTCTCGAAACTCCCGAGACCGCCCGCCGGTTCGAAGCGACCATGGAGGTGACCGCCGCGCAAGTGGACTGGGTGGGGGAGGTCTGGTCCCAGGGGGAGTCCACCCTGGCACGGATGATGAGCCTCACCGTGGTGGGTGACCTGGTGTCCGTGGAGCTGGCCGAATCGGCCGGGGTCGACCCAACCCCGGTCGAAGTGATCGAACGACTCAAGCGACTCTTGAAGGAAGGGGACTGAATGGACTACGACATCGCAGATCCGGGCCTGGCCGAAGAGGGTCTCCGCCGCATCTCCTGGGCGGGCCGCCGAATGCCCGTTCTGGGGGAGATACGACGCCGGTTCGCCGAGGAGCGACCCCTGGAGGGCCGCAGGGTGGGCGCCTGCCTCCACGTCACGGCGGAGACGGCCAACCTGATGTTGGCCCTCCGAGACGCCGGAGCCAGCCCGGTGCTCTGCGCCTCCAACCCGCTCTCCACCCAGGACGACGTGGCCGCCGCTCTCGTTCGGGAGGGAATCCCCGTTTTCGCGGTGCGAGGGGAGGACTCCGACAGGTACTACGCCCACATCCATGCGGTGTTGGACACCAAGCCCGATGTCACCATGGACGATGGAGCCGACCTGGTCACGGTGATGCATACCGATCGGACCGACGTCCAGCCGGTCGGGTCCACCGAAGAGACCACCACCGGGGTGATCAGGCTGAGGGCGATGGCCCGGGACGGGACTTTGAGGCTCCCGGTGGTGGCCGTCAACGACTCCGACACCAAACATCTGTTCGACAATCGTTACGGGACCGGACAGTCGGCCCTGGACGGCATCATCCGAGCCTCCAACATCCTGCTCGCCGGGTCGGTCGTGGTGGTGATCGGCTACGGGGACTGCGGCCGGGGTGTTGCGATGCGGGCCGATGGGTTGGGAGCCCGGGTGGTGGTGGTGGAAGTCGACCCGGTCC
Source organism: Acidimicrobiia bacterium (assembly GCA_026002975.1). Lineage (GTDB taxonomy): Bacteria > Actinomycetota > Acidimicrobiia > Spongiisociales > ZC4RG35 > BPGJ01. Next base: position 50,394 of record BPGJ01000005.1, read on the forward strand.
GGGCGTTGGAGGCGGCCATGGACGGCTTCCAGGTCACCGACGGGTTGGGAGCCGCCGAGCTGGGTGACGTGTTCGTGACCGTCACCGGCAACAAGCACGTCCTGAGGGGAGAGCACTTCACCCGGATGAAAGACGGCGCGATCCTCGCCAACGCCGGCCACTTCGACATCGAGATCGATCTGGAGGCGTTGGCGTCGATGGCCAGAGCTCGGCGGCCGGTGCGTCCCAACCTGGAGGAATTCGAGCTGGAGGACGGAAGGAGGATCCTGGTCGCCGCGCAGGGCCGACTGGTCAACCTGGGAGCAGCCGAGGGCCACCCTCCCGATGTGATGGACATGTCGTTCTCGAACCAGGCGCTGGCCGCCGAGTGGCTGATCGGGCGGGCGGGAACACTGGAGCCGGGTATCTACACCTTGCCTCGGGAGATCGACCAGCAGGTCGCCAGACTGAAGCTGGAGTCGATGGGTCACACCCTGGAGGCGCTCACCGCCGAGCAGGAGGCCTACCTGTCCGGGTGGCGGGAGGGAACGTAAGGGAATAGGAGCGGCGGGGTCATTCGTTTCTTGGGTTGACGAAACCAGAAGGGAAAGGAGGTGATGGCGATGGCACTGCCGGTTCGTCGTAACACCTTCGAACCCCAGGTCTTCGAAGTCAGTCCTTTCACCGAGTTCGATCGGCTGACCCGCCAGATGTTCGACCTCTTCGACCGTGCGTGGCGGCAGCCGCTGTGGACCGAGGCCGGGTTCGTTCCCGCAGCCGACCTCGAGGAGACCGACAAGGAGTTCATCGTCGAGATCGAGCTTCCCGGGGTGAAGCGGGAGGACATCGACATCCAGATCTCCGGTCGTCACCTGACCGTGACCGGTGAACGCAAGGAGAAGGAGAGGGTCGGTGTCCTGCGTCGCCGCACCCGGACGGTAGGTCGGTTCCACTACGAGGTCACCTTCCCGGCCGACGTGGTGGAGGACAACGTCGAAGCGACCTACGCCGACGGCATCCTCACCATCGTGGTGCCGAAGGCCGAGGCCGAGCGGGTCAGGAAGATCCAGGTGAAGTGATCCGACCCGCGGTCGGTGTCACACCCCGGACGTAGGGTCCGGGGTGTGTTCTGTTTGGGCTGTGGAAGCTGGGGCAGCCGAATCTGTACGGCCTGCCGGGCGGGTCTCCGGCCCGGCCCGGAACGGACCGTGGCGGAGACCACGGTGAGGTCGGCCTTCGAACACACCGGCACGGGAAGGACCCTGATACACGCCCTCAAATACAGGGGGGTGGTCGCGGTGGTCGATGTCCTCGCGCCGGCCATGGCCGGGTTGATCCCCCCGACCGCCCGGGCGCTGGTTCCGATTCCTCGGGCCCATCAGCGGAGATTGCGGTACGGGATAGACCCCGCGTGGGAGTTGGCACGGGCCGTAGGGAAGGCCACCGGCGTCGAGGTCGTATCGGCCCTGGCACCGCCCGTGTTCAGCCGCCCCCACGCCGGTGGCTCAAGGAGCAGCAGAAGGGTGCCGATCTTCCGGGTCGTGAGCGAAACTCCTCTTCCTGCCGTCCTGATCGACGACGTGGTGACCACCGGGTCCACCATCGTCGGGGCGCTCCTGGCGTTGGGCCGCATCCAGGGGGCGGTGACCGCCACCTCGGCAGTGACTAGCCTCGTCGGGGGGGTTCACCCATGATCCTCGAGGAGGTACTCACCTTGGATATCGAGCTCCATACCCGTAACACCTCGGTCGACGACGTCTTCAGGGAGACCGTCGTCGAGAAGCTGTCCCGGGCCGCCCGGTTCTTCCCTCAGCTCGGCTCGGTGGACGTGGAGATCATCGAGGAGCCCAACCCCCGGCGCTCCGAGGACCGTTTCCGGGTGGAGCTGACCACCTCGGCCGCGGGGAGGGTGATCAGGGTGGAGAGCGCCGCACCCCAACCCGAGGCCGCACTCGACGACGCGGTCGACCGGTTCGCTCGAACCCTGAGACGCTGGAAGGAGAAGCTGATCGACTCGCACCGTCAGGCCCCGTCCGAGGCGGACTCCCGGAGGCGGCCGGTCCCCGAAAACCCGGTGGTGCGAACCAAACAGTTCGTGATGAAACCCTTGACCGTGGAGGAGGCCGCCATGCAGATGGACCTCCTGGGACACGACTTCTTCTTCTTCCTCAACGCCGAGACCGACAAGCACAGCGTCCTCTACCGGCGACGGGACGGCCGCCTGGGACTGATCGAACCGGCATGACCAGCATCCTCATCGTCGACGACGCCAAGCTCTTCCAGGCCGGGATGTCGGCGGCCTTCAAAGAGGCCGGGTTCGCGGTGGTGGGGACCGCCGATCGGGCGCTCGACGCGGTGAGGCTGGCCAGGGACACCAAACCCGACATCGTGCTGCTCGACGTGTTGATGCCGGGGATCTCCGGCCTGGAGGTGGTGGAGAAGATCCTCGACGTCAGCCCCGGGTCGAAGGTGGTGCTGCTCACCTCCTCGGAGTCCGAGGAAGACCTGCTGAAGGGGATCAAGGCGGGAGCCCGGGGCTACATCGTCAAGGACACCCCGCTGGGAGACCTGGTGGAGGCGGTCGAGGCGGTGGCTGCCGGAGGGGCGGTCGTGTCACCGGCTATGGGAGGGAAACTGTTCGACGTGGTCGCCCAGCTGCTGCGCCATCGGGATCTGATAGCCGTCAGGCGACCGTCGCTGACCGGGCGGGAGATAGAGGTGCTGCAGCTGGTCGCCGAGGGGTTCACCTCCAGGGAGATCGGCGAAAAGCTGTTCATCTCGGAGAACACGGTCAAGAACCACGTCCGCAACATCCTCGACAAACTCGGCCTCCGTTCCCGAGGCGAAGCGGTCCTCTACGCGCTGCGGGAGCGGTTGATCACCCTCGACTGAACCTCACGGGTCCTCAAACCGCGTCGCCTCCGATAGCATCGACCCATATGTCCGTGCTCACCAAGCTCCTCCGGGTAGGGGAGGGGCGTGTCCTCAAGGAGCTGGGCCGTCTCGCCGAGGCGGTCAATGCTCTCGAACCCGAATACGAGCAGCTCAGCGACGAGCAGCTCCGGGCCAAGACCACCGAGTTCCGGGAGCGGCTCGCCCGGGGAGCCACCCTCGACGACCTGGAGGTGGAGGCCTACGCAACGGTGAGGGAAGCCGCCAAACGGGTGTTGGGTCAGCGTCATTTCGACGTCCAGATCATGGGGGGTGGGGCGCTGCATAGGGGCATGGTCGCCGAGATGAAGACCGGTGAGGGCAAGACCCTGGTCTCGACGCTTCCCGTCTACCTCAACGCCTTGGAGGGCAAAGGCGTCCACGTGGTGACGGTCAACGACTACCTGGCTGCCCGAGACGCTGAATGGATGGGAGGGGTGCACCGGTTCCTGGGGTTGAGGGTGGGTCTCATCCAGGCGGGCATGTCCCCCGCCGAGCGGAAACCCGCCTACCAGGCCGACGTCACCTACGGAACCAACAACGAGTTCGGTTTCGACTACCTGCGGGACAACATGGCGATGCGGCTGTCCGACATGGTGCAGCGGGGACACCACTACGCCATCGTCGACGAGGTGGATTCGATCCTCATCGACGAAGCCCGGACCCCGCTGATCATCTCCGGTCGGGTGGCCGACACCGCCCGCTGGTACAAGGAGTTCGCTCGGATCGCCCGGCGTCTGCGGCGGGACCTCCACTACGAGGTCGACGAGGCGAAGCGGCAGGTGCTGGTCACCGAGGAGGGCGTAGCCGCGGTGGAGGAGATGTTGGGGGTGGAGAACCTGTACGACCACGCCGCCGTCGACCTGGTCCACCACCTGGAGGTGGCGCTGAAAGCCAAGGAGCTGTACCACCGGGACGTCGACTACCTGATCGACCGGGGCGAGGTGAAGATCGTCGACGAGTTCACCGGCCGGGTGTTGGAGGGTCGCCGCTACTCGGAGGGTCTGCATCAGGCGATCGAGGCGAAGGAGGGGGTGGCGATCCGCGACGAGAACCAGACCCTGGCCACCATCACCCTCCAGAACTACTTCCGCCTCTACGAGAAGCTGGCCGGGATGACCGGCACCGCCGAGACCGAGGCGGCCGAGCTGGCCCAGATCTACGGCTTGGAGGTGGTGGTGATCCCCACCCATCGTCCGGTGATCCGGATCGACCAGCCCGACTTGGTCTACAAGACCGAGGAGGCCAAGTTCAGGGCGGTCGTCGACGACGTCAAGGAACGCCACGCCAGAGGCCAGCCGGTGCTGTTGGGAACCGTTTCGATCGAGAAGTCCGAACGCCTGTCCCGCATGCTCGACCGGGAGGGGATCCCCCACCAGGTCCTCAACGCCAAACACCACGCCAAGGAGGCGGAGATCATCGCCCAGGCGGGCCGGTCCGGGGCGGTGACCGTGGCCACCAACATGGCTGGTCGAGGCGTGGACATCATGCTGGGGGGCAACCCCGAGGGGTTGGCCAAGGTCGAGCTGAAGCGTCTGGGGATCGAACCCGACGACCCCGAGTACGAATCCAAGCTCACCGAGCTGACCGAACGATTCCGCCGGGACACCGAAGCCGACCGGGAGAAGGTGGTGGCGGCCGGGGGACTGTACGTGATCGGAACCGAACGGCACGAGTCGAGGCGGATCGACAACCAGCTCCGGGGTCGTTCCGGACGCCAAGGAGACCCGGGCGAGTCCCGTTTCTACCTGTCGTTGGAAGACGACTTGATGCGACGGTTTTCCGGGGAGAGGGTGGCGGCGATCATGGAACGGCTCCGCATCCCCGACGACATGCCGATCGAACACAACATGGTCACCAAGGCGGTGGAGCGAGCCCAACGTCAGGTCGAATCTCAGAACTTCGAGATCCGCAAGAACGTCCTCAAATACGACGAGGTGATGAACCGCCAAAGGGAGGTCATCTACCGCTGGCGGTCGGGGATCCTGGCCGGCGACCTGACCGACGACCTGGTGACGGAGTGGATCGACCGGGTGATAGAAGACGTGGTCCGCTCCCAGATCTCCGAAGACGTACCTCCCAGAGACTGGGACTGGGAGGGGTTGAGGAGGGAACTGGGTGTGTTCTTCGAAACCGACCTGGGCCCTGAACGCTTCGACGGGCACCTCACGGTCGACGACGTGGTGGAACAGCGCCATCTCCGATGCCCACATGGCCTACAAGGAGAGGGAGAAGGAACTCGGCTCCGACGTGCTCCGCCAGGTGGAGAAGTCGGTGATGCTCCAGGTGATCGACGCCCGGTGGAGGGAACACCTGGCCGAGATGGACTACCTGAGAGCCGGGATCGGACTCCGGGCGATGGGCCAGCGGGACCCCCTCGCCGAGTACCAGCGGGAGGCCTACGACCTGTTCACCGACCTGGTGGCCCAAGTGAAGAGAGACGCGGTGCGCTACCTGTTTCACGTGCAGCTCGCGCAGCCCCGCACCCGGCCGGCTCCCACCGCTGCTCCCACCCCCACCCCTCGGGGGTCCCAGGCTCCGTCCCAGCCGGCCCGGGGAGACAAGGTGGGACGCAACGACCCCTGTCCCTGCGGTTCGGGCAAGAAGTACAAGCGGTGCCACGGGGCCGTCAGCTGAGACGGACCCCGATACCATGTCGGTCCGATGAACGAGATCACAGACCCCCGGGCCACCTTGGCCGAACTGCGCCAACGTCTCGACGAGGCCAGGAGGTTCCTTTGACGTTCCCGGTAAGCAGGCCGAAGCCGAGAGGCTGAAGGAAGAGTCGGCCCGGCCCGACTTCTGGGACGACCCCGACCATGCCCGGGTCGTGACCCAGAAGCTGTCCCGCTACGAGGAGCTGTTCGGGCTGATCACGTCGCTCGAGCAGATCCTGGACGACTGCGACGTACTCCTCGAGTTCGGCGACCCCGAATCCCGGGAGGAGGCGATCGGTCTGTTGGCGAGGGCCGACTGGGAGCTGGCCGGGCTGGAGAGGGAGTCGCTGTTCTTCGGCGAGTACGACGACTACCCGGCGATCTTGTCCATCCACGCAGGAGCGGGCGGGGTGGACGCCCAGGACTGGGCCGCCATGCTGTTCCGCATGTATCGCCGATATCTGGAAGACAAGGGTTTCCGGGTGACGGTCGACGAGGTCACCGAAGGGGAGGAGGCCGGGATCAAATCGGCGACGATGACGGTGGAGGGCGACCACGCCTACGGGATCCTGGAAGGGGAGCGGGGCACCCACCGTCTGGTCAGGATCAGCCCCTTCGACGCCAACGCCCGCCGCCACACCTCTTTCGCCGGTGTCGACGTGGTTCCCGACATGGGCGACGAGGTCGACATCGAGATCGACGAGAAGGATCTGCGGATCGACACCTACCGTTCCCAAGGGGCCGGCGGCCAACATGTGAACACGACCGACTCGGCGGTGCGGATAACCCACCTACCCACCGGCATCGTCGTCTCCTGCCAGAACGAACGGTCCCAACTACAGAACAAGGCCCGGGCGATGGCGATCCTGAAGGCGAAACTGGCCGAGAGGGCGCGGCAGGAGCAGAGGGCTCAGCTCGACGAGATCCGGGGCGAACAGGGCGAGGCGGCCTGGGGACGCCAGATCCGGTCCTACGTCCTCCAGCCGTACCAGCTGGTCAAGGACCTGCGCACCGGGGTGGAGATCGGAAACGTCCAGGCGGTGCTCGACGGCGAACTCGACGAGCTCATCGAGGGCTACCTCAGATGGCGCAGGGCCCGCCACGAGCAGGGCGTCGCCCTGGCCGAATGATTCGGCCTCCATACCAGGGGTTGGTAGCCTGAATTCGCATCGAACGAGGGCGCCGTCGTCGGCGCGGCCGGAGGGTTTCCATTGATCCGACTCGAGGACGTCACCAAGGTCTACGAAGGGGGAGTGGTCGCGGTCCGCGACATCTCCCTCGACATCCAGCGGGGCGAGTTCGTGTTCCTGGTGGGCCCATCCGGCTCGGGCAAGTCCACCCTGATACGACTGATGCTGCGCCAAGAGCCGGTCACACGAGGGACCATCTGGGTGGCGGGCAAGGACATCACCAAGCTCCCCGCCTGGAAGGTTCCCTATCTGCGCCGCTCGATCGGCACCGTCTTCCAGGACTTCAAGCTGCTACCCAACAAGACGGTGTTCGAGAACGTCGCCTTCGCCCTGGAGGTTCTCGGCCGGCCCCGTTCGGTGATCCGCCCCCACGTGACCCAGGTGTTGGAGCTGGTCGGATTGGCCGACAAGGCAGACCGCTACCCCAGGCAGCTCTCGGGTGGTGAGCAGCAGCGGGTTTCGATCGCCCGGGCCTTCGTCAACCGGCCGCCGATCCTGCTGGCCGACGAGCCCACCGGAAACCTGGACCCGGCCACCTCGGTGGGGATCATGCGCCTCCTCGACCGGATCAACCGCACCGGCACCACGGTGGTGATGGCCACCCACGACCACGCCATCGTCGACGCCATGCAGCGCCGGGTGGTGGCCCTGTCCGAGGGAAGGATCCTCCGTGACGACGCCACCGGCCGATACGAGGCGGTGCTGCGGGGCGCTCCTGCGCCGACCGAGAAGGGAGCGGAGGAACAGGCATGAGCCGCCTGGCTTTCCTCGTCAGGGAGGCGCTCGTCAACCTCAGGCGCAACGCCCTGGTGGTCACCGGGGCGGTCCTGGCGGTGTTCATCTCACTGTCACTCGCCTTCGGTGCGTTGGTCCTCAACGAGCTGCTCCGCATCAACACGCTGGCCTGGCAGGAAGGGACCCACGTGGTGGCCTTCTTGAAGGACCCGGCGGAAGGGGGACTAGACCAGGCCGGGCAGCTCGCCCTGATGGCGGAGATCGAAGCCTGGGACGAGGTGAGGTCGGTCAGATACGTCGACAAGGCCCAAGCCTACGAGGAGTTCCGTCAACTGTTCGCCGACCGTCCCGAACTGATCGAGACGGTCAACCCGGCGGTCCTACCCGCCTCGTATCGGATCGAACTGACCGACATCGACCTGTACCGGGACGTGGTGTTCCGGCTGCGGGCCATGCCGGCCGTCTTGGAGGTCCGCTCCTTCGGGGAGCAGATCGATCAGCTCTCCACACTGTCGACCGTGCTCAACTTCCTGGGCCTCGGTCTGGCCCTGGTGTTGGGCGTCTCGGCGGTGATCCTCATCGCCAACACCATCCGCATGGCGATCTACGCCCGGCGGGAAGAGGTGTCGATAATGAAGCTAGTGGGGGCTTCCAACTGGTTCATCAGGGTTCCCTTCCTCCTCGAGGGGCTGATCGAGGGGCTGCTCGGGGCGGGGTTGTCGGTGCTGACCGTCTGGATCGCCGCCCAGAACCTGCGAACCCTGGGATCCAGCATCCCGCTGATCAGATTCACGATCTCGGACCAGTTCTTCCTGCGCTGGGGAGTCCTGTTCCTGTTGTTCGGGGCCACCGCAGGCGTGGTCGGGTCGTTGCTCGGCCTGAGCCGCTACCTGCGTGAAGCGGACGGCGGAGCCAAACCGGGAACCGTCTGACATGGCCCGACGGGCAGCGCTGCTCGTGGTAGCGGCTCTCGTCTCCGCCCTGATCCAGCCGGGGGCGTGGGCCCACGATCCCACCGAGGAGTTGGAGCAGGTCCAGCGGGAGATCGCAGCGATCACCGCGCAGATCGACCAAGCCCGCCAGGAGAGCCGGAGGCTCGCCGGTGAACTGGCAGCGGCTCAACAGGCGCTGGCCGCCGCGCAAGCCGAAGTCGCAGCGGCCCAGGCCGAAGTGGACGCCATCCGGGCGGACATAGCCGCGGCCGAGAGCCAACGCGACGTCATCCTGGGCAAGATCGAAGCAGTCTCCGAGGAGCTGGCCACCACCCAGGCGAGTATCCGATCCACCCGCCACACCCTCGAGGTGAGGGCGGTGTCCCTCTACATGGACGCATCGGCGTCGATGGTCCCGGTGGTGCTCTCCTTCGAGTCGGCGGCCGAGGCGGCGGTGGGACTGGCATACACGGGGGGGCTAGCCGAGGACAGCCAGGACCTCCTGGCCACCTACCGGTTGCTCCTCAGGGAAGAAGAACGTCAAAAGGCCATCCTGGAGGAAGCCCGGGCCGAGGTGGAGGAGCTGCTCACCCGACTGGACCAGGAGCGGGTCCGGCTCGAGGAGGAGGCGGCCCGCCTCGAAGCCGCTCGGCAGGCGGCCGAGGAGAAACTGTCGGAGATCCGAACGTTCCTCGATCGGCTCAACGCCGAGATCGCCGCCGCCGAACAGCACAAGGAGGGTCTCGAAGCCGACGCCAAGCGGCTCGAAGCCGAGATAGCGGCCCGACAGCAGACCGGAGGTCAGGCACCCGGGAAGCTGGCCTGGCCGGTGTCGGGCTGGGTGTCGTCGCCGTTCGGCTACCGGGTGCATCCGATCTTCGGCACCCGACGTCTCCATACGGGCATCGACATCGCGGCTGCCTACGGCTCCCGTATCGGCGCGGCTGGTCCGGGAACGGTCATCCTCGCCGGTCCCTACGGCGGATACGGCAACGCGGTGGTGATCGATCACGGTGGCGGCTTGTCGACCCTCTACGCCCACCAGTCGAGGATCGCCGTGTCGGTGGGCCAGACCTTGGGCACCGGAGACACGGTGGGTTACGTCGGCTGTACCGGCTTCTGCACCGGAGCCCACCTCCACTTCGAGACCCGGGAGAACGGCGTCCCGGTGGACCCCATGAAATATCTGGGAGGGTGACGTGGTCGCTCGCAAGATCGTCGCCACCAATCGAAGGGCTCGCCACGACTACGAGATCCTCGAGACCTACGAAGCCGGCCTGGTGCTGGAGGGCTCGGAGGTGAAGAGCCTCCGGGAAGGGAAGGCCAACCTGAAGGATTCGTTCGCCCACGTCAAGGGCGGGGAGGTGTGGCTGGAAGGCATGTACGTCGCGCCGTACGAGTTCTCGCGGGGTGGGGGACACGACCCCGAACGGCCTCGGAAGCTGCTGCTGCACCGGAGGGAGATCGACAAGATCGCAGGTCGTCTGGCCGAGAAGGGGCTGACCCTGGTGCCTCTGAGCCTCTACTTCACGGAAGGGAAAGCCAAGGTGGAGCTGGGTTTGGCCCGGGGGCGGCGGACCGTCGACAAGCGCCGGGCGATCAAAGAGAGAGAGCAGCAACGGGAGATGGACCGGGCACTGCGCAGATTCAGGTGAGCCGCCGACATGAGAAGAGGAGGAACGGGGCGGGTCCGTTCCTCCTCTCTGTTGGGGGCGGTAGCGGGCAGTCGGTGGTCAGTCGTCGCCGCCGGGTTTGCCGGCCCACGGAGGTTTGCCCTTACCGGTCCGGCTCTCCTTTAAAGCCTGCCGCTCGGCTTTCATCTCGGAGACCCATTCGGGAGGGCCGGCCGAGGAGTCGTCTCGGCCCTTCACGCAGGTGGTGGGGAAGGCCTCCAGATCGAGCTCGGCCGAGAGTTCGTCCTTGCCGAGGTCGGACTGGGCGATCCAGCGGACCAGGCATCCGATGCCACCCTCCCAGCCGCTCGCTTTTACCGAGTGGACGAAGGCCGAGACGAAGGAGCCGTGGTTGATCACACCGTCCTCGTTGGGTTCGACCGTGACCGCGGTGAGGGTGCATTCGGAGCCTTCCACCAGTTTGACGTCGGCCACCTCGACGGTGATGGTCTCGCCGTTGGAGCATTCCAGTTCGAGGGTGCCCCCCTCGTCCTCCTCGACCTCCACCGTTCCCCAGTAGAGGGTGGCGGTGTCGTCCTCGTTCTGCACCGCTCCCTCCATCAGAACGGTGTCGGTTTCGGGGGCGGCCGCCGCGGTCAGCCCCGACCCGAGGACCAGGCCTGCCACGGCCAGCCAGATGGTCGACTTCCTCATCGAAAAACCTCCGATACGACGTTACGTGAGAACAGTCGACGCAGAGTGGTTGGCGTTACAAGGAATCCCCAGAAGATGGGATGGGTTGTATAGTGACGAGAGCGCCTCGGGGGTGAACTGGATTCGACGTTGAGTGTTGAGGCGCCGGAAGCGAGCCGAGGTCGCCGGAGTCCTCGTTAAACAGCCGGCACACACAAACAAGTGCCAAGCCTCAGCTTGCACTGGCTGCCTGATTAACGGCTAGCCCGTCCGCCCGGTGGGTGCCCGCCTCGCCGGTGTCGGGCGTCGCAAAGCGGGATGCCGCCGCCGGGGGGCCGCGACCGGTGGCGAAAGACCAAGCGGCTCGGGCAGGTGGAAACTGGCCGTCAGAGTCCACCTCGCCGACAGCTCGCTGACGGCTGCGCTCGGAGATGCCGGCGCCGACGGCTCAGCGGACCGGGGTTCGATTCCCCGCACCTCCACCGGTCACCGGATGATGACGTCCGAGAGATCCTCGGTCGGCTCGGGCCAGCGAAGGTCGAGCCTCTCGAGGGTCCGTACGAGGATCGCAGAGACCACCACGTTCCGGTACCACTTCCGGTCGGCAGGGACCACGTACCAGGGTGCATGTTCGGTTGTGGTGCGCCGGATCGCCTCCTGGTAGGCGGCCTGGTACTCGTCCCAGAGAGCCCGGTCGTCCAGGTCACCGGGGTTGAACTTCCACCGTTTCCGCGGGTCGTCGAGGCGGGCTTGGAGGCGTTTGGCCTGCTCTTCCTTCGATATGTGGAGGAACAGCTTGAGGATGGTGGTGCCCTCGTCGGCCAGGAGTCTCTCGAACCCGACTATGTGCTCGTACCGGTGGCGCCATCGGTCTTCCGGTACCAGCCGTTTCACCCGGACTACGAGGACGTCCTCGTAGTGGCTTCGGTTGAAGATGGCGATCTCGCCGTCGGCCTGGGGTGTGCGGGTGGACCCGCCACAGGTAGTCGTGGGCCAGTTCGGTTGGGGTGGGCTTCTTGAACGACGCAACCCTCACCCCTTGAGGGTTGGTGCCGTCGAACACGTGGCGGATGGTGCCGTCCTTGCCGCCGGTGTCCATCGCCTGGAGGACCACCAGGAGCTTGTGGCGACCGTCGGCGTAGAGGAGCTCCTGGAGTTCCTCCAGCCGGGCGTTGAGCACGGCGAGGATCTTCCTCCCGGCCTTCTTGCCTTCGGGTACCAGAGGATGCTCGCCGGGGTCGACCGCGGCCAGGTCGAAATCCGAACCCGCTCGGTAGCGCTCCTCGGCGGCGTCGAGTAGGGCTCGATGGTCGATGGTGCCTCCCTTGCGGTTTAGGGCAGCCTAGGCCGGTGGTTCGCGCCCGCCCAGCTTTCAATTAGCATTGAAAGTTCACATGAGGCAGATGCACCGATGGGCGAGCCGGCGATCGTCACCGAGAAGCTGACCAAACACTACGGAGAAGTCCGGGCGCTCGTCGACCTCGACCTCGAGGTCCGGCGTGGCGAAGTGTTCGGTTTCCTGGGGCCCAACGGAGCCGGAAAGACCACCACAATACGGCTGCTGTTGGACTTCATTCGTCCGACCTCGGGTCGGGCGTCGATCCTGGGGATGGACACCCGACGGGAGTCGGTGGAGATCCGGCGGCGCATCGGCTACGTCCCCGGCGACCTGGCCCTCTATGCGCACCTCACAGGCCGTGACACGGTCGCCTACTTCGCCAACCTCCGAAGGGGTGTCGACCGGCGGTACGTGGACGAGCTGGCCGAACGGCTCGACGCCGACCTCGACCGCAAAGTGGGTGAGCTATCGACCGGCAACCGGCAGAAGATCGGCCTCATCCAGGCCTTCATGAACCGGCCCGAGGTGTTGATCCTGGACGAACCGAGCATTGGGCTCGATCCTCTGGTCCAACGCGAGCTCCAGATGCTGATCCGGGAGGCCGCCGGCGAAGGGCGGACGGTCTTTCTCTCCAGCCATACCCTGTCGGAGGTGCAGAGGGTGGCCGACCGGGTGGGGATCATTCGCAAAGGTCGCCTGGTCGAGACCGAGTCGGTGTCCAGCCTGCGCTCCAAGGCGATCCGACGGGTCGAGTTCCAGATGGACGGGCCGGTGGACCCCTCTGTGTTCGCCGGGGTGGCCGGGGTCAGGGACGTGACCACTGAGGACAACCGGGTGGTCATCTCCCAGGAGGGTCGGATGGACGAGCTGTTGAAGACGGCGGTGGAGAAGTTCACGGTGATCGACATGACGGTCCACGAAGCCGACCTGGAGGAGATCTTCCTGGCTTACTACAGGGAGCCGTAGAACCGATGGCCACCCTGGCCTTGGTGCGTCGCTCCGTCCGGGACCGGGTCGGGTCCCAGATCCTCGGCGCGGGGATCATCGGGCTGCTGCTGGCCGGCGGCCTGGCCGCCTACCGAGAGATCGACGTGAGCCTCTACCAGCAGATGCCCGACCTGGTCAAGGAGCTGATGGGGATCCCGCCCACCGCCGACGTGGCTGCCACCGCCTACGGGGCCATCTACTCCTTCGTGGGAGCGATGACCATCGCCGGGATGGCTATCGCCTTCGGAGCCGCAGCCATCTCGGGGGAGGAGGCGGACGGCACCGTCGATGTCCTCCTCGCCAACCCGGTTGGGCGTATCGAGCTGGTGGTCGCACGAACCCTGGCCCTCGCCGGGCTCTCGGCAGTGGTCGGGCTGGTGCTGTGGGCCGCCGGAGTCATCGCGCCGGCGCTGCTCGACGTCGAGACCACCGGCATGCACGTGGGGGCTCTGGTGGTGCACATGGTCGTCAACGGCTTCTTCTACGGAGCGGTCGCCCTCGCGGTGGGTGCGGCCACCGGGGTCAGATCGCGGGCTTCGGGCACGGCGGTGGTGGTCCTTCTCGTCTCGTACCTCTCGTATGGGCTGCTGGGATTCGTCGGGTTGGAGGACTGGGCCAGGCTGTCTCCCTGGTACTACTACGAGGCGTCCCGACCGGTGCTGGAGGGGCTCTCATGGGGTCACCTGGCCGTGCTGGCCGGGGCAGGACTGGCCGCGGTGGCGGTGTCCGCTCGGGTCTTCCAGAGGCGGGACGTGGTGGGACGCCAGGCCGGTATCACTCTGCTCGATCGGCTTCGGGCCCACCCCGCCACCCGCCGCATCGTCGACCGGGTGGCGGGCACCGCCCTGGTGGCCGGGCCCGGTTCGAGGTTGGCATCCGAAGCCAGAGGTCTGGTGGTGATCACGTCGATGGTGATGCTGTACACCGAGCTCCTGGTCGGTCCGCTCTACCGGTTCGTTGACGACGCCATCCGGGAGCTGGGCGAGCTGCCCGACTTCATCCTCGCCTTCGCCGGTTACGCCGACATGTCCACTCCGGTGGGTTGGATGCAGGGTGAGGTGTTCGGACTGATGGCTCCGGCCGCGACGATGCTGGTGGCGATCGTGGTCGCGGTGAAGGGGATCGCCGGTGAGGAGGAGCGTAAGACCATGGGCGTCCTGTTGGCCAACCCGATTCCCCGCTGGCGGGTGCCGATCGCCGTGGCGTCGGTGCAGGTGGTCTACGCCCTGACGGTCGGGGCGGTGATCTTCGTTGGGGCCATGGCGGGTTCGTGGCTCGGGGGGTTGGGTCTGGACGCCGGGAACGTGGCCGCCACCTCACTGATGGCTTCTCTCACCGGCCTGGCCTTCGGCGGTTTGGCCCTGGTCGTCTCCGCCGGGACCGGTAGGCCCCGTCTTGCCGGCCTCCTCGGCGCCGGGTTCGCCATGGTGGGTTTCGTGGTCAGCCAGTATCTGAGACTGGTAGAGACTCTGGCGGGATGGGCCAAGGCGTCGCCGTTCTACTACTACCTGGCCAACGACCCGCTGGTCCGGGGCCTCGACCTGGGCGACGCCGGGATCCTCGTCGGTGTGTTCGCCGCGTCGATAGGCGGGTCGATGTTGCTCTTTCAGAGGAGAGACCTCAGAGGCTGACGCCTCACACCGTGCATTCCCAAACCCGGGCGGCCCAGAGGAGGCGGGAACCCCGCTGGGTCAGTTCTACCACCCGCTCCTTCATCAACGCGAGGACCTCCTGACTCTCGGCCACCACTGCGGGTAGCGGGAACTGGCGCTCCACCAGTTTGGTCAGCCGTCCGAAGAGGTCCTTGGCGACCTGGAGGATCGACGTCTCGTCTTGGAGGGTGCCGGTAGGGAGGAGGAGCTTGCCGCCCTCCTTCAACCAGCCGGGGGCTTCCCGGAGCATCCGGATCGGGAGTTCGGAACCGCGGGGACCGCCGCCCCGACCGCTGGGAAACCAGCCGGTCACCCGTGCCACCGGGTCGGGGATCCCCGAAACGTCCCCGATGATCACGTCGGCCTTCAGGTCCCGGGGTAGAGGGTCGAACAGGTCACCCTGGTAGAAGTGGGTTCGATCGGCCACTCCCAGGCGCTCGGCGTTGAGGGTGGCGATCTCGACGGTGTCGGGAGCGGCGTCCACTCCGTGCACCTCCCCTGCGCCCAGGCGGGCCGCCACGATCGAGAGCACCCCCGACCCGCATCCCATGTCGATGACCGTCTCGCCCCCCGACAGCTCCAACGCCTCCGCCAGCAGCTCCGACACCTTGGAAGGAGCGAAGGTGTGGTCGGAGAGGAAAAGCTCGAACGGGCCTTCACGGCCCTTCCAGCGGAAGGTCTTGAGGTCGGAGCGGTCCGTCATGCCGCAACCCTAGCCGGTCGGCGCGCCGGTCGAACCCTCGACGAACAGGGTCACCTCGGGGAAGTCCCCCAACCGGAACCTGAACTCCCGGCCCTGGTGGGCGGGCACGGGGGTGACTACCGAGCCGGTGATGATCACGTCACCGGGCCGAAGCTGCTCACCCACCGAAGCCAAGGTGCCGGCCACCACAGCCACCACCTCGTCGTATCGACCGGTGAGGGCCTGCAGATCGTCGGTGCGGGCGTGCTCGCGACCGTCGATCATCACCGAGGCCTCGAGGCCTGCGGCCGCGGGCTGCTGCCCGCCCGGGCCGGGTTCACCCAACACCACACCCGCGTGGAATATGTCACGGGCCAGGATGTCCTCCACCCGGCCGGCCTCCAGAGGCAGGTCGATGTCGGCCAGCTCGATCGCTGGTCCGACCGCCGAAACCGCCTCCCAGGCCTGCTCGGGCGTCGCCCCAGGTGGGACCGGAGAACCGATCCACACCGCCACCTCGAACTCCACCACCGGTCGCGTCCAATCCGACACGTCGACCGTGGCCCCATCGGCGAGAACCGTACGGGATGTGAGGAAACCAACCAACGGGGCGGTCGTCCCCATCGCCTCCATGGCCTGGGGGGAACCGAACCCCACCTTCCAGCCGACGTGTCGAGCCCCGGCCGCCAGCATGTTTCGCCGCTCAGCCATCTGACGCACCATCCCAGCCTCGATCCGGGGATCCTCCCAGGGAGCTCTCACCGTTCCTCCCCCGTCCAGGCCTGGTAGCCGGAGGCCTCCAGCGAGCCGGCGCCTCGCCATCCCCACACCAGCACCGCGTCCCGGTCGCCGGTGTTGTGGAACCCGTGCCAGCGGCCCCGCGGCGTCCAGATCACGTCTCCACGCACGGCCGGCTCTTCCCCCTCGTCCAGATAGATGACCCCGGAACCTTCCACCAAGATGAAGAACTCGTCGGCGTTGCGGTGCAGGTGGCGGTCGTGTCGGGCGCCGGGCGGCATCACGGTCCAGCCGAGGAGGAAGTCGTCGAGACCCTCGGCCTCGCCGAGGAGGAACCGAACCTCCATGTCGACCCAACCCTCCTCGCGGCGCAGCCCGGGGACCGGTGCTCGTGAACCGATGGGGAAGTGGAGCCGGCCGGTCATCGGTCGCCCCCGAGGAGCCGATACACGTCGAATACGGTGACGAAGTCGCGGTGGTCCAGTCCCAAACCGCGGCAGGCGTTGAGGAGCTCGTTGGCCACCGCTCCCAGCGGGGCGGCAGAGCCCTGACGGCGAGCCACCTCGAGAGCCAACACCATGTCCTTCTGTTGGAGGTTCACGTCCGCCAACGGCTTGTCGGGCATCTCCAAGATGAAGGGCCCCCGGTAGCCCATCACGGGGGAGGCCACCACCGACTTGAGCATGGCGTCGACCGCGACCGCCCGATCGACCCCTCCCTTCTCCGCCAGGGCGACCGCCTCACAGAACACCACCATCTCGACGATCAGAGCCAGGTTGATCGCCACCTTCATCTGGGAGGCGGTGCCGGACGGCCCTATGTAGCTGACCTTCGAACCGATGTCGTAGAGGACCGGCTCCACCCTCTCGAAGGCGGCACGGTCGCCTCCCACCATGATCGAAGCGGTCCCCTCCTGAACGGTGACCGGGCTACCCGACAGAGGGGCGTCCAACATCACGAGGCCGCGTTCGGCGAAGGCCGCCGCGACCCGGCGGGAGACCTCGGGGTCGATGGTGCTCATGTCCAGGTAGACACCATCGGGCGACAAGCCGGAGATCACGCCGTCGTCGCCCAGCGCCACCGACTCCACCGCCTTGCCGTCGGTGACGATCGAAAAGACCACCTCGGAGCGGCGAGCCACCTCCGCCGGGGAATCCGCCCACTCCATGCCCCTCCCGAGGAGAGGCTCGGCCTTTCCGGGTGTCCTGTTCCACCCCACCACCGAGTGGCCTGCCTCGAGCAGGCGGGGCACGATGACCTGACCCATCTCTCCCAAGCCGATCCATCCGACTCTCATCACACCTCCTGAGAACGTTTGCAGCATAGATGGGTCGGCTGCGGCCGGATCCGCTAGCGTCGGAGCCGTGTTCACGGTCGGGCACGGTACGAACCGGCCGGAAGACTTCGTCGACTTGCTGCATCGGGCCGGGGTCGACGCCGTGGTGGACGTGCGTTCCTACCCGGGGAGTCGGCGTCACCCGTGGTTCGCCAAAGACGAGATGGCTTCCTGGCTCCGGGAACACGACATCTCGTACCGTTGGGAGCCGGACCTGGGTGGCTTCCGGAAGCCCGTCCCCGACTCTCCCAACGTGGCCCTCACCTCGTTCAAGGGATACGCCGACCACATGCGCACCGACCGCTTCACCCAGGCTCTGGCCCGGATGGTCGAGGAGGCGAGACGGACACCCACCGCGGTCATGTGCGCCGAGTCGCTCTGGTGGCGGTGTCATCGTCGTCTCATCGCCGACGCCGCCCATCTCATCTGGGGCGTCCAGGTACTGCATCTACTCCCCGGAGGGCGGATCGAACCTCATCGCCCGATGCCGGAAGCACGCCTGGACGAACAGGGTCTGGTGGTGTACGACGTCGTAGTCGACCGATAGGCTCCGGTCATGCACCGGGCCAGGCTGCTCGTGGCCTCCATCGCTCTGGCGGCGGCCCTGGCCTGGGCCGTCCCATCGGGTCGAGCGAGGCTCCTCGCGGCCCCCACCACGGCGGAGGCTCTCGGAGCGGCCGTGCCGAGACCCTTCGCCGAGGACGTGGTGGTGGCGGAGTCCCCGGTGCCCGACGTAGAGGGCCGGCTCTACACGCCGGGCCCCGAACATCCAGCGATCGTCGCGGTGCCGGGCGCCACCCCGGCGGGACTCGACGATCCCAGACTGGCCCGGGTGGCCCGGGCGATATCACGCAACGGCAGGCAGGTCTTCGTGCCTCTCCTCGACCTCTACCAGCAGCGATTCACGACCGACGACATCGACCGCATCGCCCGGTCCGTCGAGGCGCTGCACCTCCAGACCGGCAGACCGGTGGTGATGGTGGGCTTCAGCTACGGCGGATCCTTCGCCCTGTTGGCGGCCGCCGATCCGAGGACCCGTCCCGGGCTGGCCAAGGTGGCCACCTTCGGGGCGTACTTCGACCTGATCGGGGTACTCCAGGCGGTGACCACCGGGGTCTCCCTGGTCGACGGGGCAACGGTGGAGTGGCGAGGCCATCCGCTGGCCAGGGACATCCTCCACGCCAGAGCTGCGGGTCTCCTTCCGCCTGCCCAGGCCGACCAGCTGCTGGACGCTCTGGCGGGCAAGCGTTCCCCCGAGGCGTTGGATTCGGCGAGTCGGGCCATGTACGACTTGCTGACCAACCGGGACCCGACTCTCACCTACCAGCTGGCGGACCGCCTGCCCGACGAAGTCAAGGCCCTGATCGACCGGTTCTCTCCATCATCCGTCGCCGACCGGATCGACGTGCCGGTGTTCGCGGTCCACTCCACCGACGACCCTGCCGTCCCCTACGGGGAGCTGCTCCGTCTGCGGGCCGGGCTGCGCCGGGCCGAGACCGCGACGGTCGACATCTTCCGACACGTCGACTTCCAGGCGTCGTCGGTTCGTCAGTGGTGGGAGGTGGCCCCCGACCTGTACGTCATGTGGAGGTTCGCCGCCTGGATTCTGGAAGGCTGAACGGCAACTCGAGCTGGGCCGGGCGGGGGACCTGTCGGTTCGTCCGCGTGTCTCGTCGACGCCGGTTGCGGGGTCGCAGCCTCGACCGGTCCGCGTAGAGCTCCCGGTATTGCTCCGCCAACTCTGGGTGGTTCCGTTCCAGCCAGCCCATGTAGTGCTCCTTCACCCCGGGTCGAAGGTGGAGCATGATGGGGTAGACATGGGTGGCGCCGGCCCGCCGGGCGGCGGCGATCACCTCGTCCACCCCGTCCTCCGACAGACCCGGGAGGATCGGTGCGACCAAAACACCCGAAGGCACCCCGGCCTGGTTGAGGCGGGCCACCGCCTCGAGCCGCTTCCCCGGATGCGGTGTGTTGGGTTCGGTCTGGCGCCACACCTCCTCGTCGAGGGTGCCAACGGAGAAATCGACCGACACGGTGGTCCTCCTGGCGGCCTCGACGAAGAGGTCGAGGTCCCGTAGGGCCAGGGTGGACTTGGTCAGGATCGAGAACGGGTTTCGTCTCTCCACTAGGACCTCGACGATGCCTCTGGTCAGCTTGTACCTGCCCTCGGCGGGCTGGTAGGGATCGGTGTTGGTCCCCATGGCGATCGGGTGACCTCCCCATCGGCCCGGGCGGGTCTCCGCCTCGACCAGCTCCACCGCGTTGACCTTGACCACGATCTCGGTGTCGAACTCCTCCGGCTCCTCGAACCCGAGGTAGGTGTGGGTGGGACGAGCGAAGCAGTAGATGCACCCGTGGCTGCAGCCTCGATAAGCGTTGATGGTGAACTCGAAGGGGAGGGAGCCCCGGTTGGGTACCCGGTTGATGATCGTTCGGGCCTCGACCTCCCAGAACGTCAACCCCCGGTACTCGCCCCGGCCGGCCACCCTGCGGCCCAGCTCGAACAGGCCCGGCTGGGCCGAAGAACGCCACCGTAACTCGCTCACCGCCACCAGGTTAGCGAACAGATGTTCGCCTCAGGCGGTAGGTCCCGGGGTGGGGCATACTTGGAGTCGATGCGTTGGGAGGAGATCGACCACACCGCCGACGTCGGGATCCGGGTCGAGGCCGCGTCCCGGGAGGAGCTGTTCTCGGGGGCGTGCCGGGCCATGTTCGAGCTGATGTACGGGCCGCAGGACGATCCCGCCCCTACCCGGAAGCGCAGCGTGGAGGTGTCGGGCGATTCGGACACCGACCTGCTCTGGGAGTTCCTCTCCGAGGCGCTGGGCTGGGCCGAGGTCGACAGGGCTGCCTACTACGAGGCGGATGTGGTCGTCGGTGACGGCTCGCTGAGCGCCGATCTGTCGGGACCTTCGATCGACGATCTAGAGCTCGTCGGCCCGCCCATCAAGGCCGTCACCTATCACGGGCTCGAGGTGAAACAGACCGGATCGAACTGGACGGCGACCGTCATCCTCGACGTGTAGGAGGGGGTGGACCATGAAGGCGAGGCAGGTGGCACCAGGCGTCTGGGAGATCCCCCGGGAAGGCGAGATGAGGGTTCCGGGACGGGTGTTCGCCACCGAGAAGCTGATAGAGACCGCGGCTCGCGACAAGGCCTTGGAACAGGTGGTGAACGTCGCCCACCTCCCCGGGATCGTGGTGGCTTCGATGGCCATGCCCGACATCCACTGGGGGTACGGGTTCCCGATAGGAGGGGTGGCCGCCACAGACGTCCACGACGGTGGCGTGATCTCACCCGGGGGGGTCGGGTTCGACATCTGCTGCGGGGTGAGGCTGCTCGCCTCGGATCTCACCGTCGACGATTTCCTGGCCGGCCGGGAAGCCATCATGGACGCCCTCTCACGGAGCATCCCCCGGGGGACCGGGGAAGGGGCCATCGCCCATGGGGGGATCCTCGAAGAGGTGCTGAAGCGGGGAGCCAGGGCCGCGGTCGAGGCAGGCTACGGCACCGAAGAGGACCTGGAGCTGTGCGAGGAGAACGGGACCTCGGAAGGAGCCGAACCGGGCGCGGTCTCCGATCTCGCCAAGGAGCGGGGACGGCGCCAGCTCGGTTCCCTGGGGGCTGGAAACCACTTCCTCGAGGTGCAGGCGGTCGATCGGGTGGCCGATCCGGACGCCGCCGCCGGCTTCGGTCTGGCCGAGGGGATGGTGACGGTGATGATCCACTGTGGTAGCCGCGGGCTGGGCCACCAAGTGTGCACCGACCAGCTTCGGGTGATGGAGAAGGTGATGGCCAGGTACGGGATAAGAGTGCCCGACCGGCAGCTCGCCTGTGTCCCCGTCGAGTCGGAGGAGGGCCGCCGCTACCTGGGCGCCCTCAACGCGGCTGCCAACTTCGCCTGGGCCAACCGCCACGTACTGGCCGACGCCACCCGCCGGGCCTTCGCCGAGGGTCTGGGTCGGAGAGAAGTGAACATGCCGCTGGTGTACGACGTCGCCCACAACCTGGCGAAACTCGAGCGGCACGTGGTCGATGGCCGGGAGCGCCTGCTCTGCGTTCACCGGAAGGGCGCCACCCGGGCGTTCGGTCCCGGTCACCCCGACCTGCCGGAGCGCATCAGACGCTTCGGTCAGCCGGTGCTGATCCCAGGCTCCATGGGGACCGCTTCATGGGTGCTGACGGGGGTGGAGGACAACCCGGCTTTCGGATCCGCCGCCCACGGAGCCGGCAGGGTGATGAGCCGCAAGCAGGCGCTGCGCACCCGCCAGGGTAGGGAGGTCAGGGCCGAGCTCGAGATCTCCGGGATCGCGGTGCGTCCCCAGTCGACCAAGCTCCTCTCCGAGGAGGCCCCCTACGCGTACAAGGACGTGGACGAGGTGGTCGAGGCGTGCGAGTTGGCCGGGTTGGCCCGGCCGGTGGCCCGGCTGCGGCCACTGGGGGTGGTCAAGGGTTGAACTCCGGGGACCGGCACGAAGGCCCTGGTGTGCTCGGCCAGGACCTTCAGATCGGGAAGCTCCCGACCGGCCGGGAGGTTCGCCAACGAATCGAGCACCCGGGACGGGCTCAGGCTGGTCAGCACCACCCGTGAGGGGGCGAGAGAGATGAGCTTCCCCGTATACCAGTGGACCTCCGGGTCGGGAAGGGTGGGGTCCACCAAGTAGTAGTCGGGAGCCGACGCATCGGCCACCAGACCGATCGCCAGCTCCAGGCGATCCTCTCCTCCCCGGAGGCGCTCGGCCCAGGCCGACACCACCACCGCCAACGGATCGACGTCGACCAGGGTGTAGACGGCAGAGTGGCGCCTGGCTCGTCGCCAGACCTCCGACAGCAGCCGGGAAGCCTCCGTGGGATCCTCGGGCAGGTCTCCAACGGTCTCACCCGACACGTTGGCCGCGTCGATCCTGCGCAGCGTCTCGGAGGCGGACGAACCGACCAGGACCACGAGGGTGGTCATGGCGCTCATGGGGTTAGCGTAGGGTCGATCAACGGAGGAGGAACCTCGTCGGAATGGCCGGGATCTACGACACGGAAGATCTGGAAGCGGTACGTCTCCAGACCCGCCGCTTCGTAGAGGAGAAGGTGGTGCCCCGGGCCGCCCAATGGGAGGAGGCCGGTTCGGTACCCCGGGACGTCATCCTCGAGATGGGAGAGATCGGGTTCTTCGGGCTTCGGGTGCCCGAGGAAGACGGAGGTGTCGGTTTGGGGCACCTGGCGTCGGTGGTGTTCGCCGAGGAGCTGGGCAGGTCCACCTTCGGGGGTTTCGCTATCACCGTCCTGGTCCACACCGATCTGGCGATGCCCTACCTTGTCCGGTTCGGGAACCGGGAGCAGAAGGAGCGTTGGCTGCCCGGAATGCTGACCGGCGAGGTGCTCACCGCGATCGCCGTCACCGAACCCGACGCCGGATCCGACGTAGCGGCGATCAGGACCACCGCCCGTAGGGACGGTGATGGATACGTCCTCAACGGGTCCAAGCTGTTCATAACCAACGGGGTCTCCGCCGATCTGGTGTTCGTGGCGGCTCGTACCAACCCCGACGTCAAGCCCTCCCGGGGTATCTCGATCTTCGCGGTTCCCAAGGACACCCCCGGGTTCCGGGTGAGCCGTGCTCTCGAGAAGCTGGGTTGGCGCAGCTCCGACACCGCCGAGCTGGTGTTCGAGGACTGTTGGGTGGCCGCCGACCAGCTCATCGGCCAACCCGACCGGGGCTTCTACTACATCATGGAGAACTTCCAGAACGAGCGGCTGGCCATCGCCTCCATGGCGTTGGGGGAGGCCCTGAAGGCGATCGAACTCACCGTCGAGTACACCCGCCAGCGACGAGCCTTCGGGGAGCCGCTCTGGTCCAAGCAGGCGATCAGACACCGGCTGGCTGGCCGGCTGGCGGAGGTCGAGGCAGGAAGACAGTTGGCCCGCCACGCAGCCTGGCTCCTGGACAACGCCGAAGACGCGACCAGGGAAGTTTCGATGCTCAAGGCGTATGCGGGGGAGCTGGTCAATCGGGTGCTGTACGACTGCGTCCAGTTCCACGGAGGCATGGGGTACATGGAGGAGAGCACGATCGAACGCATGTATCGGGACGTGCGGATCCACTCGATCGGTGGCGGGGCGACCGAGGTGATGCTGGACGAGATCGCCAAGCGCATGACCGGGTAACGTCGAGCGCCATGTTCGACCCGGAGCTGGCTGCTCTTCGGACCAACTACGACACTCCAGGGATCGACGTCGGCGACCTCGATCCCGACCCGGTAGAGCAGTTCCGCCGGTGGTTCCACGAGGCGATGGCTGCCGGTGTGGAAGAGCCCCATGCGATGACCCTGGCCACGGCGGGGAGAGACGGAAGGCCGTCGGCTCGCACGGTGCTCCTCAAGGGCTACGACCGGGAGGGTTTCGTCTTCTTCACCAACTACGAGTCTCGGAAGGCGGTCCAGTTGGAGGAGAACCCACGGGCGGCTCTCGTGTTCCTCTGGTCGAAGGTCCATCGGCAGGTGCGGGTGGAGGGGAACGTGGCCCGGACGAGCCCCGAAGTCTCCGACGCCTATTTCGCCTCTCGGCCCCTCGGCGCCCGGCTGTCTGCGATCGCCTCCCCCCAGAGCCGGGTTGTCCCCTCCCGGGAGTGGCTCGAGGCGAGGGTCGAGGAGCTGAGGCGGGCGGGCGACGATCCCCCAAGGCCCCACTACTGGGGCGGCTATGTGGTCCGTCCGGTCGAGTTCGAGTTCTGGCAGGGCCGGGCCGACCGGCTCCACGACCGGTTCCGTTACCGTCGGCAGGAGACCGGATGGGTCATCGAACGGCTGGCCCCGTGACGGCTGCCTACACTCGCCTCCGGTGCAGCTCACCGTTCTCGGTTCCTCGGGTTCGTACACCCTGCCCGGACGGCCCGGCTCGGGTCTCCTGATCGAGGCAGGCGGGGTTCGGCTGTGGTGTGACGCCGGACCCGGCACCTTCGAAGTGCTGTGCGACCTGGCCGACCCCGCACAGGTCGACGCGGTGGTGGTCACCCACCGTCACGTCGACCACAGCGTCGACGTGCTCACCGCATTCCACCGCTTCGCCTACGGCAGCCCGCAGAGGAGGGGGGTTCCCTTGCTGGCGCCGGCCGACACCCTCGACCGATTGGCGGGATTCGTGGGAGCGGACACCGGTCATGCCTGGTTCGACGTGTTCGACCCCGAACCGGTCGGAGAGGGAAAGACCTTGGAGCTGGGTGGGGTGGAGATCAGCTTCGGCGACGCTTTCCATTCGGTTCCGGCGGTGGCGGTCCGGGTGGAACACGGGGGTCGAAGCCTCGCCTACACCGGCGACACGGGGCCGGAGGGAGACTGGATGCGGCTCGCCGACGGTGTCGACCTGTTGGTGGCGGAGGCCACCATGTTGGAGGCGACCGGCGAGACGTTCCCTTACCACATGACGGCGGCGGATGCCGGACGGATCGCACGGAGCGTGGGGGCCGCAGCCCTGATGGTCACCCACCTTCCGCCCCACATCGACCCCGACGTCGCGGTGCAGGAAGCGGAGTCGACCTTCGACCGCCCGGTCGAGCTGGCGGTTCCCGGTTCGTCCAGGAAGGTGTGAGGTGGCGCGGGACAGAGCATTCGACGAACTGAGACCCGTCAGGCTCCATCTGGGTTTCACCGACGCCACCCCGGGGTCGGTGCTGATCGAGATGGGGCGCACCCGGGTGTTGTGCACCGCGGCCTTCGACAGCGACGTGCCCCGCTGGTTGCGGGACACCGGAAGAGGATGGGTGACCGCCGAATACGCCATGCTGCCCGGATCCACTCCCGAGCGCGTCCGGCGGGAGCACTACATGAAGGGGCGGGCTCTCGAGATCTCCCGGCTCATAGGGCGGTCGCTGAGAGCGGTGGTAGATCTCGACCGGATGGGAGAACAGGTGATCCGAGTCGACTGCGACGTGTTACAGGCCGACGGCGGAACCCGAACCGCCGCGGTCACCGGGGGATGGGTGGCGCTGTGGCAGGCATGCCAGTGGGGGATGAAGCAGGGGATCCTCTCGGTCGACCCCATCCGGGACAAGGTGGCGGCCATCTCGGTGGGGGTGGTGGGAGGTTTGATCCTGTTGGACCTCGACTACGAGGACGACGTCAACGCCGAGGTCGACCTCAACGTGGTGATGGCGGGAAGCGGTGACCTGGTGGAAGTCCAGGGGACCGCGGAGGGCAAGACCTTCAGTCGCCACCAGCTCGATCAGATGCTCGACCTGGCAGAGGTCGGGATCCGGGAGTTGGTCGACGCGCAGCGGAGGGCCACGGAAGAGTGATGATCCCCAGGTTGGTGGTGGCCTCCAAGAACCCGGACAAGATCGCCGAGGTCGAGGACATCCTGATGGGCCAGGGCCTGGTGGGCGAGCTGGTTCGCGGGCTGACGTGGGCGGACGTCCCCGAGACCGGTGCCACGCTCGAGGAGAACGCGCTGCTCAAGGCGAGGGCCGTGTCCCGGGAAACCGGCCTACCCGCGCTGGCCGACGACACCGGGCTCGAGGTGGTGGCGCTCGGGGGGCGACCCGGGGTGTACAGCGCTCGCTACGCGGGAGAGGATGCGACCTACGCCGACAACGTGTCCAAACTGCTCGCGGAAATGGCCGCGGCCGTCGACCGAAGAGCCCGCTTCAGGACCGTGGTGGCCCTGGTCGAGCCGAGCGGCGAGACGTGGACTGCCGAAGGCGTCCTGGCGGGAGAGATCACCCGGGAACCCCGCGGGGACGGGGGCTTCGGCTACGACCCCGTCTTCGAGGTCGAGGGGCGCACCCTGGCCGAGCTCACCCCCGAAGAGAAGAACCGGATCTCCCACCGCGCTCGTGCCCTTCGTGCCCTGGCCGAACGTCTGTCGAAAGATTCACCGGACGGTGGCGAGCCTTTATCCGAGCGTTAACCCGAGCCCGGTAACTTCGTCGCCAGACGGTTCTCCCCGTCGCCCAGGACCCGGCGGCTTTCCTCCTCCCACCGCCGGGTCCTCGTGCGGGTGAGAGGACTCGAACCTCCACGGGCAGCGCCCACCAGGACCTAAACCTGGCGCGTCTTCCAGTTCCGCCACACCCGCCTTCACACAGACACCCCCGAGAGTTCCCGGGGGTGTCGGTGGTGGTGGGTCGCGTGGGACTCGAACCCACAACCCACGGATTAAGAGTCCGTTGCTCTAGCCAATTGAGCTAGCGACCCGACGCCATGTTAGGCCACCCATCGCGGGTGCGCCCATCGGTGCCGAGGGGATGGCGCCGCAGGGATGCAACAATGGGGGTCGTACGGGCCGTGGCGCAGCTTGGTAGCGCGCCTGCTTTGGGAGCAGGAGGTCGCCGGTTCGAGTCCGGCCGGCCCGACCTAGAGGCGGCGGAACAAGACTCCGATGATGAGCAGGAAGGCCCCCGCGGTCACCAGCCAGAAGTCGTAGCCTTCCAGCACCGACACCCAGCCCAGTCGAATGCCGACTCCGGCCACGACGGCGAGGACCGCCAACGTGAAAGTCGAGGTGGTGGGGGGTGTGAGCCGCATGGGTCCTAACGCTAACCGGATCGGTTTCCGGGGAGGGGGATCGCGGGAGATAGACTTGCGGCCGAGCAGGCGGGTGTAGCTCAATGGTAGAGCCCCAGCCTTCCAAGCTGGTGGTGGGGGTTCGATTCCCCTCACCCGCTCGAAGCGGTCTCGCCGTAGACTGCGGCGGCAGGTCTTCCCGGCCCCCGTAGCTCAGTGGA
This sequence comes from Acidimicrobiia bacterium, assembly GCA_026002975.1. Taxonomy (GTDB): domain Bacteria; phylum Actinomycetota; class Acidimicrobiia; order Spongiisociales; family ZC4RG35; genus BPGJ01. The sequence goes on from BPGJ01000005.1 coordinate 77,571, forward strand.
CAGAGCAGGAGCCTTCTAAGCTCTTGGTCGGGGGTTCGAATCCTCCCGGGGGCACTGGGAGGGGGACCTCCCGTGGTGGCCGTAGCTCAGATGGTTAGAGCGCCAGGTTGTGGCCCTGGAGGTCGGGGGTTCGAGTCCCCTCGGTCACCCCGAAACCCGGGAGGCGAAACACGCCTCCCGGGTGTCACATGTAGGCCCGACCCAGGAGACCCATGAGTCAGACCGTCACGGACGCCGGCCCCTTCGAGAAGCTGGTGTCGTTCCGCATCACCGAGGAGGAGCTCGACCAGGCCAAGACCAGGGCCGCCCGGCGGCTGTCCCGGGAGCTGAAGATCCGAGGTTTCAGACCCGGGAGAGCGCCACGGCCGATCGTCGAAGCGACGGTGGGATCCGAGACCCTGCGCCGGGAGGCGATCGAGGAGATCCTTCCCGAGAAGGTGGCCGAGGTCCTCACCGAGGCCGAACTGGAACCGGCGGTGACCCCCGAGCTGGAGAGGATCGAGGACGCAACCGACGGCGTCGAGGTGGAAGTCAAGGTCACGCTGTGGCCGACCCTGACCGAGGTGCCGGAGCATCATGGTCGACGGATAGAGGTCGGGTCGCCGGAAGTCACCGACGAGGAGGTGGACGGGGCCATCGACGGGCTCCGGGAACAGTTCGCCACCCTCACCACGGTCGATCGACCTGCCCGGCTGGGGGACGTGGTGTCGGTGGACGTGTCTGCCACCGTCGACGGTGTCGAGGTGGAGGAGGCCAAGGCGTCGGAGCTGCTGTACGAGGTGGGCCATGGAGGGTTCATCGAGGGCATCGACGACGTCCTCCAGGGCATGTCGGCCGGAGAGAGCGCGACTTTCGACTCCCGGCTTCCCGATGGTTTCGGTGAGAAGGCGGGGATGGAGGTCACCTTCCACATAACGGTGACCGAGGTGAAAGAGAAGGTGCTCCCCGAACTCACCGACGAGTGGGTCGGGGAGGTGACCGAGTTCGACACCGTCGACGAGTTCCGGGCGGCTCTCCGGCGGGAGCTCGAGATCGCCAAGAAGCGGAGGCTCGCTGCGACCTTCCGGGAGAGGGCTCTCCAGGAGCTGGTCGACCAGGTCGAGATAGAGCTTCCCGAGGCGTTGGTGAGGGCCGAGATGCAGGAGATCCTCCACCGCTTCTACCACCGTTTGGAGGAGCGTGGAATCTCGTTGGAGGACTACTTCCGGGTGAGCGGGCTGAGTTCCGAACAGTTCTCCGAGGACCTGCGGCTCCAGGCCGAGCGTTCGATCCGGACCCGGCTCGTTCTCGAAGCCGTGGCCGACCGGGACGGGATCGAGGTCGACCAGGCCGAACTCGACCAGGCGATCGAGGCCTTGGCGGCAGCCAGCCGACGCCCCGACGACGTCCGACGCGCCTTGCGGGAGGGTCCCGGGGGAAAGTCACTGGCCGGTGATATCCTCCGGAACAAGGCGCTGGCCGCCATCGTCGCGGGAGCCATACCCGTCGACGAGCAGGGAAACGAAGTCGATTTGACCATCGAGGAGGAACCCCCAGTGGTCGAGGCCGAGGTGGTCGAAGCCGAGGCGGGCGTCGTCGAAGCCGAAGTCGTGGCAGAGGAGGAATGATGTCCGACGCTTACATCCCCGTCCCGTACGTCACGGAGCAGACCAGTAGAGGGGAGAGGACCTACGACATCTACTCCCGGCTGCTGAAGGACCGGATCATCTTCCTCGGGACCCCGATCGACGACACCGTCGCCAACCTGATCATGGCACAGCTCCTCCACCTGGAGTCGGAGGACCCCGACAAAGACGTTTTCCTCTACATCAACTCGCCGGGCGGTTCGATAACTTCCCTGTTCGCCATCTACGACACGATGCAGTACATCAAGCCCGATGTGAACACGGTGTGCATGGGGATGGCGGCCTCGGCGGCGGCGGTGATCCTCGCCGGTGGAGCCCCCGGGAAGCGGTTCGCCCTGCCCCACGCCCGGATCATGCTCCACCAGCCCCACGGAGGCGCCCAGGGTCAGGCCACCGACATCGAGATCCAGGCGAAGCTGATCATTCAGATGCGGGAACAGCTCAACCAGATCCTGGCCCACCACACCGGGCAGGACATCGAGAAGGTCACGAGAGACACCGAGCGCGATTTCTGGATGCTCGCCGAGGAGGCCAAGGAGTATGGGATCGTCGACGAGGTGCTAACACGCCGTGAGCTCGCTGCGGTAGCCTCTTCATCCTGAGAGGAGAAGTCCCCGCATGGCCAAGTTCAGCGAGGGCGGCGACCTACTGAAGTGCAGCTTCTGTGGGAAGTCGCAGAGACAGGTCAAGAAGCTGATCGCCGGACCCGGCGTCTACATCTGCGACGAATGCATCGAGCTGTGCAACGAGATCATCGAGGAGGAGCTCTCCTCGGGCGGCGAAGCCAGTTTCGGTGAGCTTCCCAAGCCGGTCGAGATCCACTCCTATCTAGACGACTACGTCGTGGGGCAGGACGCCGCCAAGAAGACCCTGGCCGTCGCGGTGTACAACCACTACAAGCGGATCCGGTCCCACCGCCGGGACTCCGACGTGGAGCTGCAGAAGTCGAACATCCTCTTGATCGGCCCCACCGGGTCGGGCAAGACCCTCCTCGCTCAGACCCTGGCCCGTCAGCTCAACGTGCCTTTCGCCATCGCCGACGCGACGTCCCTCACCGAAGCCGGCTACGTGGGTGAGGACGTCGAGAACATCCTGTTGAAGCTCATCCAGGCCGCCGACTACGACGTCAAGCGAGCCGAACAGGGGATCATCTACATCGACGAGATCGACAAGATCGCCCGGAAGTCGGAGAACCCGTCGATCACCCGGGACGTCTCCGGGGAGGGTGTGCAGCAGGCGCTCCTCAAGATCCTCGAGGGGACGGTCGCCTCGGTTCCTCCCCAAGGGGGACGCAAACACCCCCATCAGGAGTTCATCCAGATCGACACCTCCGACATCCTGTTCATCTGCGGAGGAGCGTTCGCCGGGCTCGAGGACATCATCGCCAACCGGATCGGACGCAAACAGATCGGCTTCGGCGCCGAGATACGGTCTCGTAAGGATCTCCGACCGGCCGATCTCCTCCGCCAGGTGTTGCCCGAGGACCTCATGAAGTTCGGGCTGATCCCCGAGTTCGTCGGCCGCCTCCCCGTGATCGCCACCGTCGAGGACCTCGACCGGGACGCCCTGGTGCGGATCCTCACCGAGCCGAAGAACGCCTTGACCCGCCAGTACGCCCGGATGCTCGAGATCGACGGGGTGGAGCTGGTCTTCACCGACGACGCCTTGGAGGCGATCGCCGATCAGGCGATCAAGCGGGGCACGGGGGCCAGGGGGCTGAGAGCCATCCTGGAGGAGGTGCTGCTGAACACCATGTTCGATGTTCCGTCCCGTAGCGACATCGGGCGGGTGGTGATCGACGGCTCGGTGGTGCGTGAGCGGGTCAACCCGACGCTGGTGCCACTGTCGGAGATTCCGGAGCGCAGGGAGAGAACCGCCTGAGGCGATTCTTGACGCCGAGGGCGTCCCTGCTATACAGAGTGGTTGAACGACCACGCAGAGTGATTCTGTGGTGGTTGGGGCTAGGGAGGCTGTGACCTTCGACCCGCAAATGCGGTCACCTATGGGTCGAAGTGAGCCAGTGGTGAGACCGGCCCTCCCCCTGGAACGGCGGGTTACAGGCTAGGGAGGCAATCGATGGAGAATCTGACACGCCGCAGGACGGCCGGTATCGCCGTTCTGTTTCTGCTCATGTCGGTGGTGCCCTGGTTGGCGCTGCCGGCTGCTGCCGAGCACGTGGAGCCGGTGCTCGTCGAAGAGACGAGAAACCGGACGTGTTCTGAATTCGCGGGTGAGGGTCAGAGCTGGAACGAGCTGAAGGTCGACCCTCCCAAGAACGGAGAGTTCAACCAGGGTCCGCTCACGGTGACCATCTCGGGTTTCGATGGAAAGCGGTTCAGCTGGACCTCCAACATCGGTGTCGATGCCGTGTATGTGAAGGCCGGGAGAGCGGGCTCGTATCTGTACGTGTACGACCCTCCGACCGAATCCACCGGTGACTCCAATCTGACGTCGCCTGGTGAGTCTGGGAACGAGATCAGCCACATCTCGTTCTGCTACGACGTAGAGCAGGCGACCACCACGACCACCGAGGCGACTACGACTACGACCGAGGCGACTACGACGACGACGGCGCCGACTACGACTACGACGGAGGCGACTACGACGACGACGGCGCCGACTACGACTACGACGGAGGCGACTACGACGACGACGGCGCCGACTACGACTACGACCGAGGCGACTACGACGACGACGGCGCCGACCACTACGACGACGACTGCGCCGACCACTACGACGACGACGGCGCCGACCACTACGACGACGACTGCGCCGACCACTACGACGACGACGACGCCGACTACGACTACGACCGAGGCGACTACGACTACGACGGAGGCGACTACGACGACGACGGCGCCGACTACGACTACGACGGAGGCGACTACGACGACGACGGCGCCGACTACGACGACGACTGAGGCGACCACGACGACGACTGAGGCGACCACCACGACGACCGAGGCGACCACCACGACGACCGAGGCGACCACCACCACCGCCCCGTTGGCGGTGGGGGGAATCCAGGTCACCACGACCAGCGAAGGGAGCAGCGAGACCCTCCCCAACACCGGCCCCCGCTTGCCGGCCGGTCACGTCGCTCTTTCCGGGCTCCTGTTCCTAGCCGGTGGGGTGCTCCTCCTGACGGCGTTCCGACGTCCGGAAGACGCCGACATCTAGATCCGCCTTCCGTCACCCTGAGCCCGACCGTCGAGGGCCCCGGTATCCTCCGGGGCCCTCGAACGCGGAGAGCATGCAGGAGACCTACGAGCCCAAAGACGTCGAAGCCGGCTGGTACGAACGGTGGGAACGAGCCGGTCTGTTCCGGCCCGAATACCGCCCGGGCGGTGAGCCCTTCTGCGTCGTGATCCCCCCTCCCAACGTCACGGGATCGCTCCACATGGGCCACGCCCTGAACCACACCATCCACGACGTCGTGGTCCGCCGTAGGCGGATGCAGGGGTACGCGGTGCTGTGGCTGCCCGGCACCGACCACGCCGGTATCGCCACCCAGAACGTGGTGGAGAGGGAGCTCGCCGAGGAAGGCCTCACCCGACACGATCTGGGCAGAGATGCCTTCGTAGAGCGGGTGTGGGAGTGGAAACGCCGCTACGGCGACCGGATCAACCAGCAGATCCGGCGTATGGGCAACTCCTGCGACTGGACCCGTGAACGGTTCACCCTCGACGAAGGTCTATCCCGGGCCGTCCGGGAGGTCTTCGTGAGGCTGTACGAGGAGGGCCTGGTCTATCGGGGCGACCGGATCATCAACTGGTGTCCTAGGTGCATGACCGCCCTGGCGGACATCGAGGTCGAACACTGGGACGAGGACGGCACACTCACATACATCCGCTACCCATTCGTCGAAGGCGACGGATCCCTGGTGGTCGCCACCACCCGGCCCGAGACCATGCTGGGCGACACCGGCGTCGCCGTCCATCCCGACGACGGCCGCTACCGTCACCTGGTGGGTCGACGGGTCCGACTCCCCCTCATCGGTCGGGAGATCCCGGTGGTCGCCGACGAGGCGGTCGACCCCGAGTTCGGCACCGGGGTGGTCAAGGTGACCCCGGCCCACGACCCCCTCGACTTCGAGATCGCCCAACGGCACGGACTTCCCCCCGTGAAGGTGATCGACGAGGAAGGGCGCATCACCGCCGAAGGCGGCCGGTTCGAAGGGATGGACCGGTTCGAGGCGCGGGGGGCGGTACTGAACGCATTGCAGGAACGAAGGGCTGGTCGAGAATGTCGAGTCCTACCGGCACTCGGTGGGCCACTGCTACCGATGCGACACGGTGGTCGAGCCGTTCTTGAGTCTCCAGTGGTTCGTAGCGATGGAGGACCTCGCCCGACCCGCCATCCAGGCGGTCCGAGACGGTTCCACCAGGTTCTTCCCCCGGCGCTGGGAGAAGCCGTACTTCCACTGGATGGAGAACCTGAAAGACTGGTGCATCAGCCGGCAGATCTGGTGGGGGCATCGGATCCCCGCCTGGTACTGCCCGGACGGTCACATCACCGTGGCCCGGGAGGATCCGCAGAGATGTGCAACCTGCTCGGCCGAGGAGCTGGTCCAAGACGAAGACGTCCTCGACACCTGGTTCAGCTCCGCGCTCTGGCCGTTCTCGACCCTGGGCTGGCCCGACGACACCGAGGACCTCGAGACGTTCTACCCCAACGCGCTGCTCATCACCGGTTTCGACATCATCTACTTCTGGGTGGCCCGCATGTTGATGATGGGGCTCCACTTCATGGGCGACGTTCCTTTCCGCCACACCGTCATCCATGGACTGATCCGGGATGCCGACGGGGTCAAGATGTCCAAGTCGAGGGGCAACACCATCGACCCCCTGGAAGTGGTCGAAGAGCACGGGGCCGACCCTCTCCGCCTCGCGCTGATCCAGTCGGCCAATCCGGGTCAGGATGTGATCTTCGACCTGGAGCGGGTGGCTGCAGCCCGCCGATTCGGCAACAAGGTGTGGAACGCCATCCGGTACACCCTGAGACACGTCGAACCTCGAAGTGTCCCACCGGAAGGCGGATACCCGTCGGAGCCGGGGCCGGTGGACCGGTGGATCCTGGGACGTCTCCACCAGGTGGCAGGCGAATTCGACCGGCTCTGCGACGAATACCGGTTCTCCGACGCCTTCGGACTGCTCTACAACTTCGCGTGGGCCGAGGTCTTCGACTGGTACGTCGAGATGTCGAAGACGATGCTGCGACGAGGCGACGGCGCCGACACCACCCGGGCGACCCTTGGGGTGGTGATGCGAGACCTCCTGAAGCTCCTCCATCCCGCCATGCCCTACCTGACCGAGGAGCTGTGGTCCCACCTGGTCGGCGAGGGGCTGCTGGCCGGAGCCGGCTGGCCGGAGGTGCCCGCCTACCAGGGTCCCGAGGTGATGGACGACCTCAGGGATCTGGTGGCGGCGGTCCGACGGTTCCGGGCCGAACAGGGTCTCCCGGCCAAGACCCCGCTCCGGCTCTCTCTCCACGATCCGGACGGGAGACTGGAAGCCTGGGGAGAAGCTCTTCTCGAAGAACTGGCGTCGGTCGAGCTCGGTCGGGTCGATCGACCGCCCACCCGTGGCCACACCCGGGTGGTGGCGGGCTCCCTCCAGGCTTTCATTCCTCTGGAAGGTGTGATAGATCTCGAGGCGGAACGGCGGCGGTTGGAGGCGGCTCTGGCCGAAGCGGAAGCCGACTTGCAGCGGGCGGAGGCCAAACTGTCGAATCCCCAGTTCCTCGAACGGGCCCCGGCCGAGGTGGTCGAGAAGGAGAAGACCAAACGGGCCGAACTGAGCGAGCTCGTCGAGAAGCTCCGCGGCCAACTGGCGGTACTGTGAGCGGCCCGGATCTGACCTACGGCGAGGCGGTCGCCTACCTGGACTCGCACATAGGGCGGGGGATGAAGCCCGGGCTGGAGCGGATCACCGCCCTCATGGAGATGATGGGGAACCCCCAGGACTCCTACCCGATCATCCACGTCGCGGGGACCAACGGCAAGACGTCGGTTACCAGGATGGCCACCCTGCTGCTCGTGGCTCACGGTCTCACCACCGGTACCTTCATCTCACCGCACCTCGAACGGATCGAGGAGCGGATGACCGTCAACGGGCAGCCGACCTCACCGGACGACTTCGCTCGGGCCATCTCCGACGTCAAGGCCTTCGCCGACCTTTTCGAACGCCAACGGAAGCTCACCTACTTCGAGTTGATCACCGCAGCCGGGCTGGGGTGGTTCGCCGACCAGGCGGTCGACGCCGCCGTCGTCGAGGTCGGCCTGGGGGGAAGACTCGACGCGACCAACGTCTGCCACGGCGAGGTGGCAGTACTCACCGGGGTGGGCCTCGACCACACCGAATACCTGGGTAGCACTCCCGAGGAGATAGCCGCCGAGAAGCTGGCGATCACCGAACCCGAATCCGTGCTGGTGGTCGGGCCGGTCATCCCCGAGGTGGGACGGCTGGCCCGCCGAGTCGCGGCGGAGCGATCCGCCACCATCTGGGAATACGGCACCCACTTCAAGGTGGCCGAAGCTCGTCGCGGGGTCGGGGGATGGCAGCTCACGGTGGAAGCGGTCCATGGGCGTTACGAGGATCTCTTCCTCCCGGTCCACGGTCGGCATCAGACCATCAACCTGGCGGTGGCGATCGCAGCGGTAGAGGGTCTACTGGGACGTGAGCTGTCCTCCCAGGCAGTCGAGGAAGCCGTGTCGGTCGTCACCACCCCGGGAAGGATGGAGATCGTCGCTCGTCGGCCCTTGGTGATGCTGGACGGGGCTCACAACCCGGACGCCTTCAAGGCTCTCGGGTACTCGCTGTCCGAGGAGTTCCCGACATCCGAGTGGGTGGTGGTCATGGGGGTGATGGCCGACAAGGACCTGGGGTCGATGATCCCCGCACTCCCCAGGATCCGCAGGGTGGTCGCGACTTCGGTGGAGTCCCCCCCGGGCGCTCTCGTCGGACGTGCTGGCCAAGGAACTCAAGACCCTGGTAGACGTCCCGGTCGACCAGATCCCCAACCGCCGGGAAGCGATCGAGACCGCCCGGGAGCTGGCCGGGCCGGACGGCGCAGTCCTGGTGACCGGGTCGCTGTATCTGGTGGGGGCGGTGCGGGCCCTGCTGGCGGGGGGCGAGGCCCAGATCAACGAAAGGTGATTCCCGGCTAACGTCGCCGCTCATGGCATCGGAACGAACCTTCGTGATGGTCAAACCCGATGGGGTCGCTCGCGGTCTGGTCGGAGAGGTGATCAGCCGACTCGAGCGGAAGGGTCTGAAGCTGGAGAAGCTGAAGATGACCTCGGTGGACGAGCGCCTCGCCCGGGAACACTACGCAGAACACGTGGACAAGCCGTTCTTCCCCGAACTCCTGTCGTTCATAACCAGCGGCCCGGTGGTGGCGATGGAATGGTCGGGGGAGGCGGCGGTGTCGGTGGTCCGCACCCTGATGGGGCCCACCAACCCGGTGGAGGCACCTCCCGGGACGATTCGGGGTGACTACGGCTTGGCGATCACCGAGAACCTCGTGCACGGATCCGACTCACCGGAGAGCGCCGAGCGGGAACTTCGCATCTGGTTCGGCTGAATCGGGTTGCTCGGAGGGGGGTGTTACTCCCTAGACTCTGGGGCTGAACCCGTCCGGGAGCCCCCGTGGTCGACAGCCTCTTTTCGTTCGCAGGCCAGGACATGGCCATAGACCTAGGAACCGCCAACACCCTCGTGTTCGTGAGGGGAGAGGGGATCGTGCTCAACGAACCCTCGGTGGTGGCGATCAACGTCCAGAACGGACGCGCCCTGGCGGTCGGGATGGAAGCGAAGCGGATGATCGGACGCACCCCGGCCAACATCCAGGCCATCCGTCCGCTCCGAGACGGGGTGATCGCCGACTTCGAGATAACCGAGAAGATGCTCCGTTACTTCATCCAGAAGGTGCATCGGCGGCGATGGGCTCGGCCACGCATAGTGGTCTGCGTCCCCTCGGGGATCACTCCTGTGGAGCGTCGAGCCGTGGAGGAGGCGGCGTACCACGCCGGGGCTCGAAGGGCCTACACCATCGAGGAGCCGATGGCCGCGGCCATCGGGTGTGGGCTTCCGATCGCGGAACCCTCCGGGTCGATGGTGGTCGACATCGGGGGTGGTACCACAGAGGTGGCGGTCATCTCGCTGGGAGGGATCGTGGTGTCCCGGTCCATAAGGGTGGGGGGCGACGAGATGGACGAAGCCATCATCGAATGGGTCAAGAAGGAATACAACGTGCTGCTGGGCGAGCGCACCGCCGAGCAGCTGAAGATGGCTATCGGGTCGGCCTGGCCCCGTCCCGACGAGCCGGCCGCCGAGGTGAGGGGACGTGACCTCGTGACGGGTTTGCCGAAGACCATCCTCCTCACTTCCCCCGAGATCCGTGAGGCGATCGAGGAACCCACCCAGGCGATCGTCGACGCGGTGAAGTACACCCTCGACAAGACGCCTCCCGAGCTGGCCGCCGACATCATGGAGAGGGGCATCTGGTTGACCGGGGGAGGTGCGCTGTTGGAGGGGCTCGACCAGCGTCTCGCGGTCGAGACCGGGATGCCGATCGTCACTGCGGCCAAGCCCCTACAGTCGGTGGTGCTCGGGTCAGGCAAGTGTCTCGAGGAGTTCGAGACGCTCCATCACGTCCTGGTCTCGTCGTCCAGACCCTGATCTTTGTTTCGGAGGTCGAGCCCCATGCGTGAGCAGAGCGTCGACCGTACGGTTCCCGTGGCGGTGACCCTCGTGGTGTTGGCCCTGGTGGTGATGACCTTCGATGTTCGGGCCGACGGGAGAGGTGTGGTGGGCACCTTCCGTTCGGGTGTCAACCAGGTGTTGGCGCCGTTCCAGGCCGCAGCCAGCGCCGTCGTCGATCCGCTCGCCGACCTGGTCGACGGCATAGGCGACCTTGCGGGACTTCGAGCCGAGAACCAGGCCCTCCGAGCGCGACTCGCGGCCGCCCAGGCCGAACTCGCTTCGGTGGAGGACCAGCTCGAGCGGTTGGAGGTTCTGGAAGCCCTGCTCGACCTCGAGTTGGACCTGACCGAGCTGACCGTAACCCACGCCAACGTGATCGGGCGCACCGACTCTTTCGATCTGTCCTTCCGGATCGACAAGGGAGAGGAGTCCGGGGTGTTGGCGGGGCATCCGGTGTTGGACCAGAACGGGTATCTGGTGGGGAGGGTGGTCGAATCGTGGCGGGGAGGCGCGATCGTCGTTCCCTTGATCGGCGACAGGAATGCTGTCACCGTGGGTGTGGGCGACCAGACCGGCACCCTCTCGGCGGTGATCGGGTCCGACGAAATGGTCCTGGAGGTGTTCGAAACCGCCCGGCCGGTGCGGGCCGGTGACCAGGTCGTCACCTCTCCGTTCTCGGCGGTGTTTCCTCCTTCGATACCGGTGGGGGAGATAATCGAAGACGCCGAGCCGGAAGGACAGGCCCTGACGGCCCGGGTCCGTCCATATTCGGACCCGACCCGCCTCCGCGCGGTGGCTGTGGTCGCCTGGCCGATCGAACCGGCGGTGCCGGCGGCAGAGGGCGAGGCGGGGAACCCCGGCGGATGAAGGACGGTCGCCGCCCCCTGCTGGTGGCGTTGGCGGTGGGGGCGGCGCTCCTCCTGCAGGTGACCCTGTTCGGCCGGGTCCGGGTGGCGGGGATCGCCCCCGACCTGGTGGTGTTGGTCGCCATCCTCGCCACTCTCCGGCTGCGGAACGAGACGGCCCTGTTGGTGGCGTTCGGCGCCGGTCTCGTGTTCGACGCCCTGTCGGCGACCGCGGTGGGTCTCCGGGCGCTCAGCTACACCCTCGTCGTCTACGTGGCGATCCGCACCCGCGACCGGGCCGATGCCGGGCCGTTCTCGGTGGCGGTGTGGGTGGGTCTCCTCTCCCTGCTGGGTGCGGTCCTGTTCCTGGTGATCGGTACCATCTTCGGGCAGGTCGGTCTCGAACCGGAGCAGGCGATGCGACGTCTCCTCGTGCTTCCCGTGCTGAACACCGCGGTGGCGATGCTGCTTACCCCGTTGGTGGCGAGGCTACTGGAACCCGACAGGAGGGTCTGGTGAGTCTGGCTTCCCGAGTCGCCGTGCTGTTCGCGGTCTGCCTCGCCCTCTTCGGGCTTCTGGGCATGCGCCTGTGGTTCATCCAGGTAGCCGAAGGCGCCGAGGCGGCGGAGGTGACCGAGAACCAGTCGTGGGTCGAGATCGACACTCCGGCACCGCGGGGGGACATTCGGGACAGGAAAGGCGAGCCTCTGGTCACTTCGCGTTTCGTGCCCGCCGTCGTGGTGGATCGCCACTTGGTCACACGGGACCAGAAGGACGTCCTCATCCAGCGCCTCTCGGCCCTGTTGGCGATCCCGGCCGAGGAGATCGCCGAGATGTACGACGCGGCGGGAGTCAACGGGGTGTTCCCGGTGGCCACGGTCGACTCCGTCACCGCCTACCAGATCAAGGAGAACCTGAGGCAGTTCCCCGGGGTGCGGATCGAGAAGATCCCCCAGCGGGTGTATCTGGTGGGTGACACCCTGGCCCACGTCATAGGCCAGCTCGGTTTGCCCGACGCCCAGGATCTCGAAGAGAGGCCCGAGCTGGATCCCAACGTCCGGATCGGCCAGTCGGGTGTGGAAGCGGTCTACGACCGGTACCTGTCTGGGGAGCCCGGGTCGATCGCATACAGGGTGGCGAACGGGGAGATCGTGGTGGAGAACCGGGAGGTGCCCGCCACACCCGGCGCGACCGTCTACCTCACGGTCGACCTGGCTCTGCAGGAGATCGTCGAGCAAGCGCTCCGGGACGGGATCGCTCTCTCCAACGAGTGGAAACAGCAGAGGCGGGCCGACGGGTTCACCGACGGGGTACGCAACGAGACCACCCGGGGTGCGGCGGTGGTGTTGGACGCCAAGACCGGTGCGGTGGTGGCGATGGCGTCGGTCCCCACCTACGATCCTTCCCTGTTCGTCGCCGGTATCGACGAAGAGGTGTACCGGCAGCTGACCGAGCAGAAGGCCTTCCTCAACCTGGCCAGCGCCGGGCTGTATCCGCCGGCGTCCACCTTCAAGGCGATCACCTACATGGCTGCGCTGGAGAACGACATCCCCCTCCCGCAAGGAGTGGAGGGCGTGGATCCCTCGTCGGGTCTGGTCCACTGTGACGGGAGGCTGGAGCTGTCGACCCTCGACGACGGGAGCCCTCAGGTGTTTCTCGACTGGTACCAGGGGGACAAGGGCTGGCTCGACCTGCATGGGGCGTTCGAGCAGTCCTGCAACATCTACTTCTACTCCCTGGCTCTGGGTGTCTGGCAGAACTGGAAGCGGACTCCACGGGAGACCGTCATCCAGGACCTGGCTCGACGGCTCGGGCTCGGTAGCCCGACGGGTGTGGATCTGACCAGCGACCCGACGGGGATCGTCCCTGACCGGGAACTGTTCCTCGCCTGGCAGGAACGGCAGAGGGAGGATCCCGAGGCGCCGCGTCTGCTCGATCCCAGCCGCCTCGAGCTGGATGATCCATGGTTCGGCGGAGACCTCATGAACGTCGCCATAGGGCAGGGCGCCCTGGCGGTCACTCCGCTCCAGATGGCGGTCGCCTACGCGGCCCTGACGAACGGAGGGACGGTATGGCGTCCATACGTGGTCGAGCAGATCCGCGACGATGGACGCATGCTCTTCGCCAACGGTCCCGAAGCCGCAGCCCAGGTGTCTCTCGACCCCGCCAACGTCGAGTCCCTGCTCACCGACCTGAACCGGGTGGTCACCCGGGGCACCGCGGCGGCGGCCTTCGCCGGATTCGGGGATTCGCTTTCCCGGGTGGGAGGCAAGACCGGTACGGGACAGTCCCTCGCCAACCTCGACGATCATGCCTGGTTCATCGGGGTGGCACCCATCGACGACCCCCGATACGTGGTGGTCGTGTTGATCGAGGAAGGCGGGTCGGGTGGCGCGGTGGCCGCCCCGGTGGCCCGATACATAATGCAGTACCTGATGGGGGAGGAGCTGGACCCGATCGTGGCGGGAGCCGCAGCGCAATGAGGAGGCGACCATGGCGACGCTGACCCGGGTGAGGATCGAACCGGCGGTCGAAGGAAGGGCGAACAGGCCCGACTATGTGCTCCTCTCGGCGGTGGTGGCCCTCTCCGGCTTCGGGCTCCTGATGATCTACTCGGCGACCCGATACGTGCTCGAGCGGTCCGACCTGCCCCCTTCCTTCTCGATGGAGCGTCAAATGGTGTTCGTCACCATCGGCCTGATCGCCATGCTGCTGCTCTCCCGAGTCGACTATCGGGAGTACCGCAACTATCTCCCGATCATCTATGGGGTCACGCTGCTGCTGCTGGTGGTGGTGTTCGCCTTTCCGCCGGTCAACGGAGCCCGCCGGTGGATCCCGCTTCCTCTCTTCCAGTTCCAGCCCGCCGAGTTCGCCAAACTGGTGGTGATCGTGGCCGCTGCCCAAGTCCTGGCTTCCAACGAGGAGGGGACCCGGCTTCCCTGGGCGACCCTCCTCCGTTCGGGGGTCCTGGTAGGCGTGCCTTTCGTACTCATCTTCCTGGAACCCGACCTGGGAACCACCATGGTCCTGCCGTTCGTGTGGGCGGCGATGCTCTTCGCGGCGGGCGCCGGATGGCGCCAGCTCGGGTCGCTGTTCGTGTTGGGAGTGGTGGGAACCTTCACCGTCTTTCGGTTGGGGGTTCTGAAAGGTCATCAGATGGACCGGATCCGGGTCTTCCTAGACCCGAGCATCGACCCTCAGGGGATCGGGTACCAGCTTCGGCAGTCCAAACTGGCGATCGGGTCCGGTCAACTGTTCGGCAAGGGCCTGTTCCAGGGGACCCAGACCAACCTGTCGTACGTCCCGGAACAGGAGACCGACTTCATATTCACCGCGGTGGGCGAGCAGCTCGGTTTGGTCGGCGGGTTACTGGTCCTGGCTGCGTTCCTGGTGATCGTCTGGCGTCTGATGGTGATCGCGGTGTCGGCTCGTGACCGGTTCGGGTCGCTCATAGCGGTCGGTATCGCCGCCTTGATCATGTTCCACACTTTCGTCAACATCGGCATGACCATGGGCATCGCCCCGGTCACCGGGCTTCCGCTTCCGTTCCTCTCCCAGGGCGGTTCCTTCTACGTAGCCATGGCGATGGGCATCGGGATAGCCAACTCCATCTGGCTGAGGCGTTCCCCTGTCCCCGGCGTGGTCCGTTCCGGCTAGGTTGCCTGGGCGTGTTCAGGCATCCCACCGCAGGTTGGATCGAGGTGATCTGCGGACCCATGTTCTCGGGAAAGAGCGAAGAGCTCATCCGAAGGGCGACCCGGGCCAAGATCGCCAGGATCGGTGTCCAGATCTTCAAACCGAGGATCGACAGCCGCTACGGACACGACGTGGTGGTCTCCCACTCCGCCCTGAAGGTCGACGCCGTGCCGGTCGCCGACTCTTCGGAGCTGGCTGCTTCCCTGGTCGATGGCACCCAGGTGGTCGGCATCGACGAAGCCCAGTTCTTCGACGCCGGGCTGGTCGAAGTCTGCGAGAGGCTCGCCCACGATGGGCTGCGGGTGATCGTGGCGGGCCTCGACCTCGATTATCTGAGAAGGCCGTTCGAGCCGATACCCACCCTCTGCGGGAGGGCCGAGTACGTAACCAAGATGCTGGCGGTTTGTCACCGCTGTGGCGGTCCCGCTCTCTACACCCAGCGCCTGGTCTCCTCGGACGAGCTGGTCGTTCTGGGGTCTCGAGGGACCTACGAGGCTCGTTGCAGGATGTGTTATCGGCCCGGCGAACCCGAACAGCCCCCACTCGACATCTGAGGGTCGTTTCCGCAGCCGAGGACTGCTGCTACCCTGACTAGCGGTGCCACCCGAGGTGGCGCCAGCGAACGTGGTACCAGGAGCAAGCGGACATGGGGTCCGCGGCGCCGGTCACGATCCACTCCGCCGCACGGCCCAAGCCAGGATCGCGGCCGGGATTTCGGCGATCGTCGCCCCCACGTCACCGAAGCTCCCAGGAGTGTTTACCCATGCCGTGTCGACCGCTGTGCAGAACCGAATTCACCTGGAGCATGGCGGCACCACGCGTTGTGATCCATCCCGAGCCAGGACGAGGAGACCATGCGACTATTCCGAAGGAGCTCGCCCGAAGTGGTCCGCAAGGGCGAGTCGGACAAGATCGTCGAAGAGCGGAAAGTGTTGCGTATCGGCCGGCAGAAGGTCGAAGTACGCAAGATCGTCGCTCCCGAACCGAGAGCCGGTAACGGTTCCAAGACCGCCCAGGCACGAACCTCCAAGAAGAGGGATAAGCGGGACCGCCCCGCCGTAAAGACGACGAGGACCAAGCCGGTTCCTCGAGTCGATGAGGTGATCGTCGCTCCCGAAGCCCCTCGCAAGCAGATGCTCGTGCGGGTCAAGCCCCATCAGACCCAGGTGGTGATCCTGGAGGGGCCGGTGCTGGTCGAACACTATGTGACCCGTTCCGACCAGAAGTCGATGGTCGGAAACATCTACCTGGGGAAGGTTCGCAACGTGCTCCCGGGCATGGAGGCGGCCTTCGTCGATTTCGGAGCCGAGAAGAACGGGGTGGTCTACGCGTCCGACGTCAAGGTCGAGGGCGACACCGGGAAGCGCCACCCGCGCATCGAAGAGGTCTTGAGGGAAGGCGACGAGATCCTCGTCCAGGTGGTCAAGGATCCGATGGGGGCCAAAGGAGCCCGCCTCACCGGTCTGCCCTCGCTTCCCGGTCGCTACCTCGTGCTGGTTCCCGACTCGGACACCCAGGGTATCTCTCGGCGTCTACCCGAGCAGGAGCGTCAGAGGCTGAGGGAGATAGTCAACCGGGTGAAACCCGAGGGTATGGGCGTCATCGTCCGCACCGCCGCGCTCCACGCCACCGCCGAAGAGATCGCCGCCGACATCGCACGCCTCAAGAAGACCTGGGACCGGATCGTCGAGGATGCGGCGGGAGGAGGGGCGCCGCGGCTGGTGTACGAGGAACCCGACCTCCTCATCCGGGTGATCAGGGAGCATTTCACACCGGACTTCCGTCGCCTCCTCATCGACGACCGGGAGGCCTACGAGAAGGTGATGGACTACCTCAGGGCCACCGCCCCCGACCTCGTCTCCAAGGTCACCTTGTACGAAGACGAGATGCCGCTCTTCGAGCGCTACCACGTCGAAGATCAGCTACGCAAGGCCCTCGACCGTAAGGTGTACTTGCCGTCGGGTGGGCATCTGGTCATCGACCGCACCGAGGCCCTGACGGTGATAGACGTCAACACCGGCAAGTTCGTCGGCTCTTCGAGCCTGGAAGAGACGGTGCTCCAGAACAACCTGGAGGCTGCCGAGGAGATCGCCCGCCAGCTCCGCCTGAGGGACATCGGCGGGATCATCGTCATCGACTTCATCGACATGGAGGACACCGAACATCAGCAGATGGTGCTCCGCAAGTTGAAGGAGGCCCTGGCACGGGACAAGACCCGCACCCAGGTCTTCGACGTGTCACATCTGGGGCTGGTGGAGATGACCCGCAAGAACGTGTCGGCCGGGCTCCTCGAGACCTTCTCCGAGCCGTGTCCTCACTGCGAAGGAAGGGGAATCATCCTCCACGAGGAGGCGGCCACCCACGCGGTGCCGGTCGGGATGTTCGGCACCGACGACGACGAGTGAGAGGTATACTGCCCTCCGATCCCCTTTCGAAGGACCAGTCATGTACGCGATCATCCGCGCCGGTGGTAAACAAGCCCGGGTACGTCCGGGGGACGTGATCCAGGTCGAACGGATCAAACATCCGGGCGACCGGGTCACCTTCACTCCGCTCCTCGTGGTGGACGACGACGGGAGGACCATCACCGACCGCGGCGAACTCGGGGAGATCCAGGTGACCGCCGAGGTGCTGGGAGAGACGAAAGGGCCCAAGCTGGACATCTTCAAGTACAAGGCGAAGACCGGTTACCGCCGTAGGATGGGACACCGGCAGGTGTACACCTCGATCAAGGTGACCTCGATAGACCTTCCCGACGCAGCCCGACGGGTCGCGACGGAGGAGGAGGAGTAGCAGATGTCGAAGACCAAAGCCGGAGGCTCGAGCAGGAACGGGCGGGAGTCCCACGCCAAGCGCTTGGGACCGAAGGTGTTCGACGGGCAGTCGGTCCAGCCGGGAACGATCCTGGTCAGGCAGCGGGGAACCCGGATCCATCCCGGCGTCAACGTGCGGCGAGGGTCCGACGACACCCTCTACGCGGTATCGGCCGGCACCGTCAAGTACGCGGTGCGCAACAACCGCCGCCTGGTCGACGTCCTCTCCAGCTGACCGGAACCCGGTCGTGTTCGTCGACCGGGTGAGGGTGCATCTCCGTGCCGGGCACGGAGGGGCTGGTGTCGTCGCATTCGAGAAACGGAAGGGCCGTCCCCGAGGCAGACCCACCGGAGGATCGGGCGGCGATGGCGGCGACGTGATCATCGAAGCCAATCCTTCGATGGCCACCTTGCTCACCTATCGTCGCAACCCCCACCACCAGGCGGGACACGGCGGGCACGGTAGCGGAGACACCCGGCAGGGACGGAGGGGAGAGGACCTGATCCTGCCGGTTCCTCTCGGCACACTCGTCTACGACGACGCCGGGACCCTGATCGCCGATCTCGTTCGTCCCGGGCAGAGGGTGGTGGTGTTGCGAGGTGGCAGGGGCGGCAGGGGGAACGCCGCCCTGGCTTCACCGCAGATGCGGGCCCCGGCCATCGCCGAGCAGGGTGAATACGGACCGGAGGGGTGGTTCGTCCTCGAACTGAAACTGATGGCCGACGCCGCCCTGGTGGGCTTCCCCAACGCCGGCAAGTCGACCTTCATCTCCCGGGTATCGGCGGCCCGTCCCAAGATCGCCGATTATCCGTTCACCACCCTCGAACCCAGCCTCGGGGTCGTGGAGGTCGACGGCCGCGAGTTCGTTCTCGCCGACATCCCCGGGTTGATCGAAGGGGCGGCTCAGGGCAAGGGACTGGGCCATGAGTTCCTCCGGCACGTCGAGCGGGCTCGGGTGCTGGTGTTCCTCCTCGACCCCTCACCGCTCCAGGAGCTCCCGGTGGACGCCCAGTTGGAGGTGCTGGTACGTGAGGTGGAGTCGTTTTCACCCGACCTGGCTCATCGTCCCCGGCTGGTGGTGATCAACAAAGGGGACCTGCCGGAGGCGGCCGAGGCCCGCCGACGGGTCCCGGACGCCGAGGTCGTCTCGGGCTTGACCGGAGAAGGGTTGACCCCGGTGCTGCATCGGATCGCGGACCTGGTCGAGGAGGCCGGCAGGTCGGAGCCCCAGCGGGAGGGCTACGTTCTGCACAGGCCGGTGGGTCCCGGCTTCGAGATACGGAAGGAGGGGGATGTGTGGGTGGTGGACGGCGTCGCCGCTCGGCGGGCCGTCCGCTTCGCGGACCTGACCCATCCTCAGGCTGCTCGGCTGGCGGCTCGCAGATTGGCGCGCCTGGGAGTCGACCGAGCGTTGGAGAGGGCGGGGGCCGCGCCCGGCGACCCGGTGAGGATCGGCGACCTCGAGTTCGAATACCTGGCCGACGAGGAGGAGGAATGAGGCGTCCCACCCCTCCGGGCTCCACCGTGGTGATGAAGGTCGGCTCGTCGTCGCTGACCCGGGGCGGGGTCGGCATCGACCCCGAGGCGGTGGCTCGCACCGTCGACCAGGTCGAGTCGGCTTGGCGACGAGGACATCCCACCGTGCTGGTCTCCTCCGGTGCCGTGGCAGCCGGTCTGCCCGCCCTCGGTCTCGACCGTAGACCCAGAGACGTACCGGGCCTCCAGGTGGCCGCGGCGGTGGGTCAGAGCCGACTCATGGAGAGGTACACCGCCGAGTTCGCCCGGCGGGGACGCATCGCCGGTCAGGTCCTGCTCACCAAGTCGGTCCTCGCCGACCGGGACCAGTATCTGCACGCCAGGGAGGCTCTCGGACGCATGTTGGCGGAGGGCATAGTGCCGGTGGTGAACGAGAACGACACGGTCGCGGTGGAAGAGCTCCGCCTGGGTGACAACGACCGGCTGGCTGCCCTGGTGTCACACCTGGTCGACGCCCGGCTCCTCCTTCTCCTCACCGACACGGCCGGTCTGCTCACCGCCGACCCCAGGAGCTCGCAAAACGCCGAGTTGGTCTCTGCGGTTCGTCACACCGACGAGCTCCTCGATCGTCTCGCCCGGGGGGGTTCCGGGCCGCTGGGCTCGGGAGGGGTGGCCACCAAGGTGGCTGCTGCCCGGATGGCCGCCTGGTCGGGGATTCCGACGGTGATCGCAGCCGCCGACATCCCCGGGGTCGTGGAGTCGGTCCTGGCCGGCGAGGAGGTGGGTACCTGGGTCGACCCGCATCCTCAGCGGCTACCCGCTCGCAAACTGTGGATCGCATTCGGTCAGCCTTCGGAGGGGCGCCTGGTCGTGGACCAGGGAGCGGTGGATGCCCTCCTCGAACGCGGCAAGTCCCTACTGCCCGTCGGGATCGTCCAGATCTTGGGCAGTTTCGGGGCGGGGGCCGCGGTGGAGATCCAGGGCCCGAGCGGACGGGTGATCGGCAAAGGGCTGACCCGTTACGACTCGGAACGGCTGCGTGGTGTGATCGGGAAACGCACCTGGGACGAAGGCATCGAAGAAGCAGTCCACCGGGACGACCTGGTGGTGTTCAAAGGGTGATCGGGTTTCGTCTCCGCCGGTAGAGAACGGACCAGGTTCCGATCCCTACCGCGGCCAGACCCGCCCCGACCGCCAGCGCAGGAACCGACACTCCCGGGGTGCGGGTTCGACGGGATCCCTCGACCAGCTCCACCGAGACGGCCTCCAGGTAGGTCTCTCCCCCTCGCTCCGGGTCGTTGTGATGGAACACACCGGTGATGCGCAAGATCGGTCCCCGGAGCCCGTACCTGCCGGGTGGTCCCCAGCGGTCGGGTTGGAACAGGGCCACGTCCATCCAGACTCCGATCCCCCGGTTGGGACCACGGGTCAGCCCCGTCTCGACCAGCGGAGCGTCCCGGTAGGGATCGTCGTTGATCTGGATCCACACCTCGGAGCCGCGGCGGCCATAATCCCCGACCGCTTCCCCCTCGATCGTCACCATCCGGCCGTCGTACCGGTCCGGCTCCCGGTCGAGGCCGTCCACCCCGACCTGGGGAGCCAGGATCACCGCCAGCAGCAGCAGCGGGATCATTCACCCACCAGCCAGGCCGCCGCGAACCCGGCCAGGGCGAACACCGCGACGAATTCGAGGCGTCCCACCCACATCTGGCCGATCATGGTGAGCTTCAGCAGGAGGGGCATGTCGGGGGAGGTGATGCCCACCGAGAGACCGACGTTGGCCGCCGCGCTGACCGACTCGAACAGGGCCTGGTCGAGGTCGTAGCCGAGGGCG
This sequence comes from Acidimicrobiia bacterium, assembly GCA_026002975.1. Lineage (GTDB taxonomy): Bacteria > Actinomycetota > Acidimicrobiia > Spongiisociales > ZC4RG35 > BPGJ01. The sequence continues at coordinate 98,566 of BPGJ01000005.1, forward strand.
TAGGCCACCGCGGCTCCCAACAGATAGAGCCCGACGTAGAGGAGGGAGATGGCCATGACCGACTGGGCCAGTTCGGGGGAGAGCCGGCGATGCCCGTACTGGTAGTACCCGGTGGGGATGACCGTCCTCTCCGGGAGCAGGACCTCCCGAACCGTGTTGGCCATGGCCTTCAGCGTGAGTCCGATGCGCAGGCTCTTCACTCCGCCGGCGGTGGAGGAGCTCATCCCTCCCAGGGCCATCGCGACGATCACCCCCAGGTAGGCGAGGCCCGACCATCGTGCCAGCTCGGACGAACTGACCGTGGCGAATCCCGTCCCCGTGTGGGCCGACACCACGTGGAACAGGGCTCGCCGGGTCAGCGGCCAGGCGCCTTCGAACACGACTCCCAGCCCGACGATGGTCACCGCCAGGATCACCCCGAAGGTTGCGAGGATGGTCCGTACTTCCAGGTTCTTCCAGAGACCGGGTCGGCGCTGCCACAGGGCGTGGTGGAGGCCGAAACTGAGCGCACCCGCCACCATGAGGACCGTGACCGTCGCTTCCCACAAAGGTGAGCGGTAGTAGGCGATGGAGGTGCTCATCGGGCTGAAACCCCCGGTGTCGAACGCCGCCATGAAGATGGTGACGGCGTGGAACAGGGCCCTGTCCCAGGTGAACCCCTGTGCGAGCACGCCGTCGGCGGTCAGGACGACGATCCCGGCGATCCCATGCACGATGCTGACCAGCCAGATGAATCGAGCGGTAGAACCGACGCTGGGGAAGATCCGCTCGTCGCGGCCTTCCGCCTGATACAGGGAGCGCACCCCGGCTGCTGCGAAGAACACCAGGGCTGCCAGCACGATCCCCTGACCCCCCAGGAAATGGAGGGTGTGTCGCCACACGTTGAGGGCCACGGGGAAGTGGTCCAGATCGTTGACGAGGGACAGACCGGAGGTGGTGAGGCCGCTCACCGCCTCGAAATAGGCGTCGACCCAGGACGCGAAGTGCCCCGACAGGGCCAGGGGAACGGCCCCCACCGCCGGCACGAGGAGCCAGGCGAGCGCCACCACCACCATGCCGTGGCTCCAGTCGACCGCGCCCCGGCTTCCCGGCCGCAGAAGCTCGGCCGTCCCCGCCAGGAAAAGGCAGATCCCGACCATCAACGCCAGGTGGGACACCGCCGACCATTCGCCGACGGCTACACCCCACCCCAGCGGTAGCAGAGCCGCCACCGCCACGACGCCGAAGATCCGTCCGAGGTCGAGGGCCACCAGCTTCAGGTCGGCGACCGATGGGCGGAGCAGCATCAGGACACCAGTTCGACCACCCAGGCGACCAGGGTCGCTACCGCCACCATCCCCGCGACCACCAACACCTCCACCGCCAGCCCCCTGGCCGCGCCAACCGCCGCCCGAACCACCCTCACTCCCGATCCTCCTCGATCTCCAGCGGGCCGGCGCCGGGAGCGTCGACGGTTCGGCCGTCCAGCTCCCCGAGCAGGCAGTCCCGCACTTCGTCCTCCAGGCTGATCAGGGTGACCACCAGCACCCGGTCTCCTGGACGCAGCTCCGACTCGCCGTGGGGTACCACCACCTCGCCGTCTCTCCTTATGGCCACCAGGACGCTGGAGGGAGGCAGGGGAACGTCCCCCACCTTCCGGACGACGGCCCCTTCGGGTATCTCCACTTCGAACAGGCTCACCTCGCCGCGTCCCAGGAGAGCCACCCTGACCAGCTCCCGCAGGTCCATCTCGTGGGAGATCACCTGGACGATGAGGTCGGTCACCGACACCACCGGGATCTCCAGGGCCTCGAAGGTGCGTCGGTTGCGGGGGTCGTTCAATCTGGCCAATACCCGTTCGATCCCGAACGAGATCCTGGCCAGCTGACACGCCACCAGGTTGTCCTGGTCGGCCCCGGTCAGGGCGAGGAGGAAATCGTCGGGTCTCAACTCGAGTTCGGTCAGCAGCCGAAGGTCGGTGCCGTCGCCGTTGACCACCAGAGCGTCGCTCTCCTCGGCGAGCTCCCTGGCCCGCTCCTGATCACGTTCCACCACCACCACCGCGTAACCGCCGGCGCGCAGCTCTCGGGCCAGGAAGGCGCCAACCTTGCCTCCGCCGACGATGACGGTCCTCATTTGAGCAGATGGGAGATGCGTGTCTTGACCCCGGTCCGGGCGGCGGCCACCACCAGGTCGTCGGGTTCGAGCTGGAACCGACGACCCGGGATGAAGGTGTGGTCCCCTCGCCGCACGGCTGCCACCCGAAGCTTGTTCCTTATCTCGAAGGCGCCCACCGTCATTCCCTTGGCTTGCTCCCCGAGATGGAACTCGACGATCTCGACGTCGCCATCGGTGAACGCCACGTGGTACTGGAACTCCTCGTCCAACACCTGTTCGTAGAACACGTTGGCGAGCAGTCGGGTCCCCGTTACGTGCCGTATCCCGAGCGCCCGGTAGGCAGGCTCCCTGGCCGGGTCGTACAGGCGGGCGATGGCCCGTCTGGTGGAGAAGACCCTGGTGGCCACCTCGACCGCCATCAGGTTGGCGTTGTCCGAGTCGGTGACCGCGCAGAACACGTCGGCCTTGTCGACGCCGGCCTCCTTCAGCACGTCCACGTCGAAGGCTTCCCCCCGAAGGGTGGCGCCGTTGAACGCCTTACCCAGTCGGTCGAGCGCCGCCTGATCCCGGTCGATGACCGTCACGTCGTGCCCGTCATCGGCCAGCCAGCCGGCCAGGGTGGCTCCTACCCGTCCGCATCCGGCGATGACGACGTACATTCCGCCGACAAGCTAGTACCGACCGTCGTCATCGTCGCCACAGGTCCCGGGTGAACAGGAGCAGGACCGGGAAGATCTCGAGGCGTCCCACGATCATCACACCCGCCAGCAGCAACTTGCCCAGCCCGGGGATCGCCGCGTAGTTGGCAGCCGGCCCCACGTCCCCCAATCCGGGTCCGATGTTGCCGAGCGAGGCCGCCACCGCCGAAGCCGTGGTCACCAGGTCCAGCTCCTCCGACAAGTTGGCGTCTATGAACGAGAGCAGGAAGGTGGAGGTCATGAACACGAACATGTAGAACAGGAAGAAGGACTGGATGCTCTCGACGACGTCGTCTCTCACCCGTTCCCGCCCGAACCGGGTGATGAACACCCCACGAGGATGGACGATCCGACGCAGGTCGGCGACCGCCGCCTTCGACAGGATCCCCACCCGGAAGGTCTTGACGCTTCCCGCGGTCGAGCCCGCCATACCACCGATGAACATCAGTCCCACCAGGAACACCTGGAGGGCGGGCCGCCAACTCCCGAAGTCGGTGGTGGCGAAACCGGTGGTGGTGATGATCGACACCGCGTTGAAGGCGGCCTCCCGGACGGCCCGTTCCACGCTCTCGCCGGCTTCGAACAGCCCGCCGGCCACGATCAGGACCGCCACCACGCTGATGATGGCGTACAGGCGGAACTCGGGATGTTCCAGATAGGAGCGGGGACGACGCAGAGCCCGGAAGTGGAGGGCGAAGGACGCCCCGGCCAGGAACATGAACACGGTTATCACCCACTGGGTGTAGGCGCCGAACCCGGCGATCGAGGTGGCTTCGGTGCCGAAACCCCCGGTGGACATGGTGGTGAACGAGTGGGTGACCGCCTGGAACAGGTCCATGTCGCCGGCCCATAGGAGCAGCGCCTCGAGGGCGGTGAGAGCCGCGTACAGCAGCCACAGCCGGCGGGCGGTCTCCTGGAAGCGGGGGGTGAGACGGTCCGGGGTCGGACCGGGCGACTCGGCTCTGGCCAGCTGCACCCCTCCCACACCCAGCAGGGGAAGGATCGCCACCGACAAGACGATGACACCCATACCTCCCAGCCACTGGGTGGTGGCCCGCCAGAAGAGCAGACCTCTCGGCAGCTCACCCGGATCGGCCAGGATCGACGCGCCGGTGGTCGTGAAACCGGAGACCGTTTCGAAGAAGGCGTCGGTCACCGACGGGATGGCGCCCGAGAACAGATAGGGGAGGGAGCCGAACAGGGAGATCACGAACCAGGCGAGCCCGACGGTGGCGAAACCCTCCCGGAGGGTGAGCACCGCCGGTCGGCCCAGGAAACGCCACGACACCCAACCGGCTGCCGCCGTGACGGCGGCCGACAGCCCGAGAGCCAGCGCGGCGTCGACCTCGCCCACCACGATCGACACCCCGGCCGCGGGGAGCATCGCCACCGACGAAGCGATCACGACCGCGCCGATCACGTAGGCGAGACGACGCGGCATCTCCCACACCCGGCCGACCGTCATACTCGGCCGAACAGCCGTTCCACCGCTCCGATGCAGTCGGGCATCGCGAAGAAGATGACCCGGTCACCCGCCTGCACCACCGTGCTCCCGGATGGGACCAGGGTTTGCCCGTTCCTGAGGATCCCGCCGACCACCGCCCCTCTCGGCATACCCAGCTCGAGCAGCGTACGCCCCACCGCCGGCGAGCCCGAGTCGACTTCCAGCTCGATCGCCTCGGCGTCGGTGTCCTTGAAGGTGACCACCGAGTGGATCCTTCCCCGCCGCACGAAACGGAGTATCGCCCCGGCTGCGATCAGCCGGCTGGAGACCGCCGCGTCGATCCCGACCCCGGAGAGGAGGTTGACGTATTCGATGCGGTTGAAACGGGCGACGGTGGTGGAGGCGCCCAGCGCCTTGCCCACCAGGCAACCGAGGATGTTGACCTCGTCCCATCCGGTGAGGGCGAGGATGGCGTCGCTCTCGTCGAGATGCAGGTTCCCCAACGTGGTGGGATTGGTCGGATCGTCGCAGATCACCAGGGCTTTGGCCAGGTGTGCCGCCAGCTTCGAGCAGCGTCGGCGATCCTGATCGACCATGACGACTTCGAAACCCTCCTCGAGGAGGAGCGCGGCGGTTAGTTCGGCCAGCCGGGTCGAGCCCAGCACCACCACCCGCCGGATCGTGTGGTGGCGAACCCCGAGGAGCTGGATGGCTCTGTCAACGTCGGTGGTCTTCACCATGACCAGCACGTGATCGCCCGCCTCGATCGCGGTGTCGCCGTGGGCGACGATGGTCATGCCGTGCCGCACCACCGCTGCCACGATCCACGGCCAGTCGGTCGACCTGCGTAGATCCCCCAGGTGGGAACCGACCAGCCGCGACGTCTGGGTGACGGTGGCTCCGACCAGGGTTAGGCGCCCCCCGGCGAACTCGACCAGCTCGGATACCCCACTTCGACGTACCAGGGTGACCAGCTCGTGGGACGCGGCTTCGCCCGGGTCGATCACGAAGTCGACCTCGAGGCCGGCCAATGCTTCTCTCATGTCCGGGTCTTCCACCCGGGCTACGGTCCTCTTGACCCCCAGCTCGGCCGCCACGTGGCAGGCCAGCACGTTGGCTCCGTCGGAGTTGGAAACCGCGATGAGGAGATCCGCCTTGTCGACACCCGCCGCTTCCAGCACGGTGGGGCTGGCTCCGTTCCCGGTGATCACCAGGGCGTCCAGGCGGTCCTGGAGCTCAGCTGCCCGTTCCTCGTCGTCCTCGATGACGATGACGTCCTGACCCTCCGAGGAGAGACGCTCGGCCAGGTAGGAGCCGACCGCGCCGGCGCCGACGATGACGATTCGCATAGGGGATCCGAAACTAGGAGGCCTGGAGACCGTTAGGATACAGCGGGTTCTCGTTCCCCGTCTCGTCGAAACTCGGAGAGAGCTTCCATATGACCGAACCGTTCCAATCGCCTGCCGCCGTCGCCGATGCCCTGCGGTCCGTCGGATATCTCCCCGATCCCCGGATCGCGCAGGTCGCATTTCTCGCCCATCGGCTGGGCAAACCGATCCTGGTGGAGGGCCCCGCCGGGGTGGGAAAGACCGAACTCGCCAAGTCCCTCGCCCGTATCACGCAACGGAAGCTGATCCGTCTCCAGTGCTACGAAGGACTCGACGAGGCCAGGGCACTGTACGAGTGGAACTACAAGAAGCAGCTCCTCCGCATCCAGGCCGACCGGGACCACGACTGGTCGGAGATCGAAGGTGACATCTTCAGCGAGGAGTTCCTGCTGGCCAGGCCGCTGCTCCAGGCGATCATGTCCGAAGACCCGGTGGTGCTCCTGGTCGACGAGATAGACCGGGTGGAGATGGAAACCGAGGCGCTGCTGCTCGAGGTGCTGTCCGACTTCCAGGTCTCCATCCCCGAGTTGGGGACCATTTCGGCCACCACCACGCCGATGGTGGTGCTCACCTCCAACAACACCCGGGAGCTGTCCGAAGCCCTCAAACGCCGGTGCCTGTTCCTGCACATCTCCTATCCGACCCCGGAGCGGGAGAAGGAGATCCTCCTCACCCGGGTGCCCGACCTCCCCGAGCGTCTGGCGGAACAGATCGCCCGGGTGGCCCGCTCGGTCAGGCAGATGGATCTTCGGAAGCACCCGTCGGTGTCGGAGACGATCGACTGGGCCAGGACCCTGCTCGCCCTCGGTGTCGAGAGCGTCGACGGGCAGGTGGTGAGCGACACCATCCACGTGCTGCTCAAATACCAGACCGACATCGACCGGGCTCTGAAAGAGCTAGAGCCGCAGACGTGATCTCGGTCCTCACCGGTTTCGTCGACGAGCTGCGCCGGGCCGGTGTTCCGGTGTCGATGGTCGAGGCGATCGACGCCATGGAAGCCGTCGGCCACGTGGACCTGGGAGACCGCTCCGCCCTCAAGGAGACCCTGCGAGCCACCCTGATCAAGAACTCCCGGCACGAGGACGCCTTCGAGGTGGCCTTCGAGGTGTATTTCGCTCTTCGCAGACGGGAGGGGGATCGGCCCTCGACGACTCCGGTAGCAGGGGAGCAGACCGGCTCCGGAGGCGCCCCGGGAGGCCAGAACCGACCTGGACGGGCTGGTCGACGCCCTGTTCCGAGCGTTGGCCGCCCAGGACTTCTCGGCGCTGAGGCACCTGGCGGGGGAGGCGGTGGAGCGACTGTCCGGTATGGAACCGGGAAGACCGGTCGGAGGCACCTACTACCTGTACCGAACCCTGCGAAGACTCGACGTGGAGGATCTGGAGCGGCGACTCGCCGAACTCCTCCAAGCCGACGAGACGGACCACCTGGGACGCCGGTTCGCGGTGGAGGAGGCCGCCGATCGTATCCGCCGGCTCCGGGAGGAGATCGAGGCCGAGATCAGGAGACGCCTGGTCGAAGACCGGGGAGCCGAGGCCGTGGCCAAGACCCTGCGGGAGACCCCGGTCGAGGAGCTGGACCTGATGCACGCCACCCGTGCCGATCTGGAGAAGATCGAGCGGGTCATCGAGCCACTGACCAGGAAGCTGGCGGCCCGTCTGGCTCAGCGTCGCCGTCATCTGCGCAGAGGACGACTCGACTTCCGTAGGACGGTGCGGGCGTCGCTGGCGGCGGGAGGTGTGCCGGTCGATCCCAGGTTCCGGACACGTCGACCCCATCGGCCCGAGATATTCCTGCTGTGCGACATCAGCGGGTCGATGGCGACCTTCGCCCGTTTCACCCTGCAGTTCACCTACGCCATGGCGGGCCAGTTCTCCCGGCTGCGGGCTTTCGTCTTCGTCGACGCCATCGACGAGGTGACCGACTACCTGAAGCCGGGAACCGACTTCGGTGATGCGCTGCGTCGGATCAGCACGGAGGCCGACGTGGTGTGGTTGGACGGCCATTCGGACTACGGTCACGCCTTCGAGCAGTTCGTCCACCGCTACGGGAGGGAGCTGACCCCCCGGTCGACGGTGATCGTCACCGGCGACGCCCGCAACAACTACCGGGAACCCAGGGCGGCGTACCTCGAGGAGATCGCCAGGTCGGTACAGGCTCTGTATTGGCTCAACCCGGAGCCCAAGGCGTATTGGGATTCGGGCGACTCGGTGATGTCGGTGTACGCGTCCCTGTGCGACGAGGTGTTCGAGGTGCGGAATCTCCGTCAGCTCGAACGCTTCGTCGAGCACGTGGCTACACGGCCGGCTCGACCCCGCAGAAAAATCGGCTCAACCGAGCGGGGGGTGCTGCCGATCATCAGGTGAGCCGATCAGGAGTGTTTTGAGAGAGTGGGTCATCGCATACTCGTCATCGAGGATTCGGCCGTCATCCGGCGACTCATAGAGGTGTGTTTGCGGGCCGCCGACCTGGAGATCGTCATGCGGGAGGACGGACCGAGCGGCCTCGAGGCGGTGTTCAGTGAGCATCCCGACCTGTTGATCCTGGACATCGGCCTACCGCGGATGGACGGCTGGCAGGTCCTCGACCACATCCGCCGCACCCCCGAGACCAAGGACCTGCCGGTGGTGGTGCTGACCGCCCACGCCGAGGAGGAGTCTCGTCGCAGGGCTGACGAGGGGGGTGCCGACGCGTTCGTCACCAAGCCGTTCCAGCCCAACGACTTCCGCCAGACGGTCCTCGACCTCCTCAGCTGATCAGGGGGCGGGCAACAGCCGGGCCATCCGCTCTATCAGGTCGACGACCCGGTTGGAGTAGCCCCACTCGTTGTCGTACCAGGCCAGCACCTTCACCAGGGTTCCTCCCAGGACCTGGGTCGACTGGGCGTCGAAGATGGAGGAGTGAGGGTTTCCGATGATGTCGGTCGAGACCAGGGGATCCTCCGAGTACTGGATGATCCCCTTCATCGGACCCTCGGCTGCCTTGCGGACCGCCTCGTTCACCTCCTCCGGGGTCACCTCCCGTTCCAGCTCGGCGACCAGATCCACCGTGGACCCGTCGGGAACGGGCACCCGCATGGCCATCCCGTCGAGTCGGCCGGCCAGTTCGGGAAGCACCTTCCCGACCGCCTTGGCGGCCCCGGTGGTGGTCGGGATGATGTTCTCGGTGGCGGCGCGGCTCCGCCTGAGGTCTTTGTGGGGGACGTCGGCCAGACGCTGGTCGTTGGTGTAGGCGTGGACCGTGGTCATCAGGCCCCGTCGGATCCCGAAACTCTCGTTGAGCACTTTGGCGAGGGGAGCGAGGCAGTTGGTCGTGCAGGAGGCGTTGGACACGATCCGGTCTGAGGGGTCGAGTCGTTCGTCGTTCACCCCCAACACCACCATCTCATCGATCTCGTCCTTGGGGGGAACGGTGAGGATCACCCTCTTGGCTCCTGCGTCGAGGTGTTTCTGGAGGCTGGCCCGGTCCCGGAACACGCCGGTCGACTCGACGACGACGTCCACGCCGAGTTCTTCCCAGGGGAGGAGCGCCGGGTCTCTCTCCATCAACATCCGGACCTGGTGACGTCCCACCTTCATGAAACCGTCTTCGACCACCGGATCCAGACCGAGGTGGCCCATAACCGAGTCGTACTCCAGCAGGTAGGCGAGGATGTCGTCGTCGGCCAGGTCGTTGACCGCCACCACGTCGACGTCGGTGTCGCGTTTGAGGATGATCCGGAACACGTTGCGGCCGATCCGCCCGAAACCGTTGATCGCCACCTTGACCGTCATGCCGCCACCCCCTCTCGGCAGTGTCGTGCCATCGTCTCGGCCACCTCCACCAGGCGGGCCGAATAACCCCACCCGTTGTTGAACCAGGTGATGGTCTTGACCATCACCCGATCCATGACCATGGTCGCCAGACTGTCGAACACGCCCGAATAGGTCGAGTCCCTCACGTCGGAAGACACGATCGGGTCGACCGAGTATTCGATTATCCCGGCGAACCGGCCCGCGCACGCCGACCTGACCGCGGCGTTGACCGAGTCGACGCTGGTCGGTGTCTTCAGAAGGGCTACCAGATCGACGGTCGACCCGTCGGGCACCGGAACGTTGAGGGCCACCGCGTTGAGCCGACCCTCGAGGTGGGGGAGCACGCCGGTGAGGATCTCGACCGAGTTGGTAGAGGCCGGGATGATGTTCTCGCCGGCGGCGCGACTCTGACGGAAACCGGCCGAGGGGACGTCGGCCAGCCTCTGGGCGTTGGTCATGGCGTGCACGGTCGTGTAGAAGGCCCGGTCGATCCCGAAGGCTTCGTCCAGGGTCTGGAGGATGGGAGCCAGGGCGTTGGAGGTGTTCGAACCGAGGGCGACGACGTTCACCTGGGGGGTGAGGACCTCGTCGTTGGTGCCCTTGAGCAGGATGGGTATGTCGCCGGGGGTCTCCGGCGTGGAGGCGAGGATGACCTTCTTCGCCCCGGCAGCCAGGTGCTTCTCACACCACTCGCGGGTGCGGTAGCTGCCGGTGGCCTGCACCACGATGTCCACCCCGAGCTCCGACCATGGAGCGTCGCCGGGCTCCTTGGCGTCCAGGAACGGGATACGCCGCCCGTCCAGGAACAGGTTGCCGTCGGCCAGCTCGACGTGACCGGGGAAGCGGCCGTAGATCGAGTCGTATTTGAGCAGGTAGGTCAAACCCACCGGGTCGGCGATGTCGGCGATCGCTCCGACCTCGAGGCCGGGATGCTTCCACAGCATGCGGAACACGTTCCGGCCGATCCGCCCGAAACCCATCAGACCTACACGTGTACGGCTCATCCGCTCTCCCCGATCAGCTCGAGTCCCACGGTAGTCGTGTCCCGGACCCATCTTCACGACCGGTCGTCCCTGCCGTAGGGTGGGGAGGCGGCGGCGGGGAGAGGAGCCCTGATGATGACCTCGCTGTCGGGAACCGTCCTGTCGCTGATCCTGTGTCTCTCGCCGCCGGTCGACGGTCCGGTCAGCTCCCGGTTCGTGCCGACGTGGGACGGCGGCCACTGGGGAATCGACTTCGAAACTCCGTGGGCGTCGCCGGTTCGGGCTACCGGTTCCGGAGAGGTGACCTTCGCCGGCTCGGTGGCGGGGATGAGGAGCGTGACCATCGATCACGGCTCGATCCGAACCAGCCTTTCGTACCTGTCGGCGGTGCTGGTGTCTTCCGGCGAGTGGGTAGCCCGGGGCCAGGTCGTCGGTTTCTCCGGCCTGGCCCACGGAGCCCCGGCGGTCCACCTGTCGGTCCGCGAGGGATACAGATACCTGGATCCCCAAGCCTTTCTCTGCCGATCGCTCTACCAGGTGAGGCTGCTCCCACCCCCCTTCGGGGCTACCTATCCTGCCGGCTCGGTGCGCATGCGGAGGACCGGAAGCCCGAGATGAGACGAGCCATATTGGGTGGAACCTTCGACCCTCCCCACATCGCGCATCTCCTCGCCGGGGAGGCCGCCTACCGGCAGCTCGGGGTCGACGTGGTGACTTTCATTCCGGCGGGTGCTCCCTGGCAGAAGGCGGACCGGGAGGTCAGCGACTCCGTGCACCGGTGGCGGATGACCCAGCTCACGGTGGAGGGAATCCCGTATTTCGAGGCGGATCCCCGCGAGGTCGAGCGGGACGGATGGACCTACACCATCGAGACGCTGGAGTCCTTCCCCCCCGAGGAGGAGCTGTGGCTGGTGCTGGGTGCCGACGCTGCGGCGGGTCTGCCCACTTGGCATCGTTACCGGGAAGTCGTGGAGCGGGCACGCATCGCGGTGGCGCCCCGGCCGGGCACCGACCGCCGCCGGATCGTCCAGGGCGACGCGGTGTGGCTCGACATGCCCGAGCTACCGATCAGCGGCACCGAGCTGCGCCACCGGGCCAGGGAGGGGAGGAGCATCCGGTTCCTGGTCCACGACCGGGTATGGGACTACATCTGCACCCACGGTCTCTACCGAGCGGAGACCGATAACATGGGTCCCCGTCCGTGACCCGAGAGGAGAACCTGCTGGAGGACACACCTACGACGACCCTGGCGAAGGCGGCGGCGGACGCGCTGGCCGACAAGAAGGGAGTCGATATCGTCCTCCTCGACGTAGGGGACCTGCTCACGATCACCGACGTGTTCGTCATCGCCACCGGGACCTCCCGTCCCCACGTCCAGGCCCTCTCCGAGCACGTAGTCGAGCGGCTGAAGGACGCAGGCCGCCGGCCCCTCCGCGACGAAGGACTGGAACAGGCCGAATGGGTACTGCTCGACTACGGCGACTTCGTGGTGCACGTGTTCCAGGACGAGCAGCGTCACTACTACGGGCTGGAGCGGCTCTGGGGGGATGCGCCCAGGGTCGAATGGGAGCCGGTGGTGAGCGACGCCTGAGCCGTTGGTACACTTCGGTTCCCTCCGGGGCTGTAGCTCAGTTGGCAGAGCGCTTGCATGGCATGCAAGAGGTCAGGGGTTCAAGTCCCCTCAGCTCCACTCGCTAGGTGCCTCCCACGGTTTGGGTGCCGGTGGCTTCTGCCCCGGGCGGCGCCAGCCCGCCCGGGACGCTTCCTAGGCTGGAGGCCGACCCGTGGCCGTGCAGCCTTTCCCCTGGAAGCCGATCGTCTTCTTGTCCATCACGGTCATGGTGTCCTTCGGGGTGATCTTGTACGGCTTTTCGGTCTATCTCACCCGTGGGGCGGCAGGCGGCGAGTTCAGCACCGGGCTCCTCTCGGTGGCATACGGGGGATCGGTCTTGACGGGAGGGCTCCTCGCGTTCCCGGTGGGGCGGTTCGCCGATCGTCGAGGTGTGAGAGCCATCCTCGGTGTGGGATCGCCGGCGGGGAGTGCCGGACTGGCGGTCTTCTCCATCGCGGATGAACCCTGGGAGGTGCTCGCCGCCTGGTGGATCCTGATCGGCCCTGCGAGTGCCATGACCTTCTACGAACCTGCCTACGTGGCTATCGACCGGTGGTGCCGCGACGCGGATCGTCCCCGAGCGACCGCGATCCTGACCCTGGTGGGGGTCTCGCCGGCCTCGTGTTCATCCCCGGGATCGAAGCTCTGGTGGGCCGGATCGGTTGGCGCTCCACGTTGCGTCTCCTGGCGGGTCTGCTGGCGGTGGTCGGTGTCGGTACTGCCTGGTGGGTTCTGCCACCCGACACGTCGACCCACCAGAGGGCCTGGCCGGGGCGCTGGTCGCTCGCCGGGCTGGCCCGGGACCGCAGGTTCGTGCTGTACAGCGTCGGGATGGTGCTCAGCTTGTTCGCCACTCAAGGGGTGATCGCCCACCGGGTGGCCAGGTTCGAGGAGGCCGGTTTGGCCCTGGGGGTGGTCGCAGCCTGGGCCGGACTGTCGTCGCTGGCGAGCCTTCCCGGCCGGTGGCTGGGACCGATGGCGACGGTTCGGTTCAGCCCAACGGCGCTCCAAGGAACGGCGGTCGCCATCCTGGCGGTCTCGGTCGGGCTGCTCGCGGTGGGCTCGAACCGGTTCCACCTGGTCGGCCACTTCCTTCTCTTCGGTTTGGCCTTCGGGGCGGTGCTACCCCTCCGGGCGCTAGCCATGGGAAGCTGGTACTCGGGGGCCCGTTACGGCAGGGTGATGGGCGCCCAATGGACCCTGGTGGCGCTGGGTAGCGCGGCCGGTCCGGCGGCCGTCGGTTTGGCCCGTGACCGTCTCGGCGGGTACGAATGGCCGGTGGCCGGACTGGCCGCCGCGTATCTGGCCGCCTCCGGGCTGATCCTGTGGGCAGGCCGCAGCCGAGGTGCGCCGGTCAGTGGGGAGCCAGACCGAGGCGGACCGACCGACTAGACGTGAGGAAGAACACCGGTCACTCCGAGCCGACACGGGCCCGCCACAGAACGACCGCTCCGCCGACGACGGTCGCTGCGAGATACCAGATGGCGACACTGTGGGCGAGGGAGGGCCTGATCGGCTCGGTCACCAGGCGAACCAGTCCGGCTCCCGCCAGGGCGGCGCCGGCAGCCACTCCCGGGTTCCTTCGGATCCTGAGCACGCCGAAGGCCGACGCCGTGAGCAGGGCTGCGGCGTACAGCTCGGTGGGGTGCCGGCCCACCGTGCTGCCCGGCAAGGTCGCCGCCCAGGGCAGGTCGGTGGCGGCGCCCAGACAGTCGGAACGGAGGAGACAGCCGGCATGCCATCCCGCCAGGCCGAAGAGGGCCGGCGGAGCCGCCGCGTCCAGCCCGCGCCACAGATCGCGGCGTAGGCTCCAGGCCAGGGCGGCGACCGAGGCGACGGAGGCCCACACGGTGTCGACCCCGCCACGTACCACGATCACGTCGCCCGGGACCGACAACGGGTTGACGCCCTGGGAGATCATGGCGGCGAGACGTCCCGTCACCAGCCCGACCAGCCCGGCTCCCAGCATCCGGTCGAACAGGTCCGCGGGAAGAGGTCTGGTGGTCCCGATCAGGCGTATCGCCACCCAGGTCGCTCCCACTCCGACCAGCGCAGCCCCCAGGAGACCGAACTCCATCAGGACCGGAGCAGCTCGTCGATCCGCAGGGCCAGGGTGCGTTCGTCGATGATCCCCATGTGGGAGTACACCAGCTCACCTCCCGGGGCGAAGAAGTAGGTGATGGGCACACCGAACCCGCCCAGGGAATCCCGGACGGCTCCCGGCGGGTCGAAGTAGTTCTCGTAGGTGATGCCGAACTCCGTCAGGAACTCGGCCGCCTCGGGTCGGGTGTCCTGGATCGCCACCCCGACGAACCTGATCTCGTTCCGGTGGATCTCGTGGGCTCTCCGCAGCAGAGGCGCCTCCGAGCGGCAGGGCAGACACCAGGACGCCCAGATGTTGACCACGACCGGACGGTCGGAGGTCCCCACCAGCCGCTCCAACTGGTCGGGGGTGATGGTCGGGAGATCCGCCGGAGGTGCCGCATCCGGCGACGGTGCCGCGCACGCCGACGCCACCAGCAGGAGGGCGGCGACCACACGGCTACGGATCACCCGCCGAGTCTACGGACCCCCGTCAATACTCGTAGAAACCCCGCCCGGTCTTCCGGCCCAGCATCCCCGCCTCGACCATCCGGGTGAGTAGGGGCGGCGATGCATACATCGGTTCCTTGTACTCGTCGAACAGCACGTCGGCCACGTGCTTCATCGTGTCCAGACCGATGAAATCGCACAGCTCCAGCGGGCCCATCGGATGGTTGGCGCCGAGCTTCATGCCCGTGTCGATGTCCCGCGCCGACGCGAACCCGGCCTCGTACATGCGGATCGCCCCCAGGAGATAGGGCACCAGCAGCATGTTGACCACGAACCCGGCCCGGTCCTTGGCGCGGATCACGGTCTTCCCCAGCGTGTTGGCCGCGTAATCCTCGGCGATGGCCTCCACCTCGGCCGACGACCTCACCGTGGTGACCAGCTCCATCAGCGCCATCACCGGAACCGGGTTGAAGAAGTGCATACCCACCACCCGCTCGGGCCGGCCGGTGGCGGCGGCCAGACGGGTTATCGGGATCGACGAGGTGTTGGAGGCGAGGATCGCTTCCTCGTGCCCCAGGATGTCGTCGAGTCGGCGGAAGATCTCCTTCTTGAGGTCCTCGTCCTCGGTGACCGCCTCGATCACGAGCTGGCGGTCTTCGAATTCGCTCAGGTCGGTGGTGAAGGTGATCCGCCCCAGGGCGGCGTCGCGGTCCGACTCCGACAACTTCTGGCGTTCCACCGCACGGTCGAGAGAGGCGACGATCCTCTGACGGGCCTTGTCCAACAGCTCCTGGGTGGGTTCGGACAGCAGAACGTCCGAGCCTGCGCGGGCCGCCACCTCGGCGATGCCCGAACCCATCAGACCGCCGCCGACGATGCCGATTCGTTGGATCTTCACCTGGTTCCCTCCGGTCGCTTCCGTTCCCCCATGATGCCACCTGGCTACCGGGTGGCGATCGAACGGTCGGTGCGGAGATGGCAGGCGGCGAGATGGTCGGCCCGGTCGGGTCCGGGCGCGAGATGGGGGACCTCGACGTCGCACAGGCCGGGTCGGGCGATGGGGCAGCGCGGATGGAAGTGACACCCCGAAGGCGGGTCGAGGGGCGAGGGGATCTCGCCTTGAAGGACCATCCTCCGTCGGGGACGGTCGGGGTCGGGGATCGGGATCGCCGACAGCAGGGCCTCGGTGTAAGGGTGGAGGGGGGACCGGTAGAGGCTCTCCCGGTCGGTCACCTCGACGATCCGTCCCAGGTACATGACCGCCACCCGATCCGAGACGTGTTCCACCACCGCGAGGTTGTGAGCGATGAACACCATGGTGAGCCGCAGCTCCTGCTGGATCTCCTTGAGCAGGTTGAGCACCTGGGCCTGCACCGAGACGTCCAGGGCCGACACCGGCTCGTCGGCTACCACGAAGTTGGGTTCGAGGATGAGCGCCCGGGCGATGCCGATCCGCTGACGTTGCCCCCCGGAGAACTCGTGCGGATAGCGGCGGGCGTGTTCCCGTTTCAGTCCGACCAGCTCCAGCATCCGACCGACCCGTTCGTGCCTCTCGTCGCGGTCGGTCACCCCGTGGATCCGCAAACCCTCGGCGATCGACTCACCGACCGGTGTGCGGGGATCCAGGGAGCCGTAGGGGTCCTGGAATATGATCTGGGCGTTCCTACGGAACCAGCGGAGCTCCTTTCCGCGGAGATGGGTGACGTCGCGGCCGTCGAACTCGATGGTTCCCGAAGTGGGTTCCAGGAGACGGACCAGCATCCGTCCCAGGGTGGTCTTGCCGCATCCGGATTCGCCCACCAACCCGAGGGTCTCTCCCCGCCGGATCTCGAGGTCGACCTCGGAGACGGCTCTCACCCAGCCGACGGTCCGCTGGAGGATGCCGGCCCGGACGGGGAAGTCCTTGGAGACCCGGATGGCTCTCACCAGGGGCTGGTCGCTCAACCCGCCTCCCCCGGTTCGTGGTACAGCCAGCAGCGAACCAGATGCCCCTCCTCCACGGGAAGGAGCTCGGGTTCTTCCTCGAGGCAGATCTCCAGGCCGGCCTCCAGACGGGCCCGGCATCGGCCGGCGAACCGGCACCCGGGGGGCAGGTCCACCAGGTTGGGCACCACCCCCGGAATCACCTCGAGCCGTTCCTTGACCTCACCGAGTATGGGAATGGATCCGATGAGACCCTGGGTGTAGGGGTGCCGTGGGCTCTTGAATATGGTCCTCACGTCGGCCTCCTCCACGATCCGGCCGCAGTACATCACCGCCACCCGGTCTGCCATCTCGGCCACCACTCCCAGGTCATGGGTGATGAGGATGACCGCGGTTCCGTAGTCGTGTTGGAGGTTGCGCATCAGGTCGAGGATCTGGGCCTGAATGGTGACGTCGAGGGCCGTCGTGGGCTCGTCGGCGATCAGCAGGTCGGGCTCCAGCGCCAACGCCATGGCGATCATCACCCGCTGGGCCATCCCACCGGAGAGCTCGTGCGGATAGGCTCCGGCCCGTTTCCGGGGGTCCGGAATACCTACCTTCTCGAGCATCTCCACCGCCTTCTCCTCCCGGACGTGTTCCTCCATCTCCTTGCGGTGGAGCTCGAACACCTCGGAGATCTGGGCACCGACCCGGTAGACCGGATTCAGGGACGAGGTCGGCTGCTGGAAGATCATCGAGATGCGTTCCCCCCTGAGGCGGGCCATCTCCTCCCGGTCGAGCCGGGTGAGATCGACGCCGTCGAAGATCACCCGGCCTCTCACCACTCTTCCCGGATGGGGGATGAGACCCATGATCGACAGGGAGGTCACCGATTTGCCGCATCCCGACTCGCCCACCAGGCCGAGGACCTCCCCTCGCCGGACTTCGAACGACACTCCGTCCACGGCCCGGACCACACCGTCGCGGGTGAAGAAGTGGGTGGCGAGATCCTCGACCCGGAGAAGCGGTTCCGAGGTCATTCGTTGAGGCGGGGGTCGAGGGCGTCCCGCAGGCCGTCTCCCAGCAGGTTGAATCCGAGCACGGTCAGCATGATGGCCAGCCCCGGGAAGAAGACCAGGTGGGGGGCGGAGAAGATCTGGTTGCGTTCTTCGCCCAGCATGGTCCCCCATTCTGGGGTGGGTGGCTGGGCTCCCAGGCCGAGGAACGACAATCCGGCGGCCTCGAGGATGGCCGAGGCGATGCCCAGAGTGCCGAGAACCACGAGGGGGGTGAGCGCGTTGGGAACGATCCGGGTGAGGAGGATCCTCGCCTTGGAGGCTCCCAGCGCTTCCGATGCCGCCACGAAGTCGAGCTCCTTTATCTGGAGCACAGAGGCCCTCATCACCCGGGCGTACTGCGGGATGCTGACGATGGCGATCGCCAAGAGTGCTTGTCGCAGGCCGCGTCCCAGAACGGCGACGATGGCTATGGCCAACAGCAGGGCGGGGAAGCCCAGCACCACGTCCATGATCCGCATGATGATGTTGTCGATCCAGCGACCCCAATAACCGGAGATGGCACCTAAGGCGGCACCCACCACGATCGCGATGGTGACGGTCGTGACACCGATCGTGAGGCTCACCCTCGCGCCGTAGACGATCCGGCTGAACTCGTCCCGGGCGTTGCCGTCCACGCCGAGGATGTGCTGCGGTTTGGAAGGATCACAGCCGAGGAGATGGATGCAGGGTGGGTCCCGCCGCCGGACGTCCTCCACGCCCAGCAGCACCTCGTTGGGGTCATAGGGGGCGAGCACCGGGGCGAACAGCGCCACCGTCACCCAGAACCCGATGATGATCATCCCGGCAATTCCGGTCTTCCTGCGGCGAAGCCGGATCCAAGCGGTCCGCCAGGTCGACACCGGGCGGTCGAGGAACTGCTGTTCTTCGGCCAAGGCCTCGAGCTCCGCCACCCGGGTCATCCGGCCGTTCGAGGGACGTCGCGGAGGTATGGGCCGTTCACTCAAGGCGGATCCTCGGGTCCAGATAGGCGTAGGAGATGTCGACGGCCAGGTTCACCAAGACGTAGCTGGACGCCACCACTACGGTCACCCCCTGCACCACCGCGAAGTCCCGGGCGAATATGGCCTCGACCAACGCTCGACCCACCCCCGCCAGGTTGAACACCGTCTCGGTCAGGACCGCGCCGCCCAGTAGTAGTCCCAGCTGCAACCCTCCGATCGTGACCACCGGCAAGAGGGCGTTGCGGAGGGCGTGCCGGGCGACCACCCTCCGCTCGAGGGCACCCTTGGCTCGAGCCGTCCTCACGTAGTCGGCGCCGAGCACCTCGAGTAGCGAAGACCTGGTGATCCGTGCGATTATCGCCATCGGGATGGTGGACAACGCGACCGCGGGAAGGATGAGGTGAACGATCGCGTCCCAGGCGATGGCCCATTGACCGGTGATCAGCGAGTTGAATATGAAGTGGTTTGCCACGAACTCCATCAGGTCCCCGGTGAGGGTGTCGAGGTCTACCTGCCAACCCCACACTTCGTAGAAGGGCCGGGGCCGTATCCCGGCCGACAGCCGCCCCGACGGTGGTAGGGCGAGCGGGGTTCCCTTGAGTATCACCGCGAACAGGTACTGGAGCATGAGGCCCAACCAGAAGACCGGCATCGAAACCCCGACGTTGGCCAGGGCCATGGTGGCGACGTCGACCGAGGTGTTGTGCCTCATCGCCGCGGCGACCCCCAACCCCACACCGACCACCGTCGCCAGGAACAGAGCGGCCACCGCCAGCTCGATGGTCATGGGGAGCCTCTCGACCAGGATCTGAGCGACCGGCCGGCTGAAGCGGATCGACTCGCCCAGGTCGCCTCGCACCAGCTTCCCCAGGTAGATCCCGAGCTGAACGGGGATCGGCTCGTTCAGGCCGTTCGCCTCGTAGAAGGCTTCGCAGGCTTCGGCGGTGGCCCGTTCGCCCAGCATCGCCTTGCAGGGGTCTCCCGGGATCATCCTCACCAGGAGGAAGACCACGACCACTATCCCGAGGAGGACCGGTAGGGCGTAGAGCAGCCGCCTGATGACGTAGTTGAGCATCGGAGGGAGGGAGAGGCGGGGAGAGGGGTTGGGACCCCCCCTCCCCGAGTTTCGATCACTTCTCCTGGTTCATGAGGCCGTTCCAGAGATAGGTCGGATACTCGAATGCGCCCGTGTTACCCACGTGGAGCGGACTGGTGGCGTCCATGGCCGCGCCCAGCGACACCACCACGTCGTTGGCGTCGAAGTCGCTCCCGTCGTGGAACTTGACGCCGTCCCGCAGGGTGCAGGTCCACACCGTCGAGTCCTCGTTGGGTTCACAGGCGGTGGCCAGCGCCGGGACCACGTTGCCCTCCAGGTCGTACTGGAACAGCGGCTCCACCACCTGCTGGCAGGCGGACAGCGACTCGCCGTCGGTCTCGTCGGCGCAGTACAGGCTGATCGGCTCGGCGTTCTGCATGAAGACCAGGGTGTCCTTGCCCGGGTTCATCAGCTCGAACTGGGGCGCCCCGAACACCGGCCACGGGTCGGCGCCCTCGAGTCCGGCCACCGACGCGCCGGCGGCTGCGCCGTGGGCGATGGGCACCATCGGCACCAGCTCCTTGATCGCGTTGTTGGCCTGCTCGTAGAGGGGAGCCGCCTCGTCGGGGTCGGCGATCCGGGCCGCCTGCTCCAACGGCTCGTAGATCTCGGGATGCACCGCGCCGAACTGCGGGTTGGTTCGACCGAAGTGGAAGTCGAGGAAGTTGGTCACATGGGGGTAGTCGGCACCCCACCCCAACAGGTACATCGGGTAGTTACCCGCGGTGGACTCGGCGATGAACTCACCCGACTCGATCACCTGCACCTGGGCGGTGATCCCCAGGTTCGCCTGGAGCTGGGCGGCGATCTCGTTGGCAACCGCCCCCGGTTCGGGCAGGTAGACCCGGAACACGTCCCGGTAGTAGATGGTGGTCTCGAACCCGTCCGGATAGCCGGCTTCGGCCAGGAGCTGGCGAGCCGCGTCGGGGTCGAACTCGTACCAGTCCTCGCCCTGGCAGCCGTTGGGGATCGAACAGGGGGTGAAGTGGGACGCCACCTCCGACCCCTCCGGGTAGAAGTTGTCGACGATCCTCTGCCGGTCGATTCCCATGGCGATCGCCTGCCGGACCCTCACGTCGTCGAAGGGGGTGAAGTTGGTCGACATCCCCAGGTAGAAGATGTTCGGGTTCCGGATCGGCAGGAGCTGCAGATTCGGGTCCGCCTTCACCGCCTCGATGTCGTCGGTGGCCAGGTTGGTGATCATGTCCACGTTGCCCGACTGCAGCTCGATGAGACGCTGCGCCGACTCGGTCGCCCACCTGAACACCAGGGTGTCGAAGGCGGGCGGACCGTCCCAATAGTCGGGGTTGGCCCTGAACACCACCGAGTCGCCACGGTTCCACGCATCGAGAACGAACGGCCCGGTACCGATCGGGTTGTCCAGGGGTGCTCCTCCAGTTGCCTCCAGATGCTCGGCCGGCTGGATACCGAACGGGGTGAAGGCCATGATCTGGGGGAAGGCCGGGACCGGGTTACACAGCGTGAACCGGACCGTCAGTCGGTCGAGGGCCTCGATGGAGAGCATGTTCCCGGTCGATTCACAATCCGGAGCCCCCACGGTGAGACCTTCGAAGGCTCCCGTGGTGGGTGTAGTGGCTTGGGTGGTCGTGGTCATGCCACCCGGTTCGGTGGTCGTCGTCGTGGTGGTCTCCGTGGTGGTCCCGCCGCACGCGGCGACCACCAGCGCCACCAATGCGAACAGGATGGTCATTCGTCGCATGGATCGTTCCTCCCGTTTCGAACGCCCGTCCTGTGACGGGCGTCCCCCAACCCTACCCGATACGGAAGGGGCGGTGTGTGTCAGATCCCGACCAGTTCGGAGGCCTTCTCCCACACCTCGCGGGCCAACCGGTCGTCTCGGGCCAGGGGAGAGGGGTCGACCGGTCGGCGATTCGACCAGTAGAGGCCGCTACGTCCCTCGACCTCCGGGTCGGCTGCGCACATCAGCACCGTGGTCGCCCCCTGCTCGGGGGTGAGGAGTCTGCGGGTGTACAGCCACCGGAGAGGCTGCGGCATCCGCCGCCAGATCCCGGTGGCCACCACCCCGGGGTGGACCGCGTAGACGTCCACGTCGGACCGCCGGTGGGCGAGTTCCCGGGACCAGGCCACCATCGCCAACTTGGAACGGGCATACTCCGGGAAGCCGGTGAGCGACCTGGTCGGACCCCGCACGCCGTCCCAGTCGATTCCCTTGGCTCGGTAGTGGGCGTGCGAAGCCACGTTGACCACCCTGCCCGACGCCAGCCGGTCGCCCAGCAGGGCCGTGAGCAGGAACGGCGCCAGGAAGTTGACCGCGAACATCAGCTCGAAACCGTCTTCGGTCACCCCGCGTTCGGCCGTGCCCGCATTGTTGACCAGGATCCCGATCTCGGAGGGCAGCTGGTCGGCGGCCTGGCGGACCGATGTCAGGGACGACAGATCCACCACCAGATGCTCGGCGTCGCCGCCTGCCCGGGCGATCTCCTCCCGGACCCGAAGCAGGCGGTCCCGGGAACGACCGACCAGGACCACCGGGAACCCCATCTCGGCGAGTCGGACCGCCACCACCCTTCCGATCCCCGAGGTCGGCCCGGTCACGACGGCCGGGCGTCGGGGAACCGTCAGCGGTACCTCCAGACGATCCGGCCCATGGTGGGGTCGTAGGTCGACACTTCGACGTCCACCTCGTCGCCCGGCAGGATGCGGATCATCCGACCTCGCCGCATCCTTCCGGCGGGGCGGGCGGTCACCTCCAATCCTCCCTCGACCTCCACGATGAAGGTGGCGTCACGGAGGACCTGCTTGACCTTCCCCCGCATGCGTATGTAGTCGTCGGTGGTTTCGGCCATCAACCTCTACGTCGTGGCTCTCTGGGTCGTGCCTCGTTCACGTTAACCCTGCGGCCCCCCATCTCGGAACCGTCGAGGGCCTCGATGGCGCGTCTCGCCTCGTCGTCGTTGGGCATCTCCACGAAGCCGAAGCCCCTCGAACGCCCGGTCTCTCGGTCGGTTATCACCTGTGCCGAGTCCACCGCCCCGTATCGCCGGAAGGCAGCGGCCAGATCCTCTGAGTCGAAACGGAAGGGGAGGTTCCCCACGTAGATGTTCATCCTGAGCCCATGCTCCTCGTTCCATGGTGCCTGCGGCACCTCGGCCTACCGACAGGTCGGCTGGAAGCACGGACCCGTCGGAGCGACTCGTGTCGCCCGGGACGACAGCATAACCAGTGGAAGGGACCACCCATGCCCGGGAGCTAGCCTGACCGTTGCCATGTATCGACTCGATGATCCCGGTCCGCTGCTGGCCCCGGCCTTGGTGGTGGCCCTAGACGGATGGGTCAACGCAGGTCAGGCCGGCACCGAAACCGCCGAGGTGGTGGCGGCCGGCGGTCAGGTGGTGGCCGAGTTCGACTCCGACCTCCTCTACGACTACCGGGTCAACCGGCCCACCATCGACTTCGTGGAGGGGGTCATGCGTCGGGTTACCTGGCCGGGCCTGGTCATGCGCCTCCGCCATTTCCCCAGCCGGGACGTTCTGGTGCTCAGCGGGGCGGAACCCAACTGGAACTGGAAACGGTTGGGTCGGGAGCTGGGTGAGTTGGCCTTGAAACTCGGGGTGGTGGAACACGTGTCGCTCGGAGGGATACCGTGGGCGGTCCCCCACACCCGTCCGGTCACCGTGATCGTCACCGCCTCCGACCGAAGCCGCCTCCACCCCGAGGAGGAGCATCCAGAGGGGGTCCTCACCGTGCCGGGTTCGGCGGTGAGCATCCTCGAATACGAGATGAACCGGTCCGGGATCCCCTCGACCGGACTGTGGGCCCGGATACCCCAGTACATCGGTGCTACCTACCATCCCGCGGTCGCCACCCTGCTGGATCGTCTGACCAGGCTCCTCGGCATCGAGATCGACGTCACCGAGGTGGAGGCCAGGGCGGAGGAGCAGCTCAGGAATCTCGACCAGATCGTGTCGGGAAGACCCGACCTTCAGGCGATGGTCGCCCAGTTGGAGGCCCTGGCCGACGAACAGGGCGGCATGTCGGGTGAGCAGCTCGCAGCCGAGATCGAGCGCTTCCTCCGGGAACAGGGCAACGGTTCGGGTCAGCTCGGTCAGAGCTGACCGGTGTCGCCTATGTCGAGGGACGCCAATCGGGCCGACCGCTTCTCCGGGTGGAAGACCGACGCATAGTCCGGTAGGCCGTCGCCGACGATCCAACCCGCGCAGAGATCCCCGGCCGCGGCCGCGGCCATGACCCCGTATCCGGAAAGGGCTCCGCACACGAAGTGGCCGTCGGGGCCGGCCGGACCGATCAGCGGGAGGTTCTCGCCGGTCTTGGTGTAGTAGCCACCGTCGACCACCGTCTCGGGCAAGGCGTCCCGGTAACGACCCATCGCAGGCACCAGCCGGGCCATCCCCCGGATCACCACCTCCGGGTAGAGCGGGTCCTCGGGCATGGGGAATACGGGAGGATCCACCACCTCTCGGCGGTACTCCCACAGGGCCAACACCCAGGGGGATCCGGAGCCGCCTTCCGGTCGGCCGTGGCAGAAGCGGGGGAGCTCGCCGAGGAGGTCTTCCCGGCCCTCCTCGGCGAGGTGACGCCTCTCCTCGGGGTCCCAGTCGAGGGTCTGGGGGTCGGCCAGGATCGTCATCGGCGCCTCTCTGGGAAAGGCGCCCAGACGGTCACGGAACGCCACCTTGTGGTGGGCCTCGCAGTGCACCGGGAGGTCCACCCCGACCATGGCGCCGACCTCCTTCAACATGGGGCCGGCCGCGTTCACGAGCGTCGAGCAGGCGATCCGCTCGTCTCCGTCCAAGACCACGGCGGACACCCTGCCGGCTTGGACCTCGACACCTTCGACCGCGGCCCTCATGGTTCGGACTCCTGCTCCCCGGGCCCTGTCGAGCATCACGGCGCCGAGCTGCTGGGCCGAAAGCCAGCCGGCCCGGCGGACCCACATTCCGGCCACGGCGTCCGGGGCCACCCAGCCGAAGACGTGATGGAGGGCGGATCCGACCAGGACGTCGATCCCGTCGGGTACCCCCTCGAACCCGGTGGAGGGCGGCATCGTCACCTGGGGATGGCGGTCCCGGTGGATCCTCACCGCCCCCGCTCCGAACCCCGCGATCTTCTCGCCTTGTTCGATCCACTCGTCGATCTGGTCGGGCCTCGCCGTGACGAACAGGTAGCCCCGCCGGTTGAGGCCGAACACGTTGTCCGTCTCGACCGCCAGCTCCTCCAGCAGGTCGATCGACCGGTTCATGAACCGCACCATCGGCTCCGACGGCCACCAGTTCCGGTAGCACTCCGTCGACTTGTCCGACGTCAAAGTAAGCGGGGGGCGCGGATCCACCAACAGCACGTCACCCACGTTCCGCCTCACCGCCAAGTGGAAGGCGGTGGAGATGCCGGCCAGGCCGGCCCCGCACACCACCACCTCGGCCCGGTTCACGATCCGAATCGGGACCGCTCCACCACGAACCGGTCGTGAGTCCCCCGACCGATCACCCTTCCACCCGAAGTCGCTTCCACCTCGAAGTGGAGCCGCCGCCGATCGACTTCGGCGAGCCGACACCGGAACTCGACTTCTTCAGCTTCCCGGGCTGCGGCTTCGTGGGTCACGTTCACCGCCACCCCCACCGTGGTCTGATCGTCGCCCAGGTGGGGTGCGGCCGCTTCCAGGCAGACCGTCTCCATCAGCTCGATCATCTTGGGGGTGGAGAGGACCACGGTGGGCAGCAAGTGGGGTGGGGTCATGTCCGCGGTAACCGTGCGGCGTATCACGTGTTCGATTCCGACCGGCACGCTCATGGGAACGGGATGCTAGAGGCGGTCGGCGGCGATCCCGTCGAGGGAGAAGCGGAGGATCTCCTCCACCAGCCGGCTGCGGTCGACGGGGCCGTCCTCCCGGTACCAACGTTCGAGCGCGTTGAGGATCGACAGCAGGAAGATGCCCGCGAGCTTGGGATCGGTGTCCGGCCGGATGCTTCCCTCGGCGATCCCCTCCTTGATGACCGACCTGAAGGCCTGCTCGTAACGGTCGCGGGCCTCGACCACCCGTCGTCTGTGCTCGTCGTCGAGGGCCCAGGCCTCGTACAAGTAGGTTCGTACCTCGTCGTGGTGGTCCACCACCACGTCGACGTGTCCGGCCACCAGGGCTCTCAAACGGTCGATGGCGTCACCCTCGGTCTCCATGGCGCGCTCCACCACCTCACCGAAGAAGGCGGCTCCCCTCCGCACCACCTCGACCAGCAGGTCCTGTTTCGATCCGACGTGGGAGTACAGGGAGGATCCCATCAGACCCAGCTCCCGGCCCAGGTCCCGCATCGAGGTGCCGTGGTATCCACGCTGGGCGAACAGGCGGGCCGCGGCCCTCACCACGTCGTCCAGGGTGTTCCTCCCCGCGCTCATCCTCGGCCCCCGGTCACGTCGTAGTCGACCACGACCTGTTCGGTCAGCGGTTTGGCCTGGCAGGTGAGGATGAACCCGGCGGCCAGCTCCTCCTCCACCAGGGCGTAGTTCCGGTCCATGTCGACCTCGCCTTCCACCAGCCGGGCCTTACAGGTGGCGCACATTCCTCCTTTGCAGGAAAACGGGAGCTCCCGGCGGACCCGCAAGGCGGCGTCGAGGATGTGCTCTTCCGGGTGCATCTTCACCTCGGAGGTCCGGCCGTCCAGGGTGAATCGGACGGTGATAGGCCCCTCTTCCTCCCGAGGAGGCGCCGGAAGCTCGACCGGCCCCGCGAAGAACAGCTCGTCGTGGATCCGGCTCGGGTCGATCCCCCGGGCGGTGATCACCTTTCGAGCCGTCTGGACGAGGCCGTACGGCCCGCACAGGAACCATTCGTCGGTCGGGGGGATCAGCAGGTCGAGGAATCGGTGGAGCTTCTCCTCGTCGATCCGTCCCGCCAACAGCGGAATCTCGGGTCGTTCCCGGCTGAGGACGTGGAATATCTGGAGCCGGTCGCAGTAGCGGTCCTTGAGGCCTTCCAGCTCCTCCAGGAACATGATCGACGAGACCGATCGGTTGCCGAACACCAGGGTCCAGCTGCTGTTCGGTTCCGACTCGAGGGTGGTGGAGATGAGCGACAGAACCGGTGTGATCCCGGAGCCGGCGGCTATGGCACAGTAGTGGGCGGCCCGGGAAGGATCGGGTCGGATCACGAACTCGCCCACCGGCGGCATCACATCGAGCAGGTCGCCGGGACGCAGCTGGGTCGTGGCCCAGGTCGAGAACTTGCCGCCCGGCAGCCGTTTGATCCCGATCCGGAGCTTCCCCGAGTTGGCGTTGGCGCAGATCGAATAGGAGCGCCGCACGTCCTCCCCGTCGATGAATGCCCTGACGGTGACGTGCTGGCCCGGCAGGTAGGAGAAGGTCTCGGCGAGGTCGTCGGGGACGTCGAAGGTGACCGCCACCGACTCGTCGGTCAGAGGGGTCACCTCGACCACCCGAAGAGGATGGAACTGCAGGCTCATATCGGCTTGAACCAGTCGAACGGCTCACCGCAGGAGCTGCACACCATGAGGGCCTTGCACGCGGTGGATCCGAACTCCGACACCGTGCGGGGCTGCCCGGACCTGCAGCGGGGACATGTGACCTGGGCGCGATCGACCGGAGGGGCGATACCCACCGATTCGAGCCGCCGCCGAGCGTGTTCGTCGATCCAGTCGGTGGTCCAGGCGGGGGAGTACACCGTTTCCACCTCTCCAGCGACACCGAGTTCGACGAAGGTTCGGCGGATCTCCTCTCTGATCGCATCGAGGGCCGGGCATCCCGAATAGGTGGGGGTGATCTTCACCACCACCTTGCCGTCCCGTTCCTCGACCCCCCGGAGGATCCCCAGTTCGTCGATGGTCACCGCCGGGATCTCCGGGTCGGGGATCCGGGCCACTGCTTCGCGAACCTGCTCGACGGTCACCATTCCAACCCCGGGTAGGTTCGGGCCATCCACTGCATCTCGGCGAGGAGGTGGCCCAAATGTTCGGTGTGGAAGCCCTGGCGGCCGCCCACCCGCCGGTACGGGTCGGTTGGGATCACCAGACCGGCTTCCTGGAGGACCGGGGTCACCCGCGCGAGCCAAGGCTCCTCCAGCTCCGACGGATCGACTCCGTATCCTTCCCCCGCGGCGGCACGGTCGACGTCGTCGGCCATGAACGGTTCGGTGGTGAACCTCCATAGCTCGTCGATCGCCCGTTGCATCCGGTGATGGCTCTCCTCGGTTCCGTCGCCCAGCCGGATCACCCAGGTCGACGAGTGTCGGAAGTGGTAGCGGGCCTCCTTCCAGGCCTTGGCGGCGATGCCCG
Organism: Acidimicrobiia bacterium; assembly: GCA_026002975.1. GTDB lineage: Bacteria > Actinomycetota > Acidimicrobiia > Spongiisociales > ZC4RG35 > BPGJ01. The sequence goes on from BPGJ01000005.1 coordinate 126,414, forward strand.
CCAAGGTCGGGTCGTTGGAAGAGGCCAGACGCTCCCACAGCTCCAGCTGATACGCATCGATGAAGAGCTGGCGGGCCATGGTGTGGGCGAAATCCTCGTTGGGCTGCTCGCACAGCAGCAGGTTGGTGAACTGACGCTCGGTGCGGGTCATCGCCAGGTCGTCCTCGCTGCGGCCCCGACCTTCGAGCTCCCCTGCGTAGGTGAGGAGAGCTCTCGCCTGACCGAGATGGTCGAGGGCGATGTTGGCCAATGCGATGTCCTCCTCCAGCTCCGGGGCCCGGGAGATCCACTCTCCGAGCCGTTGGGCCAACACCAGGTTGTCGTCGCCGTGGCGTAGCACATAGAGGAACCGGGTTTCACCATCGATTCCGGGGAGGGCACCCTGGGGAGGGCCGGAAACCACCATCTCGCCCATCACATCTGACCTACCTCGTCGGGGATCCGGTAGTAGGTGGCTTGCCGATACGGTTTGGCGGCGGCTTCGAAAAAGGCGTCTGCTTCGTCGGGATCGGACGCCACCACCTGGTCGGACCGCACCACCCAGATCGAAATGCCCTCGACTCGCCGGGTGTACACGTCCCGGGCCATCTGTAGGGCGGTGTCGGCGTCGGGAGCGTGCAGACTGCCGGCGTGGACGTGGGAGAGCCCCCGCTTCTGGCGGACGAACACCTCCCACATCGGCCACTGCGACCGGCCGTCTTGCCGGTAGTCGAGGTCCTTCTCGTCGGCGGTGCGGGGAACCTCGTAGGTCATGCCGCCTCCTTCCGATGCTTGGCGGCGTACGCCGCGGCAGCCTCCCGCACCCAGGCGCCCTCCTCCCAGGCCCGGACCTTGTGGGCGAGCCGGTCGCGGCTCTCGGGCCCGAACCCTTTGACCACTCGCCAGAACTCGTCCCAGTCGATCTCCCCGAAGTCGTAGTGGCCCCGCTCGGGGTTCCACTTCAGCTCGGGGTCGGGGATGGTCAGCCCCAGATACTCGGCTTGAGGGACGGTCATGTCCACGAACTGTTGGCGGAGGTCGTCGTTGGAGACCCGCTTGATCTTCCAGGCCATCGACTGCTGGGTGTGGGTGGAGTCGGTGTCGTGGGGGCCGAACATCATCAGGGCCGGCCACCACCATCGGTTGAGGGCGTCCTGGGCCATCTGCTTCTGTTCGGGTGTGCCCCGGCACAGGGTGAGCATGATCTCGAATCCCTGACGCTGGTGGAACGACTCCTCCCGGCAGATCCTCACCATGGCTCTGGCGTATGGCCCGTAGGAGCATCGGGTCAGCATCACCTGGTTGGTGATCGCCGCTCCGTCCACCAGCCAGCCGATGGCTCCGATGTCGGCCCAGGTCAGGGTGGGGTAGTTGAAGATCGACGAGTACTTGTGCCGTCCGGAGTGGAGGTGTTCCACCAGCTCGTCGCGTCCCACCCCGAGCGTCTCGGCGGCCGAGTACAGGTAGAGGCCGTGGCCCGCTTCGTCTTGGACCTTGGCCATGAGGATCGCCTTGCGACGCAGGGTGGGGGCGCGGGTGATCCAGTTGCCCTCCGGCTGCATCCCGATGATCTCCGAATGGGCGTGCTGGGCGATCTGGCGGATCAGGGTCTTGCGATAACCCTCCGGCATCCAGTCGGTGGGTTCCACCTTCTCGTCTGAAGCGATCAACTGCTCGAATCGTTCCTGTCCGGTCATTCCGATTCCCATCTCTCTGCTCGGCGCCATCGCAATTTAGCAAACGAACGTTCGTTTGTAAACCCGGGTGGGATGCGTCCGGTGAGCTCGGTCAGCCTGAGGAGACGGCGACGTTCCCGGGCGGCGGGGCTACGTGACCGGACCCGCCAGGTCCAGTTCCCGCCGACCGTCCCCGGAGTGTTCATCCGGGCCTCCGAACCGGCGCCCACCAGGTCCTGGAGGGGAAGGATCGAGGTGATCCCCTTCGACTCCATGGAGACACGGATCAGTTCCCAGCGGACGTCGCCTCCGCCGAGGCCGAGGGATCGTTCGGCCAGACGCCGCTCCCGGTCGGTGAGCGAGGTCCACCATCCGATCAGGGTGTCGTTGTCGTGGGTACCCGTGTAGGAGAACACGTCGGGCGGGTGGTTGGCGGGATGGTGCTCGGAGTTTGGGTCGATGCCGAACTGGAGCACCCTCATCCCCGGAATCCCCAGCCGCCGGCGTAGCTCGACCACGTCCCCGGTGATCTCCCCGAGATCCTCGGCCAGGAAGGGCAGCCGCCCCAGGTCTCGGCGGATGGCGTCGAAGAAGGCTTCCCCGGGGCCCGGGACCCAGCGACCCTCCTCGGCGGTGGAGTGGCCGGCGGGCACCGCCCAGAACGCCACCAGGCCTCGGAAGTGGTCGATCCTCAAGAGGTCGAAGTAGCCGGCGAGACGACCCACCCGGCGTCTCCACCACAGAAAGCCCTCCTCCAGGTGGCGATCCCAGCGGTAGGTCGGGTTCCCCCAGAGCTGGCCGCTCCGCGAGAAGTAGTCGGGTGGGACACCGGCGACGTGTCGAGGTCTCAGATCCCGGTCCAGGTCGAAGAGGTGGGGATGGGTCCACGTGTCGGCCGAATCCAGGGCCACGTACAAAGGCAGGTCGCCGATCAGCCGGACGCCCAGGCGGGTGCAGAACTCCCGCAGGCGGCGGAACTGGAGGTCGAACAGGAACTGGGCGCTCTCGATCGGGATGATCGATTCGGCCAGTCGTCGACGGGCCGAGGCGAGCGCCGAACGGCGACGCCGGACCAGATCCCGGTCCCAGTCCCACCACGGGCGTCCACCGTGCGCATCCTTCAACGCGGTGTACAGGGCGAAGTCGGGGAGCCAATCCCGGTTCTCTTCCCGAAACCGGTCGAGGGCCTCACTCGTGGCGACCGCCTCGACCGCTTCCGCCAACACCGACCGCTTCCACCGCCTCACCCGGTCGTAGTCCACCCGGGTGGCGGGGAAGCGGGGCGGGTCTTGGGAACGGACCAAACCCTCGGCGGCCAGATCCTCGGGCGAGATGAGCAAGGTCTCACCGGCGAAGGCGGAGGGCGAGGAGTAGGGGGAGTTGCCGTGACCCACGGGCCCGACGGGGAGCATCTGCCACCAGGTCTGGCCCAGGTCGCTCAGCATGACGGCGAACCGCCTGGCCGACGGTCCCAGGTCGCCCACCCCGAAAGGCCCCGCCAGCGAGGTCAGATGAGCCAGGACGCCGCTCGACCGAAACATGCCCGGGGATGCTGGCAGACTTGGCAGGATGGCCGAGGATCTGGTGGGTGTCCAGCGTGAGCTGTTCGCCCGCTACGAGACGGGCGACTACCGGGGGGCCCTGGCCTTGGTCGAAGACCGGGCTGCACGTCTCGACCTCCTCTGGACCAGGGTTGCCTGGTGGAGGGCGTGCCTCCTCGCCAAGCTGGGACGAATCGACCAGGCGCTCGACGTCCTGGAGGCCGCCCTGGACGCGGGGGCTTGGTGGTCGCCTTCCACCCTCCGCCGGGAACCCGATTTCTCGGCGCTAGTCGACCATCCCCGGTTCCTGCGTCTGGTGGAGGAGTGCTCACGCCGTCGGGACGCCTACCGACCGAGCCTTCCCGGACTGTACGTTTCGCCCGGGGACGGGGCCGGTGTGGTGGTCGCCCTGCACGGCCGGGCCGAGATCGTCGAGGCCACCGTGGGTTACTGGGAGCCGCCCGTTCGTAGGGCCGGGTGGGAGCTGATGGTGCCCGAATCGACCCAACGGGACTCCGTCGACGGTCCCTGCTGGGACGACCCGATCGCGGCCCGCCGACAGATCGAGGCCCAACTGGCCCCCATTCGGCATCGACGCCGGGTGATAGGCGGGTACTCGCAGGGTGGGCGCCGAGCCATCCAGCTCGGCTTGGCCTCGGGGCGGTTCGAGTTGGTCGTGGCGGTCAGCCCCGCGCTGATCCGGCCCGACGACATTGCCGAGGTGCTCGGTTCGGTGGGGGACGGGCCCCAGCCCCGGATCGTGGTGTGGACCGGTGATGGCGACCCGGCCCTTCCCGGTCAGGAGGTGGTGGTCGAGGCTCTCCGGTCGGAGGGCATCGACGTGGAGTTGGAGGTCCTCCCGGGGGTGGGACACTACTACCCGCCCGACTTCGGGTCACGCCTCACCCGGCTTCTCGAACGGTCGGGACGATCCAGCCATTAGCCTTCGATCCCACCCATGGCTAGTTCCTACGACCACGAGGCCGTCGAGAAGAAGTGGCAGGACCGCTGGGAAGCGGAGAAGACCTTCTACGCCACCGAGGATCCGACCCGACCCAAGTTCTACAACCTGCAGATGTACCCGTACCCGTCGGGGGACCTCCACATGGGGCATCTCCGCAACTACAGCTACGTGGATCTCCTCACCCGTTACCGGCGGATGCAGGGCTACAACGTCCTGTCCCCCATGGGATGGGACTCCTTCGGACTGCCGGCGGAGAACGCCGCCATCCAAACCGGCATCCACCCGCGGGTCTTCACCGAACGGCAGATCGAGAGGATGAAAGCCCAGCTTAGCCGGCTGGGGGCGGTCTACGACTGGAGTCGGGAGATCGCCTCCCACACCCCCGAGTACTACCGCTGGGACCAGTGGCTGTTCCTCAAGCTGTACGAGAGGGGTTTGGCGTATCGACGGATGGCCCCGGTCAACTGGTGCCCCCAGGACCAGACCGTGCTCGCCAACGAACAGGTGGTGGACGGCGCATGTGAGCGGTGTGGTTCGCCGGTGGTTCGACGCGACCTCGAGCAGTGGTTCTTCAAGATCACCGACTACGCCCAGAGGCTCCTCGACGACCTGGAACGACTGGAGGAATGGCCCGAGAGGGTGCGGGTCATGCAGCGCAACTGGATCGGCCGTTCCGAGGGGGCGACCTTCACCATGCAGGTCGAGGGAACCGACCTGAGCTTCGACGTTTTCACCACCCGCCCGGACACCATCTTCGGGATGACGTTCGCGGTCCTGGCACCCGAACACCCCCTGGTCGAGACGCTGGTGGCCGGGACCTCCTTCGAGGGAGAGGTCCTGGACTACGTGGAGAAGGCGAAGAACGCCACCGAGCTGGAACGGATGGCGGAGGGGGAGAAGTCGGGAGTTTTCACCGGCCGTTACGCGATCAATCCGGTGAACGGCGAGAGGGTGCCCATCTGGGTCGCGGACTACGTGCTGATGGGGTACGGCACCGGTGCCATCATGGCGGTGCCGGGCGAGGACCAGAGGGACTGGGACTTCGCCGAGAAGTACGGGCTGGGGATCGTTCCCACCGTCGAGCGGCCCGATGGATGGGAAGGAAAGGCGTACGACGGGCCGGGCCGAAAGATCAACTCGGGTTTCCTCGACGGGTTGGAGGTCGACGAGGCGATCGAACGGATCATCGGTTGGCTCGAAGAGAAGGGCGTCGGCAGACGCACGGTGACCTACCGTCTCCGGGACTGGCTCATCTCCCGGCAGAGGTACTGGGGTTGCCCCATCCCGATGATCGAATGTCCCGAATGCGGATGGGTGCCGGTTCCCGAGGACGACCTGCCGGTCATCCACCCCGACGTCGAGGACTACGCCCCCAAGGGTCGGTCGCCGCTGGCCGGCGTCCCCGAGTTCGTCGAGACCGCGTGTCCCCGGTGCGGGGGTGCCGCCCGTCGGGAGACCGACACCATGGACACCTTCGTGGACTCGTCCTGGTACTTCCTCAGGTTCTGCGACCCCCACAACGACCAGGCCATCTTCGATCCCGACAAGGTGGCCTATTGGATGCCGGTCGACCAGTACATAGGAGGCGTGGAGCATGCCGTCCTCCACCTCATGTACGCCAGGTTCGTCACCAAGGTGCTCCACGACATGGGGTTGGTCCCGGTCGACGAACCGTTCACTCGCCTGTTCACCCAGGGCATGCTGATCAAAGACGGCGCCAAGATGTCCAAGTCGAAGGGCAACGTGGTGGCGCCCGACCCCTACTACGAGAAGTACGGAGCCGACGCGATCCGCCTCTACGAGCTGTTCATCGGCCCGCCGACCGACGATGCCGTCTGGTCGGACGCCGGGATCGAAGGGCCCTCCAGATTCCTCGATCGCGTCTGGCGGATGGGCACCGAAGCCGTCCTCGAGGACCGGGAGGAGACCCCGGCGGACCGCGAGATGCTCGCCGAGGCTCACCGGACGCTGAGGAAGGTGACCGACGACTTCGACCGCTTCTCCTTCAACACCGCGGTCGCCGCCCTGATGAGCCTGGCCAACCGTCTCGGTGACTATGTGAGGGACGGCGGCAGGCGAGAGACCTTCGACCAGGTGTTCCGCCTCATGCTGATCATGTTGGCTCCCATGGCTCCTCACATCGCCCACGAGCTGTGGGAGCGCCGTGGTTACGGCTCGATGCTGGCCGACGAGCCGTGGCCGGCCTGGGACCCCGAATTGGTGGAGCGCAGGGTGGTCACCATGGTCGTCCAGGTGAACGGCAAGGTTCGTGACCGTATCGAAGTCCCGGCCGACATCACCGCCGAGGAGGCCGAGCGGCGGGCACTCGAATCTCCCCGTGTCAGGCGGTGGACCGAATCCGGGGCGGTCCGGCGGGTGGTGGTCCGGCCACCACGGTTGGTGAACCTGGTGGTCGCCGACAGCAGGTGAGCGTCCGGGTCGGGGCGGTCCTCGCATCCGCCGGGGTGGATGCCGGGTTGGTGCGTTCGATGTGCGGTGTCGACCCGGACGACCGCATCCGGATCGTTCCCGCACCACGCTGGCTCCGACTCCTGTGGCGGGGACGGTTCGCGGCGATGGCCCTGGGGGGCAGGATCCTGGTCCGACCCGACGTCCTCGGTTCCGCCACGCTGGGGGAGTTGCTCGTTCACGAGCTGGTGCACGTCGGTCAGTGGCGGAGAATGGGCTTCGTCCGGTTCCTGGCCGCATATCTCCGGTCCTACCTGGGTTTCAGGGTGCGGGGCTTGGCTCACCTCGAGGCGTATCGACGCATACCCCTGGAAGTGGAGGCCCGGGAGACGGCCAGGCTCATCCTCGACCGGTCACGCCATCCGTAGACTGTCCCGACCATGGAGTGGCTGACCGACCCCGACATCTGGCTGGCCCTGGTCACCCTCACCACCCTGGAGGTGGTGTTGGGCATCGACAACATCGTCTTCATCTCGATCCTTGCGGGAAAGCTGCCGGCGGGAAGCCAGGCTCGGGCCAGGAACATCGGGCTGGGTCTGGCGATGGTCAGCCGCATCCTCCTCCTCCTCGGGATCTCCTGGGTCATCGGGCTCACCGCTCCCCTGTTCGACCTGTTCGGTCAGGAGATCTCGGGGCGCGACCTGATCTTGATCGGCGGTGGCCTGTTCCTCCTCGCCAAAGCCACCTTCGAGATCCACGAGAAGTTGGAGGGCGTTCCCGGACAGGGAGAGGCGACACCAGCCGTCGCCTCGTTCCGGTCGGTCATCACCCAGATCGTCCTCCTCGACCTGGTGTTCAGCCTCGACTCGGTGATAACCGCGGTGGGCATGGCCGACGAGATCGGGGTGATGGTGGCCGCGGTGGTGATCGCGGTCGGGGTGATGCTGGTGGCGGCCAAGGCCATATCCGAGTTCGTCAACCGCCACCCCACGGTCAAGATGCTCGCCCTGAGTTTCCTCCTCCTGATCGGCATGTCCCTGGTGGCAGAGGGATGGGATCTGCACATCCCGAAGGGATACATCTACTTCGCGATGGGTTTCGCGGTCTTCGTCGAGATGCTCAACCTCCGGGTCCGTCGTGTCTCCAAGCCGGTGGAGCTGAGACCCACCTACCTGAAGGATCCTCGGGCCGCGGGGGCGGTGGGCCGGGTCGCCGAACCCTGACCCGGCCACCAACCCCCTTCTCGGCCGTCTCCGTCTGATGTAGATAGTCCGTCGGAGGTGCGGCGAGGGGGAGGTCCGAATGGTCGATCCGGTGTCCGGACCGGCCCGCGTAGCACTGACGCTCCTGGTCCTGCTGATCTCGGTGGCGGTGGGGGGATGGATGGGGTTGGCGGCCCGTCGGCCTCCCACCGTGACCCTGCCCGTCGGGGTGGGGTCCGAGAACCGAACGCCTCTGGTCGTCCACGTGGCCGGGTGGGTGGCCAATCCCGGAGTGGTGACACTCGAGCCGGGCTCGCGTGTGGCCGAAGCAGTCGCCGCAGCAGGTGGGGCGTTGCCGGGGGCTCGCCTCGACGACCTGAACCTGGCGGAACCGGTGGTGGACGGCGTCCGGGTGTACGTACCCGGACCCGACGACGAGGGGGCTGGGGGCGGGGGTGAGACATCCGACGGGCGGATCGCGGTCAACCGGGCCACCGCCGAGGAGCTGGAACGGCTGCCCGGGGTAGGGCCGGTCTTGGCGAGCCGGATCGTGTCCCACCGGGAAGAGAACGGACCGTTCCGCACCCCCGAGGATCTGCTCGCCGTGCCGGGCATCGGAGAACGCACCCTGGAGAACCTCCGGTCCCACATCGTGGTGCCGTGACCCCGGCCGGATGGTCGATGCTGGCCGCGGCGTCCGCCTGGACGGCCACACAGCTCGGCAGGCTCGGATGGTGGCTTCCCGGCTGCCTCGTCGCCGGCGGTCTGCTGCTGGTGGGACGCAGATCCCTGGCCGTGGTGGCGGCGGTCGGTCTGCTGAGCGGCCTGGGCGCCCAGCGTCCACCTCCCCCCGCTGCCGGACCGGTCACCGGCTGGGCGGCGGTGACGTCGGACCCGACCTCGTCGGGAATCCCGGTCCGGATGGGAAGCCACCGGCTCCTGCTGGTAGGGGTCGGTGACCTGTTCGAACCCGGAGACAGGATCTACGTCGCCGGGAGGGTGGAACCGGCCCCGATACGTTCGGGGCGCCTCGAGATGGACGGTCGTCTCCACGGAGAGGTGATCCGCCATCTGCCCCCGGCCAACCCGCTGGTCGGCGTGGCCAACGCGCTCCGGCGGATCGCCCTGAACCGGGTGGCGCCCGACCGGGGCCCGGGCCGCGCGCTCCTGGCGGGGTTCCTGGTGGGAGAGACCCGGGACCTGGGCCCGGATCGTCTCTCCGACATGCGGAGAGCCGGGCTGAGTCACTTCGTGGCGGTGTCCGGCAGCAACGTCGCCACCTTCCTGGGAATGTGGTGGCTGCTGCTCGGATGGTTCAAGAGCGCCCGCCTCCGCTGGGCCTCCGGTTTGGTGTTGTTGGTCGTCTTCGCATCGATCACCCGTTGGGAACCGTCGGTGGTGAGGGCTTCGGCCATGGCCGGTCTGGTGCTGTTGGGACGGCTGGGCGGAGTGGTGGTCGACGGATGGTCGGCCCTGGGTCTCGGAGTGGCGGGGAGCCTCCTCCTGGCGCCGGAGTTGGGGAACGACGTCGGGTTCGTCCTGTCGGTGACCGCGACCATCGGCGTCATGGCGGGCGACCGCTGGGGCTGGGGTCCCAGGGCTCTGCGGGTCGGGCTCGGCGCGCAGATCGGCGTCGCTCCCGCGCTCCTGGCCGTGTTCGGGTCGATCCCGCTGCTCTCCCCGATCGCCAACCTGGTGGCCGCCCCCCTGGTGGGGGTGGCCACCTGGCTGGGGCTGGCCGGGGTCGTGACCGGGATCGACCCGGTGGTCGGCGCGGCAGCGGCCATGGCGCACACCGTCCTGCTGGTGGCTCGGGTCTCCGCGCCCTGGCCGCAGGTCGGGTGGGAGATCTACCTGCTCCTGCTGGCAGTGCTGGTATGGACCCGGATCAACGGTCGGGTGGCGACGCCGGCGGTGCTGGGAGGGGCGGCGCTGGTGGTGATCGCCATCTGGCCCCGGGCTGGGGTACCGCCTCGCCCGGCGGTCGTTTTCCTCGACGTCGGACAAGGAGACTCGGCTCTCGTCCTCGACCACGGCCTGACCATGCTGATCGACGGCGGTCCCGACCCGGCGACCATCCGGGCCAAGCTCGCGGCCTACGGGATCACCACCATCGACATCGCGGTCGCCAGCCACGTCCATGCAGATCATCTGACCGGGTTGACGTCGCTCCTGGGTGAGATCCCGGTCGGTTCGATCTGGCAGGCGTTCGCCCCTCACGAGACCGACGCGTCCCGGGCCCTACTCGCCGCGGCCCGGGAGACCGGCGTCGTCGTGGCCACGCCGCCGGTCGGGACCCGCATCACCGGCGCTTCCGTGGTGGTCGAGGTGTTGGGGCCGGTCCGACGTTACGCCCATCCCAACGACCAGTCGCTGGTTCTCGTGGTTCAGGTCGGCGACATCCGGGTCCTCTTCCCCGGCGACGTCGAAACCTTCGCCCAGGCCGACCTCGGTCGTTTGGACGTCGACGTCCTGAAGGTCCCCCACCAGGGAGCCGCTACCTCGGACGAGTCATGGCTGGCGGCCAACGCCGGGCGCCTGGCGGTGGTGAGCGTCGGTCCGAACAGCTACGGTCACCCGTCGCCCCGGGTGTTGGAGGTGCTGGCCGAGGCTGGGGCAGCCCTGTGGAGGACCGACCTGGACGGCGACCTGGTTCTGCATCTAACCGGTTGAGTCGGCTCCCAGCAGCTCGGAGAGCCGATCCAGCTCCTCCCTATCGTCGGGGAAGGTGAAACGGGATTCCGAGACCTCGACCCGCCATCGGCTCGAGATGGGCTCGGTCAAGTCTGCGGTCAGGCGGGCGGCTCCCTCCGAAGCGGTCTCGGGCATCACCACCACCAGCAGCTGGTCCCCGTCGATCTCGAAGCGTCCCGCCGTGTCGGATGCTCGCACCCGGCGGGCCACGAGTTCCCCCAGCTCGGCGGGAGGCACCTGGGAGTCGGGCATCCGCAGGGCGATCACCGAGAACACCGACCCGTAGCGTTCGGCTCTCACCCGTTCCGCTTCCAATGCATGCAGCAAGGCCCGCCGGTTCACCAGCCCGCTCCTCGGGTCGACGGGGTCATGAGCCTCCAGACGGGTCATCGTCTCCGCCAGGGACCGTGACGCCCATCCCGTGACCCCTCCGAACAGGAGGTAGCCGGCGGCACGGAAGGCCAACAGGCCGCCCAGCTCGGACAACCCGACGAGCCGGATCGCCGGAAGGCGCAACGCCACATACCCGCCGACGGCGGCCAAACCGAGCAGGAGGCCGGCCAGCGGACCGAAGTAGAGCGCTCCGACGAAGACGGGCGCGAAAAACAAGGTGGCCGCGATCTCCACCGGGTCGACCCCCCTCATCGACATGACCAGGACGATCACCGCGACGACGATGAGACCTCCCAGCAACACCAGGCCTCGAGCCCGGTTCCAGGTCAGCTGCATGGCGGCGCAGTCTACGAAGATCGACGTCTTTGACTTGACCTCACGGGTAGGTGACACTGTCGACGATGACCAGTTCTCGTCTCGCGGTGGCCGCCCTGGCCGCAGTGTTCCTCATCCCGATACTCCAATCGAACCTGGACGGCCTCTCCCATCTCGACACCTGCCGCCAAGGGGTGAGAGCCCCGTTCGAGGTGGTGATCGTCGGGGACCAGCCGGTGATGACGGGTTCGACCAGCCTGGGAGCAGGAGAACCAACCGAACTGTGTCGAGGACTCCAGGTCGAGATGTCCCTGGGCTCGTCGGGCGGCCAGGTCGGGCTGGGCGTGACCGTGGTGAACAGATCGGCCGCCGACTGGCGGGTCACGGTCGAGATCGACGCCGAGGGCGTCCGTTTCCCGATCCAGGTGGGCCGGGTGGCCTCCGGGTCGTCCGTCTCCAGGGACGTGTCCCTCCGACTTCCCGACGGTACCTCCCGCTTCGACGGAGCCATCGTCGTCGGACCATGAGACCGGTCGTCGTCGGGGTGATCAACCTCTCGCCGGAGTCCCGCAACACCCACACGGTGGTGACGGGACCGGACGAGGCGTTGGCCTTGGCCCGCCGGTACCGGCAGGTGGGGGTGGAGGTGGTCGATGTAGGCGCGCAATCCAGCCGATACGACGTACCGACTTTGTCTGCTTCCGAGGAGATCGATCGGCTGGTTCCTTCGGTGGAGCGGCTGTCCTCCGACGGATTCGTCGTATCGGTCGACACGTGGAAACCCGAGGTGGCGGAGGCCGCAGTCCACGCCGGAGCCCGCCTGGTCAACGATGCGGGCGGCCTCACCGACCCGCGGATGAGGAAGCTGGTCGCCGACTCGGGCGCGGTCGGGATCCTCGTGTATCTGGAGGCCGCCGATCCCCATCGGGTGGGTGAGTTCCGATGGAGTCCACACAAGGCCGAGGACGTGGCGGCCGAACTGGGTCGGCGGCTCGAGGAGCTCAGAGCCGAGGGCATCGATCGGCTGGTGGTGGACCCGGGCATCGCGTTCAACTACCGGGGCGACTACCGGACCTATACCTCCCTGCAGGTGGCGGTCATCCGGGGCCTGGACCATCTGCGGCGTCTCGGCCCGCCGGTCATGGTCGCGGTTCCTCGGAAGGCGGAGGACCATCGGGTGGTGGCCTTCATCACCTTGGCCATCGAACACGGAGCCGACCTCCTCCGGGTCCACGACGTGGCGTGGGCCGCCGACCTGGTGGACCTGCTGGGCAGCGACGGAGACCTCCCGTGGGACTTCTAGCCGTTATAGGTCCCGCATCGGCGGGACCGGGTGAGCGTACCGAGATGCTCGACCAGGCCCGCAGCTTCCTGGGGGCCGAAGCCGCATCGGAGGTCATCCGCATAGACGTTCCCGACCAGGGAGGGGACTCCCAGGGGTCGCGGCAGGAGCTGGAACCTGCGGTGCCCGCCCTCCAGTCCGGTTCGTTGTTCGGAGGCGTACAGGGGTTGTTGATCGTCGACGCCCACCGCCTCACCGCCGGCGAGGCCGAGCTCCTCGCCTCGTTGCTGGCCGACGCCGACCTCGACTCCGTGTCGGTGGCGTTGGTGGCCGAGGGCCGCCTCCCCAAAGCGCTGGCGGCGGTGGTAGAGGGGAGGGGACGTACCGTCCGGGTGGCGAAGGCGTGGGAGTCCACCGCCACCGCCTGGCTCGAAACCGAGGTACGCCGTAGGGGCATCGACATGGAACCCGAGGCGGTAGGGGCTCTCATCCAGCGGTTCGGAGCCGACACCGCCGCCCTGGCCGGAGTGTTGGAGCAGCTGGAGGGCCAGGGTCGGGTGACCGCCCGGATGATCCTGGAGCGGTTCAAGAACCGGCCCAATCAACCCGTCTTCCACTACACCGAGGCGGTGGCCAGGGGGGACGTGGCGGAAGCCCTCAGACGCCTGGGGGACCTGCTGGTCCACCATCACCCTCTGGTGGTGCTGGCGACCCTCGAGACCGAACTCAGGAGGAGGGCCCTGGCGCTGGTGGCGAGCGATCCGGCGGACCTACGGCGTCTCGCCGGGGCGGGTCCCAAGGACCGATGGGTGGACCGGGTGTGGCGTCAGAGGGGACGCCTCCGCGACTCCGGGCTCAGGCGGGCTCTGGACGCGCTCGTCCGGGCCGACCGAGTCCTCAAGTCGATGCCCGAAGAGACCCACCGGGTGGTCATGGAGCGGCTGACCGTCGCGCTCTGCCGCTGGCTAACGGGACGATGACGAGGCGGTGAGCTGACGGATACGCCGGTGGAGACGCGCCTTCTTGCGAGCCGCGGTGTTCTTGTGGAGGATCCCCTTGGCGGCGGCCATGTCGATCCGCTTCTGGGCGAGCCGAACCAGCTCCTCTACGTCGTCGGCGCCCTGTTCGGCGGCCGCCACCGCCTTCTTGATGCGGGTCTTGATCTCGGACTTGGCGGCCTTGTTACGGAGGCGCCTCCGCTCGTTCTGTCGGTTCCGCTTGATCTGCGACTTGATGTTGGCCATGGTTCAGGGTCCTAGGTGTCGAAGGTGGGATCTGGCCGCTGAGGCCGGCCACCGAGGATAGCAGCCAGGCGGATAGAATGCCCCGGGCCTTCCCCCTGGATCATGCTCGACCCTACGCGCGTCCGCAACTTCAGCATCATCGCCCACATCGACCACGGGAAATCCACCCTGGCCGACCGGCTGCTGGAACGCACCGGGGCCCTGACCCAGCGGGAGATGCGAGACCAGGTCCTGGATTCGATGGACCTGGAGCGGGAGAGGGGCATCACCATCAAGGCCCAGGCGGTCCGTCTCAGGTACGAGGCGGATGGCGTGGACTACGTGCTCAACCTGATCGACACGCCGGGTCACGTCGACTTCTCCTACGAGGTGTCCAGATCCCTCGCCGCGTGTGAAGGAGCGATCCTGGTGGTCGATGCCACCCAGGGCATCCAGGCGCAGACGTTGGCCAACGCCTACCTGGCGATCGGAGCAGGGTTGGAGGTCATCCCGGTGGTCAACAAGATCGACCTGCCCGCCGCCGACCCGGATGCGGTCGCTGCCGAGCTCGCCGGGATCCTCGGAGGCTCCCCGGACGACGTGGTCAGGGTGTCCGCCAAGACCGGGGAGGGGATCGACGACCTGCTGAAGAGGATCGTGGCGGACGTCCCGCCGCCCAGTGGTGACCCGGATGCCCCGCTTCGGGCCCTGGTCTTCGACTCCTACTACGACAGTTACCGCGGGGTGGTCTGTTACGTGAGGGTGGTCGACGGGCGCCTGTCGGCCGGGGACAGGATCAGGTTCATGGCGACCGGAGAGGACCACGACGCGACCGAAGTAGGTGTTCTCACCCCCCGGGCGGTGGAGGTGCCGGTGTTGGGTCCAGGCGAGGTCGGTTACCTGATCACCGGGGTGAAGGAGATCCAGCGGGTCAGGGTGGGAGACACCGTCACCGCCGCCGACCATCCCGCGTCCCGGCCTCTCCCCGGCTACGAAGAACCCAAGCCGATGGTGTTCGCCGGGCTCTTCCCCGCGGACGGTGAGGAGTTCGAAGCCCTGAGGGAGGCACTCGAGAAGCTCAAGCTCAACGACTCGTCGCTGGTCTTCGAGCCGGAGACCTCCCGGGCGCTCGGTTTCGGGTTCAGGTGCGGGTTCCTCGGCCTGCTCCACATGGAGATCGTCAAGGAGCGGCTGGAGAGGGAGTACGGATTGGACCTGGTCACGACCGCGCCTTCGGTCGCCTACCGGGTGTACACCGCCGACGGCCGGCAGATCCAGATCCGCTCGCCCCAGGACCTCCCCGACGATCACACCTCCATCGAGGAGCCCTATATCCGCGCCATGATCATCACTCCGGTCGACTACGTGGGAGCGGTGATGGACCTGGCCTCCGCCCGTCGGGGCGAGCAGGTCTCCATGTCGTACCTGGGAACCGACCGGGTCGAGTTGGTCTACTCGTTGCCGCTGGCCGAGGTGGTGTTCGACTTCTTCGATCAGCTCAAGTCGAGGACCAGGGGATATGCCTCACTCGACTACGAACCGGAGGGTTACCGACCCGCCCGGCTGGTCAAAGTGGACATCCTCCTCAACGGTCAGCCGGTGGACGCGTTCAGCGCGATCGTGCACGTCGACCGGGCCTACGCCTACGGCCGGAGGATGACCGCCCGCTTGGCCGAACTGATCCCCCGCCAGCTGTTCGACGTGCCCATCCAAGCCGCGATCGGAAGCCGGATCATCGCCCGGGAGACGGTCAAGGCCAAGAGGAAGGACGTCCTCGCCAAATGCTACGGAGGGGACGTGACCAGAAAGAGGAAGCTCCTCGAGCGTCAGAAGGAAGGCAAGAAACGGATGAAGATGGTGGGCCGGGTGGAAGTGCCTCAGGAGGCCTTCGTAGCGGCTCTCAAGGTCGACGGAGGATGAGTCCGGACGCTCCCGAACTGGTGGACGCCGCCTCGCGGCTCCGGTCGGCCTACGTCCACATCCCGTTCTGTGCCGCGGTGTGCCCCTACTGCGACTTCAACGTGGTGTCCGGCGCCGACCATCTCTCCGGGTCCTACGTGGATCGGTTGGTGGCCGAGATCGGGGACGAGCCCCGATGGGGATCCTTGGGTGCTGTCTTCTTCGGAGGCGGGACACCGAGTCGGATAGATCCCGGCCTGCTGCAAAGGGTGCTGGAGGCGCTGGCCGACCGGTTCGGCCTGGAGCCCGGAGCCGAAGTGAGCCTCGAGGCCAACCCCGAAGACTGGGACCCCGAGCGGGCCGCGCGATTGGTCGAACTGGGCTTCGACCGGGTGTCGTTCGGCGCCCAGTCCTTCGACCCCCAAGTGCTCACCGCCCTGGGACGGCGACACGAGCCGACCCAGATCGAAGAGGCGGTCCGGGCGGCTAGACAGGCGGGGTTTCGGAGCGTCAACCTGGATCTGATCTTCGGACATCCGATCGAGACCCTCCAGTCGTGGGAGACCACCGTCGCCCGAGCGGTCGAGCTGGAGCCGGACCACCTCTCGACCTACGCCCTCACCGTCGAGCGGGGAACCGCGCTGGGTCGATGGGTGTCGGCGGGTCTCCTCCCTCCCCCCGATCCGGACGACCAGGCAGACAAGTGGGAGGTCGCCCAGGAAATCATCGGCTCGGCCGGGCTGGTTCGCTACGAGGTCTCCAATTCGGCCCGGCCCGGTCACCACTGCCGGTACAACCTGGCGGTGTGGGCCGGGGCGGAGTATCTCGGGTTCGGCGCGGGTGCCCATTCCTACAGGAACGGGAGGAGGCGGCGCAATCCCCGACGGATCGATGCCTACCTGAGGGGGCTGCCTCCTGCCGAAGACCCGGCGGACGAACGTGAGCGCCTCATGTTGGGTCTGCGGCTGGCCGCCGGGGTGAGAGCCGGACCGTTGGGGGAAGCCCTCTGGGACTCGCCCGAAGGGGCGAGGTTGAGGGAGGCCGGCGTGTTGGCCCGTCGGGGCGACCGGCTGGTGGTCACCCGGCCGCTGCTCACCGACCACGTGGTGAGAGCCCTGTGGGAGTTGCAACCCGACCAGCAGGCCTTAGCAGTCTCGCCCTATGAGTGCTAAACTTCAAGACTCGTGGAAGGTCGATCGACCGACCGTCGGCACGAGATCCTCCGGGCGCTCGTCGAGGAGCACATCCGGACGGGCGAACCGGTCAGCTCCCGCGCCATCCTCGAAGCCACCGACCTGGGAGTGTCAAGCGCCACCATTCGCAACGAGCTGGCCGCGTTGGAACGCGAGGGCTATTGCGTTCAACCCCACACGTCGGCCGGTCGAATCCCCACCGCCAAGGCCTACCGGTACTACGTCGACCACGTTTCGCCGACCCGGCTGGGAGGGTCGACCAGGCAACGTATCGCCCGGTTCTTCTCGTCGGTCCAGCTGGAACTGGGGAGGCTGCTGAAGGCGACGACCGAGCTGCTGTCGGAGATCACCCACTACCCGTCGGTGGCGGTCGGTCCCGGACCGGTGGGGGAGAGGGTCAAGGCCGTCCACCTGGTGCAGATCGGAGCCAAGAGCGTGCTGCTGGTGGCCGTCACGGAGTCGGGGAGGGTGGTCCAAGAGCTGTGTCGCCTCGACCGATCGATCACCCCCAGCGAGCTGGAGGAGGCGGAGAGGATCCTCGCCAGGGCCACCGTGGGGCTCGACTTCGGCCAGGCCACGTCGGTGGAGATCCCCCTCGCCGAGCTCGCCCCCGAGGTGAGGGAGACGGTGTCGGTGGCACGGGAGGCGCTGACCCGGGCTGCCAGGGGGACAGCCGAGATCTACGTGGGCGGTACCCGGCAGATGGCGACCGTGTGGGACAACCTGGCCACCGTGCACAGGGTGCTCGAGGTGTTGGAGAGGGAGGCGACCCTCCTCGACATCCTCGCCCGTGCCCCGGGCACCACCATCCAGCTGGCCGATGAACTCGACATGGACGAAGGGCTCGACCTGGCGGTGGTGTCCTCTTCCTTCGAGGCCGGATCGTCGGAGGGTCGGGTCGGCGTCATCGGTCCCATGCGGATGGACTATCGGAGGGTGATCTCCGCCGTGGAGAGCGTGAGCCGCGAGTTGGGAGAGCGGATCGGCTCGTAACCTGTTGGCCGTGGCCAAGGACTACTACGCCATCCTCGGGGTTCCTCGCGACGCCTCGACCGAGGAGATCAAACGCGCCTTTCGGCGTCTGGCCCGGGAGACACATCCCGACGCCAACCCCGACGACCCCGAGGCGGAATCCAGATTCCGGGAGGTGGCCGAAGCCTACGAAGTCCTGAGCGACCCGGATCGGCGGCGCCGGTACGACAGGGGCGACACGGTGGATCTGGGGGACCTGTTCGCCGGGTTCGGGGGCATCGACGATTTCCTCAGATCGGTGTTCGGGGACTCCGGGATGTTCACCCGCTCCTCACGCGGTCGGGACGTCCTGACCCGGGTCGAGATCGGCCTGGACGAAGCCGCTTTCGGCACCGAGACCGAGGTGCGTTTCACCACCAACGTGGTCTGCTCGGAATGCAACGGAGCGGGCTCGGCGCCCGGCAGCCGTCCCCGGGTCTGTCCCCGATGCGGTGGGTCGGGTGCCGTCAGGGTGGCTAGGCGAGGCCTCCTGGGCACGATGATGACGGTGGCGACCTGTGACACCTGCGGGGGCGCCGGCCAGGTCATCGTGCATCCCTGTCGACGGTGCGGAGGTCGAGGCACCCATCCCGAGGAGCGCACCGTCCGCTTGGAGGTGCCGCCGGGGGTCACCACGGGGACACGGCTCCGTGTCAGCCGCGAAGGTGAGGCGAACCGATGGGCAGGTCGGCCCGGTGATCTGTACGTGGAGGTGGTGGTGGCCGACGACCCCCGGTTCGAACGGGTCGGAGACGATCTGGTGTACCGGGCCACCATCGGCCTGACCGAGGCGGCTCTCGGTTGCACGCTCCAGATACCACTCCTCGAGGGAGGATTCGCCCAACTCCGGGTCCCGCCCGGTACCCAGCCGGGTGCCCGGATGCGGATCCCCGGCAAGGGCATGGGGCGGCTGGGTCGAGGGGACCGAGGCGACATGATCGTCGAGCTGGCCGTCCGGGTTCCCAAGGATCTGCGTCGGGAAGAGCGCCGCCTGCTGGAGGAGCTGGCCGAGCGGCTAGGCGAGAACCCAGGCTGACGTGGGTCACCGGCCGCATCTGCTGCTCCCTGGGCCCTGGGAATCCGACCGGATCCCTCTCGGCTCCCAACAGGCCCACCATCTGCGGAAGGTCCTCCGGCTGTCGGACGGCGACCCGGTGAGCTACACCGATGGGCAGGGCATCGTCGGTGAGGGATCCTTGGCGGGGGAAACGGTGCTACGCGGCGCCGAGGAGGCGCGCCCTGCGCCACCCTCCCGGGTCACCGTGGCGGTGGCTCCACCCCGGGACAAGACGCGCCAACGGTTCCTGGTCGAGAAGCTCGCCGAGTTGGGGGTGGCCCGCATCGTCTGGCTGGACGCCCGAAGACGCCAGGCGGCACCGCCCGCTGCGGCCCGGTCCAGGGCTTGGAGCGAGGCTGCCCTCGAACAGAGCAGAGGAGCCCACCTCACCCAGGTGGGCTCCGGGCTGGTCGGATGGGCCGACCTCGGGGCCCCGCTGCTGGTCGCCGACCGGGGTGCTCCACCATGGCCGGGGATGGTCGGGGAGTTCACCGTCGTGGTAGGGCCGGAAGGCGGATGGGAAGCCGAGGAGGTGAGGCGGGACGCCATCCGGTTCGGACTGGGGGAGCGGGTTCTGAGGGTCGAAACCGCCGCGTTGGTGGCCGCGGCCCTCGCGGTGGGATGCCACCGGGCCGATATGCGTTGACCTGGTGCCCTCGTTTGATAGGGTGGTGCGCCACAGAGGGGACGGGCAGAGGAGAGAGGTCGGCGGTGACGGACGAGCCTGTCAACAGGTCGCTGGGCGCCCGGCTCAGGGCGGTCAGGAGAGCAAAGGGGCTGTCCCTACTCGACGTCGAGTCGCTCACCTCGGGAGAGTTCAAGGCCTCGGTACTCGGGGCCTACGAACGGGGCGAACGGTCCCTCTCCGTCAGCCGGCTCGTTCGGCTGGCCGAGGTCTACCAGGTCGACCCGTGCGAGCTGATCCCCGAAGCCGAACCCTCGACGGTGGTCGACCTGACCCGCCTGGAGGAACTCAGCGAGGAGCAGTTCGGTCTGGTGGAGAGCTTCCTCCGGGCGGTTCGGAGGATGAGGACCCGACCCCCCGACTCGGAAGCCGTTCGAGCGTCCGACCTCCAGCTCCTATCGGTGATCCTCGGGCTGGACCGGGTCGACGCCGACCAGGGGTGAACCCTTCGGCGGACGGCGGTCGGCGGTATCATCCGAGATCATCGACGTGATCTCCCAGGCCGCCGAACGTCGTCTGCGCGTCCCCTCCAACCACCTGATGCTGGAACTGCTCGGGTCGGGTGACGCCAATCTGAGGACCGTGGAGTCGGCTTTCCCCACGGTCCGCATCGTCGCGCGGGGAAACGAGTTCCTCATCACCGGTCCTGCCGATGACGTCGCCCAGGTGGAGACGACCCTGGAGGAGCTGCTGATCCTCGTCCAGGAAGGTGAGCCCCTGGAGGACGGCCGGGTGGAGAAGGTGATCGAGATGGTGCGGGAGAAGGTCCCCAGCCCCTCCGGGGTCCTGTCCGAGAGCATCTCGGTGGGTCGAGGCAAGGTGGTGCGGGCCAAGACCAAGGGTCAGCAGGAGTACATCAGGGCGATCCGGGACAACACCCTCACCTTCGGGATCGGCCCTGCCGGAACCGGCAAGACCTATCTGGGTATGGCGGCCGCGGTGGAGGCCCTCCTGTCGGGCAGCATCCGGCGAATCGTCCTGACCCGGCCCGCGGTGGAAGCCGGGGAACGACTCGGGTTCCTGCCGGGCGACCTCGCCGCCAAGGTGGACCCCTATCTGCGGCCGCTCTACGACGCGCTCTGGGACATGCTCGGACCCGAGGAGACCGCCCGGCTGGTGGAACGGGGAACCATCGAGATCGCGCCGCTGGCCTACATGCGGGGGAGGACCCTCAACGACGCTTGCGTGATCCTCGACGAAGCCCAGAACACCTCCCCCGAGCAGATGAAGATGTTCTTGACCCGGCTCGGGTTCAACTCGAAGATGATCATCACCGGGGACGTCACCCAGACGGACCTGCCCAGCCAGCGGGAGTCCGGCCTGGTCATGGTTCGGAGGATACTGCAGGGAATCCCCGGTGTCGCGTTCGTCGAGCTCACGGCCCGGGACGTGGTGCGTCACCGGATCGTGGCCGCGATCGTGGAGGCGTACGCGCGGTACGAACGGGAGAACCGGTGAAGCCCGTACTCGTCAAGCCGCTGATCGTCCTGTCGTCGATCGTTCTCGCTTGGGGGGCCCTCACCTACGGCACCGACCCGCCCCGGCCGGACCTGCAGCCGGGCGACGTCGCCGACCGGGACTATGTGGCCAGGCGTTCCGCTCAGGTGGTCGACCAGTTGGAGACGGAACGCCGCAGGGAAGAGGCGGCCGCCCAGGTCGAGACGATCACCCGCCGGGTACCCGAAAACGAGACCCAGGTCTACGGTGACGTCGAAGAGCTGATCGCGGCGGTCCGGGCCGGTGTTCTGGCGCCCGAGCCTTCCACCACCACGACCAGCACCGAGCCGATCCCGACGGCGACCACCACCACCACCACGGCGCCGCCCACCACCGAAGCCACCGAGGGTGGAGAGGCGTCCACCACCACCCAGCCGGAGCAGGCTCTGCTGGAGGGTTTCGTGTTCGTCGACGTGGACGGTGACGGCAGGTTCGAGCCGGAAGCCCCACCCGAGGAGCAGTGGCGGCCCGATTTCGGGTTGGCCAACGCCCGGGTGTCGGTCGCCCCGGCTTCCGGCCCCAGACTGTCGGCGCAGACCCTGGCGGACGGAACGCTCTCGGTGACGGTACCGGTCGGACGGGTGACGGTGGAGCTGGTGGATCTCCCCCGGGGGTTGGTCCCGTCGGTGGGATCCCCCGTCCAGACGGTGGACTGCATGGCCGAGGATTGCATGCTCGAGCCGGTGGGGTTGGCTCCCAACGTGCGTCCGATCGACGACCAGGTCGCCGATCTGGTTGCCGAATTCCCCCTCCTCGACGAGTCAACCCTCCGCACCCTGGCGGTGCTGGCCACCCAGGACGTGGTGAGGGAGGCCGCCGGTCAGGAACCGGCTCTGGACGTCGTCCTGTTGAAGATCAACGAGACCCTCACCGAACTCTTCGCCGAGGGGGTGACGTCCCAGAACGTCAACGACATCAAGGCTCGGGTGAGGAGCGATCCCCCCTTCTTCAACATCGACGGCGAGCGCAACGACGACGCCCGGGAGGCGGTGGCCGACATCATCGCCGTGTTCCTCGTCCCCAACCGGGTTCCCGACGAAAACGCGACCGAGCAGGCCCGAGAGGAGGCCCGGGCTTCGGTGGAGCCGGTGGTGAGGGAGTACGAAGCCGGCGACCTGATCGCCCGTCAGGGGGAGCGTCTCACCTCGCTCCAGATCGATGCCATCCAACAGACCGGGGCGGCGGCAGGTGAGAACCTGCGCACCGGTGCCATGGCGGCTCTGTTGGCGCTTCTCGTCGGAACTCTCTCCTTCTACCTGTCCCGGTTCCGTCCCCAGGTCTGGTCCGACCCCAGGATGCTCGCTCTCTGGGCGCTGCTCATCGTGCTCGGCGCCGGCGCGGTCCGGGTCACCGGCATGGTGGCCGACCGGTGGAGCTGGTACGTGTTCCCCGGGGTCGCGTTCGGCTACCTGGCTGCGGTCCTGTTCGACAATCGGATGGGCACCCTCATGGCCCTGAGTCTCGGCATCCTGACCGCGGTGGGTACCTTCGACGCCGGGGCGGTGACCTACGCCGTCCTCTCCACCTTGGCGCCCATCGGGTTCGTGTCCAAGGTGTCGAGTCGGCGTGCGTTCCGTAACTCGGTGATAGTGTCTTCTGCCGCGGCGGCTCTCATAGCCGGGGTGACCGCCTGGTTCTTCGGGTCGTCCACCTCCGACGGTCTTCTCGCCGAGGTGGGCGTCGCGGCTGCGTGGGGTTTCGGGGCCGCCATGTTGTCTGCTCTGGTCGCTCTGGCCGCCATGCCGTTCTTCGAATCGATGTTCGACATAACCACCACTCTCCGCCTCCTCGAGCTGACCGACAGGAACCACGAAGCCCTCCAGCTGCTCCAGGAGCGGGCCTTCGGAACCTTCAACCACTCGCTGATGGTGGGGACCTTGGCCGATGCAGCCGCCCGGGCGATAGGGGCCAACAACCTGTTGGCACGGGCCGCGGCCTACTACCACGACCTGGGGAAGACCGAGAACCCGCTCTACTTCATCGAGAACCAGTTCGGGGTTCCCAACCCCCACGACGAGCTCGATCCCGAGGAATCCGCCGAGATCATCCGTCGACACGTCGTAGACGGGGTCAGGCTGGCCAACCGGTACGGGATCCCCTCCGAGGTGGCCGAAGGGATCCTCACCCACCACGGCGACGGCATCATGCGCTACTTCTACGAAAAGGCCAGGCAGCTCCGTGGAGACGCCGACCCGGACCGGTTCCGCCACGCCGGGCACAAGCCGAGGACCAAGGAGATGGCGATCCTGATGATGGCCGACTCGGTGGAGGCGGCTTGTCGGGCGGTGTTCGGCGAGGAGGAACCGAGCCCCGACGCCATACGCAAGGTGGTGGACCGGGTGATCGAAGAGAAGCTCCAAGATGGCCAGCTCTCCGAAGCCGACCTGACGTTGGCTGAGCTGACCCGGATCAAGAAGGCCTTCATCGACACCCTGGTGGGCCACTACCATCAACGCATCAACTACCCGAATTTCCCCGGTAGCTGACGTGGACGACCCTGCCAGTACCAAGCCGAGCCGGGACGGTGACCCGTGGCGGTGACCGTGGTCGACCGCCGAGGCGTCCCGGCCGACCTCGACGACCTGGCCCGCTTGGCGGAACTGACCCTCGCCGAGGAGGGGCTGTTGGGCGGTTTCGAGGTCTCCATAACCCTGGTCGATGAGGCCGAGATGGCCCGGCTCAACCGGAGGTACATGGGCGGCGACGGCCCGACCGACGTGCTCGCCTTTCCGGTCGAGGACCTCCAGCCGGGCAGATTGCCGGAACCGCACCCGGATGGACCTCCCCTGCTCCTGGGCGACGTCGTGATCGCCCCCGACTATGTGGAACGGCAGGCCGCCGAGTTGGGGGTCCGGTTCTCGGACGAGCTCCGCTTGATGCTCGTCCACGGGCTGCTCCACCTGCTCGGCTACGACCACGTGACCCGGCCGGAGGCCGAAGCGATGGAGGAACGCGAGCGTCGCATCCTCGCCCACGTCGGAGTCGAGCGCAGATGAGCCAAACCCTGGCGGTTCTCGCCGGTCTGCTCTTGATCCTCGCCGGGGTGCTGCGAGCCGGAGTCTCGTCTTTGCTGGCCATCAGCCAGGCGGAGGCCGTTCACGAAGCCGTCGGACACCGGCGGGGTGCAGCCCTGGTCGCTCGCCTGCTGGAACGACGGCTGGTCGTCGTTCCAGCGGTGAACATCGTGCATCTCGGTCTGCTGGTGACCTCCACCGCCATGGGAGCCTTCCTCCTGGGCTCGCAACAGCTCGGAGACGTGGTGGTCGCCGGCCTGGCGGCCCTCGTTCTGGGTGTGTTGGCAGTGGGAGACCTGGTTCCCCGGGCGGTGGGCCGCTCCTTCCCCGGAGGGATCGCCTATCTGGTCGCGCCACTCCTCGCCGTGGCCGTCCGGGTGGGTTCCCGGGCTGCCGACATGATGGGGGAGGAGGACGAACCCGATGAACCCGAGGAGGAAGCCGACGAGATCGAAATGATTTCGTCGGTGTTGGAGTTCTCCGAGACCATCGTCCGGGAGGTGATGGTCCCCCGCACCGACATCGTGGCCATCCCGGTGGACGCCACCCTCGAGGAGCTGATGCGGACGATATCCGAACACGGCTACTCGCGGATCCCCGTGGTCGGCGAGGACCTGGACGACGTCCGGGGAGTCGTCATCGTCAAGGATCTCCTCTTGAAGCTGGCAGGCGGTGAACGGCCCCGCTCGGTGGCAGAGGTGATGCGTCCCGTCGAGTTCGTGCCGGAGACCAAACGGGCCGCCGACCTCCTCCGGGAGATGCAGGCGTCGAGGTCCCACCTGGCCATCGTGGTCGACGAGTACGGAGGCACCGCAGGGTTGGTCACCATCGAAGACCTGCTGGAGGAGCTGGTCGGTGAGATCGTCGACGAGTACGACGAAGACGAGGATTGGATCACCCGACAGCCCGACGGCACCTGGCTGGTCAACGGCAAGCTCCCCGTCGCCGATTTGGCGGAAGCCACCCAGGCCGAGTTACCCGATGGAGAGTGGGACACCGTGGCCGGCCTGGTCATGGGTCTGGCCGGCCGGGTTCCCGAGGTAGGCGAGCAGTTCGTGGTCGACGGGGTGGTGTTGGTGCCCACCCGAGTGCAGGGGCGGCGGGTCGTGGAGGTTTCGGTGGCTCGACGGGCCGGGATCGCCGAATGAAGTCCGGCTTCGTGGCGGTGGTCGGCCGACCGAACGTCGGCAAGTCGACACTGGTGAACGCCCTGGTCGGTTCGAAGGTGGCGATCACTTCGAGTAGACCCCAAACCACCCGGAACGTGATCCGAGGGGTGGTGACCCACACCGAGGACGGCCAGCCCGTCTACCAGATGATCTTGGTGGACACCCCCGGTCTGCACAAACCCCGCACCGAGCTGGGCAACCGTCTCAACCACCTGGTCTATGGAACTCTCGCAGAGTCCGACGCGGTGGCGTTTCTCATCGACGCCACCCAGCCGATCGGTCCGGGAGACCAGCTGATCGCCCAGCGGCTCAAAGAGTCGGGAGCCGAGGTGGTGGTAGCGGTGAACAAGGTGGACGCGGCGAGCAGGGAAGCGGTGGTGTCCCAACTCGACCGGGCCGCCGAGTGGGATTTCTCGGCCTACGTTCCGATCTCCGCCCGGAGAGGAGAGAACCTGGGTGCCCTGGTCGATGAGTTGGTGGCTCGCCTACCCGAGGGTCCGCTCTACTTCCCGCCGGAAGCCATCACCGACCAGCCCGAGGAGATGCTCGCCGCCGAGATCATCCGCGAGAAGTTCCTCGAGCGTCTCCGGGACGAGCTTCCCCACTCTCTGGCGGTGATCGTGGAGGAGATCGAACCGACTGCCTCGGGATTGCTGGTGGTGAGGGCCAAGGTGGTGGTGGAGAGGAAGAGCCAGAAGGGAATCGTGATCGGCAAGGGGGGATCGATGTTGAAGGCCGCCGGGTCGGAAGCCCGCAAGGAACTCGAGTTGATCTTCGGGACGCGGGTGCACCTCGACCTGAGGGTCACCGTGGAGCCGGACTGGCAGCGTCGACCGGCCCTGCTCGACCGTATGGGATTCCGGCGCTAGGTCGCCACCTGAGGTGTAGCCTCGGAAGGGATGACACCGACCTGGAGCGCCGCGGCGCTCTCCGCCCAGGCCGAGAGGGTGGCGTCGCTGGCTCACGCTGATCGCCCGGGGGAGGCCGCGTTGGAAGTGGCACGCTTCCGTTACCCGTCGCTGGACGTCGGCCACTACCTGAACCGTATGGAGTGGATGGCTTCCCGGGTGAACGGCAACACTCATCTGGCTCTTCGCAGGGTGATCGCCATAGCCGAAGGGATCGGAGGCAACGTGGAGGACTACCACGCCCCCGAGAACGGCTTCCTCAACAGGGTGATCGACACCCGCAGGGGCAACCCCACCTGCCTGTCCATCCTGTGGAAGGAGGTGGGACGGATCGCGGGGATCGAGGTGGTGGGGGTGGGACTCCCCGGGCACTTCGTGGTGTACGCGGCGGGCCAGATGGTGGATCCGTTCCACTTCGGTGAAGCGATCGGGTTCGACGAGGCAGCCGCCCTGGTGGCTGCAGCGATGGGAGGCCCGGCTCGACTGGATCGGAGCTGGCTCTCACCGGTGGACACCGTCGGAATGATCCACCGCCTGCTCCTCGACCTGGAGGAATCGTTCAGGGGTAGGGGAGACGACCGGTCGGTCGAATGGGTGGAGACCGCCCTGGGCTCTCTGTGAGCCGGATCAGAGGAGACGGGTCTCGATCTGCTCGGCCAGCGCCAGGTCTTTGTCGGTGAGTCCCCCTTCCGAGTGTGTGCTCAGGGTGAGGGTGACCCGATTCCACCGGATGTCGATGTCGGGGTGGTGGTCGGCCCGTTCGGCGAGGAGCGAAACCCCGACCACGAACCTCATGGCCTCGACGAAGTCGGCGAACCGGAAGGTACGCCTGATCGCCGTCTCCGACATTTCCCAATCCGGGTACGAGGCGGCGAACTCTTGACGGGTCCGTTCGTCCACCAGAGGCACCGGCCCATCATATAGGCGGCGGTAGCCTGGCGCCGTGCCGACCACACGAGACGAAGGGATCGTCCTCCGCTCCTATCCGCTGGGTGAGGCCGACAGGGTGGTCGTGGTGCTCAGCCCGAGGAGGGGCCGTTTGCGGACGGTGGCCCGGGCGATACGCAAGACCACCAGTCGGTTCGGGGGCCGGCTCGAGCCGTTCAACCACGTCGAGTTGCTTCTGTTCCCGGGTCGCAGTTTGGAAGTGGTGACCCAGGTATCCACGGTGGAGGTGTTTCCCCGACTACGTCGGGACCTGGACCGGGTGTTGGCGGCCTCGGTCATGGTCGAAGCCGTCGACGCGGTCGCTCAGGAACAGGAACCTTCACAGGCCCTCTTCGACCTCCTCCTCAGGGGGCTCACCGTCCTGGACCGGCCGGAACCGCCCCATCCTGACCTGGTCGCGGCGTTCCTTCTGCATCTGGCGGGAGTGGTGGGCCTGGCTCCTTCTTTGACGGCGTGCGTGGCGTGCGGTGCGCCGGCCTCCGACCGCTTCTCCCTGACCGCGGGAGGGGTGGTCTGCGGCAGGTGCCGGGTGGAGGGAGCGATGAGGGTGAGACCCGGGTTGACCGGCTACCTGGATTCGCTGGCCCGCAGCGAGTTGGACCGGCTTCCCGTCGGGCCGGGCGGGGACGACGCCCTCGGGCTCACCCGCCGCTTCATCGAGCTCCACATCGACCGTCGCCTCTCCAGTCCGAGTGTGCTGTCGCCCTGACATGGGTACCCTCGACCTGAGTCGCCTCGATCCCGCTCGGATTCCCCGCCACGTTGGCCTGATCCTCGACGGGAACGGACGATGGGCCAACCGGCGCGGGCTTCCCCGAACGGCCGGCCACCAGGCGGGGGAGGAGGCCCTGTTCGACGTGGTGCACGGGGCGCTCGAGATAGGCATCGAGTGGCTGACCGCTTTCACGTTCTCCACCGAGAACTGGAACCGTGACCCCGAGGAGGTCTCCTTCCTGATGTGGTTCAACGAAGACCTCCTGTTGCGGCGGCGCGACGAACTGCACGAGCTCGGAGTGCGGGTCCTGTTCGCAGGCGACCTGGACGATCCGCGGGTGCCCGACCGGAACCGGCGTCACATGGCGGAGACGGAGCGGCTGACCGCGCACAACCGCCGGATGACCATGGTGTTCGCCTTCAACTACGGGTCCCGCTGGGAGATCGTGGAAGCGGCCCGCCGTCTGGCCGAGAAGGTGGCGGCGGGCGGTCTCCGACCGGAGGACATCGACGAAGCCACCTTCGCGGCTCACCTCGCGGTCCCCGGCATGCCGGACGTGGACCTGGTGATCCGATCGTCGGGGGAGCATCGCCTGTCCAATTTCCTGCTGTGGCAGTCCGCCTACGCCGAGTTCGTCTTCCCCGGGATCCTGTGGCCCGACTTCGACCGGCACGCCCTGCTGGAGGCGGTGGTCGAATATCAGCGTCGGGATCGCCGGTTCGGGGGAGCGGTCGACGCGGTGCGATGAGGGTCGTCGAGCCCGGTCTACACTGTCGGTCTCTCCTGATCCCATGGACGTGACCCTCGACACCATCGCCAATCTCGCGAAGCGCCGCGGCTTCGTCTTCCCTTCCTCGGAGATCTACGGGGGAATCCGGTCGGCGTACGACTACGGACCGGTCGGTGTGGAGATGCTCCGCAACGTCAAGAACGAGTGGTGGCGTTCGATGGTTCAGGAGAGGGAGGACGTGGTCGGGGTGGACACCGCCATCATCCAGTCCCGCCAGGTGTGGGTCGCGTCCGGACACGAAGCCGTCTTCACCGACCCTCTGGTGGAGTGCCGTGAATGCAACTCGAGGTGGCGGCTGGACAAACTCGACGACCCGGACCGCTGCCCGGCCTGCGGGGGGCGAGACACCTTCACCGAACCCCGCCAGTTCAACCTGATGTTCAAGACCCACATGGGACCAGTCGAGGACGACGAGAACCTGGTGTATCTGCGCCCGGAGACGGCGCAGGGCATCTTCATCAACTTCGAGAACGTTCGGCGTACCAGCCGACTCAAACTGCCGTTCGGGATCGCCCAGGTGGGGAAGTCGTTCCGCAACGAGATCACACCGGGGCAGTTCGTGTTCCGCACCCGGGAGTTCGAGCAGATGGAGATGGAGTACTTCTGCCGGCCCGAAGAGGCGCAGAAGTGGTTCGACTACTGGGTGGAGACCCGCTTCCGCTGGTACGTGGACCTCGGGATGACCGAGACCCACCTACGTATCCGACCCCACGACGCCGACGAGCTCAGCCACTATTCGGCGGCCACCGTCGACATCGAATACGAGTTCCCCTGGGGTTGGGACGAGCTGGAGGGGGTGGCGAACAGGACCGACTACGACCTGCGCCAGCACAGCGCGCACTCGGGAGTCGACCTGCGCTACTTCGACCAGGACACCGGGGAGCGGTTCTTCCCCTACGTGATCGAACCGGCGGCCGGTGCCACCCGGACCATGTTCGCCTTCCTGATCGACGCCTACCACACCGAGGAGGTGAGAGGCGAGACCCGTGTGGTCCTCCGTCTCCACCATCGGCTGGCTCCCTACAAGCTGGCGGTCCTGCCCCTGTCGAAACGCCCCGAACTGGTCGAACCCGCCGCCAAGATCGCCCAGGATCTCCGGAAGCGTTGGATGCTCGACTTCGACGTCACCCAGTCGATCGGACGCCGATACCGGCGACAGGACGAGATCGGAACCCCGTACTGCATAACCTTCGACTTCGACTCGATCGAGGATCACGCGGTCACCGTCCGGGACCGGGACACCATGCAACAGGATCGGGTGTCGATCGACCGTCTGGTCGAGTACCTCGAGCCGCGTCTGGCATGAACCGGTCCGGTGTCTGGCCTCGTACCAGACAGGGAGAGGAGGTTCGATGAGGAGGAACCTGGCGATCGGCGCGGTGGCGGCGCTGGTGCTGTTGGGGGGAGGGGTGGTGTGGTTCCTGGCGGCCGAACCGCCCGCACCCACGCCGGACGTCACCGCTCCGCCTCTCACCACCGCCCCGGAGGACGCTTCCGATGGCACCGCGACCTCGTCGGCCGGGTCTGCCCTGACGTTCTCCCTCACCGACGAAACCCGGGCCACCTTCGAGATCGACGAGGTGCTGAGGGGGCGCCCAAACCGGGTGGTGGGCACCTCCGACATCGTCCTGGGGGAGTTCTCCTTCGACCCCGATGACCTGTCCACGATCCGGATCGGGACGATCCTGGTGAACGCCCGGGCCTTCCAGACCGACTCCGGCCTGCGGGACAGGGCGATCAACGGGCCGATCCTCGACACGGGGAGCTTCGAGTTCATCGAGTTCACGCCGACCGCGGTCGACGGGCTGGCAGGATCAGCCGCACCGGGAGACAGCTTCGAGTTCACGGTGACCGGTGATCTGACCATCAGGGACGTGACCCGTCCTGCGACCTTCCGGGTCTCGGCCACGTGGGTGGACGAAGATCGGATAGAGGGAACCGCCACCGCGGTGGTGACTCGGTCCGACTACGGGTTGGTGATCCCCCAGGTGCCGTCGGTGGCCGACGTGTCCGACGAGGTCACGTTGACGCTCTCGTTCGTGGCCGAGTCGACCTGAGACGGCAGGGTCAGTACGAAGCAGGTGACCGAACCGTCCCGTACGTAGCTGAGCGACCCTCCCATACGTTCGGCGAGTAGGCGGGAGACCCACAGCCCCAGACCGTGGCCGCCTGTTTCGACGTCGCCCCCTCGTTCATAGGGACGGAACACCGCCTCGGCCACCGAGTCGGGAACCCCGGGACCGTCGTCGCACACCGAGATCTCAGCCGCGTCGGACCGTTGGCGGATCTCGACCCAGATCCTGTCGCCCCCGTACTTCAGAGCGTTGGTGAGGAGGTTCCTCAGCACCTGACGGGACCGGACCGGATCGGCGGTGACCAGCCCCGTCCCGGCGACGGTGACCTGGGGAGCCACCTCCGCCGCCAACGACGAGGCGAGGGCACCGGCGTCCAGCGGCACGGGAGTCACCTCCAGGTGGCCGCCTTCTGCCAAACCCACCACGAGGAGGTCCTCGACGATGGCGGCGGCGTCCTCGGCCTGGTGGACCAGCATCTCGATCACCTCGCCCCGCTCCTCGTCGAGGATCTCGCCTTCGGCCAGGAGCCGAGCCAGGCCGAGTACGCCGGTGAGGGGGGTCCTCAGCTCGTGGGAGATGGCCGACACGAAGTCCCTCCGGGAGCGCATCAGCCTCTCCAGGGTGCGGCTGTGTGCTTGCACGCGCTCGTATGCTTCGGTCAGAGCCAGCGCGCCGGCTACCACGTCCGCCAGATGGCTCATCACCCAGGTGTGGAACTCGGAGTAGGCCCGGGGTTGGCGGGAGCAGAAGAAGAGGTACCCGAACCTGTCACCCTTGGCCTCCAACGGGCAGCACAGACCCGACCGGATCCCCTCGTCGAGGAGCAGCCGGGCGGGATGCCCCTCCGGGCGGGCCCCGGCCAGCGCGGCGGTGTCGATGTCGATCCAGGGGCCGGAAGGTGGTTCGCTGGTGGGGACGAACCGAAACCCCACATCGAGCAGCACCGAGGGATAGGCGGCCCGCACCCATCGGGTCACCAACTCGTCGCCATCGATGGTGGCGTACTCCAACCGGTCGAAGGGCAGAAGCGGATGAAACGCCTCGAACGCCGCGTCGAGCACCCCGGCAACCGTGGTCTCGCTGCGCAACCGGGCAGCCACCCGAAGCAGCATCTCGGCCGCTTCGGCTCGCCGACCCTCCAGATCGGGCGCGTCCATGAGGGTTCTATCGGCGCCCACGACGTGGACCTGTAACCCGTGGGCGAGGTGGCTCCACTGCGTACACTCGTCGGGGAATGTACTCGGTGGAGGACAAGGAGAGAGTCCGGGCAGCCACCAATCTGGTGGAGCTGGTGGCTGCGGTCACGAAGGTGAAACGCACCGGCCGCACCCACATGGCCATCTGCCCGTTCCACCAGGAGAAGACGCCCTCGATGTCGATCGACGCGGCCCGTGGTCTCTACTACTGCCACGGCTGCCACGCCTCGGGTGACGTGTTCACCTTCGTCCAGGAGACCCAGGGTCTGA
This sequence comes from Acidimicrobiia bacterium, assembly GCA_026002975.1. GTDB lineage: Bacteria > Actinomycetota > Acidimicrobiia > Spongiisociales > ZC4RG35 > BPGJ01. The sequence continues at coordinate 158,519 of BPGJ01000005.1, forward strand.
GTTTCGTGGAAGCACTGGAGCTCCTCGCATCCCAAGCGGGGATAACCCTCACCCGCGACCCGACGGCGAACCGCCGGCACGCCTGGCGTAGAGAGCTCATCGACGCGGTGAGGAGGGCGGTGGATTTCTACCACCGGGTACTCACCAAGGCGCCGGAGGCAGGTCCCGCCCGGGCCTATCTCAGGTCGAGGGGATACGACGCCGACACGGTCACCGAATTCAAACTGGGTTACTCACCTCCGGGGGGAAACGCTCTGGTCCGGGAGATGCAAGCCGCAGGAGTCGACGACAAGGTGCTGGTGGCCGCCGGACTGGCCCGACGTGGGCGAGGGGGGAGCATCTACGACGAGATGCAGAACCGGGTCTTGTTCCCCGTGTTCGACCTCCGGGGCGACCCGGTGGGGTTCGGCGGTCGGGCTCTGGGCGACGAACAACCCAAATATCGGAACACGCCGGAGACCGCCATCTACAAGAAGTCGGGACTGCTGTACGGGCTCGACCGGGCGAGACGACACATCCCCCGGGTCGGGTACGCGGTGGTGGTCGAGGGGTACACCGACGTGATCGCCCTGCACAAGGCGGGTGTCGAGGTGGCGGTTGCGACCTGCGGTACGGCCCTCGGTGAGGAGCACTTCGACCTGTTGCGCCGATTCACCGACAGGGTGGTGCTGGCTTTCGACGCGGACAGCGCCGGAGCGGGAGCTGCGCTCCGGGGCGACTCTCTCCAAACCCCGACCCGGCTGGAGATGGATCTCCGAGTCGCCGACCTGCCGGAGGGAAAGGACCCGGCGGATCTGGTGCAGGAAGACCGGGTCGACGACCTGTTGGAGGCGTTGGCGAGGTCGAGGCCGCTGATCAGGTTCCGGATCGACCGTGAACTGGCTCGTTTCGATCTGTCCGAACCGGAGGGAAAGGCGAGAGCCCTCCAAGCCGTCAAACCACGCCTCGAGGTGATCGACGACGAGATCGTCCGTGCCGAGTACGTACGCTACGTCGCCCAGGTGTTGGATATCGACCCGGCGACGGTCAACCGTAACCTGGCCGGTCGACCCCGGCAGAGCCACCGCCCGACGGCGCCCAAGGACCATTCCCAAGACCGTCGGGCGCGGATCGAAACCGAGCTGCTGCGGGCGGTGCTGGCCGAACCTGCCGAAGCCCGCCGGATGGGCGTAGAAGCGGCCATGTTCCGAGACCCGGAGCTTCGGGCCGCATTCGAGCGGGTCGCCGGGTACGTCCTCGAAGACGACACCGAAGGACCGGTTCCCCTCCGCTCCTCGGACGACCCGACCGATCGGCGTCTACTGGAGTTGGCTACCGACCCCCGCCCGGTGGGGTCGGTCGACGAACTGGTGCGCAGGCTCCAGGAGTACGAGTTGGAGGCGAGGATCGCCGAGCTGCGGGGCCGGCTGGCACGACTCGACCCGGCGGAACAGGCTTCTTCTCCCACCCTGCAGGAGTTGGTACGTTTGCAGGAAGCCAAGCGAGAGCTCGAACGGACGTGAACACGCTTCCTCCCACCGTCCGACCCGTCGTAGACCAGCTGGTCAAACGCGGCATGCAGCGGGGATTCCTCACCGCCCACGAGGTGCAGCAGGACCTGGTCGACGCCGAAGCGCCTCCGGAGACCTTCGAGTCGATCCTGGAGCTGCTCAGAGGGCGGGGGATCAAGATCGAAGAGGAGTTCGACGACCCCCTCGACGACCTACTCGACGACGAGTCGGTGTCGGTCTCCGACCCGGTGAAGATGTGGCTCCAGGAGATCGGACGCTATCGGCTCCTGACCGCCCAGCAGGAGGTCGAGCTCGCCATCCAGATCGAGGCGGGGAGGCGCGCGGCGGAGCGTCTCCAGTCGGAACCCGATCTGAGCGCGGAGGATCGATCCCTCCTCGAACGGCAGGTCCGCCAGGGGGAGGCAGCCCACCGCCGGCTGGTCGAGGCCAACCTGCGTCTGGTGGTGTCGATCGCCCGGAGTTACGTCGGTCGGGGAATGCCGCTGCTGGACCTGATCCAGGAGGGCAACCTGGGGCTGATCAGGGCGGTCGACCGTTTCGACTACCGCCGGGGTTTCAAGTTCTCCACCTACGCGTCTTGGTGGATAAGGCAAGCCATCACCCGGGCGATCGCCGACCAGGCGAGGACGATCCGGGTGCCGATCCACGTGGTCGAGATGATCAACCGTCTGATCAGGGTGCAGCGAGAGCTGTCCCAGGACCTGGGCAGGGAACCCACCATCGAGGAGATAGCCGCCGAGCTCAACGTCGACCCCGACCGGGTGAACGAGCTGTCCCGGTTCGCGCAGACGCCACTCTCGCTGGAGTCGCCGGTGGGGGAGGAGGAAGACACCACCCTGGGGGACTTCGTCGAGGACGGCACCGCCGAGGTCCCGGTCGAAGCCGCCACCTTCAAGCTGCTGCAGGACTATCTGGCGCATGCCCTGGAGAACCTCAACGAGAGGGAGCGTCAGGTACTGGTGATGCGTTTCGGGTTGGAGGACGGGCGGGTGAGGACCCTCGAGGAGGTCGGCGAGCATTTCAAAGTGACCCGGGAGAGGATCCGGCAGCTCGAGACGAAGGCGCTCGCCAAACTGCGCCACCCCCAGAACTCCCGCCGGCTGGAGGGGTTCCTGGAGTGAAGCTCTATGCCGATCGTCTCTGGGGTGTCTCGGCTCGGCTCCCGGCCAGGTCACGGAGGAATCCCGCTCCCTGGTCGAGAGTCCGGGCGGCGAGTTCGCGGGCCAGATCGACCACGCCGACCGCCTGGCGGACGAGCTGGTCGACTGCCGGGTGAGCGGCCGCCTGGGAGGCGACCCTCCGGATCTGTTCGTACCGCTCACGGCCCGCCCGGGCTCCCAGGACGTAGCCCGCGCCGAATCCAACCAACAGTCCCGTCTTGAACCGCATGGCCGGATTCTGCCATCCGTGAGCGGAACTTTCCCCTAAACGACCCGGCGGTAGAGGCCGATGACTCGGGGAAAAGAGGGGGACAGTGATCTACCGGAACCTGATCGATCGTCTACCCGTGGGCGTGTACCGCACCACCCGGGACGGGAGACTCGAATTCGCCAACCCCGCCCTGGCCGATCTCTTCGGCTACGACAGCGTCGAAGAGCTGCTCCAAGTCGACGTCCGGGGACTCTACGTCGACCCCTCCGAACGGGAAAGCGCCATAGCCGAAGCCGATCGGGGGGTGGTCCACGGGCCCCGGGTGCATCGCTTCCGGCGCAGGGACGGATCCACCTTCTGGGCACGGATCCGCCCCCGTGCGGTTCGGGACGAGACGGGAAGGACCGTCGGCTGGGAGGGGATCATCGAGGACGTCACCGAGGAGTACCACCTGCGTGAGGCTCTGGCCCTATCAGAGTCGAGGTTCCGGGCCGCCTTCGAGAATTCTCCCTGGCCGATGATCCTGGTGGGCCCCGACCTGTGCCTGTTGGCGGCCAACGACGCCGCCGTCGCCCTGGCGGGAGTGGACCGTGAACGCCTCTTGGCGACGCCGCCCGACTCCTTCGTCTCCCCAGAGGAGTTCGAAGCGACCTTGGAGCAGGTCAGAGGAATGATCTCTGGGGAGTTGGACAGCTATGTGGCGACGGTACATCCTGAAGGCCCCGAGGGCGACCGACGCACCCTCATGCTCTCGGCTACTGCGGTTCGCAACCCCGACGGCACCCTCAATTCCATCGTGTACCAGGTGGTCGACGTGACCGACCGCGAGCGGGTGAGAGAGCAGCTCGAGGCTCTGGTGCGTGCCAAGGAGGACCTGGTGATGTCGGTCAGCCACGAGCTTCGCACCCCGTTGACGTCGATCGTCGGCCTGGCCAGGGAACTGGTGGAGCGTTGGGAGGAAGTTCAACGAGGAAGAGAGGCGGGACCTGGTGGAGCTGGTGGCTTCCCAGGGGGAGGACATGGCTGCACTGGTCGAAGACCTGCTGGTGGCCGCACGGTCGGAGGTCGGGAATGGTGTCCATCCATCCCGAAGTCCTCGACATGGGCGTCGAGCTCGCCGAAGTCGTCGGATGCTGGACGTCACAGTGCCGACGTGAGGATTCGAGCCGCCGGCGGAGCCCATCTACGTGCTGGCAGATGTCCACCGGTTTCGCCAGATCCTCCGCAACCTCCTGTCCAACGCGGTCAAGTACGGGAAGGAGCCGATCCTGGTTCGGGTCGAGAACCGGGACGATCTGGTGGAGGTGTCGGTCCGCGACATGGGCGAGGCCCTCCCGGAGGCGCAGCGGGAAGCGATCTTCGACCCGTACTACCGGGCCTCGACCGCCGGCGCCTCCCGGTTCGGTGGGGTTGGGTCTGGCGGTGAGCCGCAACCTCGCTCGACTGATGGGAGGTGATCTGGAATATCGGGTCACCGACGGAACCTCCGACTTCGTCCTCACCCTCCCCGGCGCCAAGTGACGAGCGGCGACCTCCGGAGCCTGGGCCGGAACCTCCGCTGGTACACTCGGCCCGCCTCAGGGCTTCGTTCTCGTGGTTTTCCACGTTCCGGGGTAGCTCAACCGGCAGAGCAGCGGACTGTTAATCCGTCGGTTGTGGGTTCGAGTCCCACCCCCGGAGCCGGCGGCTAGCAGGCAAAACGCCGATCTACCAGGGGTTTCACCCTCTCGTGTGGGCTTCCATCCAGCCGGATCTCCTCAGAGCTGGGATGGCCTGGCCGGCTCCGAGACATGAGACCACCCGGTTCAACCCCGCTGATACTCGTCGTCGGTCACCTTCCTGGGTTCCCAGGTGGTCGGTCCGCCGGTGGTGAGGGACAGATGCATCATGTAGGAGGTCGGCGCGGCTCCGTGCCAGTGGAGCTCACCCGGAGGTGCGTAGACCACGTCACCGGGACCGACCTCGATCACCGTCTGTTCGGTGCCGACCCGGCCGGCTCCCGAAACCACGTAAAGGACCTGACCCTCGGGATGGCGGTGCCAATCGGTGCGCGCGCCGGGGGCGAACAACACCCCGAGGGCATCCACGTGATGGCTGCTCAGGGGACCGAACCAGACCTGGCCGGTGAAGTGCTCCGCCGGTGCCGGAGTCCACTCGAGTTTCTCGGCGGGGAGGTGCTCCACGGCCTCAGAGAAGGTCCCGGGATTCGACCACCTCGGCCCCGTAGAACGTCTTGAGGTAGTCGAGGGCCCGCTGCTGCCGGGTCTGAACCGGTTCCTCGCCGAGGGGCTCGAACACGGCGGTGGCGTCGGCCGGGACCACCACCCGCAGACCCCTCTGGAACGCGTCGTAGGAGGTGTGGCGGATGCAGCAGTCGGTGTGCTGACCCACCAGGACGACCTGACCCACCTGATGGATGGCGAGGTTGGTCGTCATGTCGGTCTCGGTGAACGCCGAGTAGTAACGCTTGGGAACGACCAGGTCGGGTTGTTCGGGTCGCAGGTCGTCGATCACCTCGGCGCCCCGGGTGCCCGCCATGGCATGCTCACCGAAGATCGCCAACTCGAAGTCTCCGGGACGGTGCGCGTCGTTGGCGTAGATCACGACCCAGTCATCCCGACGCCGAGCCTCTTCGGCCAACGCGCCGATCGGATCGATGATGGGCTTCGCAGCCGGGTTGGCCAGGGTCCCGTCCACGAAGTCGTTCAGCATGTCGACGATCACCAGTGCCGTCTTCATTCGCCTCCTCCTCGTTCCTCGGTCGAATCCTAGGCCTGCTCGAAAGCCTCTCAGACCGGCACCCTCCGGGCGATCTCCTCGCCGATGGCCAGTGAGGCCGTCGCCGCCGGGGACGGGGCGTTGAGGACCGCCACCACCCGATCGTCTTGGGCGAAGACGAAGTCGTCGACCAGGCTTCCGTCGGGGGCCAAGGCCTGGGCTCGCACCCCGGCGCCGGCCCGGACCAGGTCGCCGGGCAGGAGGGCGGGTAGGAGCCGGCGGGCAGCCTTCAACAGGAGAGGAGGCCAGAGTGAGCGGAGGATCTCGGCCAACCCGGTGCGCCAATAGCGACGCACCAGGGCTGCCAACCCTGGGGTCCGCAGCACGTCCAAGGTGTCGGAGAAGGACACCCGACCCCACGAATAGCCCTCCCGGGCCAGTGCCGGAACCGCGTTGGGACCCACTTCCACCTCGCCGGCCAGCTTCTTGGTGAAGTGGACACCCAGGAACGGGAACGCCGGGTCGGGCACCGGGTAGATGAGACCTCTCACCAGCTCGGGTCGTCGAAGATGCCAATACTCGCCTCGGAAAGGAACGATCCGGACCGAAGGCTCCAGACCCAACGCAGTCGCCACCCGATCCGACTGGAGTCCGGCACACGCGACCGCCACGCTGCCCCCCACCGAAGCCCCGTCGGCCAGCCGCAGTCTCACACCGTCCGAGCGGCGGTCGGCTCCCACCACCGGTGCGCCCATCACGAATCGCGTCTTGCGGCTCCGGAGGATCTCCGCCAGCGCGGCCGCGACCCTTCGGAAGTCGACCACTCCTGCCCCCGGCACGTGGAGGGCGGCGATCCCTCGGGCGTAGGGTTCCAGGTCGGCGAGTTCGTCGGGTCCGATCCTGTGGGCTTCGACGCCGTTGGCCGAAGCACGCCGCTGGAGTTCGTCCAGCCGGGGTAGCTCGTCTTCGTCGACCGCGACGATGACCTTCCCGCTGATCCGGGTCGGGATGTTCGCCTGGTCGCAGAAACCGATGAGTCGTCGCCGACCTTCGACACACAGCCGGGCCTTGGCCGAGCCGGGTCGGTAGTAGACACCGGTGTGGATCACACCCGAGTTGTGGCCCGTCTGATGAACCGCGAGCTGGGTTTCCTTGTCGACGACCACCACCTCGGCACCCCTCTCTGTGAGCGCCAGGGCTGTGGCCAACCCCACGATGCCGGCACCCACCACCACTACGTCGCCGCCGCTCTCCAAACTTCCTCCTCGCTCGTGGTCGCCCCTGGATATTCGCTCGCCCCCGGTTCCGTCAAATGACGGCTGCGCACTTGGGGCCCGGGCTACCTTTGTCCGGTGGCCCGCCACGCACGCAACCCCGACCGTGGACCCCTGGTAGGCGCCCTGTTCTCGGCGGTGTTCCCAGGATGGGGTCAGCTCCTCCGCGGCCGGCGGCGAGTCGGCTGGACCCTGATGGGGGCGGCAGCCGCGGTCATGGTCGTCTCGGTAGCGGCGTTGATCTGGGCCGGGCCCACCGAATTGGCACGGTGGCTGGTCTCTCCCCGGGTGCTGCTGGTGTTTCTGGTGCTCAACCTGGCTCTGGGCTCGTTCAGGTTGTGGGCGGTGCTGGACGCGTCGCGGGGTTCGAGCGGCCCGGTAGCCGGCCTGGTCGCGATCGTGGTGATCGGCGCGGTGGTGTTCCCTCATGGAGCCGTCGCGTGGGGCCAACTCCGTACCTACCGGTTCCTCAACTCGGTGTTCGTAGCCCCGACCAGCCCCACGACCACCGCCACGACCGGTACCGCCTCGCCGACCTCGGCGACGTCATCGTCTACCACCACCACCTCGCCCACCACGACCACCACCACCCACCCCTGGGAGGGCAAAGATCGGCTCAACATCCTGCTCCTCGGAGGTGACTCGGGGCCGGGTCGGACGGGCGTCCGGACCGACACGGTGATCCTCGCGTCGGTCGGGATCCACACCGGCGACGTGGCGTTGTTCGGTTTCCCCCGAAACCTGACCGGACTCAGGTTCGCGGACGGATCCGAATTCACTGCCTACCAGGGGATCCTCAACGAGGTGTATCTGTATGGGAGGGACCATCCGGATCGGTTCCCCGGACTCGACCCGGGGGCGGAAGCCATCGAACAGGTGATTGAGGAGCTGTCGGGGCTCGAGGTCGACCATTTCGTGCTGGTCGACCTCCTGGCCTTCGTGGAGGCGGTCGACGCCCTAGGTGGGGTGACCCTCTACGTCCCGAAACCGGTCAGCGACCCTCGATATCCACATCAGGACGGCACCACCGTGACAATCCACATCGACCAGGGGGTGCAGACCCTCGACGGCACCCATGCCCTGGCCTACGTCCGGATACGCCGGTACTCCGACGACTACGACCGGATGGCCCGTCAGCGGTGCTTCCTGGCAGCCGTGGCCGCCCAGCTCGATCCGGTACGGGTGCTCAGGGCCCTTCCGGCCCTCCTCGACACGCTGGAAGAGCACGTAACCACCGACATTCCTCTGGAACGAGTCCCGGACCTCGTCGAGCTGGCCGCCTCCATCCGGGTCGCCGATGCCCTGTCGGTGACCTTCGGTCCTCCCGACTGGAACGTCGGCTTCTCTACCCGAGGGTTCCCGATTCCCGACACCGAGAAGATCCGGGAGGCCGTGAGCCTGGCCGTCACCGACCCGGCCGCGGCCAGGGTCACCTACCGGCTGGAGGAAACGGGTGAGTCCTGCGGATACGGAGACGACCCCACCCAGCCACCGCCGGAGACCACCACCACACCCCCCAGCTCGTCCCCCTGAGTCATCGTCGCCTCAGCGCAGCCCGGGGAGTGGCGGCCAGGATCCGGAGGTCGAGCCAGAAGGAACGCTCCTCGACGTACCTCAAATCCCAGTACGCCCGCTCACCGAAGGTGGCTTCGGACGCTCCGTGGATCTGGGCCAGTCCGGTCATCCCGGGTCTCACCTGATGGCGTCTGCGGGCGTCGTGGTCCAGCAGCGCGGCTTCTTCGGGTACCAGCGGCCTCGGTCCCACCAACGACATGTCACCCTTGAGTACGTTCCAGAGGTTGGGCAGCTCGTCCAGGGAGGTGCGGCGGAGGAAGCGCACCCACCCGGGTGACTCGGTGGTCCCCGTCGATCCAGAGGGGCTTGGAGCCGGCGTCGCCACCTGAGGCGCCGACCCTGCCGACGCTGGCCACGTCGGCCAGGTGGCGCCGGAGGGGCTCGTCGGACGCCCCGTGTTCCATGGTGCGGAACTTGAACATGACGAAAGGACGCTCGTCGAGTCCGATCCTGATCTGCCGATGGAGAGCCGGCCCTGGGGTGTCGAACTTGACGACGAGCGCCAACAGTGCCTGCAGCGGCGCGGTCAGCACCAGCAGCGCGCCGCCCACCGCCAGGTCGAATATCCGCTTGCCTGGGGCCTGCTCGGAAACGGCGACCGCCACCGCCAGGAGGGCCACCACCTCACCACAGAGGACCGCCCAACCCACCCGGAGGTCGGCCGTCCAAGGGCCGACCGCCACGACCGCTCCCGCGGCTACGAGCGCACCCGTCCATGCCGCCGCCAGCCTGCCGGTGGCTCCCAGAGCAACCAGGACCTGATCCAGGAACACCGAGCCCGAGGCGATCACGCAGGACGCGACGGCGAGTCCGGCCAGGAGTCCCGAGGGCCGGAACTCCGGCCCGAACAACCATGCGATCAGGTCGGGCCCGACCAGAGACCCGGCGGCGAACGAGGGGGCCGCCGCCAGGGCGGTCGCAGCCACGAACCGGGCGGCCCACCTCTTCAGGCCGTCGTGATCCTTTCGGGCCGCCATCGTCGACAAGGCGGCGAGGAGACGGGCAGCCAGGTTCTGGGCGATCAGCAGGGGAGCCCGAGCCAGCGAGAAGGTGACGAACACCACGCTGACCGTGGCCGCAGCCGACGCACGGTCGTGTTCGATCAGCCCGGCCACCAGCGGACCCGCCAGCACGAACGCCTGGGAGATGGCACCTGCCAACACGAACCCGGCCATCAGGGCGCCCGACCCGGTGCGGGCGGGCACGCGTCGGTCCGACCGCCGGAACGGGCGGAGCGCCAACACCAGCAGAGGCGGGAGCGCCACCATCCAGGCGAAGTCGACCGCGTCGGGATTCCGACCGGCCCAGAACAATGCCAGCGCCAGCCTGACCACCGCGGCCCCACCCGAAGCGAACCCGTACGCCAGGTAGCGCGCTCGGCCCGCCAACGCGCCCCTGGCCAACGCGAAGAGACCGTGGGTGGCTACCACCGCCCCGCCTACCAACAAGAAGGCCGGCTCCCCGGCGAACAGCCGATCTCGGGCGATCGCGACGAAGACGAGCATCGCCACCTCGGCTGCCGCCAAGGCGATGAGGATCGACCTCCGGTCGTGATAGTCGGGTGCACCTCCCCTGGCTAGCGCCAACCGGCGCACGGTGAGCAGCTCCACCGGGGTGAGGAGGACGGCGAGGATCAACGAGTGGACCGAGAGAAGGGCGGCCACCGGAGCGAAGCCCTCGTCTCCCAGGGTGCGGCCGCCGATGATCTGGAAGCCGTAGGCGGCGACCCCGGCCACCACCGACCCCACCGCGATCGCCGGTGTCCCGTCGCGTGCCAGTCGACCCAACAGGGCACGCTCGGAGCCGGCCGGTTTCATGCCGTCAAGGTACAGCGGCGAGCCCGGCGGCAGAGACCATTCAGGCGAACACCGCGGTCTTGTTCCCGTACACGAGCACCCGGTGCTCCAAATGGAGGCGAACGGCGCGGGCCAACACGACTCGTTCCAGGTCCCGTCCCTTCTGGACCAGGTCTTCGACGTCGTCCCTGTGGCTGACCCTGACCACGTCCTGTTCGATGATGGGACCCTGGTCGAGCTCTTCTGTCACATAGTGGGCGGTGGCGCCGATCACCTTCACTCCGCGGCTGTGAGCCTGGTGGTAGGGGCGGGCGCCTGCGAAGGCGGGAAGGAAGGAATGGTGGATGTTGATGATCCGATTCGGATAACGGTCCACCACCCGGTTGGTGAGGATCTGCATGTAGCGGGCCAGGACGACCAGACCCACGTCGAGTTCCTCCAGGAGCCCCACCAGACGCTGCTCCTGGGGACCCTTGTTTTCCGGGGTCACCGGCAGGTGGAAGTACGGGAGCCCGTGCCTGGCGGCCACCGGTGCATGATCGGGATGGTTGGACACCACCGCCACCGGCCTGCCGGGCAGCTCGCCGGTCTCCCAGCGGGCCAGCAGATCCACCAGACAGTGGGGTTCCCGTGAACAGAGCACGGCCACGTTGGTCACGTGATCGGAGCGGCGAAGATCCCAGGTCATCCCGAACCGTTCGGCCACCGCTCGAAAACCCTTTTCGAGGTCGGGCAGGTCGATCCCGGCCAGGTCGAACTCCACCCGCTGCAAGAACAATGAAGCCTGCCGGTCGACGTGCTGATCGGCGTGGACGATGTTGGCTCCCTTTTCGTAGAGGAACCCGGACACCGCAGCCACGATGCCGGGTCGGTCGGGGCAGGATATGAGCAGGGTTGCGGTCTCCACGGGACCGGCAAGGCTAACCCCGGCCAGGACGAGGCTGAGCCGTGGGTACAGTTCTGCGTTCGTGTTCCGTCGCTTCACCGAGTCGATCGTCTGGACGCTGCTGGTCGCCGCCTGCACGACCACCGCGACCGACGCCACCCCGCCGATCTCTCCGACCTCGATCCCATCCACCACGGTGCCGGGACCAGGGAGTCCCCAACCCCTGGTCGGGTCGGGGGAAGCGGCGATCGCCTACCGGGTGGTGACCGAAACCGACTTCCCGGTGGTGCTGACCCCCGGTTCCGAAGGGACATTGGTCGCAACCAAGGACGGGAAGGTCTATCGCCTCGAAGGCGACCGGCTGGTGGAGGTTCTCGACATCTCATCCCGGGTGGAGAACGAGCACGAACAGGGGTTCCTCGGTATGGCCGTCGACCCGCTCCACCCCGACCGGCTCTACGTCCACTACTCGAAGGCGGTGACCGGGGACACGGTGGTGTCCCGATTCAGGATCGACCCCGACGGGATCGACCCGCGGTCCGAAGAGGTGGTGTTCACGTGGGAGCAACCCGGACAGGTCCACAACGGCGGCATGATCCAGTTCGGTCCTCACGGTCTCCTCTACATCGGTTTGGGGGATGGAGGCGGGATCGGAGATCCTTTCGGAAACGGCCAGAACGTCGAAACCCCTCTGGGTGGGATCCTGCGGATCGACCCGCATGGGGGCGAGCCGTACGCCATACCGGCCGACAACCCGTTCCTGGGTGAGGGCTCCCCCGAACTGTGGGTGTACGGCCTCCGGAATCCATGGCGATTCTGGATCGACTACCCCACCGAGACGATGTACATCGGCGACGTCGGGCAGGCCCTGTCGGAGGAGATCGACGTGGTCGGCTTGGACGAGGGAGGCGTCAACTTCGGATGGTCGATCATGGAAGGAAACCACTGCTACGGCACCGAGACCGAGCCGGCGCCCGACTGTGACCGGCGAGGACTGAGGGCGCCGGCGGTCGAGATCGTCCGCCGTGGACAGAACGCCTGCGCGGTGGTGGGCGGGGTGGTGTACCGGGGCGACGCCATCCCCGAACTCCAGGGCCACTACCTCTACTCCGACTTCTGCGGGGGATGGCTGCGGTCGTTCCGTTGGGCGGACGGGGCGGTGGTGGACGAACGGGACTGGACTCCTCAGGTGGGGGCCGCCGGTCAGGTGGTCTCTTTCGGGGTGGACCGGGCCGGCGAGGTGTATCTGTTGACCACCGACCGGATCCTGCAGATCGTTCCCGCGGATTGACCCGGATCCGGGTAGGGGCTAGAAACCACGGGGTGGACGACTGGCGGATCCTCCCACCCGAGCCGATCACCGACCTGGACACATACCTGGGGATCGGCGGCGGAGAAGGACTGTGGAAGGCACGCCGATCCGATCCCCGGGACGTGGTCGACCTGGTGTGGCGTTCGGGGCTGAGAGGCAGGGGCGGAGCCGGGTTCCCCACGGGTGTCAAATGGCAGACCATCGCCTCGGTCGATCCCGGACAGACCCGGTACGTGGTGTGCAACGCAGCCGAGGGGGAACCGGGCACCTTCAAGGACCGGGCGATCCTCCGGTCGAACCCCTACCAGGTGTTGGAAGGCATCGCCATCGCCTGCCACGCGGTGGGGGCGGTGGAGGCGTACATCGGGATCAAGGCGTCCTTCACCCGGGAACTGGAGGTCCTCTACCGGGCGGTCGACGAGATCCGAGAATCCGGATTGTTGGAAGGCATCGGCTTGACCGTGGTCAGGGGGCCGGAGGACTACCTGTTCGGGGAGGAGAAGGCGCTGCTCGAAGTGATCGAAGGCCGCGACCCGCTCCCCAGGTGGTACCCGCCCTACCTGGTCGGGCTACACACCGGTCTGGTGGCCGGGGTGGGGGCCGGCTCGGCCGGCCCGTGGGAAGTCGCCAACCCGACGCTGGTCAACAACGTCGAGACCCTGGCCAACATCCCGTCGATACTCCGGAACGGCCCGGACTGGTTCCGTCGGGTGGGAACCGACCGATCCCCGGGGACCATGGTCTTCACCGTGTCGGGTGACACGCGAGTGGAGGGGGTGTTCGAGCTGCCCCTGGGGGTCCCGTTGGCGGTGCTCGTCGATGGAGTGGCTGGGGGTACCGACAGGCCGTTGAAGGCGGTGCTGCCGGGGGCCTCCAACCAGCCGATCCCCGGTGAGCTGATCGACACCCCGGCGGCTTTCGAGACCCTCGCCGAGATCGGCTCGGGTCTGGGCTCGGGAGGCTTCATCGTGTTCGACGATTCGGTGTGTATGGCAGACGTGGGAAGGGCCTACTCGCGGTTCCTCGCCGAAGAGTCCTGTGGCCAATGTCCTCCCTGCAAGCTGGGATGCACCTCCCTGGCCGACATGTTCGAACGGCTCGAGACGGGCGACGCCGATCCGTACCTGCTCCAGGAGATGGCGGCGTGGGCCGAGCGGGTCACCGACGCCAACCGGTGTGGTCTGGGGGCGGGAGAGCGAGCCCTGGCTGCGGGCATCCTCAACCGGTTCTCGGAGGAACTGGCTTCCCACATACCCGGGGGTTGTAGAGTCGAGCGGAGGATCCAGGTGGCCAAGCTGGTCGACCTGGAGGAGGGGAGGTTCGTCACCGCTCCAGGACGATCCGAGCGGCCCGACTGAACCCGGCGTGGCCCGGCTCGTCCAGCCTCACCAGGCCGGGTAGGTCGGCTTCGACGGGTCGTCCGTCGAGGGCGGGGAGGAGGATGGGATGGTCGACCTCGGCCAGCATGGGGAGGTCGTTGGGGGCGTCACCGACCGCGAAGGTGATGGGCTGCCGGTCGCGAAGCCGACGCAGGAACCAGCGCACCCCGGTGCCCTTGTCGTGTCGGCCGTGGGTCGTCCAGAATCGGCTGCCCCTCTGCACCCGGAGGCCCCTCCGGTCCAGCGCACCGACCAGGACCCCCGGTTTGCGGCCCACCAGGAACGTCTCCGACCAGCGCCGGTTTCGGGCCCTTTCGGCCTCTTCCCGGGTCAGTCCGGTCACCTCGGCCACCTCGTCTGGGGTCATGTCCCCGTAAGGCCTTATCCGGACTCCGGTCTCCTCGGCTGCTTCGGTCAGCCTCCGGCGAACCTCCCGGTAGTCGATCCCCCAACCGCCGATCTCGATGGGCGGGGCGTGGAGGTCGCATCGGGGGAAACCCGGAGGGACACCCACCCCTCCGCCGTTCTCGGTGACGAACAGCCCGGGTACTCCGAGCGTCTCGGCCAGGTGACGCTGCTCGTCGAAGGTCTTGGAGGAACACCACACGACCATCACCCCGGCATCGAGGAGCGCCCGGAGGGCCTCTCCCGCTGGCCGGTAGGAGGCGTCTAGGAGGGTGCCGTCGAGGTCGGTGAAGAGGACCTTCACGGTTCGAACAGGAGGTCGAGCACCAGCGCCGCCGTCCAGGCGAACTGGGAGGCCCCCTGACCCTTACCGCTTCGAGGGTCGTAGTGCTCGAAGAAGCCGCTCCGACGGGGTAGCTCGATCATCGACCGGCGAAGAGTCTCGGCCAGCCGGTCGAACCCGTACCGTTTGAGACCCCGATAGAGGATCCAGTTGACGTTGATCCAGATCGGTCCCCGCCAATAGTTGGTCGGCCGGAACCGCCCGTCCCGGGGGTCGAAGCTGGGGACCATCCACGTGGTCGAGTCGAGCTGGACCCCGACGGTCCTGGTCAACTGGTCGACCATCGCGTCGGCCTGCCGGCGGGTCGGCACCCCGGCATACAGGGGCGCGTAGGCCGCGCCGACCCTGGTGCAGATCGGCTCCTTGGTGATCAAGTCGAAGTCCACGAAGGTGGACAGCTCCTCGTCCCACAGGCGTCTCCGCATCCCGGCCTTGGTCTCGTCTGCCCACCGTTCGAACGACGTGGGGTCGGCGCCCACGATCCGGCAGATCTCGGCCAGGTCGGTGTTGGCCTGGACCCAGAGCGAGTTGTAGAGCACGTCGGCGATAGCGAAGGGGGTCACCCGGCAGATCAGCTCCGGGTGGTAGTTGTGTTCCCTGAACAGCTTGACCAACTGAACGTAACGGTCGTACTCGTCGTCGGAGGGTCTCTCCTCCGGTTTGGCGTGGTTCAGGTCGGCTCGCACCCAGTCGCGGACCTGCTCGGGCAAGAGACGGTTCAGGGCCTCGTCCCACAGCGGCGAGTTGTCCATCCCCGACTCCCAAGGGTGCCAGATCTCGACGAGGTGGTCGTCGTTGCGGATGCGCTCCCGACGGAGATACCAGTGCCAGGCCGCCAAACGGGGGAGGATCTCCTCCAGGAACCGGTGGGCTCGGTCACGGTCCCGGGCGTGCCGGTAGATGGCCAGGGCCGCGGTCGCATGCACCGGAGGCTGGACTATCCCCGAGGTCCTCGGCCGGCGGGGCGCGTACGGGTTGCGTTCGGTTTGCCAGAAGTCGGGACCGGGAAAGTAGTCGGCGTGGTCGTCCGTGAACACGATGTGGGGAAGCAGCCCGTTGGACCATTGACCGGAGAAGAGGGAACGAAGTTCGGCTTCGGCACGTTCTTGGGCGTAATGCGAATAGCCGATCGCGACGAACGCGGCGTCCCAGCTCCACTGGTGGGGGTAGAGACCCGGCGACGGCCGGGTGGCGTAACCCAGCCAGTTTCCCTCGAGGACCCCCATGGCCTCGAGCACCAGTTTGGCGTCGGCTTCGTCGAGATCTCTTCGGATTCCCGTTATCGACCTCCAGCCGCCAGACTGAAGGTTAACCGTTGACTGGGAACCACCTGAGGAATAACGTAAACCGAACGGATGTTCGACCTAGGCGTATGAACGTGAAGAACACCACGAGCACCCAGAAGGAAGACCGGAGGCGCCGTGGACGGGGGGACGTGCCCGTCGACGAGCGTGGACGACTGACCACCGACCTGGTGGCGCAGTACCTCCACGGGGTCGGCGGCTACGAGCTCTTGACCGCGGAGGACGAGGTCCGCCTCGCCCAGGAGATGGAGGCGGGGCGAGAAGCCGCGCAGCGCCTGGAACGGGGCGAAGTCTCCGACCCGGAGGAGAGGCGACGCCTCGAACGGACCGTGCGGAAGGGAGAGGCCGCCAAGGACGCCTTCGTGGCCGCCAACCTGCGTCTGGTGGTCTCCAACGCGCGCCGGTACGCCGGCAACCAGCTGGAGCTCCTCGACCTGATCCAGGAGGGCAACCTGGGTTTGATCCGAGCGGTCGAGAAGTTCGACTGGCGGAAGGGGTTCAAGTTCTCCACCTACGCCACCTGGTGGATCCGCCAGGCGATGCAGCGCGCCCTGGCGCAGCACGCCAACACCATCAGGATCCCGGCCGGGTTGTTCGACATCCTCCCTCGGGTCAGGCAGGCGGTAGACGAGCTGTCCACCCGGCTGGGTCGGGCACCCACCCCGGAGGAGGTGGCGGAGGAGACCGGAGTGGAAGTGTCGACAGTCGAACGGGCGTTGGATCTGGCCCAGGTCGTGGCCCTCGAGACCCCGGTGGGGGAGGACGGCGCCCAGCTCGGCGATTTCGTGGCCGACGAGGACGCTCCCGACCCGGAGGAGGAGGTGGAGCGGATCATCCTGTCGGAGGCTTTGGAGGAGGCGTTGTCCAAACTCACCGACCTGCAGAGGGAGCTGCTCGTCCTTCGGTTCGGTCTGGTGGATGGCCGACCCCGCCCCATGGTGGAGATCACCGAGGCCACAGGTCTGCCCGAGCATCAGGCCAGGGACGAGATCAACGCCGCGCTGGCGGTGCTCGGCGAGGTGTTGAAGCCGCTCGAGGAGATGATGGCGGCCTAGGGCTGCCTGCGGTGACTTCCGGCCAGGACCACCAGCCCCAAGACGACCAACACCGAGGGCCACACCAGACGTAGCTCGAGCGTCCACCAACCAGCCTGATGGCCCAAGGTGGCCACGCCGAACAGAGCGAAGGCGGTCCCCAAGATGACCGCGCCGAAGTGGGGTCTCATGGCACCACCTCGACCGAGCCGATACCTACGTCGATCTCGAGTGTCAGGGTCGGGTCGCCGTCCCCGAGGGTCTCCCTCACTTCCAGGCCGGCGCCCTCCCGGACGGTGTTTCCCACCGCAGCCCTGCCGACACCCACCCGGGCCAACACCCTGGTGGTTGCCTGGGGAGGGACCCTGACGGTGACCGACCCGATGCCGACCTCTAGGCGGGTGGTCCTGTTTCCGCTCAGGGAGACCCGGGAGAGGTCCAGGGTGAGGTCGCCGACACCCAGTTCGTAGGCGGGTTCCAGATCCGTCTCCGATTCCGGCGCCAACGTCCGATCCGATACCCCGGTCACCGAGGTCACCACGGTGTGGACCTGGACCAGACCGAGGGAGAGCAAACCGAGGACGACGGCCACCGCTACCAGGCTTCCGTCGAGACGACCCCGGAACCCCGTCCACGCGATGGCCAGTCCGACTACGACCAGAGCGATCGACACGACCACTCCGAACCTGACGTCGAACAAGCCGAGGGCGTGACCGAGCCAGAGGAGACCGGCCCCCACCAGGGACCATCCCAGCACGACCCGGGTCGACGATCGATCGTCCACGGTAGGGGTCACCGGGGTCCCTTCCCTAGTGCCAGCACCAAGCCGATAGCTATCAGGGCTGCCGGCCACAGGAGGTCGCCGAGACCGGGAGCCAGACGATCGGCGAGGACCAAGGCTCCTACCCCCACCATCACCCACCCCACCGTTCGCCGAAGCGCCGGGTTGGGTACGGTGTCCCGTTCGTTACCGGTGGTGGAGTCTTCTTCCGGCATCACCAGCCACAACACGATATATGCGAGCAGCCCGACCCCTTGTATGAACGCCGCGGCCAGGAAAGCGACCCGGATGAGGATGGGATCTACCCCGAGGGAGCGGGCCAGGCCGCCGCACACCCCGGCGATCACCCGGTCGGATCTGCTTCTGGTCGGTTTCGGGGAGCCGACGATGGAGGAGGGGCCGGCGTCTTCCTCGGGTCGGTCCATCCCCGCCGAGTCTACGCGAGGGCCCGGACGGCGCCGGCCGTCCCGGCGGCCGACCAGGTCGCTCCCCGGTCGTCGGACATGTAGACGACCCGGCCGACGGCGGCCGCCATCCGGCCGTCTCGGACGGCCAGACAGTGGGTATCGACGTTGTCTTCCAGTCGGAGATCCTCCGAGATCCGCTTCGGGACGTGGTCGTCGACCAGGTAGACGGCGGAGCGGGCTCCTCCCGGCCCGGTGGAGACCGACACCACCGGGGTGTCGCCCAGCCAGGCCACCGCCCGACAGTATCGGGCATGGAGACCCTGGGCTATCTCCTCCCACGTCCGGAACCCGTCGTTCGAGAGGAACAAACCCCGGGCGGTGGCCGCCCCTACCGGACCGGCCACCGAGGCACACACCTGGTGGACGTCGGCTTCGATGTCCACCGTGGGGATCCAACCGCCGGGGCCTCTCCGGAGTATCCCGCCGACGTGGACGTTGACCAGTATCTCCCCTTCGGCGGTTCGGGTGAGCGACCGCACGTCGGGTGGGCCGCCCCAAGGGGTGAACCAGGTGTCCCGGCCGGGAGCTTCGAGAAACGCCTCGTCTTCCATCCACCGGCCGTCGTGGAGTCGAAGCAGACGAGCTTCCGAGCACCCCACCCAGACGGTGTCCTCGGTGGGGAGGAGGCAGGTCGGGTCGTAGCCGTCGGGTATCCGCCCGACCGGCTGGTCGTCGACGACGACCGTACCGGAATCCTCGAGACAGAAGACCGAGTCGTCTGATCGAGCCAGATGTCGCAGCGGGCCCTCCCGTATCGGTTCGACACCCGCCGGGCTGACCACCTCCAGGCCCCAACTGGTGGCGGCCAGGATCACGGCGTCAGCGCCAGCCGGCCGAGGACCCGACGCTCGGCCACCAGCCGAAGCGCCTGCGGGGCTTCGGAGAGGGGAAAGACCTCGGTGACGGGAGGTCGAAGC
Organism: Acidimicrobiia bacterium; assembly: GCA_026002975.1. Lineage (GTDB taxonomy): Bacteria > Actinomycetota > Acidimicrobiia > Spongiisociales > ZC4RG35 > BPGJ01. The sequence goes on from BPGJ01000005.1 coordinate 177,592, forward strand.
CCATGCTGATCCACCCAGGAGGCGAGCAGTTCGAGCTGCCGAGCCACCCGATCGGGTCGTCTCTCGGCGAAGGCCCCCCAGAAGACCCCCACCAGGGAAGCCGACTTGAGGAGCGGAAGGTTGGCGGGGACGCCGGGTATCTCACCGGCTGCGAAACCGACGACCAGAAGGCGCCCCTCCCAGGCGAGAGCCCGGAACGCCTGTTCGGTCGTCGCGCCTCCTACCGGGTCGAACACCACGTCGGCTCCTCGCCCGTCGGTGACCCTCCGGATCGCCTCCTTGAGATCCTCCCGGTCGTAGCGGATCACCGTCGAAGCTCCCATCCTGTGGGCGAACTCGGCTTTCTCTTCGGACGAAACCGCGGCCACCACCGTCGCATCCAGGATCCGACCGAGCTGCACCGCGGCGGTGCCCACACCGCCGGACGCTCCCAGCACCACCAGCACCTCGCTGGGGCGGAGGGCAGCCCTGTCGACCAGCGCGTGGTAGGCGGTGCCGTACGCGACCAGGAAGGTGGCCGCCTCGGTGTCGGAGAGGCCGGGAGGGGCGGGAAAGACGGAGCCCGCTTGGGCCTTCACCCTTTCGGCGTAACCGCCCCACCCGGTGAAGGCCACCACCCGGTCGCCCAGCCGCAGACCGTCGACTTCGACGCCGATCTCGGTGACCGTGCCACACACTTCGAAGCCGGGGGAGAAAGGCAGCGGAGGGCGGACCTGATAGAGCCCCTGGGTCATGAGTAGGTCGGCGAAGTTGACCCCCGCGGCCCGGACGTCGATCACCACCTCGCCCGGACCGGGGCTGGGATCGGGCGCGTCCGCCCAGCGGAGGTCCTCCAACCCACCCCGCTTCTCACACAGGATGGCCTTCATGTCACTTCTCGGGAACCGCCCGCTGCGCAATGTGCGACATCGGGGCGTCAGGCGGAAGGGTGCCCAGGGTCGCTCCCCAATCGCCGTCGAGTCTCGTCCGGATCCAGGTGTCGGCTACCGCGGTGTCGTCGCCTTCCACCAGAAGGGCTGCCGCCCACACCCGGGCGAGGATCTCGGCCGACCTTCTGGCCTCGGCCTCGCCGCCTTCCGACACGAGGTCGGCTGCCAGGTTCACCGCCCGCCGTACACGGGCATCACCCGACCTGCGGAGCTCGTCGAGGAACACCTCGATGGCGTCGGGCTCCCGGTGGAGGACCCGGCCCAGGTCGAGGGCGATCACGTTGCCCGACCCCTCCCAGATCGAATTGAGAGGGGCTTCCCGGTAGAGGCGCGGCATGATCGACTCCTCGACGTAGCCGTTGCCGCCCAGGCACTCCATCGCCTCCACCGTGACCGGGGGGCACCGCTTGGTAACCCAGTACTTGGCGACCGGTGTGGCGACCCGACGGAACGCCCTCTCGTGATCGTCGATGGGTGCCCGGTCGAAGGCGGCTGCGAGGCGGAGCATCATCAGCTCGGCGGCTTCGGTCTCCAACTCCAGGTCGGCCAACACGTTCTGCATGAGTGGCTTGTCGATCAGCTTCGACCCGAACGCCGACCTGTGGGCTACATGCCATCCTGCCTGCGCCACCGCCTGCCGCATGATCGCGGCCGATCCGATCGCACAGTCGAGCCGGGTGCCGTTGACCATCTCGATGATGGTTCTGACGCCCCGACCTTCGTCGCCGATCAGCCAGCCGAAGGTGCCTTCCAGTTCGAGCTCGGCCGACGCGTTGGACCGGTTCCCCAGCTTGTCCTTGAGTCGCTGCAGGTGGATCCGGTTACGGGTCCCGTCGGGAGCGAATCGGGGAACCAGGAAACAGCTCAGCCCGCCCGGTGCTTGGGCCAGCATGAGGAAGGCGTCCGACATGGGGGCCGAGGTGAACCACTTGTGGCCGGTGAGCCGATACAGCGCGCCCGGGCCCGAGCCCTCCACCGGTTCGGCCCGGGTGGTGTTGGTGCTCACGTCCGACCCTCCCTGCTTCTCGGTCATGCCCATACCGACCAGGTTGCCGTCCTTCTGCCAGGCAGGGACGTCCCTGGGGTCGTACACCCGGGACACCACCCTGGGTTCCCAGGAAGAAGCGAGTTCCGGTTGGAAACGTAGCGACCACACCGACGCGCAGGTCATCGACAGCGGGCATCCGACACCGGCTTCCACCTGACTCAGCAGGAAGAACGCCACGGCTCTCGCCACGTGGCCGCCTTCTCCAGGAGGTCTCTCCCAGGGGAGCGAATGCAGTCCGTGCTCCACCCCGAGCCCCATCAAGGAGTGGTAGGCGGGATGGAATTCGACGACGTCGATCCGTTTGCCGAAACGGTCGTGGGTGCGGAGCTCCGGTGGGTGACGGTTCGCTTGGAAGCCCCACCGGTACACCTCGGCCGACCCGACCCGTTCGCCCAGAACGATCAGTTCGTCGTGGGCCCATTTGGCCCCGTACCGGGCGGTCGCCTCCGGAACCACCGGGTTGCTCCGGTAGGGGTTCCAATCCTCCAGTGGGGGAGGCTGATTGAACACCTGATGGGTGGGGTCCATGACCGACCCCAAGCCTAACCGGTGGTCGTCTCGGGGTTGGGAGGAGATTCAACGTTCGGACGGGATGATGAGTCTGGCTGCCCGGTCACCGACCAGGTAGTCGCCTGCCCAGGAGATCATCGCCGCCAGACGGTTCCGGAAGCCGACCAGTTTGAGGAGGTGGAGTCCCAACCAGATGGTCCAGGCCAGGAACCCCCGGAGTCGTATCCGCCCGAACAGGTCGACCACCGCGGCATTGCGACCGATCACCGCCATCTGACCCAGGTCCCGATAGCGGTACGGCACGGTGGGTAGACCCTGCAGGGTCCTCATCACGTTCTCCGCCACCCGGCTGCCCTGCTGCTGGGCGTTGGGAGCCACCATGGGTGCGTCCACCCCTACGGGAAGGGCAGCGTCTCCCACCACCCACACCCCCTCGGCGCCCACCACCGATAGGTCCGGTCTCACCTCGACTCGACCTCCCCGCCCGGTGGGAAGCCCCCAGACGGCCAGGTCTGGTGGTCCTCCCACGCCTGCGGTCCAAACCACCGTGGAAGCCTCGACCGTCCCGCCGGTCTCCAGGCGGGCACCGTGCTCGGACACCTCCGCCACCGGGGAGTCGACGCGGACTTCGACCCCCATGCGTCGCAGCCGAGTGAGGGCGTAGCTCCTGAGTCGAGGCGGGTAGGTCGGTAGGAGATCTCCGCCCGCTTCGAGGAGGATCACCCGGGCGTCGTCCAGGCCCGGTATGTCGCCGCCCAGCGGCCCCCTGATCAGCTCCGCCAGGGCTCCGGCCAGCTCCACTCCGGTAGGACCCCCGCCGACCACCACCACCGTCCGATCCGCCGTTCGCCGGGCTACGTTCCAGGTGGAGCGTTCGAAGCACCGCAGGATGTGGTTGCGGAGGGCTACGGCCTGGTCGAGGGTGCGCAACGGCCAGGCGTGTTCCTCGGCTCCCGGGATCCCGAACCAGTTGGTCACCGAACCGACCGCCAGGATCAGATGGTCGTACGGCATCCAGTTTCCGTCGACGTCGATCCGCCGTCCGCCGGGGTCGACCCGGCGAACCGTCCCCATCCGGAAGTCGACGTTGCCCATTCTGCGGACGATGGCGCGGATCGGGTAGGCGACGTCGCCTGGTTGGAGCTCCGCCGCCGCCACTTGGTACAGCAGGGGAAAGAAGGTGTGATGGTTGTGACGATCGATCAGCGTCACGTCGACCGGATGCGGGGCGAGAGCCTTGGCGGCGGACAGCCCTGCGAACCCGGCGCCCACCACCACCACCCGGGGCCTCCTCTCACCCGTCATCGGTCCTCCAGGGTGCTGCCCCGAATCGGGCGAGGGCGAGCGCCGCGAGGACGTGCCAGGCGGCGTGGCCCTGGAGCAGGGAGTCGGGACGGCAGAGCGGACCGCCGGTCCGGGAGAGGTTGCCGATCAGGGTGGCGAGGCCCGCGATCGCGGCGGCTCGTCGGAAAGCCGGGTCCGAGCGATGGTTCCGGAAGACCCGATGAAAGGCCCACCCCGCCAACAGGATGGAGAGGGGCTTCCGTGAGGAGGGAGCCCGGGCGAAGAGCCAGCCCACCGTCCCGTGGATGGCCCAACGAATCCACCCGGGTGGGCGGGCGAGGGCGGTGAGCAGCCACGCGATCGAGGCGTCGTGGAACCAGTGGGCGAACCGTCCCCCGGGGCCGTGGGCCAGGAAGGACGACACCCCCACCGACATGGTGGTCACGGCCAGTTCGGTCCGTCCGGGTCCGGCGCGGAGCACCGCCCAACCCGCGGGCAGGAAAGCGAGGCTGCTCAGAGCGTTGACGGGCTGCCGCAAGAACCCGGCGCGGAAACGCTCACAGTCGGAAGACCCGAAGACCTCGGCCATCATCCGATAGTGTGCCGCTTGACGCAGTTGGCCGCACCTCCCCGGGAACCACCTCCCAGCATATGGGAGCTACCCGATCCGGCGGGGCCGGACGACCTGATCGCGGTCGGCGGCGACCTCGAACCCGGAACCATCCTGGAGGGCTACCGGAAGGGGCTCTTCCCGATGCACCTCGAGGATGGACGACTGGGATGGTGGTCCCCGGTCCGACGGGGGGTCATCCCGGTCGCCGAGTTCCGACCCTCCCGGTCCCTCCGAAAGTCGGCTCGCCGCTACAGAACTACGGTGGACCGGGCCCTCGACGAGGTGATCGCAGGATGCGCCGACCCTTCCCGCCCCCACGGTTGGATCACACCGGAGATCCGCCATGCGTATGTGGAGCTGGGTCGGCTGGGCTGGGTGCACTCGGTGGAGACCTGGTCGGAGGACGGGGAGCTGGTGGGCGGTCTGTACGGCGTATCCATCGGTCGGATGTTCTGCGGCGAATCCATGTTCCACCGAAGCCGCGACGCCTCCAAGGTGGCGTTGTGGGCGTTGGTGAGGCTCCTCCACCGGGCGGGCGTCCCGTACATAGACGTGCAGTGGGTGACCCCCCATCTCCGGTCCCTGGGGGCGGTCGAGATCGGCCGGGAGCGATACCTGGACCTCCTGGCAAAAGCACTGCGAGGTGAACCCGCCATCTGGTGGGACGACACGGGCACCGACGCCGCCACCTAGAGTCCCCGTGACGGCGGAGGAGGAAGCGCTGGCGCGGGTGGTCGCGGCGATCGACGTCACCCATCAGGCGAGGAGGGTCGCGGAGAGGGCTCGTCTCCTGGCCGAGGTCCTCGACGCCGGGCTGACCCTGCTCCACGTAACCGAGACCTGGCCTGAGGCCCTGGTCGACCCCGACGTGGCTGCCCTGCTTCGCAGCCACGAACGAGGACCTGGCGGCCGACACGGCCGAATGGGTGCGTGGACGCACCACCCGGCCCGTCACCATGCTGGGCAGGAAGGGGAACCCCGCCTGGGAGATCGTCAAGGAGGGCAAGACCGCCGACCTGGTCGTGGTCGGTTCGTCCAGTGTGGACAGCACCCGGGTCGGGCCGGTGACCCGCCGGGTGGCAGAGATGGCCCGCAGCGACGTGGTGGTGGTGAAGCGGCACCCACGGGCCGACTATCGCCGGGTGTTGATAACCGTGGACCTGTCGCCTGCCTCCTCCTGGGCGGTCGAGCTGGCCCAGCGGCTGGCGCCCCGCGCCGAGAAGACCCTGCTGTTCGTCCTGCCCACCCGGTCCGACCTGATGATGGCCTCCGCCGGCATGTTCCCGGAGGAGATCGAGCTGGATCGGAAACGACGTATCGCCGCAGCCAAACAACGGCTGGAGGAGTTCGCCCCCGGGGTCGACGCCCGGAGGGTCGTCGGGGACGGACCCGTCTTGGAGGTCGTCGCCGAGACGGCCCGCAAGCGGTCGACCGACCTGGTGGTGGCCGCCAGCCGAGGCGCCGGAGCGACCCGTATGGTGCTCCTCGGTTCGGTCGCCGAAGGGCTGTTGGAGGCGGTGCCCTCCGACGTGGCCCTGGCCAGGGTGTCGGCCACTTTCCGGCGCCCGTAGAATCGGGTCGAGGGCCGGTAGCTCAATCGGTCAGAGCGGCGGGCTCATAACCCGCTGGTTGCAGGTTCGAGCCCTGCCCGGCCCACCCGGCGACGGAGACCCTCTTTCTTCCATCTAACGTTGCGCCCCATGCGCAACCGGGTCGTAGCCGCCCTCGGCGTGGGCCTCGCCGGAGGTCTGCTGTCGGGCTTCTTCGGGGTGGGAGGCGGCATCGTCATGGTGCCGCTGATCCTGTGGGTTCTCAGAGCCGACCAGCACCAGGCTCACGCCACCTCGCTGGCTGCGATCTTCCTGATCGCGGCGTCGGGAGCTGCCGGATATGCGGCGGCGGGAGAGGTGGATCCGGGTACCGGGCTCGCTCTCGGCGCAGGGGCGGTGGTCGGGGCGATCGTAGGGGCCCGGACCATGAACCGAATGTCGGTGCCGGCCCTCCAGCTGGCATTCGCGGTCGCGCTGATCGTCGCCGGGATCAGGATGGTGGTGTGATGGAGATCGTGGCGGGAGTCCTGATCGGGCTGGTGGCGGGTTTCGCCGGAGCGGTGGCCGGCATCGGCGGAGGGGTGATCATGGTCCCTTCGATGGTGTTCTTCCTGGGTCTACCCCAGACGACCGCCCAAGGCACCTCCCTGATGGCCATGCTGTTCACCACCGTGGCGGGCACCTGGGTGAACGTGTCCAACCGACGGGTCGATCTGGCCCAGGCCTTCTGGATCGGGCTCGGCGGCGCGGCGGCGGCGCAGGTCGGCAAGGAGGCTGCGCTGGCCATCGACCCCGATCTGCTGCAACGGCTGTTCGGGGTGTTCGTGCTCATCATGGGGCTGCGGATGGCCCGTCGAGGTTGGAAGGGCATCGCCCGCCGGACGGAGGAGGGTTAGCCCACCTCGGCGCCGGCCGCCCGCAGCTCCTCCACGGCCCGCTCTCCATCATCCGGTTGCAGGTTCACCGCGGCGGTCGCGCCCAGAAGGACCGACGTCGGGTGACCGAGCCGGAGAGCGTCGAGTGCGGTCGCCTTGACGCAGTAGTCGAGGGCCAGCCCCACCACCACCGTCTTCTCGACTCCCCGTGCAGAGAGCAGGTCTTCGAGTTCGGTGGGCCGGTCCTCTCCGGTGACCGGGTCGCGCATCGTGAACCCGGAGTAGCCGTCCTCCCCGTGGGATCCCTTTCGCACCACCGGACCGGCGACGACCAGACGGGGATGCAGTTCCGCTCCCCACGTCCCCATGACGCAGTGAACCGGCCAGATGCCGCCGTCCTTGGCGAAGTGGGGGGTGGAAGGGGGATGCCAGTCCTGGGTGTACACCACCAGGGCACCCGCCGCTACCGCTTTGAGGATCTCGGCGTTGACGGCTCCCACTACCGTCTCTCCCTCCCGGGACCGTGAGGCTGCCCTTCGGGTCGGCGAAGTCGTTCTGCACGTCGACGACGATCAGCGCAGTTGCCGGGTCGTAGCTCATACCTCCGAAGGCTAGATGGCTGCCGGGTCCAACCGTCTAGGCTGCGCAGGGATGGACCCCCACCAGACGGGTTTCCTGTTCACCGACCACTACCAGCTCACCATGGCCCAGCTCTACTTCAGGATGGGTCTGGCGGAGCGACCCGCCCAGTTCGAGTACTTCTTCAGGTCGTATCCCGACTACGGGCGTCACCAGGCCGGCTACTGCATCTTCGCCGGCCTGGGACCCCTCCTGGAGTGGATGCGAAGGGCCCGGTTCGACCGGTTCGACCGGCGCGTGTTGGAGGCCCAACGGGGATCGACCGGCGCCCGGATCTTCGGGGACGATTTCCTCGACTGGTTGGAGGAGGCGGGGAACTTCGATTCGGTGTCTTTGCGGGCGGTTCCCGAGGGGAGGGTGGTGCACCCCAACACGCCGATCGCGGTGGCCGAAGGTCCTCTCGCCCTCGCTCAGATCCTCGAGACCTCCTTGCTCAACCATCTGAATTTCCCCACCCTCGTCGCCACCAAGGCATCGCGGGGTGGTGGAAGCCGCGGCCGGTGGGACGGTGCTCGAGTTCGGGATGCGCCGGGCTCACGGTTACGGCGCCAACGCCGGAGCCCGGGCCGCGCTGGTCGGGGGGGGTGGATTTCACCTCCAACGTCGCAGCCTCCCACTGGGTGGGGCTCCCCTCCAAGGGAACCCACGGCCATTCGATGGTCCAGGTGTTCATGGCGTTGGAGGGAAGCGAGTTGGAGGCCTTCCGGGCCTACGCCGAGGTCTACCCCGACGACACCGTCCTGCTGGTCGACACCATCGACACCCTGGAATCCGGGGTGCCCAACGCCATCAAGGTGTTCGAGGAGCTCAGAGCCCGGGGCCACGAACCGGTGGGGATCCGCCTGGATTCAGGTGACCTGGCCCATTTGGCGGTGCGCTCGGCCGAGATGCTGGACCGGGCCGGGTTTCCGGGTGTCCGCATCGTCCTCTCCTCGGGTCTCGACGAGCTGACCATCTGGCAGATCCGCAACCAGATCGTGGAGGAGGCCCGCAGATACGGCCTCGACCCCGACCAGGTGCTGGGGCGTCTGGTCTACGGGGTCGGGTCCAAGATGATCACCTCGGAAGGAGATCCCGCTCTGGACGGGGTGTACAAGCTGGTCGCGGTGGACGAAGACGGGGAATGGGTGCCGGCGATCAAGATCTCCGATACCCCCGAGAAGGTGCAGAACCCGGGGGCCAAGAGGCTGTGGAGGGTCTACGACCGGCGAGGCACTGCAACCGCCGACGTGTTGGCGTTGGCGCACGAGACGTTGGACGACCGGCCGCTTCGGATCCACCATCCCACCATCCCCGGTGTCGGGCGCACCCTGGGCGAGCGGGACGTGTCCGGTGTCGAGGAGCTGCTGGTGGAGGTGTGGCGGGACGGGTCGGTGAAGTTCGAGTTGGGGGGTGTGGAGGAGGCCCGGGCCAGGAGGAGAGCGGACCTGGAGCGGCTCGATCCTGGGGTGAGGCGGCTGGTGAACCCGCACACCTACCACGTGTCGCTCACGACCGAACTGCGCGATCTCAAGTGGAAGCTGGTCCAACAGTTCAGCTGAACGTCACTTCCGACGAACGCCTCCTTTCCACACTCCGGTGATCCGGTTGGGATCGGTGAGCACCGCCAGGTCCTTCGTCGGGTCTCCGTCGACGGTGATCAGATCGGCGTCGTAGCCGGGAGCCAGGATCCCGGTTCGGGGAGCCTGGGGCCCCAGGGTTTCGGGTCCGGTGGCGGTGGCGGCCTCTATGGCGGACAACGGGTCGAGACCCGCTTCGGTCAGGTGGAGCAGTTCCTCGGCGTTGCGTCCCCAGACGTCGTCGTTCCACACGTCGGTCCCCAACGCGATCCTGACGCCGTGGTCGATGGCGATGCGTAACGCCTCCAGGTGGCGGTCGGCGATGGCGTGGAGCTTGCGGCGGGCGTAGTCGGGGAACCGGGGGGAGTCGCCCAGGGACCGGAGGTGTTCGACGATGAACCTGGTGGGCACCAGGATGGCTCCGGCTTCCGCCATCGCCTCAGCGGCTTCGTCGTCGAGGTAGGTGCCGTGTTCGATGGTCTTCACTCCGGCCCGGATCGCGGCCATGATGCCCGGCTTTCCATGGCAGTGGGCGGCCACAACCCGGTCGGCCCGGGCCGCCTCGTCGACGATCGCGGTCAGCTCTTCGGCGGTGAACTGCTGATGGACGGGATGGTCGATCTGGCTCATCACCCCACCGGAGGCACACACCTTGATGACCCTGGCCCCCAGGCGTAGCTGCCGGCGGACGGCTCTCCTGCAGTCGTCGGGCCCGTCGCACAGAGCCGACGCCCCGAAGTGGCGTTCGAAGATGTGGGCGGCGTCGCCTTCGGGGAGCATGTGGATGTCGGCGTGGCCTCCCGTCTGGGACAGAGGGGAGCCTGCCGCGTACACGTTGGGTCCGGCCACGGTTCCCTCCTCCACCGCGGCTGCCAGGAACGTGCCGTAGCCTCCCACCTCCCTGATGGAGGTGAAACCCGCAGCGAGAGCCTTCTCCAGGTGGCGGGCGGCCCTGAGCACCCCGAGCTGAGGCGGCATCAACGGGAGGGTCTCTCCAATCCCGATCCTGCCGGCCGGGAAACCGAACAGATGGGCGTGACAGTCCCACATACCCGGCATCACGGTCGGAGCGGTGAGAGACACTTCTGCGGGCGGAGCGTTCTCGGGGGGACCCGCATAGACGATGACGGTCCCGTCGAACATCACCGTTCCGGGACGCATCGGCTGCCCCCGCCCCGGTATCAGTAGCTCCGTGTCGATGCGGACGGCCATGGTCGGCCGCCCAACCTACACGAAGGTGTGGCCGTACTCGTCGCGGTACGCCTCCAACAGGCGCAGCCAGACCTCCGACACCGTCGGGAAAGCAGGTATGGCGTGCCACAACTTCCCGAGGGGAACTTCGGCCACCACCGCGATGGTCGCCGCATGGAGCATCTCCCCGGCTACCGGCGAGACGAAGGTTGCGCCCACCACCACCTGGCGGGCCGAGTCCACCACCAGCTTGGCGGTGCCCCGATATCCCTCCCCCAGGGTGGCGGAACCGGCGACCTGGCCGGTGTCGTAGGTGACGGTCCTCACCTCCAAACCCTGGTCCCGGGCCGCCGCCTCGGTGAGACCCACCGCTGCCACCTGGGGATGGGTGAAAACCACCCGAGGGTTGGCGGTCTGGTCGGCCCAAGCTCGGGTCTCTTCCAGGCCGGCGATGTAGGCCCCGGCGATCCGGGCCTGGTATTTGCCCGAGTGGGTCAGCAGCGCCCTCCCGTTGACGTCCCCCACCGCGTAGAGCCAGCCGCCCTCCACGCCGGTCACCCGGAGTCGGTCGTCCACGTCGAGGAAGCCCCCTGGTTCGAGACCCACGGTCTCCAAGCCGATGTCGTCGGTGTTGGGGCGACGCCCCACCGCCACCGCCACCTCGTCGGCCTCGATCTCCCGGCGGTTCCCGGAGGACTCCACCTCCACCCGGAATGCACCTTCGTCGTCCGTCCGGGCTAGTCGCGTCACCCGGGCCGACACCAGCACCTCGATCCCGTCTCTGGCGAACTGGGCGGCCAGCTCCTCACCGGCGAAGGGTTCCTCGCCGGGGAGAAGGCGGTCCTGCAGCTCCACCACGGTCACCTGCTCGGCCCCGAGGGTTCGCCAGGCTTGCGCCATCTCGACTCCAGCCACCCCGCCCCCCACGACGAGGAGACGCCGGGGAACCCGCCGGGCGGTGGTGACGTGTCGGGTGTCCCAAGCCTGTTCGATCCCCTCGATGGGTGGGACCAGAGCCCGGGTGCCCGTGGCGACCACCACCGCCACGCTGGCCCGGTAGGTGGAGCGGGTTCCGTCGGGGTGTTCCACCTCCACGGTCTTGACTCCCTCGAGACGCCCACGGCCGCGGATCAGGTCCACGCCGACCGAGTCGAGCCATTCGACCTGACCGTGGTCGTCCCAGTGGGAGGCCAGGGCGTCACGCCGAGCGAGGGCAGCTTCGGCGTCGATCGCCGCTCCAACCACCCCGGGGGTACGCCCGGCCGCGTCCACCACCTCTCCCGGACGGAGCAGGGCTTTGGATGGCATGCAGGCCCAGTAGGAGCACTCGCCGCCTACCAGCTCGGCCTCGACCAGAGCCACCTTCAGGCCGGTGCGGCCCGCCAGGTCGGCGGCGTTCTCACCCGCCGGTCCACCTCCGATGACGATCACGTCGTATTCCTTCACGGCGGTTATGGAGCCTCCTCGCATACGTCTTCTTCTTCTTCTTCAACCTGGTGGGGAGGCTCGTCATCGGCGATGGTCGCAGATCCGACACTCAGACGCTCCCCGGCTTCCACCGCCATCGGGAGGACGTTGCCGGGAGGCGGAAGCGGACAGGACCACCGGGCCGAGTGGACGCAGGAGGGGTGATAGGCGAAGTTGAAGTCGAGGACGAGCCTCTTCCCTACCTGTCCCAGGTCGGGCCCTTTGGCGGTGTCGATCAGATAGCGACCACCGGCATAGGTGGTGGTGCCGGAGGTGGCGTCCCGGAACGGAAGGAAGAGGCCGCCGCCGTAGGAATCGAGCCAGAACAGTTGCAGCGCCGAGGGCGTCCGTTCCAGCTCGAAACGCAAGACGCCGATCGAAACGAACCGGGTGGAGCCGGCGCCGGAATGGGCGAGATCTACCGCTGTCTCCGGCTTCGGGTGGAACGACGCCGTGGTCCGCCATCGGGGGTCGTAGGGGAAGTAGGGGAGACCCCGAAAGGTGGCCCGGGCCTCCGGTTCCAGTGCCGACTGGGGATGAGAGGCGAACAGCTCGTCCCGGGCCCGTCGCCAACGCCACCAGGCCGACTCGGGGTCGGGTTCTTCCCTCACCATGCGGTAGATGTCGAACATCCTTCTCCGGTAATCCCAGAGATCCAACAGGTCGGAGCCATCCATGGGCCTACCGTATCTCGGCTGGCATACTCGGAGACGTGGAACTAGGAACCCCCCTTCGACGTGGCCTACAGAACCCAAGTCCGCCGGTGGGATAGACATCGGCTGGCCCGACGTCTCTGGGACGGCGATCCCACGGTGTGGGACGCGGATCCCACTACCCCCGAGCTGGCCGATCGCCTGGGATGGCTCCATCTCCACCACACCATGGTCGAGGAGCTGCCCCGTATCGGCGAGGTGATCGATGGTCTCCCTGATCACCACACCGTGGTGCTGTGCGGCATGGGGGGGTCGAGCCTCGCGCCCGAGGTCTTCTCTCGGGTGTTCGGGCTCGCCGAGCGCCTGTTGGTGTGCGACTCGACCCACCCCGAAGCCGTGGCGAGGCTCCTCGAGAACGATCGACCCCGGGAGGTCGGTCTACCTGGTGGCATCGAAATCGGGGACCACCCTGGAAACGCTGTCCTTCTACCGAACCTTCTGGGCGTCGACCGGGGGCGACGGCCGGCGTTTCGTGGCTCTCACCGACCCTGGTACCCCCTTGGAGCGGCTCGCCTGGGATAGGGATTGGAGTGCGGTGGTGCGTACCCCGCCGGACGTCGGCGGGAGGTTCTCGGCTCTCACCCCCTTCGGGTTGCTGCCGGCTGGGCTGATCGGCGTCGAGCCGGACAGGCTGCTGGAGGCGGCCGCCGAGCTGGCTTCGGGGGCGGACGGATCGGTGGATTCCGACCCCGGGATCCCGCTGGGCCTCGCCTGGGCTTCCCTCGCGCTCGGCGGTCGGGACAAGCTGACCATCGTCACCTCCCCGAGTCTGGGGTCGTTCCCCGCTTGGCTCGAGCAGTTGGTGGCCGAGAGCCTGGGCAAGGAGGGAACCGGGATCGTGCCGGTCCCCTACCTGGAGGGAACCCCGATGAGCGGTGCCGACCGTGCGTATCTGGTGTATCGGCTGGTCGGCGAGGACGTGCCCGAGGTCCCGGAACCCCGGATGGCGTTCGAGTTGGCCGACCGGCACCGGCTGGCCGCGGAGATGCTGCGAGCCGAGCTGGCCACCGCCACCGCCGGTGAGGTCCTGGCGGTCAACCCGTTCGACCAGCCCAACGTCGAGGCGGCCAAGAAGCTGGCTCGGAAGGCGATGGAAGACGGAGGCGGGTACCGACCGGATTCCGGCTCTGGCGGCCGGGGACCGTAGCTTGATGCGGGATCTCGAGCAGGTGAGGCCTCCCCGCTACGTGGCCGTTCAGGCGTTCCTTCCCGCCACCCCGGAGGTCGGGTCGCTCCTCGAGGAGCTGGCCCGAAGGTTGACGGCTCTCACCGGGGCGGCGGTGACGGTGGGCTACGGACCCCGCTTCCTCCACTCGACCGGCCAGCTCCACAAGGGCGGCACCCCCGGGGGGTGGTTCCTCCAACTCGTCGACCGTCCCGCCACCGACCTGCCGGTCCCCGAAACCGACCACACCTACGGTCGGATCGTCGCCGCCCAGGCCGATGGGGACTTCCAGGCGCTGATCGAGGCAGGCCGGGACGTGCGGCGGGTCGACCTCGGTCGAGGATCGGCTGGGAGGGCTGGCCGCGCTGGTGGAGGCCTTGTCGTAATGACTCATCGGCCTGCCGCCGAGACCGTCCAGATCGAACCCAACCTGGTGATCCTCTTCGGCGCGACCGGCGATCTCGCCCGGCGGAGCCTGCTGCCCGCCCTGTACCGGCTGCTTCGACGACGTGAGTTCGCCGACAAGCTCCACGTTCTGGGGGTGGCGACCAAGTCCCTCGACGACGACGGATTCCGGCGTCTGGCCAGGGACGCGGTGGTGGCCGCCGGGCTGGACCGCACCGAGGTCGAAGAGTGGTGCGGCAGGAACCTGTCCTACCAGCCGGTGGGGGAGGGGTACGAGGCGCTGGCCCGACGGGTGCAGGAGGTCGAGCGACAACACGACCTGCCGGGTAACCGGGCCTTCTACCTGGCGGTCCCGCCCCAGGTGTTCGAAGAGACCGTCGAAGGCATAGCCGGGGCGGGTCTGCATCGATCGGGAGGATGGGTACGGATCGTGGTGGAGAAGCCCTTCGGGACCGACCTGGAGTCGGCCCGACGACTCAACCGACTGCTCCACCGCCACTTCGACGAGTCGCAGATCTACCGAATCGACCACTTCCTGGCCAAAGAGACGGTGCAGAACCTGCTGGTCTTCCGGTTCGCCAACCCGCTGTTCGAATCGGCCTGGAACCGCGACCGGGTCCAAGCGGTGCAGATCACCGTGGCCGAGGACATCGGCATCGGCGATCGGGCCGGGTACTTCGACAAGGCCGGGACCCTCCGTGACATGGTCCAGAACCACCTGGCCCAGCTCCTGACCCTGGTCGCCATGGAGCCGCCCGTGCGGTTCGAACCCGACGACATCCGAAACGAAAAGGTGAAGGTCCTGCGGGCGATCCGACCCTTGGAGCCCGGCGACGTCGTCCGGGGACGGTACGGGCCGGGCATGGTGGACGGCGAGGCGGTCGTGGGCTACCTGGAGGAGCCGGGAGTGCCTTCAGACTCGACCACCGAGACCTACGCCGCGGTGCGTTTCGAGATCGACAACTGGAGGTGGCGCGGGGTGCCGTTCCTGGCCCGGACCGGCAAACGCATGGCACGCCGGCTAACCCAGATCGTGGTGGTGTTCCGGGAACCGCCGGTGGGACTGTTCTCCGCCCACGGCGGGCAGGTGAGAGGAAACGAGCTCTACATCACCCTGCAACCCGACGAAGGCTTCGACCTGCTCTTCGACGTCAAGACCCCGGGGGAGGGGGGTGGAGACCCTCACCCGGTCGCTCAGCTTCCGCTACGCCGACGCCTTCGGTCCGCTCCCCGACGCCTACGAGACGCTGCTGGCCGACATCCTGGCCGGCGACCAGACACTGTTCGTCCGGGCCGACGAGGCGGAGGAGGCCTGGCGGATCCTCGACCCCGTCCTCGACCGGAAGACCGTCCCCGACTCCTATCCCGCCGGCACCTGGGGTCCCGCCTCGGCCGACCGGCTCGCTCGGGAGGCGGGGGCTCCTTGGCGGGTCCTCGACCCCGATTAGATGTGTTTCTCGGGGGACCAGCCGTGTGCCGCCAGATGGCGGGTGGCGGTGTCGAGGGGAACCTCCTCCAGTTCGGTGGCCAGAGAGTCGTTCCAGCAGTTGAGAAATGCGAACAGCGATATCACCGCCATGATCTCCACCGCCTGGGTGAGGGTGTAGTGCCGGAGTAGATCCTCGAAGTGTTGATCTGTGACGGCGTTGGGCTGCACCGCCGCGTCCCGCGCCAGGCGGAGTGCAGCCCGCTCGGCCTCGCTGAACAAAGGGCTGGTTTCGAATTCCCAGACCGCCTCCATCTTGTCCTGGTCGACCGCGCCGCCGAAGCCTCGATTGGCGGTGTGGGCCTGGCAATAACGGCACCCCGCGGCGCCGCTACGGACCAGCGCCAGGAGGGTCTTGAGTTCCCGTCCGACCTCTCCGTCGCTCCAATAGGCCGCATCCAGCAGACGCAGGAACGGCAGCAGTATGTCCGGTCGGTGGGCCATGATCCGCATGGCGTTGGCGACGTAGCCGGCCTCGGTTTGGCGTCGCTGGAAATACGCCACGATGTCCGGCCAATCCTGGGCCAGTGTCTCGTCGTCGTGGCGTGGCGGCAGACGTGACGACATGAAACCTCCTCGCTCCGTTACGAGCCTTGATCCTACATGATGTAGGATCAATTCATCGGGCGGGGCGGAGAACCCTGCTCTGGAGGGGGTGGCGCAGCTTGGCCAGGGCCCTCGACTCGATCTGTCGGACCCGCTCCCGGGTGATGTTGAAATGGCGGCCGACCTCGTCGAGGGTCCTGGGCTCGGTGTTCCCCAACCCGTAGCGCATGATCAGCACCAGCCGCTCCCGCTCGTCGAGCCGTCCGAACACCTCCTCGAGTTCGTCGAGACGGGAGGAGGTGAGGGCGGCTTCGAAAGGATCGGGGGCATCGGCGTCTTCGATGAAGTCCCCCAGAACGGCGTCGTCCTCCCCGACCGGCTCGAAGAGTGAAACAGGGTCGTGGGCGTAGCGGCGGGCTTCTTCGACCTTGTCGACGGTGAGGCCCGCCTGCTCGGCGACCTCGGCGTCGGTCGGTGCCCTTCCCAGGCGCTTCCACAGGTCGTTTTCTGCGTGGTGGACCTGGGTGATCGTATCGACCAGGTGGACGGGGACTCGGATAGTGCGGCTCTTGTCGGCGATCGCCCGGCTGATCGCCTGGCGGATCCACCAGGTCGCATAGGTGGAGAACTTGAACCCTTTCCGCCAGTCGAACTTCTCCACCGCCCGGATCAACCCCAGGTTGCCCTCCTGGATCAGGTCGAGGAAGGGGAGCCCGGAATGCTGGTAGCGCTTGGCGATCGAAACGACCAGCCGGAGGTTGGCCTGGATGAACCGGCGTCGGGCTGCCAGCCCGTCCCGCACCTGCCGCTGTAAGGCCCTCCGTTCCCGAGGCGTCAGCTCGGTGCCCGACTGCAGCCTGCGTTCGGCGGCTCGCCCCGCTTCCATACGGTGGGCCAGCTCCACCTCTTCCTCGGCGGTGAGGAGGTCGTAGGAGCCGATCCCATCCAGGTAGCGTCGGACCGCCTCGTCGCCGGCTTCGTATCCGCTGAGCTTTCGAGCCTTCATGGTGTGGAGGCGTTATCGGCCGGGGAAGCTCCGAAGTTGAGGAGGAACACAGGACGCGGTTTGCCTACCCTGATGTTCCACGGGCGTTTAGCTCAGTTGGGAGAGCGCTTCCCTTACAAGGAAGAGGTCGCTGGTTCGAGTCCAGCAACGCCCACCCATCAAACCCGCTGGTCAGAGGGGGTTTCGGTTCCGCCGGGGGAGTGGCACCACCGGTTTTGGTGCGCGTTTGGTGCGCGATTGTGCGCGACCGGCCGCGGCCCACACCTGTCCCAACGTGTCGGCGGCCTCCTCGTCCAAGCCGGGGAGGAGATGGCCGTAGGTGTTCATCGTGACGACGATCGACGAATGGCCGAGCCGTTCAGAGATGACTTTCACGTGGACGCCGGCGGCGATCAACGCCGCCACGTGGGAATGCCGCAGGTCGTGGAAACGGAGACCGTCCAAGCCGGCTTCACGGACCGCCGGGTTCCACACCCGTCGCCGCCAGTTGTTCAAGTCGACCGGACCACCCTCGGGAGCTGGGAACACCCACCCGTCGGGGTCCGGGTAGGTGGCGAGGTGGGCGGCCAGAGCCTCGGCTAGCGGTTGGGGGATGCTCACCTGCCGCCGAGACGACCGGGTTTTGGGAGGCTGCCGGGTCCGGTCGCGGCCCAGGGTGGCTTCCACGGTGACGGTTCGACGCAACAGGTCCAGGTCGCCGACCTGCAACGCCGCCGTCTCACCGAGCCGCAGACCGGCCAGATATCCGACCAGCACCATCGTCCGATATCGGGGGTCGATCACCTCGCAGAGGCGACGCACCTGGCCGGCTTCGACGATCACCATCTCCCTACGTGTCGGCTCCCCCAAGTCGAGACGCCGAGGGACAGGGGAGCGGGGTATCCGCCCGTCGTCCACCGCGGTCCTCAACGCCGCGGCGAACACCTGGACGGCTTTCCGCATCGTCTCCCGGCTGTACGACCCTTCGAGGGTCGCCACCCACCGGCGAATGTCCTCCGGTGTGAGGTCGCCGAGCCGCCGGCCACCGAGGTGGGGGAGAACCGCGTTTCGGATCAGGGAGGCGTCCCTGGCCGCGGTGGACGGCCGCACCCGACGGCCAGCCAGCCACCGGTCCAACCATTCGGCGACTGTGATCTGGCCGGCCCGCGGGTCCACCCATTCCCCTCGCAGCCGGTCCACCTGTTGGACCCGCAACCAGTTTTCGGCGTCCCGTTTCGTCGAGAAGCTCTTGGAGACGACCCGGCCTTGGGGAGGTTGGTACCCGCGCCAACCAGGGTTTCGGCCTCCCGGGTCGGTGAACCAGCCAGCCGGCCACCTTTACTCCTGCGTCCAGCGGGGAAGGTAGATGGCGTGGCGTCCTCGACGCGCGGCCTCCCGCAGAGCCGTTACAGCCGTGACAGCGTCCAACCCCACCGTGTGACGCGGCTTCGAGCAGCAGCAGGTGAACAGGACCGGATGGGTAAGCCGGTCCGGATGCTCCTGGGTGGCGACGAACCCGGCGAAGTCCCGTCGGGTGCCGTGAACCTCCCGGAACCATCTACCCATGCGGGGCTGATCGACAACCGTCCATATGAGCCGGTCCGCCGACCAGGCTTCACCGTCCGGTGGGACACCGTGAGCGGAACCGAGCAGCACCGGCCGGCCGTTCGGATGCCGCATCACAGCGACTCCGCAACGCAGCGCCACCACGTAGGCGGTTTTCTGGGTGGAGGCCGGTGTAGCCATCGCCGCCAACACTAGGCGCGAAAACCGATGTTTTCGCGTTACAGTTCCGACTGTAGGCTTCGGGTTTAGGACCCCCGGATGGGCGCAACGCGCCCAAAAGGAGGGTCCATGCGTCTCCTCACCATCGAAGAAGCCGCCGAGCTGCTCCGCTCGTCGCCGTCGGCGCTCCGCACCCAGCGGTCCAGGGGGATCGAGCCAGGTTCCCTCGGTATCCGGGTTGGCCGCCGGCTCCTCTGGTCGGAGGACATCTTGCGGGATTGGCTGACCCGCCGGTTGGCCGAGCAGGTCAGAGGGACCGC